>NZ_AP024166.1:0-1553697 GCF_019670485.1 Vibrio alfacsensis
GGTCGATCTTGGCCCTGGTGTAATGTACTACCGCACTGACATTTTTGAAAAAGCGGGCATTGATATCAATGAAGCGATCAAGGATTGGGATTCTTACATCGCAGCTGGTGAAACACTGAAAAAACAAAACGTGCAGCTTATTGCTTCGGCAGCAGACGTTGCGCAGGCAATCATCTTTACAACGGTTCCCGAGGGTGAGGGGTTGTACTTTGACAAAGATGGTAACCCAGTGGTGACATCAGAGCGTTTTGTTCATGCGTTTGAAGTGGCAAAAGAGATTCGAGATAAAGGTTTGGATGGCCGCATCTTGGCATGGTCTAACGAATGGTATGAGGGTTTCCGTAACGGGACGTTCGCGACTCAGTTATCGGGCGCCTGGCTGCTTGGTCACTTAAATAACTGGATTGCACCGGAAACTGCGGGTAGCTGGGGCGTATCTCACCTGCCAGATGGTATTTATGGAAGCTGGGGTGGTTCATTCCTGTCTATTCCAACACAATCTCAGCACCAAGACGAAGCGTGGAAGTTGATCGAATACATGACAACGAAGCGTGATATTCAGCTTAAGCACTTTGAAACCATTGCGGCGTTCCCTGCGAACACCACTACTTATGACGACGCAATGTTTGAAGAAAAGGTGGAATTCTTAGGTGGTCAGCAAGCGCGTTTGCTGTTTGCTGACGTAGCGAAAAACATCAAACCGGTAGCACCAGCTAAAGGTGACCATGTTGCACGCTCAATCATTCTTGAAAATGCACTGATGGAAGTATTGGATGAGGGTAAAGACATTGAGACTGCGCTGAAAGAAGCAGAGCGCATGATCAAACGTCGTACACGCAATTTGTAATTTTTGCCAATACTTAAGGCATGAGGGGAGCATCGTCTCCCCTTTAGGTAAGAGGTCGTGACTATGAATCATGCAGCGAGCAAGGTTATGGATACTCCAGAGCGTAAGAGCATTTTTTCTCGTCTAAATTTGAAAGCGCTTACACCATATGGATTCCTACTGCCGTTTTTGATTATCTTTTCAGTATTCGGAATATTTCCGTTACTGTTTTCTATTTTTCTTTCTTTCCATGAGTGGAACCCGGTTGAGGGGTTAGGCGCAATGGATTATGTCGGTTTTGAGAATTACCATATTGCTCTGACCGACCCGTGGCTATGGCGTTCATTGAAAAACACGTTGTGGCTAGCCATTACATCAGGTGTAGCACAACACTTAGTGGCATTGCCTGTTGCCTATATTTTGGTGTCTCTTGGTGATCGTTTCCGTCACTGGCTCACATCAGCTTACTTCCTGCCGTTTATTACTTCGACGGTAGCGGCATCGCTGATCTTCTTTAACATGTACTCTCCAAACTCGGGCATCATTAACCAAAGCTTAATGGCATTGGCAGACAGCACACTGTTTGGTTGGGCATTCTCTTGGGTGAATGACTTCCAACCGATCCGTTGGTTGGACGACGCGACCATGGTGAAACCATCCATTGCGATCATGGTGTTCTGGAAATACACCGGTTTTAACATCGTGCTTTACACTACGGGTCTAATGACGATTCCGAAAGACATTCTAGAAGCGGCACGGATGGATGGCGCTAACGCGTGGCGTCGATTCTGGAGCATTTCTTTACCAATGATTCGTCCATTTATTTTCTTTGCCGTCACTATGACCATCATCGGTAACTTGCAGTTGTTCGAAGAACCATTCGTTCTAACTCGCGGTACAGGTGGCACAGGACAGTCTGGTTTGACCATCTCGATGTACCTCTACAAAGTGGGTTGGGAATGGCTAGAAATGGGTACTGCGTCAGCGATTTCATGGCTGCTATTTACCTTGATTGCAGGCTGTACAGCGGTTCAATTCTTCTTCTTCGGTAAGAAAGGTCTAGGGGAGCAATAAGATGAGTACTAACACTTTACCTGCGGCGCAGCGTTGGCGCCCAAGTGATCGCAGCATTGAGATCTTTACCAAAATTTTAATGGTGATGCTCGGCTCCATCTTGGTTGTTTCCGCCATCATGACGGTATTCCCGTTCATTTGGTCGGCGTTACTTTCAACTCGTGACCGTACGGAAATTTTTGGCACAGGTATCAGCTTTGCGATTGGTGACAGCCTTGCTGTGAACTACGCCAAGCTACTAGAAATCATGCCTTTCTGGCAGGCGATGTTTAACTCAATCTACATCGCGTTTTTAGGTACCACGATTTCATTGCTGTTTTGTAGCATGGGCGGCTATGCGTTCGCGGTCTACAAGTTCAAAGGCAAAAATGTACTGTTTGGTATGCTGGTTGGTTCGATGATGATTCCGCCGGTGCTGAGCTTGATCCCTTACTTTATGATCGTGAAGTTCCTAGGTTTGCTCGATAACCATTTAGCGGTTTGGCTACCGTTTACCACCACGCCATTTGGTATTTTCTTGATGCGTCAGCACGTGGTGGCTTCCATCCCTAAGGAGTTGTTAGAAGCGGCGAAACTCGATGGTGCGGGTGAGTTCCGTACATACTGGAGCGTGGTGCTTCCGCTGATGAAACCGGCACTTGCGACACTGGCTATCGTGCAGTTCGTCTTCTTCTGGAACATGTTCATGCAGCCACTTGTGGTGCTAACCACACCAGAAAATTACGTTATTACCCAGGCTTTACGAAGTGTTCAAGGCATTCCAAATACGCCTTGGGGGGCAGTGATGCTCGGTACGACAATCTCCATCTTACCATTAGTAATTACTTACTTATTTGCTTCAAAACAGATGATTAGCGGTCTGACGTCAGGCGCTGTGAAAGGTTAAAAGAAATTTAAGGCATACAAATATAATGAATAAATTCCAATTACCCCAAGATTCTAAAATGCGCCGTCCAGAGTTTGTTTTCGGTGTGGCAACGTCGTCTTACCAAATCGAGGGAGGCGCACAACTTGGCGGACGTACACCATCGATCTGGGATACGTTCTGTAATAAACCGGGTGCAGTTGATAACGGCGATAATGGCGATGTTGCTTGTGATCACTTCCATCTTTGGCAGCAAGACATCGAGATGATCCAAGGCCTTGGTGTCGACGCGTACCGTTTATCGATGGCATGGCCGCGCATCTTGCCTGAAGATGGCAAAGTCAATGAAGAGGGGCTGAAATTCTACGAGCAAATTATTGATGAATGCCATGCTCGTGGGTTGAAAGTATTCGTGACGCTTTATCACTGGGACTTACCTCAATATCTAGAAGACAGAGGTGGTTGGCTTAACCGTGAAACGGCTTACAAGTTTGCAGAATACGCGGATGTAGTTAGTGCTCACTTCGGTGATAAGATCGACTCTTATGCAACGCTGAATGAACCGTTTTGTTCCGCTTACCTAGGTTACCGTTGGGGTGAACATGCGCCGGGCATCAAAGGTGAGCGTGAGGGCTTCTTGTCTGCACACCATCTCATGTTGGGTCATGGTTTAGCGATTCCACACATGCGTAGAAACGCACCTAACGCGATGCATGGCTGCGTATTCAATGCGACACCTGCCTACCCTTACACAGAGGCAGACGCTGAAGCGGCAGAATACAGCGATGCAGAGGGTTACCACTGGTTTATGGATCCGGTCTTGAAAGGTAGATATCCAGAAACGGTACTCCAGCGTCAAGCGCATAATATGCCGATGATTTTGGCAGGGGATCTCGACATCATTCGTACCGATCTCGATTTCATTGGCATTAACTTTTACACCCGTTGTGTCGTGCGATTTGATGCGAATGGCATGCTAGAAAGCATTCCACAGCCAGAAGCAGAACATACCTTTATTGGTTGGGAAATCTACCCACAAGCGTTAACAGACTTGCTACTGCGTTTGAAAGCGCGTTACTCAAATCTACCGCCGCTTTACATTACTGAAAATGGCGCTGCGGGTGATGATCATCATGTCGCGGGACAAGTGAATGATGAGCAGCGTGTACGTTACTTCCAATCCCATTTAGAAGCATTAAACAATGCCATCGAATCCGGCGTTGAAGTAAATGGTTACTTCGCCTGGAGCCTAATGGATAACTTTGAATGGGCATACGGCTACAAACAACGCTTTGGCATCGTACACGTTGACTACCAAACTCAAGAGCGCACCTTAAAGCAGAGTGCGATTGCGTATCGAAACATGCTGCTAGAGCGAGCGGAGGAGAACAAATAATGGCTAAAGTAGAATTCAAAAACATCAAGAAATCTTACGATGATGTCGAAGTTGTGAAACATTTTGATTTTACGGTTGAAGATGGCGAATTTGTGGTTTTCCTTGGCCCATCAGGCTGTGGTAAATCGACGACATTACGCATGCTGGCGGGTTTGGAAAGCATTACCGCCGGTGAGATTTTTGTTGGCGATAAGTTGATGAACAAAATCGACGCGAAAGATCGTGACCTAGCTATGGTGTTCCAAAGCTACGCGCTTTACCCACATATGACGGTGTATGAGAACATCGCTTTTGCGCTTAAATTGAAAGGTATGCCGAAAGATCAAATCGACGTTGAAGTACGTAAAGCGGCGAAAATGTTGGAGTTAGACGCACTATTGAATCGTAAACCCAAAGAACTGTCTGGTGGTCAACGTCAACGTGTGGCAATGGGCCGTGCGATGGTGCGTACTCCTAAGGTGTTCTTGTTTGATGAGCCACTATCTAACCTTGACGCTAAGTTACGAGGCGTGATGCGTGAAGAGATCAAACAACTGCACCGCGAACTAAAAACCACGACGATTTATGTTACCCATGACCAGATTGAAGCGATGACCTTGGCAGACCGCATCGTGATTCTAAAAGACGGTTATGTCGCTCAGGTCGGTACACCAACAGAAGTGTTCCAGCGCCCTGCAAACAAGTTTGTTGCTCAGTTCATCGGCAACCCGTCTATGAATATGCTCGATGCAAAATTGGTTGGTGAAGAGGGCAACTGGGAAGTAGAACTAGGCGATGTCCGCATTCCTCTGCCAGAGCGTTTTAAAGCGCATGCGTCGAAGAACCTAGCTTTGCATTTTGGCGTACGTCCGACCGACGTTCATCTGCGTGCTGAGCAAGTGGATCATGATCGCGTGTTGCCATTCCCGGTAAAAATTAAAGACAAAGAGCTGCTAGGGGCAAGCATTTTGCTTAAAACTGAAATTGCAGGTCAACCTTTGATGGTCGAAACACAAGCAGCAGAAGTGGATGTGAATTCATTGACGCTGTACTTAGATTTAGATGCTATTCACCTATTTGACGCGTTAAGTGAAAAGTCACTCGCGACGTTTTAATCGTCTCAATGAGGGCCAGTACTGGATGAGTGCTGGCTCTTAGGCTTATTTAACCAGCCTAACTTCAAAAAAGAGCCGCGTTGTGTTTGCTTATTCTTATATCAAATCAGTGATGGTGCTCTGATTCCAACCATTTAACGTTATTTGAGAATATCAGGTTTAAAGAAACGTTATTGTACGGCCAAATTTAGTCATTTATATTCTTGTCATTAGCTTGCCTGCTGGAACTGTGAACAACGATGAAAAAGAAAAAGCGCTCTTCTTCCATTTATGATGTGGCGAAACTCGCTGGGGTGTCGCCTAGCACAGTGTCGCGCTTCCTTAATCGAACGACCTTTATTTCTCAAGATAAGACACTGGCGATTGAGAGTGCGATAAAAACGTTAGATTACAAGCCAAACTACCACATGAATCAGGGAACTAATAAACGTTCCATGACCATTGGTGTGTTGGTGCAAAATCCAGATAGTCCTTTTACTAGCCGCATTTTTAATGATATGGAACGTTGCCTGGGTCCAAAAGGCTATTCCCTGATTATTGCCGCGGGTTATTGGCAACACAGTATGCAACTTCATGCTTTGCAGTATTTAGCAAAGAGCAACGTTGATGGTGTGATCGTTGTGGCTGGTAGTCTTAGTGAGCAAGAATTATCTGATTACTCGAACAAAATACCGGTGGTTGCGGTGGGGTATAACTACATTGGTGACAAACTTAAATCGGTGAATATTGACAATACACTGGGTGGTCATATGGCGACTTTGCACTTATTGCAACAAGGGCATGTCAATATTGCACATATTAAAGGTTCACCTAACCAGCCGGATTCTGTTGCTCGTTATGACGGTTATAAAAAAGCGTTGGCAGAGGCGGGAATTAAAGTGCGTAACAACCTGGTTAAGCAGGGGGATTTTAGCAGTGAACTTGGTTACCAAAGAACCATTGAATTAATTGAGTCTAAGGTACATTTTTCAGCGTTGTTTGCTGCCAATGATCAAACGGCGTATGGCGCAATCAAAGCGTTGCATGACAAAGGATTGAAAGTGCCAGAAGATGTTTCAGTGGTGGGCTTTGATGATTTACCAACCTCAAAGTTCTTTACCCCCGCTTTAACGACAATGCGCCAGCCTGTGGAAGAGATTGGAGCGGTATGCGCGCAGACTATTTTTAGTCTGCTGACCAATGAAGAATGTTCTCCTCGACTCCCGCCTATCGATCTAATTGTGCGAGAGTCGACCATTTCAAAGTTTCGCCCAAATTAACGTGATTCTGTTGAACACTCGTCTAGCTCGTTTTGGTTAGGCAAAAGCGGAGATTGATAGCCAGTCAATTCAATCGGTAAGATTGGATTGGTTAATTGAAACACTCGGCGCTGATTGAGCTTTGCTGCTTGTACATCAACGCCGTATATTTTCTCAAATAGCTGATTCAATTGACCATTTTCAATGCTCTTTTCCAAGCCGTGAGAGAGACACTGTATGAGTTCGCGCTGTTCAGGTTGGCAGTAAAAAACCAGTGGAAAAGGGTAGTAGAGCAAAATCGTGGGCTCTACAGCTAAGTCTGGAGTGAGGTGGGCATATTGTTTCACAATGGCAGACGCTTCATTTGCTCCTAATGCCATGTAATCACATTCCCCATTTTGTACGGCAAGCAAGCGTTCTTCTAAATTGCCTTGTTCTATCACTGTATATTGATTCGCACGAAACAGATCGGCATCAGCCCAAGTCGCAGGAATACCAATACGTAATTGCTTAAGCTGAACTTCATCGAGTTGGCAAAATTCCTTTTGTCGCTCTTTATGAGTAATCAAGACTCGGCAACCTAAGAGGCCATGGCACAGTGGTTGTGGGATCATTGTGTAGCTGCCAGTCGTAAACTTTTTATTGCCAGCCACCGTGACCAAAACATCGGCACCTTTTGAAAACACCAACCCCTCATCTTTTGCGCTTGGATAGTCAGTTAAGTCATTGTTTAATTGGTCTTTTGTTATATGGTCTTGTAGCGCGATTTGTAACGCCTGCCATTCAAACTCTTGCCGTATCGCGGATTTATTGCCATTCCAGAATTGGATCATGTTGCCTCCTATCATTCGTTTCTGTGTGCCATGATTTCATTTGTAATTTTTAAAAGAAAGCGCTTTCTTTTGGTTGATTGAAATTTTGTGTCAGTGCGCACGCGGTAGCGGATAAACAGAAAGCAACGAACATTTTGTTTTAGGATGGATAATCAAATGGTTAAACTTGTTCTAGTTCACAAAACACACAGTGAACTTGGATTTTATAAGTTATTGATTCATAGTGGTTTAAAAATAATTTGCGAAGTTGGTCATTTTTAAGTGTATGAATTTATTGGTATTGTTTTGTTGTGATCGGCGCTTTGTTTTAACGCCAATTAATTGAATACCCTTTCTATTTCTAAGATTATCTTACCATAAAGAAAGCGCTTTCTTGTTTGTGGTATTGAGCCCATTAGTAGTGAATATTCAGTTTGCTCTAATGAAACCACGCAATGTCATCGCTTTATTTTTTGACTCATCAAGAAAGCGCTTTCTTTAGGTATCCAACTTAAGTATCCAACATTATATAAGGACAATGTGATGCATAAGAAAACTCTGCTCGCTACATTTGCTGCCACTCTGATGCTTGCTACTACTGCACAAGCTGACACCATTAAACAAGGTGGCACGCTTACGGTGCCAATCATCAACACCGGTTTTGTCGAAAACTTTAACCCGTACACGACCAAAGATACGTTGCATGGCATCATGTTTGAGCCATTGTTTGTACTCAACAATATGACGGGCGAAACGCATTACCGTTTGGCGGAGTCGGTGACTTACTCTGACGATCTAAAAACCATCACGTTAAAATTGCGCGATGGTTTGCAGTGGTCTGATGGTGCACCGCTAACGGCTGAAGACGTAGTATTCAGTTTTGAGCTAACAAAAAAAGCACCGGCATTCGACGTGAAAGCAATTTGGCCAACAGGCAATTTACAAAGCATTAAAGCGGCCGATAAGCAGACTGTTGTGTTCGATTTAGCTGAGGCTGATTCAACATTCTTATGGAGCATTGGCGCTTACCACATTGTCCCTAAACACACTTGGTCTCAAGTAAAAGACTTCACGACATTCACCAACCCTAATCCAGTAGGTAGTGGCCCAATGACAACGGTGAAGTACGTGAAGCCACAGCAAATGGAATTGTGCCGTAACGACAATTACTACCTTGAGAACCGTCCTTACCTAGATTGTGTGAACTTCCGTTCTTACAACGATAACTCGCAAATCCAACCTGCTTTGATTAAAGGCGAGATCGATTGGGGTTCAAACTTTATTGCTGACGTTGAGTCCACATTTGTTGGTCAAGACAAAGAAAATAACCACTTCTGGTACCCAGCGAATGACGCTATCCACCTTTATGTAAATACCAAGAAAGCACCGTTTGATGACCTACGTGTACGTCAGGCACTTTCAATGGCGCTCGACCGTGAAGCGATTGTTGATATTGCGGCTTATGGTTATCCAACAGTGAACTATAACGTGGGTGGTATTGCAGAACTGTACAAAAGCCACATCGATCAAGACGTGAACAAAAAATATGGTCACTTGACTCAATATGATGCAAGTAAAGCGAAAAACTTACTCGATGAAGCTGGCATCGTTGACCGCAATGGCGATGGCTTCCGTGACAATGCTGATGGCTCAACAGTTGAGTTCGATATCGAAGTCGTAAACGGTTGGACTGACTGGATCCAAGTCGTGCAGATGGTGACAGAATACTTTGCTGATGTCGGCATCAAAGCGAACGTGAAGACGGTTGACTGGGCGGTTTACGATAAAAACTTGAAAGACAGTGCGTTCACGATGTCTATCAACTGGTCAATGGTATCAAGCAACCCAATTTTGGCTTTCCAAGAGTACTACCACACGTCTCGTATTGGTAAAGGATTCCATGCTGGTCACGGTGTTCACTCACCAGAAATCGACAAGCTCATTGAAAGCTTTGGCAAGATTGGTGACGCAGATAAACAAGAAGCGATCATCTCTGAACTGCAAGAGTTTACTGCGCAAAACATGCCATTTATCCCACTGTTCTCAAATGCGACTTGGTTCCAATACAGCACGAAAAACATCGTTGGTTGGCCAAGTGAAAAAGACCCTTACATTCAACCTGTTTGGTATGACGGCGGTAAGCGCGTCATCATCCTAAACAATCTACACCTTAAATAACCGTTACCTTAAATCATAGGTACGTCTTTTCGTTAACATCGGAGCCACAACCGTAATTGCAAAAATAATCGCGTGTTGTGGCTCGTAAGTTAAAGGTTTGATATGTCGTTCTTAGCTCGCCGATTTGGTTTTTATTTTACTGCCTTTCTGATTGCGATCTCGTTCAACTTCATGTTGCCCCGTTTAATGCCGGGTGACCCAGTTGATGCTCTGTTTGCGGCTGCCCAAGGTCGAATGGACCCAGCACAAATGGATGCGGTACGTGAAATGTACGGCTTCGTAGATGGTAATATTTTTGTTCAATACATTGCATACATGAAAAGTGTCTTCACACTGGATCTCGGACCATCGGTTTTGATGTTCCCAGTGAGTGTGTCTGAAGTGATTGCAATGGCACTACCGTGGACTATGTTCCTCGCACTTGGTTCATTGATTGTGGCATTGATCATTGGTGTCAGTATTGGTACTTATGCATCGTACCGTCGTGAGGGGCTATTTGGTCAAATAGTACCGCCTGTTCTCGCTTTCATCAGTAACTTCCCTTACATCGTTACCGCTTTGTTGCTGTTCTACTTCTTTGGTTTGAAGTTGGAATTGTTGCCATTGGCTTACACTTATGACCCATCTCTAGAGCCTGGTTTGAATTGGGAATTTATTAGCAGCGTAGCGAAACATGCCATCTTGCCGATGGGCTCAATGGTGGTTGTCGGTATTTCTACTTGGGTCTTTAACATGCGTAACGCCATGATCAACGTATTGGGTGAAGACTACGTGACAATGGCAGAGGCGAAAGGTTTAAGCAGTCTTAAAGTGATGAATCGTTACGCGGGTCGAAATGCAATCTTACCGGTTGCGACTGCGATTGCGATGGCGATTGGTTTCTCATTTGCAGGTTCAATCATGACAGAGGTGGTGTTCAACTACCAAGGTCTGGGCAACATCTTGTTGAAAGGCATTGTGGCGCGTGATTACCCATTGATTCAAGCGATCTTGCTTATTTTGGTGACGGCAGTGTTAACGGCGAACTTTATTGCCGACCTGCTCTACGTATGGCTTGACCCACGAATTTCGAACTAAGGTGCATCATGGAAAAACTAATCAACAACCCAACGCCTTCCCAACACGATGAACTGATGACTCGTGAGTCGAAATTCTCTTGGAAGCGCATTAAAAAGAGCTTTGGCAAAGTTTACGCTTTTTTTTACGGTAACCCGCCAGCCATTATCGGTGGATTGCTACTTTCGATTGTTCTCGCAGGCGCAATTTTTGCCCCTGTTCTATCAACCCACGATCCGGACCGTCGTGTTGCACGACCTCACGTTGCACCCAATTCGGAGCACGTCTTAGGGACAACGCGCAGCGGTCGTGATGTGTATAGTCAAGTCTTACATGGCGCAAGAAAATCGCTAACCGTGGCGATCTCAGCGGGCATCATTGCGATGAGTTTAGCTGTGATTATTGGTGTGTCCTCAGGCTACTTTGGCGGAAAAATCGATGAGCGTCTTAACTTCTTAACCAACGTATTCTTGGTCTTTCCTCAGTTGCCCTTGTTAATAGTACTTGCGGCGTTCCTTGGGCAAGTGGGGTCCCTCGTTATCACCATATTGCTCGGGATAACCTCCTGGCCCTGGGGCGCGCGGGTTATCCGTTCTCAAACGATGGCAATAAGAAACAAAGAATTCATTATCTCGGCAGAAGTGATGGGAGAGTCAAAAATCCGCATCATATTGGTCGAAATCTTACCAAACCTAGTGTCGATTGTATTTGGTGGTTTCTTGGGTACGGTTATCTACGCAATGGGCTCTGAAGCGGGCTTGGGTATTCTTGGCTTAGGCGATGCAACAGAAGTGAGTTGGGGGTCGATGCTGTACTGGGCTCAAACGTCTTCTTCTCTGTACACCGGTGCTTGGTGGGAAATGTTAGTACCTGCAATGGCATTGGCGATTACTGGTGGTGCGTTGGCATTGATCAACATGTCTATTGACCAAGTGAGTAACCCGAAACTTCGTACTGGTCCCCATATCAAACTGTGGCACAAACTGAAAAAAGAAGCAGATAAGCGCCGAGGTCTAAGATGAGCAACTTATTAGAAATTAACAACCTATGCGTAGACTATGTGTCACCAAACGGTGTGGCACGAGCTGTGAACAACGTCAGCATTAGCATCGCCCCGGGTGAAACTCTGGGGATTGCCGGAGAATCGGGTTGCGGTAAGAGTACATTGGCTTTTGCTATCTCTCGTTTGCACAAAGCGCCCGCGCTGATCTCTGAGGGAGAGATCCTCTACAAAGGCCAAGATGTGCTGAAAATGAATGACCGACAGTTACGAAAATTCCGTTGGAATGATGTTTCTGTTGTATTCCAAAGTGCAATGAACTCTCTTAACCCAGTGATCACCATTGGTGAGCAGTTGACTGATGTGATTCTGGCTCACAGAAACATTCCTTACAAAGAAGCATACGACAGAGGTGTAGAACTACTCGGTGTGGTCGGGATTCACGGTGATCGCATGGCCAGTTTTCCTCACCAACTCAGTGGTGGTATGCGTCAGCGCGTCGTGATTGCCATTGCGCTCGCGTTAGAGCCAAAACTGATCATCATGGATGAGCCGACAACGGCGTTGGACGTGGTGGTTGAGCGTGAAATCCTTAACGAATTGTACGAGCTCAAGAGTAAGTTTGGTTTCTCAATTTTGTTCATCAGTCATGACTTGAGTCTGATGGGGGAAATTGCTGACCGAATCGGTGTGATGTATGCCGGTAATTTGATTGAGTTGGGGGATGCGAAAAATGTATTTGGCGATCCTCAGCATCCTTACACCAAAGGGTTAATCTCATCATTCCCAACCATTCATGGTCCAAAAGAACGCTTGTATGGTATCCCGGGTAACCCAGTTAACCTACTCAAGATCCCGCAAGGGTGTAATTTCCAAGCTCGCTGTAACGAGTGCATTGCTGCGTGTCAGAAGAGCGATCCAACCTTGGTGCCAGTGAGCAACGGCAACCTTGTGTCTTGCCATTTGATGTAATTGGGAGAGAAGAATGGACAATGTAACAAACCCTGATGTGATTCTCTCTGTAAAGAATCTGGTGAAAGACTTTCCTCTTGGACAGTCATCTAAGAGCAATTTAATGCGTGCCGTGAATGACGTTTCATTCGACTTGCGAAAAGGTGAAGCACTCGCGATTGTGGGTGAGTCTGGATCCGGTAAAAGTACGGGTGCACGCATTCTGACGCGCATTTACGATAAAACCGATGGTAACGTGACCTTCAAAGGTCAAGATTTGGCGGAATATATCAAAGAGCATGGTGAGTTGGAATATGCTCGTCAGGTGCAGATGATTTTCCAGGACCCGTTTGGCTCATTGAATCCGGTTCACACCATCTATCACCATATTGCGCGCCCACTGATGATCCACAATCGCGCAGAAAAGCACGCCATCCCTAAACTTGTTTATGAATTGCTTGAGCTTGTAGGGTTGTCTCCAGTGAAAGAGACGGCAGAAAAATACCCGCATGAGCTGAGTGGTGGGCAACGTCAACGTGTGGCGATTGCCCGAGCAATTGCCGTTGATCCTGAAGTGATTTTGGCGGATGAACCGATCTCAATGCTTGATGTATCGGTTCGCTTAGGCATTTTGAACTTGATGTCAGATCTCAAAGACAAACATGGCATCTCCTTTATGTACATCACACACGATATCGCGACGGCCCGCTACTTTGCGGAAAAAACGGCGGTGATGTACGTGGGACACATGGTTGAGTGGGGGAATAGCGATAACGTGACGCAAAACCCACAACATCCTTATTCTCAGTTGCTGCTTTCTGCGGTTCCAGAAGTTGGGAACTCTGGTAAGCGTGATCTTATGGCGAAGAAAGGCGACATTCCATTGTGGAAACCAAGTAGCGTTGGCTGCCCATTTGCCACCCGCTGCCTAAAAGCGACAGAGGTGTGCACTCGATCTGTTCCGGAAGCTACAAAAATTACCGACGAACATTATGCACGTTGCCATCACTTAGGATAACGAACACAAATCAGTTTTAAAAAAGCGCTTCAAGAAAGCGCTTTCAAAAAGTATTGGAAGAACATTATGACTTTTGAACATTATTCTTGCCCTGAAGTAGAGGGAAGCTTCGTCGATTTGGATGGTGAGCGTTACTACAAAATTTCACATGTCGACCAAATGACCCCGTTTTTCATCAGCGTGGTATCTGCCAGCGATCATTGGTTATTTATCTCTTCAACAGGCAGTTTGTCGGCTGGACGTATCCGCCCAGAGAATGCGTTATTTCCGTATAAGTCCGTTGACCATATTCATGAAAGTGCAGAAAACACTGGCTCAAAGACGATTATCAAAGTCTCGGGTGAGCAAGGTATCGCAATGTGGGAACCGTTCAACCGCCACCACGATGGTCTTTACCAAGTTGAACGCCATTTATATAAAAACACCATTGGTGACAAAATTGTTTTCGAGGAGCTTAACCACACGTTAAGACTTAAGTTTCAATACAGTTGGAACACCAGCGAAGCGTTTGGCTTTGTTCGTCGTTCACAAATCACAGACCTATCAGGTATGACTCGAGAGATTGAGTTGATCGATGGTCTGCAAAACCTATTACCATCAGGTGCACCGTTGTCTGCACTGCAAACCCGCAGTGCATTGGTGGATGCGTATAAATGGAACGAGCTGCTTGATGGTAGTTCACTCGCCCTGTTTACTATGTATGCCAAACTGAGTGACCGTGCTGAACCTGCAGAATCTTTGCTCGCCACTACGGTGTTTAGTGTCGACAATGATTATGGCCAGCGTTTATTGAGCAGCGGACAAGTCAGTGCATTCCGCCAAGGCCGAGACATTACTAGCGAGACATTGACGAAAGGTGTTCGCGGTAGCTACTTAATTCATAAATCTATTAAGCTTGATGCAAACCAAAGTAAATCATGGTTGATCGTGGCGGATATTGATAAGGATCATCGTGAGATAACGGCATTGCGTAATCAATTGGCGTTGTCGGTTAATATGCAGCAGCAAGTTGAGAAAAGCATCGCGGCAAACCAACAAGAGTTGATTGGCTTGATGTCTGGTGCCGACGCATGGCAAGTGACTGCGGAAGAAACGACGAGCGTTCACCATTACGCAAACGTGTTGTTTAACAATATGCGTGGTGGTGTGTTTGAGAATAACTACACCTTAGACAAAAAAGACGTACTCGCCACTATTCGTAAAGCAAACCGTCTGGTATTTGACCGACATGCGGGGTTATTTGCTGATTTACCAGAGCAGTTTACCCATGCTGAACTTGTCCGCCTAGCCAAGCAGAGTGATGATGCTCAGTTGATCCGTTTGAGCTACGAGTATTTACCGCTGACATTTGGTCGTCGTCATGGCGATCCAAGCCGTCCGTGGAACCATTACGAAATCAAATTGAAAGACGAAAATGGTGAGCGCTTACTTTCCTATCAAGGCAACTGGCGTGATATTTTCCAAAACTGGGAAGCCATTGCATTGAGCTACCCTGGCTTTATCCAATCTTTCTTAGCTAAATTTGTAAACGCATCAACAATGGATGGCTATAACCCATACCGCATTACAAAAGACGGCATTGATTGGGAAATGCTTGAGCCAGAAGACCCATGGAGCAATATTGGTTATTGGGGTGATCATCAGATCATCTATTTGCTCAAATTCCTTGAATTGGCGGACAAATATCAACGTGAAGACTTATTAGCACTGATGCAGTCAGACGTCTTCAGTTACGCCAATGTGCCTTACGAGTTGTGCGACGTAGAGACGTTGTTTGCGAATCCCAAAGATACGGTGACGTTCAATGAAGCGTTGCAACATCGAATTGAAAAACGAGTGGATGAGTTGGGTAGCGATGGTCGTTTAGTGCTTGGCAGAAACGATGACGTTTATATGGTAAACCTGACGGAAAAAGTGTTGGTTCCGTTATTGGCGAAATTGAGCAACTTAGTGCTCGATGGCGGAATTTGGTTGAATACCCAACGTCCAGAGTGGAATGATGCGAACAACGCTATTGTGGGCAATGGTTTGTCTATGGTTACGCTTTACTACATGCGTCGGTATGTTGCGTTCCTTCAGAAGTTACTGGCTGATACGCCACATTCAGTGAACATGTCTAAAGAGGTGTTTGAATGGCTACTCTCGACAACCCGTATTCTTTCTGAAGCCGCTAAAGAGATCCGCCAAGACACGGTGACCCGACAAACTCGCAAAGCGATTTTGACCCAATTAGAGAAAAGTGCTGAAGATTTCCGTCAACGTGTATATCGCGTCAATGGCTTCTCGGGAAAAACCACGGTTGAAGCCTCGGCAATCCAACAGTTACTTGAAGTTAGCCTAACGGTATTGGATGCCAGCATTGCGAGTAATTTACGTGAAGATGGCTTGTTCAATGCGTATAACATCTTGACGTACTCCGCAGAAAGCTTACAAGTGGAAGAGCTGTATCCAATGCTAGAGGGGCAAGTCGCGGTGTTAAGTGCTGGGGTATTGACGCCTGCGCAAGCAGTGACGTTATTGGACAATCTTTTTGCAAGCGAGATGTACAGAGCAGATCAGCACAGCTTCATGCTTTACCCAGACCGTGATTTGAACACGTTCATGAATAAGAACGGCATGAGTGAAGAACAAGTGGCTGAAGTCTCGGTATTAAGCCGAATGGTTCATAACGGCGATCAGCGCCTGATTAATGTTGATGAACAAGGCCTTTATCACTTCCATGCTAGCTTAGAGAACAACGGCTATTTAAAGGCTCAAATTCAGAAACTGCGCAGTGATTATACTGATGTGGCAGAAGAAGAGTGGCAAGTGGTTGCTGATCTTTATGAGCAAGTGTTTAACCACAAGGCGTTTACTGGACGTTCAGGTACCATGTTCGGTTATGAGGGTTTAGGTTGTATCTACTGGCACATGGTGTCTAAGTTGTTGCTTGCTGTCCAAGAAAACTATTTGGCTTCCCGAGCGTTGGATGCAAATAGCGAAGAGACGCAAAAGTTAGCGGAATACTACTACCGAGTGCGCGCTGGTATCGGGTTTAATAAAACACCAGACAACTATGGCGCATTCCCAACAGATCCATATTCACACACACCAAAACATGCCGGCGCACAGCAGCCAGGTATGACCGGACAGGTGAAAGAAGAGGTGATCACGCGCTTTGTCGAACTTGGTGTCATGGTTGAAGAGGGCAGTATTCATATTGATCCTCGATTACTCAATCGCACAGAGTTTCTGACTGAATCCGCACCATTCACCTGTTTGAATGTGGCAGGTAATACGCAAAGTTATGTGATTGAAAAAGATCAACTCGCATTTACATTGTGCCAAGTCCCGTTTGTGTATCAACTCGTCGATTCTGACCTTCAGGCGGGACTGGTAGTGACACAATCCAATGGTGAACAAACGGTGGTTGAGGGGTTGAGTATCCCTAAAGTACTAAGTTCTCTATTGTTCTCTCGCTCCGGTGAGATAGAGAAAGTGATGGTATCGATTCCTGAATCGTTACTAAGAGCTTGAGTTGGTCACGAGTTTAGACGATAACACAAACTAGCACAGCAATATTCAAAGGCCCCGAGTGATATCGGGGCCTTTGTGTATGGTTTGATTGTGAAAATATACTGAATAACGAACGTGTGTGCGTTAGGGGGCTAGTGTTTACCGACTGATTCGCGAACGAGCAACTCTGGAGTGAGCTTGTGTTTTAACGGGTATTCTTGTTTATGCACCAAAGCCATGACTCCTCGCGCTGCTTCACACCCCATTTCACGTACCGGGAAGTTAACCGTGGTGAGTTTTGGCCTAATGTGCTGGCTATGGCTATCGTTATCGAAACCTACGACGGCAATGTCTTTGCCAATTTCGAGGCCGCGCTCGTAAGCGATGTCATAAACGGCCAGTGCGATGTTGTCGTTATGACAGAAAATAGCTGTGATTTCTGGATCCCTATCTAACAAACGACGTGCACAGGTATGGTTGAGCCCTCGGTCTTCATGGTCAAAGCGCCCTTCAACAATCAAGTTAGTGTCATACTCGATACCAAATTCTGACAAGGCATTTCGATACCCTTGAAGACGGTCACGACTGTCGATTTTGCTTAACTGACCAGTAATACAAGCCACTTTGGTGTGTCCGTGCTCAAGCATATGCTTTGTCGCGAGGTAGCCACCCAGTTCGTTATCAATATAGATGCATTTATCGGCCACTTCAGGTATGTAGCGGTTAAGCACAATCGTGGCGGGGGTTTTCTCTATGACTTCAATCAGCTCATCATCAGACAACATATCCGAGTGGATGATCAGTCCGTCGACTTGTTTTGAGCGTAAGAAGTTGATTGAATCAATTTCTCTAGCGTGTGACTCTAAACCGCTAGTGACAATAAGGTGATTGTTATTGTCACGTACCGTATTTTCAGCATTGTGCATTAGAGGGCCATAAAACGGGCCATCTAAAGAGCCAACAAGCATACCAATACTGTTTGAGCGACTTGATGCTAGTGCTTGAGCAAATGCGTTAGGTTTGTAGCCCAGCTTCTCTATCGCATCAAATACTTTCTTTCGGTTGGCTTCTTTAACCGTAGGGTGGCCATTTAATGCGCGAGAGACGGTCGATTGAGACACGTTAGCCAACTCAGAGACTTCTTTAATCGTGATCAATGTGAAGTACCTTATCCATTCGAAATATTCAACTATGTTACTCGTGGTTCCGTGTTCCTCATAGGGGAAGCGTCACATTTGTCGATCCGGTCGTTGTATGTGCCGCTATCGCTTAATAAGGTTATAGAAAAAGAGCCAAATCAGCACAAAATATAGATGCTGATTTCCACTACAATTGATTATCCTCTTTTTTCTTTGATTCATCAAGAAAGCGCTTTCTTTGAGTGGTAGTTATGTTGTTTTAAGAAAGAAATATCCATCGAAATTGGTCTGCTTAGGCGGGGAATGTGCCCAAAATTGTCACTTAATACGCAATGTATCTGACTTTTTCGCACAAAATGAGCCATCATCGACAATGAGAGAGGTTATCTTCTTGTGTGATCCATTGCTCAACCTAATAATTTCTTATCTCAATGATGTGATCTGCACACTAAGAAAACGCTTTCTTGGTGAGGGTGATCACTTTTTAGCTCGGTTTTTGTCCATATAATGCCGTCAAAAGCGCAAGAGAATAGTGGTTCGGTTCTTGTTTTGGTGATTTCTGTCTTTTATTCCAACGCATTTCCGCAATTTTACTGTTTTAGCAAAAAAATTTTGCCCTACAAAGAAAGCGCTTTCTTTTGAAGTAATATAATAATGATGGAGTTATCATGAACAACTTTAAAGTCTTACCTCTTACACTTGCAGTGGCCGCTTCGCTTGCTTCCATTCCATCTTTTGCTGCAGACACAGATGTTGCAGCGCTAGAAAAACGCATCCAAGAGTTAGAAACCAGAATTGAAACGGGTTATGTCTATGATCAACAGCCAGCGGTTCTAACTTCTGAAACAGAAGTGCCACTTGGTATTGTCTTCTCTGGTTATGCTCGTTACGGCGCACACTTCCAAGGTAGCGATGCGCAAACCGTTAGCAGTGCTGGCGCACTAAACGCGAACGCAACCGGTCGTTTGGGTAACGAGGGCAACGGTGGTGAATTCCAATTAGCGAAAGCATTCAAGAGCGACGGCGGCGCGATTTGGGATTTAGTATTGATGCTTGACCACTGGTCAGATGCTTCTTGGGCAGATGACGGCGGCGTCAACGTGAAGAAGATGTACGCAGGTGCAGCAAACTTATTTGAATCTCAACCAGACCTCTACGTATGGGCAGGCCGTGACTTCCATCAACGTCCACAAACCGATTTGAACGACTACTTCTGGATGATGCACGATGGTCAAGGTGCGGGTTTCTATAACCTAGACTTAGGCGGTGTGAAGTTTGACTTTGGTGCGGTTGCACAAGTTGAGGGTGACATGGTGGGTGACAACGGTCGCTACGCAATCACCAGTAAACTGCATGGTATTCAGTTGGGTGAATCCGCTAACCTAAGTCTTTATGCAAACTACGGTTTCACATCAGACAAAGTGAAAGATGAAGACATCAGCAGCGTAAATTCATACCAATTGGCGGGTGAAGCGTCAATGGCAGGTCAGCGCTTGATAGTTCGTTACTCTGATAACGCGAAAGACAGTGTGTTTGATTTAGCGGAAGACCAAACCGCGCTATTAGTGAGCTTTGACGGCAGCACAACGCTGACAGACAAAGCGGGCATTCAATACCTAGCGGCTTACCAATCGTTAGAAGTGGATGGTACGGACAGCCGTGCGAACTACAACGTGATTGTACGCCCGACTTACCAATGGAATGACATTCACTCAACTTGGATTGAGGGTGGTTACAGCGTGGTGGATTACGATGACTTCGATGCAACGAACAGCTCTTGGAAAATGACGTTGTCTCAAAACATGGCGATTGGTCCAGAGACGTGGTCACGTCCGATGCTGCGTTTCTACGCAACAGTGGGTAATGCAGATAATGAATACACAGGTTTTGATAAAGTGACAGGCGAGAAGATTTCATCAGACGTCGATACTGTAACGGTAGGTGCAATGTTCGAAGCTTGGTGGTAATCCACATCCTTTATTCTTAACTCCGGTGCGGTTCTTGGGGGCTGCACCGAATTGAATTAGCAATAGACGAGAAGATAGGGCCAATTAGCGGATGAATTATCTGAGTTTTTGCGCACTAACGGGGGAGCTCGATTATATTGCAGTGAATGTTTTCTCATTCATAACCGCTCATTGAGCGGTTTTTTTCGTTTTATTGAGACAAAACTTGACATTCGAAGATAGCGCGAATGAAAGAAATGGAGTTTGATAAATGAAAGCGAAAATTAAACCAATCACTTGGCTTCTTGCTAGAACCATTGCTGTTAGCACCATTGTTATTGGCTGTCACACGACGACGGGCTCAATCACTCATGCGCTCAACCAAGATACATTAGCACATACTGGTAAAGTGAATACCACTGATGTGCCGCTTTATGGCGCAGAAGTATATAGCCACGATAAAGTCACTTTTGGCAAATTTGTCATGCGTATGAAGATGGTTTCAACCCCTGGGGTCGTCTCTTCGTTTTTCACTTACGATAATCGCTCGTGGCAAGGGGGAATTCCTTGGCGGGAAATTGATATTGAAGTGATTGGTAAGTCGCCTGATCAACTGCAAACAAATTTGATTACAGGGGAGCTAAATCGACGCATTCACTCTGAAAACATGCACACTGTAGCTAATATTGATCAATTTCATGAGTACACATTAATCTGGACACCGGACCATATTACTTGGCAAGTCGATGGCGAAGTTCTTCATTCAATATCCGCTTCGGAATCTCAGCAAGTGATTGATATGAGAGATTCACCGCAGAGTTATCGAATGAATTTGTGGATTTCAGAGGCGGCTGAATGGGTCGGCAGATTCGACCCAAAAGACTTACCCCTGCATCAGTATGTTGATTGGATGGAATATCATCGCTATGAAGATGGTCAGTTTAAGTTGGCATGGCGAGACGATTTTACGACGTTTGATAGCCAGCGTTGGGGTAAAGGCGATTGGGGATTCGACAGTAACTTAGTGACGTTCACTCCGAAAAATGTAGCCATAAAAAACGACATGTTGGTTTTGAGCTTAACGGCTAACTAATGACGATGATTCTTTGCACGTCGTTCCTTTGCTAAACAGTTGAGTTTTGCGATAGCTTCGTGGACTTTGTTGGAACTTTTGCTTAAAGCATTTTGAAAAGTAATTGCTATCGGCGAAGCCACATTGTTCAGCAATATGCTGGACTGAGCGTTCGTTTTCTTCACTTAACAATTTTGTTGCGTAATTGAGCTGAACATCTCGCAAATATTGATTAGGCGAGGTATTTAAAAACTGTCGAAATAACCTTTCTAATTGTCGCTTACTGATGAATGCGGCTTTGGCTATCGTATCGCTGTTCACCTCAACATCGTTAAAGTGCTGCTCAATAAAGACAAGTGCGCGGCTGAGTGCCAATGTCGTCTGAGGCAGATCTTCACTTTGATCTTGGTACATTCGCGCTAAGGCAATCACCAATTGCTGCATCAAGCTCGTCAGCATGACTTCAAAGCCCGGCTGCGCCTTTTGATACTCACTTTTCAGTGCGGCGAGCAGATGCTCGATTTCCGGTTGCTGTTTTCGGTCTAACGTGAGTTTTGCTTTGTACTCAGTGGTCTGGCGTGCAATCGGCTCAACTTTAAACATGGCTTGGTAGCCAGAGAGTTGGCGCATTGAGGGGATTTCAAAAAAGGGCGTTTGGGAATCAAACATTAAGTTGATGATCTTGAGTTTATTCACATCCCGAAAACCATGTTCAATGTCTCCGTTTATGATGAATACATCGCCTTTCCTTAAAGGGTATTCATAGCCAGAAACCGTGTGTTTACCGCTGCCACTGACGACTAAAAATAGCTCAGAAAAATCGTGTTTATGAGCCGCAAAGTCACAATGATGGTGGCCATCTACGTAAGCAAATTTGAGATGAGTATGCTTTTGATGTGCTTTGAGTTGGTAGGTAATGCTCATGTCGCGATATTCCTTTTTATTGTCGCCATTTTGGTAGAATGGCACACTAGGTCAGCATACTATTTCCACATAGAAAAACGAATAATCATCGGTGATTCTTAGCTGTTTTTGTCGCGCCTGTAGCATTTTCAACGTGCGCAATCTCGACAGAAACGAATAAGAAACATCAATGCCAATTATGGTGACTTTCTGACAGTGTCGTCATGGAAGCTCACGTTCCAATCTGAAACAAAAGTGAATCGTTGTGTGGTTGTATATGAACAATAATCAAATTAGCCAAGCGCAAAAAAATCTTGCCCCTGTGAGCAGACAAGCGGCAGCAGAAGGGATTGTCCTACTTAAGAATTCCGATGCAGTGTTACCGTTTCGCTCTCAAGATACGGTTTCCCTGTTTGGTCGTTGCCAAATCAATACTTATCGAAGCGGTACAGGATCGGGTGGTGCGGTAAACGTACCTTACGCGATCAGTGCGTTAGAAGGATTACGTGCCAACGGAAAGATTCGTCTGAATGAAGACCTTGTTACAACCTATCAAGATTGGATTGCAGACCACCCGTTTGATGATGGCGGCGGTGGTTGGGCGGCTGAACCATGGTTCCAAGAAGAAATGCCATTGAGTGATGAGCAAGTGGCGAAAGCGGCGGCTCAATCGAACAAAGCCGTGGTTTTTATCGGTCGTACTGCTGGAGAAGATCAAGACAACGCGGATGAAGCGGGCAGTTACCGTCTGACTGAGAAAGAGTTGGACATGATCGCGAAAGTGAACCGCCATTTCTCAGACGTGATCGTCATCATGAACGTGACCAACATCATGGACATGGCTTGGTTAAATACGGTGGAAAATAATGGTTCCATTAAAGCCGTACTCTACAGCTGGGCTGCGGGTATGGAAGGCGGCCATGGTCTTGCGGATGTGCTTTCTGGCGATCAGTCACCAAGTGGTCGATTGACGGATTCAATTGCGTATCATCTTGCGGATTACCCATCGTCTGCAAACTTTGGTCGAACTGATCGAAACATCTACGCAGAAGACATTTATGTTGGCTATCGCTACTTTGAAACGTTCAACCCAGAAGTAGTGCAATTTGAGTTTGGTGCTGGCTTGTCTTATACCGAATTTCAACGCGAATTAGTGACGTTTAAGATCGAAGGTGCGGGAGCTGATGCGGTTATTCACTTTGATATCAAGGTGACCAACCTTGGCAAAGAGTTTGCCGGTAAAGAGGTTGTACAACTGTATGTTGAAGCACCGCAAGGGGAGCTCGGTAAGCCATCACGAGTACTTGCAGGCTTTACCAAAACACAAATTATTCAACCAGGTGCGAATGAGCAAGTCCGAGTCTCTGTACCGGTTGCATCTTTGGTCTCTTATGACGATAGCGGCGTGACGGGTCATCGCAGTTGCTACGTTTTAGAAGCGGGGACTTATCAGTTCTGCTTGGGTGGTAGTGTGCGTCATGCTCAAACTATTGCAGCAACATTGGATCTAGAAGCGCTGTTGGTAATTGAAGCGCTAAGTGAAGCTTGTGCACCTATCCATAAGTTTGAACGCATCAAGCCAGCACAAAAAAATGACAATGGTGTGTTCCAAGTGAGCTATGAGGCAGCACCACAACGTACGGTGAATTTGGCAGAACGTATTCAAGCTAATATGCCTCGCAGCCAAGAAATTATCGGCCATCAAGGCATCACGCTGATGGATGTAAAAGAGGGCAAGGCCAATTTAGAAACATTCATTGCTCAGATGACACCGGAGCAGCTTGCCACGATCGTACGTGGTGAGGGGATGTGCAGCCCGAAAGTAACTCCGGGAACGGCGGCTGCATTTGGTGGTGTGTGCGATAGCCTATTTGAATTGGGAATTCCGGTCGCTGCGGCGGCTGATGGTCCGTCAGGTATTCGTATGGACAGCGGTCACAAGGCCACGCAAGTACCGATTGGCACCTTGTTAGGTTGTACTTGGAATGAATCGTTAAACGAAGAGTTGTTCTACCTTATCGGCGAAGAATTACGCGCTAACCAAATTGATACGTTACTTGGCCCTGGGATCAACATTCATCGTCATCCGTTAAACGGTCGTAACTTTGAGTATTTCTCTGAAGACCCATTTATGACGGGGGTGATGGCCGCTGCGCAAACGCGTGGTTTGAGTAACGCCGGCGTGTCTGGGACGATTAAGCACTATGCGGCGAACGATCAGGAAACGGCTCGCGTAGATGTGGACAGCATCATGTCTGAACGTGCGCTGCGTGAAGTGCATATTAAACCGTTCGAAATGGCAGTGAAACAAGGTCAAGCCACCACCATTATGACGTCCTATAACCCAGTTAACGGTCATTGGGCTGCGTCGAACTATGACTTAAATACCACCATTTTGCGTGGAGAGTGGGGCTACACTGGGATCGTGATGACGGACTGGTGGGCGAAGATGAACGATCCGGTGCAAGCTGGCGAAGAAAGCAAAACGTTCACCTCATTCATGGTGCGAGCGCAAAATGATCTTTATATGGTGGTAGGAAATGACGGCGCAGAAAGCAATGCGATGGGTGATGATACACTGGCTGCTTTGGAAAATGGCACGTTGACCATTGGTGAGCTGCAACGCAGTGCGATGAATATCTGCCGCTTTATTATGGCTGCACCAGTAATGGATCGCCCTCTGAAAGCGTATGAGCCAATTAAGACATTCGTTGCGTTAGAAGAAGCGACGGGAGATCAAGTACAACCTATCAATCAGCACATTGTCTTGAATACCAAGACTAATGCATCGGTCGTGGTTGAGGTGAGTGAGTCAGGTGTGTATCAATTTGATGGTGTAATGAAGTATGAGCGAGATTCGTTGGCTCAATCTTCGTGCAGTTTGTTCCTAAATAGTGAATTTAGCATGACGCTAGCACTGCACGGAACGGATGGTGAATTGATTACGGTAGAGGGCCTACAAGTGAAGCTCAATCCAGGGTTTTATACATTGGATATTGACTTTGTGAAGCCAGGCCTTGAGCTAGAAAAAATCATTATGACGAAGCAGTAAGCGACAAAGAATAACTTAAGCTTATGGATTGTTTCTTGATGGGATAATACGAGCAAATTTTTATCGGAATACCCATAAAAGTAGCGTGACTTTGCGAACAAAAGTTATACAATCCGCGCAGAAAATCAGTCAATAATGCAAACTGCTTCACAGTTCTCTGTGGAGCAGTTTTTAGTTTTAAGAAAGGTCAGAAAATGCCGAAGAGCCAACACATCAACCAACGCATGTCCATTGTGGCGTTGGCTTGGCCGATACTTGTAGAAATATTGCTAAGGACAGCGTTAGGAACCAGTGATGTGTTCATGCTGAGTGGATATTCCGATAAAGCCGTGTCCGCGGTCGGTGTTATCACTCAGCTTACGTTTTTCCTTATCATTGTTTCGACGTTCGTCAGCAGCGGAACGGGGATATTGATCGCCCAGTACAATGGGGCAGGGCGAGAGAAAGACTCGGTCGACGTTGGTGTTGCCAGTATTGCGTTGTCTGTGATCATTGGTGTCTTGCTCAGTGTGCTTGCGGTGATTGGTGCGTTATTCTTCTTGCCTTACTACGGTTTGGAAGCGCAAGTTGAGCACTACGCTCGAGAATACTTGCTGATCAGCGGTGCGATGACGTTTAACGTCACCATGGGTATTGTATTTACCACGATATTGCGTAGCCATGGTTATTCTCGTTCTCCGATGGTAGTGAACCTGATCAGTGGTGTGTTCAATATTATGGGTAACTACATTGCCCTGTACCAGCCATTTGGTTTACCTGTATATGGCGTGCAAGGTGTGGCGGTAGCAACGGTGGTGAGCCAAGTGATTGGTACTATTATGCTTGGTGTGATTTTGTCACGCAGCAGCATTGAAGTGCCGATGTCTAAGCTCAAGCAAGTTCCGGGCGATGTGTATAAGAAAATACTCAAAATAGGCGGTATGAATGCGGGTGAAGTGCTGTCATACAATATGGCGCAGATTTGCATCGTTTATTTTGTCGTGCAGATGGGCACCTCTTCATTGGCGGCGCTGACGTATGCGCAAAATATCGCACGTTTTTCGTTCGCGTTTTCTTTAGCGATTGGTCAGGCTGCACAAATCCAGACCGGCTATTACATTGGTAAAGGATGGGTGACAAGCATCCTCAAGCGCGTACAAATTTATTTTGTGGTGGGCTTTATTGCTTCAACCACGGCAACCACGTTGATTTATCTCTTTAGAGAAGACATATTGCGTGTGTTTACCGATCAACCCGAGATTTTGGCTTTGACTGGGTCTTTGATCATGGGCTCTATTCTGCTTGAAGCGGGCCGAGTATTTAACCTGATATTTATCTCTGCGCTGAAAGGGGCGGGAGATATTAAATTTCCGGTACAGATGGGCATCTTAAGCATGTGGGGATTCGGCGTATTGTTCTCCTACATCTTTGGTATTCATATGGGTTATGGCGTGCTAGGTGCATGGATGGCAATGGCCTTGGATGAATGGGTACGTGGCATCATCATGGCAAGACGCTGGCGCTCGCAAGTCTGGACCAAGTTTAAGGTTAGTTAAGACGGTTCTGACATATAAAACGTTAAAGGCACTGAAGTTCAGTGCCTCAGATTGATGACGAACCCCGCTTTTTAAGCGGGGTTCTTTTTTGGAAGCGACCGTAGGTCGCGATCGCGATATTTTTTGTTATATCGTGCGCAGAAGTTTCCATTCATTACATAGGCATACAGAAGCAAGTATTTGCCTTATTTCTGCCATGTTTAAGCCCATTTTTCGTAGATAACTCATCACCAACGCTATCTTCTTGATGTTTTGAGCTGCTGCTGCCAACCAACATTGCATTTGCACATTGGCTAGACCTCGAAAGCGAGCATAACGATGACCATGATGTTGCTTGGCGTCTGCGAAGCTCCGTTCTACGGTTTCACTTCGACGTCGATAAGTCTTTTTTCCGTAGGAAGAGAGCCGCATTTGATTTGCTCTCTCTACTGCATCGCTATAGATATGCCGAGCAATCACTTTCTTCATGTTTTTGCTTTGAGTGCAGTCATTCCTCATTGGACAGAACGCACACTCTTTGGGGTCTGAATGGTATTCTCGGTAGGCATCACGTGATGTGGTTTTATAAAGCAACTCCTGACCATTCGGGCATTGGTAGCTGTCTCTTTGTGCGTCGTAAGTAAAGTGTTTCTTTTTGAATGTATTTTTCGTTCTCGATGGGCGTCGATAACCGAACACGCCAAGAATACCTCGACGTTCAAGTGACTCCGCCACTGGGGCGGTAAAGTAGCCTGCATCCAGTCCAACAGCTATCGGGTTCAATTGGAATGTGGCAAGCGTGTAATCTAAGCGTTGAACGTAAGGTTGTGAGTCATTGATGTTACCTGCAGTGGTATAGGTATCGAGGATAATTCCGTGTTGACCATCAACGGTTCTATGGTCGAGATAGAAGAAGCCTTGTGGCTTATTATCACGAGTCATGAAGCCACTCTCTGGGTCAGTAGTACTGGTTTTAGTATTCTTTGTTTTTGACTCTGATCCGCGAGCCTTAAGCGGCTTCTTGCCCGCTATTTCTCGGTCTAACGTGACGTCTTCATCCAGCATATCAAGATAGGCACTCGCGCGAACCGCCGTGACTTTATTGGTGTGTTTATTCTTGTTGGCGTTCGCTTTGAGATGAGTACTGTCCGTAAAGAGCTCTTGACCCGCGACCAAACCTTTCGATATGGCTTGCTCTACGATATTAATAAAAATACGTTCGAATACATCCGTGCCATTAAAGCGACGAATGCGGTTTTGGCTGAGAGTAGATGCGTGAATGACTTTCTCTGTTAATGACATCCGTAAGAACCAACGGTAAGCGACATTCACTTCAATTTCTTTAACGAGCTGACGCTCACTTTTTATGCCAAAGATGTAGCCAAGTAAGATGATTTTGAAGAGACGAACAGGGTCAACAGGTGGACGCCCATTATCTTTACAATAAAGATGAGCGACTTCATCACGAATGAATTCAAAGTCGATAGCATTATCGATTTTACGCACTAAATGGTCTTTAGGAACCAACTGTTCCATCGTTACCATTTCCAGTTCGTATTGTTGCGGAGTCGGTTCTTGAAGCATGTCGGAGTATCCATATTTCGATACCCCTATTAGATCAAAGGTCTAGCTTGAAAGCTAGACCTTTGTCAGCAGTCTGAGGCACTGAAGTTCAGTGCCTTTTTTATGTGCGTAATTTGTGTCTCTGTGTATTTAAGGGTACAGAATTTATTGATTGGAGTTTGCGTCTAAATAGGCTTTGGATGAAATGTCCGTCCAAGCACGAATTTTGTTTAAATACTGTTGTTGCGATTCAATGATTTCTTTGGCTAAAGGGTCGTTGCTTGCTTGTTCTTGCAGCAAGGCTTGAGTTGCATTTTGCATTGCGTTGAGCACTTCTGGCGGAAAGTCACGAACTTTAATATCTGGGTATTCTGCGTTCATGGTTGCCCAGCTGTTTGCATTTGCGTCCAACGCTTGTGTGTACATATCAAAAGCCGCAACACGAAACGCCGTTTCGAGGATAGTTTGAAGGTCGGCAGGCAGCTTTTCCCATACTTTTTTGTTCACTAGGAACTGAGTTTCAGATCCTGGCTCATGCCATGCGGTGTAATAGTAAGGGGCAATTTTTTGAAACCCCATTCTTAAATCGAACGCAGGGCCAACCCACTCCAACGCATCAATCGTTCCGCGCTCTAGAGAGGTATATAATTCACCTGGTGCAATGTTTACTGGCTTTGCGCCGACTTTGGCCATCACTTCTCCGGCAAAGCCAGGAATGCGGATCTTGAGACCTTGTAAGTCATCAAGTGAGTTGATTTCTTTCTTAAACCATCCACCCATTTGGATATCTGAGTTACCGCCCGGAAACGACAACAGATTGTGGGGAGCGTACACTTTTTCCATCAGCGCCATACCACCGCCACGATAAAACCATGCGTATTGTTCAGTTGAGATCATACCAAATGGCATCGATGAAAAGTAAAGCGTGTTAGGCACCTTACCTTTCCAGTAGTACGAACTCGAATGGCCGAGGTCATATTGACCTGATTTAACCATATCAAAAATACCAAGTGGGGCTTTATGCTTATTGGCCGAATCGATACGAATAATGAGTCGACCATTGGACATTTCATTTGCGAGCTTGGCCATATTTTTACTGGCGTCACCTAAAATGGGCGTATTGGGGCCCCATGTTTCGGCCAGTTTTAGGCGGTAGACTTTTTCTGAAGCGGCGGCAGAAAAAGCGCTAAAAAGAAATGCGAAACTGAGGGCGGCAGAAAAGAGTAAGCGTAAGGTGGGCATGGCGGGTTACATCCTTATAATTAGTGTATTCTCCCGACCAGATTTCAATGTGTTGCTTTTTTAGTCAAATTTGGACTCGGGTTTTCTGTGCCGAAAAATAAGACAGAAAACCCAGTCAAAAGGTAGGTGTTAGCCAATTTGGCTAGTAAGCAACAATGTTTACATGGAAATGAAACGTTTTAGTGCGTTTGTTTAGTCAATCATCATCATGCTAAAAGTGCCATCTTGGTCACGATCCTTAACGTGTAAGCAGGCACACAACGCGTACTTTGCAGTTAAGGTTTCGTTAGAACTCACACTCAGCTAAGAAGCGCATGCGCTCTTTGCTGTAAGGGTGGTCTAACTCTAACATCTCTGCGTGCAGGTGCAGGCGGTTCGCTTTTTCGCCATACAACCCATCACCAACCATTGGCATGTTTAAACCCATATGGTGCGCGCTGTGGACACGAAGTTGATGGGTGCGGCCTGTTTTTGGGTACATGTAGACTTTGCTGCGCCCGTCTTTTACTTCAATAAGCTGCCAGTAAGTTTCCGCGTGCTTTCCGTGCTCGAAGCAGACTAGTTGACGAGGTCGATCTTCTGGATCGCCACGCATTGGCAGTGTGATTTCACCCTCAGGTTCCGTTAACTCGCCCTCTAGCATTGCCATATAGCGTTTTTGCACACCACGCGAGATGAACTGTTTTTGTAAGCTTTTATTTGCACGTCTGGTTAAAGCGAACACTAAGATGCCTGACGTCGCCATATCAAGACGATGGATAACAAAGGGTCCCTCAACGTCAGGGAACATTGTTTGTAAACGCGTGTAGGCGGAATCTTTGATGGTTTTACCCGGCACAGAAAGTAGACCTGATGGCTTGTTTACTATCACCATTGCGTCATCTTGATAAAGAATGTCGAGTTCTTTATCTTCTGCCCAGTTTTCTTCTAGTGGATTTGGCGCCACATTCAAGCCTTGCATCATGTGGCCTAATATCGGTTGGCATTTACTATTGCAAGATGGGTAAAACTTTTTGTGTTGGCGGACTTCCGATTTTGGTGATGCTCCCCACCAAAACTCGGCCAGAGCCAAAGGGATGAAGCCATGTTTGTATGCGTAATGCAGCAATTTAGGTGCCGCGCACTCGCCAGAGCCTGCTGGTGGTACGGGATTGGTCGTATGAGCAAAAATATCCACTAAATCACGTTCTGCACCAAGTGCATCGAGAAATCGATATTGCTTGTGCAATTTGTGTTGTAGCGCGTTGGACAGATCTTTACGTTGCTCTTTCAGCGCAGCCAGTTTTTGTTCTAGTGTGGTTAGACGCTCTTCTTTGATCGCGAGTTTCTCGTCCCAAGTTTGTTTAAGGTACTTAAGGACGTTTTTTTCTGCCACGCTCTGTTTGGCCAAATCATCTAATAGCGTTTTTAACTCTTCCGTACTAAGGTTTTGCTCGCCTTGCTTACGCTGTTGTTTGCGCTCGGCTCGGTTTTCAATCATCACTTGTCGGTGTGCTTGCTCTGCCTGCAGATACGCCGCGCGGTCGGCTTTAATGTCTGCTTTGAGCTGTGCAATTTCTGGATTGGCGGCAAACGCTTTGTATTGTGCATTTACTGCATTGATCGCATCCGTTTCGCGACGGAAAAAACTTTCTTCTGTCAGCATATCGAAGACGGGCGGAACAAAGCCCGGCAGTAAGTTTTGATCGGCAATTTTGCCAGAGAATGCACTAAAAAAGCCAAGCTGACCTAGCGGGCTTTGTACCAGTAATACACCGAACATTTTGCCGCGACCGTTCTGTTCATCACTCAAACCAAATTCGTGCTCGAAATCAGTTTGTGTCATCAGGTGCTGTTGTAATTGCTCAGCAGCTAAGACACAAAGAGGGTGAGGTGTATAGTAGAACGGAAACGTAAACTGCGTTGGCAAGTCGTAACCAGAAATGTCCGCAGTAAACTGAGTAAAGCAATGTTCAGGCGAGTGCATGAGTGTGTGTCCGCGCGAAATAAAATTGAGGGGCGATTGTACCTATTTTGCTTTGGATTGCTATCTTGAGGCTTGGTGTTGAGTGGGATTTCGGTTTGAGATTCATTCAAGATCCTGTACCTTAATGAACTTGCACGTATTTTTAATAATTGTTATTTGTTTATAATTGTTATTTGCAGCCGATTTTCATTCAATGAGTGACTTGCGCTGCATCCTTTTGAGCAAGAGTCATGTCACAAGCTAGCATTAAATTTATCGCCGCCGATATGGATGGCACTTTACTCGATCAATATGGTCGTTTGGATCCTGAATTCTTTGATCTGTTTTTACAGTTAGAAGAAAAGGGCATCATGTTCTCGGCAGCATCTGGCCGTCAGTATTACAGTTTGCGCGATACGTTTGCACCAATTCAGGACCGAATGATCTACGTTGCCGACAATGGCACAATGGTGATGTATCAAGATAAAGAGCTGTACAGTTGTACGATCCCAAAAGTTGAGATTGACGCATTGGTCAAAGCGGTGCGTGAAATTGAGGGAGCATACTTTGTGTTGTGCGGTAAGCGATCGGCATATATTGAAACTCAGGAGCCAAAAGCACTCGAAGAGTTTCAAAAATACTACCATCGTTGTGAATACGTGCCTGATGTACTTGCTGTGGAAGATGAGTTCATTAAAGTGGCGATTTGTCACTTTGGTGGAACGGAAGAATTGGTTTTTCCATCAATGCATGCGCAGTTTGGTAGCACTCATCAAGTGGTCGTGAGTGCTAAGATTTGGCTGGATATTATGAACGCTGAAGCATCAAAAGGCGCGGCGATAAAGCACTTACAAAAGACGATGAACTTTGGACCAGAAGAAACCATGGCTTTTGGCGATTACTTTAATGATATCGAGATGCTCAAAGTCAGTGCTCACTCTTATGCAATGGAAAATGCCCACGAAGCCGTGAAGAAAATCGCGCGTTTTTCTGCACCAAGCAATCGCGATTCTGGCGTGATGAAAGTGATACGAGAGAAAGTACTTAAAGCTGATTGATTTTCATCGCAAATATTTTTAAACGAGAATATGCTTTAAACATCAATATGCGCTAAAACAAAGCCCCGCACTCATTGCGGGGCTTTGTTTTTTGGACGAGATAGGGTGGAATTATTAGCGCACGTAACTGGCGTTGGCACTGACTAACCAGTGTTGCAATGTACCGTCTGGTTTCTGCACCCATAAGTCGTTGTGGTAGCGGTAGATACGGCCATTAACGGTTAGTGCCAGTGTATTTTCACCCGTTTTCTCCATACGAATAAACTGATCAGAGGTGACCAAGAACGGTTCGAGATCTTCCGTGTTTTGCCCTTTACTTACCACAAAGTAGCCAAACATATTACCAGCATCTGGATCTGTCGAATGTATGCGGTGACCGATCAATGTGTAGTTATCGCTGAGTGCTTCTTCTAAGGTTTTGCTTCCCATAGTTTCATGAGATGGGATGAACACCCAAGCCAATACGCCAATGGCAATGATAAGCAGCAATAGAATCGCACGAATGAAGTTTTTCATCATGGTTATCCGTTTAACGTTGGAATTTCATTTTGTACATGCGCTTATCCGCTATATTGATCAGGAAGTCAATATTGTCGGCATCATGTGGGTATCTTGCGACGCCGAAGCTGGTAGATAGGTGGCGAACGTATTGAGAATGCTGAATGGGTTTTTCAAACACCGCATTGATATGGTGAGCCACCTCATCAATTTCCTCTTGTTCACTTACATTGATGACAATTGCAAACTCATCACCGCCCATACGATAGACACGAAAATCGTCCAGCGCCATGTGTCTTAAACGATCTGAAACTTCAATTAATACTTGGTCCCCAATCTGATGCCCCATGGTGTCGTTGATGTCTTTAAAGCCGTTTAAATCGAGTAACAGCAGTGAAAATGGTATGCTGCTTTTCTCGCGCTGATGCAAATCGATAAACAGTGCGCTGCGATTGGCGAGGTTAGTAAGAGGATCACTTAGAGCCTGCTTGCGATGGAATTTGGATTCACGTTGATAAAAGTAGGTGAGCATCGCGACACTCAGCACGAAAATGCCTAACAATATGTATTGTGCTTGAAGTAACTGGTAGGCCTTTTGCTGCTGTTGCTCGTACAGTGGGCTGGCAACTCGAAAGTTTAGGGTGACGTAATCAATCATTTCAAGATAGAGATTTTGAGTGGCACGATAGAACTGGTTTGCCGCGACACTACTGCCGGTTTTGGCTTCCACTAGGATGGGCTCCAATTGGATAAACTTATCAAACAGTGAAATGAAGTACTGACGCACCTCTTCTCGAGACAAGAAAGAATCCGCTTCTTTGTTGTTGATAAGCAAATCAAACCGACTCCAAGCCAATTCATATTGCAGTACTGTACTATCAATGTTGATCACACTTTCGTTTAAGCGTCGAGCTTCTCCGACGAGTTCTGAAAGTTCTTTTGAAAGATGGAATAAAAACCATGTGGCTTGGTTTTGTTGATTAGAATAAGTTTGGGTTAACGCTCGAGTCTCTTTTAGTAAAGCAATGTTGGCGAGCAGTAATGCTAAAGCAAAAGTGACTAATAATGCTTTGCTTCGCGTTGAAATTGGTCCTGGGCTGAGCGTGTTGAGGTTGGCCATCTATGGGTCTTCTTTTATTTTTTATACGACTTATTTTATTTTTATGCGATTTAGTTGCCACACCATTTGAGAATGGTATTGGCTGATATTTATTTCTGGGTATTCAGCTAACGGGTAGATCAGCCAGTAAGGCCCTTTGTGTCTTATTTTGATGTAATGATCGTTTTGCTTGTATGCCACTATCGGTTGATATTGAAGAATGTCTTGTTTGGATAGATAGGCGTGGTATTCGTTTAACGCTCTGAGTTCTACTGTATTTGGCACTTCACCATAGGCACTAACGAGTAACGTGCTGAGCTTAACCCCAATAAATTTTTCAGGGCGTTCTAGCCAAGGAAGTGATGTGTGGTATGTCGTTGCAGGAAAAGCTTCTAAATCGCTTAAAGATAAGATGACATCGGAACTTTCAGGTTGACTAAACTGTAATGAGTTCGCAAAAACCATAGGGGTGCACAAAGTCAAAGTGAGTATCGTTTTTTTCATTTATTGCGCTCTGGCTACTCCTCTTTGATTTGGTATAGGGATGAAAATGCATTTTAGAAAATGCTTGAGCTAATCTATAGATTTATAGAATCCAATTAGAGTGGAAAATAACTGCTGAAAGATTGTTCGTCAAGGCTAAAGATATATACAAGGAGAGACTTGTGTTTGATTGGTATTATAAGGTTATCCTCAATTACACTGTGTTTAGTGGCCGAGCTAGACGCTTGGAATATTGGTATTTTACCTTAGTGAATGTATTGGTTAATTTAGTTATGGCGATCATTGACCGACTGATTGGCCTCGTTGTTCATATAGAAAATTTTGGCTTTTTTGGCATGATCTACGCACTGTTTATCATGATTCCATCCATCGCAGTGACCGTTCGACGCCTTCATGATTCTGGTCGAACAGGGTGGTGGGCACTGATCGCGTTGGTGCCAATTATCGGCATTGTTGTGCTGTTGTACTTTCTTGTTCAAGATAGTGAGGAGGGCTCGAACCAGTACGGAGCGAACCCTAAAGCGTGATAACGAAGTGTTAACTGCTAAATAAACATCAATTTCTGTAACTATTCATGGCCTAAAGTAAACCATGGCTTAAAGTAAATTACGATTAAACGCAGATCACGACTTCAAGCAAATGAGCCTTTATCTCAAACAAATAAGTGCTTTGCGTGGAAGTTGAGGTGATCGGCAATGAAAGTCGAGATAAAGAAGTAGCTGTGGTCATAGCCGGATTGCATGCGAACTTCTACCGCTGAATCGTGTGTTTTTGCTGCGGCGATTAACGCCTCTGGCTTCAATTGCTCAGCAAGGAAGTTATCCGCATCACCTTGGTCTACCAAGATTGGCAACGGTGATTTCGCTTGCTTTAGCAACTCGCTTGCGTCGTACTGCTTCCAGCTTTCGATATCAGTGCCTAGGTAGGCGGTAAACGCTTTTTGGCCCCAAGGACATTGCATTGGGTTACTGATTGGGCTGAACGCTGAAATTGAACGGTACTGATCTGAATTTTTCAGACCAATGGTGATCGCACCGTGACCACCCATGCTGTGACCCGAAATCGACTTCACATCAGAGACTGGGAAGTTGCTTTCAATGACTGCAGGCAGTTCTTTGGTGATGTAATCGTACATGTGGTAGTGACGTGACCATGGCTCTTGAGTGGCGTTTAGGTAGAAACCTGCGCCTTTACCCAGATCGTAGTTATCGTCGTCTGCCACGTCGTCACCACGTGGGCTGGTATCCGGTGCCACAATCGCGATACCTAACTCAGCCGCCATGCGAAACGCACCGGCTTTCTGCATGAAGTTCTCATCGGTACACGTCAAGCCAGACAACCAGTAAACCACAGGCACTGGGTTTGATTTGGTTGCATTTGGTGGCAAGAAGATCGCGAAGCGCATGTTGCAGTTCAAAGCGCGAGATTCGTGAGTGTACTGTTTATGCCAACCACCGAATACTTTGGCTTGGCTTAGGCTTTCAATGGTCATGAATAATCTCTCGATAAAACAATGATTTTTAACGGCGGACAAGACCGTTAAAGACAGCGGATGGCTCTCTTCCCGAGGAAAACGTGTCCATAGAGAAGAGAGCTTATTTCAAATTTTCAAATATCAGTCACATTCCGTGAGCAGTTATCTTGGACTATTTATCCATGTGAAGAACAGTACGGATAGATTCACCTTTGTGCATCAGTTCGAATGCTTCGTTCACGTCTTGCAGACCCATAGTGTGCGTGATGAATTCTTGTAGACCGAACTCACCAGCCATGTAACGGTTTACGATTTCTGGAAGCTCAGAGCGGCCTTTAACACCACCGAAAGCAGAGCCACGCCATACACGACCAGTGACTAGTTGGAATGGACGAGTTGAGATCTCTTGACCTGCACCAGCAACACCAATGATTACTGACTCACCCCAACCTTTGTGACAACACTCAAGTGCTTGACGCATCACGTTTACGTTACCGATACATTCGAATGAGTAGTCAACACCACCGTCTGTCATCTCAACGATAACGTCTTGGATTGGTTTGTCGAATTTCATTGGGTTGATTACGTCAGTAGCACCAAGTTGTTTCGCTAGGTCGAATTTGCTTTCGTTGATGTCTACACCGATGATTTTGCTTGCACCAGCCATACGCGCACCGATGATTGCAGAAAGACCGATACCGCCTAGACCGAATACAGCAACAGTGTCGCCTTTTTCAACTTTAGCTGTGTTTAGTACCGCACCCATACCAGTGGTTACGCCACAACCTAGAAGACAAACTTCTTCAAGTGGTGCTTCTTTGTTTACTTTCGCTAGTGAGATTTCTGGAAGAACTGTGTACTCAGAGAAAGTAGAACAACCCATGTAGTGGAAAATAGTCTCACCGTTGATAGAGAAACGGCTCGTGCCATCTGGCATTAGGCCTTTACCTTGAGTTTCACGAACTGCCTGACATAGGTTAGTTTTGCCAGATTTACAGAACTTACACTCACCACATTCAGCTGTGTAAAGTGGGATAACGTGGTCGCCAACTTCAACGCTTGTTACGCCTTCGCCAACCATTTCAACAATACCGCCGCCTTCGTGGCCAAGGATTGAAGGGAAAATACCTTCTGGATCGTCACCTGAAAGAGTGAATGCGTCAGTGTGACAAACACCAGTTGCTACGATGCGAACTAGAACTTCGCCCGCTTTAGGAAGTTGTACATCAACTTCTTCCATTTTTAGTGGTTCGCCAGCTGCCCATGCAACCATTGCTTTAGATTTGATGTGAGTTTGACCTGGTTTGATTTCAAGTGCCATTGGATGTTTCCTTTATATTCTTAATATAGGGAGTGACGTCATAAGCGTAGTTGAGGTTTTCTTACTGCGCTGCGTCGTTTTGTTGGTGCCCATTTTAGGTATTTATAGAAAAATGATAATCCAGCTAAATTGAAAATGATTTTTACGCATATGTAATAATTAGTGTAATACGCCATTAATTTGTGCGACTAAGATTAAGAAGTAAAAGAAAAGTCACTTTAGGATTTGACCTTAAGTATGGTTGAGGTTTTATTGTGTTGGCCATTGCGAAGAAACATCGACTTAGGAACAGCATGAACAACACAGACTTACAGACTTATTTAAAGAAACTTGGGGTTACACAGTCATTGGATGTCAGCGTTGATACGCTTTTTTGTTTGCACAATGCTCAGCATCGTCGTCTGCCATTTGAGAACTTTGATATCTCATTAGGTAGAGGCATTTCGATTGCTGAACAAGACATCATCGACAAGCTGGTTTACCATGAGCGCGGTGGTTACTGTTTCGAACTGAATGGTCTGCTGTTAAGAGTGCTACAAAACGTTGGCTTTGACGCAAGGCCCCTCTTAGGACGTGTGCATTTATCGGGCACACCATCGGGCAGAACTCATCAGTTTACTTTGGTGACGCTAGGGGAAGAAAAGTGGATCGTCGATGTGGGCTTTGGTTCAAATACACCACGTGCACCATTGCCATTTGTGCTTAACCAAGTCATTCATACCGATTTACAAACGTTCCGTATAATTGAAGATGAACGATTGGGTTACATGTTACAAGGTCAATCGCATGAAGACGCGAGTCAATGGTTAAACCTTTATAGTTTCGATTTTGACTATGTCTTTGATGGTGACATCGCGTGTGGCAACTATTTTGCGTCGACGTCACCGGATTCGCGATTTACCACTAATCGCGTTGCGGCGCTGGCGACGGATTCCGGAATTATCACCTTAGCAAATTTCATCTTGAAGCAACGCGTGAACGGAGACGTTGTGGAAACATTATTGGCTGACGATGCATCTTATTTACGTGTAATTAAACAGTACTTCGGTATTGAACTTGATTCCGCCTATCAAGATTTAAAACTCTGAGACCAACGAATAACTTCTGCTGTTCAGGCAGAGATATTCAACGAACAAGTGCTTCCTAATGAACAAACGCGACCTAATCGTTCTTAAATGAGTTTTCTCGGCTTAAGTGTTTGTGTGAGAATACGCTCAGAATAACCGTCCAAAGGAATTTAAACATGGCGAATTGGGAAGGCGTGAGTGAATTTGTCGCCGTGGCAGAAACCAACAGCTTCACCGGTGCAGCAAATAAGCTGAAAACATCCGTTGCACAGATCAGTCGTCGCGTTTCAGCATTAGAAGAACGACTCGCTGTTAAATTGTTGCACCGTACCACTCGTCGAGTCTCGCTTTCAGAAGCCGGTCAGCTTTATTACCAACAGTGTAAGCACCTGGTTGAGGGGTTAGAGCTTGCAGAATTAGCGGTGACACAGATGCAGGCCGAACCAAAAGGTCTACTAAAAGTAACTGCGCCTGTGACCTATGGTGAGATGAACCTAGCGCCATTATTGCATCAGTTCATCGAGAAATACCCGCAGGTGAATCTTGATTTGATTTTGACCAACCAAAAACTGGATTTGATCGAACAAGGCGTGGATGTGGCGGTCCGTTTAGGGCGCTTGCAAGACTCTAGCTTGATCGCTAAGCGTTTGTCATCTCGTCAGTTGTATGTTTGTGCGAGTCCGGCTTACTTAGAACGATTTGGTGAGCCGCATACTTTGTCTGAACTTAGTCATCACCAATGTTTAGTGGGTACCGCCGATTATTGGCATTTTAAAGATAAGATGCGCGAGAAGTCTCTGCGTGTTTCTGGCCGTATTAAATGTAACAGTGGTTTTGCTTTGGTGGATGCAGCGAAACGGAGCTTAGGCTTGGTGCAATTGCCGGATTATTATGTACAAGAAGCGTTGGATAATGGCGAACTGGTGGAAGTGCTTACCGATTACCGAGATGATCGTGAGGGCATTTGGGCGCTTTATCCACAAAACCGTAACCTCTCTCCAAAAGTTCGATTACTGATTGATTTTTTGGCAGAGCATCTTAGCTGAGTTACGGATTGTCATTGTGCCAAGATAAGCCAAGTTAGTTATGTGCGACTTGGCTTATTTATAGCAAGTAAGAATATCGAGCAAGTTGGAATTACTGCTCGTTCAACTCTGCATCTTTTTGCTTGATTGCTTTGTGTCCATCTTCTGCCACGCCTTGTTTCCAATAGCTGCTGATGTAGATGTTTTCACGATTCACTTCTTTCTCGTTACGGAAGTACTGACGCAGCGCGCGCATTGAATCGAATTCGCACGCACACCAAACAGCTGCTTCACCCTCTTGCCACTCAAGTTCGCGGATTTTATCTACTAGAGATTGTTCGGTTATCCAGTGGATTTCCATTCCTGCTGGTGCATCTAAAGGTTGAATATCGGCTTCCGTAATAACACTGATCACAGCGTAGCCTTTCGCGTCTTCTGGTAGATTACGGATCTTTGCTGATAACGCTGGTAATGCGGTCATATCTGCTGCCATGAAGAACCAATCTGCCTCATGATTGAGGTTAGAGATGCTGCCAGGACCTGCGATGTTAATCGTGTCACCTTCTTTTGCTGACATCGCCCAGCGCGCAGCGAACCCGCACTGCAGGTCTTCTGTGATGTGACGTACAAAGTCGACTTCGATGGTGCAGGCTTGTAAGTCGATACGGCGAATGGTGTAGGTACGCATGACAGGACGGTTGTTTTCAGAGAAACCTTGAATTTCAGTGCCGCCTTTCTCGTTGAATAACAGTTTGATGTAACTGCCCTCGCAATCGAGAGGGAATTGACCTAATGCCTCACCTTGCAAAGTAAGACGCTGCATATTTGGAGTGATAGCTTCTGAGCGAATTACGGTAAGTGCTTTTGGCTGTGGTTTTTTCTTCATTTTATTTTGCATTTTTATATCAACCTGATAACTATTCTCTTTCTCATTTAATGGTATCAACATACCAGGTGAGAGGGTAGCGTCTTTATCTAAATTTACACTGTGAATTGAGATTGAGCGAAGAATCCAACGTATTTTTAAAAACACTAAGTCGCTAAGGTCGGGCAGAAGTTCTGTGTGAACCAGAGGGGCAATTGGAAAAATAGATACAAATTAGGGCACATAAGTGCCCTAGATTGAAAAGCGATTCAAGTTAGGGTTACTGCTTTTTCTCAAGTAAATGCGTTTTGAGGAAACGATCCATCGCTTGGTACCCTTCAAGGCGATTCTCTAGCGAACGGAATCCATGTCCTTCATTTTCTTTGACGATGTATTCCACTTCAACACCACGCTCACGCAAGGCATTCACAATTTGATCTGATTCGCTTTTAACGACGCGAGGATCTTTTGCACCTTGAAGTACCAATAATGGCGCTTTAATTTGATCGACATGGAATACTGGTGAGTAGGCTCTCATCATTTTTGCATCTTCTGGATTATTAGGGTCACCCACTTGTTCATGCAGCATTGCTAAGAATGGAGCCCAATAAGGTGGGATAGAGTCCATAAATGTAAAGAGGTTTGAAACGCCAACGTAGTCGATGCCACACTTGTAAAGGTCAGGTGTGAAAGTCACCCCTGCTAGCGCAGCATAACCACCGTAAGACGCGCCATAGATACACACTTCTCCGGACTGAGCGTAACCTTGTTCAATGGTCCATTTTACACCATCAGTGATGTCATCTTGCATGGATTGTCCCCACTGCTTAAATGACTTTTCCCAAAACTCTCGCCCGTAGCCAGTCGAGCCTCTAAAGTTCATTTGCAGTACTGCAATGCCACGGTTTGCGAATAGTTGCACTTCTGGTTGAAAGCCCCAGTGATCTCGAGCCCAAGGCCCGCCATGTGGAAGAACAAGTAAAGGTAAGTCTTTTGCATCGCGGCCTTTTGGTAACGTTAGGTATCCGTTAATGATCTCGCCATCGCGTGCGGTGTAGGTAATTGGCTGCATTTTTGCCATGTGTTCTGGTTTATGCCAAGGCGCATTCTCCGCCAATTTCTCCAATTCGTTAGTATTACGGTCGTAGTAATAGTAATTCGGGCGATCAACATCACTGTATGTTACGACGATCATTTTGCTTTCATCTCGCGTGGTGTTGTTGACTGAAATTTCTACACCTGGCAATTGTTTTTGTAAGCGCTCAAACGTTTCTTGATAACCGTCATCTAAGAAGTGATATTGGCGTTTATCCGTAACATAAGAGATGGATGCCAGTTTGTTGAGTGCATTTGAGTAATGCGCATTCGCCACATCAACATCTGGATGGGAGAAGATTTCACGTACTTCTTTGTTCGCTCTTACATCGTATTCAATAATGGCAGACTTATCGCGCGTAATACGAGAGGCAACATATAAGTTTTTGTTATCCGGAGTAAATGAAATGGGAGAGAAGCTGTCTTTGAACGTTAAGCTTTTCAGTGGTCGGAATTCTTCGTCAACGGTATCGCGATAAAGAACCGCCGTATTCACACCATCAGAAGTGGTGATTACACGAATGTTTCCATCGTGGTCGGTTCCCCAATAGCGGACGTTTCCTGGGTTTTGCGCCACCAATGTGTTTTCACCGGTTTTTAAATTATGACGGTAGACGTCAAAAACTTGCGGATTTCTCTCGTTCGTCGAGATGAGAATGTCATCAGGCTGGCTTTCTAATGTATCAATCACGAAAGCAACGACATCCGATGTTGGCGTGATGGTTTTCTCTTCACCGGTTTTTACGTTGACAGTAACGAGGTAGAAGTTTTCGTCACCGCCTGTATCGCGCGAATAGATCACCGTATCATTTCCAACCCAATGGTAGTAGGCGATGTCTCGTTCCGTAATCGCAGTAATACGTTTGGTGTTTTCTGGTTGGCCGACAGGGTGAACGAAAATATTCTTACGATCTTGCCACGGTTTTAACATTGAAATGTAGTCGCCAACAGGGGAGATCTGGTAGCTAGACACTTCCGCATTTCTGAAAAAGTAGTCGACGGGATACTCTGGTGGGATGGCTTCGATATTTGCTGTATTCGTCTGGCTACACCCTGTGAGTAGTAGACCAAAAGCGGTAGCAAAAATAAGCTTGCGAGTACGCATGTATAACGCTCCTTGTGTGACGGACCGGTTAGCATCGTGCTTGTCGGTCAGAGTGAATGGTCATGTCGCGACAGAGAAAGAGATGCGACAAAGCAATGAAAGAGAAACCAACATCGAACGTATCGACAAGGTTTATGTTTGAGTTTTTAAAACTCTTGTCACTGCTATCGCTACTATGACCTAATCCTCCATGGAGATGGTGATTAATTGTACTTACCGAACAAAGGACTAACCAAAATTTGGTGTAAATCACAATTAGTCATGGCTATTTTGCCATTTATATCATTGGGATAGTCGACAAAAGCAAGAGTGTAGCCATGCCATAATTGAAGCCTTTTACTCGTTTTGTAGTGGTTAGCCAACGCTGAAGTTGCATGCCTGCCGCTGTCCAAAAAGTGACCGATGGTAGGTTTGCCACACAGAAGATGCCCGCGATGAAAGCCAGCTCCAACCAAGCCCCTCCATTGCTATAAACCGTGATAGCCGTTAGTGCCATTGACCAACCTTTTGGGTTCACCCATTGAAAGGCCACCGCGCCAAAAAAGCTCATTGGACGGTAATCCCCCTTAACTTCCGTTTTGCTGCTGGTGGCGATTTTATAGGTGAGATACAACAAATACGTCAGACTCAGGACTTTGAGAATGTTGTGTGTGGTGGGATAAGCATGAAATAAGCCCATTAAGCCGACACCAACCAGCATCAGCATTGCCGCAAAGCCGAGAGTGATGCCTAACATGTGTGGGATGGTGCGTTTAAAGCCGACATTCGCGCCAGAGGTCATGAGCATAATGTTATTGGGGCCAGGTGTGAAAGTCGAAACAAACGCAAACAGTGCCAAAGCACCAAGTTGGTGGTATTCCATAATGTGTTCCTAGATTTTAGTTTTGCCCATTCATTAGTGGGCAAAGGGTTACGTTTCTGACCGGTCGAGAACAATGATAGGTAGAAGTGTCATCAATTTTGTGTTTTTATTTGACGAGAAATTACGCGCTAAACAACAAAAGGCTATTATGGATAGGTTTGACGAAAGGATATTGCAAGCGCTTAAATCGGATGGAAGAATCTCCAATGTGGAGCTGTCTGAGCGAGTGGGATTATCTCCATCAGCGACTTTGCGTCGAGTGCAAGATTTAGAGCGTAAAGGGATTATCAAGGGCTATCGAGCGTTACTTGATCATCAAAAAATGGGGATTGGGTTCATCGCTTATGTATCGATTGGATTGGCTTCTCACTCTAAAAACGCGCAATTAGGTTTTGAAGAGCATGTGCGTTTTGTCAATGAAGTGGTGGAGTGCCATAACATCACGGGAGCTAACGAGTATTTGCTTCGAGTAGAAACGCACGATCTTGCATCCTATAAAGCATTTCATGCGGATGTTTTAGGAGAATGCGAACACGTCAAAGCGATCACGACCATGGTGGTCATGGACACACCAAAAGATGAACGCTAGGAAGCGCAATAAGACGCGACGATGACTCGTTATTGACTGCAATTTTTGTCGCTATTTGTCCAAGGTTGCCAGTTCATCATCGCAATATCAGCGAGTTTGAGCATAGGAATGTCTTCGTGGGTATCACCATACGCATAAACAGTGCAGTAATGGCTTAGATCAAATTTGGTGGTGACTCGCTCGACTTTTCTTTCTAAGCTGCAATCGCCATATCGATAAAGGCCACTCATTCGTTTGCTGTCATTAAGCACTTCACTACACAGCAAGTGGTAACCCTGAGCATCACACCAAGGTTTTAAGTAAGCGTTAAGCGAGGCTGAGACAATCACAATGGTATCCCCTCGACGTTGATGCCAATCGAGCTTTTCTTTTGCTTTTGGGCGAAGATGGCGAATGATCACGTCACGAGCGAATCTCTCACCTAATACTTTGACTTGTTCGGTGTCTCGACCTGAGAACGCAATAACGCTCGCAATGGGGCGCATGCGACGTGCTGGAAGAATGCCGGCTTTGTATAACATATAGAATGGCGTGATCACGATCTTACCAAGCCATTTTCGTAAGCCCGTCGCCGAATAGTTGAGGAATAGACTGAACATATCCTCATCAGTGATCGTGCCATCAAAATCAAAGAGTGCGAGAGCAGGTCTCGTTATTTCAGGCAATCTGTAGCCTTGGTATTAATGTGCGTGTCCATGTGAGAAGTTTATCACCATCACACCTGCAGCGATAAGTGCCATTCCAATCCAAAGGCTAGTATCCATGTGTTGGCGATATACTAATTGAGATATTAAAGTTACCGATACAATCGCCAAACCAGCCCACAACGCATGAACAATCCCGACAGGCATTCCCCCTTTCATGGCTTGCGCTAAGCAGACAAATGCGGCTAGGTGACCGAGTAAGACAAGTGTTGCCGGGATAGGTTTACTAAAACCATCCGTTGCTTTAAGTGCTACATGTGAAAGGGCTTCCGCGCCCACGCCTAAAAGTAAGAAAAACCAGCTCATTTTATTGTTCGCCATCGTTTGTTGAGGGAGGCGCACAGTATAATTGTAATTTTATAATTGATAATCTAGGCAAAAAGAAAATAACCATTACATATATGTAATAGTGAGGGCGTTTCTTTATCTGAATTAGCTGAAATAGGATTTCGCTAATTCACTGCACCATGCAACCAGAGCTTTTGTCGTCGCTTGTTGTTCATCACCAATGGGGTGAAATAAACTAAAAGGCATTTTGACGTCATTGGCCAGAAGAGGCGTAGGTAATTTTTTAAGGAGCTGTTTCTTGGCGTAGTATTCCCCCAGTGGAACTGGGAGCAGCGCCCATCCTTCATTTTTGAGCATTTTTACCAATAAGGTATGGCTGCTTACTGCTCGGGTGTGAGAGGAAAATGCTTGTATCATGCCATCGCTGTTCATGTTGTTGAACGAAAGGTATTGCACTTCTAATTGTGCATCTTCGATTGTAAACGCCGCTCTTTGAGCTAACGGACTTTTCGCTCCGACATAAAGCCCGTAACTGATATAACCTAAATGTTTAAATATAAGGGGATACCTAGGTGAGATCCCTCCGATTGCCGGTAAAATGGCAAGATCGAGTTCACGCTCGGACACTTGCTTTAATGCGTTGTCTCGATGTGTTTCAATCCATTGCACTCGTACTTGAGGAAAGAAAGATAAGCAACGACGTTCAAGTTCAGCGATAAAATCGACTGGGAAATCAATGTCATAACCAAGCTTTAATCGTGTTTTTGGCTCTTGAAACATGGCATTGCCAAATTCGAGTAGTTTTCGGTTTTGTCTCAATACGAGTTTGGCTTGAGGGTACAGTTGTGTGGCTCGTTCTGTTGGATTGGCTTTGCGCCCGATGATGGTGAAGAGTTCAAGTCCGAGAATATCTTCATAGGATTTAACAAGCTCGCGTACAGTTGTTCTATCCTTATTTAATTCACGACCGGCAGCACTATACGAATGGTGTTCGTACACCGACACAAAAGCATAAAGTTGATCAAGAGAATGCAAAATACCTCCTTTAGTTTATGAACGTAAAAGCCCTGCATAAGTGGTTTTTAAGATAGTAAATTCCCATTCATAATGGGTGCAAATATCGTCATCAATTTTGCGAGCGAGATGTCACTAAGTTCGATGTCCAACCTTAAAAAGCAATCCGCCATATTTAGCCCTGAGCTATTTAAAGTGATTTTGACAGTGGCTATTCCAGTAACACTGCAAACCATTTTATTTTCCAGTAAAGGCTTAATTGACCTCGTTATGATCGGTCAATTAACGGAGCAAAACATCGCTGCAGTTGGTGTTGCGAGCCGAGCCTTGTTTGTCGCGACGATCTTTTTAGCGGGTGTGACAGCTGGTGGAGCAATGCTCACTGCTCAGTATTTTGGTGCGAAAGACCAGGTAGGTGTGACGCGAAGCACGGCGCTGACGTGGGTGATGGCGACTGGCGCGGCGTTGATTCCGTTATGTGCGTTTCATTTCTATGGTGATGGCATCATGGGACTGTCAACGAACTCGTCTGAGATCATTGCCCTAGGTCATCAGTATCTAAAGGTTTCTGGCTGGAGCTTATTTGCGGTTACCTATGTTGGCAGTATCGCTGCAGGTCTGCGTGCTATGCACCAAGCCGCCGTGAGCACTTGGTTCAGTGGGTTCGGTATTACGCTGAATGTCATGTTTAACTGGGTGCTGATTTTTGGGCAGTTTGGGTTTCCTGAACTGGGTTTAAAAGGGGCAGCGATTGCGACCGTACTCAGCTCAATGCTGGAAGTGCTTGCGATATATTTGTACCTAAAAACGAAAACGCATCCTCTACGATTTGGGGTTCAAGCATTGAAACAAGGATTGCAATGGCAGCATGTCCGCCCGTTCTTTTCACTTTCAATGCCGACGACACTGAACTTTCTTGCTTGGTCTGGAGGCTTATTTGCTTATACCGCGATCATGGGGCAAACCGGAGAGGCGGGCTTAGTTGTCCTTTCGGTTATCACGCCGATAGAAGCATTTTCACTCAGTTTCTTAACGGGTATTGCTAACGCTTCTGCCGTGATTGTCGGCAACCAATTAGGGGCGAATAAACCTGAACTGGCCTATGCACAAGCGAAAGGGTTTACCGTAATTGCTGTTGGCGTGACGTTGCTAGTGTCTGTATCACTATGGTTGCTTCAATCGGCAGTGTTGGATTTATTTACGGCCCTTTCTTTAGAAACCAGACACTTGGCAGAGCAGTTTTATTTAATTTTGTGTTTTGGCATTTTACTGCGCTCTTTACCGACCTTGATGGTGGTCGGTGTATTACGTGCAGGTGGTGATGTGAAATTTTGTCTGTACCAAGACCTGTGTACTCAGTGGCTATTTGGTATTCCTTTGGCTGCGCTTGGTGCCTTAGTGTTTGGGTTTTCTGCACCGGTGATATTTGCGATGTTCTTTTTAGAGACCCTGTTTAAGTGGGGCGTATGCTTGTATCGGTTCCGCAGTCGCAAATGGATGAATTATTTGATTACAGAGGGGTAATAACAATGAACTTACTCAGTGTTTATGAAGCTTATGGAGTGACGATTGCGGTGATCGCTTTTGCTATGGTGTATTTGTTTATTCATGTGAAATACATTCGCCATCATGCCATGCATAAGCGATTTTTAGCCGCATTGTGGGAGTTAATGAAAAACACCATTCATGGAGAGCATATTCGTACCATGGGCTATAAGCATGAAAAGGAAACAACAACGTCAAAAAATAAAAACAGCGTCAAAACATAATAATGGCTTAGGAACTCAATACCTAAATGCGTTCGAAAACTTGGTATAGCGGTAAAACGGAGAATCCGGTTTATTGATACCATTTAGGTGCTTGAGCTGCTTCGATACAAGTCTAGAGCGATTCCGCTTGTATTGTTTAGGGAAAGGGTCAAACACGCTTTCCCATTTTTTTAGGTCTCGGCTTAACCTCTCTGTTTCATCCTTACATTTAAGTGTCAACATAAAAGCCAAAGCGCGTCGAGTCATAATGACTATTGATAAAATACGGCCAACCAAATGGTTTCTTGATTGGGAGCGGTCCAACTCACTCGATGTTTAGTGTGAGCAGGAATGTTAGTGTGATCGCCAACTTCTAAATGTATCACGCTACCATCTTCATAAGTCAGTTCACCAGCACCTTGTAATATCAATACCCATTCGTGATCTTCCTGATCATACCAATCCCCCTCTGGTGTTGTTTGTCCTGTCGATACAATACGTTCAATACGCAGCTGTTTGTGACTCAGAATATCGTCAAATACTTCTTTGCTTAAATCATCAGGTAAGTCTTTTAGTAGATTCATGTGTCATCCTAGATAATGATCAACCCAAAAGGTGAGAGTAGCTGTTCTTGCTGCCAATCACAGATCTTAACACCATACAAAGACACTCGGCGAATATCCAAGCCCTCCAATTCAACATGGGTTAGGTCACTCTCTTCGATGTTGAACGTTCCCCATTGCTCTGGACTGAACTCACCTCGAGACAAATCCGAACCTTTGAAGCTTGCTCCAGAGAGGTTGGCACCATTCCATCGGTTTTCAAATAAGTCGCATTTTTCTAACACGGTTTGTTCAAAGTTTGTGTAGGCAAGGTTACAACCCGTAATGTACGCCGAGCAGAAAAATACCGTATTGCTGACTCGATTGGCAAAGTTTGTTCGGTGAAAACTTGCGCCTTTTAGATCGCATTTCCGCAGTTCGATGCCAACACAATCTGCGTTATCAAATAAGCACATAGCAAGCATGCAGTTGGAAAAACTGGCGTCCTTTAACTTAGCGTATCGGAATGAACATCCTTCTAGATCGGATGGTTGAATAAAGCGGCAATTGATAAATGTCGCATCACGGAGATCGGTATGTTCAAAACGGCATTGATAAAAGCGACAGTTTTCAAATGTGGTATTTTGCAAATCCTGATGAGAAAAGTCTTCATGTTCGAAAGTTTGATTGGTCTTATCCATGTCTTATTATCTTGTCTTTGCTCGGTTATATGCAGCCTACCACTCTAAGTAACTGATTTTCTAGAAATATAATCTTTTGAAAATCATGATCTTACAACCCCCTAAAATCGCTAATTTAAGTGGTCAAACGCGCGTTTTAAGCATGTTTTTTTGACATGAACGGCTGAGCGTATGGATAAAAAAGTTATGTGCCAGAGAGAGGGTTTAAGTGGATATTTTGGTGATTGGCAAGTAATAACCTCTCACACGCACATTTCGCATTACAGGATTGTATTCGATTTGCACTATTTGTTGATCAGCTTGGTGTTTATATATACAAAAAATCGATAATTTTCACAAATTGATTTCCATCAAAATAGTAGGGTTTCTGTGTGATAGATTGCGCGCAGCTCAAGAAAATATCGATACTCACGTGCTACAACGTTCTTGATTTTACAGAGTAAGTTCTGTGGTTTAGTCAAATGCATAGCTGAGTACGCCTTAAAAACAAAGCCCTACAAAAGGAAATAACAATGAAAAATACAATCTGCAGTTTAGCAGTGGTTGCTGCGTTAGTGTCTCCAAGTGTTTTTGCTCATAGCGAAGGTGACTTCATTTTACGTGTTGGTGCAGCATCCGTGGTACCAAACGACAGCAGTGACAAAATTTTAGGCACACAAGAAGAATTAGAAGTGGATTCTAATACTCAACTTGGTTTGACGTTTGGCTACATGTTTACCGATAACATCAGTTTAGAGTTACTAGCCGCAACGCCATTTAGCCACGATATATCAACCAAACTCGGCGGCTTAGGTGATATTGCGGACACAAAACACTTGCCACCGACAGTGATGGTTCAATATTACTTTGGGGATTCACAAAGTAAGCTTCGCCCTTATGTCGGCGCGGGTTTGAACTACACCATCTTTTTCGATGAAAGTTTTAATAGCAAAGTGGATGGTGTGTTATCTGACTTAAAACTGGATGATTCATTTGGCTTGGCTGCCAATGTGGGTGTGGACTACATGATTAATGACAACTGGTTCCTAAATGCATCGGCATGGTATGCCAACATTGAAACAAAAGCGACGTATTACGCGGGCACCGACAAACAAAAAACGGACGTTAAGATCAATCCTTGGGTATTTATGATCAGCGGTGGCTATAAATTCTAAAACGACAAATTTTATTGGCATGATATTTAGGGGCAATATTCGGGTATTGCCCCTCTTTTTTTGTGTCATTTTCGTCTGTCCTAAGTTAAAGAAAATGTCTTATTTTCTTGGTTCTATTTTTTGTTGGTTGGTTCTGTTTTGAACACTTGTAATCGTCATGATGGAAAGTTGGATTATCTGCTAATTCTCGATTGATGAGAAAATAGGGAAATTACCATAGTTAGGTTTTGAAATTGTTCTGATAGATTCAATTTTAATCACTCGATTATTTATTAAACGAGCGATCAAATATAGATACAGAATCAAGCTAAGGATTGGCTGACGAAAAGAACAAAGTGAGAGAATTTGTGATTAACTCTTACTTAAATTTTCCTGTTTTGCAGTCTTTAGCTGAGAAAAATATCTTTATATTTCAATCGGTAGACAGGAAGATCTAAAAATGAAAGGAACCACACTCATTGCAGTATTTGCTTCGGCAATTTCATTGTTCTCATACAGTGAGAAAATAAGTGCGGCAGAGAAATTTATTACTATCGGTACGGGTGGTCAAACGGGTGTGTATTACGTTGCAGGCCAATCCATTTGTCGTTTTGTAAACCGAGGGGCCGCTGATCACAGTATCAAATGTAATGCCCCTGCCAGTGGTGGTGGTGTCGCTAACGTTAATGGTTTGCGTAGTGGCGAATATAACTTTGGTATCATGCAGTCTGACCATCAATATAAAGCCCTTGAAGGTGTGGCACCTTTCCAAAACAATCAACCAATGTCTGATATTCGTGCGGTATTTTCCTTACAAAGTGAGGTATTTACGATTCTTGCGCGTAAAGATGCAGGCATTACACATTTTGAAGACCTGAAAGGGAAACGCGTAAATATCGGTAATCCAGGCTCAGGTCAGCGCGATACGTTTGAACAGGTAATGCAAGCCAAAGATTGGTCTCCTGAAGTGTTCAGCTTGGTATCGGATTTGAAACCCGCAGAGCAAGCGTCAGCGATGAGCGATAACAACATTGATGCGATGAGCTATTTTGTAGGGCATCCAAACGGCGCAATTCAGGAAGCGTCAACAACAACCGATGCGGTACTTGTACCAGTGACAGGACCAGAAATCGATAAACTGCTTGCTGAACGTGCATATTTCACTAAAGCAACCATCCCTGGTGGCATGTATCGCGGCAACCCAAATGATACCGCGTCTATTGGTGGCAAAGCGGTACTATCAACCACAGCAGAAACCGATTCTGAGTTAGTGTATCAATTGACTAAATCTGTTTTCGACAATCTTGACCGCTTCAAGCGTTTGCACCCAGCGTTTAAAGACTTAAAAGAATCAGAAATGATAGAAGTAGGACTGTCTGCTCCGCTGCATGACGGCGCGGTACGTTACTACAAAGAACGCGGCTGGTTATAACCAGTTAAATTCACCTGTCATTTGCGACAGGTGAAGTTCCCCCCTCCTATTTTATTTGCAAGCTCTAGGCCGTTTAGAGCTTGCTTCTCTGCTGTTTGTGAGAAAATTATGGATAAGACGATCTCCCAGTCCAATGCAGGCTTACACTCTGATGAGTTGTCTGCAGAGGAGTTGATTGCCCAAGATGTGGGTGCTCGCCTACCGACAGGTATTATGGAAAAGCTGATTGCGGGCTTGGCACTGCTTTGGTCTTTGTTTCAACTTTGGATTGCTTCTCCGCTGCCGTTTATTGTCGGCTTCGGTGTAATGAATGACACTGAAACGCGTGCGATTCATTTAGGCTTTGCCTTGTTACTGGCTTTTTTAGTCTTCCCTGCTTTTAAGCGCTCTCCACGCGATCGTGTTCCTGCGTTCGATATCATGCTGGGGTTGGTGGCTTGTGCGTCTTCGCTTTACCTTTTTGTTATGTACGAAGCGCTAGCACAGCGTCCGGGAAGTTTAACGACAGAAGATTTCGTTACGGCGTTGATTGGTCTGCCTCTATTGCTGGAAGCCGCTCGTCGAGTACTTGGCCCTGCTTTACCTCTGATTGCATTGGTGTTTGTTGGATATAGTCTCGCTGGCCCATGGATGCCGGGGCTGCTGTCACACCGTGGTGTACAATTAGATGCGCTCGCTAACCATCAATGGATTACCACTGAGGGGGTATTTGGTATTGCGTTAGGCGTTTCAACGAGCTTTGTTTTTTTGTTTGTGTTGTTCGGAGCGTTACTTGAGCGTGCAGGCGCTGGGCATTACTTTATCCAACTCGCGTTTAGCATGCTGGGGCATTTGCGTGGTGGTCCGGCAAAAGCGGCAGTGGTTGCCTCCGGTTTAACTGGTTTGATCTCGGGTTCCTCGATTGCCAACGTCGTGACAACGGGAACGTTTACCATCCCGATGATGCGTAAAGTCGGCTTTTCTCCTGAAAAAGCCGGCGCAGTGGAAGTGGCTTCTTCAGTCAATGGGCAAATTATGCCTCCGGTCATGGGGGCTGCGGCATTTTTGATGGTGGAGTACGTGGGTATTCCATATGTTGAAATTATCAAGCATGCGTTTTTGCCCGCTGCGATCTCTTATATCGCCTTACTCTACATCGTTCACCTAGAAGCGCTCAAACTCGGTATGCAGCCGATTGATGCTGCACGCTCTAAACCATGGCTTGCTCGACTGACGGGCTTTGCTTTTGGTGCGGTGTTGATTTCTGGCTTATCCATGGCGGTATATTACGGCTTAGGTTGGCTCAAACCTCTACTAGGTGATTTTGTTCTGCCGGGAATGGCATTGATTCTCTCTGTGGTTTACTTGGGGTTGTTGAAAGTGGCAGCAAGCAATGAACCGTTACCGGAAGAAGATCCTGATGCACCGTTAGAGCAATTGCCAAATACACGAGCAGTCTTGTTGTCTGGCCTTCACTACCTCTTGCCTGTTGTGGTGCTTGTGTGGTGTTTGATGGTTGAGCGTTTATCTCCGGGATTATCGGCCTTTTGGGGGAGTGTGATTCTTGTTGTCATCGTCTTGACTCAACGTCCGCTATTGAGTTGGATGCGAAAAGACGGTAAGCACGATTACGGTAACTTCAAAGATGGCTGTGTTGATCTAAGGGAGGGGTTAATTGCTGGTGCTCGTAACATGATAGGCATTGGCATAGCGACGGCAACCGCAGGGATCATCGTCGGTGCGGTTTCACAAACCGGAGTTGGCTTAGTGTTGGCAGATTTGGTGGAGATGCTCTCTATGGGTAACTTGTTACTCATGTTGATGCTAACCGCCGTTCTGAGTTTGATTTTAGGCATGGGATTACCAACGACGGCAAACTACATCGTTGTGTCGAGTCTCCTTGCGCCGGTGATTGTCACTCTTGGTCAGCAACATGGATTGATCGTACCGTTAATTGCCGTGCATTTGTTTGTGTTCTATTTTGGCATTATGGCGGATGTGACACCTCCGGTCGGTTTGGCGTCGTTTGCTGCTGCTGCGGTATCGAAAGGCGACCCAATCAAAACGGGTTTAACGGCGTTTTACTACAGTTTAAGAACCGCCGCGTTGCCGTTCTTATTTATCTTCAATACCGATTTGTTATTGATTGATGTGGATTGGGTGCACGGCATCGCCATCTTTATTATTTCAACCATTGCCATGCTTATCTTCGCGGCGGCAACACAAGGTTGGTTCCTGACCCGTAACCGTTGGTATGAGGGCGTTCTATTGCTACTTGTGGCGTTTACGCTATTCCGCCCAGGCTTTTGGGTCGATATCGTGGTGGATCCTTATCAGTCGAGTAATCCTGCTGAACTGGCCCAAACGCTAGAACCATTAGAAGCGGGGAGTGTCCTTAGAATGCGAATTAGCGGGGAGGATGCGGTAGGAAAAATACGAGAATTCTCCGTGCTGCTTTCTGTGCCAGAGGGGGAAACTGGGCAAGATAAGTTAGATGCGCTAGGCATTGCCACATATCAGCAAAGCGAACAGACATTGATAGATATTGTGTCGTTTGCGAGCCCTGCTGAAGCCGCAGGTTTGCAGTTTGATCAGCAAATTGTGGATGTTCGTGTTCCGGTTGAACGTTTTCCCAAAGAGTGGATGTGGTTGCCTGCTATGTTGCTGTTTGGTTTCGTGGTTTGGTTACAACGCCGAAGAGTGACTGTGCAGCCTGCTCTGGTTCATCAGTAATGGTTATCTTTCGTCATTGATTTAGAATGTCAGTAACGATTTAAGTCATTATTAACTATTTTGTTCAACAGCGACAAACATAGTATTTAGCCCCGCGAGTACGTGTACTCGCGGGGCTTTTATCATTTACATCAATACGCTTTTTTATCTCATCTAACGTATCGAATAAAATCATTGTATTAATTCACGCTATTACTTGAGGTGTATTTGTACGTAAGTCACCTCGAAATGCTAGGTTCAGCGAGAATGATTTGGGCATATTCTCTGAATTTGGCGTTAACGTCTCCTATAATTTACGCAACACAAGAGAGTGAATGTTTTTGCGCATCCTTTGGGTGATTTAGCAATGCTCAAAATTGGATCATAACCTTTCAGATCAATTGATTGTTCGGCTGCGGAAAAATCCTACACTGATCACAAAATTGAACATCTGGACAATATAAATGAGTGACGAAACCGCGAAGACCTCATCTTCGAAATCAAAACTGACCAAAATCCTTTTTCTTCTCGTTTGTGCTATCGCCTTTGGTGCGATGTATTGGTCTTGGCAATATTCCGACGGTCATCCCAGCACGGAGGATGCGTATGTAAGAGCGAAAATTCTTTCGGTGGCACCTCAAGTTAAAGGACAAGTCGTTTCTGTTGAAGCCAAAGATTTTCAAGTTGTGAATAAAGGCGATTTGTTACTCAAAATCGATTCTCGCCCTTACTTACTTGCGGTTAAGCAGGCGAAAGCGGCTTATCAACTAGCGGTTCAGCAGCATGATGTTGCTGATAAACAAGTCACTGAAGCGGTTGCAGGATTGGATGCTGCGCGTTCAAACCTTACAGAAGCTCAGTTGGAGTACAAACGCACCAACTCGTTGGTTAAGCGCAAGTTAGCTTCAGCGCAAGATTTAGATACAGCTAAGAATAAGCTAGCAAACGCTCAAGCAAGCCTTGAACAAGCACGTGCAACGGTTGAAAAAGCCATCGCTAACCGTGGTGAAGAGGGCGCAGAAGCGGCGGTGGTTCAACAAGCTGCGGCGCAACTAGCACAAGCAGAATTGAATCTGAGCTATACCGACATTACCTCACCCGTCGATGGTATTGCGGGTGAAATCAATACCCATGCAGGTTCTGTTGTTGGCATTGGTCAAACCTTGTTCCCAGTGATTATCAAAGATAGCTATTGGGTTCGTGCAAACTTTAAAGAGACGGACTTAACCCATATTAAAGCGGGTATGCATGCTGAAGTTGTGATTGATATGTATCCTGATGTGGTTTGGAAAGCAACGGTCGAAGAGTTATCTCCTGCGAGTGGAACGTCTTTCTCATTGATGCCTCCAGAAAATGCAACGGGTAACTGGGTAAAAATCAAGCAACGCTTCCCTGTGCGCTTAACATTAGAAGTTCCAGAGGGTGCACCACAACTACGTGTGGGCGCGAGTTCCGAAGTGACGGTTGATTTGCAAAGTAGCGCGAAATGAGTAACGAAATTACGGCTGACAAACGGGGAATTGCCACCGTCGCCGTGATGCTTTCTGCCATCATGGTGTTGATAGATATGACCGTTGCCAACGTGTCGCTTTCACATATGATGGGAGCACTAGGTGCAACGGCAGACCAGATCACTTGGGTGCTGACTGGCTACAGCATGGCAGAAGCGATCTTCATCCCAATGACCAGCTTTTGGGTTTCACGTTTTGGTGAACGTAAAGTCATGCTGGTGGCCGTGATTGGTTTTGTGATTGCCAGTGCGCTGTGTGGCCAAGCTAACTCGCTAGAAGAGATGGTGCTATTTCGTATCATTCAAGGTGCGTTTGGGGCCTCGGTTATCCCACTTGCACAGTCGACTTTGGTGCAGATTTATCCATCGGAGCAAAAAGGTAAAGCGATGGCGATCTTCTCCATCGGCATCTTATTGGGCCCCATTCTTGGCCCTGTCGTCGGTGGTGTCATTACCGACAACATTAATTGGCGCTGGATCTTCTACGTTAATTTACCGTTTGGACTAGTCTGCACGACATTGATCTATCGCTATATCCACATTAGTAATAAATCTAAGCCTGATTTTGATTGGTGGATCATTGGTTACATGGCACTTGGCGTTGGTGCTTTGCAGTTTGTTCTTGATAAAGGTAACGATGAAGACTGGTTTAACTCTCGTCTGATTCAAACCGCCGTTTTGCTCGCCGTGATGGGGCTGATCATGTGGATCTATCGCAGCTGGAAGACCAAGAGCCCAATCGCGCCTTTATGGCTATTGAAAGATAAAAACCTCATGGTGTCATCCTTGATGATGGCGGTAGTTTCGATAGCAATGTTTGGTCTGACTACTCAGCAGCCAATGTTGTTAGAGGGGCTACTTAATTACCCGGTTTCCACTACGGGTATGTTAATGGCACCAAGGGGCCTTGCCTCCGCCGCAATGCTGATATTAGTGATTGTGATAAACCCACAATTTGACCCTAGGTTGAAGATTGTCTTCGGTTTATCGTGCATTGGCATCGGTAGCTATCTGATGACCTTGTATTCCATGGAGATTGATACATTCTGGATTATCATGCCGAGTATGATTCAAGGTATGGGGTTAGGGTTAACTTTCTCAACGCTCTCAACATTGGCTTATATGACATTATCCAAAGAGCAATCTGTTGCGGGGGCCAGTATTTTTAACTTGTTCCGTACAATCGGTAGTTCCTTTGGTATTTCGATTGCGACGACGTTTCAATATCGTGATGGTCAGCAGCAATGGCATGCACTGAGCGAAGGTTTCAATACCTACAATCCTGTACTTCAAGATTGGGCTGCGAAACAAGGTTTATCGGTAACGGATCCTGCAGCGTTAGAGCAATATCAAGCGATGCTTCATCAGCAGTCGCAAATGGTCGCGTTTGTTCATACGTTCCAGCTAGTGGGAATCATGTTTGTTATCATGATGCCGATGCTGATTTTTATTCGGTCGAGATAGTGCTCTAAAGCGCCTTTAGCTGTGTAAGTTAGCAGAACTGAACAGATTAACGGCGCTTTTTATATTGGGAATTTTCAATGTTGGTCTTTGTTATATGGGAGGAATTTTTTAAACAGATACTTTCGTATATAGGTATTTTTTATAAGGCATCTTTAGGACCTAATTTAGGACCTAATTTAGGGCCTAAGTGCCAGGTTCTAAGTGTTGCGCGTTAGCCAAAAGTCACGTCACTAAAATGAGGGTTTTCTTGAAGCGCTTTCATTGAGACAAGTTGTTCAGTGGGAAACGCGATGTGCTCTCCATCAACGTCTAAGAACAAACATTCTTGTCTTTCCATATCGTAGCCAGTATCAAGCGCCTTACCTTGATGTTGCTCGCCGTTTTTCAGCGTGATCTCTATGAGAATATTGAACATGCATGCGATCTCAATAAAGTCGTATTGATTGCAAGTCACCATGATCTATCTCCTTTCATGATCTTAATTTAGCTAGATTTTTGTTGTTTTAGCTCTACCACATTTCCCTCAGGATCGGTGAGGTATATGGATCGGCCAAAACCTTGTGCACCATATCGCTCAGTAAACTCTGCAACTTGGATATTATGTTTTTTCAAATAACGAAGCAGTTCAGCTTCAATGAAAGGTGCGATTTGGAGGCAGAAATGATCAAGATTTCGTCCGTCTTGCTTTGGATTTCCACCGCCAAGTTGGCCGAGTTCACTTTCAACGGTCACGATATCTATCAGGGAGTTACCTGCTCGCAACTGCGTTAATCCCAGCTCAGGCAATTCCCTTTCAATTGGGCAACCTAAAATCTGCTGGTAAAAGCGAAGCATGCTTGATAAATCGCGGGTCCTCAGTACAACATGATCGAGTGCTCTAATTTCGATCGGGTTATTGTGATTGATCATTCCCAGAATTCCTTACGGAGTGTTCACTACAGTATATACGGTTAGACCAAAGTTACAGATTCAAATGTGAGGTAAAGCTGCATCGTGGAGTCGTTAGCTGTCTCTTTGCTTAAACCACAAGGCTAATGGCCAAAAATAACATAACCCAGCCAATTATGAATTCCAGTATTTGCCAAGATCGAGCGTGCCGAAATATTGGTGTGAGATATTTTGCTCCATAACCTAAGCTGAAAAAAAACACGAATGAGGCAGTGAGTGCTCCCGCATAAAAATACCATTGGTGGGGGTCATACTGAGTTGAAATCGAACCAAGAAGAACGACGGTGTCGAGGTAAACATGCGGATTGAGCCATGTGAACGCAAGGCAGAATAACGCCGTTTTCCATACTCCTTTGCTTGTATTTCCCTCGGGATTTATAACATGACGTTGTGTTAGTGAAGAATGTAAGCTGCTTAGCCCATACCAAATTAAAAATAGCATACCGGCATATCGCGCTATCGTTTCAATTAACGGGAACTGCTTTACCAAATAGCCAAAACCAAGGACACCAAAAGAAATCAAAATAGCATCGGAGAATGCACAAATGGCACAAACTAGAAATACATGCTGTTGCTTAATGCCTTGTTTAAGAACAAAGGTATTTTGAGCGCCGATAGCAAGTATGAGGGTGATACCTAGCGTAAAACCTGCGAGATAAGTCGGCATTGGTCTTCTTCCTTGAGTCGCTTTGTCATTGAGTTTCAAACTCTAGACGTCCGAGTATGAGCCCGCAAGAAAATGAGGGACTAATCACATATTGTGCAGAGGAGTTCATGAATCGACGCTCTTTAACCAAAAATTTGCCTGTTACGGACAATTTACCTCAGTGTTGTATTTGTTGTGCTTATGTTTGTTGTTTTTATTATTGGTTGTTATGGCTCGTTGTTTTAACTCGTAATTAACTAAGTTGTTGTTTGTAAAAACTTAAATTAAATATATTTGTTATCAAGAGCATATTTTATTTATAGATTAATAAATGGAATCAAATAAAATGCTTGTGGATTTATAACTATACAAATGATGGAAACGACCGTGTTTTGGCAAAAATTAAAACGTGAAAATGAAGAGCTAAAGAATGAAATCGCAACCTTGAGGGCTAAGTATGATGCAGATATGCAATCTATGCGTCAGCAGCTTGACTCTGCCTTACAAGAGGTACAAATTTCGCGAGAAAATGAAGAACTGAACAAACAGGTTACGCTTTCAAGCCTTGAGGGGAGCTTGATGCTTGAAACCATTCGTACGCAAATGGCAACAAGCGCGGAATCTTTGCAAGCGGAGAATGAAGAGTTAAAACTCTTGGATGAAATGTTTGCTCAAACTCATCAAGCGCTTGCTCGTTTGGAAAGTCGAGCAGATAAAATTAGTCATCATGCCGGCAGCAGTATGGCGGCGGTACAAAGTTTGGATAGCACTGCGAACTCAATCACCCAGTTTGTATCAACCATTAAAGAGATCTCAGACCAAACAAATTTACTTGCTTTGAACGCAGCGATAGAGGCTGCTAGGGCAGGGGAAGCTGGTAGAGGCTTTGCTGTCGTGGCCGATGAAGTCCGAGGCCTCGCGGCGAAAGCACATGAAACAAGCGGAAAAATAGACCAGCTTGTTAACCAAATCGTATCTCAAGTTTCTGAAATAAAAGAGGCGATCTCAGAGAACCAAAGTTGTGCGGAAGAAGTGTCGGCGTCATCATCGCAAATTGGCTGCATCGTGAACGAGGTCGTAGTGAAATCTGGGCACATGCAACGAGTTATTTTCTTAGCATCAACTCGCTCATTCCTTGATACAGTGAAACTCGATCACGCGGTATGGAAGCAGAACTTATACAAACTTGTTGAAGCCGAAGCGTTTGATGAACATGTTTCTGAACATACCGAATGCCGACTTGGTGAATGGTATTATCGAGGTTCTGGCAAACAATATGGGCAATTACGTAGCTTTGCGTTGCTTGAAGAACCGCATAAAGAAGTTCATGAATACGGTAAAAATGCGCTTAAATTTGGTAAGAACTCCGATACCTACTCGATGATTCAAGCGATTAAGGCGATGGAGAAAGCGAGTTGTGAGGTGGTGTATCAGATTGACTGCTTGATGGACGACATCACGAAAGCGAAATTCGGATAACTTATTGTCGCTATGCACATAAACATGCAAATAAAAAGTAAGTAAAAAAGGGTTGGCTTTTGGCCAACCTTTCTCGTTTCTATCGAGTCGGATTATTCATAATCAGACGCGTAAGTTTCTTCGTAAGTGTGCGAGTAAAGCTCAAATAGCGTGCCAAACGGGTCTTCTAGGTAAACCATTTTTGCTGGTTTGCTGTCGTCTTCTGGGTGGTAGCGCATGATGTCCATACGTACTTTACCGCCTAATTCTTCAGTACGTTTTATCACGCCTTCAAAGTCGTCGGTTTGTAGAGAAAAGTGGAACAAACCGATGCGAGAAAAGTCGACGATATGGCGCTCTTCGTGATCAACCATCTCAAACAGCTCAAAGCCAATACCATCTGATGTGACAAGGTGCGCGATGTTGAATCCTTTAAAGCCTTCACCGAATACGGCAATACACATTCTTCCGATTGCAGTTTCACGCTCTTCCACAACTTTGGTGTTACCCATTACTACTTTTAGGCCGAGAGCTTGAGTGTAAAACTCAACCGCTTTATCCATGTCACTTACCATGATGCCGATATGACTCATTTTCATAATTCTACTCCAAATCTTGATGATTGATTGGTTGTTCGTTTCGATGAGGAGAGTATAGGAATAAAACGTGATTACATGAAATTATCAATAATTTTCATAATGATAATTTTTTGTTATTTCAAGTGTGGCGTTAGTGAATTAGTGAGATAGCGCTTCGATGGCTTGCTGAACCGATGAAAAGTGAATTTTAATGAGGCAAGTTTGTGCCTGACTAAACTCGTGCTTTTGAATGAGCGTTGTTACTTCTTGTAAGTTTAATGTTTGAGGCAATGGTCTTAATTCCAAGGAGTGGTCAGCTCTTGCTTGTAAGGCATAGCACTGGCCTTTTGCATCAATCACAACGTCATCTTCGCCCCAAATCAATGCTTGGCATTCAATATTCAATGTTTCTGGTGAATCTAAATAAACCAGTTCATCGTCGCCATCGAGCTTGAGTACGCAAGGCCATGTTATCATTGTGAAACCTTATAAAATTTGAGTGGGCTACTTACCCCACACAATGTTTGGAAAGATAAATGTTCTGAAAGATAAAACAAAAAGCTAGCAAGGCGATACTTGCTAGCTTTCCAAATTTTGTTGTGTAGAGCATTAAGCGATGTGAGACATCTCGCTCAGCGTGAAAGTGTCGACAGCGCCGTCTGTTGCTTTCATGTATTCCGCTAAATGTGCGTTGTCCATGTGCTTACGCCATAATTCACGTGACTCCCAGTTTTCATAGAACGTGAAATGCGCTGGGTTTTCATTGTCTTGGTGAAGATCATAGTTGATACACCCCTCTTCTGCACGAGTGACATCAATCAGCTTAAGTAGCTCGGTTTTTACCAACTCTACTTGGTCTGCTTTGGCAATGATGTTAGCGACGATGGTCAATTTAGCCATGGTGGAAATCCTCTGTTGATCGTGATGTATCGTGTTGATGAGGTAAAGATTAGTCGCGAATCACGAAAGAATAAACAGCACAATGGTTGAATGATTATCAAAGAAAAATTGATAATCGAATGACAATTTTGTGCTAACCCTACTTAGAAACTCGAGTTTGGTTGCTGTAAAAACGCTTTCTCTTCTTCTGTGCTGTCACGACCTAATATTGCATTTCGGTGTGGGTAGCGACCAAAACGATCAATGATCACTTTATGCTTCAGTTCGAACTCATAGTTAGACTCTCGACCCAGTGTTTTAAACAGTTTCTCGGCCTCTTTATGAATCAGTTGAGATTCACTGTGCATAAATGGCATGTATAAGAAACTGCGCTCAACGTCATTTAAATCTTGGTCTAAACCTAAACGAATCGCCTCTTGGGCAAGTGCGAGTGCTAATGTGTCTTGAGCAAAGGCGTTTGGTGTATCGCGGTAGACATTGCGAGAAAACTGGTCGAGTACGATGATTTCTGCAAGGCGACCTTGTGCGGTATCGCGCCAACTAAATAGCTCTGATCGTGTAGCCCGTTCCAAAGTCGTCAGAAATCGATTTTTGATTTGTTTGTCGACATCGGCATTGCTAATAAACCAATCTTTTGGCTCCAGTTCTTCAAACCAGAATGTGAGTATATCTTGGTACATGTGGCTTTCCTGAAAGAAAAAGTCTTGATAGAAAAAGATCCGGGATAGGTATGCCGGATCTTAGTTTCACTTATCGGCCGTATGTTTGTTCAATATAACGCTCAAATTGATGACACATTTGGTCGTCCGAAATTGTGTTGTTGGCGAGTTCATGTGTGCCATCCACGACTTTTATGCTGGCATTCAAAGAGGCGACTGGCGCACGTTTACGAGTAGTTAATGAGTCGATTTTTTTCTGTTGTACTTCCCAGGCTTGCTTTGGTGATAAGTTGCACACGTCAGCTAGGTACTTCGCGTTGAATCCCTCACCCGTTAGACTAACGATTGTTTCGTTGTGTGACACCTGATTACCGGCATGCCAGTAGTGTTTTGCGAGTAGCGGACCAATTTCGGGGTTGTCAGTAAGGTAGCCAAACTTATCAAGGAAGTAGGCTCGTGTTTGGTAAACCGCCATGTGCGCGAGTAAGTAGCCATGGTAGGCACAAGCTGCTTCATCCGAAATAAGATGCGGGATGGCCATGAGCGGACGCGGACTGCACTCCAAGCCGAGAATTTGCTTTTCACAATCACGCGCCAGTTTCGTGATACGCTCTGGTGTCAGTTCATCATCGCTCAGTTGGTACAATGCTCGCTCAAAGTACGGCACAACTAAAATGCTTCTTTCTTCATAGGCTTTAAACGGTTGACGGCTATTGATCATTGCTCGAATGATGTCATCAGGCACTGGATTACCCTCGGCATCCAGAGCGTACTGTTTGAGCCAATCAGCATCCGTCAGTAAGCTATCACAAAACATTGATTGTGTTTCAGCATACGCCATTGAAGTTGGTGCAAATTCTTGTGAAAAACATGGCGCATTCATTTTAACGTTGGCAAAGTGCGCGGCATGACCTCCCTCATGGAAAAGCGTATTGATGCCATCGTAGCCGCTACCGACTTGGTCTGGTTTGGCGTTACTCGTGAAGTTTACTTGCGCGGCAACCCAATCACCTTGGTTGTAGAATGATGGAACGGGTCCATGACAGAAACCATTCGGGTATTTGCCCTTGCGATCGAGAAGATCAAGCTTCAACTCTGCTTTAGAGTAGTCAATATTAAGACGTCCAAACGACTCTACCCAACGGCGCAGCGATTTTGAAAATGGGACATATGGGTCGAGGTCACGCATCACATCTCCCGCAAAGGAGTATATGAAGTTGTAACCCGTTAGTGAGTTTTGTCCCTTCTCCTGAGCGAGTGTTCGTAAGCTGTTTAAGTTGGCGTTACGTGTGCGTTGTTCAAAATCATTTAGGATGTTAAACAGTTCGTCGGAGGTCATTTTTTCTGTTTTTTTGACTGAGTAATCAAAAAACGTTTTGTAGCCCAAAGTGTGTGCAAATTGGTTACGCATTTTGATGAGTTCAATGAAACCATTTTTTAATAACCACTGTTCTAGATCGAGCAGAGTTTGATGGGCTGACTGACGAACTGTCTCATGATTATTGGTTCGGATCGTAGAAGCTAAAACGGGTAGGGACCCCTCGACTTGCTCACCATGCTCATTGATGAATGTGAGTACGTGTTTTTGTTTTTTCTCGAACAATTCAGCTTCGAAAGCGATAAGTGATTTTTTTAGTGCTTGTGCTTCTTGTCCTTCAATTGCGTGCGCTTCAAATGTGGCTAACCAACCTTGCAGGCCAGTTTGTGTTTGCTGTTTTTCTTGCGGATTTTTAATGGCTTCAGCAGAGACAAGTTGTTGCTTAATGGCTGTAATTTGCTCTGAATTGCTTAAAAAATTAGTCCAAGCGGTTTGTGCTTTGGTTGAGCCATCGTGGTCGTCGCTGTTACCCATATAGGTATCCCAAAAGAAATCTTCTTTAGTACGATGGATATCGAGGTAACGTTGGTTAAGGGTATTGAGGTATTCCGTCGCCGTCATTTTGTTCCTTCAAATGGTTGCTTTATTGATAGTTTTAGTGATGTTTGATTATGGCATGTTTAAAGAGTGCTTAGGAAAGTGAAACCTAATTATTCGAAGTGATGCTCTTTTTAAAGGACTCAAAGCATAAATTGACGAGAAGCAGTAGCCGAGTAATGAGCTTACTCGGCTAGATTAAATAGTGGTTACTCTTCAGGGTATTCGCCTCGACCTTGATCTTTACCTTCCGCTTTCCAATGCTCGTTTGGATCAAAGGCTTCGTCACAAAGATCAACGGTATACCCCATTTCAGTAACTTCTTTTAGGGTGAGATTATCTGCAATTTTTGCCGTGTCACCCGCTTTGTTACGCAGTTCCATATTCATTCCCTTTGGTCATAATTTCAGATTGTTACCCACACAACCTCAAGAAGATGTTCGGTACTGACTATGCGTTTCGCGTAACGATCACCGATAAACCAAGCTTCTAGAGATTACCTGTTGTAAGTATAGAGTCCTTTGCCTTAGACCGTAAAAATATGACCTTATTTTTTGTATGTGATTCCTGGGTGCGAATATGTGGAGAAATGCTGTCTGAAAAGATAAAAAAAGAGGATTTTTGTGTGCTAGAGAGTACAATCGCGACCCTCATCTTTTTTTGGAGTCGCATGATGACCATCAAACCAGACCGAATGACCGCAATGCGCGATATCATTGCGCAAGTGAAAGCTGAATTACCGATTTATGAGCCGGAGACGTTCGTTTGTGGGCCAGAGGGTAAGTGTATTGGTTGCCCTAAAAAATTGTTGGAAATGGTGGACTCAGAATTGACTTATTGGGAATCGGCTCTGGATCGTGGCATTACTCCTCAGTTTGATGAAATTCGTCGATTTGGAAAAATGTGTACGAATGTACGTCGCGGTTTGATCCGCAATAATGTCCCGTTATTGAACGCGTAACCGATAATTGTTGAGGCATTCGGTGTTTTTTAAACCGTAGGTCCACGGATAGTAATTCGCCTCAACGTTATACATCTTAACATATTGAGATAATTCCAGTTTTTGATACACGTTGTAGTTCATTTCATTGTAATTGCATTGTGACTCTCAATGTCTAATGTCGCTAGTACTTTTCCTATCTTTCCCTATTTATCTTCACAAAATCAAAGATATATTGGTTTCGCGCTACAAAAAAGTGAGCGTTTTTCATCCCTATTAATCTCAAGGTTCTCTGCATAGCTGAATCGCTTGGCTTATCGATGCCGCGATGATTTGAAGATCTTATCGCTGTGAATCTTGCACCTTGAAACCCATTGGGTATGTATATTTGATTGCCTGAGTTGAGATAAAAAAGTGAAGCAAAAAGGATTCACCTTATTGGAAATTTCTATTGTCATTGCAACGCTCGGTTCGATTGCGTTGGCGGCTATGCCGGTTTTACTTGATATTCATCGTCAAGCTTACGCGGCAATGTTGCAAAGCTCCCATTCTTCCTTGAATACCGCACTCAAATTTTTTCAGGCCAGAGTGGTTATTGACGATGCGGAAAATGAACGTCAGATCATTTATATCGATAGGAATGTAAAGCTGCTCAATGGCATGCCTGAAGCGAGTGCCGATAGTATCAGAGCTTTATTGGAGATTGATCTTCCTGTCGCAGGAGGTTCTCAAATAGATGAGCCATGTGAGGGCAGTGATTTTTGCATTATTGGTCAACAATATCCAAATAGTGCCAATTTTATTGATATTCCAGACTATCAGTTTTCCGACTATTCTGGTTTAGACCGCGTCGTTTATGTCTGGCCCCAGGGGTACACGTTAGCCGAAGAAGAGTGTTACTTTTATTACGTTAACCAATCATCTACAGAGTCTGTGGTAAAAGGGAGTGTGACGAGCGGTTGTTAATGATTTGATTGGACTTGTTTCATTGTTTGTTATTTTAACCCGTATAAAACATGCCCAAATGTTGGTTCGGGGCATGTTTTATCAGAAATTTAACGCTATATCAGATGATTAACGTTTTATCAGATACTCAAAGTTAAACCTTTGGACTAAATTTCAGCAATTAACTTTTTAAGCATTCGAAGCATCTCTTTTTGCTCATTAGGAGTGAGAGGGCTCATTAACGATTTATTGACCGCTAAAGGAACAGGTAACAAAGAATCTTTTAATCCTCGCCCTTTGTCGGTTAAATAAATACGAAATGAACGTCGGCTATTGGGATCAGGGTGTCGCTCAACCAATCCCAATTTCTCCAATTTATCTAATGTACGAGTTGTCGTTGAGTTTTCGACTTTTGATTTTTCCGCAATGTCTCGCTGTGTGATTCCTTCTTCTTCCCATAAACACATCATGGTCGGCCAGAGTGCTACGGTGAGGCCGTGCTTCTTTAATTCCGCTTCAAATTGTTTCGATGCATCGTTGGCGACGACATTGATCATCCAACCAAAGCTATCTTGTCTGTCAAACTGTTCGCTCATTCCGGTTCTCTTATGATAAAGCAATTATTGCAATAGTAACCAATGTGCTCGCAACTAGCACCTTTAAGGCACGAATTTGTGGGGCAAAGTAGAGAACGCTATGTGTTTGATCGGTAGATTGTTCATTCTGAATTTGCTTGCCAGTAAGCATCGCTTTTACCAGCGGTTTGCCTTTTAATTTGTAGAACAGAATGGCGCCTAGATGCAGAGCAATCAGCATTGGCAGTAGATTAGCTAAAGAAAGATGTAGCCATTCCATTGCAGAAAAAATGTTATCGTTTAGCCAAATGTCAGCATTGGGCCAAGCATCGAACAGGCCTGCGAGTACCATCCCACTGATGCATTGCAACAGTAATGCCGTTAGAAGTGCTGCGACCATCCATCCACCCGCTGGATTGTGGCCAGCAGTTAATGTTGATTTGCCAAGTAAGTGGGCTACGACGCGTTTCGGAGAACGCAAAAACTGACGAAATAAACTGGTTTCACTACCCACAAAGCCCCATGTTACGCGCCATAGTAAGAGTGTAAATAGCATCAGTCCTAACTGAATATGTGGACCATTTCCACTCAGCCCTGACCCCATAAGAGCAACAAATAACAGAGCTTGAGCCCAGTGGTAAAGGCGGGTTGCTAAGTCCCAAACGTTCATCATTCACCTCGGTTTTTTTGACTACGATGATTTTCTTTATTTTAATTTACACAACAATTGTTGCGCACGCAATCTTTGTTGTGTAAATTAAAGCTTCAAGAGACCTTGAATGAGAAATTGGAGTACCACATGAAAAAAACATTGATTCTGCTATCGCTTTTTCCAACAATATTTTTTCCAACAACACTTTTTGCTCAAGATTTAACCGTGCAGCAAGATTTAAGCTCGTCACAAGATTTAGTTAGTCAGATTGAAGCTCGGCAGAATGCTTTTGAGAAGATTGAAATACTGTCTAAGCAAGCTTCTAATTTGCTGAATGGCAATGAGTCAGACTGGCAAGCTTTAGAGCAAGTTGGGAAAGAGCTCACAAGAAATAGCGCGCAGTTGCACGTGGCTTTTCCTGTTGGTAGCCAAGAGAACAGCAAAGCAAAACAAGAGGTATGGAGTAAGCCTGATAACTTTAACCACCTAATGGTGGAGATGGATAATGGGTTTATTGAGTTGTATCGAGGGGTACAGGCTCAGAATGCACCTGAGGCTGAACAAGGATTGGAAAAGGCACAAGATACATGTCGTAGTTGTCATCGCGCCTATCGTTCTCGTTGGTAGCCGCGCTTTAGTTCCATCTTTTGGCTCATGACCTGCTTGCCATTTGCTAAAGTGACGACGCCTAACTCTCCGCAATGTTTAAAGCTAAATTGTTCATATAGCGCGATAGCGGGGAGGTTGTGCTTGTAAACATTGAGCACAATAGTGTCAAAACCATAATCCCATCCTCGTTGAATAGCGGTGGCGAGAAGTTGTTTACCAAGCCCTTGATTTCGATATTGATGATCGATATGAATGCCAAGAATACCAGTATGGATAAATTCACCCCCCTCATAACCACACATACTGGCCGGAAAAATTTCGACGCTACCAACTAAATATTGTTCGTCAATCGCGACGAACTGGGGAATGGATTCCTTTTTTACACGCGTTAATACCTCGGTCACCTTGCCTCGCTCTGGTGCGGGTGAGCGTAGATATTCACCTTCCTCATACACGCGATCCCAAAGTGCGATAAATTGGTCAATATCTTCTATTTTGATTGGCCTGACTTGCATTTTTCATTCCTGCGCTATGGATGAACGTTATACCTGAACGCCATTACCCGTTCATTTGAAAGTCTTGGTTTAAATAAGCTCGGATAAGCAGTGGATTTGATGAGGTATAGACTGCTCAGGTGCAGTTAAATGTTTAGGGTTGAACCAAATCGTGTTTAACCCAGCCTCCATTGCCGGATAGATATCTTTCTGTGGCAGATCGCCAACCATCGTAAGTTGTGTTGGTTTTACCTTAAGTTGCGCTGCAATCGCTTGATAGAAAGCGGGTTGGTTTTTTTTAACGCCAAGGTTCGCATAACAAAAATAGCCTGCGATAAACGGATCGAGTTCGACACGTTGGAATGCTCTTTGTACATCTTCTAATCGTGAATCGGATGCACTGGTCGCGATATAAATAGAGTGGTTTTGTGACAGCACCGAGAGCATCTCTCTTGCTTTAGGGATGGTTTCTACGTGCTCCCAATTGCACATTTTTCCTTGTGCGTGGGGAAAATCGACCATCAAGGTGTTGCCCCAATCGAAAAGATAAATCATGTTCGAATCTCCTATATCAGAACATCCTATCGTTTTTTATCACGCAGAGCGCATGCTATTGGGATAAATGCGATTCACGTAGCTTTTCGTTACTCCCATAGAGTGATTGGCAGTTTGAAGTAGACTAAAACCACAGTTTTTCATAATCAAGACAGTGGTTGTAATACGCATATGATGTGGATCAATAACCTGTAATACTAAAGAGGTAAATTACGACTATAAATTACTAAATGTGAGCATTTGTTTCTAATTATGTCGATGAAAAAAAGATATGTTGCTCTGCTCGTCGCTGCTGGCGTCGGCTTGGGCTGGTTAACCTTGGGCGGTTCTGCCGCTATTATGCACTACACTTCTGATACGGAGTTTTGTCTCTCCTGCCACTCTATGGAAATCCCTTATAAAGAGTATCAAGGCTCTGTTCACTTCAGTAATGCCAAGGGCATTCGTGCAGAATGTTCAGACTGTCACATTCCGAAAGAGCCAATGGACTATTTGATCACTAAGATCCGCGCGTCGAAAGACATCTATCATGAGTTCGTGACTGGTAAAATTGATACGCCAGAAAAATACGAAGCTCATCGCACCGAACTTGCCGAAATGGTTTGGGAGCAATTCCGTGAGAACGATTCGGCTACGTGTCGTTCTTGTCACGATTTCGATGCAATGGAAGAATTCGAACAATCACGTGATGCCGCGAAGATGCACGCTTATGCGAAAGCGAATGATCAAACGTGTATCGACTGCCACAAAGGTGTTGCGCACTTTGCTCCTGAAGCGGAGCTTGATAGTAAAGCATTTGAAATGCTAATGAGCTTCACGACTAAGACCTCAGCAGACGCAAAAGTTGTGTATCCAGTGACGACGATCAATATGGGTGACTTTGGCACGATTAACCCAACAACGAAATTAGAAGTTGTGAAAGTCGAGGGTGATAACCGTACCGTTAAGTTAAATGCATTCCAAATGAAAGGCGCAGAGCAAGTGCTTTACATGGGTGAAGGTCAACGCGCGATGATTGCAACGCTATCTGAACAAGGTGAACAAGCACTAGAAGCTGGCGAGTTCAAAGCAGATGTGTACGGCAATGAATGGCGTCCTGTTTCTCTAACGGCAACGATTGATTCTCCAGTGGTTGATACGCTAGAGCCAGTCTGGTCATACGCAGAAGAGTTGGACAATGTTTACTGTGCCACTTGTCATGCAAAAATTCCTTCAAATCACTTCACAGTGAACGCATGGGGTCCTGTCGCGAAGAGTATGGGTGATCGCACGGATATTACCGCCGAAAACCTAGAAATTTTGACTAAGTTCTTCCAGCACCACGCGAAAGATGTGGTTGGTCACTAATAGAGAAATAGAAGGATAACATAATGACTAATTTAACTCGTCGTGGATTTCTAAAAGGCACAGGACTAACTGCAGGTGCGTTGGCATTTACTTCATTGACACCTATGAGTGCATTGGCTTCAGATAAACGAGGTGCAGGTGTACTAACGGCTGGTCGTATGGGCCCAATGTTGTGTGAAGTAAAAGACGGTAAGCTGGTTTCAACCAGGAACGCATTGGCACAAACGGTACCAAACAGCCTACAAACAACGGGCCCAGATCAGGTTCATACTAAAGCGCGTGTTAAGTACCCAATGGTACGTAAAGGCTTCTTGGCAAATCCATCGGCACCAGAGGGTGTGCGTGGTAGCGATGAATTTATTCGCGTGTCTTGGGATGAAGTTTACAAGCTGATTCACGAGCAACACATGCGTATTCGTAAAGAGCACGGCGCGGAATCTGTATTCGCAGGCTCTTACGGATGGCGCTCAAGCGGTGTATTACATAAAGCTCAAACACTATTGCAACGTTACATGAGTATGGCTGGCGGTTACTCAGGTCACTTGGGTGACTACTCTACGGGTGCAGCTCAAGTGATCATGCCGCACGTTGTGGGTTCTATCGAAGTTTACGAACAGCAAACGACTTACCCAGTGGTACTTGAACATAGTGATGTTGTTGTGCTTTGGGGCCTTAACCCAATCAACACCCTAAAGATTGCGTGGAGCTCAACAGACTGCGCAGGCCTTGAATTCTTCCATCAGCTTAAGAAGTCTGGCAAAACGGTTATCGCTATCGACCCAATGCGTTCAGAAACCATCGAGTTTTTCGGCGACAACGCACAGTGGATCGCTCCGCACCCTATGACGGATGTAGCGATGATGATGGGTATCGCACATACGTTGGTTAAACAAGGTAAGCATGACAAAGAATTCCTAGCGAAATACACCACTGGCTACGACGTATTCGAAGCTTACCTAATGGGTAAAGAAGACGGCGTTGAGAAATCTGCAGAGTGGGCGTCGAAGATCTGTGGTGTGCCAGTGAAACAGCTTGAATTGCTTGCAGATATCTTTAGCAATAACCGCACAATGCTGATGTCTGGTTGGGGCATGCAGCGTCAACAGTACGGTGAGCAACGCCACTGGATGTTAGTCACTCTAGCGACCATGTTGGGCCAAATCGGTTTACCAGGTGGTGGTTTCGGTTTGTCTTACCACTACTCAAACGGCGGTAACCCAGCTCGCGATGCTGGTGTACTACCGGCAATTTCAGCCTCACTCGGTGGTGGCTCTTCTGCGGGTAACGACTGGGCGGTTTCCGGCTCGGTGAATGCGTTCCCAGTAGCACGCATTGTTGAAGCGTTAGAAAATCCTGGCATGAGTTACCACCACAATGGTCATGATTTAACGTTCCCTGAGATCAAGATGATTTGGTGGGCTGGTGGTGCGAACTTTACTCATCACCAAGACACTAACCGCCTGATTAAAGCGTGGCAAAAACCTGAGCTGATCGTTATCTCTGAACCATACTGGACAGCGGCTGCGAAACACGCAGACATCGTTTTGCCAATCACCACATCGTTCGAACGCAACGACATGACCATGACAGGTGACTACAGTAACCAGCACCTAGTGCCAATGAAGCAAGTGGTTGAGCCTCAAGGTGAAGCTCGTAACGACTTCGATGTGTTTGCGGATATGGCAGAACTACTTGCTCCAGGTGGTCGTGATGTGTACACCGAAGGCAAAACAGAGATGGAATGGCTTTACGGTTTCTACAAAGTAGCACAGCAAGGCGGTCGTGCTCAACGTATAGCAATGCCTAACTTCAGTAAGTTCTGGGAAGATAATCAGTTAATCGAGATGAAGTGGAACGATAAGAACGCTCAGTTTGTTCGTTATGCAGAGTTCCGTGAGAATCCGATCATGAATCCATTAGGTACACCAAGCGGTAAGTTTGAGATCTATTCTCGTACCATCGAGGGCTACCAGTTAGAGGACTGTCCTCCACACCCAACTTGGTTGGAGCCAACTGAATACACAGGTAACGCAACTGACGGTGAGCTACAGTTAATGACGGCGCACTCAGCGCATCGCTTGCACAGCCAGTTCAACTACGCGAAACTTCGTGAAGAGTATGCGATTGCTGATCGTGAACCGATCTCTATTCACCCAGAAGATGCAAAAACGCGTGGTATTAAGACGGGCGATCTTGTCCGAGCATACAATGGTCGTGGCCAAGTTCTGGTGGGGGCATTGGTTACTGATGGTATCAAGCAAGGCTCTGTATGTATCCACGAAGGTGGTTGGCCGGACCTCGATCCGAAAACGGGCATCTGTAAAAACGGTGGCTGTAACGTCCTGACGCTCGATATCCCAACATCCCGCCTTGCGAATGGTTGTGCGGCAAACTCTGCATTGGTTCGCATCGAGAAGTATGAAGGACCAGCGCTAGAACTAACGGCATTCACACCGCCAAAAAACGGATAATCATGGCCTAGAGCCTAGCACTTAAGATACAAAACTAAAGAAGCCAGCAAGTTGCTGGCTTCTTTTTTCTCTATTTTTTAAGACTTTTACTTGGTTGCTAAGGCAACGAAAGGCGCTCTTTTAGTTATTTGAAATCTAGGCAGTAAGGTAAATATCACAGCGACAAACACCACTGAACCAATCAAATCCTCAATTCTGTGCATGCCGAGCCACAAACGGCTGTACGCGACGCCCATTGCCCACACCCACAAAGTTGCAGCAGAAAAATAGCACTGATTCTGCAAAAATAACCCACCAAAGAAAGCTAAACAGATTGAAACGAAAATCGTATGACCAGATGGGAAAGAGTAATCTTTTTCACCTTGCCAGTGGAGCGTGCGCCATTCACTTACTTTTTCTGAAATCTGACCAATAATATCGGCTTGTTGAGAGATTTCTAGTTGATAAAACGTTTCTGGGTTCTCAATCAATTGCTCTGCTGCGAGTAATTCAGTGTAGGGACGCGGACTCTCTGTCATGAGCTTTAAGCCAGTTTTACTTACAAAGCCTATTATCAATAACAGCCCAAGCATGGAGAGTTTTTGTATCCATTCTGTCTTTGTTGGCTTGAAACGATACAGTGACAGAATTAATAGTGTCAGGGAAATCAAAAAGCCTTTGCTACCCGCCGAATCCGTCAACAACGTAATTAAGATGCCGACGCCATCAGAAACGTGAGAAGTAAGATCGTGATAAGAGGCAGTCAGCGAGAGAGGAAAGATACCTGCGACGAAAAAGGTCAACATCATCAATCCGTATTTTTTGGTTTTCATTACGTATTTTGGGGTTTTCATTAAGAGTTACGCAGCAGTAAAAATCAGGTCGCTATCTTACGATAGTCGATGTGAAAAACTCATCAACGCTTTGTCAATTCAACCGAGAAAATTGCCGGAGAGGGAAGAGGCTATATGATGTTGGAATATCAAGGCGTTAATCCATAAACGCCTTGAAATAAACATGATGGAATCTTAGCTCATCAGGCTTAGTAGATATTCCGATGCGGCTTTTGGATCTTTAGCGTGGCAAATCGCTGAAACCAAAGCTAAGCCATGAACACCAGTGGCGCTAAGCTGTGGAATGTTACTTTCGTTAATGCCGCCAATGGCAACAATCGGCATTGAGGTTGTCTCTAATGCCACCTTCAACCCATCAATACCCCAATGTTTTTTGGTGTTAGTTTTGGTCGGCGTCGCGAAGATCGCGCTCAAACCGATGTAATCAATCGAAAGAGAGTCCGCTTCTGCAAGCTGCTCTTCATTTTCGATGGATAAGCCGAGGATTTTGTTTGGTCCAATCAACTCACGAGCAATGATTGCAGGCATGTCTGATTGCCCGAGGTGAACCCCATCAGCATCGACAGCCAGTGCGACATCTACGCGGTCATTGATGATCAAAGGCACATCGGTATCTTTAAGGATGTCTTTGACGGCTTGAGCTCGTTCGATAAACGCACGCACATCACCGTGTTTTTCGCGGACTTGTACCATGGTCACGCCACCTTCCACGGCTTTTTTCACAACACGCTTTAGTGTGGCTAAATCTTGTTGGTCATCGGTGACCAAATATAAACGATAGGCGTTCATTGGGTTTCCTTTAAGCCTCTCATTGAAAGAGGATTGAGAGGCTAGTGTTAAAAGAGATAAAAGCTTATTGCACGAGCAGTTTGAGGCGCTTTGCCAATGTTTCTTCATCCAACTGGTAAAGCTCATCCAACAGGTTCATTTGCAGGCTACCTGGACCACGAGCTTGTTCCGCAGCAATTTCACCAACAACGCCAAGTACCGCTGCTGCTGCGAGACCAGTATCATCACCAACGGCTGCAAATGCACCTGTCAGTGCCGTTAGCGTACAGCCCATTCCGGTTACGTATGGCATCATCTCGTGACCATTGTTTAGCTGCACTGTCTGCTCTTTTGTGACGATGTAATCGGTCTCGCCAGAAATCACCACGTTTGCACCGTACTCTGCGACTAAGAAGTTGGCTGCACCAAGCGCTGCGTCACTGCTGTCTAGCGCATCGACGCCTTTACTTTGTGCTTGCTCGCCAGCAAGAGCAATGATTTCTGAGGCGTTACCACGGATGATGAGTTTGTTTGCAAGGCGTGCGATTTCACGTGATGTCTCGGTACGTAGTGAGCTTGCTCCACAACCGACAGGATCGAGCACAACGATTTTGCCATTGGCATTGGCTTGCTCTACGGCATAACTCATACGCGGTGTCCAAACGCTATCTAGGGTACCGATATTGATAACCAGTGAACCAGCGAACGACATCATCTCTGCCATTTCTTGTTTGGAGTGCGCCATGATTGGGGAAGCACCGATAGCCAATAGGGCGTTTGCCGTGTTGTTCATCACCACGTAGTTAGTGATGTTGACAACCAATGGCTTTTGCTGGCGTACTGCCGTTAATGCTTGGGTGATTTGTTCAATTAACATGAGACTCTCCAATTAATCTTGCTGAGCGTTCAGACCTTGTTGCCAGAATGCCACTTCCATACGCGTTGCAGTTTTGAATACCTGAATCAGGTTTTGACCGCGCTGGCTGTTGATATCGATTTTCGCCAATAACTGATTAAAGTGTTCTGCACCTTTTGCGACACCAGATTGGAACTCTTCACCACCGTAGAGGTTAATCCAACTTGCGTATGGGTTACCTTCGATTACCGTGTTTTCGTCTTCAATCAGCATCTTACCGATTACGGCATAACCGATAGAGCACGGTGCCAGTGCCGCGTATAGATCAACAAGATCGCCCGTCATGCCAGCATCCAATACGTAGCGGGTATAAGCTACTGTCCCGAAATCTTCTGGCTCGTTTTCTAAGTCAAATTCAGTTAATCCCCATTGCTCACAGTAAGTCACGTGGTGGGCGATTTCAGAATCGAGCAATGCATGTACGCTTGGGAGAGCGCGGCGCATATCATCCAAAGTACGCGCTTTGTAGATTGCTAATGCGTAAGCTCGAGCGTACTGTTTTAGGAACAGAAAATCCTGCTTTAGGTAATGCAGAAAACAAGGTTGAGCCAGAGTGCCTTGCGCCAATTGCTGCACGAAAGCATGCTCGGTGTATTCTTGCCAATCTTGGCGGCAAGCGTCGATCAAATCTTGGTATGTCATTATAGGTATCTCGTTATCAATAGACCTTAGGCTTTGAGCCTAAGGTCAGTAGGACTAGTCAAAGTTCGGTACGTAATCTTTTGCTTTTGGCAGTGTTTCGATGATGTTTTGTGAATACATGAATTCGGCATAATCATCGTAGCGTTTCAGATCTACTGCGGATGGACGAAGAGCGAAACGAGTTAGCGTGTCGTTCCAAGCGCGTTGGTTAAGTTCGTTGTTGAGGGTGTCTGGTGAATAAGCCACGAACTCTTTCCACGACGCTTTTGGATGGTTAACAATGTAAGTGGTTGCTTGCTCTAGTGCTTTGTTGAATGCCTTGATGGCTTCTTTGTCGTAGGTTTTTGCATTGGCTACGAAGACCAACTCGTCATACGCTGGCACGCCGTGCTCCTCTGGGAAGAAAGCTTTGGCTTTGTAACCCTCTAGCGCAAGTTGGTTGGTTTCGAAGTTACGTAGACCACCCCAAATCGCATCTACTTTGCCAGATGCGAGAGATGATGACAGCGCCCAACCTATATTGATGATTTGCACGTCAGAAAACTTCACGTTTTCTTGCGCAAGCATGGTGCCGATTGTCGCTTCTTCGTTACCTGCGATCGCAATACCGATCTTCTTACCTTTTAAGCCACCAAGGTTTTCGTTCTTACCGTTATCCAGCACCATCAGCGTGTTGAGTGGCGTAGCAATCAGAGTCGCAGAGCGGATTAATGGCAAGCCAGCCGCGACATCAATTGTCAGGCTTGGTTGGTAAGAAATCGCCATGTCGACTTTACCTGCCGCGACCAACTTAGGTGGTGTGCTTGGGTCTGCGGGCTCTTGAATGTTGACTTTCAAACCTTGCTCTTTGAAGTAACCACGCTCTTTGGCGATCACGATAGGACCATGGTTTGGGTTGACGAACCAATCCAGCATTAGCGTCATCTCTTTTTCGGCACCAAGTACGTTGGTTGATACCACTGAAGCGAGCAGAGCAGCAGCGCTCATAAGTTTGTTTTTATTCACGGGGTTCTTCCTTTTCTTTCCCTATTTACTTTGACTATTTTCTGTAATTACTTGTTTTCCCAAGGGATGGCTTTTTTCAATAATTTATCGGTGATGAAGTAGAGTGCGATTGACAACACGGCGAGGATAAACAGCGCCGCAAACATTTCATCAATGATCATGCGAGCGTTGGCTTGTAACATCAGATAGCCTAAACCCTCACTTGAACCAACCCATTCACCCACCACGGCACCAATTGGTGCAATAACCACGGCGACACGAATCCCGGATGCCAGTGTAGGTAGAGCGGCAGGCAACTGGATATGGCGCAGCAATTGCCATTTCGACGCTCCCATAGTTTTAGCAAGATCGAGATAACCGGTTGGTGTATTCCGAAGACCGTCATAACAACATGTCGTGACGGGGAAAAAGATGATGATCGCCGCCATCACCACTTTTGATGCGATGCCATAACCTAGCCAAAGCATGAGCACAGGCGCGATCGCAAATACCGGTATTGCTTGGCTGGCAATCAGAATGGGCAGGAGCCAACGTTTGAGCGGTTCGAACATCAGCATTTGTAATGCGAAGAACAAGCCCATTGATAATCCAAGCACCAGACCAAACAAGATCTCTTGAGCCGTAACCCAAGTATGTTTGAGCAATACGTCATAACGAGTCACTAATCTGTCCAGAACTTCAATTGGCGAGGGTAAGATGAAACTTGGCATGTCGAATACGACAACAGCCAGTTGCCACAAGCCCAAGATGACCGTCGTGCTGATTACCAAGCGAAGTGCCGGATGAGTCACTCGCTCCTTTTTATCTATTTTCGTTGAAATGGAGTTGTACTGAGTCATGTCACTCATAGTCTTTCTCCAATTGATCCAATATGGCTTGTTGTAATGCAGCACATTCACCGTCGAGCACTCTCGGTGGCTTTGAGTTTGGAACAACAAGGTGAAGAGCTTGCGCAGGCGTACCCTGCAATACATAGAGTTGGTGAGCTAGTCGCACCGCTTCTTGGGGATCATGAGTGATCAATACCACGGTCTTATCTTTTAGTAATTCGGCAGATAAGGTTTGCAGTTTATGACGAGTCACGGCATCGAGCGCCGAGAAAGGTTCATCCATGAGAACTAAGGGCTTGTCTTGCATGAGAGTTCGGGCGAGAGCGACACGCTGTCTCATGCCGCCAGACAGTTGATCGGGTTTGGTGTTTGCGTATTCTGTCAATCCAACTTGTTTTAATAAGGTCAGCGCACGTTGCTTGTTTTGTTCGGACCCATGAGGCCTTGTTGAATGAGAAAATCGTGAACTTAGGCAGACGTTGTCTAACACGTTCAACCATGGCAGTAACAGGTCTTGCTGCGCCATGTAGGCAATGCGATCGCGCAAGGCGATGCCATCCGTGGTGGTCAGCTCTCCATACCAATCAACCTTGTCATCCAGCAGACCCGCGAGATAGCGCAGGATCGTCGTTTTACCACAACCACTGCGACCAAGTAAGACTGTCCATTTGTTCGCAGGGATGTTCATGCTCAACCTTGCTAGCGTGGGGGTCAGGCTGTCTTTGTATTGTAGGCCAGCGTCCGAAAGTTGAAGGCCCAGAGTTCTAACGCGCATTATTGTTTTTGCCAAAGTTTGGACCAGCAAAGAAATGATGCACAGGGCCGTGACCTTGACCGACATCTAACTCATCGGCATGAGCAATAGCTTGGGTGATGTATTCTTTACCCAAATGTACGGCTCTATTTAGACTGTTCTCTTGGCCAAGGTAAGAGGCGATAGCGGATGAAAGCGTGCAGCCAGTACCGTGTGTGTTTTTGGTTGGGAATCGTTTCGCACTGATGAGTTCAGCACTGTCTTGCAGGATCAAGAGATCGTTACTGTTTTCATCTTTTTCTAAATGCCCGCCTTTTAACAGTACCGCTTTTGCACCGAGAGCGCGTAAGTCGGCAATCATGTCATTCATCTCAGACTCTGATTGAGGAACCGCCTTACCCGTAAGCGCTGCACCCTCTGGTAAATTTGGAGTAATGATGTCAGCGAGCGGAATCAGTGCTTCTTTCAATGTGCTGATGGCAGACTGTTCCAATAACAAATCGCCGCTGGTGGCGACCATTACAGGATCAATGACAAGGTGCTTGGGCTGATACTGCTTAATCTTGTTGGCAACAACTTTAATGATGCTCGAATCCGCCAGCATGCCAACTTTAACTGCGACAATGTTGAGGTCGGTAAAAACGGAATCGAGCTGGCTTTCAACATGCTCTAAAGGTATCGGGAAAATAGCGGAAACACCCTGCGTATTTTGCGAGGTAATAGCAGTAATCACCGAACAGGCAAAGCTTCCGGTTGCGGATATGGCTTTGATGTCTGCTTGAATGCCTGCGCCGCCGCCACTGTCCGACCCTGCGATCGTCAATACAATCGGGGTGGTTGACGATACTGTCGTTTGTGTTTTCGACTCTGCTGATGGTTGTTCTTGGTTTGATTGCTGCGCCATGGTCGCTCCTATTAAAAGACGTATAGGAACTGACTTTGGCTATCGCAAGGGAAGATCGGTGATCGGATCCGTTGAGGCTAGCTAAACTGATGGATGTTCAAGATCGGCTAGTGGCAAAGTAATGATAGTTCCCTACGTCAGTACTAACTGAATCAGGTTCAACGGGTCTCTATTTCGATCTCAGCCAACACAATTACTGCATTGGCTCCCCGACTATTTCGCTAGGATAATAGCAGTTCACGAATAGTAGATGTACGGATTTTTTCGTTTGAATCAAACAATCGATAAATTTTGAGAAGTCCAACTCTGTTTGATATCGGTATTGAGTATTTTTATCTCTGTTAATTAAAAATTGACTGGAAAGTTCTTGGAACAAATGATGTTTTGCATTGAAAGTGGTAGAGAAAGACTCCATTTATCATTGATAGTTCGACATAATACGTAACGAATCGTTGTTTGATTTAGCAAGGATTAGCATAAAACAAGGTTAAAAAAGTGTTAACATTTAACGCGTTGCCAATATGCTTTTGAGTCATCCAATTTAGGTTGTGACTGTTATAAACAGAGTCTAACTCAGAGGTGGGGAAGGCTAGGACGATCAACGAGCAAGGAGATTTCATGCTTAATTCTGTAACAGCGAAAGCGGTGATCGATCATGCCCTCTTTTTAGGGGCTGATTTCGCTGAGCTATTCGTTGAACACCATCAAACCAACACTGTCCAGATCGCATCTGGTGAGGTGGACAAGGTGAACTCGGGTATCGATTTTGGTATCGGTATTCGTCTCTTCTTCGGTCATAAAGTGCTTTACGGTTACACCAACAGCACCGATGAAGCCGAGCTTAAACGCGTAACCTCACTGCTTGCAGCAAAAGACAAGCGTGAGCAAATCGTGTCAGCAGGTTCTCTCAATCTGAACCGCTACCCAATTCAACATGGTTGTCGTATGCCACTTGGCAAAGACGCTAACCTAGATTCTAAAATTGCTTTCTTATTGCAAGTTGACCAAGCCGCACGCGCAGAGAGTGAACATATCAGCCAGTTCATTGGCAGCGTGCTTCAGCGCGAACAGCAAGTGTCTATCTTCAACTCAGAAGGTCTACACGTTGATGATACTCGCCACTACATCCGAGTTGCTGGTAACACTGTCGCGCAAAAAGGTAATGAGCAGTCTTCTGGTATGGAAGGTCCTGGCGCTCTTGCTGGTTGGGAGTTCAGTGAACAGCTGGATGCGAAAGAGCTAGGTCAAACTATCGCGCAGCAAGCGTTAGTAAAACTTGGTGCGGATGCGTGTCCATCGGGTGAAATGCCAGTGGTAATTGGTAACGGTTTTGGCGGTGTTATCTTCCATGAAGCGTGTGGTCACTTGCTAGAAACCACTTCGGTTGCGAAGAAAGCATCAGTCTTCCACGACAAGATGGGCGAAATGGTTGCTCACACCGCAGTGAATGCAGTCGATGATGGCACCATGACCAACGAATGGGGCTCGATTCACATTGATGATGAAGGCATGAAGACTCAGCGCACTCAATTGATCAAAGACGGTAAGCTAACCAGCTTCATGGTCGATAAAATGGGTGGCATGAAGACAGGTTATGAGCCTACGGGTTCTGGTCGTCGTCAAAACTACAAGTTCGCACCAACATCGCGCATGCGTAACACCTTTATCGAAGAGGGCGAGCATGCACTTGATGACATGCTGGCAGGCATCGAACGTGGTATCTATGCGAAGAAGATGGGCGGTGGCTCGGTTCAACCGGGTACGGGTGAGTTTAACTTTGCTGTTCGTGAAGCTTATCTCATTGAAAATGGCAAAATCACCAAGCCTCTGAAAACAGCAACGCTGATCAGCACGGGTCCAAAAGTGTTGAAAGAAATCAGCATGGTCGGCAAAGACATGGCGCTTGCGCCGGGCATGTGTGGTTCAGTAAGTGGTTCAGTACCAACAACAGTCGGTCAGCCAACGCTGAAAGTCGATAACATTCTGGTAGGAGGCGGTAACTAATGAGCCAAGAACAACAACTTCTTACTGCGGTTGATTACGTCCTATCAGAAGCAAAACGCCAAGGGGCAGAAGCGGACGTCATTGTAAACCGCAACAGCAGCTTTTCTTTGAAAGCGAACCAAGGAAAGCTGGATGAGTACAAAGTAAGCTCAAGCCAAGTTCTGGGTGTTCGTGTTGTGAAAGATGCGCGCGTTGCAACGAGCTATTCTGAGTCGTTAGAGCAACCAAGCTTAGATTTGATGCTGACCAATGCACTGCAAAGCGCTCGCTTTTCCAAGCAAGATGAACATCAGGCCATTAGCTGTGTGAACAGCCAAATCACGACCGATGTTGCTGAGATTGCACAAGAGGATACCACCTCGGTTGACGAAAAGATCGAACTGTCTCTCGCTCTTGAGCAAGGCGTAGTCGCTCTGCCTCACGCTTCTAGCGCACCTTACAATGGTTATAGTGATAGCGAAACGCAATTAATCATCGCCAATACACAAGGCTCGTTGTGCCAACACTTCGAACGCTCGTTTACTTGTTACGCGTATACCTTGTTTGAAAAAGACGGCAAACAGTCGATGGCGGGTAGAATGTCACTGGGTCGCCATTTTGATGAGTTGAACCCAGCTTACTGTATCGAAAGTGGTTACAACCTTGCTCGTGATCTTCTTGAAGGCGCTCCGGTTACGACGGGTAACTATCCTGCTATTTTTCACATCAATGCGCTAGCAAGTTTATTCGGTGCTTTCGGCAGTGCTTTCTCTGGTGTAAGCGCGATGAAAGGTATTACGCCACTGGGTGACAAGCTTGGTCAACGTGTTGCGAGTGATTTGATTACCTTTACCGATACGGCTTACATGCCAAATGGTATGGCGATCGCAAGTTTTGATAGTGAAGGCTTCGCGACTCAAAACAATGTCATGATTGCTAATGGTGAGTTGAAAACCTTGCTACACAACAGCCAGACCGCAAGTTACTTGGGCGCAGTCTCGACAGCAAGTGCTGCGCGTGGTGCAAAATCGAGCTTAGACGTGTCAGCGAATCACAAAGTGATTGCGACAGGCAACAGCAGTGCGTCAGAAGTAAAAGCGGGTGAGTACCTAGAGTTAGTCGAACTTCAAGGTGTCCATTCTGGGGCGGATGCAGTGAGTGGTGATTTCTCGTTTGGTGCGAGTGGCTTCTTGTGTCGTGATGGTAAGCGCATTCAACCAGTACGTGGTATCACGGTAGCGGGTAACTTCTACAAGTTGCTGCAAGAAGTTGAGGCAGTAGGTGATACTCAGCTAATTAACGATAGCCGCACTTTCTTCTCGCCAGACGTTCGTTTTGCTCGTTTGAGCATTGGTGGTAAGTAAACTTAGCATTCCTATAGAAACAAAAAGAGGACTCATTGCAGTCCTCTTTCTTTTATCAACTCACGAAAATTAAAATTCGCGAATGTCCAACTCATTGTGGATTAAAACCACACACTGAGAAGCGAAAAGCATCTTAGGACCTAAGCTGATCTTCTCTGTGCCAAGGCGCTTCAAGCTGTTAAAAGACTTCTTCGGCATCGGAATATGGTCAGTTAGCAAGAAACATGGGTTTCCACCGATTTCAGCATCACGAACAAATTCACCTTTTTTATCCAACATATATAGCTGGTGGTCTTCTGCGAGTTCTTGCACTAGTCGTTCGAAACTCACTGTGCGAACGGTAATACCAGGTTCGACTTCACGAAGCTGCTCTTTACCCATGCCCACTGATGCGTCCAAAGCGCGAGCCACTGCTGCAATTAGCGTTGACTCATGGAAGCCGCCAATGTTGGTGATGTCGTTGGAGCGAATAGTGATGGTACGGGAGAAATCTTTTGTGCTTTCTAAAACCAAATGCACAACAACATCTTCACGGTGCGATTGAGCAACAAACATAGTGTTCATCATGGTATGAGCAAGAATCTCTGTATGCGCTTCATTACCAACACCTTCTAACAGTGCCTTGCTGGTGGTGGGTGCAGCGCGAGCTCGTAAAACAAAAGAGCGCATAAATTTAGCCTCTATATAGAAAGAGTGAATGCGCGGAGTATATACCTAAGTAAGCGCAATATGCTAGGACCAGAGGTAGCGTTGATTTTGTGGTTAGATAATCATTGGAATCCAATACACCGAAGCCTATCGCAATAGAGAAAGGGCAGGCTGTGAGCTTAATAGTAAATGTGAACTTATTTACAAAGCTTCGATTGTTGTGCTGAGTGTGCTCGTTAGAATAGAAGTAATCTATTTAGGAGCGGTATATGGAAATTAGAAAAATAAACAAACAAGTTTATAGAAAGAAAGTGAATCTCGTCATTGGCGGCTTTGTAGCACTGCTTGCGATATCCTCCCTTGCATTTAGCACAGTGTTGATCGTTTTATTTGGAAATACAGACATCGTTCCTGAGCAATCAACGGGAAACTTTCACTGGAACTTGATTGGTGTGGTTCTCGCGTTCGCAACGTCACTCTCTTTACTGAATCAATTTAAAACTCGGTCATACATGGAGGAAGTGTTGTATGTCTGGAAACTCAAGCAGCTGCACAACAAGATCTTCCGCAAACTGAAAAGCATTAAAGCCGCTTCTGCTGAGCATGATGTAAAAGCGCTGACGGTACTTAAGTTCTACTATACGACTCAAAGTCAGGTGTTTGAGTTAGACAACAACACATTGACGATGAGCAGTGTAAATAAAGAATTAGAGGCTATTGAGAAAATCGAAGCGGCACAATCACTGGATCTTGATATCACAAGCTTTGAAGAGTCTTGGATAGATACATATTGATTGCCTATTTGCTACTTGAAGTTAACAACCAAGTGCTAAAAACAAGCGTTTGAGTAAGATTTCATCACTTAACGCTTTTTTTTAAGTTTTTTTTCTAAAAAAGGGTTGCCAAGAAAAATTATCTCCCTATAATGCGCCTCCGTTGTCAGGGCAAAGCGGAAACGCAAAAGCAGTTGGCAATGAGGCGAAAGAAAAGCTTCTAAAAATTAATTTAAAAAAGTGTTTGACACTAAGAATTAATTCCTTAGAATACGCCTCCGCTTCGATAGTAAAGCTTACGAAGCAAGCTCTTTAACAATATAGACCTATCAATCTGTGTGGGCACTCGTTGATGATAATCCAAATTAGAAGCTTCGGCTTCAAATTAGATTTCAATGAAACGAAGTGACCATTGAATCGAAAGATTCAGCACAGTCAATTCAAACATTACTATGTAATGTTCAGTATTCATTGAGTCGAACAAAATCTTAAATTGAAGAGTTTGATCATGGCTCAGATTGAACGCTGGCGGCAGGCCTAACACATGCAAGTCGAGCGGCAGCGACAACATTGAATCTTCGGAGGATTTGTTGGGCGGCGAGCGGCGGACGGGTGAGTAATGCCTAGGAAATTGCCCTGATGTGGGGGATAACCATTGGAAACGATGGCTAATACCGCATGATGCCTACGGGCCAAAGAGGGGGACCTTCGGGCCTCTCGCGTCAGGATATGCCTAGGTGGGATTAGCTAGTTGGTGAGGTAAGGGCTCACCAAGGCGACGATCCCTAGCTGGTCTGAGAGGATGATCAGCCACACTGGAACTGAGACACGGTCCAGACTCCTACGGGAGGCAGCAGTGGGGAATATTGCACAATGGGCGCAAGCCTGATGCAGCCATGCCGCGTGTGTGAAGAAGGCCTTCGGGTTGTAAAGCACTTTCAGTAGGGAGGAAGGTTCATGCGTTAATAGCGTATGGATTTGACGTTACCTACAGAAGAAGCACCGGCTAACTCCGTGCCAGCAGCCGCGGTAATACGGAGGGTGCGAGCGTTAATCGGAATTACTGGGCGTAAAGCGCATGCAGGTGGTTTGTTAAGTCAGATGTGAAAGCCCGGGGCTCAACCTCGGAATTGCATTTGAAACTGGCAGACTAGAGTACTGTAGAGGGGGGTAGAATTTCAGGTGTAGCGGTGAAATGCGTAGAGATCTGAAGGAATACCGGTGGCGAAGGCGGCCCCCTGGACAGATACTGACACTCAGATGCGAAAGCGTGGGGAGCAAACAGGATTAGATACCCTGGTAGTCCACGCCGTAAACGATGTCTACTTGGAGGTTGTGGCCTTGAGCCGTGGCTTTCGGAGCTAACGCGTTAAGTAGACCGCCTGGGGAGTACGGTCGCAAGATTAAAACTCAAATGAATTGACGGGGGCCCGCACAAGCGGTGGAGCATGTGGTTTAATTCGATGCAACGCGAAGAACCTTACCTACTCTTGACATCCAGAGAAGCCAGCAGAGATGCAGGTGTGCCTTCGGGAACTCTGAGACAGGTGCTGCATGGCTGTCGTCAGCTCGTGTTGTGAAATGTTGGGTTAAGTCCCGCAACGAGCGCAACCCTTATCCTTGTTTGCCAGCGAGTAATGTCGGGAACTCCAGGGAGACTGCCGGTGATAAACCGGAGGAAGGTGGGGACGACGTCAAGTCATCATGGCCCTTACGAGTAGGGCTACACACGTGCTACAATGGCGCATACAGAGGGCAGCCAACTTGCGAAAGTGAGCGAATCCCAAAAAGTGCGTCGTAGTCCGGATTGGAGTCTGCAACTCGACTCCATGAAGTCGGAATCGCTAGTAATCGTGGATCAGAATGCCACGGTGAATACGTTCCCGGGCCTTGTACACACCGCCCGTCACACCATGGGAGTGGGCTGCAAAAGAAGTAGGTAGTTTAACCTTCGGGAGGACGCTTACCACTTTGTGGTTCATGACTGGGGTGAAGTCGTAACAAGGTAGCGCTAGGGGAACCTGGCGCTGGATCACCTCCTTATACGATGATTACTCACGATGAGTGTCCACACAGATTGATACGGTTTATAAAGTAAAAGAGACGAAGATATCCCAATATCTTCAATCCAGTGTCCCGTTCGTCTAGAGGCCTAGGACACCGCCCTTTCACGGCGGTAACAGGGGTTCGACTCCCCTACGGGATACCATTGGGTCGTTAGCTCAGTTGGTAGAGCAGTTGACTTTTAATCAATTGGTCGCAGGTTCGAATCCTGCACGACCCACCATTTCTTTTTTAGAAATGACTCTCAAGATGGGGCTATAGCTCAGCTGGGAGAGCGCCTGCCTTGCACGCAGGAGGTCTGCGGTTCGATCCCGCATAGCTCCACCATTCTTGACGTCTACCACGAGACGTAAAACTCATGTGGGCGATTAGCTCAGTTGGGAGAGCACCTGCCTTACAAGCAGGGGGTCACTGGTTCGAGCCCGGTATCGCCCACCATCTTTAAGCACACTTTCTTTAAAACAGAAAGCAGAGTGTTTTTAAAAATGGTTACTTCATGAGAAGTGATTAGCTCTTTAACAATTTGGAAAGCTGACAAAACAAATCTTGTCTTAAATAGATAAGCGTTTGTTTGTAAAGTTCTCAAAGTATTCATTTCGATGAATACACAAAAACACATTCAAGTGTTCTTGGGTTTTGCGAAAGCAAAACATATTTGAGTCCGGCAAAATCGATAGCTATCTCGCTCATTCAAATAATGAGATAGCAACTTTGGTTGTTTAAACAACAAACTCAAGATTTCTTCTGAAACTCTTTGGGGTTGTATGGTTAAGTGACTAAGCGTACACGGTGGATGCCTTGGCAGTCAGAGGCGATGAAAGACGTAGTAACTTGCGATAAGCCCAGATTAGGTAGTAACAACCATTTGAGTCTGGGATTTCTGAATGGGGAAACCCACTAGCACAAGCTAGTATCATTAACTGAATTCATAGGTTAATGAGGCGAACCGGGGGAACTGAAACATCTAAGTACCCCGAGGAAAAGAAATCAACCGAGATTCCGAAAGTAGCGGCGAGCGAAATTGGACTAGCCCTTAAGCTTTATATGCGTTAGACGAACGGTCTGGAAAGTCCGGCGATACAGGGTGATAGCCCCGTAGTCGACAACGCACATTCAGTGAAATCGAGTAGGGCGGGACACGTGATATCCTGTCTGAATATGGGGGGACCATCCTCCAAGGCTAAATACTACTGACTGACCGATAGTGAACCAGTACCGTGAGGGAAAGGCGAAAAGAACCCCTGTGAGGGGAGTGAAATAGAACCTGAAACCGTGTACGTACAAGCAGTAGGAGCAGGCATTACGTCCTGTGACTGCGTACCTTTTGTATAATGGGTCAGCGACTTATATTCAGTGGCAAGGTTAACCATCTAGGGGAGCCGTAGGGAAACCGAGTCTTAACTGGGCGTTCAGTCTCTGGATATAGACCCGAAACCAGGTGATCTAGCCATGGGCAGGTTGAAGATTGAGTAACATCAATTGGAGGACCGAACCGACTAATGTTGAAAAATTAGCGGATGACTTGTGGCTAGGGGTGAAAGGCCAATCAAACCTGGAGATAGCTGGTTCTCCCCGAAAGCTATTTAGGTAGCGCCTCGGACGAATACTACTGGGGGTAGAGCACTGTTAAGGCTAGGGGGTCATCCCGACTTACCAACCCTTTGCAAACTCCGAATACCAGTAAGTACTATCCGGGAGACACACGGCGGGTGCTAACGTCCGTCGTGGAGAGGGAAACAACCCAGACCGCCAGCTAAGGTCCCAAATTATTACTAAGTGGGAAACGATGTGGGAAGGCTCAGACAGCCAGGATGTTGGCTTAGAAGCAGCCATCATTTAAAGAAAGCGTAATAGCTCACTGGTCGAGTCGGCCTGCGCGGAAGATGTAACGGGGCTAAGTAATAAACCGAAGCTGCGGCAATGAAGTTTACTTCATTGGGTAGGGGAGCGTTCTGTAAGCCGTTGAAGGTGTGTTGTAAAGCATGCTGGAGGTATCAGAAGTGCGAATGCTGACATGAGTAACGATAAAGGGGGTGAAAAACCTCCTCGCCGGAAGACCAAGGGTTCCTGTCCAACGTTAATCGGGGCAGGGTAAGTCGACCCCTAAGGCGAGGCCGAAAGGCGTAGTCGATGGGAAACGGGTTAATATTCCCGTACTTCTTACAATTGCGATGGGGGGACGGAGAAGGCTAGGTGGGCCTGGCGACGGTTGTCCAGGTTCAAGTGCGTAGGCTTAAGAGTTAGGTAAATCCGGCTCTTTCTAAGGCTGAGACACGACGTCGAGCTACTACGGTAGTGAAGTCATTGATGCCATGCTTCCAGGAAAAGCCTCTAAGCTTCAGATTGTAAGGAATCGTACCCCAAACCGACACAGGTGGTCGGGTAGAGAATACCAAGGCGCTTGAGAGAACTCGGGTGAAGGAACTAGGCAAAATGGTACCGTAACTTCGGGAGAAGGTACGCTCTTGATGGTGAAGTCCCTTGCGGATGGAGCTGACGAGAGTCGCAGATACCAGGTGGCTGCAACTGTTTATTAAAAACACAGCACTGTGCAAAATCGTAAGATGACGTATACGGTGTGACGCCTGCCCGGTGCCGGAAGGTTAATTGATGGGGTTAGACTTCGGTCGAAGCTCTTGATCGAAGCCCCGGTAAACGGCGGCCGTAACTATAACGGTCCTAAGGTAGCGAAATTCCTTGTCGGGTAAGTTCCGACCTGCACGAATGGCGTAATGATGGCCACGCTGTCTCCACCCGAGACTCAGTGAAATTGAAATCGCTGTGAAGATGCAGTGTACCCGCGGCTAGACGGAAAGACCCCGTGAACCTTTACTACAGCTTGGCACTGAACATTGACCCTACATGTGTAGGATAGGTGGGAGGCTTTGAAGCAGGTACGCTAGTATCTGTGGAGCCGTCCTTGAAATACCACCCTTGTAGTGTTGATGTTCTAACGTCGACCCCTTATCGGGGTTGCGGACAGTGCCTGGTGGGTAGTTTGACTGGGGCGGTCTCCTCCCAAAGAGTAACGGAGGAGCACGAAGGTGGGCTAATCACGGTTGGACATCGTGAGGTTAGTGCAATGGCATAAGCCCGCTTGACTGCGAGAATGACAATTCGAGCAGGTGCGAAAGCAGGTCATAGTGATCCGGTGGTTCTGAATGGAAGGGCCATCGCTCAACGGATAAAAGGTACTCCGGGGATAACAGGCTGATACCGCCCAAGAGTTCATATCGACGGCGGTGTTTGGCACCTCGATGTCGGCTCATCACATCCTGGGGCTGAAGTCGGTCCCAAGGGTATGGCTGTTCGCCATTTAAAGTGGTACGCGAGCTGGGTTTAGAACGTCGTGAGACAGTTCGGTCCCTATCTGCCGTGGGCGTTGGAGAATTGAAAGGGGCTGCTCCTAGTACGAGAGGACCGGAGTGGACGAACCTCTGGTGTTCGGGTTGTGTCGCCAGACGCATTGCCCGGTAGCTAAGTTCGGAATCGATAACCGCTGAAAGCATCTAAGCGGGAAGCGAGCCTTGAGATGAGTTCTCCCTGATACTTTAAGTATCCTAAAGGGTTGTCGGAGACTACGACGTTGATAGGTCAGGTGTGTAAGTGCTGTGAGGCATTGAGCTAACTGATACTAATTGCCCGTGAGGCTTAACCATACAACACCCAAAGGGTTTTGATGGACTCAAAGCAAGAACAGACTTGATTGTGTAGAGAACACAAAAACAGCTTTCCAGATTAAAGAATTTGCTTGGCGACCATAGCATTTTGGACCCACCTGATTTCCATTCCGAACTCAGAAGTGAAACGAAATAGCGCCGATGGTAGTGTGGGGTTTCCCCATGTGAGAGTAGGACATCGCCAGGCTTGCTTACTGTTTTTAGATTTTAAAAAATCTAAAGGCAAAACTGAGATTTAGCATCATTAGTATAAGACTAAATTTTAGTAAAAATTTGCGGAGAGATGGCTGAGTGGTTGAAAGCACCGGTCTTGAAAACCGGCGTACGTTAATAGCGTACCTAGGGTTCAAATCCCTATCTCTCCGCCACTATTAAGAAGCCTCGCTAGAAATAGCGAGGCTTTTTTCGTTTCAGTTTTTTAGGTCAAGATACAACACGTGCAGGAAATGGCAGGGATTGACTAAACCCCTAGTTGTATCCAACCCCAAATAGGTCTCCTCGAACTCCAAAATTACACAGAAATATGGCTTAAAATTTTTTCAGTTTCGATGCTTTTACCAGCCGTTCATAAAATAGAAAATGAGTAGCAATGCGATACGAGCAGTATGGCAGTTGGTAAAATTCCTGAATGAGATTCTCAATATTGAGACTTTATTTTACTTAATAGTTGCCAGTTCAACGGTTTTCACGCAATTTGCGTCTCCGGTTTTTATCAAATTAATGAATGTTAACTATAGGTGCAATTATGAAAACCAATAAGTCACTTTCGGCTCTATTTATTGCTTCAGCGCTTTCACTCGGTGTGACTCAACCAACACTCGCTCATGAGTATACGCTTACTGTTGAAGACGCAGAGCGTTATGGTATTAGTGTGCCAAAGATTAAGGTTAACTATGATGTATTGCCATACCAACATCTCTTATATGGTTTCCAACTTCACGTGGAGTTAGAGGGGGCAACACTAACAACGACTAACGTTAATACTCTACGTAACGCAACGAGTCTTTCCACTGATAATGTTCTTCGCCCTTATCGTGCAAGTTCAAATACAATTAGCTATCGAATTTCTGGTGAACTTGATCACCGTGCAGTGAACTTCATTGATTTTACGCTTGATAAAAGCGTGCTTTCTACTGAGCATGATTTGAGTATTCGCATACCAGTTGAGATTGATGTAACGCCACCTGACACACCGCATATTTTAGCGAATAAGGTTGCGACTCTAGATGTAGATGGCGTGCATGCCGATGATTTTCTCATGAGCTCAAATCGTACTTTGTATAAGATTACTCTGAATGAAGGTGAGTTTTTACCTGGGTGTTCAGATCCGATTGCTCACAGTATTATCCGAACAAGTAATATCGATGGATTGGTACGAATCTGGAAGAAAACACACAATACTGTTGAATTTATCGTGGAAGGTGGTTATCACGCACCTATCGTTGGTCACTGGAACTTTGAACTTGAGCCAAGTACCACAACGCTGAATAAAACACTGTATATCAGTACGCCTGTTCAACATTAAGCGCATTTCTTTTAAGTATAAGCACTCGTTCTCGAGTGCTTTTTTGTATCTATCATTTTGATTAAACATAGGATGTAAGTTATTCAAGTATAGAAAATAATTCGATCTCTTTTGAACAGTATTGACGTCAATGGACTTGTTAAAGCCTGTGATGGTGTCATGATGATGCTTCTTGTGTATAAGGAAAAGTACCTATTTATCAGGCTAAGGAGAAACTGATGAAGTGCGAGTTTGAATTCATTTGTGATAGAGCATGGTCAGATTTGGAGGATATAGGTAATGATAAGATGAAGTATTGTTCCTATTGTCACCAACACGTTTATCTTGCTGAAAATAGTGTAGAGTTGGAACGGCTAGCAAATAAGAAACGTTGTGCTTATTTTCGGCCGGATCATCAAGATGGTAATGATCAAACAGTCTTGAGATTTCTTGGTCGTGTAGTAAGTAAATAATCGACGTACTGGCTAAATACTGTTTGCAAGGAGGTTACTAGTGCTATGGATTGCGATTAAGTACCTGACAACTGCTGCGATTGTTGTGCTTATTTCTGAAGTCGCAAAGCGAAGCGATAAGCTAGGGGCGTTAGTTGCCGCTTTACCGACTGTCACAATACTGGCTTTGATTTGGATGCATATCGAGGGGCAAGGGACAGAAAAACTCTCCAACCATGCGTTTTACACATTTTGGTATGTGTTGCCTACTTTACCAATGTTCCTGATTTTTCCTTATTTGCTGACTAAGTACCCTTTTGGGATCACTTTGCTAATTAGTTGCGTGGTGTCGATTGTTTGTTTTTTTGTCACCAATTTTGTTTTGAAACAGTTTGGTGTCAATCTATTGTAGACAAGGGACTTTCTTATCAAAGAAATTAAACCGGTTTGTAGGGTTATAGTTTTGGGGTTATAAAAGTAAAAAAGCCCAAGCGATTTACTTGGGCGATTAAAATACGCAGTGTTACTGAGCAATTAGAATTCTTTTGGTGCAAAGCCCGTCATTGCGTCTAGGCGCAGTTCTTTACCCATTTTCGTTAGAGGGTGAACAATCACTAGGCCACGAACACGTTTTTTAAGCTTGCCGATATCTGCTTGTTCTTCTTTAGTGATTTCACGAGAGAATGGCATATCAAGTAGACTCTTACGTTCTTTGTTTACTTCGTAAGCTTGCTTGTGTTTTAGTTGGTTTAGCTTTTTAGATAGCTCATCAACCTCATTCGTGAATTTAGTAATCATTTCTTGATCACCACGAGAACGTGCCGCGTCAAGTTTACGTTGGCATGTATCTAAACGGTTGTGCAGCTTTTGAATATCAGTTTTTATGCTCATGGTAATAGGACTCAATATTTTTAAAGGTCGGGAGTATAGCATAGCTGAAATTCTACGCTCTACTATACTGCGAGATTGCTTGATTTAGTTAATGAGTTCGTTCCCTGATGGTACTCCTGATAAGAATGCGTCGATATTATTTAGCGTAACGGATGCGATGTTGTTGAGAGCTTCATGAGTTAAGAATGCTTGATGCCCTGTGAATAGTACGTTGTGACACGCTGATAAGCGGCGGAATACGTCATCGACGATCACGTCGTTTGATTTATCTTGAAAGAACAAGTCTTTTTCATTGTCATATACATCCAAGCCTAGTGCCCCAATTTTACCTTGTTTAAGCGCTTCTATAGCAGCAACTGAATCGAGAAGTTCCCCACGGCTTGTGTTGATGATCATGACACCATCTTTCATTTGTGAGAAAGCGTGCTCATTAAGTAAATGGTAATTTTCTTCGCTCATTGGACAGTGAAGAGAGATGACATCTGATTTCGCGTAGATCTCTTCAAGTGAACAGTAGCGAGCGCCCATTTCTGATGCTAAAGGATTTTCGTACGGGTCATAGCAAAGCAGATCCATTCCTAGTCCTTTGAAGATGCGCATAGTGGCAATACCAATTTTTCCAGTGCCAATGACACCAACCGTTTTTCCAAAGAAGTTAAAGCCAACTAAACCCTCAAGAGAGAAGTTCGCATCACGAGTTCGCTGATAAGCTTTATGAAGACGGCGGTTAAGGCACATCATCATCCCGACAGTATGCTCAGCGACGGCTTCAGGAGAATAAGCAGGGACCCGCACCACTTGTAATTCTAACGCTTTGGCGGCATTTAAGTCGACCTTATCAAAGCCTGCACAACGCATGGCAATTAGACGTGTGCCGCCGATAGAAAGCTGTTTTAAGACGGGTTCTGATAGATCATCGTTAACAAAAGCGCAGACCACCTCACAGTTTTGTGCCATTTTGGCTGTCTTAGCGGTTAACCTAAAGTCGTGGTAATGGAATGTGAAATCTCTATTATCTTTTACTTTGTTGAAAGACGCTTCGTCATAGGACTTGGCACTGAAAAAAGCAATGTTTAACATAATTTCCTCTCCACATTTATGCCCCGTTATTTCAAATAAGCATCGCGTCTGAAAGCCACGTTGTTTTCGTAGGGCTAGGCTTTTCAAAGTAACTTGTGTCTATAAAATCATCTGCTTATAAAACGATTTGTTTATGATGCTTTCTATTACTACAGTAATTCAGTCAGGACGTAATGAGTAGTTCAATTTTGTCACTTTAAGTTTGCTTTACTATTACCATCTGACTAGCATAGCTCCTTTTGAATATTTCTTGTTTCGTGTGAGTTGGGCGCTGTGTTGATGTCAATAAAATGGTTACCTCTAGTTTTGTTTTGTACGTTGGCATTTAGTGCTCATGCTGCGGTCGATTTAGTCAAAGTGGATAAATCCAAGCGTAGAATGTATTTGATTGAAAATGGTGAAGTGGTCAAGGAGTACCGCATCGCGTTGGGGGCAAATCCGAAAGGTCACAAGCAAGAAGAGGGAGATAATAGAACGCCTGAGGGCGATTACACTCTAGATTACATCATTGAAGATTCCGCATTCTATCGCTCGGTTCATATTAGTTATCCAGATGCCATTGATCGGCTTGAAGCCCATCGACGTGGAGTTTCTCCGGGTGGTGACATCAAGATCCACGGATTGAAAAACGGCGAAACGCGATCCGCTCAGTTTATTCAAAGCTTTGATTGGACGAATGGTTGTATCGCAATCAGTAACGAAGAAATGGATGAATTTATTGAGTTAGTGAAGATGGGAACTCCTATTCTCATTGAGTGGTAATGATTGTTCTCATCGGTTCCCATTTTTAGTTTAGAGTGTCTATATTATGAATCGGCTCGGGTAATCGCTAAAAATGCCATCGAGCACTGGCAAGTGCTTGAGCTTATTTGGGTTATTCACCGTATAGCACATCACTTTGAATCCTGCCTGTTGAAGCTTAAGGATCTGGCGCGAACGCACCCAGTTAATGTTTAGGTTACAACTGTAAGCGTTGACCTCTTCCAATAGCGCACGATCTTTACGTGTAAAAAATTCACTTAATACACCAAGACGATACCCTTTGCAGTTTTTATGCAGCGCCCGTATGACGTCATGGCTAAAGCTAGACAGTAAGATACGATCGTGACTTAGAGAGCCTTGTGTTAGGGTTTGCGCAAGTATCTGAGCGACTTGTTCAGCGGAATGGTGGTCAACCTTGACTTCGATGTTCAGATTGAGCTGATGACTGTTAGCGAGTTCAAGTAGCTCAGCTAATGTCATGATTGGTTGATGCGCAAACTCAGGACTAAACCAGCTACCGAAATCGAGCTCTTTCAATTCACTTAATGTCATCTGATCGATTCGGCCTTTGCCATTGCTGCAACGGTCAACAGTATGATCATGACAAACGACAAGAATGTTATCTTTTGTCGGCTGTACATCGACTTCCACCCAATTTAAGCCCATATCAATGGCAGCTTGCACACTGACCCTTGTGTTTTCTGGGTATTTTCCTGCCACGCCACGGTGACCAATTAACAGCATTTTCATTTCGTTTTATTACTCCAGTAACAAGTTGATGAGATTGTACTCCAATTAAAACGCGATGACAGAAAGTCATTGGAATATGAGAATAAAAGCAGTTGAATCAAGGAAAGTTACGGCACCCAAATGACATGAGTACAATTAAGCAGAAAAACCACAAAAACTATGGTTGTTTAATTTGTAAATGAGTAATAGAATGCGAACCATTTCTATTTAAAATGGTGATTGGAAATGTCACGAGTGTTGATCGTGGACGATGACGTTCCGTTATGCGAATTACTTGAAGCAGTGTTGCAAGATGAGGGCTATACCGTCTCATCGGTTCATTGCGGTGAAAGTGCATTGCAATACATGGAAAAAACGTCGGTTGATCTCGTTCTGCTTGATGTGATGTTACCGAACCTAAATGGAATGCAGGTTGCACGTCGGATTTGTCAAAGATTCGCTACGCCGATTCTGATGCTTACCGCATTGAGTGATGAAAACTCTATGCTTGATGGCTATCAAGCTGGGGCAGATCAATACATCGCAAAACCTTTTAACGTCGCAGAACTACTCATGCGAATAAAAGCGGTTCTTCGTCGTGTAGGTTTAGAGCGTCATAGGCAAGCAATGTGTTCCACTGTGCAAAATATCAGCGACCGCCTGAATAGTTTGCCATTAACAGAGACCGAAGCGGATTTATTGGGGTATCTGGTAAAAAAACCGGGACTAGTGATCTCGAAAGCCGAATTGCAAATCGAAGTGCTGAAGAAAGAACTGAGTCCGTTTGACCGAAATCTCGATATGCACATAAGTAACATCCGTCGTAAGTTGGTTGAGGGTGGACTATCGAAGCAACATATAAAGACGCTTCGAGGTAAAGGCTATAGTTATATCGAGGCCGCTGCGGGGTCATGAAATTTCGTTGTCCGTCGTATATATCACAACGAAAAGACAGCCTAGCGTTTCAGCTTTTTAGCTACATGACAGCGATAGTCTTCAGTATTCTAGCCGTACAAGCTCTTGCAGAACAGGCGTTGGTGAAAGCCGTATTAAAAGTACCGAATCACGTAAAAACAGAAATGTTGGATTTAGCTCATCAAGCTAATGTGATGATTGAATATGGTGATATGGATGAACTGGCCGATTGGGCCAATAGCCAAAAATACTATCTATTTGTGCTGGACGAAAATCTCCACCCTTTAACTCATCGATTGATGCATCCGCATTTTGAATTCAAATTACAATTCAAAAGAAGCCTTGATGAGCAATTGAAAGGGAGAGTGAGTCAGCCAATTTTTAGTATTCCTCTGGTTGGTAACAACAGCTTGGTGATTCAATTACCTCATCGTTTGCACCCGGCACGTGAGTTTATACTCTATTTCAATGTGTTAAAGGTTGTTATAGCGGTTGTCATCTTAGCTCTGTTTTCATTGCTGATGGCAAGGAGCTTACAACAGCCTTTAGACAGATTGAGAGAAGCGAGTAAAAAGCTATCAAACGGTGATTTTAATGTCAGCGTTGTGGATGAATTGAAGTCCAATACCCGAGAGTTTAATGAGTTGGCTCAAGATTTCGATGACATGACGAAAGAGATCCACACTCTTGCTGAAAAGCAGCGTTATTTAATTCGAAATGTATCTCATGAATTGCGTACACCGCTTGCTCGTCAAAATTTGGTGCTGCATTTACTGCGTAAGCGAGTGAGCGAGAGTGAACAAGGTCTCGTGACTCGGATGGAAGAAGAGGCGAATGAACTTAACCACCTCGTTGGTGAGATTTTAGAATTCAGCCGGCTGGAGAATGCTCGCTACGATACCGAGTTGAAGCGTATTGATTTAGAAGTACTGCTGGAACCACAAGTTGAACGCTGCAAGATTGATCTTAAAGTGGATCAGGAACTGGTTTTTGAATCAAAGGCGCTGTTGAGTAAAGTGCAGTGTGACGATACTTTGGTGGTTCGTTGCTTGAATAACATTATTGGGAATGCAATAAAATACGCGGGTCAATCTGCAAAAATTGAGGTCTCTTTGGTTAATGAGCGACATGAACAGCAGAATTATTTGGCGCTTACCATTGCAGATAACGGACCAGGCATCCCTGATAGTAAGTTGTCTGATATCTTCAACCCGTTTACGCGACTAGACCCATCTCGTGACAAAAAGCTAGGTGGTTATGGCCTAGGGCTTGCGATTGTTAAGGAGTCGATGCGGATGATGGGTGGCAAAGCAAAAGCGACGAATCGCTCTAGTGGTGGGTTGGCAGTCACATTATTGTTTAAGCAGTGATGGTGAGAGTCTAAATCCATAGCAGTCATTTCGAAATTTACAAAACTTTACGAATGCAAAGAATGTAAATTTAATGCAAATAGTAATAATTATCACTTATATTCACGACCGAAATAATTAAGAGGGAATTACACAACATGTTGTGTGACCCGAGAAATAGTCGGAGTGAAAGGATATGTTTACTAAGAGCCAACTGGCATTAGTGATCGGTGCGGTGCTAGCAGCACCTGCAGTGGCAGACGTTCAAAAAACAGATGAACACCTGGTTGTCGAAGGCCGAGAGTTCGGCTACAAAGCAGATACGAACAGTACAGCAATGCGCATGGAAATGACGCAGTTGGAAACACCGGGACAAGTTGCAGTTATTGATGAAGCGGTGATCGATGAACAACGTGCGAGCACACTAGGTGAAGTTCTACAAAATGACGCAAGTGTGAGCGCAGGCGGTACAAGTCGTAACAGAGAGCGCTTTTCATTACGTGGTTTTGAACTGAGTAGCTCTGACGGTTTCCTAAAAGATGGTCGTCAACACTGGTCACATTACCGTCAGCCAATTGAGCTTTTAGAGCGTGTTGAAGTGCTTAAAGGCCCATCAGGTTTGCTTTACGGCAAATCTGAGCCAGGTGGCCTAGTGAATATGGTTTCTAAGAAGCCGACACATGAGACGCAAGTGAGTCTGAGCCAAGATATTGGTTCAAACGATCACTCGCGCACCGTTCTAGATGTTAGTGGTGCGTTGAATGCAGAAGAGACATTGCGAGCTCGAGCTATTCTTGCAAAAGAAAGCTACAGTTCATGGCGTCGTTATGGAGATGGCACCAAACCTCAGACGGATCGAATGGTAGGTGGATTGGTTGTCGAATATGACATCACGGAAAACATCATGGTGACGGCGCACTATGATCGGACGAAAGATGAGGGCAGTGTTGATTCGGGCGCTTATGTTGTCGATGGACATGTTGTCCGTGGTGATAAGTACATTTGGGATGCTCAGTGGTCGAACATTGATAACGACGTAGAAAACTATGGTATCGATATCAACGCGCAAATCACCGACAATGTGAACGTAAAAGCGGGTTACAACCGCCAAGACTTCAACCGTTTTGACGTCGAGTCTTACCCTAAGTTCGACCAGTACGAAACGGACGGTACTATCCGACACAAAGGTAATGAGCGAACAGATAACTGGGTGTTTGACACGGCTTACGCTGATGTAACGTCAGAGTTTTCGTTGTTTGGTACAGAGAACACCTTGTTAGTTGGTGCGAACTATCTGGATTATAGCTACGACCGCTTTATGGCATTTCATAAGGGTGAGTACGTACCAGCGGGTGAAACGGTCGTTAAGCCTGTTCCTGTTAGTTCAAAGAAATGGCCGACTAGTGAGTATGATACTTGGGGTATCTACGCACAAAACATGATGACGATTAACGATTACTGGCAAGTATTAGCTGGTGTTCGTTACGATGAAAAACGCAGTGACGAGCTCACAGAAAGTCAGGTATCACCGAAGTTGGGTGTCATTTTCCACCCGGCTAGCAACGGTTCTATCTACGTTCAGTACTCTGAAAGTTTCATGCCTCAAGGTATGGTCAGTGATGACAAGTACACCAATGATGGTGAAGAGTTAGATGCTGAACGCGGTATTTCTTATGAAATTGGTACTAAGTGGGAGTTGCTCGATGAGCGTCTATACCTCACAGGCGCGTTGTTTGATATTACGTTAGAAAATGTGCCCCTTGATGTAGAAGACGGCATGAACGCGGATGACGAGGTGATGTACAAACGAACCCAAGATGGTGAACAAGTGCATCGCGGTGCTGAGATTCTTGCGCAAGGTTTTGTTACGGACGCACTATCGTTGACGGCTTCTGCTATGTACCTAGACGCAGAGATCACGGAAAGTTCGACGAAGTACAAAGGAAATCGTCCGGCTGATGTGCCTGAATTCTCGGCAAGTGTTTGGTCTAGCTATCATGTTCAGGCTAATACAGACGTAAACTTAGGCCTAATTTATGAAGGTGAACGCTACGGTGACGCAGCGAACACATTTAAGAAAGATGGGTATGCACGTATTGATATGGGCGTTGCGTACACACACAAGTATGATGAGAACTTGGATATTGTTGCCCGCTTTAATGTTGAAAACTTGTTTGATACTGATTACCTAGCTGGTGGCGGTAGCACAAACAGCCAACAAGCTGGTGCAAATGGTGTAGTGGTCGGTGAAGGTCGAAACTACATGGCGACTATTCAGTTCAAGTATTGATAACAATATGATTTTAAAAGGGGAAGAGTAGTCTTCCCCTTTAGTCGTTTCTAGAATAAAGATATTTAAACTCGTATGAATCTAATGAAATCAAGTATCGCTCTGTTGATCTCATCGGTTTTGATTCCCGCACAGGCGGATAATCTAAGCGATGCTCAGGCAGTGCAGAGTAAAACGAACCAAGCGTCGGCAGTGAGCCAAAAGCGAATTGACGCCAGTGCAGAGACTGCATTGACTTTGGAAGCTGAAATTGAACAGTTGCAGGAAGAAGTAAGCAACTTGAAGATTTATCGCGATCACTTGTCCAATCTTGTCGAAAGTCAAAACCAAGAAGTGAGCAATTTAAATGAACAGATCGTTCAGATTGCGCAAACTCGTCAAGGGGTCGTGCCTTTGATGTATCACATGCTTGATGGTTTAAAAACGATTGTTGCAAATGATAAACCTATCCGTAAAGCGCAACGAGAAGAGCGTATTGCTAAGCTAGATACCATGATGACTCGTGCGGATGTCGCGGATGCTGAGAAGTTTCGTCGAATTTTAGAAGCGTATCAAATTGAAATGGATTACGGCACGAAACTGGGCGTTTACCAAGGTAAAATTGCTCTGAGTGAGAGCGAACAAATTGAAGCTGACGTCCTTTATCTCGGTCGCGTTTCATTGGTTGCTCGCAGCTTATCGGGTGAACATTTCTGGAGTTGGTCTCAAGCACAGAGCGCATGGCTACCTGTCGGCAAAGAACAAAAATCAGAATTGGATAAAGCTTTTGCAATGGCAAACAAACAAATTGCACCGAGTATGCTTACTTTGCCTGTGTCTCTAAATATTGCGGAGGGCAAATAAATGATGAAAAAATGGCTATCGGTTGCATTGCTCTCTTCTGCTGCGCTTCTACCACACACCACACTTGCAAGTGACAACCAAGTTGCTTTAGATAAATCCTTAGTACAAAAAGCGCAGCAAGAGAACCGTCAACAACAGTCTCATAATACCGTTCGTGAATCTGGTTTTAAGCAAACACAGCAAGAACTGCAAGTGATGAAAAATAAGCTTGTTGCAGAACGTGCCGCGCTACAAGCAGAAGCTGACACACTGAGTGTGACATTCAGTGAAAATGAAGCTGAGCTAGCACAGCTAGAAGAAAAATTACGTTTAGAAACGGGCAGCTTGGGTGAATTGTTTGGTGTTGTTCGCCAAAACGCAAAAGAGCTAGAAGCGGAGCTAAAACATTCTGTCACGGGTGTTGATGCGAATACTTACCTGCAAAACATAGATGATATCGTCGCGGCAAAATCACTACCAACACTCACACAGCTAGAAGCCATGTGGCGCAGTATGGCAGAGCAAGTAAAAGCAAGTGGCGAGATAGCGAATGTGTCATTCAATCTGCTGGATGGTGAAGGTCGCGAACAAACCGTTAATGGTATTCGTCTTGGCTCAATGGCGCTGCTTGATGATGCGGGTTACGTCAAATGGAATGGTCAACGCGGTGATGCGGTGAACTATTTACGCCAACCGGAACATGGTCCAACGGCGAGCACGTTGACCAGTGCACTTAATAGTGGCGAAATGACATCGCTGGTGATTGACCCATCTCGCGGCATTCTACTTGAACAATTAGCCAACTCACCAACATTGTCTGATCGTCTAAATGCTGGTGGTGTAGTGGGCAATATCATTCTTGGCCTGTTAGCTATTGGTTTCATTATCGCCTTGGTCCGTGGCGTGTCACTCTTGATGGCTCGTCAAAAAATTGCGAAACAGCTAAAAGCACCGAATCAGCCAGGTGATAACCCATTGGGTCGAATTTTGGCTGTTTACCAAAAAGATAAGCACCGTAGTGTAGAAGCATTAGAGTTGCGCCTACTAGAAGCGGTTGTTGATGAGCAAACTCATTTAGAGAAAGGCTTATCGATGTTGAAACTGCTTGCTGCACTCGCGCCAATGCTTGGTCTGTTAGGTACGGTAACGGGTATGATTGAAACATTCCAAGTGATCACCCAATTTGGCAACGGCGATCCTAAAGTGATGGCAGGTGGTATTTCTATGGCACTCGTGACGACCGTACTTGGTCTTGTTGCGGCAATGCCATTACTTCTTGCTCATAACGTATTGAGCTCACAGGCAGATAACATTCGCAATATCCTTGAAAAACAAGGTATTGGTCTTGTGGCAGAGCAAGCTGAACGTGATATGGCCAAAAGAAATCAAACTTCTAATACGATAGCGGAGCACGCAGCGTAATGGAGCAGATCCTACTCAACACATTGGGTTTGATCAGTGAGGATTGGGCCACAACCTTGATTAGCTTTATGCAGCAAGGTGGCCAGATCCTATGGTGGTTGGCAGCCGTTGTCGCGGTATGTTGGTTACTGGTTATGGAGCGTGTGATTTACCTAATAGCGGTTTTCCCAAAGGTGAAGAAGCAGCTTTGTGAACAGTGGTCCGCAAGACCCGACCACCATTCTTGGTATGCGCATCAAATCCGTGATGGCTGGATTGCGAAAGCACAAATTGAACTGCGCCAGCATCTTTCAACCATTAAACTGCTTGTAGCGATTTGTCCGATGCTGGGCCTGCTTGGCACCGTAACCGGCATGATCACGGTCTTTGATGTGATGGCGACTCAGGGCAGCAGCAATCCCAAATTGATGGCTTCAGGTATTTCACTTGCGACATTGCCGACGATGGCCGGCATGGTAGCAGCTTTAGCCGGTATGTTTGTGCATGCTCGCTTAAGTAAAGTGTGTGAGCGTAAAGCTATCCAGTTAGAACAATCTTTAAGGAGTCAGAAGTGAGACTCGGACGTAGATCTAATCAGCAAGATGAAGCGCAAATTGATTTAACCTCAATGCTGGACATCGTATTCATCATGTTGATTTTCTTTATTGTAACCAGTTCGTTTGTACGCGAGTCCGGTGTGGAAGTTAACCGCCCACAAGCGTCAAATGTGGTTAGCCAAAAAGATGCCGGTATTTTTATTGCCGTCACTGCAGCAAACGATGTGTATATCGATAAACGTTTGGTCGATATCGAGCGTGTTGAGGCCACAATTGAGCATTTACTTTTAGAACAACCGGAAGCCTCTTTGGTTATTCAGGCCGATGAGCACGCTTACAACGGTACAGTAGTAAAAGTGATGGATGCCGCAAAAGGCGCAGGCGTTAAGAGCATTGCATTGGCCGCGGAGAAACCTTAATGGGTAGGCTATTACTCGCGCTACCAGTATCATTGATGATCGCGGTGAGCCTGTTTAGCTTTATGGCGTGGATGGTCGATAAAGGCAATCAACGTGCGCCAGAGTCATCAGAATCGGTGCGCTTTGATATGGTGATGGTAGAGAATGATGCGGATGTACAACGTCGTCAACGTTCTGTTCCAGAGCAACCTGAGCCTCCAAAAGCTCCGCAGCCGATGGATTTGTCTCAAGCTGAAACGCAAATGGAAGCAATCAGTCCAGTCACGCCAATCAGTGCGTTAGGTTTAAACACGGCACTTGATGGTATCGCGATCAGCGCCCCGAATCTAAAAGGTACCATGGGCAATCAGCAAGCACTTCCGTTATATCGGGTTGATCCTCGTTACCCAAGTCAAGCGCTTAAACGTAAAGTAGAGGGTTATGTGATCATGCGCTTTACCATTGATGCGACAGGTCGTCCTAAAAATGTTGAAGTGATTGAAGCACAGCCAAAACGCATGTTTGAAAAAGAAGCGGTACGAGCACTGAAAAAGTGGAAATATCAGCCAAAAGTTGAGAATGGTGTGTCGATTGAGCAGTTCGGACAAACCGCTAGAGTGGAGTTCAAGTTAGCCAAATGATGAAGAAATTCTTACTCGGTGCGCTCTTGAGTTTGAGCGCTTTCGCATCGGTTGCCAATGAGCTAAGCCAATATGCAGCGACTCGCGTGCAACGGGCGCATAACCTGGCACAAGAAGAAAAGCTCAAAGAGGCTATTTCGACCTTAGAGGCTTTAGAGCTTTCTCGTGGTTATGATCAAGCGTTTGTCGCTCGCATGCTCGGTATTTTTTATTGGCAGAACGAGCAGGTGACTTTGGCAATTAAACAGCTTGAAGTTGCCGTGAATAGTGGCTTATTAGACGATGAGCAAGCTTGGCAAACCCGGAAGATGTTGGCTGATATGTTGATCAATGAGCAACAATTCTCTAAAGCGTTGCCACATTACTATGATCTAAGTAAGTCGGTTCCTGAAAAACAAACCGCGCATGACATTTGGTTGCGTATTGCCCAGTCTCATTATCAGTTGAGTCAGTGGAGTAAAGTCCTAGCAGCGATGGGGCGTTATGAGCAATTTGGACAACCTGATGAACTCGCGCCACTGTCCATTAAATTGTCAGCAGAGCTAGAACTTAAAAAGTGGCAGCCAGCCATTGGTACGATCAAACGTTTGATTACAATAGAGTCTGAACGTGTTGAGTGGTGGCGCCAGCTAGCGGCATTATATCTTCGTGTTAATGATGACAAACGTGCGCTAGATTCAATGGCATTAGCGAAGTTAAAAGGGGTGGCATTAAGCCAAGAGGACCTAAAGTTGCTTGCTCAAATGTATGGTCGACGTGGTATTCCTGAGCGTGCTGCTATGGTGCTGGGGGAGCTGAAAGACATTGATTCTGACAGCAAACTGAAAGCCCAACAAGCAACGTATTGGCAGATGGCGAAAGAGTGGGATGAGTCCATTGCAAGTTGGCGTCTTGCTGCAAAGTTAGATCGTCAATATTACTGGAACCTCTCTCAACTGTTAGTGCAAGAGGGGCATTATCAAGACGCGCTTGTCGCTTTAGATAAAGTTTCCGGACGTAAAGCCGACGTGGCTTTGGTTAAGACACGTGCTTACTACAAGTTGAAGCGCATTGAAGACGCCCTAGCGAATGCAAAAAGAGCGAATGAGATTGAACCATCTACGCAAGCCCAAAGTTGGGTGAAGTATTTAACTCAATTGCGCAAGGCGAAAGCGACGCAAAGTAGCTGATTAGCTGAAAGTTGCTCTCGTTGAACATTACATTACATGAATCACTTAAATAACGAATGGAAAGGCTCGAGTGAACACTCGGGCTTTTTTTTACTTTCTGAATTTTTTACGTTCTGAAAAGTCGTCTAATGTTCGGTTTCCCATAGATAAATACGCTTTGAAAAGCTTGTTTGAGCAAAACAAAACACTTTGGCTTGTCATCGATAAGCCCCTGTCAAAACTATTAACCTCTATTATTTCACCTGATCGAATTCTCTATATCGATGTAATTGATCGCTGGGGAAAAAGGTATCAAAAATGAGAAGCCACTCGCACGCTGGTACCTGTAACACGCAAAACACCACACAAAAAATGAATGAAAATGAAAAGTTCACTTTTTTTATGTGATCAATGTTAAATAATGACCCACAAAAGCAGCTGTTTGTCAGAAAGTATTTGTTTCATTTATATTTCATTATTACCTTGTTATCTGTTCGTTGCGATCTATATCTAAAACTTTTGCTGTCGGAACGAACCGGTACAAACAACTATATGGATGTTAACAATGAAAATGAAAACTCTAGCCGTTGCAGTGGCGGCACTAGCATGTGGTACACAGACTTTCGCAGCAGAAATCTACAACAACGATGGCACATCTATGTCTATCGGTGGTCACGTTTCAATTAATTTGAACGGTTCTGACGAAGGTGAAACAGATGTTGGCACTAACTCTCCTCGTATCAATCTTTCTGGTAAGAAAGATATCGGTAATGGTGTGACAGTTGATGCGAAAGGTGAATGGCAATTGAACTACCTTAACGGCGGTGAGAATTCATTTACAACACGTCTAGGCTACATTGGTGCAACGCATGAGCAGTTCGGTCGCGTTGTTGGTGGTACGCAATGGTCACCTTACTACGACGTAGCTGGTGTTGCTGACTTACCAATTGCATATGCAAATGATTTTCTATACGAGAACCACAATAATTTAGGTTCAGGCCGTGCGGAAAAAATGCTTAGCTACCGTAAGAGCTTTGAGTTTGGTGAGGGTTTTGGTTTCAATCTAGGTCTAGGTTGGCAAGGTAAGCAAACTGATAAGAAAACAAGCTTAGAGAAGGTTGATGAAAACTGCACTGTAAAATGTGCGGTGTACGAAAAAACAACGAAAACGGTATATGACGCACGTGGTCAAATTGCACTAAGCACTCAACTTGCAGGCTTTGGCCTGGGTTACGTTTACAGCGGTGGTGATGTTGCTACTGGCACAATGACTAAAGATGCGACATCGCACATTTTTGCTGCTAACTACGGCGAATACGGCTCTGGTCTTTATGCCGCTATCGTGTACGGTATGAATGAATACTTCTATGAGGGGTTGGAAGAGACAGTACAGCTTGAAGGTCTATTGGCGTACGGATTTAACAATTTAACGCTAAGCGTGAACTACGAATCTGTAGAAGATGATAAAACAAGTAAGACACTGTTTAGCCAAAGTGCGCTACAAGCAGAGTACGCAGTAACGTCATCGTTCTATACGTATGCAGGTTACCAATTTGACCTAGGTAACGATATCAAAAAAGCAGAAGATGATTCTTGGACACTAGGTGCTCGTTACTACTTCTAATAAATAGGACAGTTTCTACTGCCTAAACACAAATATTGTGTTAACGCCTACTTGTTATGAGTAGGCGTTTTTCTTTTTGTTGAGATCCTAAATGAGGTGGAAAACGTCTCATTAAAAATGCCCGCAAATGGCGGGCATTGTTTTTTACTGAGTAAACCGCTTACTTGGTTTCGAGCAAGTCTAAGAAAAATGCGTACTCTAGTGCATCTTCTTTTAACCGTTTAAATCGACCCGATGCGCCACCATGTCCTGCTTCCATATCGGTCTTGAATATCAGAACATTATTGTCCGTTTTCATCTCACGCAGTTTGGCTATCCATTTCATTGGTTCGAAATATTGTACTTGGGAATCGTGCAATCCCGTTGTGACTAACATGTTCGGATAGCTTTGTGCTTTGATATTGTCGTACGGTGAGTAGTTAAGCATGTAATCGTAATATGCTTTATCGTTTGGATTGCCCCATTCATCGTATTCGTTGGTGGTCAGTGGTATTGATTCATCTAGCATGGTGGTGACGACATCCACAAACGGTACGTGAGCACCAATACCACGATACAGTTCAGGTGCTTGGTTAATGATTGCACCCATCAACAATCCTCCAGCTGAACCGCCAACAGCAAATACTTTGTCTTTTGCTCCGTAACCCTCTTCAACAAGACCTTTTGTCACATCAATAAAATCATTGAATGTGTTTTGTTTGGTCAGCTTTTTGCCGTCTTCATACCAAGGGCGTCCAAGCATCTCAGAGCCACGGATATGAGCAATCGCGTAAACGAAACCGCGATCAAGTAGGCTTAATCGGGTTGAGCGGAATGTTGGTTCAATAGTGGCACCGTAAGATCCGTAACCGTATTGGTAAATTGGGTTGGTACCATCTTTTTTAAATAGGTCTTTGCGATAAACAAGTGATACTGGCACTTGTTTACCATCACGAGCGGTCACCATGATGCGTTCGGATTGATAGTTATCTGCATCAAAATCACCGAGTACCGGTGTTTGTTTCATGATTTCTGACTCACCTGTATTAAGGTCGAAATCAAAGTAAGTTCCTGGTGTGGTTAGGCTGCTATAGTAGATGCGAACTTTTGAGTTATCTAATTCGTAGTTACCTGTCAGATAAGCAGCAAAAGCGGTATCGTTAAACTCAAGTGGGAATTCTTTGCCCGTTGACAACTGACGAACCTTAACGGTCGATAAGCCGTTGGCACGTTGCTCATAAACGAGGTGATCATCAAATAGATCGAAATCGACAAGTTGAGTGTTGTTGTCTGCCGGGATGACATCGACCCACTTTGAACGGTCGTGCATGTCTTTGGTGTTAACTTTCATCAAACGGAAATTCACCGCTTGATAGTTGGTGTAGATGTAGTACCAATCGCCCAGTTTAGCGATGCTGTACTCAATGCCCGTTTCTCGCGGATAGAATAGTTCTGCTTTAGCATTAGGGTTGTTGGCATCAATGACTGAAACGCCGCTCGTTTCTGTGCTTGAGTGCCAGATATAGACTTGTTCGCCATCTTTGCTTTTACTTAAGAAAGTATAGTAAGCGCTGTCAGTTTCTTCGTAGATCAGTTCATCGTTTGCTTGAGGTGTACCCAAAACGTGGCGATAAACTTGGTAACCAAGTAGTGTTTGTGGATCTTTCTTAATGTAGTAGAAAGCTTGGTTGTCGTTCTGCCATGCTATTGCACTTGAGGCGCCTTCGATTTCATCTTTTAGATATTCACCTGTTGTGAGATCTTTTATTTTGATGGTGTAAATGCGACGGCTCAGGGTATCTTCGCCGTAAGCCAAAAGGTTTTCATTTGGGCTGATATTCAATCCACCAATGCTGAAAAATTCATGTTCTTTCGCCAGTTCGTTCACATCTAAGATGACATGTTTATCTGTGCCAGAAAAGTCTTTAGCACGTAGGTGAACTTCATACTCGTTGTCGCCTGTGACTTCGTTTGAGTAATAGTATTTGCCTTTGCGCACTGGTACTGAGCTATCATCTTTTGCTATGCGACCTTTGATCTCCTCAAACAACTGTTCTTGCAATCCTTCAGTGTGCTTCAATACGGCTTCTGCATACTGATTTTCTTGTTCAAGATGCTGCAAGATTTCTGGATCTTGTCTTTCGTCATCACGCATCCAGTAGTAGTTATCGATTCGTGTATCACCATGAATCGTCATTGCATGAGGGACTTTCTTGGCAACAGGAGCTTGAGTTTGTTGAGCAACGAGTTGAGATTGGGAGTATTCATTCATGGTTGGTATTCCTTGGTTGCTGCATCCGGCGATGAGCACGGCCGAAACGGCCAGAGTAGTTAAAGTGAAGCGCATCTGTATGTCCTTATTTTGTACCTTACTCGTTTTAATGCCAGCATCCTTTTAATTGAGAGTTCAGGTACATTGGTTTTCTTCCAGTGATGGGGTTTATATCGGATACTGGCTCGGTATGTTTTTAAGCAATGGTTCTTTTATCAAAGATTTGAGGGGATGTTAAATGCAAATGCTGGTGGATGGGAGCTATTCGTGCAACAAAAAAGGGACATACTGAAAAGCATGTCCCTTTTGGAGATAATCGATACTTGTTTTAGATAGCCAATGGCATTTCGTTTGAGTGATCGTGTTTGCGATTAACCCAACGTAAGCCAAGCATTGCGATGATCGACATTGCCATCATTAAACAACCAAGTGGCATTTGGTCTTGCGCCGGGAAGAATGACGCGAATAATGTCGCGATACCCGCCCCAAGGTTTTGCATACCGCCCAAAATCGCACCACCAGTACCAGCATGGTATGGGAATGGAGATAGAGCGCCAGTTGTTGCTGCTGGGAACAAAATGCCTGCACCCAAAAAGTAGATGGTTGCGCCGCCAACAAGTGTCAAAGCTGTTGTCATACCAAATAAACCAGGAATTAGGACAACGGCAGAACCAATAAAAATTGCGACCAACCCTACGTTCAATGCACGACGCTCAGAACGACGCTGCGCAATGTAACTTGATAGGCCAGCACCAACCAAATAACCAGGGATTGGCAATACGAAAAGCAAGCTGACTGTGGTTGCCGGCAAACCTAATACGCCGCCCAGCAGTACGCCTGCTGCCGCTTCAAATACTGCTACGCCCGCGAATGTTGCGACCAGCACCAACAAGAAACCTTGGAAGCGTTTGTCAGACAGTACGAATTTGTAGCTTTTTACGACCGATTCATGTTTGCGACGTTCCTTTGGTAGTGTTTCCATCATGCTTGTCATCATGGTGATTACAACAGCGATACCAAATAGCGCTAAGAATAAGTAACTTGAACGCCAGCCAAATGCTTCAGTGAGGTAACCGCCAAGTACAGGTGCAATCAGTGGTGAGAAAATCACACACATGCTGATCAAGCTGTTTGCACGGTGTAGTTCAGGACCTTCAAAGCAGTCACGAGTTAGAGTACGAGACATCGCGCCCCCACAACCAATACCCAAACCTTGAATGAAGCTACCGGCTAAGAACCATTCGTATTCATGGGCAAACAACGCGACTAAAGTACCGAGAATGTAAATGATCAGACCGGCGATAATGATCGGTTTACGACCAAGGCGATCAGAAAGCGTACCGTATACAAATTGCGATAGACCGTAAGGGATCAGGTAACAAGCCATCACCGCCTGCAGTGAAGACGCTGATACCAAGAATTCTCCCGCCATATGACCGATAGAAGGCACGTACATCGTTTGAGTCATTTGACCTACGGCAGTCAGAATTGCGATTAAAAAGGTAAGTTTCGCTAATGGAAACGTGGCGGACATTTGCGTATCTCTCCAGAAATTTAAGACGTAAAAAGCCTTAGCGCTCCATATAGGAGAGCCAAATAAAGAAAGTGATTAGGGAATCTAGGCGCGAGATATTAGAGCTTGGCTGCTGACTTAGCAACCAAAAAGTGTGAACTTGAGCAAGATAAAAATCTATGATTTGGATTAGAAAAACTAATCTATTTTTGTTGAATGTTGAAAACTAAAAAGGGAGCCGAAGCTCCCTTTAAAATTCAGTGCTCATTGAGAACAACTTTCGTTATTCACGACCTGACGCGTATGCGTAAAGCAGTTCAAGAGCGACAGTTGCACCAGCTAGCGCTGTGACATCACTGTGGTCGTAAGGAGGCGAGACTTCCACAACGTCCATACCCACGATGTTCATGCCTGCGAAACCACGAATGATCTTCAGAATTTTATCTGAGTTCAGACCACCACAAACAGGTGTTCCTGTACCTGGAGCAAACGCAGGATCCAGACAGTCGATGTCGAAAGTAACATACACTGGCTTATCCGCAACCGTGCGACGAACTTCTGCTAGAATTTCTTCTACTGACATGTCGTTCGCTTGCATTGCATTGATCACATTGAAGCCGTGGTCTTGTTGGTCATACTCAGTACGAATACCGATTTGCACAGAGTTCTTAGCAGAAATCAGACCCTCTTTTGGCGCATGGTAGAACATGGTGCCGTGGTCGTAAGAACTGCCGTTTGCATAAGTGTCAGTATGCGCATCGAAGTGAATCAGTGCCATTTGACCGTGATGTTTCGCGTAAGCACGTAGGATTGGTAGCGTGATGAAGTGGTCACCACCCAAGCCTAGCATTGTCTTACCGCTTTTTAGAATTTCGCTTGTTGCTGCTTCTAGGCGGTAAGTGAAATCTTCTGCATCACCACAATCGAACACGAGGTCACCAGCGTCGATTACTTTCAATTTATCAAATACGTTGAAGTCCCAAGGGAACTTCTTGCCTTCCCAAGCAAGGTTTACTGACGCACGACGGATCGCATCTGGACCCATGCGTGCACCAGGACGACCAGATGTCGCCATGTCCAGAGGAACGCCAAGTACTACAACGTCTGCGTCTGCCGATACAGGGTTTTTGATGTACGGTCGACGAAGAAACGACATAGAGTTGGAGTAAAGCGAATAATCGGTTTTAGTAAACAAATCATTCATATCAGAAGTCCTCTAAATAGGTGTAGCCTGCTAAACCTTGTTCTAGTTCAGCTAGGATTTGTTCTTGTTCATTGGCCTCAACACGTTCGGAAACCAATTGCTTGTAATTGTCACGAATCGCATCTACGTCGATATGAACGTAGCGCATCATGTCTTCTACGCTATCACCTTCGTTGATGTAACTGATCTCGAATTGACCTTGTTCATCAACATTGACTACTGCACTGTGGGTATCACCAAATAGATTGTGCATATCGCCAAGAATTTCTTGGTATGCACCTACAAGGAAGAAGCCCATTAGGTACGGCTTGTCGTTGCTCCATGCTGGTACGGGTAGCGTGCTCTCGATGCCTTGGCCATCAACATAGTTGTCGATAGCACCGTCGGAGTCACAAGTGATGTCCAACATCACCGCACGACGCTCTTCTACATCACCAAGTCCAGAAAGTGGGAGAACAGGGAACACCTGATCAATACCCCATGCATCTGGTAGAGATTGGAAAAGAGAGAAGTTTACGAAGAACTTATCTGCAAGACGTTCGCTCAACTCATCCAAAATTGGACGGTGAAAACGGTTCTTTGTACTCATCTGGCGGCTTAGCTCGAAGTAGATGCGTAGTGACAATTGCTCTGCCCACGCACGTTGTTCAAGGTTCAACACACCAGTTGCGAATTGCGAGTGTACCTCTGCTAAATCGCTTTGGGTATCATTATAAATTTCGATCAATGCGCGAGCATCGGTGCCATCTTGCAAGTTCTCCCAATTTCGCCACATATTCTGTAGCAAGATAGGGGCATCTTCAGCAGGTTCGAAGACTTCTTCTGGTTGGTAAGTTTCGGTACCAATCACGTTTGAAATCAAAACCGCATGGTGAGCGGTCAAGGAACGACCTGATTCAGAGATAATCACTGGCATCGGTTGTTCATACTGCTGACACACGTCGCCAACGGTATTCACGATATTACGTGCGTACTCAGCAAGACCGTAGTTCATTGAGTTTGAAGATTGGCTACGAGTACCGTCGTAATCGACAGCCAAGCCACCACCAACATCGAAGTAATCAATGTTGGCACCCATTGCACGAAGTTCACAGTAGAAACGAGCGGATTCATTTACACCATTACGTACGTCACGGATGTTTGCCATCTGTGAGCCTAAGTGGAAGTGAACCAATTGCATGGTATCCAGTTTGTCTTCGCGTTTTAGGCGTTCGATCACACTTAATACTTGGGACGCAGATAGGCCGAACTTCGACTTCTCGCCGCCGCTTGCTTGCCATTTACCCGCACCTTGAGATGCAAGACGGATGCGCAAACCAAGTCGAGGCGTTACGCCTAGGCTTTTTGCTTCTTCAAGTACCAGATCAAGCTCGGTTAGCTTCTCTAGTACGATAAATACTTTGTGGCCCAATTTCTCGCCGATCAGCGCAAGACGTACGTACTCCCGGTCTTTATAACCATTACATACAATAACGGAGCTACCTTGCTGAGCCAGTGCCAATACTGCTAGCAATTCTGGTTTACTGCCCGCTTCAAGACCGAGTTGTTTCGTCTCCAATTGAGCTTGGCTCGCAAGGATCTCGTCAACAACTTCACGCTGTTGGTTTACCTTGATTGGGTAGACAAGTAGGTAATTGTTTGGGTACTGGTATTCTTCAATGGCTTGGTTGAATGCTTGGCAAATACCATGCACACGCTGATGCACGATTTGCGGGAAGCGAACTAACACTGGGAGGTTAAGTTCTCTTGCTTCTAGCTCATTGACAATGGCACTGAAAGGGATTTGGTGGGCGCGGTCACTACGAGGTGATACATATACCTCGCCTTGGTCATCAATTCCGTAGAAGCCTTGGCTCCAGTAGTGAACGTTGTAGTCCGCACGAATGCGATCTAATTTGGATGCTTTTTCCACATCGAATCTCACAAAAATGTACTTAAGTCCTTAATTTAATAGAAGAGAAAGTACAAAAAAGCAAATCATGAGGCATTAGCCTCATACCCCGACACGAACTCCGTGTGCGCGCATTAACGGTCAAAAGCACTCGGGAGTCTAGTAATTAAAATCTATCCTATCGACAAGGAGTTGTTATGAATGTGTTCTGTAAACATTTGTTTAACAGAGTGTCCATTCTACTGTTATAGTTGGTCTGACCAGTTTTTGGTGTCTGTGGTAAATTGACGTTCACTACTTGGTAACATTTTCGCCATTCAAACATCCCCTATGACTAAGAAAACAAGGATACGTTTTGCAGCTACATAGAATCCAAGGCTACATTCAAACCATGTATCTTGCTGAGTATTCAGATAAATTGATGCTGCTTGATGGTGCTAGTCGAGCAGATATCCCGAACCTGAAAGACTTTATTGAACACCAACTTCATCGTCCTTTCAACGAACTCAAGTTGGTGGTGGTGACACATATGCATCCTGATCATGCTGGTGCAGCGCACAAACTGCGTGATTTAACGGGATGCAAAGTGTTGGCAGCAAAGCGAGAGCGTCATTGGTATGGTGGTTTAGACGGTTGGCTTATGCACTTGACCGATTTGGTTTTGGCTCGGTGGATGGCGAATAGAATGCGAAAGCCCAAGCGTAATTTGTGGTATTCACGAAAGCTTCGTCCTGATATCGAGCTGGTGGATGGCGACGTGATCCCTGGGTTTGAAGATTGGCAGGTGTTGGAAACGCCAGGGCATACTGATCGAGACTTATCCGTGTATCACGCCGAACAAAACGTATTGTACGTGGCAGACTTAATGGTGAAAGTAAAAAGCCGTTTGATTGCGCCTTTTCCTATATTCCACCCGAATCAGTATCGTCAATCGTTGTTGCGAGTCTTTGAAATGAATCCAGCGTGTTTGTTGGTTGCTCACGGAGGGGAGGTCGATTTCGACCATAGTGCTTACCAGCACATCATGAATACTGCGCCGACAAGGCCGATCACACATTGGCGTGTGACAAAGATAAAGATAAAAGGGTTGGTTCGCTCTGTACTAAGAAGTAAGAAAGCCATTTGAATAAAAAGAAAGGAAATAAGAAGAAAGAAATTTCAAGAAAGGCGTAAAGAGCCAGATGAGCGACCGTGAAGTTCACTCATCTGTAGCTACGGGGATTATGGTGCCAGTAGGTGTGATTGGCTAGGGTCTACCAGAACTTTGTCTGCCATACCCTGACGGCCTAACAACATCATGTATGTCATTTTGCCACGGTTTGTCAGCGTAATATCGATTGGCCATTCTTGTCCGCCCATACGCAACATTGTCGTGATAACATAACGGTGCTCAAATGTGCCGTTTGATGATTTTACTTTACGATTTGCTTTTACTAGCGCTTTACAGCGAACCACTTGCTCTAAGTGGTAAACATCTGGGTGCAAATCGAATTCAACGTAAGATTCACCGTCTTTTTCAACACATTCAAGGTTATCTACGTGAATAGAAGAAGTCTGTGCACCGGTGTCGATGCGCGCTTCTAGGTGAGTAATCCCTAACTCAGGTAAGCAAATTGCTTCGGCGTTCCCAATGATCATTTTCTGATTCATAGTCTCATCCTAGCGATGGTTTTCAGAAAGAGCCTCAAATAGGGCTCTTTCTGATAGAATTATCAACCTTTACCGCGAGTACGGTTAGCGTTTGGTTTAGCGTTTTTCTCAATGAAATCGAAGATCATACCAGCAACGTCTTTCTCTGTTGCAGTTTCGATGCCCTCAAGGCCTGGAGAAGAGTTGACTTCCATTACAACAGGGCCATTTTTCGATTGAAGAATATCAACGCCACATAGATTTAGACCCATCACTTTCGCGGCGTTCAGTGCAGTTGCACGCTCTTCTTTGCTTAACTTAACCAGTTGAGCAGAACCACCACGGTGTAGGTTAGAGCGGAACTCGCCTTCTTTTGCTTGGCGTTTCATCGCTGCAATCACTTTGTTGCCTACAACAAAACAGCGAATATCCGCACCGTTAGCTTCTTCAATGAACTCTTGCACCATGATGTTTGCCTTTAGGCCCATGAATGCTTCGATCACGCTTTCCGCTGCTTTGGTTGTTTCAGCAAGCACAACGCCGATACCTTGAGTACCTTCAAGTAGCTTGATAACCAATGGTGCGCCGCCAACGTTTTTGATCACATCTTGAATGTTGTCTGGGTGGTGGGCAAAACCAGTACGTGGTAGACCGATGCCTTGGCGTGAAAGCAACTGCATTGAGCGCAGTTTGTCACGTGAGCGGCTAATTGCTACTGATTCGTTCACACAGAATGTACCCATCATTTCGAACTGACGTACAACAGCTGTACCGTAGAAAGTGATAGATGCACCAATGCGTGGAATGACCGCATCGTATTTTGGCAATTCTTCACCCTTGTAACGAATCTTAGGGTTGTTACTCGTAATATCCATATAACAGTGCAGAGTATCGATAACATCAACTTGATGTCCGCGCTCTTCACCCGCCTGCTTTAGGCGCATGGTTGAATATAGATTCTCATTACGAGAAAGAATAGCAATACGCATGGCAATTCCTTAGTAAGTCAGTACCAAATTAAAAATGTAAGTATAGAGTATAGTGAGCAGGTGTGAATGATGTGACAGAACCCACTCTCTTCAACGATTTAGAATTGTGATTGGACAACCACGTCGTCAGAGGGCGAACCTTAGGGGGTTTTGCTAATGGATAAAAACGAAAAAAAATCATCGTCACGATAAAAATTATTTATCAAGTGCTCAGGCCTTACTGTACGCGACTGTCAAGGGAGAAATAAATAAAAATTAAGTAAAAAATCATCGCTTTTGGAATGAATATAACGAAATTAAGTCTTCTTTTGGTCGCTGATATTAAGCGTTTAAATATGGTTTAACAAGCATTAAGCCGTTTAGATGGCTATTTTGATAGGAGAAAGTCGCATCCCATAACCCCCAATAATACTTCTTTGATCGTCTGGTATCGCAGCGGCAGTGTGCGACTGCGTTTTCTCACCAAAAACAAATCTTCGTATACGGGTTGTTTTAATTCCGCCACATACAACTCTTCTCGTAAAGAAAAACTCTCAACCGCGCTGTACGGTAGAACAGTAAAACCAAGTCCTTTACTGACAGGCAATAGGATTTGGCTCAATTGGTTTACGTAGCCAGAGAGTGGCATATCGCTGACCTTAATCTCTTTAAGTAAAGGCTCTGCACATTGGTCGAAAAATAGCGTCATGTAGTGTTCAGCATCAGGATGACCAATCACACCACAACGTATTAGGGCCTCAGGCGTTAGTGGTTTTCCTTGATAAGATTTCGGCAAGATCAAACACAAGGTTTCTCGACCAATTTGCTCGCTCTGGAACACGCTTTTATTCGGTGAATAAGTCACGATACCCATATCAATGCGGCCATCGGCAACACCATTTAGAATAGATTGGTTGGGCGCGGCTTCTAAATGAATGGACAGGCTACGGTGTTGTTTTTGTTTCTCAAGTAGAGGGTCAAATAGCATTAACGCAAGTGCCCCAGAACAAGCCAGTTTACAATGGCCAGCAAAGGGGTCATCGAAGCTCAAATCTTCCAGTAGGTTTTTCTCTTTCTCTTCAAGATCTAGCGCGTAGGCATACACCATGCGACCTTGCTCAGTCAGCTCGAAGCTTTTGTTTTCACGTTTTATAAGTGGGTGCTGACACGCTTGCTCTAGCTTTTTAATGTGCTGGCTGACGCCGGGTTGGGTCATGTAGAGCTTTTCTGCGGTCTGAGTAAAGTGGCCGACTTCGACAAGGGTTTTAAATGTGTGTAACCAAACTGGATTGAGCATAGGGAATGTTTTGCCGTAAGCGTGCTAAAGAAGTTGTGGAAATAATAGCATGATGGGGAGTGGAACAAAGAGAAATGGCAGGCAAAATAAAACCCCGCCTGGTTTCCCAGACGGGGCTTATTCTTCTTCGCAGCAATCCGGCTACTAATAGGTGCTCCCTGCATCTATCCTTGATTGTGGCTAAATCCTTTAACCGAGTTCCTTGTTCATCGCCTTCCTAGCGGTGTCCATTCTTGCCCGTCATCCTGACTGGCGAACCCTATCCTAGAGTTTAACGACATCCTTGCTGATAACTCATCCTAAGCTACCACATCTTCTTCCTGAAGATACCCAATCCTTTAGGCTTTTTCCTGTTCCCGCCAACATCCTGTCGACACATTTAGTATTGACGTTTTACTGATGGCTCTCAATTAGCTAGACAAAGAAAAATAGAGTTATCAATATGTGGTTTTTAAATTTTCGTTTTAATATCAGTTGCTTATTATTTAGTGCAATTTAATCTTAGATGTTTTTAGTCGTTTGGCTTACATGTTTTGTAAGAGATCTCTTACAAATGAACTGGCTAATATCTTGTTTAGAGAGATTTCTAAATTCGCTAAAAGGTGTTTGATATCACAGATTAAATGGATTCACGCTAGCAGTAAGTAGATTAAAATTTTATTAAAGGTGTTGCAGGGAACTTGATTGAAATTTTTCTGTCATAAGCAGAGAGTAATTTTACCGTAGCAACAAGATAAAACGGCTTAACTGGTCAAAAAATGACTGCAACGACCCGGTTTTTATCATTATGTTGTGAAATTTGTCACGGTTAATTAACTCAATCCCCGATAGATTGGAGGGGAATAAAACCTTAGACAATAAGCTCATGATGAGCGTTACCTATATAGATGAGGGAGATTACTATGAAAAAGATGAGAAAAGCTCAGTTGCATCGTGTTCGCATTCAATACTGGAAAGACACGAAAACTGAAATGTCTAGAAAAGCATAGTTAACCACACTTGAAGAAACCGAGCTGGCAATGGAATTGATACCTTTCCCATTAATTGCCAGCTCTAAGAACCTAACACGACCTATTTACCCCACTCAGCAAAGCAACTGCTAACCACTTTCTTTTCCAATATTTTTTTGCCTAAAATGCAAAAAAGCCAGTCCGAAGACCAGCTTTTCAATCATTGCTCTGACTTACTAATTACAAGTAATTTGCGTCAACCAACTCGCCTGCTTGTGCGTTGCGAACTTCTGGACGAGCTTGTAGCCAAGCGAGAACTTGCGCTTTCTGTTCTTCTGTCGCACTTGCGTAGCGATCTGTTGAACATAGGAAACCTTCGAATAGCTCAAGGCCGCCACCGCCGAAGCATAGATTTAAAGTATCAATGTAGTCGATAAACTCATCAACGAATGCATCGTAACGGTCAAAGTCGTTGATGTCTGTTTCACAGCTGATCTCGAAACCCAGGATCGCAAATTCACCAAGGAACAGCTTCTTGCGAAGACGACGATTTTTGTTATCGATTTTATCTAGTTTCATGATTATTTCTCGTAGATGATTGAATATATCCGAGTAACTTTATACACCCTATTTAAGGTGAAACCCAGCGAAAATCGGCACTATCGTTACCGAATCTTGTTTTATAACATTCTGTAAACATAACTTTCATACACATCGAGTATTTCTGTCATTTTTCTCACTCACACTTCATCACGTCCAATCAATGGAAATACCATCTTCTAATAACGAACATGAATACTGGGAAAGCGACACCATGAGTAAGGAAACTTTTGACGCAACACGTTTTAACCAAAGTAAGAACAAGCCTTTTGAAGAGGTACTGGAAGCCAATCTTTCACGACGCAGCATAATAAAAGGTGGCGTTGGGATCAGTGCAATGACGGCTTTTGGAGCATTTGGTCTTGCAGGGTGTGACTCTTCAACCTCGGGTAATTCTGTCAAAGCGGCTTCTGGTGCAGCGAGTGCCGTATTGAATTTTGAATCCATTCCAGGCTCATTAACCGATGCGGTTGCGATTCCGCCGGGTTACACGGCCCAAGTGCTTGTTCCTTGGGGAACGCCTTTGAATGCGCAAGGCAATGACTGGAAAGACGATGGTAGCAATACCGGGACAGATCAGCTTAATGCGCTTGGAATGCATCATGATGGAATGCATTTCTTTCCATTGAACGACAGCAGTACCGATGGTCTATTATGTATCAACCATGAGTACATTGATTTGTCTGCTTTACATCCAAATGGCCCGACGGTTGAAAATGGTGTGCGTACGATTGTAGACGAGGTACGTAAAGAAATAAACGCACATGGTGTGTCAGTCGTTCGTATTCAATTAAGCGATAATCAATGGCAGTTAGTGGATAATGACCCGCTAAATCGTCGCTATACTGGCGCGACGGTTATGGATCTTTCTGGTCCTATCGCGCACACGAGCCTTGCCGTAACACGTTTTTCCCCAGATGGGAGTCAAGCGCGAGGTACTTTGAACAATTGTGGTAATGGTTATACCCCTTGGGGAACCTACTTGACGTGTGAAGAAAACTGGCCTGGTTATTTTGTTAATGCTGGCGTTCGTACACAAGAGCAAGACCGTATTGGTGTCGATGATGAAAATACGCGATATTTGTGGGAAACGTTAGCAGGGGATGCAGAAGAGCGATTGGATGAGTTTGCACGCTTTAACGTCAAGCCTACGGGCAGCAGTGCGATGGATGACTATCGCAATGAAGCAAACGGACATGGTTATATTGTCGAAATTGACCCTTATACGCAAAATTCACGAGCGAAAAAACGCACCGCATTAGGTCGCTTCCGTCACGAGGGGTGCACGTTCGGTAAGCTTGAAGCAGGCAAACCCGTCGTATTTTATTCTGGTCACGACTCTCGCTTTGAGTACCTATACAAATTTGAGTCTGCTGTGGTTTGGGATCCTGCAGATGCAAATCCATCAAATCGTTTGGCAATGGGCGATAAATATATGGATGACGGCATATTGTATGTTGCTCGCTTTAACGAAGACAGTTCGGGCACATGGCTTCCATTGACATTGGACAGTACAACGGTTTCTGGCGGGACACTAGCAGACCGCTTTTCTTCATTAGCTGATATTATTTTGAACACAGCAGGTGCGGCTGATTTAGTCGGCGCGACACCAATGGACCGTCCGGAATGGTGTACAGTCGATCCATATACTGGCTCGGTGTATCTGACGTTGACTAATAACACCAGACGTACAGATGAAACTAACCCTGCCAATCCACGTTTGAATAATAAATTTGGTCACGTTATCCGTTGGGATGAGGGAGAGGTGGCAACTGAATTTACATGGGATATCTTTGTATTTGGTTCGCCAGCAAATGGTGATGCAGATACCAACCGTTCAAGCCTAACGGAGCTTAATCAATTTGCTAGCCCTGATGGTTTGGCTTTTGACCCTCGTGGTATTTTATGGATTCAAACCGATAACGGTGCAGACGAAGTAGAGGAATACACGAACGATCAAATGTTGGCCGTCGTGCCATCTAAGCTCACTGATGAAAATGGTAACCAAGCCACGATAGGGGCAGACAACCAAGCGGAGTTAAAACGTTTCTTTGTCGGTCCAAATGGGTGTGAAGTCACAGGCTTTACCATCAGCCCTGATTACAAATCGCTATTCGTCAACATTCAACACCCTGGTAACTGGCCTTATAGTGATAACGCTGCGGAAGCGACGCCAGCAGGTATGACTGTCCGTCCTAGAGCGGCAACGGTGGTTATTCGCCGAGAAGATGGTGGCGAAATTGGCGTATAGCCTAGCAAGACTCACCTTCTCGTGAGGTTATATTAGGTGTAATAAAGCCCTGTGCTGACAGGGCTTTGTTGTTTCTATCTAAATAAAAATGCACTTTATATCTAGGCTTGTATCTAGATGATAAGCTCAGCTTTTTAATGATCCACCGGCAGTACGAATCACATCTTGGTACCAGAAGAAGCTCTTTTTGCGTTTGCGCTCTAACGTTCCTTGACCATCGTTATGGCGGTCAACATAAATAAAACCATAACGTTTGCTCATTTCTGCCGTTGAGTTCGCAACGAGATCGATAGGCCCCCAACTCGTAAAGCCCATGAGTTCCACGCCGTCTAGCATTGCTTCATGAGCTTGCACTAGGTGGTCATTCAAGTAAGCGATGCGGTAATCATCTTGAATTTCACCGTTTTCATCGATTTCATCACGTGCACCTAGTCCATTCTCTACAACAAATAGTGGCTTTTGGTAGCGATCGTGTAGGAAGTTCAATAGAACGCGCAAACCTTTTGGGTCAATCAACCAACCCCATTGGCTCTTTTCGAGATATGGGTTTGGCACGCTGTCGACGATATTACCGACTTCTTTTTGTTTTGGATCTGCACTCGCACAGCCACTGGCGTAATAGCTAAATGAGATAAAATCGACACTTGCCGACGCAATTTCTTCCAAGTCGCCAGCTTCCATCTGGATTTCAATGCCATTTTCTCGGAAGTAGCGCGTCATGTAACCCGGGTATTGACCGCGTGTTTGCACATCACCGAAGAACAGCCATTTGTTGTTTTCGTGCATTGCGGCAAGAACGTCATCAGGGTTACAGGTGTATGGGTAGTTGATAGCGCCAAGTAGCATGTTACCAATTTTGCCGTTTGGTACGATTTTTTGACACAGTTTCACTGCTTTCGCGTTCGCAACCAATTGGTGGTGAATCGCTTGGTAGATCTCTTGTTCATTGGCGTCTTCTTGCAAGCCAACACCAGTAAATGGTGCGTGTAAAGACATGTTGATTTCATTGAACGTGAGCCACAGTTTTACTTTGTCTTTGTAGCGTTCTAGAACCGTGCGTGCGTAACGCTCAAAGAAATCGATAACGCGACGATCGCCCCAACCGCCATAGTTTTCAACCAATGCGTAAGGCATTTCGTAGTGAGATAGTGTCACGAAAGGTTGAATATTGTGCTCAGCAAGCTCTTCAAAAATCTTATCGTAGAATGCCAAACCCTCTTCGTTTGGTTCTGACTCATCACCATTTGGGAAAATGCGACTCCACCCCAAAGAAAGACGCAAACAGTTGAAGCCCATCTCTTTAAATAGAGCGATGTCTTCTGGGTAGCGGTTGTAGAAATCGATCGCTACGTCTTTGATACCTGGAGTGCGTTCTTCACGGGTTTGATGTGGGCTCAGAATACCGTTTGGCAGCATGTCTGATGTCGATAACCCTTTCCCCCCAAGGTTGTACGACCCTTCTACTTGGTTGGCTGCAATGGCACCGCCCCAAAGAAAATGTTCTGGAAACTTAATCATGTTTCTCGCTCTTTATGGTTTTGAAATTATGTGTTCTGTGTGTTTGAGAATAGTGTAGGTGAGAGTGCGATTCTTGTATTGAGATCGTATTTTTCCCAAAGCGTGAGGAATAATGGTTTTATTGATGGGATTGTAATCAATAATCTGAACGTAATTTGAGGGGGCACATCAGGATGATGCGGTTTGAAACAGTAAGTGAAACGTGAGACCGTGCTGTGGATTCGTTTTTACTGAAACACTTCCACCCATATCTCGCATGTTGTTTGCGGTGATGGCTAATCCAAGGCCTAGCCCTTTCCCAATTTTTTTTGATGTTTGGAATGGCTCAAATATTGAGCCTAACTGTTCCTCTGGCACGCCACAACCATTATCACTGATGGTTAATTCGATCAGTTTTCCCATTGGGTTAACAATAAGATTTAGCTGTGGTTGGTTGGTTTCTATCATGGCATCTAGAGCGTTAGATATAAGGTTTCCGAGTACTTGGAGTAACCTTTGCTCTTCCCCTTTAATTGATGGTAATTCATGAGGGATTCGTACTCGCACATCGATAGGGGCAAGTTGAGACTGGTAGAGACGTAATGTTTCTTCCAATGCGGCTGTAAGCGATATTGCCTGAAGGTTTTCTGGTTTGCTGTAAGCAAAGGTTTTGAGTTGGCGAGTCATACTTGCCATGCGATCAATGAGTTTTTGGATTAAAACATTATTGGCTTTTACCATATCCACCTCACCGCGCTCGATGAGCAGTTCATTGGTGGTGAGCAAGGTGCGCAAACCTGTTAGAGGTTGGTTTAACTCGTGAGTAATGGCGCTCGACATTCTGCCCAAGGCTGCCATTTTACTCGATTCAATTAATTGGCTTTGCGCTTCTTTCAGGGCTTGCGTGCGCTCTTCTACTCGTTGTGCCAGTTCTTGGTTGACTTGTTGGAGTGACTGTTCTGCTTTTTTACGTTTACTGATGTCGATAAGGGTCGCTAAAAAGTATTGTTCGCCATGCAAAGGGAAGCGGGTTAAAGAGAACAAGATCGGGAATACACTGCCATCACTTCGTCTGGCGAGCGTTTCTGCGTTACTAATTTCAGCTAACTCTCGGTGTTTAGGTAAGTCCTTAAGTAGCGTTAACGTCGTTGAATTTTGATTGCCAGCATCAAAAAGTTCCCAAGCAGATGTCTCACGATTGACGCTTTCAGGCAGAGAGAATAACCGTTTTGCCATCGGGTTAAGATCGAATAACTTGCCTTGTTCATCAATCAGTAACAACCCAACATGAGTCTTGTTGATCATTTGCTTTAAACGGCGCTGAGATTCTTCTAGTAGTGATTGAATTCGTCGTTGGTTGAGATTTTTTTGATGACGCTGTACACCGATAATTGACAGTAAAAGGATTAACAATAATAGGGCGACGACACCCCAGCCAACCATGTTGATCGTTTGCTGAACGGGTTTAATCGGAGAGAGGTAACTGACGTACCAATCCAAATCATCGAGTTTGACGGTATGTGCAAAATACCGCTGTTTTTGCAAAGTCCAGACTCGAATAATCGTGTCATCGTAAAGGCGTTGGGTTTCAACGTTAATGGTATTGTTCTGTTCGTTAAACCAGTCCGCGTTGTATGTGGCGCTGCTTGATAAGATGAAGCGTTGCTGACGATTTTGTAAAGTGATGATGTCTTGACTGGTAAGAGTCTGATCGGTGAGCAAGCTTAAGTTTATTTGTACGACAACAATCCCCGCAATTTCGAGGCCATCATAAATGGGGGCGGCTAAATAATAGAGCGGACTAGACCCCTTGGTTTTATTGACCAAAGAAACGCCGCCGCCTTGGTTATGTATTTGCTCAACGATAGCTTGGCGGTCCGGCAGACTAAAGCGCTCATCAACTAAGCTAGATACCAAGACTTCTCCCTTAGCGGATAGAATTAGCCAACCCTCTGTATTTGCCGCTTTATCGAGTTGTATCAGTTGGGCCTCAATCGGCTCGTAGTAAGTGAGGTTCCCTTTCACAAAAGCGATGGTTTCTGGATTGTTGGTGACCAGATAAGGCAGGTGATAGAAACGTTTAAGGGCGCGTCGAACTTCACCAATATAATCAAGTAGTTTTTGCTGAGCATCGGTTTGTGACTGCACATTTAACCATTGACGGGCAACCTCCCTACTGGCGGTATAGCAGAATGAAATTAATACGCTAGCAATCGCGATGATTAGCCATGTTTTCCTATTCTTACTACGCAACATAAGGGCTCCTTAACGAAACTGATACAAGATTGCGCTTAACCTTTTGGATGTTAAAGACTTGTAAGTGAGAAGTGAGATCCAGCTCCTTTTCTCTGTATGGTTTTTTGTTAACGTAAGCCAAGAACGATTTGGCTCGCTAGCTCAGCGACAAAGCTATCCCTTACTACTCACGGTAGGCACTTACTTATGGCGTTTGATGATATCCCCAAGATTGCTCTTATCGAAGACGATGACATCGTGCAGCAGGCAACAAGCCAATGGCTGCAATTAGCAGGGTTCGACGTTGCTTCATTTTGCTCAGGTTTGGAGGGGCAAGCGGCCATTTTGTCTCAAGATTTTGATGCAATTGTGAGTGACGTGCGTTTACCCGATACCGATGGTTTGCTGATTTTAGAGACGCTAACTAGCAATCAAATAAGAACGCCGATCATACTGATCACTGGCCATGGCGATGTCGATATGGCGGTAAGTGCACTGCAAAAAGGGGCCTTTGATTTTATTGAAAAGCCGTTTTTACCTGAACGTTTATCCGAGCGAGTTAAAGAAGCCGTAGAAACGTATCGTGCGCAAGCCTCAACTCAAGTTCGGCATGAGTACTTAGCCAGTGTCAGCGGGCTTGAGGAAGTGTTGATTGGACGAAGTCGATCCATGCAACAACTGCGAGAACAAATTGCAAAGCTGGCAAGAATGGATACCAACGTGATCATTTATGGTGAAACTGGCAGCGGTAAAGAGCTCGTTGCGACTAGCCTCCATAATGAGAGTCGACGTTATGCCCATCATTTTGTTCCGATTAACTGCGGCGCAATTCCTGAAAGCTTGTTTGAAAGTGAATTGTTTGGTCATGAAGCGGGCGCATTTACAGGAGCAAGCAAAAAGCGCATTGGTAAATTGGAGTATGCGGATAAAGGCACATTGTTTTTAGATGAAATTGAGAGTATGCCGTTACCGATGCAGGTCAAAGTGTTACGTTCATTGCAAGAGCATACTGTCGAGCGAGTCGGTGGAAATAAACAGATCGCGATAGATTTGCGGGTGATCGCTGCCGCAAAAGAAGATCTTAACGATCATGAAGAGTTTCGACAGGATCTTTATTATCGACTTAATGTTGGGCAAATTTATTTGCCACCATTGCGAGAACGAGAAGACGATGCCTTGATACTGTTCGAACACTTTGCCGTTCAAAGTAATCCAGATTATCGTCCTTTAAGTAGCGCGGATAGAAAAGCTATCCAGACTTATGCTTGGCCCGGTAATGTACGTGAACTGCGTAACGTGGCGATTCGTTTTGCTTTGGATGATGCGATTTCAGTGATGGAAATTTTATCAACGCGCCCATCTTCTACGACAGAAGAAACCCAAACTGGTGTGCCATTGGTTATACAATTGCACAACTTTGAACGTAAAGTATTGCATGATTCGTTGATTCGACACCAAGGGCATATTAGTGAGGTCATGCTAGAGCTCGATTTACCACGTCGAACGCTTAACCAAAAAATGCAAAAATTTGGATTGAATCGGGCCGACTATACTTATGCTAATCGTAGTAAATAACGGGTCATTCTAGCTTGTTATAATACTCGATAACCCCGTTGAAAATTTAGGCGGTAGAATAACTACTTATCGAAAATTTTAGCCTGGTTTTCAAGCGTTTTTCCAACGCTAACTCTGATCACCGCAATAAAGCTTAACTCTAAAATGGCGATAAGTCGTTATGCACGTTGTTCGTAGAACGGTTGTTTAAAACTTGCTGTTTTAGCTGATAGCATGGTGACTCTGTCTCTACCTTGTTCTTTTGAATGGTAAAGTGCATGGTCGGAGCGAGAAATAACGTCGTGTAATCGCTCTCCAGATTTTATCTCAGCAACACCAAAACTCATGGTTATCCTTTTCTCTTTGCTGCCTTGACAGGATGCATTCTTGATCGAGTGTCGTAGCGTTTCAGCATGTTCTGCCGCCTGATGAGCAGTGTACTTTGGTAGAACGACCATAAACTCATCCCCGCCAAAGCGTATCACTTGAGCCTCTTTGGGCAGATTTCGACTCATGATATTGGCGACACTGACAATCGTATTGTCACCAGCTAAGTGACCAAACTCGTCGTTAATATACTTAAAGTTGTCGATATCCGTCATGATGATGCTTAGCGGTTCTTGTTTGGCAACGGTTTTTGCAACGAGATTGGGAATCACATCTTCCATTGCTCTTCGATTGAGTAATCCGGTTAGGGCATCTTGAAACGATAAACTTCTTATGGATTGCAGCAGCCTTGCATTGATTAACCACAACATGCAAAAGCTCATGGAAACAACCAAACAAATGCTAAATAAAAAAGTTAATTGATGAACCAAACCTGCCGTCATAAAGTTGTTGAGCTCTGAGTCGAAGTAAGTCCAAATGGTTCTTCCGATCATAAAGGCGCTGAAGCCAAGTAAGGAGGTAGCCATGCCAACCATTGGCAATTGGAGATCACGATTTCTCCCTTTGAGCATGGCGTAAGCACTGGCAAAAGTAACGGCAGATAAATAGAGGCTCACAACAATGATACGACTACGAATAGAGGGAGAGTGAAAAGTAAAATAATAGATTCCACCGCTTGTGAATGGGAGAGCCGCAGTGAGATAGCGTGCGATGTTGAGGGGAAAAGCACGAAATAGACTCAACCCATATAATGTCAGCAGAAAGCCAATCAAAATGATCGTATTTGAAGCTGTGACGGTGAGCCAGTCTGACGCACTGTCTCTAAGACTCAACAGAAAAGGTCCTCCACCAATAAACAATAGCGAAATTGCAAAGCACGATAGCCCTGGAATTTTACGTTGATTGAATTGGTAGAAGATAAGCCCAATTGAGTAGATACAAGAGAAAAGAATAATAATGAAGTTGAGCGTTCTTATATCTAACGAAAAGTTATCCATGTTGCCATCCTAGCATCCTAACTACTTGTGTATCGATCCTTTACCTATCAATAGTAAATATGATTCATAGTAGATTAATTACTCTCAAATGTCTTGAATAGCTGATACTTTTCGCAGTTAATAGAAGTAGCCCACATTTGTGGGCTAATGCAATGAAACAATCTCAAGTCGTAGAATGTTCGAAAGCAACGTGCCGCTTAGCTCTATAAGTGAGTACTCCTAATATGACTATCATGATTGTTGGAACTATCCAGCTGGCAAAGTACTTGTATAGCGGCATATTATTATTTAGCCATTGGTTTGTCACTTCTGGCATGTAGTCGAGAATATGCAAGGCATCGATGCATCCAAAAGTAAGTGCGGTACATGTGGTAATAACCACCATCATCTGAGACATCTTGTTGCGTACGGGTGCCATTATCATTAGTGCAATTGCGACGGGATGAAGGGCAACAACGGCTGGCAAAGTGATAGCAAGTAGCTGCTCTAGACCTACGTTTGCGATCAAACCCGCCAGTACCATCGTTGTGATCACACAGCCTTTGTAGTTCACTTTGCAAAAGGTGCTGTCGTAGAACTCGCTGCCCGCGGTGGTAACACCAATCGCTGTTGTCAAGCATGCTAAAACCATGACCGCGCCTAATAGTAAAGATCCAAAGGCACCAAAGTGGTTGAAAGTAAACGCTGTTAATATGTCTCCACCATTACTGAATTCTGAGCCTAGATAAGAACTCGTTGACCCAATGTAAGACAATGATACATAAACAAATGTCATTGCAATTGCGTACATTAAAGCCGCGATAAGCGTGTACTTCGCAGTGGCTTTAGGGCAATCCACCCCCATGCTGCGAATTGCACGGAAGATAATCCAACCAAAGCCAATCGAGCCCAACGCATCCATCGTCATATAGCCTTGAGTTAACCCCTCAGCAAATGCCCCTTCCACGTATGGCCCCGTTGCTGATGTCAGTTCACCTGCAGGGTAAACCAATGCTGTGACTGACATGACCACTAAGATAGCCATCAATGCAGGCGTTAAGATTTTGCCTAGGTTATCAATTAGCTTACCCGGGTAGAGGGCAAACAGAATAGTGATAATACAGAAAGCAATAGTAAAAGGCATGAGTGCCATATCACCAAAGGTTGGCGCAAAGCTGAATTGGTAAGCGACAGTAATAGCACGCGGAATCACGAATGCTGGACCAATCACGATAAATACCATCACCCAAAAACTGGTTGCCAAAGGTTTAGGTAAAGCAGCAGTCAGCTTGTCAGAACCATTAACAATGGCAACGATCACAAGTGCCATTGCAGGTAGTCCAACTCCCGTTAATAGAAAACCGGACATTCCACTAAGGAAGTTTTCTCCTGCTTGGTAGCCTAAAAAAGGCGGGAAGATCAGGTTACCTGCACCTAAGTACATGGCAAAAGTCATAAAGCCCAAAGCGGCGATATTGCGTGCGCTTAACATTGTTATTCCTCTTACATTTCGCTTGAAAGAAACAGAAGGAATAAGGGGAGGGTGGCAACATTCCGTCAGCTTCTAATCAAGCTGACAGAAATTTTAGATATAGCCTGTCAGCTCTGAATCAGTTTCAGAGAGAGCAGGAGGATCGCAGCAGCAACGCCAGATGGGCGTTTAAAAGCAAGTAGTAATTGCATTGTTGCTGACATGATTGATCCTTAATGATGAAATTACACCAAGGAATACGTTTGCCTTGGTGTGCATCTACACTAACGAACATGAGGCGATGGGGACAACCCTGAAGTGGAAAATAAGATGATAAGGTTGATGTTTGTTTTTGAACTGGTGGATTGAACTGCTTTTTAAATTATAAGGCAGAATAAATGACTTTTCATTTTGTTAACACTTCTTGTTTTGATGTTTTTTTGTTCAATTTGTAGAGATTTAGACCTTAGTTTGCTGTCGAAAAAGTGAACGTTTTAGGGGGATGTTTTTTATTCTTACTTTTAAGATCGTTATGACGGTATCTGCATCCTTTGTCGATATAGGCAAAAACTTGCTCATTAGGCAATCGAGCGATTATTTTGTATTGATCACATTTTATTAACTTTTTGTGAGTCAATCGCATAAATATTGTCTTTATGATAAGCAAGTTTTTGCTCATTACCTTTCTATTCAATCAGCAGGTTTTTGCTCATTTTCGTTCCCTAGAAAATTAAAGTTAACAAATACAATCATTTAAGGTTTGGCATTCAAATTGCTCTTGAGTGCTTGTTGTTAATGATAATTTAATGTGATGTAAACGTGCGTCTATAGGACGACTACATGGAGAGTAATAATGAAAATGAATAAGCTAGTTAAAGCTTTGGCTGTCGCTGTGACTTCTTTTGGCATTGCAGCAAATGCGGTTGCTGAAGATCGTAGCTATATTTTGGCGACAGCATCCACCGGGGGTACTTATTACCCAGTAGGTGTTGCACTTGCTACCTTGAGTAAAGTGAAACTGGCACCCAAACATCACTTTTCTCTTTCAGCGATCAGTTCGGCAGGATCGGGTGAAAACGTTAAATTGCTTAATGAAAACGAAGCTCAATTTGCTATTTTGCAAGGTCTTTATGGCGCGTGGGCATGGTCTGGTGAAGGGCCATATGCTAAGAGCGGTCGTCAAGAGCAACTTCGCTCTGTTTCGATGCTTTGGCAAAACGTTGAGCACTTTATTGTTCGTACGGAGTTAGCGAAAACGGGCACTGTCAGTGACTTGAATAACTTAGATGGAAAAAAGTTTTCAATCGGTAAAAAGAACTCAGGTACAGAAAATTCAGGTCGTCAGATCATGAAAGGCCTCAATGTGAACCCAGAAAAATTTAATTTGGCATTCATGGGCTACGGCGGTAGTGCAAGTGCACTTCAAAATGGAACGATTGATGGGATGAATACGCCGGCAGGTGTACCTGTTGGTGCGGTAACACAAGCGTTTGCCGCTCTAGGAAAAGACATTTCGATTCTTTCGTTTACTGATGAGCAAATCAAAGAAGCGAACGGCGACTATAACCTATGGACGAAATATGAGATCCCAGCAAATACCTACCCAGGCTTAGATAAGCCAGTGACAACAATCGCACAGCCAAACTTTCTCGCCGTGCGTGAAGACATCTCTGAAGACGATGTTTACCAGTTAACCAAAGCGATCTACGAAAATTTGCCTTTCTTACAAGGTATCCATAAAGCGACCAAGGCAATGGCAATTGAAAAGGCGATTGCAGGCCTACCTGTGCCGTTGCACCCAGGAGCCGTTCGTTATTACAAAGAGATGGGCATAGAGATCCCTGCCGATCTGATCATTCAATAGTTTGATCGTTGCCCCGAGTCATGGCTTGGGGCATATATTTTCTGATGGAACGAACAACGGCCGCGAGAGCTTGGAGTATAAGATGAGCGAGTCAATGGAAAAGGAATTGCAGAAATTTGAACTGCCTACACGCAGTGACTTTCCGTGGGTAACGACGACAATCACAGTGTTTGGAGTTGTACTGTCTGTTTTGCATATTTGGTTTAACACCTTATCGACATTGCCAGAACTTTGGATCTCGGCGACTCACTTTGCTGGATTTGCTGTGATTTGTGCACTTTGGTATCCCGCCCATATCTCCTTGAAACAGAGTAAGTTTGCTCTTGCCGTCGATGTGTTAATCGCTTGTGGTGCCATTGCTTGTTTAGTCTATATTCCGTATGCCGAAGATGCGCTATACGAGCGCGGAGTCAAGTTCGTCACCAGTGATTGGGTATTCGCCATTATGGCGATATTGATAGTGATAGAGCTCATCAGACGCACAATGGGCTGGTTTATTCCAGTGCTTATCGTGGTGTGTTTGAGTTATGTCGTCTTATGGGGGAAATGGGCAACCGGTATTTTTCACTTTCCTGGTTTGAGCATGGAAACCTTACTTTACCGAAGCTTCTATTCTTCAGAGGGCATGTTCGGTTCTATTTCTCGCATCAGTTGGACCTTTGTCTTTATGTTCATCTTGTTTGGTGCGTTCCTTGTGCGCTCTGGGGTGGGAGATTACATCATTAATGTCGCTCGTGCTGCGGCCGGGAAAATCATTGGTGGTCCAGGATTTATAGCTGTTATTGGCTCTGGTTTGATGGGGTCGGTATCGGGGTCTAGTGTTGCAAATACAGTATCGACAGGTGTGATTAGTATTCCGTTGATGCAAAAAGCAGGCTTCCCATCGCGCTTTGCGGCCGGAGTAGAGGCGGCGGCATCAACGGGTGGGCAATTGATGCCACCCGTGATGGGCGCAGGTGCGTTCATTATGGCGTCTTATACTCAAATTCCTTATGTGGACATCATTGCAGTATCGTTTATCCCTGCGTTGATTTACTTTTTGTCTGTGGCTTTCTTCGTTCGTATTGAAGCAAAACGCAGCGGGGTCCAAAAGATCACAACGAGCGACGAGTCACTGTTCAAAGTATTGATCAGTGGTTGGCACAACTTAATTCCGCTGGTGGTATTAGTCACCTTGTTGGTGCAAGGCTTTACACCAACGTATGCGGCGGGCTTGTCGATCATTTCTGTCGTGGTGGCATCTTGGTTTTCGAAAGAGCACAAAATGGGACCAAAAGCGATCATTGAAGCGCTCTCTCAAGGTGCGAAAAACATGGCGACCACCGCAGTATTGTTGGTGGGCATCGGCTTGGTGATCAACGTGATTAGCACGACAGGGGTCGGGAATACTTTTTCGCTCATGATCGATGGCTGGGCAAACGGTGATTTATTTATCATGATTGTCCTTATTGCCCTCGCATCTCTCGTTCTCGGCATGGGGTTGCCCGTCACGGCGGCCTACATCGTGTTGGGCACACTGTCTGCTCCTGCCCTTTATAAATTGATAGCTGAAAACCAATTGCTTGAGCTTATGATGTCAGGTCAACTGCCTGAACAAGCGAAAGCCATTTTCATGCTCGCGGCACCAGATAAGTTAGATTTACTCAATGCGCCAATGGCATTAGAAACGGCAAAAGAGATGGTCGCGCTCGTGCCCGCTGATTTTATGGAAACACTTTTGGAGCAAAGCCTCGGAATTGAAGCCGTTGGCTTAGCTTTGCTGGCTGCACACCTGATTATTTTCTGGTTGTCGCAAGACAGCAATGTCACGCCACCAGTGTGTTTGACTGCTTTTGCGGCGGCAACGATAGCGAAAACACCACCAATGCGTACAGGTCTTATGGCTTGGAAAATTGCCAAGGGTTTGTATCTGGTTCCGTTGTTGATTGCTTATACAGGATTGGTCAGTTGGGATGCCACATCTGTTATTACTGTTGGCTTTTTTGCCATCATTGGCACCTATTCATTGATTGGTGCGATTGAGGGCTATCTTGAGGGGCCGTTGAACATTTTATTGCGTCTAGTACTGGTGATTACCGGTACGTTGTTAGTTTGGCACGATATTCCAGTGCTAGTTCGCGTGGCATGTTGTGGCATTTTTGTCGCCATCTTTATTTACAGCAGTCGCAAGTTCAAATTGCAACAGTCTCAGCTATCGGTTTTATAAGGGGTGGTATGAAATCAGTCTATGACTACATCATTGTTGGTGGCGGTATCGTCGGTGTCTCAACCGCTTGGCAATTGCAGCAACGTCACCCAGACCGTCGCATTTTATTGGTGGAGAAAGAATCTGGTTATGCTCAGCACCAAACGGGGCACAACAGTGGTGTTATTCATGCGGGCGTGTATTACGCGCCAGGAAGTCTTAAAGCAGACTTTTGTAAACGTGGTGTCGAGCGAACGCTGTCGTTTTGTGCTGAGCACGATATTCCAGTGGAAAACTGTGGCAAGTTACTGGTTGCGACGAATGAGCAAGAAGTTACGCGTATGAATGCGCTCTATGAACGATGTCAGGTTAATGGTATCGATGTACAGTTATTAGATGAAATTCAGTTGAAACTCGCAGAACCGAATATTACTGGACTTGGCGCAATTTACGTAAAAGCGACCAGTATTGTTGACTATCGTTTGGTTACCGAGCAGATGGCGAACGAGTTTAAAAAAATTGGTGGTCAAGTTAGTTTAAGAACCAAGGTGATCGCGGTTGAAGAGAATGATGATGAAGTTCAACTCACCTGCGTTTCAGATGGCCAGACAATGCAATTGAATACAAGATTTTTGGTCACTTGCAGTGGTTTAATGGCTGATCGAATGACGAAGATGATGGGTATTCCTACCGATTTTCAAATAATTCCATATCGTGGAGAATACTACCGCTTGGATAGCAAACATGATCAAGTGGTCAATCATTTGATCTATCCAATTCCTGATCCTGACTTGCCTTTTTTAGGTGTTCACCTTACTCGTATGATTGATGGTTCAGTTACGGTTGGCCCAAACGCGGTGCAAGGTTGGAAGCGTGAGGGGTATGGCAAGTTCAATATTGATTTACAAGATACCCTGCAGATGATCAGCTTCTCGGGTTTTTGGAAAGTGACACAAAAACATCTAAAAACAGGACTAGATGAGTTCAAAAATTCATGGTGGAAGCCAGGTTATCTCAAGCTCGTCAATAAATACTGCCCAAGTATCCAAGTGGAAGACCTTAAACCCTATCCTGCGGGGATTCGTGCACAAGCCGTACTTTCTGACGGTACCCTTGTGCATGATTTTCTCTTCGCTGAAAGTGCGAGAAGTCTCCATGTGTGTAACGCACCGTCCCCAGCTGCAACGTCTGCGATGCCCATCGGTGAATATATTTGCGATAAGGTCATCGACAAGTTACAAGAGAAGAAAGATAAGAATGAAGTCAGCGAGAAATAAAGATGGAGTTGCGTGCTCTAGTCCAAATTAATACTTCTCCGCACATTTCAGGATGAGACACATCAAATCAGCGTAAAGGCAACTAAGTCAGTCGCCTCTACGCTTCTTGTTCATTAAGCTTCCTGCCAATTCTTGAAAATGCCATTATATTGTGGCTAGCATTTTGTGACTTGTATTGAATAGTTAAGTCTCTTTTGGACAAAGCGGGCCTTTCTTGGCATGGCGTTCGATCATGTAATCGCCGCGAGCACTATGAAATATCATCGCGTTCCAGATTTCGCCATCTTTAAATTCGAATTCAATGGCATACCTTGTTCCTGCAACGACTTGTGTTCTCACCTCATTAATTTGCTTAAGCTTGTCTAAGGCGTTCATTTGATGCAAAACCATACTGAGTGAGCGTTCTGCATCTGGTGTGACTTCAGAAACTTGCCATCCTCCAGCGAGGCCTTTTTCTGGCGCGCAAATGGCTTGCATTTTCTTCTTCATCTCTTTTGACATTTGCTTGTCCACGGCTAAGGCATGGGTTGCCATAGGTAGGGCAGATACAGACAGTATTAATGTCCAGAACATCCTCACATTCATAAAAGCACTCCGTTGTTAGTTTGCTGTCTTAAGTATTAGTTTACTGGCTTAAGTATTGGTTAACTCGCTAAGTTTCTTTTCGCTTACTAGCTGAGCGTCTTATCGCTTACTAGCTTAGATTATGGTTTGAGTATAAGCGTGGCTTGATTGCTTTACCTAATCAGCATACACACCATGTATCAATTTGTTTACGTAACTCAGCATTATAAATGTTAAAAATGATCGCGACGTTCCCAATGGTTACAACATTCACTTGAGGTAGTAAACATTCACTTGCGGTAGTAAAGGTTATCAACGGTCATAAAAGTAAAAACGATCGCTTTAGTGAGTCATTCGTAACACTCTTAAAGGAGGAGACGTTATGAGTCTGAAGCACTACTTTGAAAAGGTCTCACCAAAGTTTGAGCCTGGAGGCCAGTATCACAAGTTTTATCCACTGTTCGAAGCGGTCGAAACGCTTTTCTATACGCCCGGTAAGGTGAATCATGGCATTACCCATGTTCGAGATAGTATCGACTTGAAACGCATCATGATTATGGTGTGGCTAGCGGTTTTCCCTGCAATGTTTTGGGGGATGTACAACATTGGTCAGCAATCCAGTGACGCGTTGTTCTATGGTCTTGAACAAGCAACAGCGCAACAAGCCATTGATGCCTCTTGGGGGCTGAGTTGGGTTTGGGGCTCGGTCGAAGCGGCTAGTCAAGCGGGGTGGGGAAGTAAGATGCTCGTCGGCGCAACTTATTTTCTGCCTGTTTATGCAACGGTGTTTGTCGTCGGTGGTTTTTGGGAAGTGCTTTTTGCTATCGTCCGCAAGCACGAGGTGAACGAAGGATTCTTTGTCAGCTCCATATTGTTTGCTTTGATTCTGCCGCCAACCGTTCCGCTTTGGCAAGCCGCACTGGGCATCACGTTTGGTATCGTGGTAGCGAAAGAGGTCTTCGGCGGTACTGGGCGTAACTTCCTAAACCCTGCGTTGGCGGGACGCGCATTCTTATACTTTGCTTATCCTGCAAATATGTCTGGTGGTGCCGTATGGATTGCAGCGGACGGCTACTCTGGTGCAACGCCGCTTAGCCAATGGTATGAGGGTGGTCGAAGCGCTTTGATGAATAACATGACCAGTCAGCCGATTTCTTGGACGGATGCGTTTGTTGGTAACCTACCTGGATCGATGGGGGAGGTATCGACTTTACTGATCGTGTTAACAGGATTGGTGTTGATCTTTATGAAGATTGCCTCATGGCGAATTGTCTCAGGTGTGTTGGTCGGTTTAGCAGTAACATCACTCATGCTTAATGCCATTGGCTCTAACACCAACCCGATGTTCTCCATGCCTTTCTATTGGCATTTTGTGATTGGTGGTGTCGCGTTTGGTACTTTCTTTATGGCGACAGACCCAGTTTCTGCTGCCTTTACCAATGGTGGTAAGTGGGCTTATGGTATTTTGATTGGTGTGATGACCATCTTTATTCGAGTACTTAATCCTGCCTATCCCGAGGGCATTATGCTTGCGATATTGTTTGCAAATTTGTTTGCTCCTTTGTTCGATTACATGGTGAAAGAGAACAACATCAAACGAAGAATGAAAAGAATGAGACCTTCGTAAAATGAGGGTAGTCTCACTGAAATGTGACTGAAAATTGCACTATATTGAAAAGGTCAGAGACATGGGGTTTCTGGCTTTTCTTTTTATCAGGAGGGCAAAGACGATGAGAATTAAGGATATTCTCGATAGCCGTTTGGTGCTGTCGTTCTGGTACAACCTAGATTACGGCTTATCGCTTCTTAGCAAAATCTCTTCTCGTTAATTTCCTCAATGCACTCGCATTGAAAGCAATCTATCTATTTGATTTTTTGGCCTTGCGCTTACGTGCGTATGGCTATGCGTATAAGGAAATTAACAATGAAACGTATCCCAGAACCGTTCCGCATTAAAATGGTTGAGCCAATCAAAATGACAACCTTGGCTGACCGAGAAATTGCCCTTAAACAAGCAGGTTTTAACCCATTTCTTCTTCGTAGTGATGATGTGTACATCGATCTATTGACCGACTCTGGTACGGGTGCCATGAGTGACAATCAGTGGGCTGGCATCATGATGGGTGATGAGTCCTATGCGGGGAGTCGCAACTATTACCACTTATGTGATGCGGTTGAACATTTCTTTGGCTACAAATTGACTGTACCTGCTCACCAAGGGCGAGGCGCAGAGCAAATCTTGTTTCCTGCTTTGATTGAACGAATGCGTCAGGTTCGCGGTGGTGAAACGCCAGTATTTATCTCCAATTACCACTTTGATACCACGGCGGGTCATATTGAGTTGAATGGTGGTAAGGCGATTAACGTGGTAACGGAAGAGGCGTTCGATACCACCACGCCATATGACTGGAAAGGTAATTTTGATCTCAACAAGCTGGTGGCCACGATTGAAGAGCACGGTGCTCATAATATCTGTGCGATCATCACGACGGTGACGTGCAATAGCTCGGGTGGGCAGCCGGTGTCGATGCAAAACATGCGCAGTGTGTATGAAATTGCGACTAAGTACGACATCCCGGTAGTGATTGACTCTGCTCGTTATTGTGAAAATGCGTATTTCATTAAGCAGCGTGAATCAGGTTACGAAAATACATCGATTCTGGAGATCATCCGCGAAATGTACCAATACGGAGACATGCTAACCATGTCAGCGAAAAAAGATCCCATGGTGAACATTGGTGGTATGTGCTGTATTCGCGATCATCAAGAGCTGTTCCAAGCGGTACAAACACGATGCGTGCCGATGGAGGGCTTTGTGACTTATGGTGGTATGGCTGGACGTGACATGGAGGCGCTTGCTCGTGGTTTATACGAGGGGGCTGATGAAGACTACCTCCATTATCGCATTAGCCAAGTTCAATATTTGGGGGAACGTCTACGGGAAGCGGGCATACCGATTCAATACCCAACGGGCGGGCATGCCGTGTTTGTTGATGCAGCAAAAATTTTACCTCATATTCCAGCGGATCAATTTCCAGCGCAGGTGCTCTGTAATGCGTTGTATTTGGAAGCTGGAATTCGCGCGGTGGAAATTGGTTCATTGTTGCTAGGACGCGATCCAGAAACCGGTGAGCAGAAAGCTTCAGAGCTTGAATTGATGCGTTTAACCATTCCACGCCGTGTTTACACCAATGATCATATGGATTATATCGCTGATGCGATTATCGAGTTAAGAGACAGTGCCAATAAGCTAAAAGGCCTGACTTTTGAATATGAGCCACCGGTGCTTCGTCACTTCACCGCTCGCTTTCGTGAGATAGAGTAGCGCAAAATCCAATAGATATTACTAACAGAAGCTAGAAGTAAAACTGACAAAAGCAAAAGGCCGCGAATATCGCGGCCTTTTTGAATCAGACAAATAATCTAAGCCAAATCCAGCGTGATTCGCACGAATTGGTCATCTTGATACTGTACGTCATAATGGAATGTGTTGCTCGCGTAAATACTACCGAGGAACAAAGAACGTTGACTGAGTGGACCACGGAATAACATCGAAATCGGAGCGATGAGGGCATTATTATCATCGAAGTGTTGATTTAGATTCTCAGATAGCACGCACAGTAGGCAGCCATGTTGATCGTGTGACAGGTCAACTTTTTCCGGACGAGAGAGTAAGACCGTCGTACCTAGCTTCTTCTCAATTTCGTTAATCAGCAGCAGGTAACTGTCGAGGTGAGGTTGAGGATTGCTCGGCTTATCGGCACCCACACAGCGTTCAAGAAGTATTTCTAGATTGCCGTTTTCCCCTTTTGCCTGTGAGTCAGAGACTTTAATGGCTTTTTAATCAGTTTATAGCGATTACTTTTCAGCTTAGGTTTAAGCCATTTTTGCAGTAGGTCGTTACGTTCTTTAGTCGGGAAATTACGCGTTGATGCGTGGATTTTGAAGTGTAGGTGTAATAGGGCGTGCACCGCAAGCTCGCTAAGCAATTGGTTAGCATCTGCGGATAGTTTAGCCTGCTTAGAACTTTGCATTACACTCTAAATTTCTTTAAGAAAGATAATGGTGCCGAGAGAGGGACTCGAACCCTCACACCTAAGGCACTAGCACCTCATGCTAGCGTGTCTACCAATTTCACCATCTCGGCATCATGATGCTCTGAATACTCAGAGGCTTCCTAAGAAGCGTGTTGGATTGTATATCCAAAATCCATGCCTTGGCGAGAGCAAAATGACAAAATTCTCTGTTTTAAAGTTCAATTGCACATTTATTGCTCAACTTGATGCTATTCATAGCGATGCCCCCCTTATGAATGCCCTCCATAACCTCAATAATTATATGTGAATTGGTGAAAAATGATGAATTGATTGTTTTTTGAACGCTTGAACGTTTGCGTCAAAAAATGTGATGAAACTCTCGTTTTCTTGACTATACTTGCGTCCCGTTTAAGCGGGAGATAGGGTTCAGTTGTTCAGGGCCCTTACCCATACAAGCCGTCACATGGAGTGAGCTGAGTTTATAACTTGCTTTTTATAAACTTGCTTACAGTGAATGACCCCACGGACCGGACCAGCTAAGTTCAATTGCTTGTATAAGGTAAAAATATAATGTCGAACTATCGATTCTGTCACCAATTTGGATCTCTGAGTGTTTCATCACTCAATACGTTGTTCCTTTCCTTTGCCAATCCCACTGGCGTTTCATTTCTTTTCAACGTTCAGTAGGTCCAATTCATGAGTGTTCTATTTAGTTTATTTGGTATTGTTGCTCTGTTGGGCTGTGCGTTTTTGCTTTCCGAGAGTCGTTCTTCAATCAATTGGAAAACGGTTTCTCGAGCATTATTGTTACAGATGGGCTTTGCTGCACTGGTTCTTTATTTCCCTTGGGGGCAAGCGGCATTGGCTAGTCTAAGTAGCGGTGTTGCGGGACTATTGAGTTTCGCCGATGAGGGGATAAAGTTTCTCTTTGGTGATCTTGCTTCTACTGGTTTTATCTTCGCTGTTCGTGTTCTTCCTATCATCATCTTCTTCAGTGCGCTTATCTCTGCCCTTTACTACTTGGGTATAATGCAAAAAGTCATTCAATTGATTGGTGGCGCTATCCAAAAATTCTTGGGTACCAGCAAAGCAGAATCCCTTGTTGCGACGGGCAATATCTTCTTATCTCAAGGTGAGTCTCCACTGCTTATTCGTCCATTCTTGAAAAACATGACGCGCTCAGAGCTGTTCGCTGTCATGGCAGGTGGTATGGCATCCGTCGCGGGCAGTGTTCTCGGTGGCTATGCTGGACTTGGCGTTGAGCTTAAGTATCTGATTGCTGCAAGCTTCATGGCTGCACCTGGTAGTTTATTGATGGCTAAAATCATCATTCCTGAGCGTCAAACGCCAAGTGATTACAACGATATTGAGTTGGATAAGTCTGAAGAGAGCAACGTGATAGATGCTCTGGCAAGTGGTGCCATGGGCGGTATGAAAGTTGCCGTCGCAGTCGGTACCATGCTGATTGCTTTTGTGAGTGTGATTGCGATGGTGAACACCGGCCTAGAAAATCTAGGTGAGATGTTCGGCTTTGCAGGGATTACGCTGCAAGCTATTTTTGGTTACTTATTTGCACCTCTAGCTTGGCTTATTGGCGTACCAAGCCATGAAGTACTTGCCGCTGGCTCTTACATTGGTCAGAAGATTGTCATGAACGAATTCGTTGCGTTTATCGACTTTGTTCAACACAAAGCGGCGTTAACAGAGCACACACAAGTAATCATTACTTTTGCACTGTGTGGCTTTGCGAACATTGGTTCTATTGCGATTCAGCTTGGCTCTATCGGTGTGATGGCGCCTGAACGTCGTAAAGATGTGGCAAATATGGGCCTTAAAGCGGTAGCAGCAGGTACACTAGCAAACTTAATGAGTGCATGTTTGGCGGGTATTTTTATCTCGCTGTAGGATTTGATATTCATCATGACATGTAAGCCCGCCTAATTGGCGGGTTTTTTTATAAGGAAAATTTGTCGATGTTTGCTTTTAAGAGGGCGCTGATAAGTCTTTAATGTATCGAAACGTCAGATTGATTCTTTCATTTTTGATTTTGGTTGTTTTGGGAACGGAATGCTTCCAATGATGCTGCAATTCTCCAGCCATAATGAGCAGTGAACCGTGTGATAGTTCAAATTCGATCTTAGTTTTACAATGTAAATTTTCTAATAAAAAACGACGAGTTTCGCCTAGGTTGAGCGAGGCGATGATTGGGTTTTTACCAAGCTCCGGCTCGTTATCTTGATGCCACCCCATAGAATCTCGACCATCGCGATACAAATTTGCTAAAACCGAATTAAATGGCGATTTGGCCACGTGTTTACATCGTTCTTTGAGAGATTTTAGCTCTGGAGTCCAAGGGTTTGGGGGCATCGTTAGTCCAGAATACGTGTATGCTGCATCACCGTGCCATGCTTGGAGGCGGGGTTGAAGTACGGAACGACCAAACATCATAATTCGCTCCTGTCGCCATGGTAGAGTAGCTTTTAGGCGAGCAAAATAATCATCCGCTTCTGTTGGAGCCAAAAAATTTGGTTGGAAGTAGAGCTTTCCATGAACTACATTTTCCCAATATGAATGTTCAAATAATTCGCCTTGGTTGTTCATATAGTCGCCTTATAGAAATATGAATGATAAGAATAATAAATAGAACTCCCGACGTCATTGGTTAGTTGTTGAACTAACACAAGAGTGTGAACCGATGGGAGACTTATGTCTTATACGCCCAAAAAGCAGCGATACTTTGTGCTGTTCTTTTTTATTTTTCTTGTTGCCTGTGTGGCCATTACGGAACTTTTACATCAAAATTTAAACTTGCTTCGCCAACAACATGCTCAGGTTCAAGCAAAAAATCAGCTCGCGATTCTGGCCTCTAACCTAGAAGCGTCGGTCATGGCTGATATTTATAAAGTCAGCACCTTGGCCACTATCATTCCTTTATTGTCAGCCCGCGACCAAAGTAAGTTGGATATGGTCGTCAATCAAACCTTAGAAAAAGGCCGACACATTACAAGTATCGGGATCGCACCAAACGATGTCATCGCACACGTATATCCATTGCAGGGGAATGAACGAGCTATCGGTTTAAGTTATCGCTCATCACCTCAACAATGGGCTCAGGTACAAAAAGCAAAAGAGATTGAAGGCATTTTCATTGCAGGTCCAGTGACGCTGACACAGGGTGGATTTGGATTGATCGTTCGTGTGCCAATATTTACTGATTCCCCCAAAAATGCGCACTATTGGGGAATGGTCAGTGCAACCATTGATTTTAATGCATTACTTGAAGATACCGGTATTCGTGAGTTCTCTCAGGCCTATCATGTGGTGCTACGGGGATATGATAGTAGTGGCCTGCTTGGAGAAGTGTTTTTTGGTCAACTGCAACCGAATGAAACCGTCAGAATCAAAGAGCGCGTTAACTTTCCGTATGGTGGGTGGAGTATGGAAGTTCATAGCAGCAGTGAATTTGAGCGAGGGGTTCCTTGGTATATTGTGAATGTCAGTCGCTTAGTTGGTTATTCAATTTTGCTTGTGATAAGCATCGCGATGTTGGTTATCTACCGACTGTATCGAATTGCGAATGATCGTGCGCTTCATGATGAACTCACTCATTTACCGAATCGCCGCTATTTTATGCAAACGCTTAATCAACAGTTTGAAATCGCTAAGCGTTACAAAAAGCGTTATAGCTTTGCGTTGATAAATGTTGATCTTAATAAGTTCAAAGCAGTAAATGACAATTATGGGCACAGTGCGGGGGATGGCGTTTTGATCGCATGTGCTCAACGAATAAAAAAGAGTCTTCGACGCTCAGATACGGTCGCGAGAGTAGGAGGCGATGAATTTTTGATCCTTATCCATAACCCGGTGACAGAGTCGAATGTTAAGTTATTAATGGACAAGTTAAAGGTGGAAGTATTCTCAGACCCTGTGATTTATGGGACTGAGCATATTCGTTTTAATGCCAGTCTCGGTTATGCGATGTTTCATCCGAGTATTGCATCTCCGGAAGCGATGTTAAAAGTGGCTGATGATTGGATGTATGCAGATAAGCGGCGCTTGTGATGACAGGGGGCGATAGACAAGGCCTGTCTACAAAATCCATTCATGTCGTATGCATTGGTTTTTGGTTAGCGGTTGTTGAGAAAACAATAAGTAGCATTGCACCAAATGGCATATTTAAAAGGATTCGCATTTTGCAATTCCAAAATGCGAATGCAGTGTTTGTTAAAGCAGCAATATGCATAAAAAGTCGGTTGTTTTTGGTGTTTTAAAGTTGGCACGTATTGTGCTTTACTAGTAGTGACCCTTCTTAAGCCGAGGGTCACCTAGCCAACTGACGTTGTTAGTGAACGTATTTTGTTCACACATATATACCGCCAATCACCTTTATTGTGGTTGGCGTTTTTTCTTTTTGGCCCCCAAGGTCGATTAGAGATTGATCGTCTGCATTTCATCGTTCGCTTCTCCTGAATCCCCACACTTGCTATAACAACTTGGTTGCCTTGGGCATACCGCTCCTCTAGAACAAATTAATCTGGCTTGGGTCTGAATACCTCGTTCAATCCAGTTGATGTTTAGGATCTTAGCGACGGTTGTTAGGTCTTTTTTGATGCTTTGAGGAATCATTGCGCTGCCCCCCGATTCAACACACAACGATTTGAGCTCTTGCGCAATAGCGATAGCATCGCCACCTTGAGCTGAAATTGCAGGGTTAAGATCGATGCCCGCACACAGCACGCGATTGTTACCTGCAGGGTCGAATACGTTGACCGACTCACAGCAGTAAATACGAGGTTCATCACCGACATTTAGAATCGATATTTGTGCTGAACTCGTATCAAGTGGTTCTGATAATCGACGGAAAACGGCCCAATGCTGACAAGGATCGTTAACCGTTCGCATGTTGCCCCAAGGGAGTGGAATGCCATTTCCTCGATAAACGGCTTTCAGCTTCCCGGGACCGTAAGCATCAAAGTAATGCCAATGAGGGTAGGGAGAGACAACAGTCATTCGACGCATCGCGACAGAGGGTGACACTCCTGCTTTCTTATGAACTGAGATTTCGTACCCGGATCTATCCAGTAATTGTCTAAATGGCACTTTCGGGCACAACAAAGCTCCGGCGAAAAAGCTCGACTCAAAATCTCGCCATGCTTGAAGAATGTCTTGAGAGTTCAGCCCTGAGCTTGATGTCGGGCCATCGGTCTGTTCCCAGTTATTTTGTTGGCCAATAGACAGGACATTGTTCATACCATCATTGCTGTGCAACACACGGTGGCCTATGTAGACGGCGAGATCGTATTTTAAGCGGGTTGGATAGTCACGCATGCGTTTATTGAGATAGATGGTTCCCGGCGCTTCCATAAAGGAGGTGACGAGCTGTTTCGCGCTCACCCCCAGTTCATCGATCACATCTTGTGGAGCACGGTCAACCCAACGAATACTTAGCCCCATGCTTTTGGCGATGTCGATCAAATCCTCGACGGACAGGTTTAAGCGTTTTAGGCCCACTTCTTCAGCGGCGCGCTCTAAATCTGGAAAATGGTTTTGATGATTTTCTTGGTGGGCACGGATAAGCAAATGTGCGAACTGACGGCCAGTAATGCCGGTTTGCGAGAGCATCTCTGGAATCGCGATTTGGAGAATGTCATTCGAAAACAGAAAGCTAGGTTCTAGTGCCATACCACTGATGCCACCACGATTCCCTTTGTTGGGCGTGATCGCTTCAAGCTCTGGTTCATCGTCCAAAAACCAAGTGGGATCTTTTTGAAAAACTTCGGCAATCACCTCTAACATATCGATGCTAGGGACCCGCTTTCCACGTTCGATCATTGATAAGTAGGAAACCGATGGAGCGTACTCCGGATTTATCCTTACACAACGCGCAGATAAATCCTCCATGGTTAAATGGTTGTTTTTTCTTAGGTTGCGAATTTTCGTACCTAAGAAATGAGATTGACGAATAAGACTTTTTGACACTGGCATTTTGTAAAATTCACATTGTAAAATTTTTGTTGTGAAATTGTAGTCAATTATTCGCTAGTCTACATAATAAGCAGGCAAGAAAATTAACCATCAACTTCACAGATTTGCCTGAAACTTAAACAGAGGTTTTAAGTTTTTACTCTAAGTAGTAGGAAGTTACGCCAAATAGACTGTTTAAGGGCACAAGTAGAGTGTTTAGGTGCAGTATTTAGTTTAAGTACAGTAGTTAGTTTTGGTGCAGTAGAGTATTTAAGTGCGAGGATACGACGATGAATATGCTGAATTTCGATAAAAAAGACATCCAACAACAAGAACGCCCATTTATCGCTGAAGCTGTATTTGCCGTCGAGGCGGTAAGTGCAGAACAGCAGAGCGAGAAGCAAATTAAGGCAAAACAGCTTCTAGACCGCATGTTCCCACTAGAGAACGGGTCACACCAAGATGTATCAAGTTACGTGATTGATTACCGACATGTGATGGTTTACTTCAAAGACGGAACGCACAGTGGCCTTAAATGCCCTAAACACTTTGTTGCCTATACGGGTGAAAAGGAAGATCCAAAGTCGATTCTTTTTAAAGATGAATCGGGTAGCCATGTGGAAGTGATGTTTGGTTGTCACAAAGGCACAGGTTGCGTAGAACTTATGGATATTGATGATATTCAACTAGAGACTCGTACGACCTTTAGCCCTGAGTTAACGGGTAATGCACCGACGGCGATGCGCCATTGGATCAGCCTAATTAAAGGTGACAAAAAAGGGAAACCGATGGCTTGCAGTGAGGACAAAGAGTACACCGCTAAGAATGGTGAAGACTACTTCTTAAGCTATTGTTATAGCGTTGACTAGCTTTTAATGAATTTAGAAATAACAAACCCCAAGCAGACGCTTGGGGTTTGTTTTTAGTCAAGAATTTAAACGAAGTTGTCGCCCGTTATAACCGCTTGGGATGAGCTGTTATTTACTACGGTTGGTATCAGACAGGCATCACTCGATTTCGACCGAGTTGTTTTGCCTCATAGAGTTGTTTGTCTGCTTTGTTGATCAGCGTTTCTAACGTATCGCCGACCTCGTATTCAGCAACACCAAAAGAGGCGGTCACACTTTGCACTTGGGTGCCCGAACGTTTGTCTGTAACGTGCAGTTTTTCAATCATACGACGTAATGTATCTGCATATTGACGAGCTATCCGTAGAGACTTGTTTGGGACGATTAACGCAAATTCCTCGCCGCCAAAACGATAGGCACAAATGCCATCGCGACAACTTTGCTGCAATCGGCGTGCGATCCCTTTGATGACAGTATCACCAAATAAGTGACCATAGTTATCATTGAATGCTTTGAAATGATCAATATCGAGCATAACCAGTGACATGCTCTGATTACTTTCAATTAGGGCATTTAAATCACTGTCGAAAGCGCGTCGGTTATACAATTTAGACAGGCCATCAAACAAGGCGTCTTTTTGAACTTCGGCGAGTTGGCTTTTTAGGCGGGAGATTTCTTCACTCGCGTTGGTCAGTTGATTATTGAGAAATTTAGTTGAGTGGCGAATTTCTCGGGATTCAGCAATAAGTTGACGAATCACGCTCATCACTTCTTCAATGCTTAAACTGTTGTCTTCCACTTTTTCCAATTTGGAAAAGCTCTTATCGACCATATCAGAGAATGAGGATGTATCGCTGATCGTGTCGTTCATAGAGCTTGTGAGTTCACCTAGTAGCACTTCGACATTCGTCTTTAACTCTTCTAGGCTAGTTTCAGCTTTGCTTGCAACGTAGTTGTTATAGAGCTGCTTGTGTACGGCTGGTGGACAAGTCTCGTAGTTTTCGAGGACTCGATCTAACTCCATATTCAGCTCAGGCATAGTTTTATCGACGTAGGTATACCAAAGCGCGTAGTTCGCAGGAGTGGCGGCTACGTGGTTTTTGATCATGAGTGGAACGGCTTTTCTGAGGTTAGCGGCTGATTTTTTAAACTCGTCGGTCATCTATGCGGTATAACGTGCAAATAAGAGTATCTTTAGGTTAACGGATATAACGTGACATCGCTTTAAAATTTTGCCATTTTGAGTCAATAAACTTGAAAAATGGGTAAATAATCAAACAAATACCTCAAAAGTCTTAGTTAATTATGTTGAATTTATAAATTTCAGGCAATCGTTTGTTTACTCATTTGGCTTCCATAAAATCGTCAGTTTTGATCTCATTTATCTACTAAGCGTAAGAATGGTTTAGATGACAACGAGTGTCTGAGAGGCTAATTTGAGCAGAAGAGTCGGATTATATTGGTTTACCAACGATCTACGAGTGCATGACAATTTGCTTCTGAGTCATGCCACGCAAGAGGTAGATGAACTTCTGTGTTTGTATTGTTATCCATGCATCACCCCCTTTTTATCTCATTACGCTCAAGTCTCCCAGCTTGGACAAGGTAGGCAGCGCTTTATTAAAGATGCGCTTTTGTGTCTCGATAATTCTCTTCATTCTCTTGGGCAACGACTCACTGTTGTTAACCTCAGCCCCTTGCCAGCTTTGCAACATGCGATTGAGCAAATAGGAGTAACGCATTTATATATCAATGCGAGCGCAGGGGTGGATGAGCAAAGAGCGGTAGAAATAATTAAGAGACAGAATCCACACCTTATTGTTACTCAAAAGGAAACTTGCACGTTGTTCACTCAGGAACAACTGCCGTTCACTTTGCGAGAGTTGCCCAACACATTTACTCAATTTAGAAAGCAAGTTGACTCTCTGGAGGTTTCGCATCCAAGGGACAAAGTACAGGTGATGCCTTGCGAAGTGACCTATCATTCAGAATCAACGTTAAGCTTTTCTTCATCAAATAGAGCCCGTTCTTTTATAGGCGGAGAACGGGCAGGTTTAGCGCATTGTCATCGCTATTTTTCATCGACCTTTGCGAGCGAATACAAACAAACGCGAAACGAGTTAGATGGTATGAATGCGTCAACGAAGTTCTCTCCTTGGTTAGCTCATGGGAACATCTCACCGAGAATGGTTTATGCGATGCTCAAGCGATACGAGCGCGATAATCAAGCAAACGAATCGACCTATTGGATTTATTTTGAATTGCTTTGGAGAGAGTATTTTTATTGGTACGCACGAAAGTATAGAGAGGCCTTATTTCGTTTCGGTGGGATTAAGGGGCAAAGACCGCTTACGAGTTATTACGCGCATCGCTTTCAACAATGGAAAAAAGGAGAGACGCCTTTTCCCATCGTAAACGCTTGCATGCACCAACTAAACGAAACGGGTTATATGTCGAACCGTGGCAGGCAATTGGTTGCAAGTTGTTTGGTGCACGAGCTTGGCCTTGATTGGCGCTATGGTGCGGCATATTTTGAATCACAATTGATCGACTACGACGTGGCATCGAATTGGGGAAATTGGCAATACCTGGCTGGGGTCGGAGCCGATCCTCGGGGGACACGACAATTCAATCTCGAAAAACAGACGCAGATGTATGACCCATATATGGAATTTATTGAACGATGGAAAGGACGTTGCGCAGGCGCACATTTGGATAGTGTAGATATGGTCGATTGGCCTATTGTGACGGACAGCAATGGCAATACTTAGTCATCGGAGACATCGTAATGCAATTTGAAACCGTACGATTGATATTGGGCGATCAACTCAACAGTGAGCACTCTTGGTTTCAGCAACCGGATGAGCAAGTGCTTTACCTGATTGCCGAGCTCAAGCAAGAGAATACTTACGTCACGCACCATATTCAGAAAGTGTGTGCTTTCTTTTCTGCAATGGAACAATTTGCGAAAGAGCGTCAGAGCGAAAGTCACCAAGTTTTGCACCTCACATTGGATGATACCCAGTCGTTTGAGGATCTTGAGCACGTCCTACAGCACTATGTGAGAGAAGTCGGTGCAAGTAAGTTTGAATATCAACGCCCCGATGAATACCGTTTACTAGAGCAGTTAGCCAAACTAAAGCTTGATGGGGTGGTGACGCGTTGTGTCGATTCGGAACATTTTTTGCTGCCGTTTGAAGAAATAGAATCGCAGTTTCCTCAAGGCAAACACATCATGATGGAGCACTTCTACCGCCGTATGCGCAAGCGATTCGACATCTTGATGCAAGACGGCAAACCTATTGGCGGGAAATGGAATTACGACACCAATAATCGTAATAAGCTCAAGGCCCAAGACATCGAGCAACTGCCACAACCTCTGATGTTCAGCACTGATGTGCGCGGTATTACTGAGCGGTTGGCGCGACACAACATCAAAACCATCGGAAACCTTGGGGGTGATTTGTTGTGGCCGATCAATCGCGCACAGAGCCTGTCTTTACTCGCGCATTTCTGCCAAGTCTGTCTGCCGTTATTCGGACGTTTTCAAGACGCCATGACAGGCCAGCACCATGCTAAGTGGAGCTTGTATCACAGCCGAATTTCATTCTCGCTTAACAGCAAATTACTGCACCCGAGAGAAGTCATTGATGCTTCACTTAAGGCATTTCATTCCAACACGGACATCGACATTTCTCAAGTTGAAGGGTTTATTCGCCAAATCTTGGGATGGCGAGAGTACATCCGAGGCGTCTATTGGGCGAACATGCCTCATTACCCAAAAAAGAATGAGTTGGGCGCAGAAAGAAAGCTGCCAGACTTCTTTTGGAATGGCGAAACCAAAATGGCCTGTATGCGCAATGCGATTGGTCAGTCCCTCGATTATGCCTACGCACACCACATCCAACGTTTGATGGTCACTGGTAATTTTTGTTTGCTAACCGAGATAGATCCAAACCAAGTGGAGGAGTGGTACCTCGGCATCTATGTCGATGCCATTGAATGGGTAGAAATGCCAAACACACGTGGTATGGCACTGTTTGCGGATGGAGGTATTGTTGGCACTAAACCTTACGCTGCGAGTGGTTCTTACATCAACAAAATGAGCGACTACTGCAAGGGCTGTAACTACGACAACAAAGCACGTAGCGGTGAAGGCTCTTGTCCGTTTAACAGCCTTTATTGGCGCTTTATGAACAAACACGATAAACGCTTAGCAGCCAACCCACGTATTGGGATGATTTACCGTTCTTGGGACAATATGGAAGAGCACCAACGTCAAGCGATACTCGATACTGCAGAACACTATATAGAAAACGTGGAGAACTTGTGATGGAAATACTCATCGTCGGTGGCAATGGTGGAATTGGTTTGGCGATGGTGCAACAAGCGGCGGCTCGTTTTCCTCATGCACGGTTGCACGCAACGTACCGCAAGCAAAAGCCCAGTTGGTCGCATCCTCATGTTATCTGGTATCGAGTTGATGTGACGCAAGATGCCAACGTCAAAGCGCTCAGCGAACAAATTGAACATGTCGACTGGTTGGTGAACTGCGTGGGTATGTTGCACACTAAAGAGAAAGGCCCAGAGAAGAATCTTAGCTCCCTCGACGCAGACTTTTTTCAACAAACCATCATGGTTAATACTCTGCCAGGTTTGCTGTTAGCGAAATACTTCACGCCCAAGCTCAAGCGCAGTGCTGCACCTAAGTTTGCGGCCATATCGGCCAAAGTTGGCAGCATCAGTGACAATCAGCTAGGTGGTTGGTACAGCTACCGCGCATCCAAAGCGGCATTAAACATGTTCCTTAAAACCATGTCGATAGAATGGCATCGAATGGTTAAACATGGCACGGTGCTTTCACTTCATCCTGGTACGACGGATACTGCCTTATCGGCCCCATTTCAAGCGAATGTGCCTGAGGGTAAGTTGTTTACACCAGAAAGTGTGGCAAAGGATTTATTGCGCTTGATAGAAAACGCAACCCCTCAAGATAGCGGGGCATTTTGGGCTTATGATGGCGCGTTATTAGCTTGGTAAAAGCTCAGGACCTTTAAACGTTATAATCAGAAAGAGACGATGGGCGATTGCCCTACATTTTCTTTGTTTTTACTTCCTAGCTTTACTTCTTCGGCAACGCGCAGAACAATAAATGATTTCCTCCCAATTTCGCACCCACTTCTTTCGCCAAGAAAATGGGCGTTTACACACAAGACAAACTTTTATCGGCAGATTGGATTTGAAACCTTTCATCGCTCTGAATGTTTACTCCTAATTTGGTTAAACAAACGGCTTAGTTATTTATCAAATAAGTACAGGTAATCACCATAACCTAGGCTCGCCATCTTGTTGACAGGGATAAACTCCATTGCGGCTGAGTTCATGCAGTAACGTAATCCGGTTGGCTTTGGCCCGTCTTTGAATACGTGACCAATGTGAGAATCGCCAAACTTACTGCGGATCTCGGTACGCGGGTAAAGCAGTTTGAAGTCGGTTTTCTCGACGATGTAAGCAGAGTCAATTGGTCGAGTAAAGCTTGGCCAACCGGTGCCTGATTTGTACTTGTCGGTGGATGAAAACAGTGGCTCTCCAGATACAACATCAACGTATATTCCTGCTGCTTTGTTATCCCAATACTTGTTATCAAAAGGGCGCTCTGTTCCCTCTTCTTGGGTGACGTAGTACTGTAACTCGGTCAGCTTTGCCTTAATCTCTTTGTCGGAGGGCTTAGCGTAAACCTTTACTTTGGCTTGTGATTCCTTTTCATCAATAAGTTGGCGCAGTGTTTTGGGATTCTCTTGGCGATCGTCACCAAACACTTCGTCTAGGTATTTATCGCGGCCAGATGCGTAGCGATAGTACTTGTATTTCAAGCTACTCTTTTTGTAGTAATCCTGATGGTACGACTCTGCAGGGTAGAACTTCTCAAACTCGATCAACTCTGTTTTCAGTGGTTTTGGGTAAATCATTGCCTTGTCGATTTCCATCATAAATTGCTCAGCAATCTGCTTTTGCTCTGCACTATGGTAGAAAATTGCAGGACGGTATTGAGGGCCACGGTCAACGAATGAGCCTTTATCGTCTGTTGGGTCAATATGACGGAAGAAATAATCCAGCACTTGCTCGTAATTAACGACGGTAGGATCGAATTTCACTTCGATGACTTCAATATGGCCAGATTTTCCCGAAGAGACTTGGCGATAGGTCGGATTGGCCAAATCACCACCTGAATAGCCAGACACAACGTCAAATACCCCCGGTAATTGCTCTAAGTCCGATTCAGTACACCAGAAGCAACCGCCCGCTAATGTCGCAATATCAGTTTTGTTCGATGCGTCCATCTTATCCATGGTATCAGCGGTGCCTGTTTTACTTAGTAATATAAACAGAACAGGGAGTGTGAAAGATAACCCTACCAACAACTTAGATACATTCTTCATAACTTCCTCAAACGTGATTGTTCCTATGATTGTTACGTAAGAAGACAGAGCAAAGAGCGAAAAAATTACAACAATCGTTAATTTTCATTTTCTCTTTATCTTCAAGAGGGCTACATTAACGGCAAGATATATGCGCTCATCAATGTTTTTCACTCGATGAGCCACAAGTAATCATGAGGAATATCATGCAAGCAGAAGTAAAATGGGTTGAAGGGTTTAAGTTCCTTGGTCAATCTCAATCTGGTCACTCGGTAGTGATGGATGGCAATGGCGGCGCAACGGCACCAAGTCCAATGGAGATGGTATTAATGGCCGCTGGTGGTTGCAGTTCTGTAGACGTTGTCGATGGTTTGAAAACGGCGGGTCAGAAAGTTACTTCTGTTAACGCGAAGCTTACAACGGAACGTCGTGAAATAGCACCGCGAATTTTCACACAAGTGAATATCCACTTTGAAGTGTCGGGTGAGGATCTTGACTCTGAAATCGTCGCTAAAATCGCGGCAGATTCACTAGAGAAATACTGCTCAGTGTGCTTGATGCTCGGTAAAGGCGTAGAGATGACTCATAGTTGGGAAATCGTATAACCCTCTTTGCAAAATCACAAAATAGGAAAGAGAAAAGCGCGAGTTTTTCTCTTTTTTTATCGCTATCTTGCATTACTCTATTGATGTCAAAAGTTGTAGGAATAATCCAGTGACCGAATTAGAAAAAATGATGTCCGGCCAAATCTTTGATGGTGGAGACGAAGAGATCGATGCGATTCGTACGAATGCAACCAAAACGTTACTCAAGTTGAATAGCAGCACTGATGCCGAAGAGCGTATTACCCTACAAGCAGAGCTACTAGGCAAGGTGGGAAACAGCTATATCCAACCACCATTTCATTGTGAATTTGGTAAAACTATTGAGATCGGCGAGCAGACGTTTATCAACATGAACGTGGTGATGCTTGATGGGGCTAAAATCACCATTGGTAGCCACGTTCTTATCGGCCCTAGTGTTCAGTTTTATACCGCTTCGCACTCTCTGGATTACCGCAGTCGACTCAAGTGGGAAACATTTTGTAAGCCGATCACCATTGAAGATAGTGTCTGGATTGGTGGCAACTCGGTGATCAACCAAGGCGTGACCATTGGTGCTCGCTCAGTAATTGCATCTAACTCAGTGGTAAACAGTGATGTTCCGCCAGACTGCTTGTATGGTGGAACACCGGCTAAATTAATCCGTCGTTTAGATCAAGAATAGAATCCTCAATGCAGTCGTGATTTCATGTTGAGTTGCTATTGTTTGGCTGCTAATAAAATATCAATAACATCGTAGATGTCGGTGTTATTGATATGAGCTATTTCAGCAATGGTATCTGTCATCGATATGTGGGTGATGCCGGCGCTGTTGAGCGAGACGATGGCTTGTTCTGAAGTAAGGCCGAATACCCCAACACTCGTTTGGAGTGGAGTATCAATCACTCGGTCAAAGATCGCACTTGCTGCATATACATCGCCATATGAGACAGTAAACAACGCTACGCTCGCGCACAAGCCAAGGGTGATCGGTAACCTATTCTTTTTATCAAAATATCTGACTAATGCTTTCTTGTGCGTATATGCATGAACCCCTGCGGCAACAATAAAGACCATACTTATCCATTCATGTGTGGCTCTGATTGCGCCCGAGGAGATTTCAAAAAATAGCAATAAACCGGTTAAAGATACGACAAGAGATAAACCAATTGTGCTTGCAGTGGCGAGTTTTTGTTTGTTCATATTGAGCTGGAATGCAAGGTATTTGACTCAATATTATGAATGCTTGTGTCTAAAAAATGTGGAAGTTTCAGATATAATGCTTTGTCAATTTATAATGAGTGATGACAAATATGAGAAAGTTCTACGTAGTTGAGGGTGATATCAACGCCAAGAAAGCAAAGTTAGCTTATCCAACATTGGCTTTGTGTGAGAAGTGTGTCGGTCACTATGTCGTCATTAGTGAAGGGGAAAGAACCTATCAAGAATGTGCTAAATGTGGTTCAGATAAGTCTTAATGTTCCCTCTGAATGGTTAAATACAAAAGCCACGACTTCAGATGAATACTCGTGGCTTAGATAAAGCATTATGCAATTAATATGGGAGTTAGTTCACTTTTACTGTTGCCCATACAAAGCGGTGGTCAGAAGAAATTTCTTTGTCGGTGCCACGAACCCCAACTCGAGGGTCATTAAATAACAAACGACCCTCTTCGCCCTCTGCTTGCCAATATACGCCTGTATCTACCACATCAAGGTCAGCAGATGGCACTGCGTAATCCACTCGAGAGCCAAACGTTGCAGTGCGTGTTTCTGGATAAGGATGACCTTTGCTATTGTCTTCTTGTGTTGCTCCTGTTGATTCTGGTGTTTTCGGTTGGCCGACATGAGCAACGTCTTGATTGACTAAAGAATCGTTCATTAGCTCAAATACACCGTCAAATCGAGCGTCTGTTGCATTGCCAAATTCGGCATCTGCGTTTAAATCGCCCATCACGACGAAACTTTCACCTGTAAAGCCGCCGAATTTACCCGCATCATCATAAATCGCATCGCTGTTTTTAATGTAGTGATGCCAGAATACATTTTCATCGCTATTACGATACTTGTTGTTGTCACTGACCGAATCGAAGCCTGATGGAGTAGGGTGTGACATCAAAGCATGAATGATTTTATGGCCATTTTCAGTTGGGATGAGTATAGGTGCATCTACATGGTTTTTAGAAGAGAGGCGAACCTCGTCCCACTCTTCACTGCTAAACCATGTGTCACCACAGGCCATATTTGAAGGCATTGGCTTTGAACCATCACAAACATTGATTTCTGGGTTGACGGCGTTCGGTAAATCTTTGCGTTTGAATGTTTGGAATGTGCGCGTATTCGCAGTGTCGATTTCATATTTTGACATTAGCGCAAATGCATAATGTCCATGGTAATAACCAAAACCAAATGCATCGTCAGGATCTTTCGGATCAATACCGCCCGTATTGTCTAAATCCATATTCGAATGCAAGCCAGTATTAGTCGCATAGTTTTGCACGAATGGGTATTGAATAGGCTCTAACAAATCACCGCCATCAACACTATTCATACTTTGTGCAACGGATAGGTAGTTCTTCTGAAAGCCGTTTAGCGCTTCGTAGTTTTGGCCTTCACCATCGTTGTTGAATTCTGTAAGTAGTAATACATCGGGACGATTTTTTTGGATGATTGCAGCGATATTACGAATTTGAATGATGCGCTCTGCTAGCTTTTCATTTGCTCCGTCAGTTATCCCTTGCTCAAGGTTATCTTTCCACTCTTGAATTAAAGCGTTTTGCTCTGAGAGTGGAAGATTCATATAACCAATCCATTGCTCAAAGTTTTCTGTTGGGTCATTGTCATGGGCAAATGAAACATTGAATGATGCAAATTTAACGTTCTCAGGGGTTTGAACGGTGTCGCCAGAGTTAGAACCACAGCCACTTAGTAGTGCAGAGGCAACAAGCATTGCTAAAAATTTCGTTTTCATAGATATCTCAATACATTCCGCCCATCAATTAAGGGCGGCGCATTCTAGATTAACAATTCTATCAATGTAAACGTTTGCGGTAATCGTTTAACTCATTTTTGGACAGCAGTTAACGAACTAAGAATGTGATTGCTTTTGACTCTTCCAATTTTCTTACTTTTAGCGTGGGTGATGAAAAGAGTCATGAATAAGAGATTTCCATTGAGAATAAGACCATCTAAACTACTCGCCAGAAATGACCTTGATATTGGAAAGAAGAAAATGAAATACGATTGGATCTTGTTTGATGCTGATGAAACCTTGTTTCACTTTGATGCTTTCAAAGGTTTACAGCTGATGTTTTCTCGCAAAGGTGTGGATTTCACGGAGCAAGACTTCGCGCATTACCAAACGGTCAACAAGCCACTTTGGGTCGATTATCAAGATGGTAAAGTGACGGCAGAAGAGTTGAAGCATAAGCGTTTCACCGAGTGGGCTGAAAAACTGAGTACGACGACGGCAGAATTGAACAGTGCCTTTCTAGAGGCGATGGCAGACATCTGTACTTTACTCCCTGGTGCAAAAGAGCTGATGGAAGCGCTGCATGGTAAAGCGAAGATGGGGATCATCACCAACGGGTTTACCGAACTGCAAGCGATTCGACTAGAGCGTACAGGAATGGCGAACTATTTTGATCATGTGGTGATCTCTGAGCAGGTAGGGATTGCGAAACCGGATTTAGGTATCTTTGAATACGCGATGGGTCAAATGGGCTATCCGTGTAAAACGCGCGTACTGATGGTGGGGGACAACCTGCATTCCGATATTCTTGGTGGCAACAATTTTGGCATTGAAACGTGTTGGTTGAATACGACCGGCGCAAGTGTTGATGACCAGATAGCACCAAGCTATACGGTTGCTTCATTAGATGAGCTAAAAAGTATCCTTGTTGCGTAAGTTTCGTAGATTACTTAAGTGACCTTGACTATTTAGCATGCAAAGATCGTATTAGCATCCCAAACAAGTCTGGGTGACTGATTGAAAACACCATCGAATGCACGATGGTGTTTTTGTATTGTTCATTAATGATCTACTTTATTCATTAACAACTCGTTTATCCATCAATAAGCACTTTACTCATCAACAATCACTGCTTCGAGGTTGCCCCACGGCTCAAGCGCGATATCTTGCCCGCCGTTCCAAATAATAATCGGTAACGGCTTTGGTTTTACATATTCAGCGAAAGTGGAGTCTGAAATCAGGTCAGTCGATTTCACAGGGAACACCAGTAAGTCAGCAAACATAACCTGTTGATCATATTTCAGAATATCTGCCACTTTCCCCCAATAAACAAAATCATTGGCTTCCATCCATTCTGTCGTGGGATTGGTCTTGAGCATTTGAGAGGTTGGTGGATACTGAATATCAACATCTAGCACTATTCCCTCTATGTTGTCTCTCAATCTGACTTGAATCCCATCGTCAATGTTCTCTGTATAGGTGAACTGATCGGAGGGCGGCTCGATTAATTGCGCTAAAGTAGCCGGGTTAGAAAAATCCATTCCGGGTAGATAGCGTTCTAGTGCGACAATCGGATCAAACCCTCCGATGTTAGTTTGTGCCTCTAAAACACTGAACCTAGGTTTCGGATCCGATTCTTCTGGGTTGATGACATAGGTCGACCATTCCGCTCGATAACCATTGAGGTTTTGCCCCACCGATTGATAAATATTCAACGATACGGCGTAAACGGCTTTACGTTGCTCTGGATAAAAACGCATTTTGGCGAGTTCAAACGAGGGAGGCAAAAAGGCTTTTTCAAATGCGCGGATACGATTAGCGGGGATTTCAAAGTTAATAAACAACGTCTTTGGTGCGGTCAGTAGTGAGAAGAACATCTTCGGTTTTTCTATGCCATAAAGAATCCCCAGACCTTGGTAAATATCTAATAGCGCATAATATAAGGTCGGTAGGGTTTGAGCCGGAAGCACAGTCGGTTGAGATTGAGCAATGCCAAACAGCGTTGCAAACACATCTTGTGGACTTTGTCCCTCTAGTACACAACCGATGAGGTGGCTGAAAAGCTCTGAGCTATTGCTCGATTGAGTCGCTAGTGCACATGCTCTAACACCACCAGCAAGCACCTGTACGGGGGAAGTGACGGGTTGAACTAAGAACTCGCTTGTTTCTGCCAGTACAAATGCTTTTGGTGATCCTATAACGAATTGCCCCCATGGAAAATCATGATGGATGTCGGCAGACTTTGGCTTGGTTGCGATGAACTTTGCACTGACTGAACTGCCATCGTAATAGTAGCGAGAGAGGCTACCCATTGGCCCTAAGACCTTTTCACTTGCATCAAGATACCACTGTGAAAAGCGCTGGCGTTTGTTGATTTTTGACATGTCAGTTTTTTTTGTCTTGAGCGGAACCGTCCAATGTAAACTGCCCTCATTCGTTAGCAGTGTGCCGGACCATTGTTGAGGCAACGAGGTGAGTTGTATTTGCGCTGGTGTCAAATTGGATAGTTGCAACAAGTCAGTTCCAGGCGTCGCTTTATAGCTGGCAAATCGATATAGATATGTGGTGTCGCTTCCTGGAAGTTGAACAAACGTTTTTAAGTCGACTTTATAACCTTGCTCCGCACGGGTAGTGAGTCCGATATCCGCGACAACATAGAACCTTTTCGGGAATAACATCTCTCTTAACCGTTGCCATCCCTTTTCTTCAAGAAACTCCTCAAAGCGCGTTGCATCCATTGGAGAGCGATGAATGACGATCGGGTTTACGCTCGTGATCTGGTAGGGGGGAAAGATACCAACATTGCTTGAAAATGCGTGTGTTTGGGCTGGATCGAGCTCCCATATTATCAGCCCGCGATCATCTACGTCATAAGGGAATATGGGCGGTTCCTGCCCTGAGATCGTTGCTTGTCGAAATGCCGCATCTAGCCTTGCACCACCAAAGACGTTGTTTCTAATTTCCATCAGTATCTGCTTTTCTTCTAATGAGATACGAAGTGCGGGGTTAGTGTTGGCATATGTTGTTGAGCCTATCAAAGTGCAGAACATCAGGCTCATTGCCATTGTTAGTCGAACGATAGCTTGAGCAATCATGGGGCGATCTCCCTGCCTACATTGGATGTATTACCAACAAAGTATAGTTAATCCATGGGAGGAACATTTTCAGTTAGGAATATTCACGACAATCTATTCGTTTGAGCATTCTAAGGTAAGCAGGACATACAAGAAAAAGCGCCGAACAATCAGCGCTTTTAGTGTGGAAATTCATGTGTTTATGATTGTGGATCTTTTTCACCTAGTTTGAAGTAGAGTTTACCCACAATCACTTCGGAAATAAGAATAGTGAATACCACAGCAAAGAACGCAACGACACCATTCCAAGGACCACTAAAGTCAACTTTGTCACCAAAAAGAATATTAATTGCTTCTAGCATGACAAACTTGGATCCGACTAAGATAACGTAAGTTGAAATACCGCGATAAATTTTAGGTGCGGTGCCGGGTTTCGATTTAAAGTATTCGGCAATTTTGTGTTCAGCTTTAATCGAGAGTTTGAGTAGTAACTGAAGCAGCAATGCCGCCGCAAAAGAGATGGTAAATGAGTCAATGGTGACGAAATCCCAATATTCGTCGTAAAAGTTCAGTACCGTAAGGTCTACCAATACCGCCAAGGTATAACCAACAAACAGACGTTGTGGTGTGTTGAAACCGTAGACTTTATCTGCTGCGCTCATAAGAACCCTCAATCAATAGTGAACAAGTTTGCAAAGTCATGCCTTGCGTCGATGGAGTTACTATATGAGTAATTTGAAATGAAAAATTGCCATTTTGCGCCATGTAAATCATTTCAATGAATGATTATTTTGATGCGATATATTGAATTCAAATAAACGCGTTGAATTTGAAAAGCGTCTACAAACGCGAGTAAAAATCGCGTTATCCTAAAAACAATTGCCAAAAATCAAGCCGTAAGGATACATATGACAGACATCAAGCAGCTCGATAGCAAAGTGGTGTATCAAAACAAATGGATGACAGTGCGTGAAGATAGAATTTTACGCCCGAGTGGAGCAGAAGGGATCTATGGGGTGGTGGATAAACCCGATTGCGCTGCGATTATTGCGATTGATAATGACGTGATTCATTTGGTGCAACAGTACCGTTATACGATTGGTCAACGGTGCTGGGAAATCCCGCAGGGGGCATGGGAATCAAATCCAGAAGCCGATCATCTTGAACTCGCAAAAGGTGAATTAAAAGAAGAGACAGGTATGCACGCCAATAAGATGGTGTATGTGGGGGCACAATTCATTGCGTATGGTTTTTTGAATCAAACGTGTCATGTTTATTTGGCCACCGAGTTATCTCAGGTTGGCAATCAACTTGATCGTGAAGAAGAAGACTTAATTACGCGTTCATTCACGGTCGATGAATTTGAACGAATGATGATTGATGGTGACATCAAAGATTGTGTCACCATCGCTGCATACGGGTTAGCCAAACTAAAAGGGCTCATTTAACCTCAATTCAGGTTAATCTAAGTTCGTACTTAGGGTCTGTTTATCTTTCGAGGTTACATTTTAAATCAGCTCGAAAGGTCAACAGACCCTAGATTTGCTAACGCCTCGTTATTCTGTTGCGTTGTTTTGTTGCGGCCAGTCACGAACATGTACATCCATCTGCGGGAACGCAATTTCAATATCATTCTCTTTGAACAATTTGTCGATATTTTTATTGATCAGGTGAATGGTTGATAGGCGGTGATCGATAGAGTTAATGTGTACTCTAAGCTCAAAATCCAGACTGCTCGCACCAAAGGCAAGAAAGAACACTGAGGGTGATGGATCGTTTAGCACCAATGGATGTTCTTCAGCAACTCTGTAAAGCAATGCTTCTACTTTACTGACATCAGAACCGTATGCGACACCAATCGGGATCACGATGCGAGTAATGGAGTCGGTTAAGGACCAGTTGATCAATTTTTCCGTGATGAATGTTTTATTGGGGACGACAATTTCTTTGTTGTCCCAATCGATGATAGTGGTCGCTCGGGTTTGGATTTTGCTGACGGTTCCGGAGAGTTCGTTAATGGTAACAATGTCACCGATACGAATTGGACGTTCAAATAGTAAGATCAAGCCGGAAATGAAGTTGGCAAATATCTCTTGTAAACCAAAGCCTAACCCCACACCAAATGCGGCCACTAACCACTGTAGTCGAGACCACTGAAAGCCGAGAATGGCAAATGCAGACAGCACGCCCGTCATTAAAATCAGATAACGCAATAATGTAGTAATCGCATACCCTGTGCCAGGTGAAAGCTCAAGCCTCCTCAGAACCAATAACTCCAATATTCCGGGAAGGTTGCGTACACCGACAAAGGTGACAAGAAGAATGGTTAATGCATAGATAAGTGATTGCAAAGTCACATCAACGAGTGTGGAACTGCCACTGACTGCTTCGCTGACTTGCCAAATAACGACGTTATCTAACCACCGAGTCATTTCTAATGCGCTAGACCACAGCGTGAGCACGGCTGCAATCAATGCGATCAAAGACAATCCACGCAGTAAAGTCATGGACTGCTCGCTGATTTGTTCACTACCGAGGCTTTTTTCTTCGACCTCAGGAAAATTTTCTCTGAGCTCGGCGAGTTCTGGTGGTTCTTCAGCTTGTTCTTGTTGCTGTGCAATCAGTTCTTCACGGCGGGCCAGTAACCGTTGATAATTTAACTGACGGTGTTCGAGTTTGAGCCAGCGTTCGCCAAGTTGATAAATAAACAAAACACCAAGAATCACAAATAGTGTTAATTGTTGGTAGAGCAACAGTAGCCAAGAAGCGATAAAGAGGCCGAGTATCGCCATGACGACAATGGCAAAGAAAGAGCCAAAAAGCAGTACTTTTAAGCTGAGTAACCCCAATCCTTTATTTACAGGGGAGGGCAATGCTGCAGGGATGCGTTCTGGTTTGAGTAACGCAGCATAGATAAGAGCCATGGCAAGGGTCAGGACAAGGAAGAACATTCGCGAAATTTCGGCTTCTTGTTCTCCTGCAACCAAATCCGCAAAAAATATACACAATAAGAAAATGGTCAATGGAAAACGAAGTTTTCGGCTCTCTTTATGCAAGTAGAAGCAAACATGATCAGGCCAATTTAGATGCAAATTGAGTAGACCTTTTGTGGGGCTCAACGCATAGATTAACTCGAGAAAAAACAGTGCACCAGCACTGGCAAGTATCAACATTTTTGATTCGGTTGCGTTGGGTATCGGCCACACCCAAAAAAGAGACGAGGCCATCAGAACGAGTCCGAAAGGCAACACTAATGCTTGAATGGCGGCAATACTGAGCAGAGACATGGTGTTTTGAAAACGATCACGTAACGGGTGACCGAATGCTTTTTGATAGTCATGACGCAATTGAGTCGCCCGTTTTCTTAGTCGACCATGACCGTAAATCAGAACTACAGAGTAGATAACAAAAGCAATACCGATCAGCTTTAGGCGCTCTATATCGGTGCGTTCAATCATGGATTGCAAAGGTGTTGCGTCTCCAAACCAAGTGATTTTACTAAAGTCAGTCATGTGCTGCCAAAATGGCACATTACTACGAGTCCAAAATTGTTGTTCCCTTAAAAATGAACGTGCACTGTCGACCTCTAGTGAATATTGATTGATCGTCAGTTGTAACTTTCCCAGAGCAATGATCAGCTTTTCGTAGTCGGTTGTTAACTGTTTTAATAATTCTAGAGATAAGGTGTTTATTCTGGTTTGAGTTTGAGTTTGAGTTTGAGTTGACGCCACCAATTGACCTTTATTGTGTGTCGATTGAACGGCACTATTTAAGGCATGATCCGCTAACGTTTGACTTATTTCGTATTTGCGAATGTGTGCGGCGGCAATTTCATCTGGGATTGATTTGTCTCCAACTTGATTAGGAAGTCGTTGCAGCTGTGCACGAATTGACGCACCAAAAGCAGTACTGTTTTTTAACCAAGAGAGATTGTCTTTAATGAGGCGTTGTTCTTCGGCAAGGCTTCTTCTTTCTACTTCCAATTGCTGCTTTTCAATACGTGATTGTTCAATGGTTGCCAATATTTGCTCTAACTCGTCTGCATATTGAGTGACGGTAGCAAAGCTCTGTACCGCTATAAGATCTGATGGTTCGATGTCAGTTTCTAATGAGCGAACGTCAGCGATAAGGTTTTTGACTGATGCTTGTTCGACGCGAGTCAACTTATCTTGAAGTGTAATCAGCAAAGGGGAAGCGAGTTGGATTTTTCTGTCGAGCAGCTTTTGCTCAAGTCTTAATAGTTCGGTTCGTTCATCGAGACTTTGAAGTTCGGCAGCTGTGGCTTCTTGCTGTAGTTTTAGATAGGTTAAATTGGATAACTGCAGCCATTGTTCAATGTCGGAGCCGTTGTCGTTTTTGATGATCGATGCTTGTTCCAACTGTTGGCTGAGTTGCGCTAAAGAAACGGGTAAGGTTTTACGATCAGTCGTGAGTTGAATGCTTATCTCTGCATTTGCTTTTGAGGTGTTGCTCCATTCGTTTATGGCCGCTTGCAGGGACGCGATAGATTGAGATAAGTCGCTATAGCTGTCGAGTTGTTTGGTTTGTAATAAATCCAATTGCTCAGCTTGTTCAATTTGCTTTAGCAAGCGTTCTTTCTGTAAAGGATATTGGCTAACGATAGAGCGATAATCTTTGATTAAGGATCGTTGTGCATCAAAACCATCGATTTGGTTGAGCAGCGTTTGATACTGAGTCAGGAGAAGCTCATTTTTGGGCTCCTCGCTATTGAGGCGGGTTATTTCATTTTGGATAAACTGAGCGTTGGGCAATTCTTGTGCAAGGGTTTTTTCTGCGAGTATTAAGCAGGAAAAGGTGATTAAATAACTTACTATCTTGCTAAAACTGATTTTGCAAAAACTACCATTCACAAGCTTGCTCACATCGGTCTCCAAATCATGCTTATTCAATAAAATTAAGTGTATACGTTAGATTGAAAGGGTGCTTTTTTTCTTAATTTGGATGAAAAGTGTGACTAGAGAGGCGTATATATCCCCGTTGACTCTTAAGATTGGAAGAGAGGCTTAAGTTTTATCTACACTCTACGTGGTTTAGGTTTAGGTTTAGATGAAATGACGACCACAAACTCGTAGGGGGCAGAACCGCCTTTGTGTTAGCCTCTTTCTCTTAAACTCAGATGCAAAAGGTGAGTCATACAATGAAAGTATTCAGCAATTTTGACAGCGGCAGTATTCACGTAGTGAAAGCCGAGGATAAAAATGATATTCAGCTTAAAATCCCAAAAGACAACATGTCGGAATTCTACCAGTGGTTCCACTTCCGTTTAGAAACCGAAACGGAGCAGTCCCATACGATTAAGTTATTGGATTTGGCGAAGTCTGCATATCCAGAGGGATGGCAAGGGTACGATGTTGTCGCATCGTATGACCGTGAAGAATGGTTTCGAATCCCAACAGAATTTGATGGTGACACCCTGACTTTCACGGTGATTCCTGAGCGCAGCTCAGTTTACTTTGCGTATTTTGCACCTTATACATACGATCGCCATCTAGACTTGTTACACATGGCACAAAGCGCTCATCATTGCCAACTTGAAACATTGGGTCATACGCTTGATGGCAATGACATGAGTTTATTGACTTTTGGTGAGCCTGAAGAAAGCAGAAAGAAAATCTGGATGATTGCCCGTCAACACCCTGGTGAGACAATGGCTGAATGGTTCATGGAGGGCATGATTCAGCGTCTATTAGATGAAAACGATACAGTAGCGCGCGCATTATTAGAAAAAGCGGTACTTTATGTCGTACCAAACATGAACCCAGATGGTGGCATTCGTGGTCATTTGCGTACAAACGCAGTAGGTGTAAATTTAAACCGTGAATGGCAGACGCCATCAATGGAGAAGAGTCCAGAAGTCTTCCTCGTTCGTGAGCGTATGCTAGAAACGGGTGTTGATATGTTTTTAGACGTTCATGGTGATGAGGCGATCCCTTATAACTTTGTTGCTGGTTCAGAGGGTATTCCATCCTACGATGAGAGTCTGGCAGAACTTGAAAAGATGTTTAAAAGCGCGTTATTAACGATCACGCCAGAATTTCAAGATGACGTAGGTTACGACAAAGATGAGCCGGGTAAGGCAAATCTGACCGTCGGTTCAAACTGGGTAGCAGAACAATTTAAGTGTTTGTCATATACAATAGAAATGCCGTTTAAGGACAACAACAACCATCCAGATCCGTTGTATGGTTGGTCTCCGGAGCGTAGTGTATTATTTGGTCAAGATGTGTTGGCAGCAACTTTGGCAGTATCACACAAAATATAGTTAAGTAGCGCCACAGTTTGTCTGCTTGTGACTGTGGCGTTGTCAGAACTTTCCTATCTTAGAATCCTATAGTGCTCTCTTTGTCATCACTTAACGTGTTAATTGCGCAAAATCAGCTGCTTATTTGGTTGTCGATAAAATATTTTTATCGTAATAAAAGGCATTTTAATTGATATAAAGGTAAACATTCTGTTAGAGTGCTTTTGAGATTTGTGTCACAAAACTTTCCTAGAACCAAAACGTTACGTATAGAGGGTCTTCTTGTGTGCGAGCGTTATTGCGGCTTACGTCGCTTTATTACCATCTGACTCGATATTCCAGTAAGCAACGATTACACAAAAATTGTTAATCAATATGCCCAATATTGGTGATGAAAGATATCGAGGTTTATAGAGGGTATTTGAGTTCTTTTAGGATGGATATATTTGGATTAACAGACACGGTTTTAAAATCATAATAAAGCAAGGTTCTAACTTGAAACATCTGCATTCTAGCTGGTGCTGACTAGATTGGGTCACCTTCGCGAAAAAGGAAATAAAATAATGAAAAAAATCGCTCTAGCAGTGGCAGCAGTAGTAACTGGCCTATCAAATGCAGCAGTTGCAGACACTTACATGGGTGGCAAACTAGGTTACAACGCTCTAAATGATGCTTGTCACCTAAATGCACCTTGTGATGATGATAGCTTTGCAGCATCTATGCACCTAGGTTACAACTTCAACGAATACGTTGCAGCTGAGTACGGCGTTGATTACCTAGGCTCATTCAAAGCTAACTTTGATAAAGCGGGTAAAAACACAGTAGACGGTGACCTATGGGCAATCACTCTTGCGCCTAAGTTCAACCTACCAGTTACTGATTCATTCAACCTATTCGCTAAAGCGGGTGCGGCATACATGATGGCTGGTGATGAGAAAGACATCGTACCAACTGGCTCTCTAGGTGCAGAGTACAAAGTAAACTACAACCTAAGCCTACGTGCTGAATACCAACGTTTCGAAAACATGTCTGATAACGTAATTTCTGACATGGATGCAAACTACTTTGGTCTTGGTTTCAACTACAAGTTCGGTTCAGAGCCAGTTGTTGTTGAAGAAGTCGTAGAAGAAGTGGTAGAAGCTCGTCCTGCGGCACGTATCGTTGAGCACGTGTACCCAGCTCAAGTGGAAACGGTTCAATTTGGTCTAGAAAGCGCAGAAGTTCAAGATGCATCTCGTCTATCTACAACTATCGAACTAATGAACACTTACCCACAAGCTCAAGTTGAAATCACTGGTTACAGCGATACAACAGGTTCTGAAGCGTACAACCAAGCGCTAACTGAGAAGCGTGCAGAAGCCGTTGCTGAACAGTTCAAAGCGGAAGGTATTGCAGCAGAGCGTATGACTGTAAAAGGTATGGGTGAAGCTAACCCAGTAGCAAGTAACGAAACTCGTGAAGGTCGTGAAGAGAACCGTCGTGTAGAAGTGGTTGTTCCTGCATTCCAATACAAAGAAACGGTACAAGCTCAATAATCTATTGTTGAAACCGTAACGTTAAGAAGCCAGTACTTTTGTGCTGGCTTTTTTGATCCTCTATATTCTTGTTTTTAAAAATATGAGAATGCGATTTAGCTAACAGTCTCGCTCTTCCTTTAAATCTTGTTTGTAAACTCAGTGATAAACTGACGCCTTGTTGAGTTTTTCATGCTTATTGCCTGCTCTAACCACTGAGCACGATGCTTAAGGAGTCGTATGGAAACGTTGCAAGGTGGCCGAGAACGGGCGATCTATCGCAAAGATGATGTTGTACTTCGTCCGGCAAACCATTGGACGATGACGGTACATCTGTTTCTTGAGCATTTGCATTCAAATGGCTTTCACGCTTGCCCAAGACCGATTTCTATAGAAAAAGGTAAAGAAATACTGACGTATGTGGAGGGGCAATCCTATAACTATCCTCTATGTGGCTCTGTCGGTTCAATTACGGCGTTAAAATCTGCCGCGAAAATGCTCAGAAATTTGCACGATGCATCTGCCAACTTTCTGAACAACCATCAAGATACCGTGCTTCACTGGATGCTGCCCGAACGGCTTCCGAAAGAAGTAATTTGCCATGGTGATTTTATGCCATACAACGTAGCCTTGGATGGGGAGTGTGTTGTTGGCGTGTTTGATTTTGATACCATTCATCCAGCCCCAAGAGTCTGGGATATTGCCATGTCAGTTTATGGTTGGGCACCGTTTAAAACCAACGAATATGACAAATTGGGGACGCTAGAAGAGCAAATACGCCGCGCAAAACTATTCTGCGACAGTTATGGCTGTTCTCGCTTAGATCGAGAAGAGTTGGTTGAAGTCATGACACTTCGACTGACCGCGCTGGTTGATTATATGCGAACTATGGCGACAAAAGGTGATGCGAGTTTCCATGCAAATATGCAAGACTGCCACCACGATGCTTATTTACAGGATATTGAGTATCTGCGTAAACATCGACGGGTCATAACGCAAGGTTTATTAGATTAACTTCATATCGGGATAACCTAAGCCATTCAGCAATGTAGACTTTCTTATCCCGAATCGAAGTTAGATTAGGCATACAAAGTATCTCTTTGAAGAACTTTTGATAGCTTTTGTTTATCGATAATTTAAAATTAATTGTCGAAATCTAACGTTTCATTTTTAGTTATTTAGATGATATTGATTCTCATTTGTGTGGGCGTATGATTCTTCTCATCGACTTGAGAGGAAAACGCGATGAGTAATGTCTCTATAAATAGTGCGTCCATGCATTTAGATACGACTGCCACGCAAAAAGCTTCGGCATTCAACAAAATAAAGCGCAAATTATTGATGCTTGGCCCGGCGTTTATTGCTGCTATTGGTTACATCGATCCAGGCAACTTTGCGACGAATATTGAATCGGGATCTTCATTTGGTTACCAACTACTTTGGGTAGTACTTTGGGCGAACTTAATGGCGATGTTGATTCAGTATTTATCAGCGAAACTGGGGATCGTAACGGGTAAAAATCTTGCTGAACATTTGCGAGACCATTTGCCCAATAAGTGGGCAGTTGGCTTTTATTGGATTCAAGCAGAAGTGATTGCCATCGCTACTGATTTAGCGGAGTTCATTGGTGCTGCGGTAGGCTTTCAGCTGGTATTTGGCATCAGCTTAATGGAAGGTGCGATGATTACGGCGGTGGTGACCGTGATGATCCTAATGCTTAATCAGAAAGGGCAGAAACCATTAGAAGTCGTGATTGGCTCTTTGTTGATGCTTGTCGCTGTAATTTACATTGCTGAGTTGTTCTTTGCGCATCCAGCAGGAACAGAAATGGTAAAAGGTTTGCTAACCCCAACCTTTACTGATTCACACCAAATTTACCTTGCCGCAGGGATTTTGGGGGCAACCGTGATGCCTCATGTGATTTATCTTCATTCTGCATTGTTTAAAAATAGTTATGGCGAAAGCACTAGAACATGGCTTAGAACCACTCGCTTCGATGTGTTGATTGCGATGGTGATTGCAGGCTTTGTGAATATCGCGATTGTGGCAATGGCCGCGGCAGTGTTCCACTATTCAGGCAATCAACATGTGGCTGAGATAGAAACAGCCTATATGACGCTCACTCCGCTTGTTGGCAAAGCCGCTTCGATATTGTTTGGTGTGTCATTGATAGCTTCTGGCTTATCTTCTACTGTGGTGGGTACGATGGCGGGGCAGGTGGTGATGCAAGGTTTTGTGCGCTTTTCTATCCCAATGTGGGTTCGCCGATTGATTACCATGGCACCGTCATTCGTTGTGATTGGCCTTGGTATGAATACCACCGATATTTTGGTGATGAGCCAAGTAGTACTGAGTTTTGGTATTGCGCTTGCGATTATTCCATTGCTTATCTTTACAAATAGTGAGCGCTTGATGGGGGAGTTCAAAAACAGCAAGTGGGTTTCTTACTCTGGTATGGTTATCGTTACGTTGGTGCTAGCGCTAAATGCATATTTAATGGTGACCTTGATGGCCTGAGGTATTCCGAGTTGAGGAGAATGAGTCCTCTTGTCGATAAAAAAGCGGAAGCCAATTGGCTTCCGCTTTTGTCTCAGAATAAGAGAGGAAATAGAGACATTAACTTTCTGCGTTTGCTTCAACCAATTCCATTTCTGCTTCGCTACGTTTTGCTGCTTCAAGCATTTTACGGATGATGAAAGAGGCTGCTAGTGCAATACCAACCATCACAACCGCAAGAATAGTAAGTAGTTGGAAGTAATCACCATAGACGTGCTGAACGATTTCTTGTGTGATTTCTTGGCCTTTTTCTAGCGCGATGGTGGTCGAGAATGCAGCACCAACAATACCACTTAAAGCAATAGCGACAGAGAATAAGCTCACAGAGAAGTTCTCAATGTGCTTCGGCGCAACGGATAAGATGAATGCGACAACCATTGATCCAACAATTACTTCTGCAATAGCTTGGAAGAAATGAATCACTAAGAAGACTTCTGGCATGATCACAATGTCGTCACCAACGGTAGTCACTGCAAAGGTCAGGATGCCAAACGCAATAGCGGTTAGTACGAACGCCAAAGCAATCTTAGTGGCAGTCGACAGGTGAATATCACGTTTCTCCAGCATGCCAAAGAGACCAGCCACAATAGGGCCACCAACCATACACCATAGAGGATTCATTGCCATTGCTGCTTCTGGCTCGAGCGGAATGAAACCGAATAGCGATCCTTTTAATGTATTGATTGCTACCATGTTCATTGAAGTCATCATCTGGCCATAGTAAACGAAGAAACATGTGGTCAGGAATGTCACGATTAAGATCGTCCCCATCTTTAGTGATTCAGCTTTGCTTGCTTTTAGCATGAGAGAGACAAAGTAAAGAATCGCTGCACCACCAATCGCGTAAACAATGTTTTGGCCAATATCCATGTTGGAGAACATGAAGAACACTAGGGCAATCATTGCTACAGAGATTAATGCAAAGAAAATCCAGTTTTGGAGACTAACGGATTTTTTGTCAAGCTCAGAAGCGACCCCGACCAGTCCTTTACGGAATGCAATGAGCATAACCAAAGCGGCAGTTGCCATGACGGTTGAAATGACAAAGCCACCATTAAAGCCGATAACAAGCACAAGCATTGGGAACAAGTACTGACCTAGAAAAGCCCCTACGTTGTTGACGGAATAGTTGATTGGGTAGCCTTTCTCAAAGTCTTCTTGAGAACGGAACGTGCGCTTATATAGGCTAGGGTAAGATGGCGACATCAAACCACGACCGTAACTAGCAAGGGCAATACCACACATAGATAGAGGGACGTTGGTTGCGGAGGCTCCCAAAACGAGCAATACATAACCTGATGCGAATGCTACGAAGCTGATCGTCAAAGAACGGTAAGCACCTAAAAATTTGTCGGCAATGAAGCCACCAGCAATCGCAAACAAAGGACCGATAGCAGAAAAGGCACCCACGATCATCATGGTATCGGCTTCGTTGTAATTTAGATCTTCTAAAAAGAAACGCGTTAGGCTCACTAACACGCCATAAAATGATAAGCCAAACATCATTTGGCAGAACATCATAGATTTATTTAGTTTGTTCCACATATTCTCATGCTCACTATTGCGAGGTGGGGATATTCAAATACCTAAATCACGCCCAGCAGAATAGCTCCTTTTGGAGTGATTTGGATATCTGTCGTCATTATTGCTGTTAAAGGTTACTTAAACGCGATGTTACAGATTGAAACAATTGTCGCATAAACGGGAGAGAATGCACTATATTTTCCAATGCAAAACGTTTGCTTGGATAATGCATTGAGCTGGATCAAGTGGGTCAAATGAGGCTAAATAACTTTAAAATCTAAAATTATTAGCAAATTATACTAATCTGGAATCTAAGTTTTTGAGGCGTCGATAAAACAATATCAAGCGAGAAATAGCATCGAGATCATGCTCACAGTTCTGTGTATTGCCATAATTCGTAGTATTGCCGTAAATCTTAGCGTTGGCCAAATCAGGATTGTTGGCGAAATATCTTCCGCCAACAATGAAAAATATTAATAAGCAGAGAATGGAAAGCGTACGCTATTCGCAAGGAGGGGCCATATGAATGATCGCTAACCCACCAAGCGAAGTTTCACGATACTTTTTGTTCATGTCTTTTCCTGTTTGATACATGGTTTCGATAACTTTATCTAATGAAATTAAACATTTACTTGTACGTTTTAGCGCCATGCGAGAGGCGTTGATGGCTTTCATTGCGCCCATCGCATTGCGCTCAATGCACGGTACTTGCACAAGCCCACCAATTGGGTCGCATGTCATGCCTAATGAGTGTTCCATAGCAATTTCAGCGGCAATACAGATTTGTTCGTTGCTGCCCCCTCGGAGTGCGGTTAAGCCAGCCGCCGCCATGGAAGAAGATACGCCAACTTCTCCTTGGCAACCGACTTCCGCTCCTGAGATGGAAGCATTGGTTTTGTACAATATGCCAATCGCACCGGCAACGGCGAGGAAATCTTGCAACTGTTTATTATCGAGCTCTTTAATAAAACGGTGGTAGTACATTAGAACCGCTGGGATAACGCCAGCTGCACCGTTGGTTGGAGAGGTAACCACTTGTCCTCCGGCGGCGTTCTCTTCACTAACGGCAAAGGCGAATAAGTTAATCCAATCCATGATTTCCATCGGATCGTTTTCAATGGCTGCGTTTGCTTCCAATTTTTTTAGTAGGTTAGGGGCTCTGCGAGTGACATTCAATCCACCTTCAAGAATGCCCTCCGTATCGAACCCTCGTTGCATACAAAGTGACATGACTTTCCAGATTTGGTCGGCTTTATTGACGATCTCATCTGGCTTACGAAAGGCGCATTCATTTTGTAAGATCATGCCGCCGATGCTTAATCCATATCGCTCCGCTTTTTCCAACATCTCATCAGCGGAAGAGAAAGGGAAAGGCACTGAGACTTCAGTTTGGCTGCTGCCATTTTCTAGCTCTGCGGCGGTCGCAATAAAGCCGCCGCCAATCGAATAGTAAGTTTCAAACTCGACTTGTCCTCCTGCCGCATCGAAAGCCGTAATCATCATGCCGTTTTCATGCAGAGGTAGATTGTCACTGTGGAACACAATATCGTGATCATAGCTGAACTCGATTTCATGGACACCCGCGACGGATAATGTGCCATGCTCCATGGTGTGTTGAAGGGCGTGTTTTGCGCTCGTCATTTTGATGGTGTCTGGCTTGTTTCCCATTAGTCCGAGAACAACGGCACGGTTGGTGTGGTGACCTTTTCCTGTCAATGACAAAGAACCATACAGGTCAACTTGAACCTTGTGGACTTTCGCCATAGAGTCGTTCAATAATTGAGTAAAGTGATAACCAGCAAGCATGGGACCGTTTGTGTGGGAACTGGATGGACCCACTCCAACTTTAAAAATATCGAAAATCGACAGCATGATTGACTTCCTGTATCTGTAGACTGAAATGCCCAAGTCTCTCGCCAAATCTGGCGTTTGAGGTTACGGGTATGCGGCAAATGTTTAAAATGACGTTGTTAATTTATTGTTAATCATTAAATGGTATGGGTAAAGCCGATGTTTGTATACAAAATGTTCGGTAAAGTATGAGTAATTGAGAGCTAGATAATGAAGTTAAACAAGGTCGTTATTGTTCTTGGTAAAAGGTTGGTGGGAAATCAACTGACGGCAGAAGGGCGAACAAGAGTCGAGGCGTTGGTCGATGCTTTAGGCCGCTTGTGTTTTTCTTCTACTGCGATCGTATTTTGTGGTGGCGTGACACAAGGAAACGTACTTTCTGAAGCTGATGCGATGCACGCCTATTTTTTACAGCTTAGTTCGGCGAGAGGTGTGGTCTTTCCCCCGCAGCAAATCATCGTTGAAAACCGTTCGTTGAATACGGTTGAAAATATGCAGAATGCTGCTTTCGAGTTACACAAAAGTGGTTTGTGTAAAATGGGACAATCAATCAAAGTGCTTCTTCTTTCTAGCCAATATCATTTAGAACGGATCATCGAAATTCAAACGTTGATGGATGAGCAAGGGCTATTACGTGTGCTCAAAATGCACTGTGCACAGAAGAATATTGAATTGGATATACCTTTAGTGATGCATGAGCATATCAGTGTGCCATATCCCCATTCCGGGAAATTGGCGGAGGCTTTCTTGCTGTGTGATGAACTCACGACTTATCGGGTGTACTTAGAGGGTGTAAGGCGCGGCGTTTTTAAGCGTGAGCTTTCAAAAGTAAAGTCCAAACCACTTGCTATTGCTCTTAGCGCCATAGAAAGGCTCGAAACCTTAAAGTTAGATGACGGTATTCAAAGACAAATTTCAGAAATGAAAAAGGCCGTTGAAGTTACGGCCTTTGATGATTCAGTGTTACTCGCGGAAGAAGCGCTATCCGTCTTTCATCCGATATTGACCGCATTAAATCAACAACTTGATCCAGAGGCCGCCACCGAATGTTAATCGAAGTAAATACGGGTTTATTTTAGCGCTTGTCTAATTGTCTAATTGTCTAACGTGATATCAGATCACTTACCGGTAAGTTCACGGTGAGTACGAACCGCACTCAATGCAATTAGGCTGTAACAAAGAAGCTCCATGCCCTCTTCGGAGATGTTTTTAACATCACGTACATAATGCTCGTTCATGACATGTTGCCAGAAGCTACCCATGCCGTATAGGCGTGAAAACACCAATAACAAGACTACCGAACCAATAAGCAGTTTCATGTATGGTGATTGAAGAATCGTTGCCATTTCATTTACGGTTGCTTTACCACCTTGGTACGCTTTTGCACAAGCTAGAGCGGTAACCGCTAAGGCTGGGAATACCCAAGAACCGTGATGAATCATATCCATCCAGTAGTCCATTTCACGGATCATCAATACGGCGAAGAAACCAGAGATTAGGATTGCCGCATGAGAGACTTGAGGCTCTTGTTTTGATATACGATAGAATGACCAAGAAGCAACGGCTAGCATAATCAGTTGTAGAGTCTCAGTAACGGATGTTTCGCCAAGGCTCGACCCTAACAAGACATAATCAACTCGAATACTTAGATTGACTAATATGCTAATAGCTACAATCGTCAGAGCACTTAACATTGATTTGTAAATTGTGCGCTTTGTCTCTTCGGTGATGACATTTGATTGTACCGAATCGGTTTGTTGGACCGTGTCTGTTTTCATCCTGACCACCCGCTGCAGTAAAAATGTGGAAAAAAAGTGAAAATTCGTGATGTGCAAAGAATTTTATTAACCACTTGGAAAGTAATGTCAGGGGAATGTCAGGAATAAAACGCCGTTCAATATCGTATTTGAGTACGGTAAATGAAAAGAAAGAGGGGCTAAGTACAAGAAAGTTATTGGTTAATTGAGAAATAAAAAGGAGCATAGCGCTCCTTTTTTTGGAATTGTGAAATCTAAGATTGCGCGTTTGTTACGAGTTGTCATCTTGCTTGTGATTTCTACGGTAGTATTCCCATTGTTCTACACGTTCGTTCTCAGATAGCAGACAGTATGTTACGCGTTCACCATTTTCAGTGACCGTTTCTAACTCTCCACCCTGTTGAACACAGTAAACGGCGGCTGGGTTGGCGGCTGATGTGTATTCATTAGAGCGAGTCGCCCCCTCATAAGTAGAACAACCTGCCAGTATGATCGCCGCTGCCATTGCTGTTCCTAACGCTGTCTTATTCATTCTTAATCTCCACATGGGATTGACGAGTAGTGTGTTGATTATAGGAGACTTTCAGCAAAATAATGTCCTATGTTTGTTAAAAGCTCGACCCGACGATGAATTTGTTACCAAATTTAGAATCTGCTCACTATTCATGTGTTTATGTTTCATTGGGCCTGAATCAGTAACAAAGCTCTGAATTCCGCACCTTGAAGTCACTTGGGTATACTCATAAATTTCGGTAGTATGCGGACAAAATAATTACGGCGGAATCTGTGATGAGACATTTAAAAACCACGACGCACCCAGACATCGAACATTTGGATGACAAAATTATCGCAAAGCGGAATGCAGCGCGCGCCATCGTATTAGATGGTGAAGATGTACTGCTTCTTTATACTGAGCGTTATCACGATTACACGCTTCCTGGAGGCGGTATTGATGAGGGGGAAGATGTTATTGCGGGTTTGGTTCGTGAACTAGAAGAAGAAACGGGTGCGCAGAATATTCACAACATTAAACCATTTGGTATTTTTGAAGAATTTAGACCGTGGTACAAAGACGATGCGGATGTGATGCACATGACCTCATATTGCTACACCTGTAAAATTGCTCGTGAATTAGGCGAGACGTCTTATGAAGATTATGAAATAAAAAATGGCATGCGCCCAGTTTGGATGAATGTACACGAGGCGATTGCTCATAATGAAAAAACGATGGCGGAAAGTCCTAAAAAAGGCATGAGCATCGAGCGAGAAACGTTTTTGCTGCAACTTATTGTGAAAGAGTTGCTGTAGTTTTAGTTCGCGAATTTTTACCATTAAAAAAGTCCGAGCTCCCCCCCGGAACCCGGACTTATTCCAGACGCGCAAGCGAAGCGTCATTTTTATCATTTGGTATTTGTATCAATATGTAAATACAATAGCTGTTTTATATTTGCTGTGTAAATGCTTAATAGCGTTTCAATGAGCATTTCATGCTAAACCCATCAACTACGCGACCCATCTCTAAGCTATTTGCAAGTAATGGCGATCAAATAACGTTCAAATGGTACTGAGTTTCTTATCTTTGAGAAAGGCTAAAGTAAACTAAATGCACATGTTTCGAGCGATATCACGGTGTGTGTAATTTTGAGGCCAATTTGTGTGAATTTTAATTGAACTGTTTATAGTTCAATAAGTGGTGGTAATCGATCCTGTGCGATCAGTGGCTGCACATTGAAGTTTGAACTTGATGAAAATAGCAATATTGGTTGAAAGGAGGCCGGCTCGATTTGTTTAATGTCTATCAGTTGTTGTAACGCGTAGAAGCGGCTAACGTACTGACGTGTCTCTTTAGGTAATCCCAACAGAGCAAACTGTGAACTATCTGCCTTGTTTATCGCTTTCATCACACGTCCTTCACCTGCGTTGTAGGCTGCCAGAGTTAATGCCATATCCTGATCGAATTTATTATAAAGGAATGCCAGGTAATCGATGGCTGCCAACGTACTGGCTCTTTCATCAAAACGTTCATCATATTCGGAAGTGACTTTTAAGCCGAAGCGAGTCGCTGTTGCAGGAATGAGCTGCCAAAGCCCAGCTGCATTTGCATGAGATACGGCTTGAGAGTCGTAAGAGGACTCTAGCATAGGCACTAACACAAACTGTTCTGGTAGTGCTCGCTGCTTGAGATTCTTCAGAATATAGTTCACAACCTGTTGGGATGATTCGATACGCTTGGTAATTTGTTCGGAGTAAGGAGCGAGTACTTGATACTCCCTCTGAATATCTTTGGAATAAGGCGCAGCATAGAGAAAAGATGGGAATATCAGGCAGAAAAGCAAAAGCCAATTTACCGTACCACTTTTCAGTGGTGTTGCAATTTTCGGATGGTTCAGGTGCTGTAGGTGGCACTGATGCTGGTGGCGGTGCTGATGATGTTTAGAGTGTTCTCTCTTCATAGGTGTGCTGAACAGGTTGTTTAATGTGACTTATTAGCTCATGGAACGCCGCGGAGCTTTGACCATTACTTTGATTGTATTGGTGGCATTGCTTAACTAACGATTCTAACTGCGTCCATTGCACTTTTACCTGAGTACGAATGTGACGTGGTAAAGCATTTATAATTTTCTCAGCACCTGCGCTATTGCAAGGCAAACCCAGAGCTCGCATGGATTGGGTTCTTTCACTCGCAGAGCGATTGAGTTGATCGAGTATTGGCGCTTGTTGCTTAATATTATTACTCAGTTCTGAACCATCAAAGGTCAGATAGAGTGCTTTTTGTCGCTGTACTAGAATCAACAATTGTTGGTATCGCTTTATATCTGCTGCAATTAAGCGAACAAAGTGTTGAATGTGCTGAGATGCTGCTGATGTCATGCTGCGTCCTAAATTGCGTTGTTACTCATGTCCAGTATGGAATTGCATGAGAGCTTTAGACAGTGCTTTCGTATCTAGGTTTAATTCACCACGAGCGAGTGCATTTCGGATCTGTTCAACTTTCGCCATGTCCACATCAGGCAGAGATTGCATTTCGGCTTGAGCACGCTCCACGGCTGCGGTGTTTGCTTGCAGTGCAGGTTCACGGATTTGGCTTTGTGGCGCTGTCTCTGCAGGTTTGCTGCTAGATTGCTGCAACGTTGTGTGTGAGACATGGCCGCTCGTCACTTTATCGATTTTCATGCTGTGTTCCTCAATCATCATGTTCTAAATCGAATAGGCGACTAGGTTGTGATGAACATTAAATTTTTATTTTTAGTCGATTTTGGTTCTGTTTGACGAGAAGAATAGTCAAAAAGTGATACGCTGAGTCCAAAATTAGAACTGAGTGTGAACTTGGTTTACCCCCGTAACGACAGCGCGAACTATTTTTCCAGAGCTTTGATTTTCGATTTCAATTTGATCTCCTTTTTTCCCATCTTCTAATGCGATGCCTTTGGTGCTTGCATGAAACCCGTTTTTGCTCGCGATAATAATAACTTCGTTACCTTTCACTATCATTGGGCGAGCATTAAGAATACTAGGATCTACGATTTGACCGGCCTTTAGCCGACGTGATGTTTCTAAGCCAATCGCTTGATGCGCTCGTGTATAAAAATCGTCTTGTCGAGTGATAGTGCGGGTTTCCAGCTTGATATGTGAAGCTGAAATCGTCTCATTGCGATCAAGTGTCGTGGTTGCGACGAGCACGGGTAAGGTGAGCGTTGCTCTTATCGTGACATTAATTCGCCAAGGTGAGTCGAGACTTTCGCAACTCACTGCCCGTTTTAGGTTCCCGACAGGAATCAGTCTATTGTCTCGACTGCTTACCACTAAAGGTATGTGACATGTCGGCAGATAATTGGCGGCACTTGGAGCCCAGATATCATATTCAAGATGGTGATTCTCCCATCCTCTTGCTTGCGCCGTTTTAGCGACTTCCTGTTCAAAAATTTGAGCGACAAACATTTTCAATTCATCGACAGTTAGTGTGCTGTTACTCGCGTTTGCAGAGTGGCTTATCACAAGGCATGCGATGCCAACCAAGGCTTTTATCGAGGAATATCGACGTTTCCTCTTATTTTCTTTTCTTTCCGGAGAGCGGAAGTGAGCTTTCCCTGCTTGATAGTAATTCATTGATTTATATTGCTATTTTTTATGGCATGCATCTTGTTTGATCTTGGCGTATTCGAGCCGACTGTAAGGAAGATACATGGCGATCTCATTTGAAAATGCGTTAGGAGTACATCCTGAGGCCCTTAATTTTCGCGTTCAGCGTACCAAAGTCTTAGCGAGTAACCTAGCAAATGTTGACACGCCGGGGTACCTAGCAAAAGACCTTAGCTTTAGCACTGTGATGAGTCAGATGTCATCCACTGGCGTAAGTAAATCGGTACCTAAGTTTCAAATTGAAACACTGTATTCGGTTCCTTATCAAAATAGCAAAGATGGCAATACGGTTGAGCTTGGTGTTGAACAAGCCAAATTCACACAGAACAACATGGACTTTCAGACCAGTCTGACATTTCTCAACATGAAATTCAGTGGATTGGCAAAAGTAATAGAGGGACGGTAATCATGTCTTTTACTGATATTTATTCAATTACTGGCTCGGCGATGACGGCACAAACTGTACGTTTAAACACGGTAGCCAGTAACCTTGCGAATGCGGATGCGGTTTCGGCTAATCCAGAAGATGCCTATCAAGCATTAAAACCCGTATTTGCAACGGTTTATCAAAAGAGCCAAATGTCGACGGAAAATGGCGTTTATCCAAACGCAGAAGTACGCATTGTGGATGTCGTACAAAATGCAGGTCAAGCAGAGAAGCGCTTTGAGCCAAATAACCCGTTGGCGAACGATGATGGCTATGTTTACTACCCAGACATTGATGTGGTGTCTGAAATGGCCGATATGATGTCGGCAACGCGAAGTTTTGAGACTAATGTGGAAGTGTTAGCTAATGTGAAAAGCATGCAACAAGGTCTACTGCGTTTAGGGCAGGGTAGCTAATGAGCTTGGCACAATACACCGCTCTATCGGCTGATACTCCTGTATCAGCTGCGGCGAAAGACACGGCAAGTGTGGCTTCAAACCCTCTAGATTCTAACAGCGCTTCGTCACTGCAAAATGAATTCATCACCTTGATGGTGGCACAAATTCAAAACCAAGACCCATTAAATCCTCTTGATGGTACGGAATATGTCAGCCAATTGGCTCAGTTCTCACAAGTACAAAGTATGGAGAACATGTCAGGCTTGATGCAAAACAGCATGGTGCTACTGGATAACATGCAAGTACTGTCGACCGCAGGCTTAGTTGGACAAACGGTTTATGTTTCTTCTGATGAGTTTGAACTCGGCGAAGGCGTTCAAAGCGGCAAGATTGAGCTTGAACACAACTCGAACCAAGTGACCCTTGTGGTGAAAGATGAGTTTGGTCAGTCTACAAAAGTGCCACTCGGTGCGCACAGTGCTGGTGACGTCGAATTCTCGATTAACCCAGAAGAGCTTGGTTTGAAGCCTGGCAAATACACGGTATCCGTCGAAGTTCAAGAAGGGCAAGCTAGCCCGAATATTTTGTTAGCTGGCAAGGTCGAACAAGTTCGCATTCCAAGTTCAGGTGGTGCCGCGCTGGTTAAAGTTGAGGGTGTTGGCAGCATTCCTTTCTATCAAATTTCACAGTTTGGTGCCTAACCGAACTAAAAATTAGAGGTTTTTCATGAGTTTTAATATTGCACTAAGTGGCCTTGATGCTACCAACCAAGAGCTAAACACTATTAGCCATAACATCGCTAACGCGTCGACGTACGGTTTTAAGGGCGGTCGAACGGAATTTGCTGCGGTATACAACGGCATGCAACCAGGTGGCGTTGAAGTGGCATCGATTTCTCAGAACTTCGATAAGAACGGCTCTATCACAGGCACAGGCCGCTCGATGGATTTGGCAATTAATGGTTCTGGATTTTTTGTGACTCGTGATAGTGCAGGTCAAATGCTGTACACACGTTCGGGTGTTTTCGGTACAGATAAAAACAACTTTGTTACGTCGAACAATGGCGCAAAATTGCAAGGTTACAGTGTCGATAGCAATAACAACCTACAGACAGGTTCTGTCGGTGATATTCAGATTTCAACGTCTTCGCTAAAAGCGCAAGCGACAGATAAATTGGACTTTGTGGCGAACTTTGATGCGAGTGCATCTGTGATCGATACAGCGGTCACGCCATTTGATCCTGACGATCCAAGTTCGTTCAGTTCTTCTTACACCACGAAAGTGCACGATTCGTTGGGCAACGCACACACGGTAACACAGTACTTCACGAAAACGGCTGATAACCAGTGGGAAGTGAATGTCAATGTAGATGGTGCGGCGACAATTCCGGCGACTAAGCAGACAGTGACTTTCAACCCTGACGGTACGCTAGCATCACCAACTGGCTCGTTTAATGTTGCATTCCCCGCTGCAGGTGCAGAGGCGATGAGCATTGACATTAGCCTTGCAGGCAGTACGCAATTTGGTGCGGCATTTGGTGTGAGCTCTAACAACCCGAATGGCTACACATCAGGTGAGCTTGCAGGCATCCGCGTAGAAGACAACGGTATGGTGTATGCGACCTACACCAATGGTCAATCTCAATTGCAAGGTCAGGTAGTGATCGCCGATTTTGCTAACGAGCAAGGGCTTGCAAATGCCGGCGGTACGTCTTGGACACAAAGTTTTAGCTCTGGCGCACCAATTCTTGGCGTTCCGGGTTCAGGCACTCTTGGCAGCCTAACGCCGGGCGCACTTGAAGGTTCGAACGTTGACTTGACGAGTGAATTGGTTGCATTGATGACGGCTCAACGAAATTACCAAGCAAATGCGAAAACCATTTCTACCAGCGATAAGCTGACCCAAGCTTTGTTCAACGCGGTGTAATGGGAGTTCGGCATGGATAGCTTGTTATTTACAGCTACGTCGGGTGCAAGCCGTGTTCTTAAGGCTCAGCACGTACGTTCGAACAACTTGTCGAATGCGGATACTGCAGGTTTCCGTGCAGATATGGAGCGCGTTAGCAGTATCGAATTGCAAGGGGCGGGGTTTGATGGACGAACCATGGTCGTGACGAACTCCGCAGCAACGCGCTTTGACTCTGGTGACATTATGAAAACCGGTCGTCCACTTGATGTCGCTATCATGGGCGATGGTTATTTTGCCGTGGAGACGCCTGCTGGTGGGGAGGCTTATACCCGAGCAGGTAACATCCAAGTGGATACATTCGGTGCGATGTCGATCAATGGTTTTCCTGTGTTAGGCGAAAATGGCCCTCTTGTTGCGCCAGATTTTCAAAAAATCGAAATCAGTGAACGTGGGCGTGTCTCTGTCATCCCTCCAGGTGGGGGGGCCGAAGTGGAAGTCGGAACGTTAAAGCTCGTTAAGCCGCCAATGGATCAATTACAGAAAGAGAGCGACAGCTTGTTGCACAGTGCAGATGGCGCGCCTTTTCCAATCGATGAAACCGTACAAATTTCGCCAGAACATCTAGAGGGCAGCAACGTGTCCGCGATTGATGAACTGTTAAGTGTGATGTCTCTAACTCGCAACTTTGAAATGCAAGTTCGCATGATGAAAACCGCAGAAACACTGGCTCAAGCTGGCAATAAATTGATGGCGGCGAAGTAATTCTTTTTAAAGAGAGTTTCCGCCCAAAGGAGATAAGCAATGCATTCAGCATTATGGGTAAGTAAAACAGGTATGGCAGCGCAGGACACGAAGATGACTGCCATTTCCAATAACCTTGCAAACGTTAATACGATTGGCTTTAAGCGTGATCGAGTTGTTTTTGAAGATCTTTTTTACAGCATTCAGCGTCAGCCAGGTGCGCAAGTTGACCAAGTAAACGAGTTGCCAAGTGGTGTACAACTTGGTTCTGGTGTGCGTGTAGTAGGAACGCAAAAAGTCTTTACTCAAGGCAACACTCAAAATACCACCCAAGAGTTGGATTTAGCCGTGATGGGACAAGGTTTCTTCCAAATTGAAAACTCTGACGGTCAGATCATGTACACACGTAATGGTCAGTTCCACATTAACTCAGAGGGCTTAATGGTGAATAGCCAAGGTCTTCCATTGGAGCCACAAATCCAGATCCCAGATAACGCGATTTCATTTTCAGTTGGTGTGGATGGCACGGTCACAACAACCTCCGCTGACGACCCAACACCACAGCAACTGGGTCAAATCACGTTGGCTAAGTTTATCAACCCTGCGGGCTTAGAAGCCGTTGGCGGTAACTTATTCCGCGAGACGGAAGCAAGCGGCCCTGCGGATGAGTTGATCGCTGGTGAAGATGGCGCAGGCAGTATCAAGCAAGGTGCTTTGGAGGGTTCGAACGTACAAGTCGTTGAAGAGATGGTTGAAATGATCACGACTCAACGTGCGTATGAGATGAATGCCAAAGTGGTCTCAGCAGCGGATGACATGCTGAAATTTGTCTCGCAATCAATGTAATAAAGAAGTGGTGATGATGAAGGATTACACAAACAAATGGCTAGCGAAGCATTGGGTCATTGCTGTGATTTTATTGGCAGGTTGTGCTGGGCGTCAGGAATTTATTCCGCCAGAACCAAACGCAGAAGAGTATGCGCCACCAGTGCTTGACTACACGCTACCGGATACGAAATCGGGCAGCCTTTATCGTCACCAATACACCATGACTTTATTCCAAGACCGCCGTGCATATCGCGTTGGTGACGTGCTTACGGTGCAGCTTTCAGAAGAAACGTCTTCCAGTAAGAAAGCAGGCACTCAATTTGGTAAGAACTCGACCGTCGATTTTGCCGCTCCGACGATTGGTAATAAAACTTACAATGAATTTGGCGTCAGTCTTGATGGAAGCCGTAACTTTGATGGCAGCGCATCCAGTTCACAAGGTAATAAGTTACAAGGTGCGATAACGGTCACCGTGCATGAAGTGTTGCCTAATGGTGTCCTCCGAATCAGCGGTGAAAAGTGGCTGCGTCTGAATCAAGGGGATGAGTTCATTCGCCTTACTGGGATTGTTCGTGTCGATGACATCAGTCGCAGTAACCAAGTTTCTTCTCAGCGTATCGCAGACGCTCGAATTACTTATGCAGGCCGCGGGGCATTGGCAGATAGCAATGCGGCAGGTTGGTTAACGCAATTCTTTAATAGCCCATGGATACCATTCTAATGAAGCCAGTAAATGCTTTTCTTTCTTCTTTCTTATTGGCATTCACGTTGGGATTGCCGGTGACCGCTCACGCCGAAGTGGAAATTCCTATTATGGACTTGGTTGATGTACAAGGTATTCGTGAGAACCAACTTGTCGGCTACGGTTTAGTGGTTGGCTTAGCTGGGCAAGGTGACCGAAACCAAGTCAAATTTACCTCACAGTCTATAACGAATATGCTGCGCCAATTTGGTGTGCAGATTGATGACAGTATGAATCCTAAGTTGCGCAATGTGGCTTCAGTGAGTGTCACCGCTTCAGTGGACCCAATGGCGGGGCCGGGGCAGGCGTTGGATGTTGTGGTCTCATCCATTGGTGATGCGAAGAGTCTACGCGGAGGTACGTTGCTACTGACGCCACTTCGAGGCATCGACGGTGAAGTGTATGCCATTGCCCAAGGAAGTGTTGTGGTTGGTGGCCTTTCAGCAGAGGGTAAAAGCGGCTCCAAAGTAGAAGTAAACACACCAACCGCGGGTCGTATCCCTAATGGTGCAATCCTCGAACGTGAAATTGAGACCGATTTTAATGAACGAGATGAAATTACCCTGAATTTACGCAAGCCAAGCTTTACGACGGCGAAGAACATCGTACGAGAAATCAACAGTACATTTGGACCAAATGTTGCGGTCGCGATTAACAAAGCGCGTGTGGACATGCGTGCGCCTATGGATACGCAACAGCGTGTGATTATGATGTCGATGTTAGAAGAAATGAGTGTGGTTGAGGGCCGCAAGCCTGCGCGTATTGTTTTCAATTCGCGCACTGGTACCGTCGTTATTGGGAAAAATGTGAAAGTTGGTGAGGCGGCGGTGAGCCACGGCAATTTGACAGTCCGTATTTCCGAATCAGAACAAGTGAGCCAGCCGAATGCATTCTCTGATGGTGAAACCAAAGTGGTCAATCAATCCAAAATTGATGTGAACGAAGAGCAAGCTCAAATGGTGATTTGGCCTCCGGGGACTGAGCTCAACACTATCGTCAGTGCGGTAAACAGTTTAGGTGCAACGCCAACAGACTTGATGTCCATTCTACAAGCATTGAACGAAGCTGGCGCATTAAACGCTGAACTGGTTGTGATTTAAGGATTGAAAGATGAAGTTAGACAATAGTGGTGACCAAACTCCAATCAACGCCATGCTTTATCATGACAATAATGCCCTCGCGAGCATCAAGCAGAGTCGTGATAAAGAGGGAGCGCTCGAAGTAGTCGCCGGCCAGTTTGAAGCCATGTTTCTGCAAATGGTACTGCGTCAAATGCGCAGTAGCAGTGATGTGTTAGCTCACAAAGACAGTCCATTTTCGAGCCAACAACAAGGTGTGTTTCGTGATATGTACGATGGGCAACTCGCAATCGAATTAGCAAAGAAACAAAACTCAGGTATTGCTGATATGTTGGTTCAGCAGTTGAGTCCATCGATGCGAGAAGTCGCGTTTGATTCTACTCGTAACGTATCGTCGGCGAATGACCACGATGACGTAGACTTTGAACGCATATCACAAGTTGAAAGCGAAGCGGCAATCGCGCATCCCAATACGATTAATTCTGTTCAGCAAGCGGTCGCCTCTGTGCAACAGGTGCTTGGTGAAGCCGGTATGACAACCGCGTTTTCTCAGCCGCTGAACAGAAAAATGGAGCTGTAAATGAATCTTGTTAATATCGCCCTATCAGGCTTAAACGCTAATCGTGTTGCTCTTAACGTTACCGCGCAAAACGTGGCAAACGTCAACACGCCGGGATACAGTCGTCAGCAAGCGCTGATGGCGTCGGTTGGCGGTAGTGTATCTAACTCATTAAGTGCCGGAAATGGTGTCGAAGTGACGAGCATACGTCGAGTTACAGACCAATATTTGGTTAAGCAAACATGGTCAACGAACAGTGCAGCCTCTTATGCGTCGAGTTATACCGTGGCGATGAGCCAATTAGAAAATACGCTAGGTGCTGATGGCTTTAGTATTTCTGCGGGCCTAGATTCGTTTCATGCCGCTCTTAACGACGCAACCGTTAAACCAGATTCTGTTCCATTTCGTCAGCAAATCATCGCAGAAGCTGAAGCATTATCTCGTCGCTTCAACACGCTGAATGAGTCATTACATAACCAACACAAAGACATGAGTGACCAGCGCACCGCGACGTTGGCGAGTGCGAACAGTCTGATGGCAAACATTGCTCAGGTGAACAAGCAGATCGTTGAAATGCAAGGCAGTGGCGGAAACCCTGCTCAGTTGATGGACTCACGTGATGCGTTGGTTGGTGAACTATCAAAAATTGTTGAAATTAAAACCACAGACCAGCCAGATGGAAGCCTACAAGTGACTCTTGCTTCCGGTCAACCACTGGTTATGGGGGCTGATTACGGAAAGCTGACGGCCACTCCAGATATGAATGACCCTTACTTGGCAGAACTGAATGTCGAGTTTGCCAACCAAGAATTTGCGGTTGAACAATCTGTTGGTGGTCAATTAGGTGCAATTAACGATTATCAAACGGACGTTTTGAAGAAAAACCAAGTCGCATTGGATGACATGGCAAAAGCGCTTGCTGATGAATATAACGACGTATTATCTACAGGCAAGGATCTTAATGGTAACCCGGGCAAACCACTATTTAGTTATGATCCTGCGAACCCGGCGTCTAGCCTCACTATCACTGATATCGATGCTGAGGAGTTGGCATTCTCAAGTGATGGTACACCGGGCAATGCGGATGTACTTAATGATTTGATCGTATTGAGCAACAAGCCCGTTGCCATTACAGGTTATGGTTCCTTAAGCCTTAATGATGCCTTTACCGCCATGGTCGGTGATGCCGCCGTTAAGTCTCGTCAAGCCGCTTCTGATTACGAAGCCAAAGCCGCCATGAACCACCAAGCTCATGCTGCTCGCGACAATGTGAGTTCAGTGAATAGTGATGAAGAGGCGGCGAACTTAATGACGTTTGCGAACGCTCACAATGCGAATATGAAAGTGATTAGTACGGCTAATCAACTGTTTGACTCCGTTTTACAATTGTTCTAATAGGAACTACAGATGCGTATTAGTGATAACCAATTTAGCCATATGATGCTTCAAAGCCTGCAAAGCAACAACGCAGGTCTTGGTTTAGTCATGCACCAAATGTCCACAGGTGAGCGACTAACAAAACTGTCTGACGATCCAATGGCGTCAATTAAATTACTTAACCTAGAGCGCGAAACTAGTGCGTTAGGTCAATACCAAAACAATATTGCTAATTTAAAAACCACACTATCTCAGCAAGAAGTTCACTTAGATGCGGTCAATGAAAGTTTAAAAAGCATGCGAGACTTGGTGCTCTGGGGGGCAAATGAGACCCTAACTGATGAAGATCGTACAGGGATGATTACTGAGCTAAAAAGTTACCGTGATTCGATTGAGTCGTCTTTCAATACGCAAGATCAGGAAGGGCACTACATCTTCTCTGGAACGCTTACTACTACGCCAGCCATTAATAGCTCAACAGGGAATTACGTCATTGATGGTAACAGTGATAAGAGAGTGGTGACGGTAGCAAAAGGCGTGACGATGGAAGCGAACATGACCGCGCAAGATATCTTGGAGCTGGGCGGCGGTGATAATGTACTTAATCAAATTGATGCTCTAATTGCCGAATTTGAGAATCCGAGTCCAAATTTTCAAGCTGAAGTAGGGGCTAGCCTAGAAGCCATCGATGCTACAATGGCAAACGTGCTAGGGGCGATGACCGAAATCGGTGGACGCCACAATAACCTAGATTTGATGGATAGTTCGCACAGCGAAAACCAACTGTTTGTTGATAAAGTGACAGGCGATCTATCAGCGCTGGATTATGGTGAAGCTTCTGTACGTTTGAGCGACTACATGGCGGCATTACAAGCCACCCAAGCGAGTTACGTAAAGATCAACGATCTTAATTTATTTGATCGTATTTAAGGAGCACCCCACATGGTAATGAGTGCAGTAGAGGTTAGACCCCATAGCATACGACTTGGGGGGCAAGAACAAGCCTCTATCATGCCAACCCGATCAGCAGATTCAAGTGCTGCGATCACGCCACGTCCGGTTACTGTTTTGGCTGATGCAGCGACATCAGCCTATTCATTTTCTGGCATTCAACTCATGCATGGGCAGCAGCAAGCAACGGCAGTTCAAATTGCTTCTAAATCCTTGCAAGTCATAGGAAAAGAGCTGACTCTCATAAAGCGCGGCTTGTCTCAGGCTCTTCACCAAGGTGTGCAAAACGTTCCTGGCTTACAAGATTCACTCGTACGCTCGAAGAGTGGTATTCAGCAAGTTGTTGAGCAAGCGAGTTTTGATGGTAACAAAGTCATCGATAATGAACTGCATCTTAAACTCGATAAAGCAAACATACGTCGATTTTCTATTCCGGGTTTGAATGTTCATCGTTTGAGCGAGAGAGCTGAGCAAATTCGTTTGGACTTTCCTCAAGGACAGTCGGTGATGATTCAGTTTGATGGCTTAGCGGATGGTGAGCGCACCGTTAAAATGCTTGACCGAAGTGTGATCGGATTAGGAATGCGAGCGTCACTCGGTGAAGATGGGGCGATTTTATTTGAAGCATCAGAGACGGCCTACCGTCAAATGCAACAAAAAGTGCTGGTCACGGGGGAGGGACATCGATTTCCAGCAGGCCAGCCGAATGTGCTCAGTTTGAAAGCAGAACCCGATGGTATTGCCGAGTTAAGTTTTGATCTCGGTTCACGTGACGGCATTAAGCAATCTATTGCGAAAGTGAATCAACACTTAGGACAAGTTCAAACGAGTCTAGAGCAGGCGAAAGACTTTCAAAGTGAGTTGGGTGTCCAGATACAATCTGTTCATAACAGCTCTAGTCAGCTTTCTGTTAGTGTTGTTAACGCAAAGTTAAACAGTTTTATAGAGAGTTCTTCTCAATTTACGTCAACGTTTCAAGCCTTAAATGCTCAGGCGAATGTTCGTCGACATACCGTGGTGGCTCTGTTGAATTGATACCTTGAAGCAAGGTCTCTTTGACGAAATTTGTACTTGTGGGATCTATCAATCCCAAAAGTTAGTGAAGCTCCGGAATGAAAAATAGAAATATCATACAGAAGGCTAATAACGCCGAAAAATTTGTGGCGCTCATCCTCGCTAGAGGCGGTTCAAAAGGTTTACCGAGAAAGAATATTCTCCCTCTTAATGGAAAACCAGTTATCAGTTGGACAATAGAGGCTGCCCTGCAGTGCCCTCAAGTGGGGCGCGTATTTGTGTCAACAGATGATAGCGAAATCGCAACAACTAGCATCAGTTTAGGTGCTGAGATTATAGATAGGCCTCCAGAGTTAGCTTTAGACACTTCTAGTAGTATTGATGCTCTTTCACATGCGATTGATTGGTTAGAGCTTAACAATATTCAGAGTGAGTATCTTGTGTTGTTACAGCCAACCTCCCCATTACGTAACGCAGTTCATTTACAAGAATCATTGCATCTCTATACAGTTAAGAATGCTGATCTTGTGATCAGTGTGTTTGAACCTTCCCATACCCCAATAAAGTCGTATATAGAAAGGGAAGATGGTTCAATAGCCGGTCTTTATAGCGATGATGCTCCCTATACCAGGAGGCAAGATTTACCTCGAGCTTTTCAGCCGAATGGTGCAATTTATGCCTTTTCAAAAAATGCATTTAAATTAAATAACCGATTTCCCCAAAGTAATGTTTACCCATATTTGATGTCAGAGTGCGACTCATTAGATATTGACACATTGGATGATTTATTAGCGGTGGAAAAAGTAATGATGGAATTACCAAGATGACAAATCCAGTATTTGAAATATGTAATCGTAAAATTGGATTAGACTATGACCCACTAGTCATTGCTGAAATAGGCATTAACCACGAGGGATCTTTGACCGTCGCTTTTGAAATGGTTGATGCCGCAATTCAAAGTGGAGCAGAGGTTATCAAGCATCAGACTCACGTAGTCGATGATGAAATGAGTCATGAAGCTAAAAGTGTCGTTCCTGGAAATTCAGATGTTTCTATTTATCAAATAATGGAGCGTTGTGCTCTATCAGAAAAGGATGAAATTAAGCTACAGGAGTATGTAGAATCTAAAGGCGCAATTTTTATTAGCACGCCATTCTCTCGTGCAGCGACTTTGCGTTTAGAACGAATGAATGTACCTGCCTATAAAATTGGTTCTGGCGAGTGTAATAATTATCCTTTACTTGAGCTGATCGCAAGTTTTGGTAAACCAATAATTCTTAGCACAGGCATGAATGATATATCTTCTGTTGAGAAAGCAGTGAATATTTTCCGTAAACATAAAACTCCTTTTTGCTTACTGCATACGACTAACTTATATCCGACACCTGACCACTTAATTCGCTTCGGTGCTATGGAAGCGCTCCAAGCAGCATTTCCTGATGCAGTTGTTGGTCTTTCTGACCATAGCATTGATAATTTAGCTTGCCTAGGAGCGGTTGCCTCTGGAGCCTCAGTCCTCGAGCGGCACTTTACCGATAGAAAAAGTCGACCTGGTCCGGATATCGCCTGCTCTATGGATCCTAAAGAATGTGCAGAGTTGATTATACAGTCAAAGCGGATGGCAAAGATGCGTGGTGGCAAAAAAGAAGCAGCAAAAGAAGAGCAAGTTACCATTGATTTTGCGTATGCAAGTGTAGTGACTATTTCTGAGATCAAGAAAGGCGAAAAACTGACAACGGAGAATATTTGGGTTAAGCGTCCTGGAACGGGTGATTTCCTTGCAGAGAAGTATGAATCATTACTGGGATGTGTTGCCAAAGAAGATATCCTTGCTGATATTCAACTGAAGATGGAACATATTTAGTTTCATGAAAAAAATATTATTTTTAACAGGAACTCGCGCCGATTTTGGTAAATTAAAGAGCTTAATTAAAAAGGTTGAATATCATGCGCAATTTGAAGCGCACATTTTTATAACTGGCATGCATATGATGGCAAAATATGGTATGACAGCAAATGAAGTAGAAAAATCAGGTTTCAAATCACTTTATAAATACATCAATCAGAATGGTCACGATTCAATGGATATTGTATTGTCAAAAACCATTCAAGGTCTTTCAGATTATGTTCAGGATCTAAAACCGGATATGATTGTGGTACATGGTGACCGCGTAGAAGCTTTAGCTGGGGCAATTGTAGGATCTTTGAATAATATATTGGTCGCTCATATTGAAGGTGGTGAGGTTTCAGGAACGATTGATGAACTCATTCGTCATTCAGTATCAAAGATGTCTCATCTTCATTTTGTATCGAATGACTTTGCTAGGAAACGACTGATACAGCTTGGTGAGTGTGAATCAAGTATATTTGTAATCGGTTCACCTGATTTAGATATAATGAAGTCAAACGAATTGCCAAGTTTAGTGGACGTTAAAGATAGGTATGATATCGATTTTGATAAATACTCTATTTTAATGTATCACCCAGTTACGACCGCATTAAATGAACTTGGAGAAAATATTCGTGAAGTTGTATCTGGAGTTATAGATAGCGGGTTAAACTACGTTGTAATTTTTCCGAACAACGATCATGGTTCAGATGTTATAATTAATGAATATGAAAGACTTAAAGGAAATTGTAGGTTTAAAATATACCCGAGTGTTCGGTTTGAATATTTTCTAACATTGCTAAAAAATGCAGAGTTTATAATAGGAAACTCTAGTGCAGGAGTCAGAGAGGCCCCTTTCTATGGTAAGCCAACTATAAATTTGGGTAGTCGTCAAAACAACCGTTCTAATGCCGAATCTATTTTAAATGTAGAAGAGAATAGCCAACAAATTTTATCTGCTATTAGACAGTCTGAACGAAAGTTGTTTTTAAAAACACGAGAGTTTGGTGATGGTAAAAGCAATGAACTATTTATTAAGGCTATCCAGGAAGAAAAAACTTGGCAAGTACGTACACAGAAAATTTTCATGGATATCGCAAGTTGATTAAAATTTTGCACATAGCCTCATTCGAGGGGAATATTGGAGATAATGCGAGCCATTTGGGGCTTGCTAGCATAATGGATGAAATTAATGCTTCTTATGCAATAGATAGGTTGGAAATAAGAAAAGCATATAGAAACTATATTTTAGATGATAAGCTTGAGTTCAATGAAAAATTTGCGGATCTTGCTAATACGTATGACTTAGTGATATTTGGTGGTGGTGGTTTCTTAGATTATTGGGTTGAGGGTTCAAGCACTGGGACCACGATTGATATTGAACCTGATATTTTAGATAAGATATCGACCAGAATCTTAATTACAAGTGTAGGGTGCAATCCTCATCGAAGCGTTCCAAAAGAAAATTATGTAAAATTTACTAAATTTTTGGATTACGTACGAAGCTCTAATAATATAACAATAGCGTTACGAAATGATGGTTCAGTAAACTCGATAATCAATGATTTTGGGTTAAATTATCTAGATGGTGTCGTTGAAATATTAGATCATGGCTATTTCTATTCTCCAAGCAGTGATGGAGTTCTTCCAATAGATAAAGATTATGTTGCGATTAATATCACGGATGACCAACTTAATATGCAAGGGGGCTTAAGTGATAATAGAGAATGGTATTATAAAGAATTTGAGCTATTAGTGAGTGGTCTTGCTGAACGAGGTTTAAAATCAGTATTCGTCCCCCATATACATCAAGATGTTGAAGCAATTGGTAAAGTTTTGAGTAAGCTACCATCCGGACTTTCACGCACTCACACGGTAGTTGCTCCTTGTTTGCAGGGGGATAAAGGCACTGATTTCATTTTTAATATTTATAAGAATGCAAATTTTACCATTGCGTCTAGATATCATGCTAATGTTTGTTCTATGGCTTTTAATACTCCTTTGATTGGTCTTTCTCCTTTGAATAGGATTGAATATACGCACGCTCAACTTTTATCTAAAAATTCGAATGTGTCCATAACACCGAACTTTCACATGGAAGTTTTGGATCTGATAGATAAAAGTGCTTGTTTTAGGAATGACGATGAAATTACAAGAATGCGAAACAAGACAATAGATTTTTATAAATCGTATTTTTCTAATATTTGAATTTTAATCGTGAAAGTTAGGTGGCGGCCATTAATACCGATTTTGGCACTTCCAATAGGTGGAGTGTTGAGCTATGACTCGCCTAACTTTATTGTCATTCCACTATTTTTGACTTAATGGCCGGTGCAACTTCTGGAATAGCCACCCAAGCGCGATCAATGAAGCACCTAAACCCAAGAAGCTCATCGCTCGCCAGAACCCATCTAGTGAGCGGACATCCCACAAGAATACTTTGAGTGCGACACAAGCTAGCACAATCAGCCCAATTCGTTGTATGACAGGTATCTTGCCTGTAACCCCTTTCCATGTCAGTAGGCCACCTATTATTAAGCCGGTCACCGAGTAGGTAAACATTTCCGCCATGCTAGTGGATTGGGCAAGTGTCATTGATGTCGTTTGCCAGAATTGGCGGATAGACATGCCTAACCAAATGGTACCTAAGGTGAAGCCGATACTCGCAATGGCTTTCGGTGAAATACGCAGAGTGTTCCAACGCTTATAGGCGGTCACGATAAGTATCGCAGCAGGCAATAGCCACCCCACTGACAGCATGTTAAATACAGGCATAGCCTGTGCAGATACGTTGTTCACTAATAGTGGTGATTCAAGGCTGTTAAGTAGTGCAATAAGCACAAGAAAAACGCACCAAAGCAGGTAGCTGTATACTTGATACATTCGCTCTAGTTGCTGAGCGAACTGGCTGCGATAGCTGTATACCAAGCCCATCACAAGCGCTTGATTGGCAAAAACAATCGCGGAAGTGAAATCGAGATAACCGAGATAGCCATATTGCCCAGTTAACCAGTAATTAGTTTGGGTGAAAAGGGCCATCAAGAAAACATGCAAAAACGCACCTTCAAACCAATTCGCGAGTTCGTTTTCAGAACGCTGCAATACACTACGAGCGTACGCGAGAATGGCCAGTGATGGCAGGTAGCTGATGATAACCCAAGCCCAATGCTCTGTATTGACGGGTTGCCAATCAGGAATGAATGGCAAAAGGGTCAGTCGTGCAACAAGAATGCTCATTGCCAGCTTGACAGCCCAACTCGCAGGTCGGAATAGGCTTGATTTAACCTGTAGTGCCATTACCGCAACTTGCAACGAAATCGCTGTTGTTAGCCAAGTGTCACTTAACCAGATGAAAGCGGTACCTGCAATCATGGTATGCATGATCGCAGAACACTCAAAAGCGAGATCTTTGTATCGCAAGCCAATCAGCAGGTAGTAAGCGGTAACTAACGCTGTAAATACCGTCCAACTGAGAACATGGCTTTCTACAAATTCATTGGTATAAAGCAATACCAGTAGCGTCATTGATGGCGCAAGTACAAGAAAAAATCCAGTTGCCATTTGTGAACGGTCATTGGCTAAGGTTTGGCAAAGCGTTCTTAGGGCAATCAAAGTAATGCAGATGCCCAGTGCGATGAGAATGAGAGTTTCGCTATTGGTCATGTAGAGCAAGTGAAGAGCGATGGATAACATCAGGGATGCAGCAAACACCACCAAGATAGAGGGCATATATATTCTGAGTGACCAACCTGTTCGAATTGCAGGGAGCCAAAGCAATATCACTAAGATTGCATATAAGTAGCTCATTTGTATTGGATTGATGCTTGGCAGACGCGCCAATGCGGATAAAGCCAATAACACAGTAGCTAATGCGAGGACTGTTGGTATGTGCGTCCACTTTCCTTGATTATGGCGAAAACGCGGATTTAACATCCAGCCAAGCCTAGGCACCGCGAACAGTAAATATGCAGTCAGTGAAAGGAAAATTACCAACCATGAGAACAACGTTTCTGTCGGGATGTTTTCGATTAATAATAGCATCCAGATTAAATGAGGACCGGCAATGCAGGGAGAAATCCATGCGTGTCGGGTCCTTTGCATCAGTAGCGTTGCTGCGATAGAAATTGCACTTATGTAACTGGCAAGTAAATAGTAATCAGGTTCTGTTCCACCAATCCATAGTGGTGCGGAGTAACCGCCAATTAAGCCTAATAATGCCATCAATGGTCCTTGGCGTAGTGACAATGCCAAGCTAAAGAAAGCGGCGCTCGCTAACATAAGTAAAGAAGCGCCAGGCGTTAACATTTGATAGAACACAAATGCGAAGATCACCGTGCAGTAAATGCCAGTTAAACCTGTTCCAGAAATAGCGGCGGGTACATAGGTGAAACCTTGCGCGCGTTTGGCTCGATCTAGACTTTTTTGCTCACGACGATGAAACCATTCACCTAACAACACCGTCACAAGAGAAACGGACAATGCAATGGATACTCGTATGATGGGTGAAAATTCGATATGGCTGCCAATGACTTGAACCAAATAGCCGCCACCCATCAGCATAGCTAATGCCCCAACCCAAACGAGCCAGTTTTCTTGAATATTGCTTAGGAGCTTACTGGCTTGTTTTTCAAACAATGTTTCACTGCTTTGTGCTAATCCGGCAATATGAACGTCGTCTGTCGATAGAATATTGGGTTCTTCAAGTGGGGTTGTGTCGTTGGGTTCTAATGGTTCCTGAGGCTCATGTGGGGCCTTGTTATCTGGTTTTATACTATTTGGTTCTGTGCTTATCGGTGTTCTTGCTGAGATGGATCCGACGGGGGCACTTGTCTGCGCGTTTAGGTTCAGAGAGTGCAATTCGGACTTTTGGTTTTTAACGGACGTGTTCTCAAACTGACGCGCTCTCAATTCCGCCAACTCTTTTTTAAGGCTAGATAGATCGTCTTCTAGCTGTGATATTCGATTCACCGCTTTTAACGTGATGAGCATGGCGAAAGTCGCCAAAATAACCGCCAGTGAAATAAACAACCGTTGCACTCCTTGTTGCCGTTTTGAATCCTTGATTTTGAGCCGCTTAGTCAAGTTTAGTTCACAGTATCACAAGTTTATGGGAACTATCTCCGAGTCATTTTCATTGAACTCCGTCTCTTGAGCTTACTTGGGTATAAACTATATTCATAATACTTTTCAAAATCTTAATTGGCGTAGAGTGAGAGCTTGGCCAAATAACAACAAACTAGGTGACGATACATGCAAGTTGGCAATGAAGCGCTGGTGCTGTCGGCGGTTGGGGTGATTGGCTTAGGGTGCCAATGGTTAGCATGGCGAATGCGTTTGCCAGCCATTTTATTTTTGCTCCTAGCTGGCTTAATTGTAGGACCGTTTTTGCAATGGCTTAATCCGGACGATATTCTCGGCAATCTACTGTTCCCTTTGGTTTCTCTTGCCGTAGCCGTGATCTTGTTTGAGGGCAGTTTAACGCTGAACTTTAAAGAAATTCGTGGGGTCAGTGGTGCGGTTTGGAGCATTGTTTCTGTTGGTGCCATTATCTCTTGGGTCGCAACAAGTGTGGCGACCCATTACTTCCTTAATTTTACTTGGGAGCTAGCGATTCTGTTCGGTAGCTTAACGGTCGTTACTGGCCCAACGGTGATTGTTCCGCTGCTTAGAACGGTTAGACCGACCTCAAAGCTTGCGAATATTCTGCGCTGGGAAGGCATTTTGATTGATTCGTTAGGCGCGCTGTTTGTGGTGATGGTTTACGAGTTCATTGTCTCGCATAATGCGGTGAACAGCGTTGAAGTGTTCGGCACTATTATTGCGGTCGGTTTAATTTTAGGCGTTGCGTCTGGGATTGCAGTGGCAACCGTTTTACGGCGAGCATGGCTGCCAGAGTACCTGCAGCCGTTTGCAGTGTTAATGGTGGTACTTGGCGTTTTTTCTGTGTCGAATCAATTAGAATCAGAGGCAGGATTGCTTACCGTGACGGTCATGGGAATGTGGTTGGCTAATGCGAAAGGGATCAATATTCAACAGATCTTGCACTTTAAAGAACACCTTACAATATTGCTGATCACTGGGTTATTTATCTTCTTAGCAGCCCGAATCAGCTTAGATGATTTTACTGCACTAGGGAGCGGAGCACTCATTCTGTTTGTCTTCATGCAACTTGTCTCTCGTCCACTCTCGATTTTTATTTCGACTTTTAGAAGCAACTTATCATTCAAAGACAAAGTCTTTCTTTCTTGGGTAGCGCCACGGGGTATTGTCGCAGCGTCTATCTCGTCACTATTTGCCATCAAGTTGATGGAGTTTGGAATCAGCGAGGCAACCTTACTTGTCCCGATGACTTTTATGGTGATCATCGGTACTGTCGTATTGCAAAGTGCGACTGCTCGTCCAATGGCGTTAGCTCTTGGTGTGGCTGAACCAGCGCCAAGAGGTTTTTTACTGATAGGAGCGAATCGTGTGGCAAGAGAAATTGGTCAAGCATTGGCAAGGTATGATAGACGAGTGCTATTAACCGATTCTAATTGGGACTACATCAGCCAAGTTCGCATGTCGGGAATGGACCATTATTATGGTAATCCAATTTCAAGTCATGCGGATGATAACCTCAACCTAATAGGCATTGGAGAAGTCGTCGCGCTGACGCCAGATCAACATTTCAATATTATGGCTTGTATGCAGTTTGTTAGCGAGTTCGGTGAAGATAGGGTCCATTGTCTGCAAAAAAGTAAATCAAACGGCAGTGAAAAGCATTCGGTAGCCCAAGAATATCATGGAAAATTACTCATGGGAGGCAATGTCAGTTACACACAATTGGCGAGTTTGCTGAGTCGAGGCGCAGAAATTAAGCACACAAAATTGAGTGATAGCTTTTCCTATCAGCATTATTTGGAACACCACAAAAGTAATTTGGTAATACCTCTTTTTCATGTTGAAGAAAAAGGCAAAATTCAATTTTGTGATGATCCTGAACAGTTCGCGCCATCAACAAACAGTACAGTCGTCGCGTTAATTCAAACAGATGCCTCGGATTAGTTACAAATAAATGTGGTGGGTACCAACTCCCCCATACCCAATCTCCTCTTACGAAACGGTCATTCTGACACATCAGAGTGGCCGTTTTTCGGTTTATTCCCCAAGCTTATATAGAGCTTTCATCGTGGTGTTTAAAACGTACTTAGGTCTGATTCCTATCCGGACGATTGTGTTTTTCCATCAATGTAGAGTTCGGGAAAAAATTGACACATTTCTGAATTTTCGCATTGACGTTAATGACAAGGATCGCAATACTGCGCCACTGTTTGACTTTAGGGTGACAATATGGCTTCGCAATTCAATCGAAAAGACCAGCATCTTGACGCTGTTTTACATCATGATATGAGCATGAAAAATAAAACGGCGGGCTTTGAGACCGTCGAATTTGAGCATTGTGCGTTGCCAGAATGTGACTTTAATAGCATTGACCTTTCTAGCGAGTTTCTCGGTCATCAATTGAAACTACCATTTTTGATCAGCTCGATGACGGGCGGAGCAAAAGAGGCAGAAATCATCAATTGTCGTTTGGCAGAAGCGGCCAGTGAGATGGGTATTGCGATGGGGGTGGGCTCACAGCGCGTTAGCCTAGAAGATAGCCTGCATTCGGGTTTGGGTAAAACCATCCGTGATCTTGCGAAAGGTGTGCCGTTGTATTCCAATTTAGGTGCAGCGCAGCTTCGAGACAAACAGCGCCTTGATAATGCACAGCGCGCCGTTGATTTTATTCAAGCAGATGCGTTATTTGTGCATCTTAATCCAATGCAAGAAGCCTTTCAGCAGAACGGCGATCACGATTGGGTTGGTGTGCTTAAGTCGATTGAGCAACTCAAGCAGCGCGTGAATGTTCCTATGATCATCAAAGAAGTGGGCTTTGGCATTAGCGGTTCGGTTGCTAAGCAGCTTGTCGAAGCAGGCGTAGATGCAATTGATGTTGCGGGAGCTGGTGGCACAAGTTGGTCTGCTGTCGAGGGTTATTGCCAGGCTGATAGCAAAATGCAGCGCGTAGCAGAACTGTTCCGTGATTGGGGCATTCCGACCTCTACGTGTTTAGAGCAAATTCGAGAGTATTATCCAGATCTGCCTTTAATTGCTTCTGGTGGCGTGCATAATGGTCTGGAAGCGGCAAAAGCGATACACCTTGGAGCGAATCTCGCAGGGCAAGCTGGCGCGGTCCTAAAAGCAGCGACCATCAATACCGAATCAGTAATCGAACATTTTGATCAAATGGCGCTGGAATTACGTTTAGCTTGTTTTGGCACTGGCTCTGCGAATCTTCAAGCATTGACTCAAGCTCGTCGTCTCTAATCTAGTCTCTAGCGCTATTCGTCTTGGTAGCGGTACTGTTGTAGCGTTTTGACTAGCGCTTGTAAGACTGGCCCCATACTTCTTGTTCGAGAAACTAAACACCCAACCGTAGTTAGCCACCCATCAAACTCATGCGCTACGGGCAACGCTACCAACTTGTTGTTTTCTATTTCGCTGCGAACCACTCGCTCTGGCAATAAGCCCCAGCCAACACCTTGGCAAGCCAAGTCTGTCAGTGTTTTATGTGAATTGGCAAACCATAATTGAGAGCTGATGGCATAGCTGAACCACAACTCTTTTCTCTTGGCACTGCGCAGTACCAATTGGCGGTGGGCTTTCAACTCAGCATCGTATACAACCGAAAGTTTCGCCAATGGATGGGCAGGGGAGGCTACAGTGAGAAAGCGAGTTTGGCCAAGTGTAAAGGAATCCATATCCATTTTGAGTTCGCCATCTGCCAGTACAATACCGACTTGCGCTTTTCCCTCTCGGATCAATGCTTCCACATCAAATGTCGGCACAGTAATGATATCGAACTGTGTGATAGGAAATTGCTCTGCCAAGCTAGCAAACTGAGCCAAAAGTGATTGGTTGATGAGCGCTTCATCCACCGCAATCACCAACTCATGTTCGTACGTGTTTTCTAGTGACTCTACTTTTTGATCGAAGAATTTCTGTTGATGCAAGATTGATTGTGCAATGGGTAGCAAAGCTTTGCCGCTATCTGTCAGTGTTGGCGTGTTCTTTTCTCGGCTAAACAACTCTTGGTTAATGGCGATTTCTAAGTTTGCGACAGATTGACTGACGCCAGACTGCGCTCGTTTTAGCTTTCGTGCTGCCGCTGAGAACGAACCAGTTTCACAGACAGTAACAAAAATTTTTAGCTGTTCAAAACTGTACATTGCAGTGCCTAAGAGGATGTGGTTAAGACTTAAAATAAGCTATCACGATTTGTGATGGTTGTTAACTTTCTCTTCTTTATTTAGCTGACATAATCGGCGCCACTTAACTTGCTCTAGACAAAAGTTGTGAGGTTTAAATGGGAACGATAGAGCGTATTTTCCACGCAGTTTTATTTGAAGTATTAGCGATCAGTTTATCAATTGTTGGATTGGCTGTATTCACCGAACATGAAGTCAGCGCATTATCAGGAACAATGATAGTTGTTGCGACAATCGCAATGATCTGGAATTTCATCTTTAATTGGATCTTTGACCACTTTGCTACAGGGCCTAAAGAGAAGCGTACAATTTTGCTGCGTATCGTCCATGTGGTGCTGTTTGAAGCGGGCTTATTGTTTGTCACGATACCGGCGATGGCGTGGATGTTGGATGTCGGTTTATGGGAAGCGTTTTTGATGGACGTCGGTGTCACTATTTTCATCACACTCTATGCGTTTGTCTTCAATTATACCTATGACCATCTTCGAGCATTGTTGATTAAACGTCGAATGGCAGCTTCAGTGCAGTTAGGTTGATTTAAAGACAATTCGTCGCTTTTATAGATCATGAGTTGATAAATTGTCGGAGAATTAACACTCGGACCAATATTTTGGGTATATTCTCTTCACTGTTTGTAACTAGGCTCTGGAACTTATGAAAAAAATCGCAATGCTACTATTGGCGGCAACTGCATTAACCGCTTGCTCTGATGAAGTAGGCACTGAAAGCTGGTGTACCAAAATGCGTGACAAGCCAAAGACCGAATGGACAACGGATAACGCTTTAGATTTTGCTCAGCACTGTGTACTGCAAGACGGTGTTGGCAGCGAGCAATGGTGTAAAGGCCTGAAAGAAAAACCAAAAGGTGAATGGACGGCGAATGAAGCGACAAGCTATACCAAGCATTGTATCTTCTAAACACAGTTTTACTGATTGTTGTATATTCTACAAACCGGGCTTTTGCTCGGTTTTTTGTATTTGAATGATTCATTACTTGTATGCCTTTTCTAACTCAATATACTGGCAATGAATTTGACCAAATTGGCATAAGTGCTTTGAGAATGAAAATGAGAAAAACGATATTAACACTTGGTTTGGTGACAGCTTTGTTTGGCTGTGAAGACGCAACAAAGGCTATTGATGAGGCGCAAGCCGCCGCAAACAAAGCGATTGATTCGGTTCAAGAGCAGATTGAATCGGTTGAATCTGCTTTTAATGTTGATCAATTTCAAGGTGCGGCTGACGCTGCCCAAGAGCTCGCTGAATCAGTAGAAGAAGCAATGAATGTGGATTTTAGTGATCCTGAAGCGCTGGTAGAAGCAAAAGAACACATTGCCAATGCTTATGCCTGTTTAGTTGATGCCTCAACGGAGTCGACGGTTGAAAAAGTCATGGATAAGGTGATGGCATCAATTGGTGACGAAGAGACGAAATCCTTAATTGAAGAAGGGATTGAGAAAGCACAAGCAGCAAAAGAATGCGTGATGTAAGCTCACACTCTCTTCAAAGTAGGGGGATCTTCGGATCCTCCTTTTTTATGACAATCATTAATTTTATGACAATCATTAATGCCTGTAAGTAGCTAGATAATCGCTTATTTTTACAAAATGCCTCATATTAAAACCCCATATCAGCCTTTGTTTTCCACGCCTGTTGTGATGATGAACTAAAATTTCATAGTGTTCACGAATAGGAATATAGGTTCAAAATGAAAAAAACAATTTTTGCAGTGATGATGGTCCTGGTGTTGCTTGGTTGTGAAGATGCGAATAAAACCGTAGATGATGCACAAGAGACCGCAACAAAAGCGATGGAGAAAGTTCAGCAAACTGCCGACGATGCAACAGAAATCGTGCAAGAACAGATGGACAAGATGCAAGAGCAGGTCGATTCCGTCGCATTTGATTTTGACCAGTTTTCTACCACATCTGAGATGGCAAAATCGTTTTCCGATGCAGTAAAAGAAGCGATGAATGTAGATTTTAGTGATCCTCAAGCGATTGAGGATGTAAAAAATAAAATAGCGAACAGCTACCAATGTTATGTCGAGGCAACATCTGAATCGGAGGCCGACAGTACGGTAAATGGGATGATGGCGTCAGTAAGCAATGATGAAGTGAAATCGTTGATAGAAACAGGTATTGAGAAAGCAAAAGCAGTAAAAGAGTGCGTGATGTAAATGTTTATGGTCAATTGGGAGAGGGGCGTGTTTTTACACTCCCCTCTTTTTTCAAGCAAATGTTCTAAAGCAAAATGTTCTAAAGCAAACTGTTTCAAGCAAGATGTTAGACCAAAAAGAAGAAATACAGAAAACAGACAAATGCTAATAATGTCGCAGATAAAACAGGATAAATGATATACGCATCCTGGTGGTTGGTGCGTTGGTAGCACAGAGAGACGAGCAAAATGTTGTACACCACAAGCAACAGGCTGATCATGGTTCCACTGTTTAGGTTTAGCGTCGATAACTGCGAGAGAAAAAACGCCAACAATAGGTAGTCGAAAATGATTAGCCAGAGAAAGGCTTTTTTTATTGGATCATTTTTGGCTTTATTGGATGCGGGTATGGGCATAGTGAACTCAACTGAACAGGCTCTGCAACATCAATAGCTTATGGATAGATTAGGGTCACCGAGGTAGGAATGGTGACCCCCTCAAATTAGAGGTTTTGAATTTTGGCCTCTTGTGAATCTGAGTCCACAGAATAGCGGATCACTTCTTGCCTGATAACAGGTTGGTTGAACTGCGCTTTTTGTTTTGCTTTTTGCAGTTCGCTATCCGCTTGGTTACCAAAAAATGTTTGAAGGACTTGTGCTGCTGGCGTGGTCAGAACAAATAGCTCGATACGACGATTTTCGCTTGAGTCTGGATCCTCGAAGTTAAGTAATGCTCGGTCAGACATGCCCGTGACTTGCATTACTCGATCGTCGGGCATTCCTCCCTCTACAAGGGTATTTCGAGCCACGTCAGCACGGCTTGCCGAGAGTGCCCAGTTTGATTGCCGGCCGTAGCCTTGTTTAAAGGGCGTAGAGTCAGTGTGACCGCTGATAATCAAAGGGTTACCTATTCGCTGAAATACAGGAGCGAGTGCTACTAATAAATCCTCGAAAAATGGTGTTAACTTCACCCCGCCACGGGTGAACATATGCTGTTTATAGTCATCTTGAAGAACAATGCGCAGACCTTGAGGGGTCACAGTAACGTTGACATTTCCTTGTGCACTGATTTGCCCAACTACCTCGTCAATGACTTTTGCCAATAATGCCAGTTGCTCTTGCGTATCGAAGTTGCCCGGAATCAGGGAATCGATTTCTGGACCGTCACCATCACCTTGGAAAAACGAGCTGACGATGTGATTGGAATTGTGCTTACTTGGCACAGAAGAGTCCTGTGCCAAGTCGATAGGAGAGATACTTTGTGACGAGTCAAATGGGTTACCAAAACTTTTGTCGAACACGCTCGCGCTATGCAAATGTGCCATGATGGCTTTGCGTTCTTCTTTGTCGACCACTTGCATGACCCAAAGGACGAGGAACAACGCCATTAAAGCGATCATAAAATCGGCAAATGCGACTTTCCACGCACCACCATGAAATTCATCATGATCATGTGCTCTTGCACGCTTAAATACCACATGCTCTTGTTTTTGCATTATCCCTCCTGTTCAGTTAGCCACTTCTCCATTTGGTTAAAAGTAGGTTTGATGTCTAGCTGAATGTGTTTACGGCCAGCGTCAATTGCAAGCAATGTCGGTTTTTTCGCCACGTAAGCGACTAATGTCGCGCGTACGCATTCGAATGCCGTCATATTTCGTTTGACTCGCTGGGCCATGGCGTTACTCAGTGGATCTAAACAACAGTAACAGCCAAAAATACCAATAAATGTTCCTACTAGGGCTGCAGCAACGTGGTAGCCGATCAAAGCAATCGAACCGTCAATGGCTTGCATGGTGATAATAATGCCGCCGACGGCTGCCAAAATACCAAAGCCAGGAAGTGCTTCTGCCGTTCGTTGCATTGAGCGCGATGGCAATAGCATTTCAGTTTGGATCGCTTCGATTTCCTGTTCTAACAGTCCCTCTAATTCATGAGGCGACATTTGTCCCATTGCCATTAAACGTAAATTATCGGTAATGAAAGAAATTAGCCGATGGTCTGTGCTGACTTTAGGGTACGCCTGAAAAATCGCACTCTCTTCTGGGGACTCGATATGTGAATCCAAGAACTTGAAGCCCCGGCTTCGTGCTGTTTCGAGTAAATGATTGAGTAGTGCCATAAGTTGCATGTAGTACTCATACTCTTGCTTTGGTCCAGAGATGGTAGCGCGCACTTGTTGGCGCATTTCTTTAAGGACTTGAGGCGGGTTGCCGATAATTAGTGAGCCGACGGCTGCTCCTATGATGATCAGAAATTCCGCAGGTTGCCAAATGGCTCCGAGTTTGCCGCCCGCCCACATGTATCCACCAAAGACACATAACAGAACGGTAATGGCTCCAAAAAACTTTTGCATTGTGTGATTCCTAAGAGGACAGTAATTGATTGAGTTGCTTAAGCGCTTGTTTGTGCAGTTGACAGATCCGTGGAGGTGTCAGATCGAGCACAAGGGCGATTTCATGTAAATTGAGTTCGTGTTGATAAAACAGAGTCAGCAACAGTTGATCTCGTTTGGATAACTTGTTTAATGCAGTTTCCAAGCTTCGACGGATATGCTCATGTTCCATACCGTCATATTGACCGCCAAACTGGTTGTCGTTACCACTTTCCATCAGTTGATCAAGACTTTGCATTTCGCCCGCTAATGCTGCATGTTGCCTGTTGTAATAATCTTGTTCATTGGTCCCCAAAGCGTTGATGATTTCGGTATCGGTAGGTAACCGTCCCAAAGCACGTGTAAGATCGCGGGTCACATCATTGAGCTCGTGAGCTTGTTGACGAGTTTTACGAGAGCGCCAGTCGAGACGTCGTAGTTCATCCAAAATTGCCCCTCGCACTCGGCAAACGGCAAATGCAGGAAAATGAGGATCGTCTACGTCACCATAGCGGCGGCCCGCTTCGATAAGCGCAATTAATCCAATCTGCTGCATGTCTTCGACGCTGCAATGAGAAGTCGCGTGTATTCGCAATTGATTGACGACTCGTTTAACCATCACTTGGTGGCGTTGGAGCAGCGCATTTTCATCAATAGCACGAGACGCGGTGTGAGCTTCGTCTGCTGAGGTATAACTTTCCTGTAAGTTCATCTCCAACATGGTTGTGCTCCGTTATTGCACGACATATTTGGTGAGTAAAACATCGTCAATATCATGAACGATATCCGTCTCGGAAAATGCCAAAAGCAGAGTGTCTTTCACTTCGTTTTGAAGCGCATCAATGGCCCCGGTTTGCTGCAACTCATCAAATGTTTTATTACTAAATAGTTTGAGTAATGAGTTTTGGACGACAGGCATATAGTTGTCTAATTGTTGAATGCGCTCAGGTCTGCGAGTTTCGATGGCAAGTTCTAGCATCACGAAATGAGTTTGCCTTTTTCCTTTGACTGTCAACACAATTTTATCCAAAGGGTGGAAACTTGGGTGTTCGTTCTTTGCGTCCTCTTTGCTCAAAAAATTGAAAGATAGGTTGTCGAGTAGGGAGTTTGAGCTACTAGGTGATGTTTGTGTATTTTTGTTAAGATACCAAATACCGCCTGTGACGGTGGCGGCCGAGACGAGGGCACTGGTGATGATCATAGTGGTAAATAGCGCGATCATGTTTTTTTTGGTCATAACCTTTTTTCCTCGATGTGCATTAAGCTTGAGTATTTAGCCAATGCTCTGAATAGCTTGGTGTATTAGATTGAAGTGAATGGACTTCTTTGGCAGAAAAGATATTTGTATCTTCTTCGTATTGCTCTTGTTGTTGAGACCGTTGACCTTGTTCAGAGCCGACGTTCACATCAACGTGAACAAAGTTTTGTTCTTGTAGTTCGGCGCGAAGACGTTCAGATACCTGCATGAGTGCTTCACGAGTTGCTGCGGTGTTGGCATTGATTTGCACACTCAGACGATCGCCCTCAACACGGACTAAAACGTCTAACTTCCCGAGATCGGGTGGGTCAAGACGAATTTTGGCTTCCTGTACATTTTGTTGAGCTTGGAGTGTCACACGGTCATGAAGCACCTGCATCATTTGTTCGCCCCATTTAGCCGCCGAAGTGTCTACTCGAATAGGGGCCCATTCAGGCTTGGCTGCTGTGGAAGACTCTGTCGGGGAAGACAAGTGTTGAGCCACCTCACTTACCATCGATTGCATGGTTGGAGCTTGCGTCGTTACAAGTTGAATCGCGGCAGGCGTCTGGTTTGGCTGAGTGTGAGCCGATGTTGCTTCTATTCCGACCATAGTGCTTGGAGACACTGAACTCGATGTGAAAGTGCCGCTGAATGCTGCCGATTCGAGAGAGGTAGTACTAGGGATTTGCGTGGCCATAGAGGATGACAAATCTCGACCAATACGATGTTCATTGTGCAGCGCTGTTGAACTGCCGAACGACGCTGCGTGTTGAGAGGACAACATATCGAGCGTTGTATCTTTGGATATATCCGTGCTGACTTGCGTGAGCGTGTGAGTTAATGCCATTGACGAAGATGAATCTATCGCTTTCTCGCCTTGAGCGCTTTGCTGTTCAGTGCTGGCAGGCTCAGCGTGCTCAAATGATGGCGTAAGGGGAGCAAAGACACTCTGCAAATTAAATGATTCCGTCGTGTTCTGCTGATTAAATCCATTGGCGGCAGTTACGGAACTTTTCTGTGCCGATGCTTCGCCACACGCTAAGCCGGATGGCTGTTTCATTGCATTTACTAGCATCTGTTAGTACTCCATCGTCATGGCAAGTTGGTAAGCTTGAGCTCGTTCTTGTTCTGATTGCATGTTTTCTAACTTCTTTTCTAGCTCACAGGCCGCTTTTTTTAAGGCACAAAAAGCCTTACGGTGAACAAGTTTGAGCTGTTCAATATCGGGACGAAGTGCTCGTTCAGTGAGACAGTTAGGATGGCTCCTCAAGATATTTCCCATGGTCATATCAAGTTGTTTAAGCGCATCCCAATTTTGCTGCTCGGTCGCTTGTTCGATGCAATTTGTCAACCGCTTAAGGAGAGCGGATGTGACTTTAGGCGAGCTTTCCAAAACCTACCCATCCTTCTCGAATGTTGCCCATAACGCGTTCAACGTTAGTGAGTTTGTCTAAATCGTTGTGTACGCTAGCGTTAAACAGTTCTAGTTGGCAAAAGTCATAGAGTTGATGCAAGTTTTCGGCAATCTCACCGCCGTTTTCCATATCTAGCGCACTGTCTAAGCCCACTAAGATATTCATGCATTTATTGATGCTTGCCCCTTTTTGCGCCAGTCGTCCTGCACTCATGTGGCCGCGGGCACGTTCCACTTCATTAAGCAGTCCGTCTATCAGCATCACTACAAGTTGGTGTGGTGATGCAGCCGCAGCCTGAGCATTCAAATCGACTTGTTGGTACGAATCGTACCCAGAATCTAAAAACATATAAGTTTATCTCCTAGCCAAATAACGACATGTTTGAGTTCATTTGAGTAATAACGGCGTTCATTTGCGTAAACTGTGCAAGATATCGGTTGTAAGACATGCTGTATTTACGATCGAGTTGATCCATTTTGTCGTCAATTCGGCTGACATTGTTCTCTAATGTCTCTTTCTTAGTCGATAACATGCCGCTGCCCGTTTGGATGTAAGGTTCCATGACCTTTTCCATCGAGTCGAGTAAGCCTCCGTCACCGTTAAATAATTGCTCTAATGCGGCGCCACCATTTTTTTGTGCTTCAGCGAACTTTTTGTCATCCAATGCTAACTTTCCGTCGCTGTTCATACTCAGTCCAACAGTGTATAAACTGGTGCCACTAAACTCGGTTCGAATCATGTTCGAAAGTTGGCTTTTAATTGAACGCATGGTTGAATCACTTGCAAGAGCACCTCGTTTTTGGTCTTCCCCCCCAATAGCCATATGTTCGTTAATGGTCGACATGACATTGTTAAAGGCATCGACAAATTTCGTAATTTGTTCTTTGGTTGCTTCGCTGTCTGGACCTACAGCCATACTAATTGGTGCGTCGTCGACGGTTTGCGCTTTGGTTACTGTGATATCAACACCCTCAATCACACCTTCAAACGTGTTGCTTGCGTTAGTCAGTTTTAAGCCCGTATCTTTTGCACCTAGCCAGATAATCGCGTCTTTAGGTTCTGAGATGGTGTTTAGATTTGCGCCAAATGCGTTAGAGAACCAATCGTCTGTGCCTGCAGTGGTGCCAGTTACTTCAACCGCAACCTTGTTCGCTTCGCCGGTCTCTGCAGAGGCAAACATCAGGTGTGTTTCACCGTTAGAGCGAACCAGTGTTGCATTCACGCCGGGGTTGTTCTTGTCATTGTTAATGGTATTAACCAGTTCGGACATGGTTGCTTTACCATCACCGTCGATATCGACGGTGGAAAGATCGACAATTAACTCTTCACCGTTCACGGTGAATTTCATTTCGCCAGTGGTTGGAATTTCCGTATCAGCAGCGATTGAAGTACCAGAAAAGTTAGCCGATGCTTGGTGGTTAGTTGCCACTTGTTCAACAAAAATTTGGTAGTTCCCACCAATAGCGTTAGCGTCAACACTGGCACTAAAGAACCCATCTTCTGAAGTGCTTGCTGAGTTGCTAATAACACTGTTACCAAATCCACTCATGCTCGTGATAACACTTCTAAATTCACGCATTGCAGATTCAACTTTACCAATCGCGCCAATTTGCGCTTGGTACTTATCCGCTTGCAATTGATAGCGATCCTGAAAAGGCTGCACTTCGTAAGTGGCTAGCGATGTAGCCATAGTGATTGGATCGATCGAACTCATTTCTCGTTTCCTAAAATTGATGAACCCGTGCAATGATTACAATTAGCAAAAAGCGATCCATTATTTTTATCTAATTAAAACAATGGTTTGAGTGTTGTTTTGCTTTTTATAAGGAAGAAAATGTTCCATGTGGTGCTTCCTTACTTCCTTAGGGAATCTTTGCTTATACACAATGTTAAAGGCGACCAAATTGTGGAAATAATTAACTGGGAAAGTGATGAATATGAAGTGCGCCCCATGCTTGCTTGGCATGAGGCATGAGGCATGAGGCATGAGTAGATGCGATTAATGTGCAGTATTAAGGATAGGCACAATTTCATAGCGTAGAATGTCAGCAATTTGCGTGAAATCGTCATTTTTGCGTGCTTCACCGACACGACTGAGCACTTCGAGAACAAAGTGTTTCTGCGTATCGACCTCAAACAGTTTAGCGATTAACAAAGAGCATTGAGTCAGCAAAATATCGCCAGTTATGTGGTCACCATAGGAATAAACGAGCGATGCTTTTAAAAAAAGCGCCTCTAATGGACTAGTTTGCATGTTGTTCTCCAATCAATTCATCAAGATAGGATGCGCCAAGTATCTTGGCCCCCATTCGACTCATGTTGTAAAAGCGAGTGTTAGGAGCAGAACTGATGAGATTCTCTACACCAGTGGCAAACATACGGTACGTTGGTGAGGTTTTGATCATTTCTCCGTAACCATTTTCCGTGATGGCTGTCATGGTTGAATTGTGATTGTTTACATCGTTATCCATTGCGGCATGGATAATTTCACCAGGGAAGCCAAAGTCACAACCAATTAAGCGAATGTTTTTTGCTCCTTGAATTATCGTTGTATGAATTAATGGATGGATAACAGAGCCATACACATAAGGACGGAAAGCCGTTGGTAACTCGTTGTTGATACGATCATAAGTATGGTCAGCTAAATGCAAATAATATTTTTCACCGTGCCATTGCGAAAAGTGCCCCATTGGCAAACGACTCGAGCCGATGAGAATCGTATTTTTTGCAATCTCAAATGGTATGTGAGTGTCGCTAATTCTTCCATCGATGGCATACACCACATCAGGTTTAATCCCGTTCTCTAATAGACACTTACACGCGGTAGCTGCCGCGATAAAGTGGGGACGTGATTTTTGGTGATAAATGGTTTTGAGTTCTTCAATGTGATGAGAAAGTGAAGGTCCTGCACCGATACAAATGGCTTCTTTGATTTTGTATTGAATAAACGTATCAATTGATGGCATACGTTTCAATTGCGGCAGGTTTTCAGTCTCGCGTTGCAAAAATGCGTCATCATTGTCGAGTTGGTTGCGATGCACGTGTTGCATGGTCAGGGTATTCTCCATACGGAAAAATAACCATTGATGGGAGTGTTTAGATATAAACTTATCACCATTTAAAATGATGCAACCACAGTCAGTTAAGCCACGTAATTGTCGTGTAACATTTTCTGAGTGCTCGCTCACACAGTGAAGTGTCACGCGCGAATCGCTGAGCCAAGCATGAGGAACTAGGGAAAGGAGTAATTTGGTCAGTTCAAGATTGTACAGGTAAACATGGATGGATTGGCACTCTTTATCCTGTATCAGTAATGATTGCACATTACCCATCCCGATGCCCCAAATATGGTAATCATTGCCGGATGTGAGACTGCGATACTGAAACGCCTCTTCCAGAGGATCGTAAGCACTAGACAGTTGTACACCATTCACTTTGAGCGTGATGGTCTTTTTTTCAACGATTTCGAATTCGAGTTCGTCAAAGCTGGCTTGTTCTAATGCGCCAGCAACCGTTGGCCAGCGCTTACTAATGATATCAAGGTGTTGTTGGTAAATGGGAGTCATCATGTACTGCTCATAAAATAAAAAAACCCCACCGCAATGATGGGGTTGTTGAACTCTCTAGATTAACCTAGTAGAGACATTGCCATGCCAGACATCTGCTTAGTTTGGTTTAGCATTGATGTTCCTGCTTGCATCAGCATTTGGTTTTTGGTCATGCTTGCCGACTCTACCGCGAAGTCAGCATCCATGATGCGGCCTTTCGCTGCCGATGTGTTCTCAGACATGTTGCCTAGATTCGTAATAGTGTGCTCTAGACGGTTGATGTTCGCACCTAAATCAGAACGAGCAGTACCGATTAAGCCTAGAAGACCAGCGTTACCACCTGTGCCAGTAAGTGCAGTTAGTGCGTCTGCTGCACCGCCAGTTGCAGTTAGGCTACCAAAACCGCCAGTTGCTGCAAGCGCAGTATTGATTGCGTTAACTGCCGTAGAAACGTTCATAGCCAGTTGATCGCCAGCGTTTGTACCAATTTGAATGTTCACTGCACCAGCAGCAAATGAGCCAGTGCCCGAATTCAGCAATGTTTGACCACCGAAGCTAGTTGACTCCATGATGTTTGTTAGTTCTGCGCTTAGTGCTTGGAACTCTTTATCCATTGCTGCTACGTCTGTCGCAGATGCGGTGTCGTTAGATGCTTGCAGTGCAAGGTCTTTCATGCGGTAAGTGATGTTAGTCATCTCATCCATTGCGCCTTCAGCCGTTTGCGCCATTGAGATGCCGTCTTGTGCGTTACGCATCGCAACAGACATACCACGCGTTTGTGCTTCTAGACGGTTTGCGATCTGTAGGCCTGCTGCGTCATCTGCTGCAGAGTTGATGCGGAAACCTGTACTAAGACGCTCCATCGCAGTGTTCATCAGGTTGCTTGTTTTGTTTAGCGTGTTTTGAGTGACAAGCTGTGTGTAGTTAGTGTGCATTGATAAAGCCATCTTAGGACTCCTTGGTAATTTAAGTAACTAGGCTATGGGTTTCCCCTTCACACTAACTAGAGGCGGTCATTCAAGTTTGATGATTAATCTAAAATTTAAAAAATTGCCCTAAATAGTCAGAATTGCTTCAATTTAGTGAGGTTCATTCCAAAAGTTTAGGTTTTAGCTCGTAACTCTTAATTCTTAACTCATAACTCTTCTCAGGGATAAATCGGCGTGAATTGACAACAAGGCAAGCCAAGATTCGCGTCAATTGGATGGGCTATTCTTCTTCGAATGACTTAAAAGAGAGTGACGTGGGGATATCACTGAAATATCCAAAGTAATGACTTGCACCTAATAATCGATAGCGATTTAACTCGGTTTGACTTGCAACCCGCCCTGCAACCCAAGCATAACGATGATTGCGCAAAAAGCGAGCAAGGGGTAATAGGCTTTGCTGTTGCTGCTTATCTTCTATGGTTGCTGAGAGCTTGAGCATATCTGGCTCGAACTTGGTGATGTGCTTAAAGTGTACCTGAGTGGTGGAGAGCTCAAACCACAAAGCATACGCATTCTCTTTCAATTGTTTGGTTAAGGAAAGAACGCGCTCATGTAAGCACAGAATCTCATCTCCTTGGAGAGAAGGGATGACATGCTGAAAGCTACTTGAATGGAATTGCATCATTTGTTTAAGAAGATGTGAGCCAGCAGGCCAAAGCAGTGCTTCGACATGAACAGGAACCACGACATTACTGATCAAATTCGGATGAAATGCTTCCAATTGAAATTGTGTTTGACGCAAAGCTAAATACAAACTGAATAGATCTAAGCAGTATTGCATGTGTGTCGATAGAGTAAATTGATACACACTTTGCTCACCACGAGCACCAAATCGCAAGGTGAGGTGCTGAAACTCCACCTCTCCTGTTTTGACTTCGCGAATGGCTTGGCAAGCGTGTTTGATATCGTTGTGCTTTAGTGCATTAAAGACAAGTTCATCATCGTCTGTTTCGATGTGGTCTTGTGCAAGATCGCATATATATTTGTACATTGCTTGCGTAGAGATCAAATTAGCCAAGGTTGCCTACCACGTTGATTTGTTTGTTTTCTGGGATTTCATTGTAAGACAACACGGCCAATCCTTGTGTAAAGGTGCGTGCGTATCGAGCCAATAGCGGGCGCAGTTGCGGCATCACCAACAAGATGGGAGGCAACCCTTGCTGTTTTAATTGTTGGCGAATGAGTGGCAAGTTTTGCTGAAATTGCCCAAGGATATTCGGTTCGATAGGAAAGCTATCTAACATGACCGCGCCAGATGCTTGTGCTTGTTGGAGAGAGGTCATCAACATTTGTTCAAGCTCATCTGATAGGGCGTAGACGTTCAGTTCGCTCTTTTGCCCTGCAATCAGATTGACTAAGGTGCGCTTTAAAGCACAGCGAATGTCTGCAGCTAATAAGATTGGGTCTTTGGTGTTCTCCGAAGATTCCAGCATGGTATTCGCGATGGTACGAATGTCTTTTAACGGAACTTGGTCTAACAATAATTGACGGTATACCTTGAGCTGTTGTGCTGGCGTTAATGCCGATGTTAATGCCTCTGACAATTTGGGCGCTTGTTGCGTCAGACGTTGATTCATCGCTTCTACATCGTCATGAGTAAACAGTTCTGCGAGATTCGTTTTCATGATTTTACTGATGTGCGTAGCGATCACGGTACCGTCGTCTACCACTTGGTAGCCCATATTGAGTGCTTTGGCTTTTTCAGTGTGTTCGATCCATACTGCAGGAAGTTGGTAGGCAGGATCACTTCCTAGAATGCCATCAATTTCGCCATAAGTTTCACCGACCGCAATGGCCATGAGACGATCGGGCTCAATAAAGCCTTGCTCTATGATCTCTCCGTTTAGGGAGATAGTGTATTGATTGGGTTTGAGGCTTAGATTGTCACGAATGCGTACTTCAGGCAGTAAAAAACCGACTTGTTCAGATAGGTTACGACGAACTCCTCGAATGCGTTGTGCTAATGGTGCGCCTTGGTCTTTATTGACCAGATGTACTAAGCGGTAACCGAGTGCGAGCGATAAGGTATGCACATGTGGAATGTCATCCCAAGTCAGTGGGGCTTCTTCTTCCTGCATAGCATGAGACAAGATTTCAACTTGCTCGATTTGAGTGTCTTGCGTTGGCGCTTTATGTTGGCGCCAACCTGCAAACCCTAATGCTGCTGCGAATGTAAAAAAGGCGAGGTGTGGCATGCCTGGAACCATGCCAATCACCGCCATAATCACGGCGACAGTAAACAGAGTGGCAGGCGTAGCCAATAACTGTTTGCGCATCGTCTCTGACATGCCGTTATCGCTGTCATTAATACGAGTCACAATAATCGCGGCAGCGGTTGCCAATAGTAATGATGGGATTTGTGCGACAAGGCCATCACCAATGGTCAAAAGAGCATAAGTTTTGAAAGCTTCTGAAGCTGGCAATCCGTGCTCAAATATACCAATGCTGACACCACCGATGATGTTGATAAAAAGGATCAACAATCCGGCAATAGCATCGCCCCTTACAAACTTTGAAGCACCGTCCATTGAACCGTGAAAATCCGCTTCATTGGCGACTTCTTTACGGCGAATACGTGCTGTTTCTTGGTCGATGAGACCCGCGTTAAGATCGGCGTCTATCGCCATTTGCTTACCAGGGAGTGCATCTAAGGTGAAACGTGCAGAAACCTCGGAAATACGCTCGCCACCTTTTGTGATCACGACAAAGTTAATGATCATCAAGATGACAAAGACCACCATACCAACGACGTAGTTTCCCCCGATCACTACCTCACCGAATGCTTGAATCACTTTACCTGCGGCATCTCCGCCATTATGTCCCTCAAGTAAAACAATTCGGGTTGATGCCACGTTCAGTGTTAAACGAAGCAGCGTGGCAATCAGCAGAATCGTTGGGAAAATTGAAAAGTCTAATGGGCGTTTAGCCGTCGTGCTCACTAGCAGCACTAAAATGGCAAGTACAATGTTGAATGTAAACAAAGCATCCAGCAGTAATGGTGGCAATGGTAGGATGACCATGGCCAATACCATTAGCAATACGATCGGAATGCCAAGATAGCCTTTTGTGGAGGTTTGAAGTTGCTTTAACCGGGTAAACATACTCTCGAATCCTTGGATAAACGCGGGTTAATCAGTGCTGCAAATGCTTTGGAATAGAAAAATGAGGCAAAGGCGTAGGCTTATTCCCACTGCCTTTACGGAATGCTTTCAATTGCAAAACGTAAGTAAGAATGTGTGCGACCGCGATGTATAGCTGGCTAGGAATAGCTTGCTCTATCGCTGTGGTGTAATAAATGGAGCGAGTCAAAGGTGGCAGGTTAATGATCTCGACCTTGTTCTCACGCGCAATACGCTGGATATGCATTGCTGTTTCATCAACGCCTTTTGCGACCACAAAGGGGGCATCAGAAAGCGATGGGTCATACTTTAGGGCAACAGCATAGTGAGTCGGGTTAGTGATCACAACGTCCGCAGATGGCACCATCTTATCAATTTTTCGACGGGCAAATTGTTGCTGAATTTGGCGAATTCTTTGCTTCACTTCTGGACGTCCTTCGTTGTTTTTGAACTCTTCTTTCAGTTCTTGCTTGGTCATTCTTAGCTCTTTTAAGTGCTCCCAATTTTGGTAAGGGATATCGATCGCACCAAACACCAGCAAGGCAACGCCCATGAGAAGAACGCCTTCGAAAAGAATGGACATCACCATGATAAAGCCTTGGCTCAAAGAGAGTTGCTGCATGCCTAGAAGCGACTGTAAGTTATTGTCTAGATAAGCATACAAAATGGCGAAGATGACGGTCACTTTCACCGTTGATTTGACCAACTCCGCAACAGAGCGTGTCGAGAAAATACGTTTAATGCCGCTAAGCGGATTTAACTTGTTCAACTTTGGTAGAACATTGGCGGGACGGAACATCCACCCTCCGAGTATCATGCTGCTCGCAGATGCACCAATAATGATGACGGCAAACAGTGGCAATAGCATTTCTATGATGATGCCCAGGCTGTTACCGACCTGTTCTATCATCTGCAGTGGGTTTTCTAGGTCCGCTTTGGTGAGGGCCATGTTATAGCGAAAAATGCCGGAGATTTGCTCCCACATCGTGTCGAATTGGGCTTGAAAATAAAGCACTACGGCGAGAAAAATAACCGCTGCAGTAAACTCTTTCGCACGCGGTATTTGCCCTTCTTGACGTGCTTTTCTGACTTTCTGAGGAGAGGCTTTTTCGGTTTTGTCCTGTGACGATTGATCGCTCATGCTCCCCCCAACATAAAGTTGTTCAGGTGGCGAATGGTGTCATGGACTAGGTTTGTATAGCCACTTGGGACACCAGAAATAGAGATAAGCACACTAAAGAGACCAAGCAACATGGTCATAGGAAAACCCAAAGCATATACGTTCAACGAAGGTGCTGCTCGGTTCATAACACCAAAGCTGATATTCGCCAGTAGCATTGAGACAATAGCAGGCAGTGCTAAAGCCAGCGATGAAGCAAACATCCAACCGAAGATATTGATCACCCCTTGCAAAGACATCGATGTGATCCCTGACCCAACAGGCCATACGACAAAGCTTTGAATGACAATATCGATAACGAGCAAATGCCCCTCTAATGCTAGGAAAAGCAGCGTAGAAAAAATCAGGAACATACGCCCCAAGATGGCAACCGAAAGACCATTAACAGGGTCATTCATCATGGCCATACCTAAGCCCATTTGCAGTGATACCGTTTGTCCTAACATACTAAAAACATGGAATAGCATGTGAAGAATCAAACCAAACATGAGTCCCCAAATGGCTTGTTCAAAAGCAAGAAACAGTGACGTTAAAGAGAACAACTCGACCGCTGGCATCGTCGGCATGAGTGGGGCAGTAATCACGACAATAGCCAGTGCAAGTAGGCTACGGACCCAAACAGGAATCAGTGCATCGCCAAAAAATGGCATGGAAATAAAAACAGCGCCCACTCGAAAAAATGGCCACCATAGTTGGCCAAGAATAGCGGAGAGCTCTGCAAATGTGATGGCCATTAACCGATCATCCCTGGAATGGCGTGGAATAGGTAATCAAATAGTTCCATGATCTTGCGTAGCATCCAGTGCCCCGCAAAAATGACCATGAGTAGAGTCACCAGCAAGCGAGGAAGAAAACTCAGGGTCTGCTCGTTAATTTGTGTCGCGGCTTGAAAAACCGCAATTGCTAAACCAACAACCAGACCGGGTAAGACCAACACGGCGACCATGAGGATGATCATCCATACCGCATCAGAAAAAAGCGTAACGGTCAGTTCGGGTGTCATGATGAACTCCTGTTAACCAAAGCTGGCAGAAAGAGTGCCAACCGTCATCGCCCAGCCGTCGACCAAAACAAATATAACGAGTTTAAACGGTAGGGAGATGATCAGAGGCGAGAGCATCATCATACCCATTGCCATCAAGACACTCGCGACGACTAAATCGATGATCAGAAAAGGAATAAATAACATGAACCCGATTTGAAACGCGGTTTTTAATTCACTGATGACAAATGCAGGAAGGACTATCGCAAAAGAAATATCTTCTACATTTTGGTCAAGTGGTTCATTAGCAATCCTCAGCATTTGTTCTAATGAACTTTGATGAGTTTGCGCCAACATGAAGTTTCGAACAGGTTTTTCTGCTACAGAAAATGCCTGCATCAATGTAATTTCACCGTTGTCATAGGGCTGGAAAGCGTTCTCATAGATATCGGTCCAAACCGGGCGCATGATGAGTAGCGTTAACGCCAGTGCAATACCGACTAAAACACGGTTTGGCGGGCTCTGCTGTAAACCAAGTGCCTGACGCAATATGGCTAATACTACGATGATACGAGTGAAGCTGGTGGCCATCAAAATGAACGCGGGAAGAAAACCAAGCGCCGTCATAAGAAGTAAGATTTGCAGTTTGACACTGTATTCTTGTTGACTGCTGCCGTCAGTCACAGACAAAATAGTTAAACCGTTTTCTGATGCTACGCTAGGAAACGCAAATAGAAATAACGCTAGGCTAAACAGCATTAATGGCCCGCTGATAAAACGTGGCGTTACAGATGCGAAAAATTTCATTGTGATGCCCATCAAGGTCTATCTACCTACACCACTCAATGCAGAATCAAGAACATCAATCAAACGAAGACCGTATTTGTCATTGATGACGACCACTTCGGCATGACCCATTAGCGATCCGTTGACTTTCACATCGAGAGGCTCGCCGTTGAGCTTATCAAGTTCAATCACCGAGCCTTCACCTGCTTTCATTAAGTCTCCGAGAGCGATCTCTTTACTTGCCACTTCCAACGTCACCGTGACAGGAATGCTTTTAAAAAAGCTGAGATCTCGTTCAACAGATGCCTGTGTTTGGAATGAAGATTCGGTTGAGAAGTCTTCTAATTGAAAGTCATCAAAGTTTAAATCATCGGCATCGAATGCCGTTGGTTGTTGGGCTTCGCTCATCGTTGCGATTCCTTATCTGAATTAATAATCAAAACTAATTGGCCGTCTTGGTCTGCAACCCGACCGGTAAACAAAGATTGGTTTCCAATACTGATAGGAACGGTATTGAGAAGATCAATGGGTAAAATGTCGTTGGCTTTTAGGTCAATTACGTCACTTAGAGCCATTTGCTTTTTACTGAGAACAGCATTGACTCGAACAGGGGTTGATTCCAACGAACGACAAAAAGGCTGGTACAGATCCACATCAGTTTGAAGCTCAAGCTGCTCAATCAGTGTTTGAATGAAAAGACTATCGAGTTTGATGTGAAAAGTACCTTGGAAGTCATCAAATGAGATCGAAAGTTCTGCGTGCAGTCCAATACCTTGAGGGGTCTCGTACTCACATGCGCACCACATGTCCTTTGGAGCAAGCCAGTTGGTAATAATTTGCCCGACTCTTTCTTGTAAGCGAAGATCGCTCGCACTCAATTTGGTCGACGAGCGCTCCATACTGGCACCATAGAAGCGATCTGCAAGTTTGATAAGTACACGAGCATCACCATGGAGAAACACTTTGCCTTGTTCTAAATGTTGATATGTGGAAGTGAATTCTTTGTCCATCAAATTTGGTTCGAACCGATGAAGGTCAACAGAATGTAATTTTGCTTCAATCTTGTTGGTGCTTAACCAATTTTGCAGCTCGTTGCTAAGGTAAATACAAGATTCTGAAATCAAACTTTCGAGTCTTTCACGAATGATATGAATAGGTTTGCCTAATAATTCAACATCAAGTGTTTTGATGTCGTAAATAGGCTCTTTGACTCTGCTTTCCATTTATATTTTACCGTGCTCTAACAATCGAAGTTGTTTAACTTAATGGCTCGTAGTCTACACAGAGTTCTTTAATAACCTTTAGTTTCAACTTTAAATAATGTGACTTTAGTTCATATGTTGATTTATCAATAGGTCGATGCTCTTTTCATGAAAAATAAAAAGAGTTAGCTTTGCGGCATAAACTAGAAAATAAAAATTAGCTCAAATGTTAAACTTGACCATAAAAGTGATTGTATTATGGTCAATTTTCAATTTGGTGCGATGTAATCCTTATTTGGTCAGCATTTTATTCAGAAATGGTTGAAAAGTAGACAAATAATCATTTTTGTTCATTTAGTGGCCTGAAATGTTTTTTTTGAACAGGGAATCGATATGATTAACTATGCCTTTTACCGTATGACAATGGCATATTTGATTAAGCGCTCTAAGTCAGGGTTATGTAAAAAATACTTAATTGATTGTCACGCTAGATTAACGAAAGTATTTGTTTGTTTTATTTTTTTTACATGCTCTAAATTATCTATGGCAAATGAGCTTGTCACCATTCCTATGGATCTTTCCACTTGGGAATATAAGTCTAACCATCTTGAGTGTAATTTATTCCATATGGAAACTTCCTATGGGAAGTTTTATTTCCGCGCTGAGCCAAGTGAAAAAATTTCTTTTGTTGCGGATGTTCAATATGACGATAACAAATGGAATAGAGCTTCACTTCAAAGCCAAAGTGCACCATGGAACAACGTCGTCGCGACCAAGCACTACGATTCACAACAGCTTTCTCGTTTGGAACAGCGGTTCGAATTCCAATCAGGCATAGATGCCCTTTTAGATGATGTTTCATCGGGCAGTTGGGTTACAGTGTCACTAAGTGGAAGCGTTCCTTCCTCTCTTGCCGGTATCACATTGCCCACTATAAAAACGCAATCAGCGCTGTCTGAGTTCAACGCTTGTCGAGAGCGTTTACCTAAGCTGTCTTTTTTTCAAGCTCGTGACGTGGTCATTCCATTTCAGTTTGGGCAAAAAAGGCTAGATGCTTCTCATATGGCAACGTTAGGAGCGTTATACAGTTATGTTTCTGTGGATCCTCGGGTAACAAAAATTCTGATTGATGGCCATACAGATAATGTGGGCTCGGATGTCTCCAACTTGGTTGTTTCTCGTCAGCGAGCAGAACAAGTTAAACAGGTCCTTATTCGTAAAGGTGTCGATGAGCAAATGATCGAAGTGAGGGGGCATGGTGCCCGTTATCCGATTGCCAGTAATGATACCAACGAGGGACAGGCTCGAAATCGTCGCGTGACGATTAGGCTTGTGAGAGATGACGAACGCATCGTCGCTAAATTGAATAACGAAATGAAACAAGACATACAGCAAAACAAGGCTAAGGTTCAATGATGACAAAAACGGATATTTTGCTGGTAGAGCCAAATGAAAATCTTGCTCGACCAGTTCTGGATGTGTTGGAAAGTGCAGGCTATTGCGCTCGACACTCTCGCACTGGGAGAACGGCTTTGCTCGGAGAAAGTGCAAGCATTACGTTAGTCAGTTCGACCTTACCTGATATGGGGGTCCGTGAATTTGTTGCCTGTCATCAGAAGAAAATCAATTCAGGGATCGTCATTGCTATTGTGGATCAAGATCAGGGCATTCTTGCCGCTGAGACAATGAAATCAGGCGCGACGGATTATCTGTTACGTCCATTTGAGTCAAACCAATTATTGAATTTACTTAAGCGTGTTGAAGCATTAGGTAAGCCTCTCGCCAATATAGTGGCAGAGTCATGGCGCAGCAAACAAGTGCTTCAGCTTGCTCATCGTGCAGCATGCACGAGTGCGAGTGTGTTGATTACAGGGGAATCAGGAACTGGTAAAGAAGTATTAGCTCGCTATGTACATGAGCACTCGTCTCGCCTCAATGGCCCTTTTATTGCTGTGAACTGCGCGGCAATCCCTGAATCCATGCTCGAAGCGGTATTATTTGGTCACGTTAAAGGCGCGTTTACCGGCGCTACGGGTTCACAAAGCGGTAAATTTGAAGAGGCAAATGGTGGCACGATTTTACTTGATGAAATTGGTGAAATGTCTCCAGCGGTGCAAGCTAAGTTGCTGCGAGTATTGCAAGAGCGCGAAGTCGAGCGTGTTGGTAGCCACAAAGCCATTCAATTAGATATTCGAGTGATTGCAGCAACAAACAAAGACTTACGAGAAGAAGTCCAGAAAGGTCTGTTCCGTGAAGATCTTTATTACCGTCTTGATGTTCTGCCGCTTCATTGGCCTCCGTTACGTGAACGTAAAGAAGACATTCTGCCTATCAGTCATTTCTTTATTGAAAAATATCAAGAAAGCAGCCGATGCCGACTGTCTCAAGATGCGATTTCCGCTCTTAGTCAATACCACTGGCCAGGGAATATTCGAGAGTTAGAAAATGTGATTCAACGCGCTCTCGTCATGCGACATGGTGATTACATCACTGCACAAGACTTGATGCTTCCTGTTGAAATGTCATCTCCGGTTACCGAACCTGAATTTGCCTCAAGCTTTAATCATGTAGAAGCGAAGAAACAAGCGGAATTTCAATTTGTGTTAGATAAGTTACGTCAGTTTGGTGGCAATCGGACTAAAACAGCAAACGCCTTAGGGGTCTCGACCCGAGCATTACGCTATAAACTTGCAGCCATGCGTGAGCACGGTATCGACTTACAGTTGGCACTAGGCTCAGCTGCCTAAAAGGAGAATATGAATGAACAATCAACCTATAAATGCAGCTTCAGCAGAGCAACTCATGCTATCGAAAATGGAGGCAATACGAACGCAAACTCAGTTGCCAGACTTTGTCGTGAGTCCAAATCCTATTGACAGCCAATCTTTGAATGCACCGTTGTCTTTTTCTCAAGCGATGACCAGTGTTTTGGATACGGTTAACCAGCACCAATCTATTGCAAGCCAAAAAATGACGGCGGTAGAGACAGGAAAAAGTGATGATTTGGTTGGCGCAATGGTGGCTAGCCAAAAGGCCAGTCTCTCTTTTAATGCTTTGATGCAGGTGCGCAATAAAGTCGTTAGTTCTTTTGAAGATATTATGAAGATGCCGGTGTAACCCATGTCAGATCTTACTCCTCAAGTTGCCGGAGCAACGACCATGTCTGCCGGAACGACACACAAAGTAGCTTCATCTAAAGGGATGGAGGAGCTCAATCACAAGATAAAACAGCTTTGGTCGAGCAGCCAGCGCAACTTGGTATTATCAGCGGTATTAGCCGCCATTGTGGCAGCCATTATTGTGGTGGCACTCTGGAGCTCTTCTCAGAGCTATCGCCCTCTCTATAGCCAGCAAGAGCGCTTTGACATTGGTGAGATAATCTCCGTGCTTGAAAGTGAGGGTATTGGCTATCGAATGCAGGAACAAAATGGCCAAGTTCTGGTTCCAGAGGGGGAGGTTGCGCGTATTCGTATGCTTCTGGCAGCCAAAGGCGTGAAAGCCAAATTGCCAACGGGGTTAGATTCTCTTAAAGAAGACAGTTCATTGGGTACGAGCCAGTTTATGGAAACCGCTCGTTACCGCCATGGTTTAGAGGGAGAGTTAGTACGTACTATCATGTCATTGAACGCTGTGGCGAATGCGCGTGTCCACCTTGCCATTCCACGTCAAACACTATTTGTTCGTCAAAATAGTGAAAATCCATCGGCTTCAGTGATGTTAGAACTCAAACCCGGTGAAGATTTAAAGCCAGAACAAGTGGAAGCGATCATTAACTTGGTGGTAGGTAGTGTTACCGCAATGAAGCCAGAATTTGTATCTGTTATTGATCAATATGGTCGATTATTGAGTGCTGATGTGGCGTCATTAGAAGCGGGTAAGGTGAACGCAAAGTATCTCGAATATCAAAAGAACGTAGAGAAGCAGATCATTCAGCGCGCATCAGACATGCTGACTCCAATTGTCGGTCCGAGTAACTTCAGAGTGCAAGTCGCCGCAGACATGAACTTCAGTCAAGTAGAAGAGACTCAAGAAATTCTAGATAGCGCACCTGTCGTTCGAAATGAACATACCATCCAAAATAGTTCGATTGACCAAATAGCACTAGGTATTCCAGGCTCTCTCAGTAATCAACCTCCTGTTACCGGTGAAGAGGCAGATAACGACTCGCAAAATACCAATGCTCGATCAGAGGTGAATCGTCAATATGCGGTGGGCAGCAGTGTCCGTCGGACTCAATACCAGCAAGGGCAAATTGAAAAGCTAAGCGTATCTGTATTGCTCAACTCGCAAGCATCTCCTGATGGCGTTGCGTGGAGCGAAGCTGATAAAGCACAGATCTCGACCATGATCATGGATGCTGTGGGTATTACAGCAGCAAGAGGCGATAGCTTGAGTTTGATGAGCTTTAACTTTACACCCATCGAAATTGATGCACCACCTGCTTTGCCTTGGTGGCAAGACCCGACGGTTCAGCAGCCTTTGCGTTATGTTATCGGTGGCTTGTTGGGACTGGCAATGATCATGTTTGTGCTTCGTCCTCTTATTATGCACTTAACTGGGGCTGATAAGCGTCCATCTGAGCTTGAGTTTGCTGAGCCATCAGATGAACCAATCTACGATAATTTACAAACACGAGAAGAGCGGGAACATGAAGAATCGCTCAACCGTCGCTTGTCCGAAAAAGGCATTGTCTGGTCATCAGGTTTGGATGTGAACAGCGACATGTTGCCACCTCCGGGCTCTCCTCTAGAAATTCAACTTAAACACCTACAGCTTATTGCCAATGAAGAGCCAGAGCGTGTAGCCGAGATATTGAAACAATGGGTAAACATCAATGAACACAGCACAGTCGACATCAAAACAGGCGCTTAGTCATGTAGAGCAAACTGCGCTAGTGTTGCTCGGGATGGGTGAGGATGCGGCGGCCAAAGTGTTGCAGCATTTCAGCCGAGATGAAACACAGCGCGTTACGCGTGCAATGGCTAAATTGAATGGCATTAAGAGTGACTCTGCACGTAATGTCATTCAGCAATTTTTTGAAGATTTTAGTGAACACAGTGGCATTCGTGGTGCGTCGAAAGAATACCTTGCCAACACGTTGCGTAAAGCACTAGGTAATGATTTGGCGAAAGGTCTGCTCAACAACTTATACGGCGATGAAATTCGCAATAATATGCAGCGCTTACAGTGGGTGGATGCGGAAATACTTGCTCGTTTTATTGTGAATGAGCACCCGCAGATGCAAGCGATATTCTTAGCTTATCTTCCTGCGGATAGTTCTTCCTCGGTTCTAAAGTACCTTCCACAGGATTACCACGATGAGATTCTGTTTCGCATTGCGAGGCTGCAAGATATTGATCAACAAGTCGCGAACGATTTGCATGACTTAGTAGAACGTTGCATTGAGAAAGTATCTGTGAGTCAAAGCGTTCCACTCTCAGGAGTTAAGCAAGCGGCAGACATCATCAACCGTTTTGAGGGTGACCGCGCTTCGTTAATGGAAATGTTGAAACTTCATGATGCTGACGTAGTGAGCGAAATTGAACAAAATATGTTTGATTTCATGGTGCTCGGTCGCCAACGCGAAGAAACGATGGATATCTTGGTTCAGCAAATTCCTCTAGAGCTTTGGTCGGTGGCTTTAAAAGGCGCGGAAATTACGCTTCAACAAGCTATTAAGCGTTCAATGCCTCAACGTATGTCTAAAGCGCTAGAAGACGACATGGAGTTGCGCGGCGCAGTTCCGCTGAGTCGGGTTCATCGTGCACGCAACGAGGTTATGCAGCTGGCGCGTGAGCTAGATGAAGCTGGTGAGATCCAACTTGTTCTTTATGAAGAGAAAACGGTGGAGTAACCCATGACTGAGAGAAATAATGCCATCATGCGCTTACCACCGAGTGGCTATCGTCTGCACCGCTTTCCACCTTTAGCGAAACCAGTCAGCTATGAGAGTGATGTTTCAATGGAGCATTCAAGTTGGCAAGAGTCACAAGTTGACATTCAGCAACAACTTGAAGCTGGTTTTCAGCAAGGGCTTCAGCAAGGTCATGAAGAAGGTTTGCGTCAAGGCATAGATCAAGGTAAGCAGCAAGGTCTCCTAGATGGGCAAAAAGAGGGATTCCAAAAAGGGTTTATCTCCGGCGAACAATCGGGCAAACAAAGCTTCTTGGAAGCTGTGAAACCAGTCAATGAGCTGTTTCATGCACTTTCTCAATGGCAGAGTGAGAAAGAACAACAACAACGCCATATGATTTGTGAACTAGTTCAGAAAGTTGCTCAGCAAGTGATTCGAGCAGAACTGACGCTGATGCCTCAACAGATACTGGCTCTCGTTGATGAAACATTATCAGCGATGCCAGGGAAAGCAGAAACCGTCACAGTACATTTGAATCCACAAGACTTAGAACGAATCATGCAAATCAATGCCGATTTACCCTCGTCTTGGAAAATGGTTGCTAACAACGAACTGCCCGTAGGCGGATGCCAACTCGTGACGGATGATGCAGAAGCCGATGCAAGCTGTGATTCTCGTCTTCAAGCCTGCATGGATAATGTGAAACAACATTTGCTTGATGAAGTGACACCGCCGCCAGTAGAGCAAGAAAATGAGTAGTGCTTTTAGCCACGATCTGCTCAATGAGCGTTTGAGTGATGCAATCGCGTCTCTGGATTCTATCCCTGTCGCACGAGTGACGGGGCGGCTAATTAAGGTCAATGGTTTGATGCTTCAAGCCGTTGGGTGTCGATTTAAATTGGAGCAGCGCTGTTTGGTTGAAACGGCGGAGGGCGACATGATTGAAGCCCAAGTCGTCGGTTTTGAGCATACTGTTGCTTATTTAATGCCAATTCGTCGTCTTGGGGGACTATTTGCAGGCGCAAAAGTGATTCCCTTAGAGGGAGACAGCACCGTTCAACTCAGCTCACAATGGCTAGGCCGTGTGGTTAATGGATTAGGTGAGCCTTTTGATGATGGCGCACCGTTGAAAGGGGGAGATCGCGTCTCTCTTGAACCAAAGCCGATTAACCCACTCAAACGTAGACCCGTCGACACACCATTGAATGTGGGTGTTCGTGCGATAAATGGCCTACTGACAGTAGGTAAAGGCCAACGCATTGGTCTTATGGCTGGCAGTGGTGTAGGTAAGAGTGTGTTAATGGGGATGATCACTCAGAATACAGAAGCAGACGTTATTGTGGTTGGCCTCATTGGTGAGCGAGGACGAGAAGTTCGTGAGTTTATTGAGCGAAATCTCACACCAGAATCACGCCAGAAAGCGGTCATTATTGCAGCACCTGCGGATGAATCACCTTTAATGCGTTTACGCGCCACGTTGTTGTGTCATCGAGTGGCAGAGTATTTTCGCGATCAAGGCAAAGATGTCTTGCTGTTAATGGACTCGCTGACTCGGTATGCCATGGCGCAGCGAGAAATTGCACTGTCACTTGGTGAGCCCCCAGCATCGCGTGGCTACCCGCCATCGGTATTCAGCATTCTTCCACAGTTACTAGAGCGGGCCGGAAATAGTGAAAATCCATTTGGCAGCTTAACGGCGATCTATACTGTGTTAGCGGAGGGTGATGATCAACAAGATCCGGTAGTGGATTCCGCTCGAGCTATTCTTGATGGTCACGTGGTGCTCTCTCGTCAATTGGCCGAGCAGGGACATTACCCAGCAATTGATATCAACGCGTCTATTAGTCGTTGTATGAGTGCCTGCACAAATGAGGCTCACAGCACAATCGCCAATCAATTCCGTCAACTGTATTCCAATTATCTGCAAGTAAAAGAACTACTGCCTTTGGGTGGCTATCAACCAGGGCAAGATCCGGAGCTGGATCGTGCGGTGTCCATGTACCCTCAGTTACGTGGTTATCTTCAGCAATCAGTTGATGAATCGGTGGATTACTCGGCAAGTTTAACGTCGCTCGCACAGATGTTTCAAAACGGATAGGCAAGACAAAACAGATAGTCGTTAACGTAGATAAACGTTGGGAAAGATTAAATAGAGGAGTGCGACAAATGGATGGAAAGCTAAAAGCGGTCGGCAAGTTGCAGCAATTGGAAGAAAAGCGCCGTGACCGAATCGGTCAGCAGCTTGATACAATGCGACAGAGACACGCTTATTTGTCTGCTCAGTTGAGTCAGTTATCAGCCCTTAAAGCCCATGCAGGACAATCTGCGCTATTAAGTCCTAGCCTCAATAGCGCAACGTTAATGAACCTCAACAGTGTCGATCAAATGCTACAAAAAATGCTGCGCCATCAAGAGCAAGAGCAAGCAGTGATGCAGGCTGAGTGTGCATCTATGCAAAAAGTACTCGCCGGCAAACATGCTCGAGTTCAGGGGTTAGAAAACGTATTGGAACGTTGGCGAAAAAAACAGAGTTATGAGAAAGCCAAAAAAGAACAAAGGCTCATTGAAGACATCATTAACTCACGTTTTAAGCGAAAAGCTATATAAGCGCCCCCCGTTATAAACAACCCCCTTGTAAATTAAAAGGCTCATAAGCTTGATAAATCTTATAAGCGTTATCAGCGCCATTTTCTTCTTAAACCCACAAGGGCACCAAGAGCAAGCGTTAACCAACCGATGCTGCCGCCACCGCTACTACCACTGTTGCTCGTTCCGGAATTTGGGGTATTACCACTTCCACTATTTACTTCTGGTTCGTTAAGCGTTGTTTTTACGGGGCTGGCACCAGAATCACCTACGCTGTGATAATCTTCCGTAGCCGCAAGTGAGGCATCATAGCTGGTTTTTATGCCGTTGCTCGTGACCGCTTCAATCCACGATGTATAGTTTAAGATTTCAGTAAACACGCTTGGTATCGAGGGTGAATCACATACCGAAGAGCCATAGCTGGTTAGGCCAATTTGCTGGTACTCGCCATTGGTATCTTGATAAGTGAGCGGCCCTCCAGAATCCCCTTGGCAAATGCCAGTATACGCACGGCCTTCAAATCCATTCGCACACAAGGTTTCTTGCGAGTTATAGCCATCAACAAGAGACGAGCATTGCGCATCAGACAGGGGTTGAATTTCAGCCCAACGCAGAAAGTCTGGCCCTGATTGATCATTGCTTGATGTCAAGCCAAGACCGAATATCTGATACGAGCTTTGGTCACTGTAATCGCCAAAATCTTGCGGAAGAGTAATGGATTGAACGTTATCTGTAATTGGGTAGGAGAGCTCAATCAGTGCGATATCATTAATCCAAAGATCATTTTGGACATATTGAGGATGTATCGTAATGGTTCGAACATCTTTGAACTCATCAATAAATACGTCATCGGTCGATGGATTTTTTACAAGGACGCGAAGATTATCAATTGTCCAACCGTCGGTGTATACCTCAGACTCGACACAATGGGCTGCGGTCATAATATAGCGGTCATTGACGATGGAACCACCACAAAGATTCACATATTGACTTGTTCCTGGGCGGTACAAGATCACACGTGCATAGAACGGTATCTGATTGGTTGTCGTTGGTTGTCCTCCCACAATAAATGCTGAAATATCAGGCGCATTTGTGGAGGTTGGGCTTGCCAAGCCTATCATTGGCGCAAGCAGGCAAGCGCTACTTAATAGAGTTCGATACGAATTCATATAAACATCCTTGTTAATCCATTTACAACTTTACACTCGTTACATTAATAACTCACATCAATCTTTTTAACAAAAACAATCTTCTAGCGCGTATATTTATTGCGACGTGTTCACTCAAGTGCTTATTTAAGTTTACACAACTGGTACGATTTAGTGAGAAAATTTCGGGTTCGTGTTCGTCTTGTAAACTAAGGTTTAGGCCAAGGTTCGGCCTTTAACGTATGTAAAATCACAAAATACCGGAACTTGCGTATACAATAATCAAAGATGCGCACCAAGAGAGTTGACGATGAAATTTAAGGTAGACACCCACACTCATACGTATGCGAGTGGTCATGCATACAGTACGTTGATTGAAAATGCCAAGTTGGCAAAAGAAAATGGCTTAGATATGTTCTGTACCACCGATCACGCGGAATCTATGCCAGGTGCTCCTCATTACTGGTTTTTTTCGAATCAGAAAATTCTGCCTCGCTTTTTAAATGGGGTAGCGATTATTCGCGGCGTGGAATCAAACATTCTCAATACAGAAGGGGATATTGATATACCGCCTAGTGTTGATCTCAACCTAGATTGGGTTATCGCAAGCTTCCACGAACCGGTGTTTCATCCTGCCAACCAAGCTGCTCATACTGAAGCCCTGATGAATGTGATCAAAAGTGGCCGTATCGATGCGCTTGGGCATCTTGGTAACCCGAATTTCGATTTTGATTTTGAAACGGTGTTAACGTGTGCCAAACAGCACAATGTCGCGATTGAAATCAATAACACGACATTAAAAGGTAACAGTCGTGTTGGTAGTGTGGATCGTTGCTATGAAATCGCGAGAATTGGTAAGCAGCTTGGGGTTTACTTCACGACAGGCAGTGACGCGCACTTTTGTCACGATGTTGGTAATCTGAGTTTAGTCAGTGAGCTAATGGATAAAGTAGGCGTTGATAGTAATAAAGTAATCACGCACTCTACGAACCAATTTTTGTCATTTCTTGAACTAAGAGGTCGTGAACCCATTGTAGAATATGACGAGATTCGCAACGCATAAACTTGATCACATTATTGGTTATGGACTTGTTAACGGTTTGCTTTACACTGCGTGTCAATACCGATTGATTTGGATATTGGTATTTACCTAAGTATTTTAAGATAGCTTAGGTATAAGAAGCCGACTCAGAATTCGGCATAACATGGAGAAGTAAAGATGTTACGTCCTTTAGTGCTTGGGTGCATAATCGCGTTAGGCTCTACACACGCAATGGCAGAAGCCGTCGATTTAAAACAGAACATGAAGCAAATGAAGATGGATTTCAAACAGGCGGCGGAAGCGTCTGATGTGGAAACCATGAAATCCGCCATTGATAGTTTGCAAGCGATTGTCGAGCAATCGAAACGTGGAAATTACCCGCCAGAGAAGTTCGACTTATATCTAGAGGGCTTTAATAAGTTAACGGCGACTCTCGATGAAATTGAAGCCGACCTTGACGCAGGGAACTTGCAAGAGGCCCAGCAACAATTGCGTGAAATTGATAGTTTGCGCGAAGAGTATCACGATAAACGTAATCCAAGCATTTGGAGCAAGCTGTTCGGCTAAAGATGAATACTAAAACCTGCAAATCTGCGGGTTTATTTTTGTTTAGGCGATAGTCTGGCAGTTGAGCTAGGCTTGATACAGTTCTAGGGGTAAGCCATCGGGGTCTTGGAAGAAAGTAAACATTTTTCCAGTGAATTCATCAATGCGTATTGGCTCGACTTCCACATTTTGAGATTCAAGATACGCTTTCACGTTATGTACACTGTCTACTTGAAAAGCAAGATGGCGTAACCCATGTGCCTCTGGAAAACTTGGTCTTTCAGGGGCGTTTGGAAAGCTAAACAGTTCTATTTGAGTACCATCAGGCAGTGCAAGATCCAGTTTGTATGAGTTTCTTGCTTCACGGTAGTTCTCTGCAATAACTTGCAACCCTAAAATCTCGGTATAAAAGTGCTTTGAAGTCGAATAATCACTGCAAATGATTGCAACGTGATGTATGGCATTTAACATGTTCTAAATCCTTAGATGCGATGTGTTCTTTTAGACGGCTGCTTTTTTATTAGACTCTAGATTAAATACCTTTTGACACTAAGTGCTCATTAACGAAGTCAATAAATACCCGCAAGCGAGCAGGCATGTATTTGGTTTGGGCGTATTGCATAGCAATCGCACCATGGTAGTTACTTTTGATCATCCAGTCAGCCAGCACTTCGACGACTTCCCCACGTTTTAACGCATCTTTAATCACAAAGTTATGGAAGATGCCAATCCCCAACCCGGCTTTCACCCCATTCAGACGCATTTGAGAGTGGTTAACGGCATAGCGACCACGAACAGCGATAGAATAGAATGCTTCGTCTTTAAAAAAAGACCAAATGTTATCCCTGTCGTTTTCAGCAAGGTAAATGCAGTCGTGTTGCTCTAGCTGTGTTGGATGTTCAGGCATGCCATTTTTGACAAGGTAGTCAGGCGATGCGCACAGTACGAGGTTCGTTTTACTGATTTCTTTGACGACTAGGTTTTCATCTGGCTTGTCGGTAAGTTTGAACGCTACATCGATACCTTCTCTAAACAGGTCAATCTCGCCATCAGCAGCGCGTAACTTGAGCTGAATGTTAGGATAGCGCTGGAGAAAAGGCAGCACAAAGGGTTGTAATACCGAGTTAAGAAAGGCCTCTGGAGCGGCAACCGTGAGAGCACCAGTAGGTTCGGTGTGATCTTCAGCCGACAGCTCGACGGCTTGTTGAGCCGCATTCACCATCGCGACGCTTTGATCATAGACTTTTTGTCCTGCTTGTGTGATGAGCAGTTTGCGCGTAGTGCGTTCAAACAACTTAACAGAGAGCGCTTTTTCTAGCCGTGTGATCAGCTTACTTAAAGCCGATGGTGTCACGCCCAGCTTTTTAGCTGCCGCAGTAAAACTGCCTTCATTCACCACTAAGATAAATGAAGCGAGATCAGGAAGTAGGGCGATGAGTTTTGGGCTAACCATAAAATGTTCAGTCTTTTTAGCGTAATTAATGTATTGTCTGGCACGAGGTAGATTGGCGCAAGTGTGCTTGTCTCGCTTTAGCGATATTTTGCAAGAAACGCCTCTAAAATGGGCAAACCAGACGTGCCAGAGTGATATTGTTTTAAGCACTGATAGATGGCAGTTTCGTGTTCTGCAATGATCTGAAATGCAGTGTTTTCTGGATTTGAGTTCGGCTCGAGATCGGCGAACTCTTGCGTATTCTCATTCCACTCACGATATTTGATTTCATATGGTTCAACCCAAGACAGCAGTGTGCTGATGAGATCATCCCACGGCAACTCAATCCATTTCTTTGCATCAAGACGTCCTTTTTCTTGCATCTCCTTATTCCGGCTTTCAACATCGATGTCATGCATGATTAAGACTGGTTTTAGCTTTTCTGCCGTCAGTATTTCTACATCTATTAGAGTTTGCCATAACTCGGTTTGCTGGGTGTGTGAGTGGCGTTTTAAGTACTGATTGAAGAAAGCAATGCCATAGATTTCGCCATAATAGGCAGACAATATGTGATGAATCATGGTGAGAGTTGTCATTGATACAGGATGTGATGCATTTTAGGAAAGTTGGAAACTCAGCGCAAATCGCATAGGTGAAGTAAATTGCTTGGAAGTTGTGAGGATTTTATGAGAAATCGATGAAGTCGCTGATAGATTTGCTCGCCATTCTTAGAGACACGAACACGAAATGAGTTCAAGCCATAAGTTATGAGGTAACGGCTTATTGGGGTTTGGCTCAATGTAAACTCTCATTAAAGGATGGAATCAGAATGAAAAAACGCACTCAACTCGGATTTGTCATGTCGGCAGCGGCTTTGGCTTTTTGTTCTGCATCAGTGAATGCTGCGGAGCTAGAAATTACGATTACTAACGCAACCAAAGGCATTTATTTTACCCCTCTCATTGTCGCCGCTCATGACTCTGACTTACACATGTTCAGAACGGGAGAGTCCGCCACGCCAGAACTTGAAGCTATGGCTGAGGGAGGCGATATTTCAGGCCTTGCAAGTTTGATTGGTAATTCTGGAGGAGTCGTTGTAGAAAATCCTGCTGGTGGTATTTTAGACCCAGGCTCAGCAACTACTTTTATGATGAACAGTGGTGATCATGGCTATCTGTCCCTTAGTGCGATGCTGCTTCCGACTAATGATGGCTTTGTTGGTCTTGATAGCTGGAAAATTCCAACCGAAGCGGGGACTTATAAAGCTACTTTAAGAAGTTATGATGCAGGGACTGAAGTGAATGATGAGTTGGCATCAAGTATGCCAAACCCTCCGTTTATAACCTTTGGCAGTGGTGGCTCCGGAGTTGAAACTTCCGTAACGAATGACAAAGTGCACGTGCATCCAGGCAATTTAGGCGATAGTGACTCGGCAGGTGGCATAAGCGACCTCGACAATAGCAGCCATCGTTGGTTAAACCCAGTTGCAGCCATCACCATTGTTGTGAAGTAAGGAGAGCGCTATGAAAGTCAGAATCTTACTTGTTGCGGCCTCTGTTGGCATTCTCGCTGGGTGTCCTAGCGATGACGACGATAACGCAGTCATGAAATCGTACCGATACACGGTAAACGTGGCTAACTTAACAGCGAATCAACCTTTGTCTCCACTTGCGGTGCTCACTCATAACGAGGATTACAATTTGTTTCGCGTTGGCCAGGCTGCATCGGTTGAGTTAGAACACTTAGCTGAGGGCGGAAGCAATACGGAATTACTTGCATTAATGGACAGTAATGACAGCGTTTACCAAGGGGTGTCAGGGAATGGATTGGTGCTGCCCGGCGAATCTGACCAAGTGACGATTACGGTTGATCCAAGCCGCTACGGTTACCTCTCTGTTGCTTCTATGTTCGTTAACACCAATGACGCTTTTGTGGGTGAGACGGGATTACCACTTAAATCTCTTGCCGTTGGCGAAAGTTATGAGATGAACATGAATGTGTGGGATTCAGGAACCGAACGTAATGATGAAATGGCGAGTACGATACCGGGGCCTGCTGGTGGTGGCGAGGGTTTCAATGCCACTCGAGATGATGACAGTAACAGGGTTGCATTTCATGCTGGTGTGATTAGCCAAGACGATGGATTAGCGAACTCAGCGTTATCTGCAAACCATCGTTTTTTGAACCCGGGTGCGAAAGTCGTTATTACGCGAGTCGAATAGCGATTTGAATTGAACATACTGAAAGAAATCATGGACTGTTCCGGTCATGTGCAGAGAGATGAGACTCCGACGCAGGGACAGTACCATGGAACAGCAAGTAATCCATTTAGTTGCGACAATTTTGCTCGTAGAAGACGATGACGATTTGGCCGAACTGGTTCAAATGCACCTTAAATTTCAAGGGCACGAAGTGTATCGGGTAAACAGCGTCTCGGATGCAAAAGTACAATATTCGCAACAACATTTTGATTTGTTGATTCTTGACCGAGGTTTGCCTGATGGGGACGGGCTCGATATTTGTCATGAATTACGTCGTCGGCAAGATTGGATACCAGTGCTGGTTTTGACTGCGAGGGATGGTGAACTTGATAAAGTGGATGGATTAGAAGCGGGTGTCGATGATTACATTACTAAGCCGTTCAGCGTATTAGAGTTTCAAGCAAGAGTAAGAAACGTACTTCGACGAGTGAGCCAAACGCTCGACGTTAAACATGATGTTAGCCCTGTGCATGATTCTATGAACTTTGGCGTGTTGACCATCATTCCTGCACTGCATCAAGTGTCAATCAATGACAAGGATGTCAGTCTCACCGCCACGGAATTTTCTCTGTTGCAGTTTCTAGCGACACGCCCGGGTAGAGTCTACAGTAAAGACGAACTTCTCGATCATGTATGGGAGACCTCCCATTCTGGTTATCACCATACGGTATGTAGCACCATTAATCGCTTACGTAGCAAATTATCTTTGTCTGACTCAGAGCATCATTTTATACAAACGGTGTGGGGAGTAGGGTATAAGTTTCAACCGCAGCATTAGTTTTTGTTCTTCATTTGTGTTGCTGTTTAAGGAGGCGATAGGATGAGCTTCAAATCACGTTTGGTGGTGTTTACATGCTTATGGTTTAGCTTAGCTACAGTGGTCATTGCCCTTACTTATAATTGGCAGAAAGAGACCATTGAGCAGCGCACAAAGCAAAGCTTGCACAAGGAGTTGGCAAGTCATATGCGCGATGACAATCCCTTGATGATTGGTACGGATTATAACCCGAAAGCACTTAAATCCATCTTTCATACGTTGATGCTTATTGGCCCTGATTTTGAAATCTATTTTCTTGATAGCCAAGGAAAGATTACAACCCACGCAGCCCCGGACGGAACGGAGATCATGGGAGCTGTCGATCTCAAGCCAATTCAGCAATTTTTAAGCAATGATCCATTCCCAATTTTGGGTGAAGATCCACGCAATCAAGGCGAGCACAAAGTGTTCTCCGTTGCAGCGATTAAGGAGCTTGGTTCGACGGTGGGTTATTTGTATGTAGTCATTGGTAGCGCGCGTCATACTGCGATTGCCAATGCTCAAGTGGATACCCCTTATCTTGCCCTTGCCGGCTTGGTATTAATCTCGATACTTGGCTTTGCCTTAGGGGCCTATATGTTAGTCAAACACAGTTTACTCGATCCGATTGAACGGGTGACAAATCAACTTCAGCAACAGGCAGAGCAAGATTTTAGACTGTGTCCGGACTTTACTCGCCAAGTGCCAGAATTAGTGCCCATTGCTCATTCTTATCAGTTAATGGCAAAGTACATTCAGCAGCAGTTTTTACAGTTGGAGTATCAATCTTCCCATCGTCGACAAAGCTTATTGCAACTGAGCCATGATCTAAAAACACCGTTATCTAGTGTGCTTGGTTATTTAGAAACGTGGCGTTTACAACACCCGAAATCAGACCCATTGATTGATGTAGCTTTCCGCAACTGCGAGAAGCTTTCAATTCAATTACACTCATTGCTAGATATGGCGCGCAAAGAAGCACCTACACCAAATTATCAATATTGTCCGGTCGATCTTAGCCGGCTTATCGCTGAGTGCGCAGAGACAATGCACAGCCAGTTCGCGCGTAAAGGGGTATTACTTAGAATCGATGTCGATCCATATGTTCAAACGGTAGGGGATAAAAGTTTACTTGAGAGGTTGATACTGAATTTGTTGGAAAATGCACTGCGTCATAGCCCCGCAAGATCTGAAGTGCATTGCCAAGTTCAATTGAATGAAGACAAATCTCGCATTCATTTTGTTTTCATCAATAACATAGAAAAAGATGCGCCGAGCGGAACGTTAGGCATTGGAATGAAAATTGTTCAATCAATCTTAATGCTGCACCATAGTTATTTAGAAACTCATGCCACTGCAAGCCAGTATCAGCAGAAGTTTAGCTTGCGGGCTGTCTAGGTAAGCCAGTTACCCTATTTGAAGAATGACTCTTGTATGTTATTTGACCGTGTTTATTGTCTAATCTAAAATCGGAGCTAGTGCCTGTATGTGCCATAGCAGAATTAGTATTTACAAAATAAATACTAATGTTGTTTAATTATATTATGAACGGTATGGCGCTATTTTATTTTATGAATTTGGTTGTTTATGTGCTCGCTTCTGAATTGTCGTTTATATCACCAAATATTATAAAAATTTGGAACTAAAGTCACTTTATTGCGGTAGAAAAATCTACCCTATTGTTCGAGTCGGTAATATTGCTTAAGTAACATCATGTTATTTGTTTTACATAATGTTATGCGGGTGATTTTTATTCAGCTAAAATTCCGACAAGGATCGAAAATATGAGTGACAAGGAATTAATTCAAGCCAATCTAGGCCGCCGCAACTTCCTTAAAGGTGCAACGGGTGCCGTTGTGGCTGGTGTTAGTGCTTCCGTTCTATCCGGTACAGTACAAGCAGCAGAACAGAATATTGATTGGAGCTCTGTCTCTCGAAGTGGGAAACACGATAAGCACTTCTGGCGTAAAGTTAAAAAGCAGTTTGTTTTGGATAAACGAACGACCTATATGAATATTGGTACGACAGGTTCGATGCCAAAACAGGTTCTGGATGGTTATGAGCACAATAATAAGTTGGTTGCGAAGTCTCCTTGGGACATGAAAGGCAAGTTTGGTAGCTTTCCATATGTATCTGATATGATTGCAGATGTTGCTCCAGGCTTTGGCGCAAATGCGGATGAACTCGTTCTAAGCCGTAACACGACCGACGGATTGTGTTCTATCATCAATGGGCTTCATTTTGAACCTGGTGATGTCATCTTAACCACACACCATGAGCATGTGGCTGCCACCTCGCCATTGAACGTTGTTAAACATCGTTTTGGTGTCGAAGTGGTAGAGATCCAACTTCCAGTATTCACAGGCACAGAAAACGTCACTGAGCAAGATTACGTTCAAGCTTTCCGCGATGCGATTGAAACCCACCAAAATGTTCGTCTTATTGTCTTCTCCCATATCACCTATAAAACGGGCACTACACTTCCTGCAAAAGACATCTGCTCTCTCGCAAAACAATATCATATTCCGACACTAGTTGATGGTGCGCACACTGTTGGCATGTTTGCTTTAGATTTGCATGATATGGATTGTGATTTCTATACAGGTTCTGGTCATAAGTGGCAGTGCGGACCGGGTGCTACAGGTATCTTGTATGTACGTGATAATGGTAAGCGCCTGAACGAGTATTGGAGCGATCGTGAGAACCCATTATGGATGATCAATTCGTCGTTATCTCATGCTGATTACTTAGGAAAGCAACTGCAAATGCAATATGTTGGTAACGATAACTATCCAGCAAAACAAGCATTGGCTGACAGTTGTAAAATGTGGGATGACATTGGCCGTGAGCGTATTCAAGAACGTGTTTTAGCGTTAAGTCATCAATGTAAGACGTTGCTTACGGATGCCTTACCACATTCAAAAATGTACTCACCAAACGTAGAGGGGTTAACGAGTGGCTTAACGACGTTCAACCCATTTAATGATGTCACTGATGAAGAACGCTTAACATTGTTCCGTGATCGTCTTCGCGAAGAGTACGGTTACATTATTCGTACAACGAGCTTTAAATTGTACAAAGATGATGCTTATGAAACGCATGCGCTACGTATTTCAACGCACTTGTTCCACGATGAGCAAGATGTTGAAGGGTTAGTAGAGGCAATCGAAGACCTTTACTACTCATTCTAACATTGATAGCGATCACCAAAGCGCCCACCTATTGGGCGCTCTTTGAAAAAGAAGGAATTTGACTATGCTATGTAAGTCCTTTAAGCAACGTCTTGCGACGATGGTGATGTGTGCAACGTCACTGGTCTCTTTGAATACTTTCGCCAATGACCTTCAAGAAATCAAAGATGCTGGTGTGTTGCGTCATCTTGGCGTGCCTTACGCAAATTTTGTTTCGTATATTGAACAAGGAGAGGTGGCGACGCTATCCGGTTTAGATGTTGAAATCATAAAGGGCTTTGCGCAATCTCTTGGCGTTCGATACGAATATGTGCCGGCACAGTGGAGCAATGTGGTTGGTAAATTGACAGGACAGCAGGTTGCTTATAAAGATAACCAAATGGTGCAAGGTGAGAAGATGCCCATTGAGGGCGATTTGATTGCTAATGGTGTCACGATCCTTGATTGGCGAACGGAAGTTATCGATTTTTCAGAAGACTATTTTCCATCAGCGGTATGGCTTGTGGCACGCACAGACTCTTCTTTGATACCAATTAAGCCTACAGGGTCGATAGAACAAGATATCGTGAAAGTAAAATCGCTTATTAAGGGGCGTGAAGTACTTGCTATGGAACACTCTTGTCTTGACCCTAACCTCTACGATCTTTACGACACCGGAGCAACGGTAATTTTGCCTGATGGTCAGCGTCGATTAAATGAAATGGTTCCCGCGATCATGAAAAATGATGCTGAGAGTACGTTGCTCGATGTTGCTGATACACTCATAGCGCTAGAAAAATGGCCGGGTGAAATTAAAGTGATTGGCCCAATATCTGAAAATCAAAAAATGGCCGTTGCATTTAGAAAAAATTCACCTGAACTAAAAAACGCATTCAACCAATACTTGCATTCAATTAAACAAGATGGCACCTACCAATCCTTGGTAGAAAAATACTACCCATCGATTTACTATTTTTATAATGACTATTTCTTAGCAGATAGTAAGAAACATTTATGATTAAATCTGCAAAAAAAATCTCAAGCAAGAAAATTATTACCATATGTGCCATATTGGTTTCGCTCTATTTGGCGATGATTATTACGGTAACAAGTTTAGGCCAACATAAGTTAAAAGACTCTCAATATAGAGAGCTTGATTTAAAAGTTAAGAGTTACGCCGGTACTTTAAATAATCTATTTACTATTGCCAGTGAAGATATAGATCATTTATCGACCGATAAAACCGTACAAACGTTTTATGCCAATCTTGCCTCAGGCATGTCGATGGAGTACGGACTCGGGGCGAGTCTGATCAATTTGAAACGTAAACTAAATGAAAAAGCAGACACGAAGTTCGTCAATGGTTTAGATATATATCAACGATTGAGTCTAATCGGTTTAGATGGAAAGTTAATCGTGACGACAGAAGCTGCAGACGATGTGACCAACAATGTGTCCAGTTTTATGCTGGGCTATAGTCATGGTGAAGAAGTCAGAGCGACACGTGAAAATGGCAATGTCGTGATTAAAGTTATTAAGCCTGTTTTATTCTCGGATAAAGCGGTTGGTTATTTGATTGCAGATATAAATAAAGATGTCGTTATCTCTCAGTTAACAAATCAAGAGCATGAGGGGAGTTATAGCCGCATGGTGCTTGCGGTTAATGACATTGAAATGACGGTATGGGACTCAATCAGTGGTAAGTTGGAGCAAGAAAACCAATACACGTCAGATGCTTTGGCGAACGAGCTTAAACAGAAACTGTATTTCGAAGTGCTCGACGAACGCCATCATTTTAAATTGATGGCTTGGTTTGAGTCACTCAGTGAACGCGACCTTTATACATCAAGAATCTTTATCTCTGGGTTGAGTGTGCTCGCCATCATGATTGTTTTGGGATTGCTGTACGCGTTCAATCTTAATAACACTCGAGTTGGACTCAAAATAAAGCTGGAAGAAGAGCAGAAACGCAAAGAGTTTTTATCCCAGCAAAACCAGCGATTGACGAATGAAATAGAGCGACGTCGTTCGTCAGAAATGGAGCTAGAGTATCAAGCAAAACATGATGCGCTGACAGGGTTGCCAAATCGTTCTAACGGATCTGAGCGCTTGGAAGTCGAATTATCAAGAGCGAAGCGAGCAGGCACGAATGTGCTAGCCATGTTTATCGATTTGGATCATTTTAAGCAAATCAATGATTCCATGGGGCACATGGTTGGTGATGAGATTTTAAAACTCGCCGCCGATCGCTTGCATCAAACCGTGCGTAAATCGGACCTTCTAGCTCGAATTGGTGGTGATGAGTTTTTGCTTGTGATCCCTGACTTACGTGATAAAGAAAGTGCGAAGCGTTTTGCATCAACCGTTTTATCCGTGTTTAACGAGCCGTTTAGTTGGCAAAATCAAGAATTCTTCCTATCGGTCAGTGTGGGTATGTCGATTTACCCTGATGACGGTCATAACGCACAGCAATTGTTAGCGTCTGCTGATATGGCGATGTATCGCGTTAAGCAAGATGGTCGTAATGCTTTTTGTTTTTATGATCAGAATATGAACCAAGACTTACAGCGATTTTTAGATTTGGAAAGTCGCTTGCGTCACGCCATTTCACATAATTTGTTGGAACTCTACTATCAACCTATCATCGCATTAGAAACAGGGCGTATCGTGGGAGCAGAAGCCTTAATGCGTTGGAATGATGAAAAGTTTGGTTTTGTTAGTCCGGATGAGTTTATCGCGATTGCAGAGAAAAATGGTCTGATCCATCAACTCGGTGATTTTGCAATTCGTCAGGCTTGTCATCAAGCAGCGCAGTGGCAAAGTATCGCGCCACTTGTTGTATCAGTTAATTTCTCTAGTGTGCAGTTCCGTTATTGTGACCGATTGTTTGATCAAATTAAGCGCTATTTAGACGCATCAGGTTTACCGGCAGATAAGTTTGATATCGAAGTGACAGAAAGCTTGTTGTTTAATCATAGCGACGAGCTTATGGACTTGTTAGAACGCTTGCGATCTCTTGGTGCGAAGTTGACCATTGATGATTTCGGGACAGGATATTCTGCGTTGAGTTACCTACAGAAATTTCCATTTGATCGTCTTAAGATTGACCGAAGTTTTATGCAGACCATGTTCGAGAATGATTCCGATCGAGAATTGGTTAACGTTATCATTGCAATGGCGAAAGCGCTTAACTTGCAAATTGTCGCTGAAGGTATTGAAGAGCAGCGGCATGTGGATTATTTAACAAACTTAAACTGTGAATTTGGGCAGGGTTTTCATTATAGCCGTCCTTTGCCAGTACCAGAATTTGAGGCACTACTAAAACAATCATTATCGCTATAGCGTTCTCTTTCAATCTCTTAATAAAGCATTGGTGCATTTGTTCCTCAAGTTCACTAATGCTTTTCCACCTTGAGGGATAATCGTTTTTCTTTCCTTGAATTACACTACACTTAAATGATGTGCAATAGCCTGTGATCCCCGTCACATAAAGGCTCGCCCTAATTCAAAACGAGTAAAAACTCGACACTATAAACAGGAAGGAATTACGAATGTCTTCTGCATTTTACCAACAGATCCAAGAGCAAATCGAAGAAGTAAAGGCTGAAGGTCTTTACAAAGCAGAACGTATTATTACGTCGCAACAGCAAGCTGCGGTAAAAATCTCTACGGGTGAAGAAGTTCTTAACTTCTGTGCGAACAACTACCTTGGTCTTGCAAACCATCCTGCACTGATCGACGCTGCAAAAGCGGGCATGGATGAACACGGTTTTGGTATGGCATCAGTACGTTTCATTTGTGGTACGCAAGATAGCCACAAAGAGCTTGAGCAGAAGCTTTCTAAATTCCTCGGTAAAGAAGATACTATTCTTTACACCTCTTGTTTCGATGCAAACACAGGCCTGTTTGAAACCATTTTAGGCGCAGAAGACGCGATTATTTCAGATGCGTTAAACCACGCATCAATCATCGATGGTGTTCGTCTATGTAAAGCGATGCGCTTCCGTTACTCGAACAACAACATGGAAGAGCTAGAACAGCAATTGATCGCTGCGAAAGAAGCAGGTGCGCGTCATATTCTTATCGTGACAGACGGCGTGTTCTCAATGGACGGTGTGGTGGCTAACCTTCCTGCTATCTGTGATCTTGCAGATAAGTACGGTGCACTAACTATGGTTGATGATTCTCACGCAGTGGGTTTCATGGGCAAAAATGGCGCGGGTACTCATGAATACCACAATGTGGTTGATCGCATCGACATCATCACAGGTACGTTAGGTAAAGCAATGGGTGGCGCGTCAGGCGGCTACACATCGGGCAAAAAAGAAGTGATCGACTGGTTGCGTCAACGTTCTCGTCCATACCTATTTTCTAACTCTGTTGCACCTGCAATCGTAAGCGCATCTATCCGCGTTCTTGATCTACTAGAGCAAAGCGGTGACCTGCGTGATCACCTATGGGAAAACGCGGCACACTTCCGTGCACGTATGGAAGGCGCGGGTTTCACAATGGGTGGTGCGGATCATGCAATCATTCCTATCATGCTTGGTGATGCAAAAGTAGCGGCAGAATTTGCTGAGCGCGCGCTAGAGAAAGGCATCTACGTAATTGGTTTCTCATTCCCAGTGGTACCAAAAGGCCAAGCACGTATCCGTACTCAAATGTCAGCAGCACACTCACGTGAGCAACTAGACCGTGCAATCGACGCGTTTATCCAAGTTGGTAAGGATATGGGCATCATCTAAGCCCTATTGATACCAAGAACGAATTTCTTGCCTCGCCGTTGCGGGGCAATATTAGGTAACGATTATGAAAATTAAAGCACTATCAAAGCTAAAGCCTGAAGAAGGCATCTGGATGACAGAGGTTGATAAACCTGAAATGGGTCACAATGACATCCTGATCAAAATCAAGAAGACAGCGATCTGTGGTACAGACGTACACATCTACAACTGGGACGAATGGTCACAAAAAACCATTCCTACGCCAATGGTTGTCGGTCATGAATATGTGGGTGAAGTCGTTGCGATTGGTCAGGAAGTTCGTGGCTTTGAAATCGGTGATCGCGTATCTGGCGAAGGTCACATCACATGTGGTCACTGTCGTAACTGTCGTGGCGGCCGTACTCATCTATGTCGTAACACGATTGGTGTGGGTGTAAACCGTGAAGGTGCATTCGCAGAATACCTAGTGATCCCAGCGTTTAACGCATTCAAGATCCCTGAAGGTATTTCTGATGATCTTGCGTCTATCTTCGACCCATTTGGTAACGCAGTACACACAGCGCTTTCTTTTGACCTAGTTGGTGAAGATGTGCTGATCACGGGTGCTGGTCCAATCGGTATTATGGCGGCAGCCGTAGCAAAACACGTTGGTGCTCGTCACGTTGTGATCACAGACGTAAACGAATACCGTCTAGACCTTGCTCGTAAGATGGGCGTAACGCGCGCAGTAAACGTTGCTGAAGAGAAGTTAGAAGACGTGATGTCTGAGCTAGGCATGACAGAGGGCTTCGACGTTGGTCTAGAAATGTCTGGTAACCCATCAGCATTTAACTCAATGTTGAAAACCATGAACCATGGTGGTCGCATTGCACTGCTAGGTATTCCACCATCAGACATGGGTATTGACTGGAACCAAGTTATCTTCAAAGGCTTGGTGATCAAAGGTATCTACGGCCGTGAAATGTTCGAAACGTGGTACAAGATGGCTTCATTGATCCAATCAGGTCTAGATTTGACGCCAATCATCACACACCACTACAAGGTTGATGACTTCCAAAAAGGCTTCGACGTCATGCGTAGCGGGGCTTCCGGCAAAGTTATCCTTGATTGGGAGTAGGGTAAACTCAGGGGAATGAGAGGCTGTTGTTGTTTACTTTAAACTGGTTATCCGAACCGGTGAACAGTAAAAATACTCCTGTTTAATCCATCAAAATGCCCCATAGATTTATGGGGCTTTTTTTAAGTGATTAATAAATAAATGTTTATAGCTTGTAATTTTAGCTCTCTCTTTTGCGCTTTTTAGTTCTTTCCAAGCGCGCTCTGACTCGTGCTTGTTAGCTTGCTTAAGCCATTTTCTGTAAATCTTAGCAATTATAGTTACCTCCGCATGTCCCATTTGGTCTGCCAAATAGCTCAGGTGGATGTTAGAAAATGTAATTAGCCAACTGGCATAGGTATAGGGGAGTTGGTAAGGCTCGCGATAGTCTATTTGGGCTTTCTTGCATATGGGCTGCCAAATTGGGTGGATTGCTCTATTGTCATAAGAACTACGGAAATGAAATCGTAGCTATCTTTTAGACTTCGTACCTCTATGATAGAACCATCTGACTCCCAGCCTCGGAACATATTGGAAGCAAGTTATGCTCGGCAAAAAGAAAGCGGTTAGTATTACCGCTCTTATTTCGCCTTAAGATATTTTTAATGACGGAAGCATTGCAGTAATAGTTGATTTATTTAACTACTCTTAGAAGTCTACAAATTCAAACATTAGTGCTCAAGAACCTGATAGGGTGAACTATCATCTATTTTTGATTATGAATTCAGTACCTTTAATTAAAGCGACAGTTGAATTTAGGTATCCGATGTGATTTGAATTTATACAAATACAAATACAAATACAAATAAGATTAGTAATGGATACCACGCAAACCACCTGGTGCAATATTTAGCCCAGTGTTCCATTTCGGTCTAAGTTGATGTTCCTTTGAATATGCTTCCATCTTGGTATAGTCTCTACCAATCCGATGCATTACAAATCTACCACCTTCGTTAAATACATTCTGCATTTTGTGATTTGCGTGACTGCCGCTTTCTAATTGAACCTTGTGTTCACCAAACCGTCTTTCGAAGTTATTGGTGACCCCCACATAAACACGATGATGATCTGACTCACCTTCAACCTTAATAATATACACAGAATGGTTTTTGACATCTCGTAACGCCGATTGTACGTAGTAAGGTCGAACTTCTTTGATGTACTGCCACTGTTTGATAACACGTGTAAACAGCCAGTAAGCCAGTATGAATCCAATAAACACCGCAATGCCAAGTTGAATCATTTTAAAATTGAGTTCGTTTGTAATATCAACATCCATTACAATAACTCCGGTACATTTTCAATACCAGATTCAGAAATGGATTTAGCACCATCAATTTTAACACCCGAACAGTCCATGTATACCTTACCATCTTTACGAATCATAGCGCACTCTTCTGGTACAACCTCTTTCGTTACTTCTTTTGTTATTTCTTTCGTAATTACATGAGGGTCTTCCAAAGCCCACCGTGCAAGTTTGTAAAGACCCAATAAACAAGCCAGAATTACCGTAACAAGCAAAATGATCAGAATTAGAAACTTGATGAAGCTTTTAAACCTTTCCATTTTTGAAACTCGATTTGCAGGTTCATACATCGTCTTTTTATTGTCGCTTGGAACAGAACTAGGACTAATCTCCTCGCCATTTACAAATCGCTCATCATTTGCATAAAGATGGTTTGACTTACCAGCGCCTTGATTACCAGTCGTAGAACCGTTACTCATATCATCAGAAGAATTGCCACCACTGTAACCGTTTCTAGTACAGTCAGCACCATCACCAGTATGGTTGATAGTGTTATTTTCAGAGCAATCGTTAATAGGATTATTGTCAATAGGTGGCACAAAAACTGAATTATTCCCCTTATCTGAATAAACGTCAGTTGGTGTAGAATTCTTAACCTCGTTAGCGGCCCCTCTTTGAACATCATCACGAACCTGCGACTTATCCCGTGCCTGAAATATTGGTTTGTATGAGTCATCAGGTTGGCTTAATACAACCTCACCACTTTGTAATGCTACGACACCACCACTAATCTTCCTTAAATACTTATCACGATTATGCTGGTTCAGTACCGTTAAATCTAAACTACGCATTCACTAACTCCTGAAGTTCGTCACCAGTAATGGAATCAGGTACTGGAATAATGCGTTCGTGCACGATAATCTCAGGTTGTTTAACGAGGTAAGGAACCTCTACTTCAACAATTTTGTCCACGTAGACAGGAACTTCATTGTTTGCGGCAATAACTCGGTCAACGTAAACAGGAATTTCTTTATCTACTTCAACAAGCTTTTCTATTTCAACTAGCTTTTCAACTTCCACTTCAATCTCTTTTTCAACGATTGTTTCCACTGGAATTAGTTTTGTCCGACGTTTAGACCAAACTCGAAAGTACTTGATAAGCTTACGTAGGATGCCTTTATTCACTGGTTTAGACTGCAATTCTTTATGGTTCTTATTGCGTTGATTCATTAACATCACATACTGAAGAATATGTTTAAGCATACGAGTGCGAATAGACTTGTGTCTGTTTTTTACTATCTTTTTCGTTGCTTTTTCTGCCTTTATTTCTTCACGTTTAGAAATATTTACATCAGATTGGAAGTTCACAAACATATTGAGTGCAAGGTAAACTGGATAAATAATAAAACTCACGAAACCGATAAACCAATCGTATGGAGTGTCAGTTTTAATACCGAACAACCCAAGAATTGCGTTAACCTTATTCTCGTAAGACTGTTTTTTTAACTCGTAGTCAGTTTCGGTACCTGCGTATTCATTAATCGTATCGCGATCTTTTACTTGTTCTGTGCGCAATGTTATTTTCATCGCTGATAGTTCTTTTTCGAGGTCGATAACTTTCGCCTGTGCATGGACTCGAGTTGAGTTTAGAAAATCAACTTCATCCTCAAGTAATTCAGCTTGGTTAACAAATGCTGTAACTGAATCGCGACAGTCTTTAACCTCATCACATACTAGCGTTTTAAAACGACGTGCACTTGCCTTTTCGTGAAGCTCTTTAATCTGCAAACCTTTGGACTCGATTTGTTCACTCAGAGGAATAATCTGCGCAGTCAATTGTGTGATGTTTGATTCAAGGTTTTGGATATCATTTTCTAGTGTCGCGATGTACTCGACATTGTTTTCAGTCTTTTTACGTGCTTCTGTAGCCTTAACGATTTCTGATGTTGATAAGCTTTGTAGATACCCATTAACACCAGAGAAGCAGAGCATTCCAAAGGAAAAAATAATCATCCAAGTTACACACTTCTGTGTGAAACTTGTGTGCACCCAGTTGCTAAAAATTGCACTGGTATAACCAAGAACAGCAAACTCTGCAAAACCAAGAAGCATACCGAATGGAGTAATCGGAAACCACTCAAACCATGGTTCAGCGTTGAACAGCTCGTCGTAGCCCATTACATTGAACGTAACGATTAAAATACCCATACCCCATAAAGTGAAGTGAAGCATAGGGTACTTTACAAACAATCTGATGAATTCGGGTGTTCTAGAAAGTTTACTCGACTGAAATAGGGTCATTTGTGTTGATGTGGCCATAAAAATATAAATTTCAAACTAGGTTAAAGGACTGGTGTTAAACGCTTTTGTTAGTAAATTTCGGTCTGCATATAATTGTTGGCAGTTTCCGCGTCTAATACATACATATCTGAACGTTTATATTGCATAAATTTGTCGTAAAGCTTCTGATCGCCTCTTATATATTCCCAGTACGGAAGGTAACTTTGGTAAACTTCAATAATTAGCTCAGGTGTATCAGGTTGGTTAGGGTAATACGGACGATGGAAACCAACTTTCGCACCGGTCTGCATTCGCTTATTTACACCTGATGCGTAAATTATTCCGCACGATGAATAACATTGAATATTAGCGTCCGCGTCAGTAGTCCAACTGTTATCATGAACGTACTTACCAATCTTTAGGCCTTCGTTTAGCAAGCCTCCATTGCTATGCATCATAAATCTGTCGAGTTTGATACCGCGTGATTCAAAGTGATTTACGTATTTAACAAATTTGTCGTAAGCCCCCTTAATTACGGCACCTTCTGCGTAAAGATATTTTCCTTTACTATCTTCTCCAAGCATAAAGTACAGTTGATCACTCTCAATTAACGGGTGTTGAAATTGAGATGGCGCCTGAATTTCAACAGGTTTCTCTAATAGCTCAGGTAGCGATGGTAGATTTGGCATTTTTGGTACCTGACGCAGCTTAGTTAGATCTAGTTTAGGTATATAAGGCAATGCTGGTGTTGCGATGTTCACTGGCTTTGAGGGAAGAGATTTCTTAGTAATGTCTTGCCCATTATTTTTCACATCTTCTACCGTAGATTGCGTTGATTCGGAGTTAGCTTTCTTAGCTGATATCCCCTCCTTAACCGAATTCGGTTGACTTGTTTTTACGTCTTCCTGAGGTTTATATTGATAAGGTGGAATTAGGCCTTTCCTTTCAGTGTTATTCTGTTTTTTTTCAGTTTTTTTATTATCTTCAGCATTATCTTTGGTAGGGGGTTCAGGCACATTGTTGCTTGCTACGGAATTGAATGTCGAATTGATCGATCCCTGCATCGAGTCATAAATCGACGATATTGATGATCCCTTGATTGATGAACAACCACCAATGGTTACGACTACCATTGGAAAAAGCAAAGCCAAAATGCTACACTTAAATTTCATGATAAACCTTTAAAAATTTAGTAATTAATGTTCTAAAACTAAAATACTCTTCCATTATATCAATAAAGATGATGGAACTGATAGTTAAATAATGCTAATCAATCAACTATGACTATAGAATAGTTTGGTCACTTTGATTTGTTATTAAAGGTGACAGTTGCAATCATGGTAAGCGATTTTGCTTCTGTTAGATAGCTTTTAAATTATTCTAAGAGTGGTCTCTATTATGAATGATAGTCTTGTTTGAGAAAAAATATTTATATTTGCAAGTTGTTAATTTATAAGAAAAATCAAGATCCACGGTCTTCTTTATGTTGATATGTGAATATATTTAAAAAAATATATTTTTCTAAATGAAACTGCCCATTCTGGTTAAAAATACATCCACTTTATGAAGTATTACTATACTCGTATCTATATGTCATTTAGTAATTGGTGGTTAAATTTCGTTAATTTTTTACGATTGATGGATTATATAAAATTATAATTTTTGTAATTTCATTACTTTTAGGCTGTGGTTAGTAGAATGTAACCATTATATAAATAAATTTAGTTATAGCTCATGTATATAATGGTCAATTTATGAAATTGCCTCAATCTAAACTTACCGTTCAGGTATTATTCTACAGAGTTGTAGTAGCGGATCTTCAAGCTTCATCACACACAACATTCAGTGTGGTTATGGCTAGGTATTTTATTGAATTTACACAGTAGAAAACATGGAAAATAAATTACGAATAATTAAAGTAATCCCTTCACCAGTTCATGGCTGATGATTAGAGAAAAACTCAGTGTTGGGTTTAGTTTTACGTCGCTGATTTATTCAGATTATCACATTGCTCTAAATGACGAGGGTTTGCTGACTTCATAGGGGGAGTTTACTTGCTGAAGAAAAGGTTCGAATCGAATTAACGAGAAGTCCATTGTGAGGAGTGATTTTTCGTCCTTGGTTGGACTCCAAAATTCTGGCTCAATATGACTCACAAATCACAAGTTGTAGCTAGGTGAACGCTATCGAGAACAGAATCTGGAAAATTGGCTCTGGGGTTATTTATTAATAAAAGCATCGAAGAGATGCGTTTTCCATGGCTAATTTTTCCCGGCCACTGAAGAACAGCGCACATTTGTCATCTATCGCAAATATTCGATTATGGCTGATCGCAATAGAGTTGTTATCTCCTAATGAAATAAACGAATTGCCATGCACTTCAGACTCTACATAAGTGTTGGTATGAGACACTGTTTTTGCATGTGGGTCATCGACTTTAGAGTAGATGATCCGAGTCGTAAAATCTTGTTTAAACAGAGTAGAGTATGTCGCCCATCGATAGCCTTCTGCTTCGATTCGACCGTATATATTTACCTTAGAGATCGATGTTACATAGAGCGATGTGATATTGACCACTAGAAGCAGTGCTATGGTGATCGTTCTATTGGCATTTAAGTAGTTGAGTGTTCTTAGTATAGTGGCATTCATTGTTATCAATTACGATAGAAATATTATGTGCATCAATTTTTTTTGCGTGAGGGTACGGCGTAGCTGAGAAAGCACCCAGAAATTGATGTGTGTAGTAACTAGCCTCAATCGCCGAGCCTAAGTGACACATCGTCAATACAATGAGTACTGGTAAGATGAGTTTTGCTTTCAGATCTACTGGTTTTGCTTCAACGCTAATTATTACTTTTGGCTGAGCAGAATTTTCAAATGTGGTTCTATCTTCAACTTCTTCCTCTTCTTCCGGCAAAGTGAAATTGAGTGAGTAACCGACACCTGGTTCATTAACTAAAATCTCCTTATTGTTGTCTTCAAGGGCAAGTCGTGTTCGGTTTATGAGTTGAGGTAAACTCTCTGGACAAGTCGGTTTTGATTCCCATACAAAATTAATGATTTCATGTCGTTGTAAGATGTTGGGGGATGCATTGTACAAACTTAGCAAAAGGCGATGTTGCTTAGGGGTCAATGTTACCGCATTTTTGTCTATATCGTTTATATCGCTGTTGGTTCTATACAAGAATCGAGACTTTACATCCCAGTGAAATTTGCCAACAAGAATAGGTTTATCGCATTGCATTTGGTGATTATTTAAAAGTAAGGAGTAATGACAACGTTAGGATTAGAAAATGAATGTTTCATTTTACTTTTTTGCGTACTTGTCAAAAAATAGATTTTGTTAGTGCTGATTATAGTCCTTAGTAAGTTACTAACTGTAGTTACATTGGGGATCGAGAATGCGAGTTGGTTAGTACAGTTTTTTTGTGTCTATATTGTTGATAAATAAAGATATAATATTGTAATTACATTTTATGTTAGTGATTATATTTTGTGATTTTGTGATTTTGTGATTTTGTGATTTTGTGATTTTGTGATTTTGTGATTTTGTGATTTTGTGATTTTGTGATTTTGTGATTTTGTGATTTTGGGTTGGTTTGTCGTGTAAATCGCTGGAACCAAATCCAAAGCTTACGAGCTGATCGACTACATTTATTCAACTCTGCAGTATCATGCCAAAGCCACGTTACGAACTACTGCAAGCAATACAACCAAGCTTTGATCAATCTAGGTTCTCTAACTTTTTGGATTGACGAAAGAGTTATGAGTGAATGGAAATAAGAAAAATATGGCACGGACGGCAAGTGCAGCGCAAATTACATATCGCTGTGGATCTGAGTACTCATGAAGTTATTGCTGTGAAATTGAGTTTATCAACGGTCACTGATGTAGAAATACGTCCTAACTTACTCAACTTGACTCTATTTCTGATTTAGAGAAGCCGATCCCGTGTGTAGTCTAATGAATTAATTAAATGGCCCCAAGAAGTTCTCGGGGCCATTTTAACGGGTGGATAGGATTACCAAATCTGGCTTATATCGAGCTCTATGTTTAGCGGAGCGCTCAGTTGCTATTCCTTATCCCACATTACATCGCACTTATCTCGTGAAGCGGCGCTGAGAAGTTCAATCAATGGAAGCGCTCTGTTTTTGAGACTAACGGCATGTTCCATTGCATCCTCATCATCTTCAAAGCTTTCAATTTCAGGCAAATCGCTTTCATGTTTCAGGCTTTGCTGCAAATGTTCGAGAGCGCTCGGTACATCTTCGGCCTCTATAACACCAGGAATGTTCGTACTGTGCCCCATCATCTTCAACATATGCGAAGCAATATCGTGAAACATGATGATGTTGGAATATGACTTACAGCTGAATTTAACAAGCATCGCAGGCTACCTTTGTGATTAATTAACAAATTTATGGGTAATCTTAGACCATAGATTGCACTTAGAGTATGACGATAAAACCAAACTCACATTTCATCTTCGTACAAAATTCTATGCGCTCGTTGTTCAGTAAGGTATAAGAACGAACAAATTACAATGATTACTCGCTGCCTTTGATTGATTGCATTGAATCTTGTTGACTGTATGTTAACGCCACTGGATCCAATTTGAGTGTCTGAGTCGGAAATGCGATGTCAGCATCATGCTTTTTAATGATGGCCATGACTTGCAGTAGCACATCTTGCTTAACTTCATGATAGCGGATCCAGTTGACGGTCTTAGTAAACGTGTAAATGAAAAAGTTTAGTGATGATGCGCCAAAGGAATCAAAATTCACAATTAAGGTCTGACGGGCATCGATGTCTTTGTGGTTTTTGAGCATTTCTCGTACTTCATCAATAATAGCTGGTACTTTATCTGCATCATCGTAACGTAAGCCTATCGTCTCAAAAATACGGCGGTTGAGCATGCGCGATGGGTTTTCTACCACGATATTGCTAAACACTGAATTTGGAACATACAACGGACGCTTATCAAATGTACGGATGCTGGTCATACGCCAACCAATGCGCTCTACCGTTCCTTCAATTTGGCGATCTGGCGATCGAATCCAGTCTCCAACTTTGAAAGGACGGTCGAAGTAAATCATTAATCCCCCAAAGAAGTTCGATAGCAGATCTTTCGCCGCTAAACCGACAATTAAGCCACCGACACCACCAAAGGTGAGTAAGCCAGAAAGGCTGAGACCAAATGCTTGCATTACAGTAAGAACGCCAATGACAATGAAAAACAGCCGTGCAACTTTGGCTATGGCTTGAACAGTCGTCTCATCACGAGTTTTTTGCTCTAGAACGTAGTCTTCAACATTTGTTATGAGGCGCATGACTATCCAGACAAGCACGCTGATCACAAGGATCAGTTTCAGTGTACTTAGCCAGTTAAACTTATTACCCAGTTCACTTTGTAAGACGATTCCGAGTGATACGGTTGCTGGCCAACACCAAATTAATGTGCTCACAGGGGTCTTTAGTGCCTCAAGTAATAGATCGTCCCAATGGAAAGGGGTCTTCTCTACCAGAATGGATAAGCGGGAGTGCAGCACTCGCCATGCAATCCAAGCAAAAAAGCTGGCAATGGTGATAAATAAAACGCTGCTGCTCCACTGTTGATGGTGAGCCAAGACGTAATTTTGAAGCTCAGTAAGCCAAGGTGACATAAATAAGGTTTCTTACAAAAGGACAATAGATAAAAGGTAACAAAAATTCGGCCTTTGCCCTAGTGGAATCATTGACATAGCAGAAACGAGAAGTTTGTCAGCCCTAGTGTTTATCTATCCGTTATTGATGTTTGGAGTGCTGAGAGCGTAAGAGATTCAATAGATGAATTGTTTGTACTCTGACTCATCCCTAACATTTATCAGACTCTAGTGTGAGAGTGTATGTGCAGAAAAAATAACGGAGGAAAATATGGAACTGACAGAGCTGGATCGAAATGCGCTCTACGACATTTGGATGTCGCAAAAAGCAAAAATGCACATGACACAAATGGAGATGGCAAAGCGACTTGGCTTAGGGTTGCATGAGTTTACTGCGTTATTGCGTGGCAATGCGCCTTTGACTTTAACGTTCGTTAACCAATTATGCGAACAGCTACACGTTCGCCCAAGTCAGGTTATTCCCTCTTTTTTTGAACGCGAGCTGGTGGCGCCGGGAGCGGTATATTTGCAAAACCGTGTGATGGTGGATGGTGAAATTCGAAATGTATTCATTGAAGGCAACCAAGTCATTATTGAGTATGAGCACCAAATCAGTTAACCCAATGACTGAGTAGGAGATTGCGAGTGTTTTAATGCTCGCAATCTTAGCGTTTTATAAGTTGTTGATTTGTTGATTTGTTGATTTGTTGATTTTTGTGCTTGCTCAATGACCAGTTTGCTCGTCTGCTAATATTTGATAGCCTGCTAATATTGGCGGGCTAAAGAATCATTCGAGAGGTCGGAAATGGTTTTTGCTCCCGTCAGTGTCATGGCGACACGCATTTCCTTATCGTAAAAATCGAGCAAGTTTTCTACACCACTCCCACCTTGTGCAGCTAGAGCATAAACAAACGATCGGCCAAGTAATGTACAATCTGCGCCTAACGCGAGCATGCGTACGACATCCAAACCGGTGCGTATTCCGGAGTCCACGAGTATTTTGATGTCTCCTTTTACAGAATCGGCAATGTTAGGTAAGGCTCGCGCAGTAGACAGTACGCCATCTAATTGACGACCGCCGTGATTAGATACCACAATACCATCGGCTCCGAAACGTACCGCATCTTTAGCGTCTTCTTCATCTAATATGCCTTTGATGACCATTGGTCCATCCCAAAAATCACGAATCCACTCGAGATCTTTCCAAGATATAGATGGGTCAAAGTTTGCGCCCAACCAACCGATGTAGTCTTCCAATTTAGTCGGCTCACCACGGTAGGCAGAGATATTGCCCAAATCATGGGGTTTACCTAATAAACCCACATCCAATGCCCAGGCTGGGTGACGGATGGCTTGAAATACACGACGCAACGCGGCATTTGGTCCACTCATTCCAGACCGTATATCACGATAACGAGCCCCTGGCACCGGCATATCAACCGTGAAAACGAGGGTAGTCACCCCAGCAGCTTTTGCTCGTTCTAGAACGTTTTTCATGAATCCGCGATCTTTGAGCACATAAAGTTGAAACCACATTGGGCGTGTGATCGCTGGTGCCACTTCTTCTATCGGGCAAACGGATACGGTCGACATTGTAAAAGGTATGCCTTTTTTCTCGGCCGCTTTTGCGGCTTGGACTTCTCCGCGTCGAGCGTACATACCCGTTAAACCGACCGGCGCCAGCGCAATAGGCATCGCGAGTTTCTCCCCGAAGATTTCAGTTTCTAGGCTGAGATCGCTCATGTCTCGAAGAACGCGTTGACGCAATGCCACATGGCTCAAATCTTCGGTATTGCGTTGAAGCGTATGTTCGTTGTATGAGCCGCCATCAATGTAATGAAAAAGGAACGGAGGCAACTTGGCTTTCGCGGCGGCTCGATAATCAGTAGAAGCAGAGATAATCATAGTGGTGTGTCCTGACTAGTATTCAAAGGTGCGTTTCGATTAATCCCCGACAGATACGAGAGTTGTAATCAGTTTGTTCTTGGTGTGTTAATTTATCTCTTTATTTTTTATCAATATAGATAAATAATGAAATTGATTTTTTCCAAAAGTGACATAATCAATGCGTGCAGATGACCTAATACTCTTTTCTCAAGTCGTAGAAATGGGAAGCTTCAGTAAGGTGGCAGAAGAAAATAGCCTGACAAATTCGGTAGTTAGCAAAAGAATCGCGCGGCTCGAAGAAGAGATTGGCGTTCAACTATTATATCGAACAACGCGCAAATTAACGCTGACTGAAGCAGGGCAAGCACTATTGAACAGCGCTAAAAATGTGAAGCAAGCAACTCAAGAGGCGAGGGATGCGGTTTCGGGGTTTGGTGAGAACATCAGTGGTCATATCAAAATGTCGGTACCCACCATCTCTGGTGATCTTATTTTAGCGGATGCGGTGGCTGAGTTTTGTAATATGCACCCAGGATTAACGGTCGATATGTCACTGAATAATCGATTTGTTGATTTGGTTGCTGGTGGCTATGACTTAGTCATACGCACTGGTTATTTGGAAGATTCTAGCCTCATTGCTCGACATATCTTGGACTCGCAATGGGTTGTTTGTGCTTCTCCCTCTTATATCGCCAAAAATGGCAAGCCGATACAGCCGCTCGATCTGATTGCTCATAATTGCCTGCAGTACGCGTACCAAACGACAGGGGCGACAGACTGGCAATTTAAAGGAAAAGAGGGGAACTATATCGTCAAAATTTCAGGCTCATTTTCTACTGACAATGCAACAGCACTGAGAAAGGCAGCACTAGGTGGTCATGGTATCGCTTATGTTCCTCGTTGCTTGGTGTATCATGACATTCGCAACGGTCAACTTGTGGACATTTTTCCTGAACTCGTCGGCAAAAAATTGGGTGTTTATGCGGTTTACCCATTTACTCGCCAGCCGCCAAATAAAGTCAAATTACTCATTGAGCACATTCGTGAACGGTATTTGACGATTTCACATTACTTTTGAGTCGTATTAGGTTTGAGTTGACTTGCTTTTTAGTTGAATGAGTTTTGAGTTGTATCCCTCTCGCCCACATGAATCATATATTCACTAAATGTTTCAAACTTTAGGTTGAAATTCCACACCTGCGCCCTAAGGTAGGTATTGAGAACAAATCTCAACAAAATAATAAAAGAAAGTACTAGCAACTAATGAATTCAAATGGAGCAACACGGACGTTATGCATTATCCAAAAACTCGTAAAGATTCTGTCGTAGACACCTATTTTGGACACGAGATCGCAGATCCATATCGTTGGCTAGAAGATGACCTCAGCCAAGATACCGCAGAGTGGGTTACTGGACAAAATTCAGTGACTTTTGACTATCTTGGTCAAATCCCATTTCGCCAACAAATTCGTGACTTGGTGGCGAACAGTCAAAACTATGAGAAGTACTCACAACCTTTTGTTCATGGTGAGTACACCTATTTCTATAAAAACGATGGGCTGCAGAATCAGAGCGTGCTTTATCGCAAAAAAGGGGATGGAGAAGCGGAAGTTTTCTTAGATCCCAATACCTTTTCTCAAGAGGGGACGACCTCACTTGGCGAAGTGAAGTTTTCCAAAGATAATCGCTTAGTGGCTTACTCAATTTCTGAGGGTGGCAGTGATTGGCGTAAGATTTTTGTTATTGATACTGAAACCAAGCAGCAAATCGAGCCTGAAATTATCGATGCAAAATTTACTGCGATTTCTTGGATTGGTAGCAAAGGCTTTTACTACTCCAGCTATGACAAACCAAAAGGCAGTGAACTGTCTGCTCGTACAGAACAACATAAGCTTTATTACCATGAGCTAGGCACTCCGCAATCTGAAGATAAAGTGGTATTTGGCGCGTTGGAATCTCAAAAGCACCGTTACGTTTCAGGTATTACGACTCATGACGACCATTTCTTGGTGATTACTGGGGCGGAATCGACTTCAGGAAATCGTCTGTTTTATGTTGATTTAGAATCCAACGACCAAGCCGTTATCTGTTTGCACGATACGACCGACAGCGATACTTACCTGATTGATAGCCAAGACAATACGATCCTGTTTTACACCAATCTAGATGCGCCTAACGGAAAAGTAGTGAGTTATCACACTCAAACTCAGCAGTGGGATGTCGTGATTGCGGAGCAAGATCAACCATTAGAGATCAGTAAAGGGGGTGGGTATCTCTTTGCAACTTATATGGTTGATGTGCTCTCTAAGGTACAGCAATACACATATCAAGGTGAGTTAGTGCGAGAAGTTGCGCTCCCAGATCAGGGGACCGCTTATGGCTTACAGGGGCGAGTAGAGGACAAGACGCTCTATTACACCTTTACCAATTATGTTACTCCACCGACCATATTCTCTTTTGATGTCGATACTGGAGATTCTAACCTGTATCAAGAATCGAAAGCCCCGTTTGAGCGTATGAACTACGAGTCTAAGCAAGTGTTCTATACCTCGAAAGATGGCACCAAGGTGCCGATGATCATCTCTTACAAAAAAGGTATCAAGCTAGACGGCAGTGCACCGACAATGCTTTACGGATATGGTGGTTTTAACATCAGTCTCACGCCTATGTTTTCCGGTAACGTTGCGAACTGGTTAGAACTTGGCGGTATTTATGCGGTAGCGAACATGCGTGGAGGTGGCGAGTACGGTAAAGCATGGCACAATGCTGGTACTCAACAACAGAAGCAGAATGTGTTTGATGATTTTATTGCTGCAGCAGAGTACTTAATTGAGCATGATTACACGAGTTCTGAACGTTTAGCGATTCGTGGAGGATCGAACGGTGGTTTGCTTGTTGGGGCCTGTATGACGCAACGTCCGGAGTTGTTCAAAGTGGCGCTGCCTGCGGTGGGAGTTTTAGATATGCTTCGATACCACACGTTTACCTCCGGTGAGGGGTGGAAGTACGATTTCGGTACATCAGAGCAAAGTGAAGCAATGTTCCAGTATATTCTGGGTTACTCACCAGTGCACAATGTCAAAGATGGAGTGGCCTATCCTGCGACGCTTGTCACTACTGCCGATCATGACGATCGTGTTGTGCCAGCCCACTCATACAAGTTTATTGCGGAGCTGCAAGATAAGCATCATGGTGACAACCCAGTGTTGATTCGTATCGATGTCAATGCGGGCCATGGTGCGGGTATGCCGTTAAGTAAGCAAATTGATCTGACGACAGATGTATATGCATTCACCTTGTTTAATATGGGGATTGAATCTTTGTAGTTTGCATTGCAGAGCGCCAACCATAAAAAATGCCGCGATAAACATCGCGGCATTTTTTATGGTTGGAGGGAACTCAATACTTTTGTCAGATTGACTAAGTCTGACACTTGAACCAACCAGTCTCGGCGGCCAAACCGAATGGCAGCTATACCATTTTCTTGGATATGGTGATGAACTCACCCACACAATGAGTCTAGCTCATCTATATGAAATTTTGATTAATTAGGTGCCGCAATATAAGTGGTTTGCAGGCTTTCTACTTTTCTCCCTCACTCTTGCGCATTGCGTTTAATTATAAAGCTCTGATGAGTTAGCCTGTGCTTCACTCAATGCTTGCAGTTGTAAAAACTGCTCATGAGCACGGCTGACATGGTTAAGTTCAATCATCCATTTTGCATCGCGTTGTGCAGAGCAAAATGCGGCCATGTGCGCCAATAAATCCTCACTTTGTTTAATTAGCAGAGAGCGGACACGGTGAACCAAAGGATGACTCTCAAGCTGTAAAAACTGAAGCAGCGCATAAGATTGATTCAAAGTGGAATATGCTTCTTGGTGTAAACCGAGTTTATTTAAAATTTCTGATTGAGCGACACTCGCATCTCGTAATCCGCTGATCATGCAAACAAAAAGGCATGGTTTGGTTTGCTCATCCTCAAGCACCGCGTGAATGTGATTCGGTAGATGGGAAAGTACGTCTTCGTATAGGCGGTGAGCCTCGGGCCAGTGACCTTGCGTTGTCAACTGCTCAGCTTTCAGATACCGCATCCAGCATTGTTCTAAGTCCATCATCCAGTCCCTTAAACTTGATTTCAATAAATATTAAATGATATTGATTATCAATTGCAAGTGTGTTTTTTGCCTATTTATTTGCCAAATGGCTGCTCGTAAAATGTTCGAACGGACTGGTGTGGAAGATAAATCACTTAAATTTAAACAAATAATCTCTACACTGAGGTAAAGACAATAAGAAAAGGAAATGAATATGGCAGTACAAAGATTGGAATCAACACAGCTGTATTCTGTCGCCGGGCTTGAAAATATGCCGTGTAAGTCGACCAAGGAATTAGCCCCAATTGATGAAATTGTTGGTCAAGAGCGCGCCCAAAAAGCGGTAGAGTTTGCGATGTCTATCAAGGAGAAAGGCTACAATATCTACGCCATTGGCCAAAATGGTTTAGGTAAGCGTACGATGATTTTACGCTACTTAAATCGTCATCAACACGATGATGCTGCGCTGTTTGATTGGTGTTACGTTGCAAATTTTGACGATACACGAACACCAAAAGTGCTCAAATTGCCTTGTGGTATAGGCAGTAAATTAAAAGTCGATATTGAGAAGTTGATGGGCAAGCTACTCAATGCCCTGCCGCTCGCCTTTGACAATGAGATGTACTATAGCCGAGCTGACCGTCTTAAAAATCAGTTGGCAAATAAACAGCAACTTGAGCTGGATAGCATCAGCAAAGAGGCGAAAGAGAAAGGCATTAGCTTAACCATTACAACTCAAGGCGATTACCAATTCGTCGCGATGAATGGGGAAGAGCTTCATACTGAAGAGTCATTTGATGCGCTAAGTAAGAAAGAACAAGAGTACTTCAGTAGCAGCATTGATGAACTAGAAGTGAGTCTACGGAATATGATTCGTGAGCTTACTGAATGGGAAGAGTCATTCAGCGAGAAAATCAAAAAGCTCAACGATGATGTTACGCTAGATGTGATCACGCATTTCATCAAACAGTTGAAAGTGGATTACGCACAGTACCCTGAAATTAAGACTTACTTGACTGAGTTGCAGAAAGACATCGTTGAGAATGCGGATATTTTTCTTGAGCAAAGTGGTGAGCAAGGCGAGATTGCAACAGCGTCATTAGATAAAAAACTACCACGCCGATACAAAGTGAATGTCTTGGTGAATCGCAGTCATTGTGACTTTCCAATCGTGGTAGAAGAAAATCCGAACTACCACTCGTTATTTGGATCGATTGAGACGGCAACGTTTAAAGGAACAGTATTTACTGATTTCTCCTTAATTCGTGCTGGCAGTTTACACAAAGCCAATGGTGGCGTGCTGCTAATGGATGCTCAGAAAGTCCTTGAGCAACCTTATGTATGGGATGGTTTAAAACGTGCTTTGCGTTCTCGTCAGCTTAGCTTCACCTCGCTCGAGAAAGAAGTAACGCTCACCGGTGCAGTATCGTTAGATCCTGAACCGATCCCATTGGATATCAAAATTATCTTGTTTGGTGATTACCGAACTTATCAATTACTGCAACATTTCGACCCAGAATTCGGAGAACTATTCCGTGTAACGGCTGATTTTGAAGATGAAATGAAACGTACGCCTGACTCAGAGTTGCAATATGCACGCTTTATTTCAAGTGTTGTACACGATAACAATTTACTCCATTGCGATAGAAAAGCCATTGCTCGCATTATTGAGTACAGTTCTCGTTTGTCAGGCGATCAAACGAAATTGTCTTTGCATTCTGCCAATATTGCTAATTTACTTCGTGAATCCAACTACGTTGCGCGTCAGGCAAATTCCAACATGATCCGAATTGGGCATGTAGAAGAAGCCCTAAAGAACCAAGAGATGCGAGTCAGTCGTCTACAAGACAACGTGATGGAAACATTCGTGAATGGCACCACGTTAATTCATACAGAGGGTTCGGCGGTTGGGCAAGTCAATGCCTTATCGGTACTGAGCACCAGCGATCATATGTTTGGTGCGCCAAACCGGATCACGGCCACAACCTGCTATGGTGATGGGGAAGTGATTGATATTGAACGTAGTGTCGATCTTGGTGGCAGTATTCACTCAAAAGGTGTGATGATCCTGTCTGCCTATTTGTCTTCGGTATTTGGTAAAACGGCGCGTGTCCCACTGACCACCACGATTACGTTTGAGCAATCTTATGGAGGTGTAGATGGTGATAGTGCAAGTATGGCGGAGTTTTGCGCTGTGGTTTCTGCATTTTCTCGCCAACCCAACCGTCAGGATATTGCGATCACTGGCTCTATGAACCAATTTGGTGAAGCGCAGCCTATTGGTGGTGTAAATGAGAAAATTGAGGGCTTCTACGACGTTTGTGTGATCAAAGGTCGTCATATTGGACAGGGGGTCATCATTCCTCGTTCAAATGTGCATAACCTTATGTTACGTCAGGATGTGGTTAAAGCGGTAGAAAGAGGTGACTTCCATATTTGGGCGATCGATCATGTCAGCGAGGCAATTGAACTCTTTACTGGTAAACCAGCGGGAGAAGCAACGGACGAGGGCACGTATCCGATTGATACTATCTTTGGGTTGGCTCAAGCAAAACTGAACGCACTTCGGAAATAGCGTGTTTATACCCATCTGATTCGTCGTAAACTCGTATGGCGGCAATATTCTGTCCAATGACAAAATATTGTCGCCTAAATACATGAATTTATGGCTGTTCTATACTAGACAAAAATGTGATCAACCTCTAACATTTGCGCCCCTTGTTGCCTACCTTACTGATTGAGTTAGCAACTAGGCCGATACGCAAAAATTAGAGGTTTACCATGCAACTTTCACTTAAAAACTTGTCCGTTCGTACACAGGTTTTGATCCCCGTATTATTTACAGCACTGACGGTGTTTACTGGTTTGTGGTTCGCGAAGAGCAATCTTGATACCGAACAAGCATTGGTGACTGATAACTCCAATTCATTGGTGTTCTATCAAGATGCAATTTCTCGAATTGATGACAATATTTACCCATTACGAATCAGTGCGGTTTACGCAATCTATGATGCATCACGTCGTGAGAGTTTTTTAAATGAATTGAAAGCGGGTATGCGAGTGATTGATCTTGATCTAAATAAGATCGAAGCGCGTGGTACATTCCGCACCGAGGCGACGGAAATTCGTAAAAGCATTGAAGCGTACGTGGACTACTCAATGCGTTCGGTGCAAGTTTTTGACCGTCATGACAAAGGTTTAGTATCGGATCAAGAATATCGCTCTTTCATTTCCCAATACCGTATTGTTGGTAACGAAATGATTGAACAAATTAACGGACTTTCTCAACGTTTAAACCAAGTTGCAGCGCAAGCAAATGAGACAAGCACTCGTCAAATGAATCGTGTTGAGACGAATGCCATGCTGATTATTGCGGTCGTGTTTGTGATCTCTCTTGTGGTGGCTTGGATCCTGTCTGGAATGATCGTCAGTCCAATTCAAAAGTTGCAATCGACCATGCGTCAATTAGCCGCGGGTGACCTATCTGTGCGTGCGACAGTAGATGGTGAGAATGAAATTGCTCAGCTGAGTAAAGACGTTAACCAAACTGCGGTTCAATTGCACGAGACGGTTGAGCAGCTTACGCGCATTAGTGAAGAGGTTGCTTCTGCTTCAACAGAGCTCGCGGCGGTAATGACGCAAGCAGAAGCCAATGCACAACAAGAATTGGCAGAAATTGAGCAAGTCGCGTCAGCGGTGAACGAGCTAGCATGTACGGCGGATAATGTCAGCGACAATGCGCTTGCGGCAGACTCGACTGCGCGTGAAGCCGATGGTCTAGCACAATCTGGCCTAACAATTTTCCAAGAAAGTGCTCAAGCCAGTGAACAAATGTCGAGTGCTCTTAACGATGCAGCGCAAGTGGTGCTTCGCTTAAAAGAACAATCAGAGCAAATCAGTAACGTGATTGAAGTGATTCGTGGCGTTTCTGAACAGACCAACTTGTTGGCGCTTAACGCGGCGATTGAAGCGGCTCGTGCCGGTGAATCTGGTCGTGGTTTCGCGGTGGTTGCAGATGAAGTACGTATGCTTGCCGCTAGAACGCAAGATTCGACTCAAGAAATTCAAACCATCATTGAAGAGCTTCAAGCTCAATCTGGATTAGCAAACGACAGTATGCAAATTAGCCTCGAAATGCTGAGTCGAAACAATGAGTTGACGCAGCAGGCAAATGACGCACTTGTCGGTATTACTGAATCGGTTGTGAATATCAATAATTCAAATACTCAAGTTGCTACGGCGGCAGAGCAACAATCTCAGGTAACACAAGACATTAATCGTAACGTGGTGAACATGTCTGAACTTGTAAACCAAAACGTGGCAGGTATTAGCCAGAGTGCAAGCGCGAGCGCAGAGCTATCTCTACTTGCAGAAAAACAGAAAGAGCAGTTGAGCTTCTTTAAACTTTAGTTTTTACGCTAACCGCATAGTCGGCAACGGCTGACTCTAGTGCGTGAAACGAAAATTAGTAGAGACAAAAAACAGAAAGGCACCGTCGGGTGCCTTTTTGCATTCATTAAACAGCTTATCGTGTCCATTGAATAACAGCTTAAAATATACATCGCTCACGATAGAGCGTCCGTTGAACTGACAGCGATTTTTGGGCTAGTGCTTTAGCTTGAGTTTTACACCATCAAATTTAAGTTGGCTCAGTAGATTTTTTGCGTTGGCTTTTCCTACATCATCAAACTCAACACCGTAACGTGCATAATGAATAGACTTTTGTAAGTTACAAATACGTCCTTTTAGAGGAGCTAAGATTTGTCCGTTGGTGGATAACACTAAGTCTAGTGAGATCTGATCGCCAACTTGAAGTGGACGGCTCATTGGTGAGGTGACAAAGCGGCAGCCACTGCGGGATAAGTCTCGAATCTCACATTGCGTTCGGTAATCGTTCATCTGAACACGTGAACGTAGATTGACGTCGTAGCGCACTTCTTTTCGCAGCTGATAAACTTGCATGGTATTCGGCAAGCTCAATACCAATAAAGGGTATGGCTCGGATAAGCGATATTTCAATTGTGCTCGAAACGGAATAACGGCACCTTCTCCCCGATGTGAAAATGCTTTTACGTTTATCCAGAATCCTTCCTGAAAATAGAACTTTAAGTCTTCATCAGAAATATTCGGCACTTCGATCAATGCTGTCTTATTCGAATGGCAGCCGACAAAGGTGCTTGTCGTAATACACTTAGTACCCACAGGTGTTGTAACATGCATCGTTACTTCACTGCCGTGCTCTATCATCGACATTGCATCTGTACTGTTTAACGTTGTAGCCTGACGTTCCTGTGCATTGTTTTTTGATTGAGGCGTGTTTTCGTTTCGCGCACTCGGAATTGAATTTCTCATTATAATTTTGATGCCTTCTGAGAATGTTGGATGCACACCAATATCTAGCACTAAAGTTTTAAGTATTAGATATGAGAATAATTCTAAGCAGACAAGGGGCGTGTTTCAATAAAATCGCGGTTTTTTCAACATTTTATTGATAAAAATGGGACATCGGCCAGAGCGACTTATGTCGCAAAGTAGAGCAAGTAGGTGCATTTGGTTGCAAGTGAGGCCTAAAAAGAGTTATCTAGCAAAAAAGTGCACCTCCTACAAAGGGAGGTGCATTAAATCATTTGGAAAAGGCACTCGCTCTAATTCTTTGGTTTTCGAATACGAGCCATATAGTAAGTATTGATAAATTCCCCATCTCTGAATGAGCCATCGACGGCTTCGCCTTCAATTTTAAATCCATGTTTTTTGTATAAGCCTATCGCTGCTTCATTATCTGCATTCACCTCTATTTGAATGCGTCTGATATTTAACCATTTATCAGCCAACTCTGTCACAGTACGAATTAGGGCACTTCCCACACCGAGCCCATGAAATTTATCATGAACACCGATCCCAAATGATGCCGTATGTGCGGTTCTTGGGTTTTGTGAATGATGAAAGCCAATATTTCCAACAACCTTGCCATCAATCTCAGCGACATAACGATAAACCCCAGTAGGTGTGCTCGACAATCGTTCAACCCATTTTGCGAGAGGTGGGTTAGGGAGTTGCAGGGTTTCTCGTTGTGCTTTGCTTTGTGAATAGACTTCGACAAGGGCTGCTGCGTCTTCAACCGTGGCAGGTCGGACGATGATCTCCATACTTCTCTCCTTTGGTTTATTGGAATTTACTTTAATTTAACGGGAGAAAAGACGCTTGAATAGTTTTTTTACTTTTTTGCATTTAAATTACTTAAAAATTAGTTGTTTACAAAAATGCTAAAGATGATTTCTTTAGTTGATTATCGGTAAAGTCGGGCAGAAGATTGGTGGGGTGGCGAAATATTGCACTAAAGACAATTCATATTCGAGAGGAAATTGGTGATCTTTATTTTCGATAAGTGAACGATAAAGTAAAAGTGTGAACTGTGTATCTGCAACGAGTTGATTTTAGTCAAGGTAGGCTCTACTTACCCCTTATTGGGTATGTGGCTGACATTTTTTTCGCGCTATTTATGCTTAACTTGATATAGGTGCAGTTGAGGGAATACCTATGAAATCCTCGTCGTCAAAAATCTCGCAGTCTCGCCGTCGATTCTTGCGCGATACCGCCCGTACTGCCGCAGGTGTTGGAGCGGCTGCGTGTGTATTGGGACTACAGTCGTTGCAAAGCCAAGCGAGAGAGACCAAAGGCGTCCCGATTCGTCCACCAGGTGCGTTGCCAGAGGGGGATTTTGAATCGGCTTGTATTCGATGTGGTTTGTGTGTTCAGGCTTGTCCTTATGATACGTTAAAACTCGCCACGTTACTTTCTCCCGTTGCGACAGGCTCGCCTTATTTTATTGCACGTGATATTCCTTGTGAGATGTGTGAGGACATTCCTTGCGTGGTCGCTTGCCCAAGTGGCGCATTAGATCATGATTTAACAGACATTGATGATGCCAGAATGGGAACGGCGGTTCTGATTGACCACGAAACTTGTTTGAATTGGCAAGGGTTGCGCTGTGATGTTTGTTATCGCGTCTGCCCTTTGATTGATGAAGCCATCACCTTAGAGAACATTCGTAATGACCGCACTGGGTACCACGCTAAGTTGATCCCAACGGTTCATTCTGATGTGTGCACTGGCTGTGGCAAGTGTGAACAAGCTTGTGTGCTCGATGTTGCTGCTATCAAAGTTGTTCCGACTGACCTAGCGAAAGGTAAGGTAGGCAGTCACTATAACTTTGGATGGCAAGAAATCGACAAGCCACTAGAAAATGTTTTACCGGAAGAAAATCCGGTACCTAGTGGTGCGCTTGAATCGCTCAAAGGAGGTCGCTAATGGCAAAAAACTTAGCACAAGATGCGGGCAAAGAAGCGACGAAAAAGTTGGGCTGGTGGCAAGCGCATCGTTTTTTGATTTTGCGTCGATTGTGTCAATTGACCATTATTGCACTATTCATGGCGGGGCCCTCCTGGGGGATTTTGCAGGGAAACTTATCTTCCAGCATGCTATTCAACACGATTCCTTTGAGTGATCCTTTGATTGTGATGCAATCTCTTGCGACTGGGCACATTCCGGAATTCAACGCTCTGCTCGGTGTCGCTCTGGTCGCGTTGTTTTATGCCATTTTGGCCCCAAGAGCATTTTGTGCTTGGGTGTGTCCGCTTAACATCGTAACGGATGTTGCTGCGTGGCTACGTAGAAAGCTGAACCTGAAAGCGAGCTATCGATGGTCTCCGAATATTCGCTACTGGCTTGTTCCCGTGTTAATGCTTGGTAGTGCAATTTCTGGTTCGGTATTGTGGACTTGGCTTGATCCGGTTGCGGCTTTGCATCGAGGGTTAGTGTTTGGCATGGGGGCAGGTTGGGTGCTTATCTTGCTCGTGTTTATACTTGATCTGCTTTTAGTGGAACATGGATGGTGTGGCCATTTGTGTCCTCTTGGTGCAACTTACGGTGTGATTGGTAGTAAGAGCTTACTGCGTATTACTGCGGTACAGCGAGAAAACTGCACCAAGTGCATGGATTGTTTTTACGTTTGTCCCGAACCAGACATTTTGCGCCAGCCCTTAAAAGAGGGAGACCGACGCGTGATGGATCAAACGTGTATCAGTTGTGGGCGCTGCATTGATGTGTGCCCTGAAAATGTCTTCAAATTTGAAAACCGACTCAAGGTTAAAAATATTAACTGACATCATTTGAGCGACGTAGCGCACTTACTCGCGTAGAGAGTGATTCTAGCGGAGAGTTATCCATGCAGATAGCTCTCCATGCAGGTAGCTACTTAAACAGAAAGCTATTCATGCAAATAGCAATTCATGTAAATAGCTATTCATTTAAATAGCTATGGTTTAGTGTTCAATTGCGACGCTTTTAAGCGGGATTTTTCTGCGTTAATAATTCCTGGATTACCTAATCTAACGGTCTGTAGTATGTGCAGTATCCAAGTAGGTAACGATGGAGACAAGCGGTAGTGGATCCATAAGCCGTCTCGTGAGTCTTTTAAGAAAGTGGTATCTCGCAACAACGCAAGATGACGAGATACTTTAGGCTGGCTCTCGTTGAGAGCATTTTTGAGATCAGTCACCGTTAGGTCCTGTTCGTCACCCAATAGCATCAAAATCTTTAAGCGAAGTGGGTCACTGAGCAGTTTAAAGAAACTACTTGGGTCAACGTTTGCTGTGTTTTCGTCTTCATTCAGCAGCAAGAACAAGTTAATGCGTTCGATGAGATCTTTTGCCGTCTTTTCAAATGGTTCTATGCCATCCAGAGGTTTAGGATCAAACAAGTTCCAGTGAATTTGGTGAATATCATCGGCAAATATCACGCACTCATCTTTGGCGTTATCACATAAGGTAATAACAAAATCGTAGTGCTTGTCTTGGATGTCGGAGTAATCTTTGGAGTAAAGCTCACCACTATTGATTGAACGTGCGTTGAGAACATCAAATACGCGCGGATCAATATCACTTGGATTAACACCAGCACTGTCGGCATGAAAGCGTTCATTCGCCAAATGATTGAACAGCGCTTGAGCAAGCTGGGAGCGAGCAGAATTGCCAGTGCATAGGAAGAGGACTTGTTTTTTCATCATGTCTGATATTTAGGATTATGGCAGCACTAAACAAACAGTATAACCTCGTAAAAGAAGATTAAGAAGCCAGTGCCGGGTTGATCCCCTACAATTCTTTATATTCCCTTTAGTATTAGCATGATAAAGCAGAGTTATTCGTTGGGATGGTAATGTGAATTTATCGTATTTAGGTTATTATTGCGCTCTAATACCTTAAGGAAACGTTATGAATACGGCATCTAAAAGTTGGAAGACGCCACAAAACTTCCTCTTACTTATCTCCATTATTGTTCCAATTGCATTCTCAACATGGATGGCATTGCTTAATAACTTTGTTATTGAAAAAGCCAACTTTGATGGGGCAGACATCGGCTTATTACAGAGTGTCCGTGAAATCCCCGGTTTTTTGGCGTTCACGGTGGTATTCGTTCTGCTCTTTATTCGAGAGCAACGTTTTATGTTGGTTTCTCTTGCGATGCTTACTTTGGGCACGGCATTAACCGGTTATTTCCCCACTTTGTTTGGTTTACTTCTTACCACGTTGTTAATGTCGACAGGCTTTCATTATTTTGAAACGCTTAAGCAATCGCTCTCTCTACAGTGGCTTTCTAAAGAGGAAGCGCCAGAGATGTTAGGGAAGTTTATTTCTGTTGGCGCTCTCGCATCGTTAATCACTTATGGCGCCATTTGGGTATTATTAGAGCAGCTTAAATTAGAATTTAAAACGGTGTACTTACTCGCAGGTGGTATCGGTTTTGTTTTAATTATGGTGATGGCCTTTACGTTCCCGGAGTTTGAAACCAAAGTTCCTCAAAACAAGAAGCTCGTACTGCGTAAGCGGTACTGGTTGTACTATGCATTAACCTTTATGAGTGGTGCGCGCCGTCAGATATTCACAGTATTTGCAGGCTTTCTAATGGTAGAGAAGTTTGGTTATTCTGCTGCCGACATCACGTTGTTGTTTTTAGTGAACTACCTATTTAACTTCTTATTTGCAAAACGAATCGGTCGTTTCATCGGTGCGGTCGGGGAGCGAAAAGCTCTGGTGTTTGAGTATGTCGGCTTAATCTTTGTTTTTGTGGGCTATGGCCTTGTGCAAACGGCGGAGTGGGCGGCGGCGCTGTACATCATTGACCACCTGTTCTTTGCGTTGGCTTTAGCCATTAAAACGTACTTCCAGAAAATTGCCGATCCTGCCGATATGGCATCGACTGCTGGTGTGGCATTTACCATTAATCACATTGCAGCGGTTGTCATTCCTGTGACCTTTGGTGTGATTTGGTTAGTGTCGCCGTCGAGTGTGTTTTACATCGGGGCAGGGATGGCTGCGATAAGTTTACTGCTTTCATTGAATATTCCGGCGAAGCCAGATGAGGGCAACGAAACACGCATATTGCGTTGGAGCTAAGTCATTTTATCAATAACATAACTGAATGTTAGATATAAAAAATGGGATGCAGAGGCATCCCATTTTTGTTTTTGATACTGTGTTTTTTTACACTTAGCTTGTTGAGATTTAGATAATTGAAGCTTAGAACGGATACCAGAACAGCTGAGAATCCAACACGCGCTTGCTGATCGCCGCGACAACAATCACAGCAATGCCTATCATGCACATCATATCTGCTTTAGTTAGTGGCTTTAAACTGTACCAAGTGCGTGATGAGTGACGGCCAAAACCGCGTAACGTCATCGCATTTGAGATCTGATCCGCGCGGTCTAGGCTTGAGAAGATCAAAGGACCAAGAATTTTCGCGACGTTCTTAATACGAGTGAACAACGGTGCTTTCTTGCTGAGTTCAACGCCACGTGCTTGTTGAGCATGCATAATGTTAACAAAGTCCTTTTTCACTTCTGGCAAATAGCGCAGCGTCAAACTGACTGCATAGGCGATTTTGTAAGGCACGCCTAAACGGTTTAAGCTTGCTGCAAACTCCGTCGGATGCGTCGTAAAGACGAATACAAGTGCAATCGGGAACATGCTGAAGTATTTCAAGGTGACCGTAACAAGATAAAACAAGGTTTCTTGAGTGAGTGAGTAGTTACCCGGCAACGACAGCAGTACCGTAGTGGAGCCCATGTATTCAGAACCTTGTTGCGGTGCCAATGCAAACATAAACAAGGCATTCATCATCAAGACGCTAGCCGTACCAATTAATAGCGGCTTGTATACATGGAATGGCACCTTAGTCATTTTTAATAACCAAAGGCCAGTCACGATCAACACCGCAATGATGCGTAAATCAAAAGTGGTGAGTACAACCGTCACCCAAGCAATGAACATCAAAAACTTAGTAATGCCATTAAGTTGATGCAGTGGCGATTGGGTATCAATGTAGTTGATACCAAACTTCATCTTGTTGTCTTTCATGCCACTACGTTCTCAATGTTTTCATTCTCAACACTTTTGTTAGGGAGCGTTGTTTTTGCTCGGTTGGCTTTCTCTGTATCAATAAAATGCAGCATAAAGCCGTTTGTGTCTTCAATGTCCAATTCAAGGGCTAGGTCGTACAAGCTGGTTGTGGTTAGGTTCGCTTGGTCTAATAACGTTGGGTTACTGAATACCTGAGTCATTGGCGCATCGGCAATCAGTTTGCTGTCAGCGATCACGATAGAGCGTGTGGTGTATTCCAATACCAAATGCATATCGTGAGAGATGATCATCACGGTAATACCCAATTCTCGATTCAGTCGCTCGATAAAGCTCAGCATCGAGGTATAGTTACGATAGTCTTGACCCGCAGTTGGTTCATCGAGAATGAGTAGCTCCGGCTCTAAAGCAAGAATTGAGGCAATCGTAACCCGCTTTTTCTGACCATAACTTAATGCTTCAATCGGCCAGTGGCGATATTTGCTCAAACCACACAGCTCTAGCACTTCGAGAACTTTGGTTTGTACTTGTTGCTCATCAACGCCACGATTGCGCAGGCCAAAAGCGATCTCATCAAAAATCATGTGATGGGAGATCATATGATTTGGGTTTTGCATGACCACGCCAACCTTTTGGCTGCGTTCAAAAATGGTGAGCTCACTCAGATCTTGTCCATTCAGCATCATGTTGCCGTTGTCTGGCTCCACAACGCCCATAACAAGTTTTGTGATGGTAGACTTACCAGACCCATTTTTGCCAAGGACGGAAACAAATTCACCGCGCTTTACGTTAAAACTCACATCTTCTAACGCATTTTTTTCACCGTCGTATGAGTAGGTGAGGTTGCGTACTTCAAGTAAAATGTCTGCTTGAGTATTTGATGAATCAGTTTGGGACGCTTCAAACCATGCATTAACGGTAGGTTTGTATTGTTCCAACGGTAGTGTCGTCAGTTTAGATGGCTTTGTATCACATTCTACTGAACATCCAGCTGTTTTTAGGGCCGATAGATAAAGCGGTTCACGAATACCATACTCAGCAAGTAATGGTGATGCTAAGAGTTCATCCGGTGTTGTGTCGGCAATAATTTCGCCACTTTCCATCAAAATGACACGGTCAACGGAACGATGCAGCACATCCTCAAGACGATGCTCGATGATGACGATGGTTTTACCCGTTTCACGATGCAGGTCATCAATGATCTCGATGGTTTTTTTGCCGGTTTTCGGGTCAAGCGCGGCAAGTGGCTCATCGAATAGCAAAATATCGACGTCATCGACGAGAATACCCGCCAAAGAAACGCGCTGTTTTTGCCCACCAGAAAGATCGTGTGGGGAACGTTTTAGCATCTGGTCTAAGTCGACCATTTTCGCCGTGGCTTTGACCAACGGGTACATGTCGATGTTAGACATGAGCTGGTTTTCCAATGCGAATGCGATGTCTTCACCAATGCTTAACCCAACAAATTGGCTGTCAGTATCTTGAAGTACAGTGCCAACTTGCTCGGTATATTGGTGCATATCAAAAGGCGCAGCATCAAGACCGTTGATGGTCAACGAGCCTGTGACTTCCCCTTTGATTGCATGTGGAATCAGTCCGTTAAGACATTGGCCAAGGGTAGATTTCCCACTACCACTTGGACCGATGATGACGATTTTCTCTCCTTTCTCTATCCTTAGATTGATATTTTTTAGCGTCGGTTTGTCCAGCGACTCATATCTAAAAGAGAAGTTAGAAAATTCGATTGTCATTCGACATTAAGCCTCTGTTAAGTTGCGGCTTTGCTTGTTACGTTTGGCGACAGACTTAAGAATGAAGAAGCCAACAATTGCAATAAGAATACTGTTACCCACGGCAATGATAGACAGTTGGGTAAATACTTTAGTAAACGGTTCTGCGTACAAAATGGTATCTAGGAAAGCAGAGCAGCCATAACCAAATACATTGCCTAATAGAGCAAGTATTACGAATAGCGCGAAGTCTTTCATATTGAAATCACCTTTCTCTAGACGGTTGCGTGTTAGAGAAGGGAAAAGACCAATGATCAAACCGACAATGCCTGAGCCAAGTACCCACGTGAGCCAAACGCCCCAACCTGCGAATAAGTCTGTTACCCAGTGGCCGATGAAGCCGACTAAGAAACCCACAAGTGGGCCAAAGAGTACTGAGAACAGTGCCAAGACCGCCATTGCTGGTTTTAGCGTTGTGTTTGCAAACACTGGAATACCAAACATTGGTAGACCACCGATACCATAAAGGGCAGCACCGATTGCAATAACCACCACGGTTTTAGCAGAAAGATTCATAGATAACCTCAGTTCATTGTCGATTTTAAAGAACGTTAACTTGCGTTTTTATTGCGCTGATTGAGTGACATGGTGCTTAAACAATCAAGTCGCTTGTAGTTTGCTCTGTTTTTTCTTAAGGGAATGCGAGAAATGGTCTGCGCATTCTATTTACTGGCTTAATTTGTTAGCAAGCATCAAAAATAAGGCGCGCATTATACAGAATATAAATGAAAGTGGGAATGCTATCTGTCTGGATGGCTAAAATGAAACCAGGGGCTGACTGTCAGCCCCTGGTTACACTTCTAAGTGTGGTTTTTTCCGTCAAATTAATGATCTAGGTAAAGGTAGTTTTGCCAACTTTTCATGCGAATGAGGACTTTCCGCATGACCGAAACATGGGAGAAACTGTCTGAGTAGACGGCGACTTCAACGGCGGTACCCATAGGCAAGTGATACTTTTGTAAATCGTCAGTCACTCTGAGCGTGACGAACACTCGTCCGCTTGTTCTTAACGCTTCCGTTCCTAGTAATGCACCTCTTGCTTGGAATTGGCTTTCCCCAATAGCCGGCAGTACCTCAACCACTTTGCCTTTGAAGATCTTCCCAGGAAGTGCTCGAAACATAAATTCTGCCTCAAAACCAGGCTCAAGACGTTGCAGTGAATTTTGACGAAAAGCCGCGGTGTAGAGTTTCTCTTCGGTATGAACGAACGTCATGACTGGCGCAAGAGGCAAAGGCACGGCCATAACACCTGGGCGTAATGCCAATTGAGTCACATAACCGTCAGTTGGTGCTGTTACGATGGTTTGCTCAAGGTTGAACTCGGCTTTTCTTAGTTCTGCGAGTAATGATGCAACTTGGGTATTCTCACCACCGACCTCAGAATCTAAGGCGATTTTCGCTTGATCTTGTTTTGACTCAGCCACTTCCAGTGCTGCTTGAGCCGCTTTAAAGGCTTGTCGACGCGTGTCGAGTTGTTGTTCAGTAAATGCACCACGGTCAAAGCCGCGCTTGTAACGGTCGAACTCACGTTGTGCTTTGTCTCTTTCCGCCAGTGCTTTTAGTACCGCAGCATCCGCTTCTTGTAAGCTTGACTCAAGCCCAAGTGCACCTTGGCTTGCTTCTTTCACTTTTGCTCGAAGCTTATCCACTTCCGCTTGAAATGGGATTGGATCGATACGGAACAACACGTCTCCTTTCGCTAAAGGTTGGTTTGGCTGAACAGGCACGTCGATAACACGACCTCGCACGCCCGACACGACAGGTGTTGTTGAGAACACTTGGTTACCAATTTGAGTGAACGGATGGTTATAGTTCATTAACAGGATAAGTGTACCGACCAACACTACACCACCAAGAACAGCAGTAGGCACCGTCCATTTATTGAGTGGTATGTTGAAAACTTTAAAAATAGCGATACAAATCGCAGCGTAAGTCAGAACCAGTAGTAAATCCATTATTGATCCTCCTTACCTTGTTCTTGTTGTGTTGTTTTTTGGCTTTTTAGTGTAGATACTTCTTTTTTTAGCGCATTAACTTCATCAATAAGCTCTTCAAGGCGATGGTGAATATCATGGGTTTCTTGTTCCAGTTGTTTGAAACCCCAACCACGTTCTTTACGCCATAAGGTTGCCCATATCCATAGAAACGGCCATAGTGCGTGTAAAGTGAAAAGGCTGACCCAGCCAGCATAGTGAATTGCGTCTTGGTGAGGATGCTCGCGCTCTTTTGCTATTTCGTAAGGAATGTCGTGGATCACGATAATTCCGTAGAAGATAACCAAAGCAACGAATATAAGTAACCCAAGCGCAAAATAGTCTAGAAACATCTTACTTCCCTGTGTTTGTTGCTAAATCGAAAAACTTACGTAAATTAACTGTTTAAGTATTTAGTAGAACCATAGTCTAATCAAGTTATTTGTATCTTAAACCATGGTTATTGAGATATACGGCATGGAATACGAGGGAGTAGATAGTGTTATATTCTGGTGAAATCGCTGCAATTTGTGCAGCGTTTGTGTGGGCTATTGCGACGTGGATCTACAGCCAATTTAGTCATCGCTTTTCGGCAATGCAATTGAATATAGTGAAAGGCATTGTAGCTTGCGCAATGATGCTTGCGGTGATGCCTTTTTTACCTCAAGAGTTCCCATCGGAAATAGAGCCGCTTCACTTAGCAGTGTTAGCGGTTTCTGGTGTGATAGGTATTGCTATTGGTGATTCTGCCTATTTCGCAGCGTTAAAGCGCATTGGGCCGAATAAAACGCTTTTACTGGAATCCCTTGCGCCCCCGTTATCTGGCGTTCTCGCTCTCGTCTTTTTAGGCTCAGAATTAACATTACAAAGCTGGCTTGGTGTCGTTGTTACGACCGCAGCGGTGACTTTTGTTGTTTTTCAACCTTCTTCCTCGGGCGAGGCTACTTGCTGGAGTGGCATTGGATTCGGCCTATTAGCCAGCGTATGTCAAGCGTCTGGCGTGGTCATTTCCCACTATGCATTAGTGGCGGGTGATTTACCGCCTTTGCTCGGCGCATTAATTCGATTGAGTATTGGTGTATTGGCTGTCGCTTTGGTGATTAAATTCATCGAACCAGAGCCATTTAATGGAATACAACGACATGTTTCAGAGATGGGGGGAAAGGCTTTAAGGTGGCTATTGATGGCGATTTTTGTTGGAACATTTCTCGCGCTGTGGTTACAGCAAGTCGCGCTTAAATACGCTAACCCCGCGATTGCACAAACGTTGATCGCCACCAGTCCGCTTTTTATTTTGGTCATTTACATGCTCAAAGGTGAAAAGGTAGGAGGGAAGAGTATCGTTGGTACTTTAGTTGCTTTAGGCGGGATTTCGTTATTTTTCCTTTGAGGTGTTCGCTCACACGATAAATGCCCCATAGACCATAGACCATAGACCATAGACCATAGACCATAGACTATAGACCATAGACCAAAGACCTTGGGGCATTTTAAATCACATGCTATTTATAGTTCACTGCATACTTGGTTACGGCCATTTGCTTTGGCTCGATATAAGGCCTTGTCAGCACGATAAAAGGTACGCTGAGTATTCTCTCCGTCGCGATGTAATGTAACACCAACAGAAACCGTCAATCCGCGCTCTCCGAGAATATTATGCCACGAAAATTGATGGATTCGTTTTCGATAGTTTTCAGCATGGACTTGTGCTTGAGCGAGTTCAGTATTTTCTAGGATCACCAAAAACTCTTCACCACCGAAACGGATGCATGATGCGCCATGAAACTTGAAGTATTTCGAAAGTTCTTGCGATACCGTTTGTATCGCTTTATCTCCGACTAAATGGCTGAGTTCATCATTAATGGACTTAAAATGGTCGATATCAATGACCAGTAAGGCAAAAGGTTTCTCATTCAGTAGTAGTTCTTTGAGTTTTACCTCTAGCCATCGACGGTTGTGGAGTGAGGTGAGCGGATCTGTCAACACATCTTGTTGTAATTGTGCTACTGCATTTTTATGCAGTTTTGTTGTTTCTTTGAGCTCTTTGTTTTCAATTTCAGAAATAATGAGTTTTAGCTGGAGTTCAAAGCGCGAAAGGCGGCGTAATTGAGCAGAACCTAGATCACTGATAGGGATATGTTTGATAAGATCCGACTCAATTTGAAATGCCCTTTTTTCATAATCGAGTGCAAGTTGAAACTTGTTCTGTGATGCCGCTATTTGGCTCATTGCATTGTAAAAGCGCATTGCGATCAACGGTGATGTTGTTGGGTTGATTCGTTTACCAATTGAGTCAAGTAGCAAGTTTGCTAGTGGATGGTGCCCAAATTCGTGTAAGCAATAGGCCGTTTCAATTTTTACCATCACAGATAACCACTGTGCATGCGCTTTGCCTGTGGCATATTGAATCCGAGAAAGTGCGACGATAGCCTGTTGGTGTTCTTTTTGTAGACGATGTAACTTTGAACGATAGAGGTGGATCTGACTTGTGAGGTTTTTATCACTCACCAAGATACTCAGCTCTTCACATTCATTGAGTTGTTCGGTGGCGGCGCCAATACGTTGCAGGCTAATGTAACAAGACAGCATGTAGAGCTTATAGCGTAATCTGAGAGAGCGGCTAGTGATCGCATGATCGACACTATCAATCTTCTGATAAAAGCGCAGTGCGCGGTTGTGATCGCCGTATGCATCACACAAGTTGCCCATTCCGATGATGGCTATCACGTAATGATCGATTCGCCCATATTCCACCGCGATGTTTGCCGTTAAGACATATTCATTCAGCGCTTCACCATAAGCCCCTTTTTCTAATAAGCGCTCACTCAAACTGGTTTTCACTAACAATATGTCATCGATGTCTTGTGGCAACGATAGTAATTCAAGCGCGGCTCTGAGCTCTTCAATGCTTTCAGTGTGTTGAAGTAGCTTGGAGCGATATTCTGCGCTAATGATGTGACAATGGGCTTTGTCAAGGTTCGTTGAGGCAATGTATTGACGTATGTGCTCCCAGAGAACGAGTGCTTCTTCGCCAGTAACCGCAGAGGGGTCCATACCTGCATTTGTTACTTTATTAAGCAATTGTTCCATGCTGCGTTACCTCTGTATGATTTTCTTCCAATTGCTCAAGAGTGAACGGAAATGTGAGAATGTCTTGTAAATAAAGCGAGGGTAATGTGTCATCTAGCCCGCGACGTTTCCAAGGGTAAAGTTCAATTATTGAACAAATGGTTTTATAGAGTGCTTCTGCTGCTTGTCCTTTTTCGGCAATCAATATAGCAAGATAGTCACGGCTAAGTCGGGAGATAAGATCATTAGATGTCGTGAGTGAATGCAATAGTTCTGTGCAGATATCGAGAATCGCTGAGTTATCGTGTTGAATGATGATTACCGCGTGATTTGACGTTTTTAGTTCTGTTTTGAACAACACGAGTTGTTCCCACCAGTAGGTTTCAGATACGACTTTAGAAAGCTGCTTCTCTGGCCGGTACTCATGCTGAGCTCGAATGCGATTGATGAGTTTTCGAGATCGTAAATCTAAGTGTTGTTTTGAGCTTTGAGCTTTGTCTAAGTGCTCTCTCTGGGTTTGCTCTTTTAAGATTTTAAGGGCGTACTTGCGATATTTTTGGAAAGCGAGCAATGCAGCTTGGTAATCTCCTTGCTCTTCTGAAACTCGAGATTGTTGAAAGCAAATTTGGCTTAGTAGTTCGCCGTTATCGAAGCTTTTGGCGGACTCTTCTGCAGCGAGAAGTAATGTTGTGGCTTCTTGGGTATTTTTTCGTAGTAATTCCAATCTTGCTCGACTGATGAATGAGTGCGCTTTCATCCATGTTAGGTCGTGCTCAACAGCGATGTTATAGGCTTTTTGAGTCGCGTTTTCAGCAGCGTCAAGTCGCCCTAAACCGAGGAAAGCCAAGCCTCTAAAATCCCAAACTTCAGCATGCCACGTATTGTCATCATGGGATTTTAATATTTCCGTTGCACCATCTAATACGGTTAACATCTCTGCATAATTTTGTAGCAGATAGAAATCCCACGCGAGCAATATTCTTGCTTTTCCCTCTAAATAGGTAATGCGCGCATTGTTTGCGACTTTGACGGCTAACTCATGGGTAGATGCTGCGAGCTTATATTCATTGGTGATACGCCAAACATTCCCTATGCCAACGAGTGCTTCAATTTGCATTTCGATGTTGTCGACGAGAGCAGACTGTTCTAACGCGTTGATCCAGTACTGTTGAGCGGAGTAATACTTAGCCTGCCCCCAATATTGCAGAGCAAACAAGTGTAAGATATCTGGGAGGTGCTCATCGGTATCAAGTTGAGCTTGCTTGCTATACGCGTCTTTTACAAACTTTAGTCCTTGTCGATAGTCCATTTTGCACCAGCAGCTATGGGCCATAACGAGAAGCGCTTTAATTTCACCGTCGACAAATAGTATTTGTTCGGCGCGTATTAGGCACTGTTCCGCAATACGAAAAGTGCGCTCTGGGTCAACTTTAATTAAGCCTTTAATGGCATCGAGTTCAGATTCAAGCTGAAATTGGTTTTTTTCCAACGTTTCCATCCATGACTAACGAACTGGAATCTACATCTAAAATAAGTGGTTAGATGTATCAATCTTCTTAGGGCGGGATGAATACCACACCTAAACTTATATGTTTACTGTAAACATATTGGTTACTGTCAACATGTAAGTTACTATCAACATGTAAGCTACTGTAAACATATAACTTACAGTAAAAAAATAGGTTACTGAATGTATACCGCGCCCGGCCTCGATTTACTACTATTAATTGAGTAGATTGTTAGCGACTTATGACAATAATTGCTTGATAGTGAGCGGGACATCGGTGACTTTTAATCGCTGTGCGGCAGTAAGCCCCTCTTTATCTTGGTAACATAAATTATGCCAAGCTCGGAATATATCTAAAAGCGGCAAAATCCCTGCAGGACGTAATTTGCGACGAGGTTCGTTAATGAATGTCTCAAACAATAACTGGAAACGGTTTTGATAGAACTGTATGTGACGAGTTGTTGCCACGTTGAGCCACGACTCAGGTTCATTTTTATCGCCAGCTAAGTAGCAAATGCCTTTTGTACTTTCTCCTTGATTGGAAATACCCCAGCGATCTCGCCACCAACTCATATAGGCAATATCCACTTTGCCAAACGGCGCGGCCATATCCCAATGGGCATCTTCTTCGACATACATCAGATCAACGTTTTTTTCTTGAATACGAGATAAGCAAACGCTCAATGCTGCAGAGCGAAGCAGGGGATCTTGAGGCATATAGATAGAAACTCGCTTTTCGGAGTTGCACATATCCAACACATGCAAATAATGCGCGTAAGAGGTGTAAGGAGGGCGAATTAATGCGCCTTTAGATGGATAGTGGAAAATCGAAAGATTCCCTAGTGGATCCTCTACGTTGCCACGAGCCAAAATCGTTTGGTATTTTTGGTCAATGCGTTCTCGTAACTTGTTTGATGGTGCTGGCGGTGCTTCACTGGCTTCTGCTGTGTATTCTTGGGACACGAAGCGTGATACTTCATCGTAAGGATTGTGATCGATATTTGCGACAGGCTCATCATCAACAGAATAGTTAACATGCTGACATAGGATATAACCAGAATGCGCTTCTCCAGACACTATCCAATAGACACCATTGTTACTTTTAGGTTGTAGAGCGACATAGTTTGATGCTAGCTCGTAATGATTTGCATGGTTGACCCAGCGTGCATCAATCGTCGCAAGTTTACGACGGCAACGGCTTGCAATATGATCAACATGGTCATAAAACGTTTTTGGATTGATATTGAGCTTGCGGCAGATCTCGCGAACAGAATAACCAGTAAACAGCAGCCCCATTAAGTTCTCTTGGAACTGAAGCTTTTTATTAATGCCAGACCATTTGTCGACAAAAGTGCTTTGACACGCTTTGCATCGGTAACGCTGGCGATCGCCACTGTAACCAAAAGCATGGTAGAGGTGTTTATGGGTATGAACAGAAAGCCCAAAGTTTTCACAGTCACCATTGCGACAAGCCGGTAACCCATCGCTGTGGACGTGTCTCAAGCGATGAAGTTCATTCACCACATCGCGGTTGTTAAGTAAGGGGGGGAAAGCTCCACATTCACGGCATACCATCGCCGGACGTTTAGGGTTAGCATGTTGCAAAACGTATCGCTTTGCATCGCTCAATCCAAAGTTGTCACACGCCAATGTTTTACAAAAGTTGAGTTGTAACCCATCTGCGTCCTTTGGCAGTTCGCCGTTAGACACAATCGCCCCCTCGGGATAATTCGAGCAGCCGGTCAGGCTCCGGCTGCAATTTACTACTTATACCCAAGAATCTCGGGGTTGCCTGGGTATATTTGTTTCTTAGATGTTGATTGCGGTTTCTAGAGCCACTTTCATCATGTCGTTAAATGACTTCTGACGCTCTTCAGAGCTTAGTTTTTCACCACGGATGATGTGGTCAGAAACTGTCAGGATAGTTAGCGCTTTCGCGCCTAGGTCTGCAGCTACGCCGTAGATACCAGCCGCTTCCATGTCTACACCTAGGATGCCTAGTTTTTCCATCTTCTCGAAAAGGTCGGCTTCTGGTGTGTAGAACAGGTCTGCAGAGAATACGTTACCAACTTTAACCGGTACTTCTTGAGCTCGTGCTTGGTTAACCGCTTCTTCTAGAAGACCGTAGTCAGCGATGGCAGCGAAGTCGTGGTTGTTGAAGCGGATACGGTTAACTTTTGAGTCTGTAGAAGCTCCCATACCGATAACAACGTCCATCAGTTTAACGTCATCACGTACAGCGCCACAGCTGCCTACACGGATTACGTTTTTCACGCCGTACTCAGCGATCAGTTCGTGTACATAGATACAGCAAGAAGGGATACCCATACCATGGCCCATTACAGACACTTTTTTACCTTTGTAAGTACCAGTAAAACCGAACATGTTACGAACATCACAAACTTGTTTCACATCTTCTAGGAACGTTTCTGCAATGTATTTTGCGCGCAACGGGTCGCCCGGCATTAGAACGGTTTCTGCGAAATCACCTGGTTGTGCGTTAATGTGTGGGGTTGCCATAAGTGCTCTCCAAAGTTTTGTTCAGATAAAACGCCTCTAGTATAGGACGCTATTACCAATTCTGTTGAACTTGTTCGTTTTCTTTGAGGCAATAATATCGGGACGACCAAGAGGTACTTGAGAGTTAAGTCACAAAATGGTTCGTTTTCTCAGTAAAACTTCTTGTTGATAACTAAATATGTTGAAAGCGGTGGGGCAATCGATTTGCTCGTGAGTTATTTAGTGGTTTCGTAGGCTTTTTAGAGATGCCAGTATTTTAAAAAATTTTCTGATCGAATCTAAGACGTGGCAGTAAAAGTTAGTGTTGTACAAATTAATATCTTGTACAAACTTATATCACTTGCTATAAGTTATACAACAAAACATTTTGTATAGGGGCGCGGCATCATGGAATCATCAATCAAAGTAGGTATTAGTTCTTGTGTAATGGGTCAACGTGTGCGTTTCGACTCAGGACACAAAATCAGCAACTTCGTTACTAAAGAATTAGATGGATACTTCAGTTTCGTGCCTGTATGTCCAGAAGTGGGGGTTGGCATGACAGTGCCTAGACCAACCATTCGCCTAGTGAGTAACGAAGAGCGCATTGCATTGGTGGAAACCAAAAATCCTGAAAACGACCATACCGATAAAATGCTGACGTATTCAGAAAACAAAGTGAACGAGCTTCAAGGGGAACAGCTGTGTGGCTACATCGTATGTGCTAAATCCCCGACTTGTGGCATGGAACGCGTAAAAGTGTACAGTAAGAACAATGCGGCGAAAGAGGGGGTGGGGCTCTACACCAAGACCCTAATGGAAAAAATGCCGTGGCTACCCGTTGAAGAAGATGGACGCTTAAATGATCCAGTACTAAAAGAGAACTTCATTACCCGCGTTTACTGCCTAAATGACTTTTATGAGTCGATGGGTGGTGAGCCAACCCGCGGCAAGATCATCGAGTTTCACTCTCGCTATAAGTTAACGTTAATGGCACATCACCCAGAATCGTATAAATCGTTAGGACGTTTAGTCGCAGATATCGCGAGTTATGATATGGATACTTTTCATAGTCTGTATCGCCTAGGTTTAATGAAAGCGTTGCAGAATCGGGCAAGCCGTAAAAATAACACAAACGTTTTGATGCACTTGCAAGGTTACTTTAAGCGCTCACTGAATCCAGAAGAAAAAGCCGAGCTGGCTACCGTGATCAGTGATTATCGTACAGGCTTATTGCCGTTGCTTGCGCCTCTTACGTTGATTAAACACTACCTTAATGCTTACCCAGATGAGTATCTACAAAAGCAAAAGTACATAGACCCACATCCACAGGAGATGAGATTACGCTATGGTTTGTAGCAAAGAAGAGAAATTATATGCTATCCGAGATGTTTCAGAGCTAACCGGTGTTAAGCCGGTTACGCTTCGCGCTTGGCAACGACGTTACAACTTAATACAGCCACAGAGAACAGACAAAGGACATCGTGTATTTCGCCAACAAGATGTCGATGTTATTCGTGAGGTGCAAAGTTGGTTAGCGAAAGGGGTTGCGATAGGTAAGGTAAAAGAACTACTCGGGCAACCGATTAACACATCGTTACCTCCTCACAAGCAACGTTTAGAAGAATCGGAAGCGGTGCTAGAGGCATTGTCAGAGCTCAACAGAGGTAAAACGGAAACGTTGTTGTCACGTGTGCTTAAAGAATACCCATTGGATATTGTTGTTGAACAGTTCATCAATCCAATATTGGACGCTCTTGAGCTCGTTAAAATTTCCTTACGATCTTTGCAAATGGGCTTGTTTCAGACTTGCTTGATTACACGGCTCGCGTATGTAGTGGAATCAGAGAACAAAGCGTCAACAAAAGGGAAGTGTTTACTTGTTAGTTTCGATCAAGTTCGATCCACAGATGGCTGGATACAAGCAGCGAAGCTTTGCGAACAGGGTTATCACATCACTCTGATTGATAGAGTAGAAGATATATCAGGTTTGATTGATCACAAGGTGCTGTCTCGTTATCAGGTTGTGCATTTCTTCTCTAACAAAGCATTGCCTAATAAGCAGGTGGAAGCGTTAACCACGCTACAAACACAGCTACCGGAAAAAGTTCAGTTCTCTGAAGTGATAGAAAAGCTGCATTTTACCGCCTAATCCTAATTTCGTAAGTCACCACTTTCTCGCAAATAACAGTGTTGTCGTGAGTAACAGTATTTTTATGAACGAGCACTTTCTCTTAAGGAGATGACATGATTCTGGTTTGGTTTCGACGTGATTTAAGAACCGTCGATCACACCGCATTGAGCGCAGCCCTTAGTTCAGGCGAGCCCGTGGTCGCTTGTTTTGTTGCTACGCCAGATCAGTGGCACCAACATCATATGTCGCCAATGCAAGCCGACATGATTGCTCGTCGCTTGCATTGCCTTAATGAGGAACTGACTGAGCTTAACATTCCATTTCTATATCAAGAAGTGTCGAGCTTTTGTGATGTAACTGAGACTATTGTGGGGTGGGGGACGTCGTTAGGGGTCAGCAAAGTGATGGTGAATATACACTATGAAGTGAATGAGCAATCGCTAGATAGAGAAGTTTCAAGCTCGTTGAATGAACAAGGTGTGGTGTTCGAAGCCTTTCACGATAAATGTGTGCATGCACCAACAACGGTCCTCAATAAACAAGGGGAATACTTTAAAGTATTTACGCCGTTCAAACGAGCTTGGTTGCAGAAGTTTAAAATGCCGTTTGTGTCGAAGCCGCAACCTCAAGCGCCACTCGAAGAATGTATATCTGGTGCGCTCTTTACAGATCGTTATCATGACAATGTTTCATTCAGTTATCCGCGCGAATCAAGTCAACAATGGCATGTATCAACCCGCGAGATTCTTCACCAGCTGCGAGCGTTTGTGCGAGAAAGAAGTGATGCGTATCGAGAGGAGCGGGACTTCCCAGCGATAGATGGAACGAGTCAGCTATCACCTTACTTGGCTATCGGTGCGCTTTCACCAAGGCAATGCATTGCAAGACTTTATGCTGAGAGCTCGATACCAGATTTGTCCGATGGTAAAGCAACGTGGCTGAGTGAAATTATTTGGCGTGAGTTTTATCAGCACTTGCTTGTGTTTGAACCGAAGCTTGTCAAAGGTAAGGGGTTCATTCCATGGGAAGAGAGGATTCAATGGTCTTACGACGAACAAGCTTTCGAACGCTGGAAAACCGGTTCAACAGGGTATCCCATTATTGATGCGGCAATGCGTCAACTTAACTCGACTGGCTGGATGCACAATCGACTGCGCATGGTTGTCGCAAGCTTCTTAACCAAAGATCTTCACATTGATTGGCGTTGGGGGGAGGCTTATTTCATGAGCAAACTGGTTGATGGCGATTTTGCGGCAAATAATGGTGGTTGGCAGTGGTCGGCATCAACTGGGTGTGATGGTCAGCCTTACTTTCGTATTTTTAATCCCATCAGTCAGGGGCAAAGGTTTGATGCGGATGGTGCATTTATAAGACATTGGATCCCCGAGCTTAGGGCAGTACCAAACAAGTTCATTCATAATCCTTGGCTTTGGCAGGATTTTTCTTTACTGGATTATCACAAGCCGATGGTTGATCATAAGGTAGAAAGAGAGATAACCTTACAGCTGTTCAAAAATGCCAAGGAATAGAGAGAGATGCCTAGCAAGAAGCGATCAATGCATATCGCTAAACGTACCCTGTTATCCATTTCATTGTCTTTAGTGAGTGGTTTGTCATTTGCAAAAATGTATGAATTACCAGATGACGGTGCTCGTGTCATTGGTCGTTTGGAAAACCATGTGGTCCAACATGGTGAGACGATGGCCAATATTGCGAAGCAGTATGATGTGGGTATGTTAGCTTTGATGGCGGCAAACAAAGGCGTGGATCCTTTTCTTCCTAGAGAGGGGCATGTTCTTACTATTCCTACTCAGTTAATCCTGCCGGATGTACCACATAAAGGTATCGTGATTAACCTAGCAGAGCTAAGACTTTATTACTTTCCACCCAAAGAAAACATTGTGCATGTCTTCCCGGTTGGAATCGGACGCATTGGTAGAGATACACCGGTGATGACGACGAGCATCAGTCAGAAGCGGCCAAATCCAACGTGGACTCCGCCTGCATCTATCCGAGCGGAGTACAAAGCGAAAGGCGTCGATTTACCTGCGGTAGTTCCAGCTGGCCCAGATAACCCCCTCGGTTTGTTTGCTTTACGCTTAGCATATGGTAACGGTGAATATTTGATCCATGGTACGAATAAAGACTTTGGTATTGGTATGCGCGTGAGCGCGGGCTGTATACGTATGGACCCAAATGATATCGAATGGTTGTTTGAGAAAGTACGTCGCGGAGAAAAAGTACGTATTATCAATGAGCCAGTGAAAGTGACGCTAGAACCTGACCGTAGTGTGTTTGTTGAGGCGCATGAACCGCTAACGCGTAGCAATGGTGAAAAAGATGATTTGTCTTTGCCAAAAGAGTTGGGCTGGTGGCTAGATGAATTTGGCTTGACGGATGTAAAAGCGAAAGCAACGATTGCTGCTCAAAATGGTGTACCAGTAGAAATTACCGCGCCTTAACGGCTGTTAAAGCGCGGCAGTAAAGCGATATCTTACTTAGTGTAAGATTGAGCGATGTTGTCGATACGCTCATTTGCACGTGCTGCTTCTTCTTGTGCTGACATTGCCGCGTTACCAGCAGCTTGAACGTTAGACTGTAGAGACTGAACGTCTTGGCTTAGTTGGCTAACTTGGTTGCTTAGCTCGTCTAGTTTTGCTGCGTTTGCCATTGCTGCATCATCAGATGAAGCACAACCAGCTAGTAGAAGTACTGAAGTTGCTGCAGCTGCGATCAACGTTTTGTTCATGTAAGAACTCCTTGCTTATAGTGAAAGTTCTACGCTATTAACAACATGTCATATAGTCGTAGAGTTAAGTGTGGATAAATTCTATCAGTACATGATGTAGCAAAAGTCAAAAAAATCCAAGAATTTCATAGGCTACTCACATTTAATGTTTACTTGGACTTTACAAAAGTAAGCTCTGCGTCAAAAAAACATTAAAAGCTAGCCTTACAACAGGTCAATTTGCCACTTGCCTGATATCAATAATTTAGACGATATTCCAATAAAATAAAGTTTCTGATGGAAAGTTCGTTGCGCGTGAACAATAAGTTTGTGTGATCTCTATCTATACTCATAGGATTTGCGGTACTATACCGAGCTTTTATTTTTTGCTGCATTTAAAGCGGAAATGACACTGAGAAAGCGCTGAGACGCTTATTGATTTATTGGAGAATACTTTGCAATTTAAAGATCTGGGCCTAGACAACCGATTGTTGAAGAACCTAAAACACTACGATTTTAAAAAACCGACTGACATTCAGAAGCAGGCAATACCTGTAGCGATTGCCGGTAAGGATCTACTGGCATCTTCGAAAACGGGTTCGGGCAAGACTTTGGCGTTTGTATTGCCAATGCTTCACAAGTCTCTTAAGACGAAATCTTTTTCTGCGAAAGATCCTCGTGCAGTGATTCTTGCTCCGACGCGTGAACTTGCAAAACAGGTGTATGGTGAACTTCGCTCTATGCTGGCAGGTTTAACCTATGATGCGACTTTGATTCTTGGTGGTGAGAACTTTAACGATCAGGTGAAAGCGCTTCGTCGTTACCCTAAGTTTATCGTGGCAACGCCAGGACGTTTAGCGGACCATTTGGAACACCGTTCTCTTTACCTTGATGGATTAGAAACACTGATCTTAGATGAAGCAGACCGCATGCTAGATCTTGGTTTTGCTCCAGAGTTGCGCCGTATTCATAAAGCGGCTAAACACCGTCGTCGTCAAACGTTGATGTTTTCAGCAACACTAGACCACGCTGAAGTGAACGATATTGCAGCAGAGATGTTGAATGCACCAAAGCGCATCGCTATTGGCGTATCCAATGAACAGCACAAAGATATTGAGCAAAAATTCTACTTATGCGATCACCTAGATCATAAAGAAGCGATTCTTGAGCGCGTCTTAGAAGAAGCGGAATACCGTCAGGTTATTATCTTTACTGCAACGCGTGACGATACTGAGCGTTTAACCAATAAGCTGAATGAGAAAAAGCTTAAAGCGGTGGCATTAAGTGGCAACTTAAACCAAACGCAACGTAATACCATCATGAGTCAGTTTGAACGTGCAGTGTTCAAGATTTTGGTTACCACGGACGTAGCATCTCGTGGCTTGGATATTTCAACCGTTACTCACGTAATCAACTTTGATATGCCAAAGCATACAGAAGAGTACGTACACCGTGTTGGTCGTACTGGTCGTGCAGGTAACAAGGGCGATGCAGTTTCGCTTGTTGGTCCAAAAGACTGGGATAGCTTTAAGCGCGTGGAAGCGTACCTACAGCAGGATCTAAATTTCTCTGTACTTGATGGCTTAAAAGGTAAGTTTACCGGCCTGAAACCGAAGAAACAGGATTTCCGTAATAAGAAAGCAGCAACGCCAAAAGCTCGTCCTCAAGCGAAGAAAGTTGCAAAAGCGCCTGCTAAACGTGACAAAAGTTACTACCAAAACGTGGCTGTGGGTGACAACGTGTTTATCCCTAAGAAAAAGCCTGCAGAGCCAAGCGCTGAAGATTAAATTTCAGCAAATTGCTCACCTATCTCAGAGGTCCGAACATATTGTTCGGACTTTTTTTTTGCCATTAAATCTTAAATTTCTTTCTCGATTATTCTATCGACAAGCCCTAATCATGGCTGTTTTCTTGAGATCGGCTAAGCCTCTAAATCTCGACTTTGCACATATAAGCCGCAATGAGCTGGGAAAATAGGCGTTAAATAATAGTGTTCTTTAACGTGTCACATAGGCTTCAACGAAGTGAAACACAACTGTCACAATAGGATTCTAAAGTGAGCACCGTTCAAGTGAAAAACAACGGCAATGAAGCCACTTAAAGGAAATTGTGATGAAAAAGACAGTAATCGGTGCAATCGCACTTCTAGGCGCAATGGCAGTGACTCCTGTTTCTGCTAAAGAAACTATCTCTGCAGTGGGTTCTAGCAGCGTAACGCCACTGATGGAAGTTTTCTCTGAAACATACATGAAGACAAACCCAAATGTATTTATTGAAGTTCAAGGCCCTGGTTCATCTGCTGGTGTTAAAGCAGCGAAAAACGGTTCAGCGGACTTAGGTATGTCTTCTCGTAACCTAAAAGACGATGAGAAAGAATCTTCTCTTAAAGAAGAGACCGTTGCTCTTGACGGTATTGCAGTAGTTGTAAACCCACAAAATAAACTGGCAGGCCTAACGGCAGACCAAGTTACTGCTATCTACAAAGGTGAAGTAACAAACTGGAAAGATGTTGGCGGTGCAGATAAACCAATCGTCGCAATCACTCGTGATACGGCTTCTGGTACTCGCGGCGCATTCGAAGACATCATGTCTCTAAAAATGAAAGTTTCTGGTATGAAAGTATCTGCAATCTCTCAACGCGCTCAAGTTGCAAATGGCAACGGTGCATTGAAAACAATGGTTGCTTCTAACCCATACGCAATTGGCTACATCTCGCTAGGCACGGTAGATAGCTCTGTAAATGCATTGCCAATCGACGGTGTTGAAGCATCAGTAGACAACGTGAAGAACGGCTCATACAAAGTGGCTCGTCCATTCCTTGTTCTTTACAAAGATGGCAAGCCATCAGCTGAAACTCAAAAATTCCTAGACTGGATGCTAACTGACGAAGCGCAAGCGCTAGTTGACCAAAAAGGTTACATCTCAGTTAACTAATCCTATCGGGACTCTAAAGTTTGCTCAGCCCAACGTTTCGGGCTGAGCCTTTTCTATCCATTGTGTTCGACGCCATTGCCAAGAACCGTGAGATTTTTATGACCATCGCAACCAATAGTGAAAAGCTTATGACTACTGACGCAAAAGCGATCAGCAAGCCAGGCCTACGCGAAAAACGCCGCGTCGACTGGAAAGAGCGCATCTTCCACGGCTTGTTCCTAACGAGTGCTGTAATCGGCATCGTATCATTAGCAGTTATCGCATACTTCATCGTTCGAGAGAGTATCCCAGCATTCCAAGAAGCGGGCGTCTCGGGCATCGTTCTAGGCCAAAACTGGCTACCACCGGCACTGTACGGTGTTGCAACTATGATTGTGGCATCCATCGTTTCTACGGCGGGCGCGGTGATTGTGGGTGTACCAATTGGTGTTTTGACCGCTATCTTTATCGCAGAAATTGCACCAAAACGTTTGGCTGATGTTATTCGTCCTGCAGTTGAGCTGCTAGCGGGTATTCCGTCGGTGGTTTACGGCTTCTTTGGCCTCGTTATCATCGTTCCATTGATTCAAAACGTATTCAATGTGCCAGCAGGTAACACCATCTTGGCGGGTATTATTGTTTTAGGTGTGATGATTCTTCCAACCGTTATCACCGTATCTGAAACGTCTATCCGAGCGGTACCTCGTACATACAAAGAGGGGTCGTTGGCACTAGGCGCTTCAAAAGTCTACACCATCTTTAAACTACTCGTTCCTGCGGCTCGTTCAGGCATCATGACGGGTGTGATCTTGGGTATTGGCCGTGCATTAGGTGAAACCATGGCGATCATCATGGTGATGGGTAATGCACCTGCAATGCCAGAGGGCATACTCGATTCAGCGCGTACGCTAACCGCAAACATCGCGATTGAGATGTCTTACGCAAGTGGTATTCATGCGAATGCGCTCTACGCGACAGGTGTTGTACTTCTGGTCTTCATCATGTCTTTGAATGCAGTACTGCTGTACCTAAACCGAGAAAAAGCGAAATAATCGCTCGTTAAAGGTGACTAATATGGATCGCGTAAAACTTAAACAAGCACGTCAGTTCAAAGACAATATTTTTAATGCATTAGTTTGGACTTCGGCAGCTCTTACGGTAGGTTTCTTGTTCTGGATTATCTGGTACATCCTATCGAATGGTCTACAACACGTAGATTGGAATTTTATTACTGATGACTATACGCGCACAGGTGAAGAGCATGGCATCTTCCCAATGATTGTGTCGACGATTTACATGGTTATCGCGTCAATCGCAGTGGCAGCGCCACTCGGTATCATGACGGCTATTTACTTAACTGAATATGCGAAAGTAGGCAGCCGTTTGGTGAAAGTCATCCGTTTCTGTACAGAATCGTTGGCGGGTATCCCGTCGATCATCTTCGGTCTGTTCGGTATGACGTTTTTCGTGGCGATTCTTGGCCTTGGATTCTCGATTCTATCGGGTGCATTGACGCTAAGTATCCTAATCCTGCCAGTTATCATCCGTACGACGGAAGAAGCGTTGATGGCAGTACCACAAACGTACCGTGAGGGCTCATACGGCCTAGGTGCATCTAAGATTTACACTATCTGGCGTTTGATTCTTCCGAGCGCAATGCCAGGTATCTTAACTTCGGTCATTCTAAGTATTGGTCGTGTCATTGGTGAGTCTGCTCCAGTATTCCTGACAGCAGGTATGGTTGCTCGTATTCCGGATTCTTTATTGGATTCAGGTCGTACGCTGACTGTTCACCTATACAAACTGACTACCGAACTGTTTACCATTGAGGAATGGAACCAGGCTTACGGTACCGCAACAGTGCTGATTGTCGTTGTTCTTTTGATCAACATGTTCACAAAACTGATTGCACGACGTTTTAACACAGCAACTTACTAACAAAATCAATTTAGAACGTAAGTAAAAAGACACGAATTCAAGATTTAAGAGATTAAGACAATGAACAAGTTTGATATTGAAAACCTAGACCTGTTTTACGGCGACAACCAAGCACTGAAATCAATCAACCTACCAATTCCTGTTCGCCAAGTCACTGCGTTAATTGGCCCATCTGGTTGTGGTAAATCAACGCTTTTACGCTGTTTGAACCGCATGAACGATCTCATCGAAGGGGTGAAGATCACTGGTAAACTGGCCATGGACGGTGAAGATATCTATGGCAACATCGACGTAGCGGATCTTCGTATCAAAGTAGGTATGGTGTTCCAAAAACCAAACCCATTCCCGATGAGTATCTACGAGAACGTGGCGTACGGCCTCCGCGCACAAGGCATCAAAGATAAGAAGCACATTGACGAAGTTGTTGAGCAATCTTTAAGAAGTGCAGCGCTATGGGATGAAGTTAAAGACCGTCTTAAATCACACGCATTTGGTTTGTCTGGTGGTCAGCAGCAGCGTTTGTGTATTGCGCGTACGATTGCAATGGAACCGGATGTGATTCTAATGGATGAACCGACATCGGCGCTTGATCCTATTGCAACACACAAAATTGAAGAATTGATGGAAGAGCTGAAGAAGAACTACACCATCGTCATCGTGACACACTCAATGCAACAAGCGCGTCGTATCTCAGATCGTACTGCGTTCTTTTTGATGGGAGAGTTGGTTGAGCATGATGATACACAAATTATCTTTAGTGAGCCGAAAGACGACCGTACTCAGGGTTACGTAAATGGCGACTTCGGTTGATTTCAGTATTTACTGGTACAAAAAATAACTATAAGCGATGGAAATCTTGCCCCTCTCAATGAGGGGCCTTTTTTATTTGCAGTATGTAATTCCAATGAAACACTGGTCTAAAAATGTTGAAAGGTTCTCGATTGTGAAATTAAGAGGACATTTTTTGCGAAAGACTTAACAGCCCAATTTAATTGCCATTGATTGCATATGCGTACGTAAGTAGCTTTCATTCAAAGATAATGCGTCGGTAGGGTTGGCTGGATGAGTTTAAAACGTTTTACAAGAACCGTCTCTTCTACAAGAGATCACCGGTTGTTAGCCGAAGCGATATTCCAGTATTTAGAACAGCACTTTGGGCCTAGCGCAATCGCGATATTTGATGACCCACTAACCAACCCATTAGACTCACTTCGATTTGTTCAAGGAGAGTTTTATTCTATCCGCAAGTATCCAGAGTCCTTTTGGAACTGGGCCAGTCAGTTTGATACTTCAGAGAGCATTATCCCTTTAGCCATTAATACTTGTAACTGGAACCACACCGATGATCTTGGTGGTGAAAGCTATATCATGATGCTCGATAACACGCCGATTAAACGCACCTATTTACTCATTCAAAACGTTCATGAGCATACTGCCCACAATATTTATGAGCAAAGCTATGATGCGATGCAGCTTGCAGCTTCTCGTTGGCAATGTATTCGCGCGGAAAAAAACGCGTCACAGGAAATAAAACAGCGAGATGCTCGAGAAGCAAAATACGTTGATGAAATAAGTCAACGTGAGCGTTTTATTGATAATATGAAACTTGTTCAGCAAGTAGCATTAGACATCTCTAACCCAGATTCTCTTAAAGAACTTTATCTTAAAGCGGTCGATGCGCTGCGTGAACGCTTGGGCTTCGATCGCTCAACGCTGATGCTACTTGATATGAAAAAGCGTAGCTTTAGCGGAACATATGGTACGAATGAAGCCGGAGACACCATTGATGAATTTCATACACAGTATGATCTTCACCAGTTGAGTGAAGAATACATCGAAGCGTTATCAAACGTAGAATGCAACTTAGTCGTGATTGAAAATACCCCAATTTATACGGCTGGAAAAGTGGTTGGCCTTGGCTGGAATGCCATGCTTATTTTGAGAGACAATGAGAAACCATTTGGTTGGTTTGCTCTTGATAATTTCATTCACCGTAAACCCATCACTGATTATCAAAAGCAAATGTTGGAATCGTTCGGTTCACTTTTTTCTCAAATATTTATCCGCAAGAGACAAGAGCAGAATGTTCGTATGCTGCATTCTAGCATGGTAGAGCTTTCTCGCTGTACAACGGTCAGCGACGTATGTAAGTCAGCGGTCACTTTTGCGATCAACAATTTGGGCATCGACCGTATGGCGGTGTTTTTGACCGATGAAGATTGCTCATACATGAAAGGAACGTGGGGAACCAACATTCAAGGCAAGGTCGTTGATGAGTCGTATTTTTATGAACAGACGCAAGATTTTTCGCTAATTAATTTAGCACGCTCTATGCCCAATGATGTCGCTTTCGAAGAATCGGTGCCGATTTATCACAATTGCAATATTGTTGGTTTTGGCTGGGCAGCAATGACGGTGTTAACGTCCAATCGAGGTGTTCCGATTGCGTTTATCGCTGTAGATAACCTTTTGACACGTGCACCATTGACTTCTCAGTTACGTGAGGTGATTCGCATGTTTGCTTCGAGTCTAGTGGAGGTTCTTCAACGAACTCAGGCGCAGGAAGCCATTAGAGCGTTGAATGAAAACCTAGAGCAAGAAGTGAATAAACGTACGAAAGAGCTGGAAGAGGCCAACCATCAACTCGAAGTATTGTCGAAATTAGATCCCCTAACGCGTTTGGGAAATCGCCGTATGTTGGAGCATGTCATGCAAAAGTATTGCATGTTCGACCATAATGAGGTGATTTCATTTGGGCTGATTTTAATTGATATCGACCATTTTGGTTTGTTCAATAATCACTATGGCCATTTGGAGGGAGATATTGCCTTGATGAGGATTGGCAATATTCTTGAAAATCACACCAAAGATGAAGACGAGGTGTTTTGTCGAATTGGAGGTGAGGAGTTCGCGTTACTGATGATTGGTGCGAACTGTGGTGACGTTAAGCAGCGAGCTGAGCGTATTCGCGGCAGTATTGAAAATGAAGCAATCAAACATTGCCATAATCCAGAGGGACAGCTGCTGACGGTATCGGTTGGGTGTGCTTGTTATCAAACGTTAGGAAATGAGTTTAACTTTGACTACTTGTATCAACTCTCTGATAAAGCGTTGTATTTGGCTAAACATAATGGTCGAAATTGTGTTTTTATGTGTAGTTCCGATGACCGAGAGCTTACCGAATAGTCGAATATTGGATTACCTTGATCTGTACTAATTAAGACTTGATCGCCATTGTACGACCCTGATAATAAACAAGTGGTCGATCAATCGGCGTTGAAGATATCAACTAAAATGGCAGCTCATGGTGAGCTGCCATTTGTATTTACCGCTTTGTTTTTGCTTTTGTGTTGCTATCGCGGCAGTTTTGTTGTGACTTTAAAGTTTCTCTAGCTGGTGGCTAGGTCGACGTTGCTTCGTCTTGGCCAGTTGTTTGATTTTACTCAGCAGATTATCTGCTTTCCATGGGTGTTGATTTGTACCAAAGCGCGCCTGATTCATTACGCTTAACTCTTCTTTAACCGCGAGCACCGCTTCTGAAGAGTGATCACAATGGTGTGCTTGAAGGTAATCATTAACCGCACGTTCAATTTTGGCACAATCACCTTGCTTAATAGTGTCTGCTAATTGTTGGGGAGAAGGTTGAGAACTTGCGTTCTCGGTTCTTTTTTCATTCTTAGTACCGCGCTTTTTCCATAGAATGACGGCAATGGTGGAAGAGATAATCCATAACGAGCCAAATATAAAGGTGAGCGTCCGCCATAGAGAATCGACACCCGTGTGTGTGACCGTTGTAGATGGTTGCGTTGTTGGCTGGGTAGCTTGGACGTTATCTGCCAATGAGATCAATCCGCTGTCACTTTTTTCTACGACAAGCTTAAGCTCGCCAATACTTGCCTGTTTCGCTTGGTCGAGATTACTGTCCCACCAATTTACGCTATAGCTTGGCAATGAGACTTCGCCAACTTCTGTAGGAATAATGACTTGTTTGATCGTCATGGTTACAATGCCATCTCTGCCAGTATTAAATTGCGGCTGTTCAGGATATACGCGCAACGAGTTAGGGTAGGCAATGTTAATACGTGGCAAATATTCCTCTTGTGTACCTCGTGCTTTAATGCGTATGGTGCGAGTGATGGATGAGCCCTGTTTTACTGTGTTTACGGTATTCGCAGACAGAGAGTTACCTTGATCATCTTGCCAACTTTGAGTGATTTCTAACGCCGAAGCTGGTAACCAGTTTCCTTTGATATCACTAGGAATTGGTTTTACGGTAATTGGCATCTGTTGCGCCGTCGTGTTAATTGGCATGACCTTAGTTGAGCCGGTTAAACTATCACCGTAGACGTATGAGCCAGTCAGTTTTGGACCATAAAGTGTGTAAGTTCCTGGTTGCTCAGCGGTTATGCGGAATGCTTGTTCAACAATGGTAACTTCAAGGCCATCAATGACACGTTGACCTTGCTTCATTTCGCCGGTTGCTTCTAGCTTCATTCCGTCAATACTAGGCGGTATGATTTGAGGGTTATCCAAACGATGAGGATCAACTTTGATCATCAGTTGCATTCGAAGCGTAGCCGACTGCTGTGGATATAAAGTGTGGTTGTCGACACTCATATCGAAGTGGAATAAATCATCCAAATTTGGTTCGGCTTGATCTTTCGTCACTCGCAGTTGAATCGGCTCGGTTTTCATTCCATCAGCGGTAAAGCTCGGAATTGTCACGATGCCATTTTTCATTGGTGCAATTGAGATGCTCCATTCAGTTCGAACGGATTTGTGACCATTAATGTTGTTGCTCGAACGGCCATAACGAGGCTGTCCGAGAAAGAAGTCTTTTTTCAATACATTGAAATTAATCGCATCGGATCCTAGCTCAGTATCTGCTACTACCCTTAAGTTGATCACTTCGTTTTGAGCTACTTGTGTTTTATTCACACTAGCTTGAAGGCTTTGAGCAAAAACCGAAATACTAGTTAGTAGGCCGGCCATCAGAACAAAGACCAGTTTTGCGCCTTTTTTCATCATGACTTACCACTCCTTATTTGATTGTTGTGGACGTTGTTTTTGCTGAGCTTGTAACTGCATTTGTGCACGAAGTAAAAAACTTGGATCTCGTGCACTTTCTACGGCTTCAAGTCGGCGAAACTCAGGATCATCCTGATGGGTTTTGTCTGGTTGAGCTTGTGCTTGTATTGGTTCACCTTTTTGCTCGCCTTGTGTCTCTTCTTGTTTCACTTTTTGTTGCTCAGTTTTGTGCTTTTCTTTTTTATTTTCAGATTTTTGTGGGTTTTGTGACTGCTGTCCTTGCTCTTGTTCAGTGTCATTTTGAGACTTTTGTTGCTGCTGTTGCTGCTGTTGCTGTTGCTGCTGTTGCTGCTGTTGCTGCTGTTGCTGCTGTTGCTGCTGTTGCTGCTGTTGCTGCTGTTGCTGCTGTTGCTGCTGTTGCTGCTGTTGCTGCTGTTGCTGCTGTTGCTGCTGTTGCTGCTGTTGCTGCTGTTGCTGCTGTTGCTGCTGTTGCTGCTGTTGCTGCTGTTGCTGCTGTTGCTGCTGTTGCTGCTGTTGCTGCTGTTGCTGCTGTTGCTGCTGTTGCTTCAGTTTCTCCTCCACAACCGACAGATTCTTTTTAGCCGCCTCAAAATCAGGTTTTTCATCTACCAACTGCTTGTACAAATCGGCGGCATCTTCGAGCTGGCCATTTTGAGCCAGTGCGTTTGCCAAGTTGTAACGTCCATCAAGCGTCTTATTGTTTGAAAAGGCTTGAATTGCACTTTCATAATCTCCCGCTTGATAGCTTGCGGCACCTTTCCAATTTAGATCGGTAAAGGCACTTTGCGCTTTTTCGTATTCACCTTGTTGGTAGAGTTGTTCGCCTTGTTGGTTTTGGTTTAAGAACGCATTTGCTTCCGCTTTTGGCGTCCAAGTCATTGGCAGTACGGAGGCGAGCAGTACCCAAATCATGCCTCGACGAAAGAGCAGGGTTGCCGGAATAAGCAGTAAAGGCAGTAGCCAAAAACCGCCGTTTAAGCGAGAGTCCATTTTTACGTCTTCGCTTTGCTTCGCTGCAAGATGACTTCCAGCGCCATTAGTAAATGTCGCAATGCTATTAACATCCCGGTTATTGTGTTGAACGGGCACAAATAGACCACCCGTTTTTTTTGCGAGTGTTTGTAAGTTCTTCAGATTGGTTTTAGCGACAATCGTATTACCTTGCTGATTTTTCATTAGCGACCCATCAGGAAGAGCAATTGGTGCGCCATCAGCTGTACCGATAGCGAGAACAGACACACGAATGTCTTTGCCATTTAACAGGCTCAGTGAGCGCGTTAGCTCACTGTCATCCAAATCATCCGCTAAAACCACAATGTCGCCTTGATTTACACCCGCCTGGGTAAACTGACCAAGCGCTGTTTCAATAGCTGAAGGTAAATTTGAACCTTGATAGGGCATAAGCTCTGGAGAGAGATGCTCGATGATGCCTGCAAGCGTACTGGAATCCGTTGTCAAAGGGCTTAATGTATAAGCATCGCCAGCATAGGCAACTAAACCGGTTGAGCCTTCTTTCCATTTAGGCAGGAGGTCAAGCGCTTTGTAGCGAGTTTGCGTAAGTCGATTTGGTTTCACATCGGTTGCGTACATAGAACGTGACATATCCAACACCATCACGCGGTTTTGGCTTAGCTCAAAACTTGGACGGGTATTGGATTGCCAACTTGGGCCAGCTAAAGCGATACAAGCGATAGCCCAAGCAAGTCCCCAGACGGAATAGAAATGCTTTGCTTTTACTGAGTGTCCAAGCATTCTAGCCAAGTGTGGAGCAATTAATGATGATTTTTTACCTTTGTACTGGCTGTTGAGAGCAAGCACGACAGGGATAACGAGCAAGCCTAGCAACCAATATGGGGTTAGGAAAGTAAACTCAGCCATGTCTTCTCCTTAATACAAACAGAAACGCGGAAAGAGCCAATGCTGCGCTCAGTGGGTAAGGGAACCACTCCGACTGAGGTCGCCAAGTTTGAGTGTCACTAGATACGGGTTCTAATTGATTGATGGTGTCATAGATCTTTTCTAATTCTTGGGCATTACGAGCTCGGAAGTATTGGCCTCCGGTTATCTGTGCAATCTGGGTGAGTGTTTTCTCATCAAGATCAGATGCGGTGTTTACCTTGCGAGTCATAAAGAAGTCTTTCACCATCATCTCACCAGCGCCTACACCAACGGTATAAATTGTCGCGTTATACTTTTTCGCGATTTCTGCCGCTTCGATAGGATCTAACACACCCGCCGTATTGCTACCGTCACTGAGGAGAATCATTACGCGTTGAGGGGCGTCGCTATCGACAAAGGTTTTTGTACCTAAGCCAATACCATCACCTATCGCAGTGCGTTGGCCGACTAAACCTATAACCGTTTGGTTGATTTGTTGCATGACGGTCTTACGATCGGCAGTGAGTGGTGTTTGTAAGTAAGCATGATCGCCAAACAGCACAACGCCAAGACGGTCACCATCGCGCTTCTTAACAAAGTCAGATAGAACTCTTTTTACCGCGGTGAGACGGTCGATATATTCGCCATTATCGTTCATGTCTTCTTTTTGCATTGAGCCAGATAGGTCAACGACTAACATCATGTCACGATATTTAGGTTGAAATTCAACCGGGTCGCCATACCAAACGGGGCGAGCGCAGGCGATAACTAACAATATCCATACACCAATAGATAGGGCTTTTTGTACCCACTGTTTTGGTTTATTGCTGTGTTTGTTATCTGGAAGATATGCCAGTTTGATTTCAGCTTGCTGAGTCTCTTCAGGGAAGAACTTATAAACCAGCCAAGGTAGAGGCAGTAAAAGTAGTGCCCACCACCAGACAAATTCAATGTTCGACCACTGAGAAAGGCTCGAAACGAGAGTTGTCTCAGTCACGAGTTTTTGCCTTTTTCTTTGGTGGCAATGCGGTTGCTACCCAGAAAGCACAATCATCAATGAGGTCTTGGTGGTGCTCTTGGCTAGACTTTTGATAAAGCGCGGCTTGCCATTGTTGTTGTTTGTCTACGAATCGAGTTTCTTTGGTATAACTGTCCAGAAACTCGTACCAAGCAGAGCCTGTCAATGGGGCAATCTCTGCACGAGGGAAATAACTCAAAGCCGCTTGGCGTAACACTTCTAATGCAGAAGATGGTGAATGTGGTGTGATTGGATTGATCAATAGTTTCAAAGCGGTCTTTTTAGCTAAAAGACGCTTGGAACGCCATCTCGCATAGATACAAAATATGCTTATGATGAGTACGAGACCACCAAGCACAGCCCACCATCCCCATGCTAGTGGGAACCAATCGGGTGCATTAGGTAGAATTAACGGTTCAAGGTTTAGGCTTTGGTTAGTTGTTGTCATTATTGTTACTACTGCTTGAATGAATTATATGATTTATTTTGTCTAGCTTAACTGCGGGATCAGCGGTGAGCCACTCGACAGGCTGTTAAATGGAATGGCCATCGAATGACATTGCTGTTTGACGGTCTGTTGGTGTTTCAAAAAATGGGATTCCAGTTCTTTACGTTGCCCTTTTGAACCAAAGTTGAACCATTGGCTACGTTGTCCGTCGGAGGCTTTAGCTTGACCTCGGTAATCCGTTTCACCTCGCTCAAGTGGATCGTAAAATTGTACTGCACGAACACTGTTGTGTTGCTTTAATCGACGCAGTTGCATGAACTCTTTTTCTTCCATCCGCACAAAATCACTCAATAGAATCAACTCGCTACCTTTAGGTGCTAGATTGTGCAGAGTTTCAATTGCGCTCTCGTATGGGAGGTGACGTACACTTTCCATTTGTTGATTGGTAATCAATTGATTGTGAGTATTCACTATTGCATCAAGAATTCTTAGCCCTTGCTTCTGTAATGATGATGGACGGAACTCAATGCATTTTTGACCATCATCAATCACGGCCCCAATGCGATCTTTCTTGGCTAATGTCAGCCAAATCAGCACGCTTGCAAAGTGTGCCAATTGAACCGACTTCAAAACGTATTGCGATCCAAAGTGCATACTTGGACTCAAATCGATGTACAAGATCACCGCTTGTTCTTTGTCTTCAGCAAACAATTTGGTGTGTGCTTTACCCGTTCGTGCGGTAACTCGCCAGTCGATGCTGCGAATATCATCACCAGCTTGATACTGTCTCACTTCCATGAAATCCATCCCGCGCCCTTTTTGTCGGCTTGTATGGTTGCCACTCATTTGTGACCAAATACTTTGGGCAGGAGGTAACCAACGAACAGATTGAGTACGGTATTGAAGTAATTCTTCGAGGGTTAATGTCACCCCATTTGCATGGGGTGGCAATAGCTTGAGTGCAGACATATTGCCACCTTTTACCTATGCGCTACCGACTAAACTGAGTAGCTTATCGATCACTCGATTTGCTGTGATGCCCTCTGCTTGGGCGTGGTAACTCAACAATAAGCGGTGACGCAATACCGGGTAAGCCATCGCCTGTACGTCTTCGGGAGACACGAAGTCACGGCCTACTAACCAAGCATGAGCACGAGCACAGCGGTCTAATGCAATAGTGGCACGTGGACTCACACCCATCGATAGCCATTTTGCAAGCTCTTGATCGTAATCACTTGGCTGACGAGTCGCCATAACAAGACGCACAATGTATTGCTCAATGGCATCTGCCATATGAATATTAAGGACTTCTTTACGTGCAGTAAAAATATCTTGCTGACTTAAATTTGGTCGCTCAGCCACCGCTTCGCCTTTTGCTTCTCCGCGGTTGATTCGTAGAATCGCAAGTTCGTGCTCCGCATCTGGGTAATCGACATCCAGATGTAATAAGAAGCGGTCTAGTTGCGCTTCTGGTAGTGGGTAAGTTCCCTCTTGTTCAATCGGGTTTTGAGTGGCCATAACCAAGAATAATTCTGGTAGGGCGTAAGTATGACGACCAGCGGTGACTTGTTTTTCTGCCATGGCTTCTAGCATTGCAGCTTGAACTTTTGCAGGGGCACGGTTGATTTCATCGGCAAGAATCAATGAGTTAAAAATCGGACCAGATTGGAAAGTGAACTCGCCAGTTTCTGGTCGGAAGATATCAGTACCCGTTAAATCAGCAGGCAGAAGGTCTGGCGTAAACTGAATGCGGTGGAAATCACCCTCAATGCAATCGGCAAGCGATTTTACGGCACGAGTTTTTGCAAGTCCTGGAGGACCTTCAACCAAAATATGCCCATCGGCCAGTAGAGCGATAAGCAGTTGTTTGACGAGATCATGTTGGCCAATGATCTGAGACTCTAAATAGCTTTGCAGCGCTTTGAAGTTCGTTTTGTGCATTGTTGAACTCTCTGGGTATCCATTTGATTTTGGTTTTGAGTATTGGTCACTTTCTAGGAGTTAAAAGTTCCACTACGTCTGCGTAATTTATCTTTGCAATATTGGGGCTAAGAAATTGATTGCAAGGCGTTAAAAAGTTTGAATTTACTTGCCAAACAGCTCGTTACATCACGATTGCAAAATAATGTGAGAAATTTCTCTAGTTCTACCTGTCCTGGTCGATATAGATTGCATGCCGCGCATAAGAAAAAGATATGCGCAAAATTTCATGCCTTTGCGCAGAAATTATCGTCATACAGAAAATAACGAGTGATTCTTTTAAGGTCCAGATATGTTCAAACCTAATTCTCTGAGTATTAAACAAAAAGTGGTACTCGGCATTACTTTTGCTGTTCTTGCATCCACTATTATTGTTGGTGTTATGGCGCAACATCATGCTCGTGCGGTGCTTAGCCACCGTCTTATTGATATTGAATTGCCAGCCATGCTGCAACAAATCAATACAGAAATTGATCGTGAAGTTGTTCAGATGCAGCAAGCGGCTAAGCAACTGGCAACCAATGAATTCGTGGTTGAAGCGTTATCGAAAACCGATCGTAACCCAGTAGAAGAAGCACAGCTTGTAAAACAACTGAATAATGTGAAATCACAGTACCAGCTGAATGATGCTTCTGTTGCAAACCGTCAGACGGCGTATTACTGGAACCAAAACGGGTTTTTACGTCAGTTAAATCGCTCTCAAGACGCTTGGTTTTTTGGTTTTACGTCATCAGGACAAGGCATGTCTGTCAGTGTGTTCCAAGAGACCACTGGTGAAGTTAAGATGTTTGCGAACTACCAAGACCTTGCAGGTATTTCGATGGCAGGCCTGTCTAAGTCAATGGATGACATGGTAAAGCTGCTGAATGGATTCAAAATCCAAGATACGGGTTATGTGTTCTTAACCAATAGTCAAGGTGATATTCAAATTCACCGTCAGCCAGGCAAAAATAAAGCCTCTATTCATCAGCTATTTGGTAATCAAGCGTCTCACTTATTGAACAAAGAGCGTTTTAATTTGGTAACGATGGAGTTTGAGGGGCAAGAGATGTTTGTCTCTAGCCAATACGTACCATCAATGGATTGGTTTGTGATTGGCGTAGTGCCAGTCAATGAAGTTTTTGCTGACCTCAACGCTACCGGTGAAAAAATGCTAATGACAACCGTGATTGTTGCGTTGGTGTTCATTGCAATGGGCGTCTTGCTTGCAAATAGCATCACAAACCCGATTAAACAGATTGCGAACCGCTTCACAGATCTTGGCGAGGGTGAAGGCGATCTGTCTCAGCGTATTGAAATTAAAGGCAATGATGAAATCGCACAGCTTTCAAAAGGCTTTAATGGTTTCATTGAAAAAATCCATGCCACGATGAAAGAAGTATCGTTAACCAGTGGTGCGTTAAGTCAAGCTGCGGAGAGTGTTTCGAGTAAAGCGACATCGACACACGATAATAGTCAAGAGCAACGCGATCAAACGATTCAGGTTGTGACAGCGATTAACCAAATGGGTGCAACGATAAGCGAGATCGCGTCCAATGCAGCAATCGCTGCGGATACGGCGAGTCAAGCTTCAAATAATACGGAAACAGGTCGCCAAGTGGTTACCCAAGCAAAAGATGTGATCAGTCGTCTTGCGAATGATGTTGAATCGACAAGTATGGTAGTGGTTCAGCTTGCCACAACGACCAAAGACATCGGCTCGATCTTGGACGTTATCCGTGACATTTCTGATCAGACGAACTTGCTTGCACTTAATGCAGCTATCGAAGCTGCTCGCGCAGGGGAACAAGGACGAGGCTTTGCTGTGGTTGCTGATGAAGTCAGAAACCTTGCCTCTCGTACCGCATCTTCTACAGAAGAAATTCAGAAGATGATTAATCAGCTGCAAAGCGATGCTCAAGATGCGGTTACCGCGATGGAAGCGGGTAAAGCGATTACCTTTGAGGGTGTGACATCAACAGATGAAGCGGTTGAAGTGCTAAAAAGTATTTCGGAACGAATCATGGATATTTCTGATCGCAATACTCAAGTCGCGACGGCCACAGAAGAACAGTCGACGGTGGTTTATACGATCAACCAAAATATTGAAGAGATTAACGCTATCAACGAGATGACCACGGCAACCGCAGAGGAGTTAGCGGATGCGAGCCGTGACCTTCAGGCGTTATCCTCCCGCTTAGATAAGATGGTTGGTAGCTTCAAGCTGTAGAGTTGGATAGAATAGCGATAATTGACAAGTTTCATGACTATAGATTAGGTAAATACTATGAATGACTTCGAAAAAGAACTTGAGCAAATTTCTCAAGAAGCCGCTCAAGAGCCAGAAGTAAAACTGCCATCGCTAGAAGAGCAGAAAGAGATTGTAGAACAACTGAAAAAGCTTGAAGCGGAAGGAAAACTGACTCCGGAAGTTCTAGAACAGTATTTTGGTAAGTTCAATCAAAAAAATTCAGTTCCAGTGCACTAATTCAGTTCCAGTGCACCAATGTGTGCTGATTCAACTAATAAAAAGGGAGTATTCATACTCCCTTTTTTATTGCCGGTTTTATACTACTATCAATACTTGATGAGGGAGTCAGTTATACATAAGTACTACTATTTTCATACTTGACTTTAATGCCTATGTAATCGACTCTAAATATTCACGTCAGATAGGTAGGGATGGGAGAAATATGGAAAATGATAACAAAAGGAATGTCGTTTTAATCACGGAAGACAGTTTACAGTCATCTTTATTAAAGGACGTTTTGGAAAGTAAACTCACGATTAACGTTACTTTGATTGCGCCAGATAAACTCTCCCCCTCTTCACACTCCCTCCCAGATTCAACCTCCGCGATATTGCTTGATAAAAGTGCGCTCAATGAAGAAGCATTCGATAACTACATGCTTGTAAAAGCGGAAAATAATAAAGATACGATCGAAGTCTTATTTAATTGCGACAAGTCTATTTCAACCCAAGAAACATTAGTGTGGCCAACATTAGCCGGGATTTTTTACACGTCAGATGACATTGATACCCTGCATACAGGTATCGGGAAAATTCTACAGGGTGATATGTGGTTCAGTCGAAAGTTCTCTCAAGAGTATATTACGCATCTACGTAGGCACAGTCGCCCAGTTAACAAGTCGACATCGGCAGTGTTAACGAAAAGAGAACAGCAAATTATGACTTTTCTTTCTATGGGGGCGTCCAATCAGCAAATCGCCAAGCAACTTTTTGTGAGTGAAAACACGGTAAAAACGCATTTGCATAATATTTTTAAGAAAATAGAGGTCAAGAATCGAGTACAAGCTTTGATTTGGGTGAAAGATAACCTTTCTGACCTACCCGAAGCGGTATAAGATTTAGAATGGTAAAAATGTTCCCATTTGCATGTAATATTGCGTTTTCTCACATTTTGCGGGCGTAGATTGTGTTTTCATGCGGTTTTCTTTTAGAAGTAATCGTCGTTAATCATGAAAACTGAAAAACAAAAAATGCTCTCGGGTGAGCCATACAACGCTTGGGATGATGAGCTTTATCAAGCTCGAATTGCATGCCGTAAAACGCTACAAATCCTAAACAACAGTATTCCAGACACGAAAGAGTGGCGACATGCTATCGACACCTTGATTCCTGATGCTCAAGGGGCCTATTTGGAACCACCGTTTCGTTGTGACTATGGCTCTAATATTAAGCTTGGTAAAAACTTTTACGCCAATTTTAACTGTGTCGTATTAGATGTGGCTGAGGTTCATATTGGAGACAATGTTCTATTTGCGCCAAATGTACAAATTTACACCGCAGGTCACCCATTGGATGTAAAAGGACGGGTAGAAGAGGGCGTGGAATTTGGAACGCCGATTTATATTGGCGACAATGTTTGGTTAGGTGGTGGTGTGATTGTTTGTCCAGGGGTAACGATTGGAGATAATTCAGTTATAGGTGCTGGTAGTGTTGTGACTAAAGATATACCACCTAATGTGGTTGCTGCCGGAAACCCATGTCGAGTTATCCGAGAAATTGAACAGTAACACATCCGATAGGACTGACATATCCGATATTATCCACTAGAGCCGATATCAATTCGGCTTTATTTTTATTTGTAGATTAATAATTTTTGGTATTTACCTGAGTGATTCGGCCTAGATTGAGGATATCTTTCTTCTCATTAGCGCCCTAAAATAGACGCCTGTTAAGTAAAATTGAGGCTTGGTTATGTACGACAATAAAGTGGTGTTAGTGACTGGTGGAAGCCAAGGGATCGGTAAGCATCTCGCACAGGCGTACCTCGATCTTGGTGCGAAAGTCGTCGTATTTGATGTTGTCTCATCGACGAATTCTGAGGTTGATTTTTACCCGGTGGATCTTGGGTGTATAGATCAAATTGAAGCCGCTTTTGATCAACTTGAAAATCGATATGGTCAGGTTGATGTTCTTCTCAACAATGGTGCGATCGCTAACTTTAATAAGCCACTAAGTACTCTGACATTTGATGAATTTTCGAGAGTGATAGATGTTAATCTCAAGGGCGCATTTGCATGTACTCGTCGTTTTATCGCGTTGCATAAAGGATGTTCTTACGGACGAGTCATCAATATAGGCTCCACGCGGTGGTATCAAAACGAAGCAGGTTGGGATGCTTATGGCGCATCTAAAGGTGGTGTGGTGTCAATGACACATTCGATGGCTATTTCTCTTTCCGATACCCCAATCACTGTGAATGCAGTGAGTCCAGGTTGGATCCAAGTCGAGGGCTATGATGATCTAGAGGCGTTGGATCATCAACAACATCCCTCTGGCCGAGTCGGAAAAGCAAGGGACATTGTTAATGCTTGCTTGTTTCTTACTCATCCCGAGAACGACTTTGTGAATGGCCACAATTTGGTTGTTGATGGTGGGATGAGTAAAAAAATGATTTATCTGGATAGCTAAAGTTCTTGTTCGACCAAACGAAAGTGGTTTCGTCCCTGCTCTTTGACTTTGTATAGCTCCTCATCTGCGATGTTGAATAGGCTTTCAAAACTCGTTCTTACTGATGGTAATTGAGTAAAGTTGGTCGCACCTATTGATAGCGTTAAGAGATCTGAACAAAGAGAGGAGGGGTTTTTCATCTCGAGTGATGCAATTTGCTCTTCAAGTTGCGTGAGTCGAACCTTAAGTTGGCCACATGACTGGTTCATCGCAATGAGGAGAAATTCATCGCCACCATAGCGGAACAGGTATTCCCCTTTATTGTTAAAGACATCTGTGAGCACTTTTGCTACCGCTTTAAGCGCGAGATCGCCTTGCTGATGACCAAAGCAATCATTAAAGCCTTTGTAATAATCGATGTCGATGATCGCAATGGCCAAGTTCTGATGTTTTGACTTGGCTCGTTTGATGAGGGTTGGCGCGATTTTATCTAACTGATATCGGTTATATAACCCCGTCAGTGGATCCGTTTTTGATAACTTATCAAGTTGCGCATTTGCATGCTGTAAGTGCTGTCGTTGAACAAGGTTCTCTAATGAGATCGCAATGAATCCTGCCAGTTGTTCAAATAAGTAAACATGGTGGCGTTGATACTGATCCGGCAAATGATGTTGGAGCGATAACACACCTAGTGTTCGTTGACCAAGTCGAATCGGCGTCAATATAACCGATCTTGCAACTTTACTGTTGTCGAAAATAACAAGATCGTGCTCCCTACGTTCGGATAAAGGAACATAAGCGCTAATGGACTCTTCGGTGACATTGTTTATGTGGACAGTTTTGCCCGTAGCCACCACATAACTGCCTATATTACGGTCGGTTTTGCAATTGATGGTCAAAGGAGACACATGTCCATCACAATCGTAAAAGTAACGGTAATCTAATAACTGACTCTCTTCCTCAAAAAGGGCGATACCGAATTCATCGGTTGGAAAAATCGAAGACACTTTTTCATAGATAAAGGGTAAGCTTTGTTCAAGGCTTTGTACGGTCGCAATGCTTTGTCCTACGTCTGTGATCGCCCCAACTTGTTCTTGGACTTGTTTTAGTAACTGGTGTTCTTGTTGCTGAGTAAGTTGGGCGATCTCCTGTTGAAGATGCTCTGCTTCCTCATTTTGCGCTCTTTGTAAGCGGTGTTGAGTTTGTGCTAAGTAGTCCTTTTGGAAGCGTGTTAGGGTTTCCCACTGCTTTTGTTGTTCGTAAATAACGATTTGCGCTTCACAGTAGCGAGCATAAAATCCGAAATTGTTCTCAGCGTCTACTAATTTAGCCAAGCGATCACATATGTGTTGAGCATCATGGAATTGATGTTCTCTTGTTAAAAACTCGGCAAAGAAAGTGAGATTTTCTTGGCTGTTATGCTGATCTTTGACTTTTTTGTATAGTTGGTCGGCCGCTTCAAAATGAAATTGAATTTTTTGAGTATTCGTTTCCCTTTGCTGCATCAAAATTTGAGCGATATAGCCATGAGCGATCGCTTCAATACGTTGATCGGGTATGGCTTTTGCGATGGAGAGTGATTGGTGGAAGTGCTCAAGCGCAGAAAGTGGGTCACCAAGTTGACCTAAGCCCATCCCAACATTGAGCAGACAAATTGCTTCATTCACGGGGTTGCAGACTTCTTGAGATGCTTTTGCTCCGAGTTGTGCCAGTTCAACAGCTTGAGAATACTTCTCTAATGAAAGGTACAAGTCACTGATGTTTGTATATGCCAAGGAGACGAAGTTGGTATCGAGCAGATGAGAATGGCTCAATACTTCTTGGTATAAGTCGTACGCTTGTTGGTACTGTTCTCTATCGGCGTAAATCGATGCTAGCAAAACGTGGGTTTGAAAACGCAGGGCAATATCGATGGATGAGCAGGCGGCTAAACAAGCTTGATACTGCACGATTGCGGGATCAAGTTCATCATTGCGGTCATGCTTCAATCCATCAACAAAGCATGTAAATGCTTCAGGCATAGTAAAATCAGTGTGCTGACAAATCTGTTCTATTCGACGTTCAATAAAACTTAGCCCATCTAACCCAGGGTAATTTTGTACTCGGGTCAACAAAGCAATGATCTGCATATATGCAGGCGAGTCCATTCCTAGCTCCTTAATTGTCGAGCGCATTCATGCACCAATCGAAATTATTCTTTGAATACCCTGCAATGATTCATTGTTGGCAGCGCGTATCGGGTTTTAAAAGAGAACCTCGAGTTGCTCCAGGTATAGCTTTGCTCACAATACGTACTTTGCTTGGAATAAACGCTTTGCTCACAATACGTACCTTGCTCGGAATAAACGCTTTGCACACAATAAACTTAGCGTTAGACGCAGGTGATTTGCTCTGGTATGAAGCGCGACTTTTAATATTTTTCTCAATATTAATACAGCGTTCGGTTAATGGCGACCGTTATCTTCTTGTTTGCGCTAAACAAGCGCTGAGTTGCTAGATTGCTCACGGTGCATTACCCAGTGTGAGTTTTGAATTTGTTTCCAGTTAATATCAAGATTGTGATATTAGTTGAGTATTTTGTGCGTTATATGTGTTTTTTATTAAAATTCCTTTCATTTCAGCTACATTGAAATGTAAAGCAGGCAAAGTATGCCATCTGGTTGAATATTACTATTTCCCTGGCATTGAATACGGAAACGGAGACGATGATGCTTATGATTTGTCTGCTCTTAGCTAAAAATTCAGGATGTTTGTGAAGATGCAGAATTCAACGCTTTGTTTGAACCTGAATGGAAACTGACAGAAACGTGACATATCGGTTGTCTATATTGTCAAAAATATGGCGCTTGATTTTTGACGTTATTCTTAGCTTCGAATTAAATCAATGAATAATAGTACTCCCAAGTCATTCTCGGTGAGCATGTCGGTCGAGATTAGTTGGGTATGATCATAAAAAGTGGGAAAGTTCTGTGACCATCGTTCAACGTTATCTAGCCATATTCATGCTGACTTTTTTCGCCTCAGCCCATGCGATAGCAGCTAATGAAATCGACATTTCTTTTAGCCCTACGTCAGGAACCTATTATGAAAATGGGCAAGTCATCTCATATTCGATTGAAGTAAGCAATACAACAGCGAGTATCGTTAGAGGTGTTTCGGTCACGAACGCTATTTGGGATGTCATGTCGGGCTCTAGCGCTGCATTTAGCAACATTGCGATAAGTGATTCACATACCCTTGGTTCTAATTCGGGGACCTATAAAGACAATAACGCAAATTTAGACGTTGTTGGAGCAAGCCTTCTCCCATTTGGTCGAATCACCTACCAGATCGAAGCGACGGTGGCAGATGATGCCGCTGGTGATATTGTGCTAGGCGGAACGGTTGTAAAAGCTCAGATTGCAGGTGTTGAACAAACCTATGAAAATAAAAAAGAAATCACATTTACACCTGCCGAGTATAAATACACCCTCGATGCCATTGTAACGCCGTCTGAGTACGAGGTAGGAAAGGCATTGCGCTATACCTTAACGGCGACCAATACGGGGATATTTACCGTTCGAGGATTAGATATCGAACAAGCGTTTAAATCTTTGACAGGTGAAACGCAATCAGGCAGTTCGACCTCACCATTTAGTGATGTTTCTATTACTGCTGTAGCGTCTTCTGGGAGTGATCCGGGTACTTATTCGACATCAGATAACTTATCGGTTCAAGATGCGATGATTTCAGTCGGTGGATACGTTACTTATACCATTACTGCAACGGTCGCAGATGACCTCGTTTCGAATATTATTACTAACGCAACCTCGACTACTCGCTCTGGAACGTTAGATAGTAATGAGCTCAACACGCCCCCTGCGAGACCAGATATTGAACTGTCACATCGTTTACTATCGACCACGCCATATTTGATCAATGGTGTGGTAAATATCGAAGTAAAAGCCACAAACACCAGTGGTGGTATCGCGCATGAATACCATGTAAAACAAAACATTCAGGATATTGTGTCAAGCAATGGCTTAGCGAATGATCTGTCTAACAATTTTGATCATACTGATGTTGATGGTAACCCATTTTCAACATGGGATGTCACTGTCACTAATATCGGTGGCCAATCCCAATCTTCTTATCAAAGCGGCCCTCAAACGGATGTAGATTTTGATGATACGGTATCTATCTATCCTGGAGAGTCGATCACTTACAACATCAAAGCGACTTTAACATCGATTACGATCGGAACACTTCAAGGCTTTACAGCTTCTGTTGTGGATGAAGCTGGCACGATTGTTCAAACCGCTACGGTCTCCGACACGGTGGATGCAGAAAAAGTACTCAGTGTCTCTGATTCTGATATCTCAATATCTAAAACGACGAGCGCAAGTGAATACGTGCCTGGTGGCGAGATTGAATATGAAATTACGGTGACCAACGGCTCATCAAAGTATTTTGCTAACAACCTGCTGGTACAAGACAACTTAACTTGTGTGATTACGGAGCAAGCGGGTGGTTCGGGTGATGGGCAAGCTTTTGAAAAGTGGAAAGTTGACGTTCTCTCTGGACAAGATTCGAATGGCTCTGATCCAGGTAGTTACAATTATGGAGCGTGGAGTTCTAATCCTATCTCTCTTACTCCGGATATTGCGCCGGGACAAACCATAAAATACAAGCTGACGGCGAAAACGAATGACAGCAGCATGGGCTTGATTTTGGATAATGATCCAAGTTGTTCTAGTGACAATGTCACGGAGGAGGGGTCGGGTGTTCAAACCCCTGATGATAACCTGCGCGCGGGCAAAGATGTCGATAGTCGTTTCTATTCCTCCGGACAAGCCCTGACTTACACCATTACTGTCTCGAACGATGGCGATGGTTTTGCTGACCAAGTTCAAGTATTGGATGATTTATCAGCGGTTGAAACTCAAGACATTAAAGGAAATACGATCCCTGCATATTCTGATTGGACGATCACCGCCCATGCATATAAAGAGGATGGCAGTGATGCGACTGCCTCAGATACGGGGATCACGGGTGAAATCAAATACCCAAATAATCTCAATGTTATCGCAACACTTCAGCCTCACTCTTATATTGAGTACACCATCGTGGCACAGACCGATCCTGTGGCGAATGGGCATATTCAAAACCAAGTGACTGTCGATGGGTCTGTTTATGCAGACCGAGGATCAGATCCTAGAGACTTCGCGATCGAATTAGACAAGCGAGTAAAAACGAACACCGATACGGGTTTTCATGCAGAACAAACGGCGTATTCAAAATTAGATACGGAAGTGACGTATGAAATTCGGTTAAAAAATGCGAAAGAAAATGGTTACGCTACTAATGTCAAAGTGAAAGACACGCTATCTACGATTACGGCAGGTATATTGGAACCGGATGGTGTGACTAAACCTGTGTTTAAATCGTGGCAAATTAGTGCAGAGATTAAGTCCGACGATCCAAGATTGGATGGGAATGCGACATACACCGATGTTGGGGCATTTTCAGACAACATTGATCTGGATACCACCGCACAGATCCCACCGAATGTCGAGGTGATTTATACGATTGTAGCGCAGATCGATCGTACTAATGAAGATGAAATCATTTTCACACGGTTTAACAATACAGCAGAGATCAAAACACCAGACTCGACCGTTCAATCTTCTGCGACTGATACTGCAGTTGTTTATCCACATGATCCAAAAGTAATTGTGGCAAAAACCACGCCGAATGATGAATTCATTCCTGGGCAGTGGGTTAACTTTAAGGTGACCATTGTAAACACGGGACCTGGGTATGCGAATGAAGTGCGTGTTACCGATGATATTATTGGGCTTGGGGCTTTCTCTGAATGGACCATCACCTCTTATACAGATTCCAACAACTCACCATTTAAAACGGGCAGTAACGCGGGCTCGAAGCGCGATTATCCAGACAATGGCAACATCAATACTCGCATCGACATTGACCCTAGAATAAATGGCACTGAGGGGTATGTGGTCTATGACATCAGAGGCAAAGTCAAAGCGGATTATTCACAAGATGAAATCTCGAATACCGCTGAAATTTACGATCCTGCTACAAACCTAAACCAATCATCTTCTGCAGAAATTGGGGGGACATCAGGTGAAAAGCTGAATGTGTCCATTCTTAAAACGGCAGACAAAGTGCGTTTCTCACCTGGTGATGACGTGACCTATGAAATTCGCGTTCTGAATAATGGCTCTAACCCAGAGACAGGCTTGAAAGTGGTCGATCTTTTAAATGAGATCCGTGCGGTGCTTGCTAATGACAAAGATGATCACTATGCCGATCTCTATGATCAAAAACCATTTGAGTATTGGCAGTTTGATTTTGGGTCAGGTTTTCAGGCTAAAACTAACGAAGATTTTGTTTATCCTCCGGGCAACGCCTCAAATACGATGACTCTCGATGCAGGGGAGTTGCGTACGTTTAGAATTAAAGCGCGTGTTAAGGATAACGTGATTGGTTCTCAAGATGCTGGAGGTAGCTTAAATAATAAGATTGAAAACGATGCGTACATCTATCGTGATATTGGTCAGGTAACAGAAGAGTCGCACGTTTCTCATCATGAAATGGAGCGTGCTGATAATGGTGGGGATGTGGTCCGCAAACTGCTTGTTAACGGTGTTGAGACTCAATTTTATTCTCCGGGCGATACGTTAACGTATCAAGTGACCGTATCTTCTCAGACTGGTTACGTAAATAACCACGGCGTTTCAGAGGATATTGAAAGTGTTAAGACCCAACTGCTTGATGGAACACTAGCAACCCCATTTGAGACGGGCTTTACCGTTGATGTGTCTAAAAAAGATTCGAATGGTGGTCAAGGGACAACCGATGGCACATTAGATGGCACAGTTGCAGATAATCAGAATATTGATACAACAATCGATGTGGCTGGTGGCGATTCCGTCACATTCGAAGTTGAGGGCGTAGTACGAGAAGACGCGGTTGGAACCATAACGATTGGCGGTATTACCGTCGTTCCTAATAGCTATCATCTGTCATTTACCAAAACAGTTGACCAAGTAAGCTACGAGCCGAATCAGCCACTGGTATACCGCTTGACGATAGAAAATGACGGTAAAGGCAATGCCTACAATATCCCTGTGGTTGATAATTTGTCGTCTATTGAAACCGATTTGATCGACGGCACACGGGGTAAGGCTTTCGATTTAGGTTGGACGATTGATCAACGCATAGTCAGTGGCAGCAGCAAAGCAATCATGGATTTAGATGGTTCGATTGCAAATAACAAAGACATTCGTACGCACGCGTCGATCCCCGCGGGGACCAAAGTTGAATACAAAGTCACCGCAACGGTCAATGAGAAAGCGATTGGCGAGATATTGAACTTGTTAACCGTTGATGGTGATACCGTCAGTGCTGAAACGAAAGCTTCGGCAGAAAAGTTCAATTTTACGAAACACGTAACGCGTATTTTTGATAGTAATGGTACGACCGAGTTGAATGGTGGGTATACACCTGGTGGCTACATTGAGTATGAAATTACGTTAAAGAATCTTAATAACGTCCACATCAATGATATGCCGATTAAAGATGAGATCAGTAAAATTCAAACACAGTATCTTGATGGTACGGTTGGAAGAGCATTTGATTCTTGGACGATTACAACGGCAGTCGATGCAAGTGGTATCAGTGATGCTGGGAGTGTAACAAACAGTAGTGATATTGATACCCAGTTTAACTTGGCGGCGAACAGTTTTGCTTCGGGTGACACTTTTGTCGTGTATACCATCAAAGCGAAAATCAGTGAAAAAGCAGTAGGTCAAATACTGAATATTGCGGTGGTAGATAATAAGCAAAATTTAGTTTCAGAACCCGTTAATATGCTTCCGGCTAAAATTACGAAGTTGCATAAAGCGTTTACTGACAACTCATTGTCTACTCATAAAACAACGTATAACCACACCAGCGATGGTAAAAAAGTGGTTTATCACTTGAGAATAGAAAATAACGGTAAAGGATTGGAATACAACAAGTCTTTGCAAGAACTGTTTTCTAAAGTCAAAGTTCGTATTGCCCAAAATGCAGCAGGCGAGGCGGATAACCAAACCTTACCAGCTTTTGAACAATATGGTTGGGATGTCACCGTTACAACGTCAGGAGAAGCAACGACAGACATTGGTGGTTATACCGGTGGAACAAACTCTGACATTGATATCCCGATATTGTCTATTGCCCCTGGGGGATGGATTGATTTTGTGATGGAGTCACAGGTCCGTTTTGATGCCCTTGATCAGATAGTCGCGAAACCGAAGTACAATGGTTCGAACTTTAGTGCGGCGAAAATTATTCCAGATAGTGCCAATTTGACGGTAGAGAAAGCGATCGTCTCGATAGCGGGTAAGCCATATGCTACGAATGATACTTACAAACCAGAAGATGAGGTGATCTACAAGTTTACTGTTGCCAATACAGAACCTGTTTGGCGCGATCAAACGGTGATTCAGGACATCATATCGAATGTGCGAGTTGAGGTAATTGGCGGTACGACTAAGTCGGCATTTTCTGATACCGATATCACTCATACGTTTACTTCAACAGGTACAAGTGGCAACCAAGATACCTACGTTGGATCTTATGACCGTTCTGATGACTTAGATCTGCTGGTGGATATTGCCCCTGAAGAAGTGATGGAATTCACCGTTAAAGGGAAAATTCGTCCGGATGCACTCGGTGACATCGATGGCAATACCGGTAAAGCAGGGAATCATACGGATACCACGGAAATCATTCCGCCAGTCGCACCTTTACTGACATTTAAAAAGCAAGTAATAGGCACGACATCGGATAGTAACACGTGTACTTTCCCATCCGATGATGGCGTTGGTTGTCACTACAATCCGAGTGGTCAAGTTCAGTACCAAATCACCGTAAGAAACGATGGTGAGGGCATCGCAAATGATGTAGCTATCGTTGATAAACTCAATGAAATTTATACCCAAGCCGCGACACCTACATTGGCGTTTTCTGGTTACAGTACATCCATTGTTTCTGCGCCATCACCTGACCGATTTTCAATTACAGGCCAGTATCAAGGTAATGTTCCACTAGATGCCGTGTTCGATCTGATGCCGGGCGATGAAGTGGTATTTGCTCTGGACGGCACGGTGGCTGTTGATGCGCTTGATGACATTGTTAACGTTGCAACCGTTAATGGGGTAGACAGTAATAATGTCACTCTCGCACAGGGTGATTCTAGGATTATTGCGCAAAAATCTACGAGCACCCCAACGTATACACCAGGCTCTACGATCAAATATGAAATTTTGATTCGTAACGAAACGGATAGTAACCAGGAAGTGAATGTTGAGGACTACATTGGCAGCTTCACGGTAGAAACGGCAGATGGATCCCAACAACAAGCGCTAACCGCTTGGAATATAAAGGCGGAAATTTTAAGTGATGGTAATGGGCAAACCAAGATTGATGAGCTGAAAGCGTTAGAAAGTGTACCGAGTCCCGATATCAACAATAAGATCGAACTGGGTGCAAAAAGTGCTGCAGGTGATGTGTATTCCCTCGTTCGAATTCAAATTGAGGGTAAGGTTCGAGATGACGCCGTTGGTAAGTTCACCAATAACGTCAGTATCGATACTAAAACGTATAACTTGCGCGAACAGTTTATTTACCCAGAACCAGGCAATTTGGAAGTTTCAAAGGTAACAACCGATCCCGCTGCTATTTATCATCCAGGAGAAACGATTGGGTTTGATGTAGAAGTTCAAAATACAGGGGGCGGTTATGTAACGGATGCACTGATCGCCGACCTTTGGAAAAACATTAGAACAGAAAAAGCGGGCTCGACGTTACCCGTGCGTGCTTTTGACTCTTGGTCAGCAACATCAGTGAGTGTTGATGGTACAGATCCAAAGCTGACTCAACCTATTGCAGGTTCTGAAGTGACTGGAGATGATGGCTATCAAGTCCGTTACAACATTCATCCCAACCACACCGTCAAGCTTCATATTGAGGGTGTCGTTAAGGACGATCTTGTTGGCGACATTACTAACGTCGTTGAGGTCACGGATTCCAGTGGAACTCAAACTGCGGATGCCACCTATGTTGCGGCAACTGCGGAGTTAACCGTCTCAAAAGTGGTGGATAAAGCCCAATATGAATCAGGAGATTCACTGACTTATACCATTAAGATTGAAAATACCACGAACAACTGGGCAAATGATGTTGAAGTGAAAGACCTCGTTAATGACATTACTTCGACCAATGTGACAGGGGCGACGGTCATCGCGTTTGAGTCGGGTTCGATTTTCTTTAATGCCTCATCAAAAACAGGCGAAACTAAATTTCCGGCGGCCACTGGTGAATTTTTAGATGGTAGTTTGGACATAGGTCCGGCAGATGAAGTCACGATTACCGTTGAGGGGCAACTTGATCCGGAAGTCGTCGGTGATGTGACGAACACTGTTGACGTGACTTATAACGGTATAAAGAAAACCGCAGAAGCGACCAGTACCGCTAAGATTCCAGATCTGACGTTTACTAAAGAGCCGATGGTAGAGTTTTATAGCCCGAATCAATCTGCTGGGTACATTTTAAAAATCGTTAATGAGGGGAACAGCTACGCAAACGACATCAACCTCAAAGATGAGATTGGTGCATTATCGGTTGCGACGATTGACGGTTCAACGAATCAAGCGTTCTTACAATGGGCGGTTCAGTATGTCACAGGCAGTTCATTAACCACGGTTGATAAGAACGAGTTAGTGGTGAATCAAAATATTGATTACAACATCGACCTTGCGCCTAGAGACACCATAACTTTGTATATTGTTGGACTCGTTAATGGTGAAGCGACTGGCGATATCATTAACCAAGCAACGCTTAATCATAATGGTAAAGACACCACGGCAACGGCGACGTTACAACCTCGTCCGGGCGATATTGTCATCGAAAAAACAACGGATGAACGTTACTACCAACCAGGAGAGCTCTCAACATTCCGAGTTAAAGTGACGAATAATGGTTCGGGTTTTGCCGCAAATGTGCAGTTAGAAGATCTTATTTCCGAACTAAAAGTGGAGACCTCCGGCGGGGCAATAGAATCCGCGTTACTTGATTGGACCATTGTGACGACCAAAGGTGATCCTCGCACGAATATCGAAAAAGTAACGGGGCCGAACCAAAATATTGATACACGTTTAGATATTGCGCCTAGCGATACAGTTGAATTTGCTATAACAGGTACGGTGAATAATAGTGCGGTGGCAAATATCGTGAATACGGCAAGTGCTGAATTCGGCGGTGCAATATTGGATGCGACAGCAACGCTAGAAACTCTCCCAGAAGAGGTGTGGATAGAGAAAACTGTCGAATCACCGACATATATTCCGGGTGAGAATGCTGTATTCCACGTTCGTGTTTATAACGGAACGGACGGTTTCGATAATGACATTAAGCTTGAAGATATTTTGTCAGGCATAAAAGCCATCAATATTCACGGTGTCAATGAGCGTGCATTTGAGAGTTGGACGATTGAAACCACTACGAATGACAATCGTACAACGGTTACACCGATGCCAATGGATGATCAAGATATTCGTTCTGTGATTGATATTGCGCCGCATGACATTGTTGAATTTACGATTACGGCAAAAACCAACCCATTAGCCGCGAGTGAAATTACCAATATCGCGACGGCAGATTTGAATGGTACAACCCAACAATCTAGCGCAACCATTCAGCCTCAGTCACAAGGAATCTCAATCGAGAAAACGGCAGATACGGAATACTACGTGCCGGGAACTGAAGCGACATTCCGCGTTAAGATCAAGAATGAGGGGACGGTGCCAGCAACCGATGTTGATGTTCAAGATTCGATCAGCAGCCTAGAGGTCCTTCGACTTGATGGTACTAGAGTTAAAGCGTTTGATTCTTGGCGAATTGACGTGAATAAAAACGATCCTGAAACAGAAATCACCAACATACCAAGTGTGAATTCGGATATTGAATCAACGCTAACTATCGCAGCAAACGACGAAGTGGAGTTCGTTATCACCGGTCTTGTTAATCAATACGCGACAGGTGAGATTGAAAATACAGCGAGCGCGACATTCAGAGGTGAAACTCAGGACGCAACTGCAACACTGTTTGCCATGCCAGAGTCCGTCAAGCTTGAGAAAACCGTGGATGACGAATATTACCGTCCAGGTGAAAGCGTGACTTATCACGTGGTGTTAAGTAATGAATCCGGCTCGTTTACTGAAGAGATTGTCCTTAAAGATCTGCTTTCTGAACTTAAAGTAAATACGATTCATGATACCGAAGAAAGTGCCTTTACTTCTTGGAGTATAACCAGTTCATACAGCGATGACCGTACCATTGTCTTGCCACAGATCCAGGGTGACAACTTGGATGTGAATAGTCGCGTGATTCTAGCGCCAAATGACACGCTAGAAATTGAAATCACAGGTGTGGTGAACGCCGACGCGATGGGAGAAATTACCAACCACGCTTATGCCTACGATAAGTCAGAAAGCGATGTATTGGCAGACGATTTTGTCACTATCAAGCCACAGCCTATCATCTTGTCGGTAACGAAAGTGGCGGATAAAGCAGAATACACCAACGACGACGATGAAATTACTTTCACAATGACGGCGACCAACCGAGGTTCTGCGGATGCAGAAAGCGTCAATCTGTTGGACGAAATCGACAAGCTTATTGGTAAAAATGGCAATCCATTGTTCACCACATGGAAAGCGACCATCACCGAGCTCAAGTCTGGTGTTGTGGTTTCTGTCGATTCAGATAGCAACGTCGACTCGAACCACACGATGAAAGCTTACCAAGGCAATGAGTACGAGATAGTAGTAACGGGAGAAATCAATCAAGGCATTGATGATGACTTTACTAATGTCTTCACGGCGACGGCATCCACTGGAGAAACAGCATCTGCGAATGTCACGATCAAGGTTAAGAAGCAAGCCTACAACGAAGGCATGCTAAAAGTGACCAAGGTAGCGAGCAAATCAGAAGCAAGTGTGGGCGAAGTCGTTGAGTATGAAGTCGTCATTACCAACGAAAATGATAATCCATTCACGGGTGTGCGTTTGGTTGATCGCTACCCAGGTGGCTTCGCTTACATCCTAGACTCGACAGAGATGGTCAACAGCGGTCCTGATGGCGTATTTGATACTTCGGATGACATCCAAATCACCGTAGAGCCAACGAAAACCAATCAATTGTTTTTTGATGTAGGTGATATGAACATCTATGGCAAAGGCGACTCAAAAACCGCCGATGCCGTTCGTATTCGTTACCTAATGCGCGTGAGTGTCGGGGCAACGTTTGGTGTTTATACCAACACGGCTTGGGCGGAAGCGCCACCTGCAGAGAGCTTCTCAGCACAACGCGCGACGACCTCTTATGTGGTGAAATCGAACCTTGCTAGTGCGACGGTAGAGGTGATGCCAGACAAGGTATTCGATACCGCTTCTATTATCGGCAAGGTATTTGAAGACCACAATGGCGACGGTTTCCAAGCCGATGCGACCGCGGATGATATCTACATCGATATTGACTTAGCCGTGGGTGAGTACATTGCTGGTTCGACATTCATTATACAGGATGGCGTTGAAACTCAACTTAAAGACGTGAATGTGACACAGCAAGACCAAGATGTCGTGATGTCGAGTGTGGACAAAGGTTATGAAGTCGATGAGCTGTACGGCCTGTCTCGTAACCGTACCCTCGAACACAGCAACAAAGTGGTGTTCCAGTTTAATACACGAACTCGCCAAGGTTTCCCGTTCAAGGTGATGACGGATAACGGCACGCACATTGAGTTTGATAAGCAAGGTAACGCGATTACCAAGCACAAAGGAGATAAGAAAAAAGGCTTGTCGGCAGAGAACATCGACGTGGTGAGAAACCTCTACCGAGATGGTGACCATTACCTTTGGGAGATCATAGTGGAGAACAAGGGGATTTACGAGGATGGTATTCCGGGTGTTCGCTTGCTTACCGTCGAAGGCATCATCATCGAGACAGACCAATATGGTCGATACCATGTACCAGATCAGTGGGTGTTGAATAAAAAAGGCAAGCAGTTTCTAGTTAAGGTGGACACAGACTCCTTACCAACAGGCATGAAAGTGATCAGTGAGAACCCGAAAGTACGCCGAATCACACCAAATAAACTGACGAAATTCAACTTCAGCATCAAAAGCAGTGGGGATGATTAACCGTTCGCAGTAAGACGTAGGCTGTGTATCACGCAGCCAAGCACTCAAGCGGTTAAGCAGGATTATTATGATTAGATTTAAACAATCAAAACTGACAATGTGTATCGTGGCTGCGTTGCCAATACTTTCGTACGCGAAAGACACCAGCCAATTGGAGAAAATTGACAGTGACTCACTGGGTATTGAAGTAAAAGCTCACGAACAAACGGATAACTCACGTATCTACCTAGACCAAGGTGCGATTTGGGTAAGCCGCGACATCATGCGATTTGACCCAGTTCTCGACCTGAGCATTAGCAGTGATGTTGAAGTGAAAGATGGCAAGCCATTGCAAGAGATGAGCTTCGCTATCACAACCAATTTCAGCTACTACGTTGACCATTACCAACTGGAGGTCTTCCGTGGTGGTGACCGTGGCTTGGTTGACCCTTTAGCAGTGGTAGAAGGCCAGCAATTTGCGAACGATTTCAATATTGTTTGGGATGGCACTACCGACCAAGAGTATCAATTTGAATCTAACACGCAGCTGTTGTTCCGTTTAAAAGCTTTCGATAAAGACGGCAATATGGACGTGACGACGGTTGGTGTGATTGACCTTGTCGAGCCAGATTCTGAGGTCGATATCGATAAGAACGACGGCGAAGAAGAGCAAAGCCGCAAGCTCGGTAAAGCTCAGTTGATGCGTCACAATATTCCTACCTCTGCGGGTCTAGCTAGATTCATGGGTACGGGACTAAAAGGCGTTGATAAAGTCGTGATTGGCGAAGACGAGTTTGATGTGGAAGAGGGCGAGTTATACGCAGAACAATACTTGCCAGCAGATGCGTACCTGTTCCCAACTCGTGTGGTATTCGACAGTGGTGAAGAGCGCCGCTACCAACTGTACGTACGTATTCCTGATGAGTATTGGGTACAAGCGGGTCTTGCGGATTTTTACATCGGTAAAAACAAAGTGACGGGCAACTCCGCCGCATTAGCCGTCGACGAGCAATACCAAGATGACATCTACAATCAAGGCCGCTTAGCGTATTTTGGCCAAGGTAAGTTCGGTGATAAGTTAAGAGTCACTACTCATTTTGATACCAAAGAAAGCGATGTGCGAGACATGTTTAAGCACCCGTTTGCCTCAGATTCCTCCAGCGTATTCGATATTCTAGAAGACGATGATGAAATGTACTACGGCAACTATGGTGACAGCTCGAACATCTACAAAGTGGTGAACACCAAAGGTAAGGTGTACCTCAATGTCGAATATGATAAATCCAATATATTGTGGGGTAATTACAACACAGGTATTACCGGTACGGACAATAACGATTACAACCGAAGTTTGTACGGTTTTAAAGGGGATTACCGCACACGTTCGACCACAAAGTTCGGCGAAGATCGTCTAAACATCGTTGGTTTTGTGGCTGAATCTGATTCACTCTTCGCTCACGATGAATTCCTAGGTACTGGTGGTTCGTTATACTTCTTGCGTCATGGTGAAGTAGTACCGGGCAGTGACAAAGTGATGGTGAAAGTTGTCGACCCAGACAGCAGCATCACTGTGCAAGAAATGCCGCTGCAATCGGGACGTGACTATGAAATCGACCCGTACCAAGGTCGCATCATTCTGACCAGACCGCTGAACAACATCATTTCGGATAACTTTGGCACTGTCATCAACGATCAACCATCGTCTGGTTATGATAACTATCTTTCGGTGGACTATGAATACGTCCCTCAAGGCAGTGATGCGTTAGACGCAATGACCGCTGGTGGACGCGTGAAAGGTTGGGTGAACGACTACATCGGTGTGGGCGCTAATTACCAAACCGAAGAAAAAGACAACCAAGATTACGAAGCGTACGGCACGGACTTAACCTTGCGTGCAACCGAGGGTACGTATTTGAAAGCCGAGTTCGGGCACAGTAAAGGTCGTCAAACCGATTCCAACTACGTTTCTTTCGATGGCGGTTTAACCTTCACTCCAATTGGCAGTAACGCGGAAGATCGTGAAGGTGATATCTACCAAGTCAAAGGGGTAATGAACCTTTATGATTTAGCACCAAACGTCTTTTCTGCGGTGGGTAACGATGTAAAAGCTTGGTACAAATCTAAAGACGCAGGTTACAGCTTTGCCAGCCAAGATGACGACCTAGAACAAGAGTCTTACGGTACTGAAATTCGTTTCCAAGCCACTGACCGAGTTGCTGTGAAGACGCGTTTTACCTCTATTGAAGAGCGCGAGTTAGATGGTGACTTGAGAACCGATACCCAGCAAGCGGAATTGGAAACGCAAGTTAAAGTCACTAAACACATCAAGATTTCGGCAGCGGGTAAACAAGTTGAAGAGCTGAACAATGAGGATGAAAAAGGCAAAGGCACCTTAGCGGGTCTGCGAGCTGACTATATCTGGGACAGCGACAACAACGTGTACATCAAAGGCCAGAAAACCGTAGGCCAAACCGACGAATACGATGAGAATGATAGCGTCACGCTAGGTGGCGAAACGCGCATTCTAGAAGACTTTGTCGTTGGTGCGGAATACACCACTGGTGATCGCGGTGATGCTGCAGAAGCGAGCGTGACGTATGACGTAACCGAAGATTACAGCACCTACTTAACCTACGTAGACGACACTTACGAAGGTAAAAACAACGTGATTGTTGGTCAACGAGCAGACCTGACTTCAACGGTCGATTTCTACCAAGAAAACCAATTTGTAGATGAGAACAACGGCAAAGGTCGTATTGACTCGTTTGGTTTTGGTTACGACATGAACGACGACATCGACATGGGTATCGGCTATCAAAAAGGCGAAATTGAAGACGACCAGAAGATCACCACAGAGCGCCAAGCCGTGAGTGTAAGCACTTCCATCGATGTAGATGACGTATTATTCAAGAACAAAGTCGAATACCGTGTCGACAAGACCGATGATTCCGCCGACCCAGATAAAAAACGTGTCGACCAGTGGGTGACGACTAACCGTTACACGCATCATCTAACGGAAGAGTATACCTTGTTTGGCAAGTTCAACTACTCACGCTCAGAGAGCAAATCGAGCGATAAAGTGTTGGCTCGTTTTATTGAATCGACCGCAGGTTTGGCATATCGCCCAATCTACAACGACCGTTTGAACGTCCTCTCTCGCTACACGTATTTGGTGGACTTCGACCAACTTAACCGCGATGTGGATTACAAAGATGAAGAAAGCCACATCATCGAAATCGAAGGTATCTACTCGTTGGATGCAAACTGGGATTTAGGCGCGAAATACGCGTTTAAGAACAAGCATGAAATTTTCACTCGTCAGTCAGGCGAAGACATTCCAGTCGACAGTAAAATTTCTCTCTACGGTTTGAGTGCCTCTTACCGTGTTATGAAAGACTGGGACGTGACCGGTGAATACCACTGGAAGACGGACAGCACCTACGACGAATTAGAGCAGGGCGCATTGGTTTCGGTTAACAAACATTTGAGCGACAACTTCAAAGTCGGCGTGGGTTACAACTTCTCAGGCTTTGATGGCAACCTAGCGAATGATGACGATTACGACGCATCAGGCGTGTTCATTAACCTAGTTGGTAAGTTATAAGAGGGCGATATGAAAACGACGATTCGTTTGTTAAGCGGCATGATTGCAGGGGTAATATTGGCAGGTTGTTCGGCAGATGCGTATGTAAGCCAAGAGAACCGAGAAAAGTTTGCCGATGTCAATGTCTCCAAGTTTTTGATCAGTGAATGTTTAGCACCGCAACGCGAAATCCATATTGCGATTGCCGAGCATTTCGATTTCGATAAATCCATCATTCGTGAAGCTGATGCGGCAAGCCTAGATGCGTTCATCCGTGATATTCAAGGTTTGAGTGGACGCATTACGATTGTTGGTCACACCGATTTTAAAGGCTCTGACGAATATAATGAGAAGCTGTCTATGCGCCGTGCGAAATCGGTAGAAACGTATCTACAGCAACAACTCGACCCAGATCAATACGATTGGGAAGTGAAACACTTTGGTGAGTCGCAGCCGCTAGCGTTGGGGACATCGGATCAAGCTCGCGCCGAAAACCGTCGTGCTTACGTGATGTTTGAAGAAGCGAAGAAGTACGAAGAGATGCCTTTCTGTGAGCCGCCAAAACCAGAACGTAAGGTCTACATGGCGATGACACCACACTTTGATTTCGATAAATCGGAATTAAAACCGGAAGAGCTTTCACAATTAGATGATTTCATCGCCAAACTGCAAGGTTTAGAGGGTAGCATTATGGTGGCTGGTCATACCGACCAAGTGGGCTCGCTCTCTTATAATGAACAATTGGCGGAGCGAAGAGCGCAAACCGTGGTGGCGTATCTCAAGACGAAATTCGATCCATCGCAGTTTGTGTGGGAAGTAAAAGCCTTTGGTGAGCTTCAACCTGTGATCAACGAAGAATCTCCAGAAGCGAACGCTTTAAACCGCCGTGCGTTTATCGTATTTAAAGAAAGCGAATTGGGACAACCGACTGAATAATTTGGTAAGGTTGTCGTCTCATGAGCGAGTCTCAAGTGTTAAGCCGCTAAATATCCAAACTAAACAGGGAGTCGGGTAATGGAGAAAGTGCAGTTAGTCGTCGATTTTCTTCTCACTCACAAAGTCGTTTTTTCCGCACTGATTTTAGTGTTTGTTATGCTTCTTCGCCGCTTTATTCTGTCTAGAATCCGTGGCGACGATGCCTTTATCACCGAAGAACAGCGCAACTGGATGTCAAGAACCAAAAATGGCACGTTTGCGATCACATTGATTGTTCTCTTTATATTATGGCAGTCTGAAATCAGCGAGTTTGCCCTGAGCCTTACTGCGATTGCGGTAGCCGTAGTGGTGGCTTCAAAAGAAATTATTCTTTGCTTTACTGGGTCCATTCAGCGGGCGAGTTCACGCTCATTTCGCATAGGTGACTGGATTGAAGTTGGAAAGTTGTGTGGGGAAGTGATTGAGCACAATATGATGGCGACGGTGATTCAAGAAATCGATCTCTATCATGGTCAATATCACTACACCGGTAAAACGGCAACGTTACCAAATAGTATGTTTTTTACCTATCCAGTGAAAAACCTCAACTTTATGAAACGCTATGTTTACCATGATTTTTCGATCGTGGTGCGAGATTTTGTTAATTTGTATCCACTCCTGCCGCTTCTTACCAATAAAATTGAAGAACACTGCAGCTACTTCGCAGATGTCGCGCACCGCTACAATGCGATGATAGAAAAGCATGCAGGTGTGGATCTTCCGGGGGCTGAGCCGCATATCCATATTTCAAGCAATATCAATGGTGAGCAGATCGTGCATGTCATGATCTTTTGTCCAACAGATAAAGCCAATCATCTTGAACATTTGATTCGTAAAGATTTCATGGAGCTGTATGAGCAAAGATTTCCTATTAATGTAGAGCACTGATTTATATAAACAAATGCCCCCTAAACCCAGCGCAACGTCCTTACTTTTAAATTGACGTGTGTTGTTATTGATATTTATTGTAACGACAACGAATTCAAATGGAACGGGGCGCATATAAGCGTTAAATTATCCTTACAACCTTTCAGTAAAGAATGAGCAATACCGGTTGCTTGTTATCCAAAGTTTTCAACTATAAATTCATACAAAGTGTTGACTAATGAAGTGAAACACTTGGACTTCTTTTGAGCTGAAATACTAGGGAAACTGGCTTACATCGATGTGAATATATCGTTATTGCAGTGGTTGTATAAACAGCGGTTTTAACCGCGGACGAATTTAACACTTAGCAATAAGATGGCTCATGCAAACGCAATCAGGCTCAACATTTAACCGTTCTCCAATACAACACTTTTCTGAGATTGCAAGTTCTTGGCGTGATAGCTCCAAATCTTACCTAACAGACCTAGCTTCGATCGCTCTGTTGCTACTTCCGCTCACTTTATCTAATGCATTGGCTATTTTTCTCGGTCACGTATGTCGAGTCTCGGGGTTAGCAGAGCTATCACAATTGTTGTTCCATGTTTCGGATATTTTAATAAACCTTTATCCGAGTGCATTTTGTGTCGTTGCAGGCTACTACCTGTCGCATAAAACCAACGTATCTAGTGCCGTATTTATCATCTATTCGTTGGTATTGTTCTATTTAGTGTCGATAGAAAACGGTAGCTTATCAGCAACGTATATGCTGCCGAACAATCCATTGATTGCGTTGTTAAGTGCCACGCTGACGTACGTCTATTGCACGATCTTTAAGATACGACTATTAGAGCCACAAGCGTTGGATTTTTCTTCGCGATTGCTAAAACACGTTGCGCACTTTTTCTTATTTGTGTTGGCAGCCCTTGCTTTATCTCAATTTATCTCTGTGGCTATGACAGGATTCGGTGGACTCATTGATGGATTAGCTGCCGATCCTTTAACGTTACAAGGTGGGCTTATCTACCAAACCGTGTTGGGGTTACTCGGCTCTATTGGTATTAATGGCCACAACTTGCTGTTTGGCATTAAGCAACAAATCTATGCTGCGACTCAAGCGAATATGACAGCGTGGCAAGCAGGTGATGCCACGCTTAATGTTATCAGCCAAGGTTTTTATGATGCCTTTATGTCGATGGGGGGATCAGGAAATAGCATTAGCCTATTACTGTGTGTTTTGCTGTTTGCAAGAGAACGCAATCATTTGATGTTGGCACTTGCCGCTACGCCTTTGGTAATTTTTAATATCAATGAAGTATTGCTATTTGGTTTGCCAATTATCTTCAATCCTCTACTGATCGTGCCATTTGTCTTGGTGCCGCTTGTTAGTTTTCTTGTTACCTACGGCTGTATCTCATCGGGTTTAGTCCCTCCGGTTGAAAACATTGTGAATTGGATGACACCGCCTTTATTCAGTGGCTATGTTGCGATGGGGAACCAAATTGAGGGTTCTTTGCTTCAATTGGTTATCATCATCTTGGGTGTAATGATTTACCGACCATTTTACTTAGCGTATGCAGGAAAGTTTTCAGCGCAGTTTCGAGCCAATAGTGCCTACACAGGTATAGAAACATCACTTTTTAAAACGCTACTGAATAATGTTCGAGACTCGAACAATACAAGTATCAGTAAGTCATCGGCGCAGAAACGTTTAACCAGCATTTTACGTGAGGGTGAGTTGGTGATGTTCTATCAAAAGCTGCAATCGACAAAAGATGTGAATGTATTCTCTTACGAGGCTTTACTTCGCTATATCGATAAGGATGGGAAGTTATGCCCTCCAACTTTTATTGCAGATTTTCAGATGCTGAATTCAATGCCTTTGCTCGATAAATTGGTTATTGAAAAAGTGTTCGCTGATATGCAACAGATGACATTATCAGGAGATAAACGAGTAGCAATCAATATTTCAGTGGCGACGATAGAGCAAGAAGAATTTGTACCTCACTTATTTGCGAGGTTGGCACACTACGGTATTTCTCCAGAATGGCTTGAAATTGAGATAACAGAAGAAGCCATTTTGAGTAATAAGTTCTTTTTGCTTAAAACTATGGAGGCACTACAAGCCAAGGGAATCCGCATCGCGATGGATGACTTTGGTGCTGGATACGCCTCGTTTCCACATTTACTTAAATATCCATTTGATAAGATCAAACTTGATCGCTCTTTATTATTAGACGCAACGGATCAAAAAGGTAAAGATTTGTATGGCCTAGTTGCACAACTTGGCCATGTAACACACTGTGAAGTAGTGGCAGAAGGGGTAGAAACCCTAGCTGAGTATGAGTTTGTAGAAGCATGCGGTGTGGATAAGGTTCAAGGGTACTATCTTGCGAAACCATGTCCGCTTATACAAGTCTTGCTAGAACAGTAACAGGTCATACCTTTCTATATTTCCACAAAAAATGATTGGAAATAAAAACTTAGTCGCTATAATGTGCGCCCTTTTGCTTAGCACGTCATAATATATTTTGGCAAGAAGCATCAGTATTTCCAAAGGCTTAAAGAGGTGTACAGGTAACTGGCACCCTTTGAATTAGGGAACAAACAACAAACTGAGCTCAATCGGTTTGTTGAGTGACTACTCGCAACGTTGAACGAACAACGCTTTGTTACTCGAATGATACCGTCTTCGACGCTAACGCCAATTTCTTTATATATTTGAGATTGTACAGGTGTTCATTGCTGATTGCGTCGCTATACTCCGTCGTAAAACAACGAACGGAAAACGACGTACGCTTGTTATCAGTGATATTACTCTGCAATAATGATTCATTTATCAATATAGGCTTAAGTCAGACATTCCCTCATTGAGCAACAAAATAAACGGACTTTAATTGCGGCGAACTTCCTGTGCGACTCTAATGATCGGACATCGACGGATAAAATGTGCCCAATGAACAATCGATATTTTAATCGACTTTTTACTGCAATTTCTTCCAATTTATATGTCAACGGACTGTGCAATGTCCTTGTAATGTTGCTGCCAGTTTCTTTGATCTCTGCTTTTAGTGCATTAATTGGTAATCTTTTGATGATGGCCGGTTACGAAAAGATGGGTGAAACGATTGCTACAGGCAGTGTGATTGTTTGGAAGCTATTTCCTATATTGCTGCTGGTGTATTTCTCTCAGTTTTTATCTTCTTTACACAAAGTATCACGCGTAAATGTTATTACACCGTCCTTGATGATCTATTTCATTGTGTGCAATGAATGGGGATTACTGCAGGAGGGGACGGTCGTACCGAGCAACTACCCGTTAGGAATATTAGTTCCTATCGCAGTGGCGTGGTCTGTACGCTTTATGCAAGATCGTAAATGGTTCTTTGTCTCAGATCTTCCTAATGTTGTTGATCAATCATACAACTTGTTGATGGCAACAACGGTATTGGTCGTGTTTTATGCCGCTCTTGGCTATTTATTCGGGCTGATGTTTGATGTCGCTGAGATCAGGGCTTTTTTATTGCCTAACATAGAACCCAATTCTTTGTTTGATGGCATCATCTATGAATTAGTACGTAACTTGTTTTGGGCTATCGGTATTAATGGCCATGTCATTTTTGCCTCATATAAAGCTGAACTCTTTGAGATGACCCAAATGGCGCTGCAGAATCATGAGCTGTTCAATACGCCAATCCCAATTCTAACCACCAATTTTTTTGACTTTTATGCGGGATTAGGGGGGGCGGGTAACACCATTTCTTTGGTGCTATGCATGTTGTTTTTAACCAAGAACCGTAGCTATAAGATGTTGGGTGCAGCAGTATTGGTGTTGAGTGTATTTAATATCAATGAACCAGTTCTCTACGGTTTACCCATTATTTTTAACCCTGTATTGATCGTGCCATTTCTGCTCGCTCCAGTTATCGGACTTATTATCGCCTATATTGCGACGTCAACAGGTATGGTGGCCCCAATATCAGAGATTATGAGTTGGATGACTCCGCCTTTGGTTAGCGGGTATATTGCTACAGGCAATATGTGGACAGGCGCGGCGCTGCAATTGGTCATTATTTTAGTTGGTGTGCTTATCTACTATCCATTTTTTAAACAGATGGACCAAATTAGCAATACCAATGTGTTGTTTGCTAAATCAATAACAGATGATTTTTTCAATTATGAAAACGTTGAGAGTGGCAGAGAAATTGGGGATTTTTTCCCAGAGATCACCAGCAAGTTTGCAGCCCAGAAACGCATCAGTGATTTGAGAAAAACAGGGGAGTTCGTTCTCTATTACCAACCACAGGTTGATGCGCTAAGTGGTGTCATTCGTTCAGTCGAAGTGCTGATCCGCCACCGCTCAGTATCGGGAGAAATTACACCACCGACGTTTTTGAGCGATTTTTCCAAACTTGGTTTGATGAGCGAACTGGATTTATGGGTGGTCGAAACAACATTGAAAGAAGTGGCGCAATTGGCTCATCACCCTCAATTTAAGGTTTCAATAAACCTCTCTCCAGAAACGTGTCTGGTGCCAGATTTTACTGAGAAAGTACTGAATATGATTAACAAAAGTGCGTTATCGTATTCTCAAGTTGAGTTTGAAATAACAGAAGATATGTTGATACAAGACGAGCACCGTACGCACCAAGTGTTGTGTTCATTGAGAGAAGCGGGTGTAAAGATTGCGTTGGACGACTTTGGATCCGGCTACTCATCTATTGGTTATTTATCCAAATTTGACTTTGATAAAGTGAAAATTGATCGTTCGTTGGTGCTCAATCTCAACAATAAAAATGGGCGAGAGCTGTTTCGGTTGACTACCGAGCTTATAAAAATCACCGGAGCAGAAACGGTGGCAGAGGGCATTGAAACTGAAATTGAGCTCGCATTTATGGCAGAACAAGACATTAACCTGATCCAAGGTTACTATTTTTATAAACCAATGCCATTTTATGATGTAGTAAAATTGTATTCGAATTACGCGCAACAAACCGTTATTAATGGATGACTATCATCTTAAGTGATAAGTGATAAGTGATAAGTGATAAGTGTCTGTTGTCATTGGTATGAATACCTCACGAAAGACATACAATAAAGGGAAGCCAATAGGCTTCCCTTTTTAGTTTAAACGGATATTCATTTATGACGTTGATTTTGTATTACTTAAATTCGAACTTGCCTTGCATGATTGCCCAGTGGCCCGGAAACGAACAGAAGAATGAGTAATCGCCGCCTGGTGTCATGTTTTCAGTACTGAAAGTAATTGAGGTACTTTCTCCACCACCAATGACTTTGGTAAATGCATATACGCGATCATCGTTTGGTTTTACGTAGTTGTTCTCAAGCCCTGCCGACATCCCCTCAGTTCCTACCGCTTGTAAGTTTGCTGTGTCTGCGATAACGACATTATGACCCATAGATTGAGCTGGCATTTTTCCCGTATGATTAAGGGTTAATTTCACTTCTTTACATGTCGCAGGGACACTCAGTGTTTTGGTCGAAAATTGCATCATGTCGTTAGCATCGACAGAAACCTCACATTCGGCACTTGCCTGAGCGCCAAAGCTCAACCCTACCATGGCGAATGTAGCTGCTAATAAACGTAATGACATATAAAACTCTCCTTGATTTCTTTAAGCTGACTAGGATTCAAACTGATCCATTACTCTCATTATCTTTAAAACGGTGAAAATAAAATGTGCTTCAATGCGTAAAATGACGTTTTGTTTCAAATTTGTAGCAAAGCATTCTTCAGAACTATTATTCCGTCAGCTGTCTAATAGAGTTCAGTTTGAAAAGTGATAACTGTGATCGTCTTCAAAATTTATTGGATAATCTGTTTGTTTTATAAACGCACTAAATTTTTTGTAAGGTTATTCACACAACAACATGTAAGTAAATGTGTCTACCATTTTCATATTGTAACTTTTTAGATTTCAAATACACTTAAAACATTGATTTGCAAATCTAATATTTATTTATGATGATAATGTAGTTTTGTTTAACCTGGAGCACATTTCCATAAATTTGAATTAGAGTCCCACTTTTTTGTGTGCTTATTGTTCATGTTCAATTTGTCATCATTTTGGCGCAAAAATACGTTCTAATTTTGGCGTTTTTACATATGTAAGCCAGGTTACATTTTGTTACATCCGTTCGCTGCGACGCGAAAAAAGTTCCTGCCTATAATGCGTATTCATTTTATTGTTGTTTATATAAGTTCCTAATTATGAGAAAGAATACGCTCGCATTCATACCAAGTGTTTTGGCACTTGCGATCGGCATGGCATTGCCAGCAGCTCAGGCCGCAGTTAATACAGACGCATCCATCGTTGGTTCTGAGAGCCAATGGTGGAACACGTACAAAGTTACGCTAACTAACGACGGTTCTAAGCCAGTTGAACTGCGTGATGCAAAGATTGTGTTTGATACAAACATGTCAATGTCAACGCCATCTTGGTCTGCGCAAGGTATCAGTTACCCTGGCATGAAGTTCAGCAGCAATGCGCAAGGTAGTGTGTTTAGCAATACGCTTGCTTTGTCTTTTGACAACGGCAGCTGGATTAAGTCTCAACTTCAAGCTGGTGACAAAATTGAGCTAACACTTGGTGTGAGCGGTGTATTAGATCTTGCTCTTCTTCAAGATACCATTCGTCTGATTGCAGATGATGAAGGTGAGGTTGGTGAGCCAGAAATCTCAATTCAACTGGCATCACCAGTGAATGGCGCTGAGTTTGTAGAAGGCCAGAGCGTTTCAATGCTAGCGAATGTAAAAGCAAGCAATACAAGCGTGAAAGCGGTGACATTTTTTGTCGATGGCACACAAGTTTCTAGCGTGTCTAAAGCCCCTTATCAAGCAAGTTGGACAGCGGTAGGTGAGGGAGCTCACACTATCAAAGCGCTTGTTGAAGACGCTTCAGGTCTGACGCAAGAACAATCCGTAAGTATTACGGTTAAAGCGAAAGAGATTGATCCACCAGTAGAACCTGAAGTTCATGAGTTAACGTTTGTTGCTCCAACTCAAGGTCAAGTTTTCACTGTTGGTGAAGAGACGGTTATTAAAGCTCGCGTCGATGGTGAGTTGATCACAAAACTTGAGTTTTGGGCTAATGATCGCAAGCTAGGTCAGCGTGTTATCAATGCTGACCAAGCACTTTACTCGCAAAAGTGGACACCAAGCGAAATCGGTAATGCAAACCTTAAAATTGTGGTTCTTGACCAAGCGAACCAGATTGTTAAGCAAAACATTCTAACGGTTGCTGTAGAGTCAGAAGAGATATTCGTTGCGCCGGAAGTGAAATTCGTAACGCCAACTAACGGTTCGACAATTGATAAAGATGCAACGGTATCAATCTCTGTTCGTGCAACCGATACTGACCAAGATCTATCTCAAGTTGTGGTTAAAGCGAATAACCAAGAAATCTGTTCATTTGATGCTAAAACAACAAATGCATTTGAATGTAACTGGAAAGCTAAGCAAGCGGGCAATGTAACGCTTAAAGCGATTGCGACAGACGCACAAAACCTATCTTCAACGGCGCAAGTGCGTATTACAGTTGAAGAAGAAACGGTTACACCACCACCAGTAACACCGCCAGGCGGTCTATGTGCGGATTTCAATGTTTACCCGGATTGGACTCGTGGTGATCACGCAACTGGCGGCGACATCATGGTTCACAAAAACATCGCTTACTCTGCGATTTACTGGACTCAATCGGTACCAGGCAGCGATGCTTCATGGTCATTGCACCTAAACTGTGACGGTACTGAGCCAGGCACAGCGCCATTGCTATCGCTACAAAACCCAATGGACCCAGTTCGTCTAGAGGTTGCTGGTTGGCCAAATACATTTGTTGTTGCTAGCCCATCCACAGACGCGCCAGCAACAGTAACGATTGAAGCTGCGAACAGCGACGTATTAGCAAATGTGGATCAACTTACTCGTGCATTTGTTTCTATCATCGAACAAGCAGAGCTAGCGGGTACTTCATCGCTCATCATCAGCAGTGATGTACTTGATCTAGCGACTCAAGACAAAGGTGCATCGATTGGTACAGTTGCGGTTAAACAAGCTTTGACGAACGCGATGGATATCACTGGTAGCCAAATTGACATCGAGGCGATTAATGCGCTGACGGATGATGTGAAAGGCTGGGCGCAAGCGCATAACCTAATCATCACGACGCTTGCTCCTGAAGCAACATTTGGTTGGTCACTAAGCATTGGCGATTTCGCATACGATACTCACTCTGGTCGTCAGTCTGTATGGGATGAAGCATCTGTATTTAGTGCTGATCTACTTGCAACGCTAGAGCTATACAAAGCGGATGCGGCAAACAAAGCAGACTTCGTTGTATTCACGAAATCAAGTGCAACAGAGGCACTGACAAGCGAACAATGGCACAACGCGCTAGAATACGTGAAGCAAGTATCTGACTACGTGAAGACACCAGCGATGCTGGCTAATATGCCAACAAATCAAGCTGCAGGTTACTTCATGGGTGACACTGCGGGTAAACCACAATTACGTAAAGCGGCATTTAGCAACGTATTTGCGCTAACGTTTGATCAAGATAGCCAAGAGCTAACGGCTAAGATTGAGCGTTACCAAGATGCGAAAGTACCACTGTATTACGTAGGTGAAGAGCTAGAAAAAGGTTCACTAACTAGCATTGAAGCGTTGAACCAACAGCTAGCTGACGCTGAAAATGCGATGGATAACGAAGCGTTCCTATACGAAACTCCGCAATCACAGTGGATTCCATCAAGCGTTTACAAATGGAATGATTTCCTAGATGGTTTGAATGCAATGCACAACATCGGTGTTGCAGGCAACAAGTTCTGGTTGATGGATGAGAACGTTGACGATGCAACCAACATCAAATACGCAAAAGTCGCGATTGCAGCATTCCTAGCGCAAAGTATGCAGGAAACGATTCGTTACAACGCGTGTGATGAGAACAACTGGTCTGAAACAAAATACGGTGCGCCAGCAGATTACCCAATGACAGCAAGTTGTGGTCAGCTAGGTCAGAAATACGCTGATTATGGTGTAAACCCAGTTTCTGGTTTAGATCACGCTTACTCTTGTCCACGTGATAGCAAGATGGAAGTGAGCGCACTTACGCACGCTAAATGGTACGGTGCGCCAGCGCCAGTATTTGCAGCGCCTGATGCAGTGCTTGAAGAGCGTGGTCTGCTTGTAAATGGTGCGGCTGGTCGTTGGACAAACAACGGTCACTGTAATGATGTTCCAGAAAGCGTAGATACCTCTAAGCAAGTTTGGGAACGTGATGAGTGTAAGACTTACGTTGGTCAAAAAGCAGGTAAGTTTATTTGGGACGGCAGCAGTCAAGAAAGTGTTGAAGGTTGTGGTTGGTGGGGCCGTGGTGTAATTCAAACTACTGGTCGTCAAAACTTTGGTACGCTTAACCACTACTTAGGTCGTTCACACGTTGATCCAGAGACAATTGGTAAAACAATTGATGGTGTAACCGTTGAAGCGCCACCGGCGAACCCGCTATACGCTGAGCTTGATTTCTGTTCAAACCCTGGTTTGATCTGTAGTTCTGAAGAGAACAAAGAGATCAAGTGGATTGCAGGTCTATTCTACTGGGTAACATCTGTACAGGCTTACAACGATGAAGGCGGTCAATACGCAGATTGGAACTACTACAGCGAAATCAAGAAGTACGTTGATAATGGTATGAGTGGTTCTCAATTTATCGATGACGTTTCTGGTATCGTTAACCGTGGCTGTCCAGATCTAACTTGTTCGACAGGTGATGTTCACAACGTGAAAGAGCGTCGTGAGAACTTTAAACTTGTTCTACAAAAACTGGGTCTTGATCCAAAGTAAGTTGGTAAAGACTAAGTAATCTATAAACAAAGCCATCGCTGAAAGGTGATGGCTTTTCTGTTTCTATCTCTATTTTGCTTTCTGCTTTCTGCTTTCTGCTTTCTGCTTCCTCTGCTTTTAATGCGTTTGTCCGTGCTATATTGTTACTCTACCGTAATAGTTATTTTCGTTTTTAGCTGATTATCATTTATTTTATACCCAATATAATGCCTGCCATTCCAACGCATCGAATGCGTTTCGATTTCATATATAGATTGATGGTGACTGGAGAGCAGTATGTCGAATTTTGTTGTTGTAGGTGGTGGTGCTGCGGGCCTAGAAATGGTGACTCGTTTAGCGAGCAAATTCGCGGGCAAAGCAAACCATAATGTCACCTTAGTTGAACCCTCGTCTCATCACCTTTGGAAACCTCGTTTACACGAAATAGCCGCAGGAACTTTTGACACTGAACTTGATGCGGTTGCTTTTCGTCTTCACTCTGCGTGTCACGGTTATCAATATGTGCAAGGCAAAATGTCAGGCTTAAATCGAGCACAAAAATCGATAACAGTGACTTCGGAATCTGCGGCAGAACAAACGCTGCATTACGACTATCTCGTGATGGCAGTTGGCGCGATCAGCAACGATTTTAAGACCCCTGGTGTTAGTGAACATTGCTTGTTTTTAGATTCAGCTTCTCAGGCAGAGAAAGCGTGGGAACAAATGAAGCAACTTCTTGCGAACGGTGGTTCACATCGTGTGTCTATCGTTGGCGCAGGTGCTACAGGCGTTGAATTGGCGGCAGAATGGGCAAAAGTCAGTCAGCAATTAAACCGTTACCAAAAAGGCACCGCGCTTTCTATTACATTGATAGAAGCTGCTGATCGAGTGCTACCTGCAAGTGCACAGTGCATGTCTGAAAAGGTAATGAAAAAACTCCAAAAACAAGGTGTTAACGTTCGTTTAAACACGCGAGTTCAGCGTGCAGAAGCGGATCGAATTATCACCGAAAATGAAGTGATCCCGGCTGATTTACAAATTTGGGCGGCGGGAATCCGGTGTCCAGATTGGCTGGCGAATCTTGATGGTTTAGAAACTAATCGAATTAACCAACTTAAAGTGCTGCCCACATTGCAAACCACGTTGGATGAAAATGTGTTTGTCATTGGTGATAGCGCCGAGTGTCCACAAGATGATGGAACATTTGTACCGCCTCGGGCTCAAGCTGCGAATCAAGCGGCTGGTCATTTAGCGAAGCAGTTCGGTCGCTTGGTTAAAGGCAAAGCGCTAAAACCGTTTGTATTCAAAGATGGTGGCATGGTTGTCGCACTAGGGCATGATTACGCGGTCGGTGCACTAATGAATGACAAAGTCGTATTGAGAGGACGATATGTTCGTCGACTGTATGACACCATTTTTAGATTACACCAGCAGGTCATATTTGGTTGGTTTCGTGTATCGGCATTAGTGGTTCTAAAACGTGTAAAAAGTCTTTTGAACCCATACTACAAAGGATCTTGGTCCTAATTCGTTTCATCACTTGCTTTGGCATGTGACTTAACCCTCCATATTCTAATAAGCGCCCAAGCCCCTTTGGTTTGAGGCGCTAGGCTCTTTTTATGCGCAAATTGCAATTATCTCTCCCTGTTCAATTACTTATTTCAGCGCTTCTAGCGTGGGGTGGTGCTCAGCTTACTCTGTTCCTCATTGGTGACGATGTCGCGAATAAGGTGAATCTACTCTCGAGTGGTTATTACCAAACCCTTATGTTAGGTAAAACGATCTATTTGGGATTACTTAAGATGGTCGTAGGCTTAATGGTGCTGTTTTCCCTCGTTGAGGGAATCACCAATATTGGTTCAACGTTACGCTTGAAAGCACTGGGTGGGCGTACGCTGCTTTTTTATAGCTTTACGACGTTGATCGCAATCAGCTTAGGGTTGGGCGCGTCATTAGCACTGCCGGCATGGGAGCCATTGAGTCAGAATATTCCAATTGGCCATGATGTTAAGTTGATTGATGAGCAGGCGTCAGGTGGGGCTGCTATCCTAGCAAACCTTGTCAAAATGGCTTTGGTTAATCCATTTGCTGCTATCGCGGATGGAAATTTGCTCGCGATTGTTGTTTTCTCATTTATGGCAGGAATAGCCATACTGCTTTCTGTGCCATCGGGTCATCCTTTGTTAGCAGTGATTTCAGGATTGAATAAAAGCATCAATACCATGATTCGAGGCATTGTTAAGCTATCGCCAATTGCGATTTTTGCTATCGTTTTTGATATCTCGTTTACTTCAAACGGAAGTTTGATACTGCAACTTGCTTTGTTCGCGTTGTTGGTCTTCGCTTTGACGATGGTACATGGTCTGATTGTGTTACCCGCTATTGCAAAAGTGATGACGGGCATTTCACCTAAGACACTGTTTAAAGCGATATCAGCACCGCTAGCGATGGCTTTTGCGACATCTTCTAGTGCGGCAGCGCTTCCGCTCGCTAAACAGAGTGCGGAGGAAAATCTCGATGTTTCACCAGAAGTCAGTAGCATGGTTTTGCCTCTTGGCTCGGTGATGAACATGGATGGAACCGCGCTTTTCGAGGGTGTCGCTGCCATCTTTCTCGCCCAATTGTTTGGGGTTGATTTGACAACGACAGGACTTGTGATGATTTTCATTATGGCGATGGTTTCATCTGTTGGGGCACCAGGCATGCCATCGGGATCGATGTCTGGAATGCAATTGGTGCTACTCGCGGCAGGCATACCGCTCGAAGCGATTGCAATTTTGTTAGTGATCGAACGACCGCTAGATACATTCCGTACTGCAGTTAACGTTGAGGGTGACTTAATTGCTACTTTAGTGATTGATCGTTGGCAGAAAAAGCAATTGGCAATGCCTCAAACGGAACAAAGTGCAGAGTTGTTGGTGAGCTAAAAGAGTCTTGATAGCTTGAATAGAAGTAGGCATCAATTGTAACGATAAAACGCGCTAAATTTTGGCGCGTTTATTTGGGTGGAGAGTGCAAAGTCAAATTTTCTTTAGATGAAGCAATACGTCGTGGAGTGACGGCAGGATGGTATGTCCAAACTGGCGTACTTCATCGCAAGGCTCAACAAGGTCGGGCACTTGGTATGTGATCATGTTTGCTGCGACGGCAGAACGAACGCCATTGTTTGAATCTTCAAATGCTAAACACTTCACGGGTTCGATATTAAGTCGATTGGCCGCCAGCAAATAAATCTCTGGATCGGGTTTGCCGTGAGTCACCTCACAACCCGTGGTTAGGTTGTCGATATATTGGCTTAAATTGGCAAGTTCGAGTTTCTTTATTGCTACTTCTTTCGCTGTGGAGGTAGCAACGGCGATAGGTACGCCTTTCTCTTTGAGCCATTCAAGCAGTTCAATTACGCCTCCTTTTACGGGGATAGCTTGATTTTTAACGATGGCATTGTAACGAGTTCGCCATTCATTATGCAGACGATCTAAGTCATCGCCGTAAGCTTTGCGAAAAATAGTTTCAACGCCTGCTGCGTTGCGACCAATGATGGTTAGATAAACATCTTCGTAGAATGGTAGGTTTTGTACGGCGCATGCTTCTTTAAAAATACGCATACATACTCGTTCTGTATCGAGTAGCAATCCATCCATATCGAAAATAGCAGCTTGAAAATTCATAGGTTTAATACTTATCGATTGAGATGCTGCATTTTGGCACAACGCCAGTTGCATTTCTCGATAAATCGAATGTGATCTATGTATGGCTTCATTTTCTCTCTCAACCAAACCATTTCTTTTGCGTTAATCAATAGTCTTGGGATGATTTGGTGAAACCATATGAAATATTGGCGACGCAAAGTAATACGAAAAGTGATATCAATATCAAAGGTTCGATATTGGTTTTAAAAAAGGTTGCTGTTTATGCGCCTAGACTGCAAGGTAAACCAACACTTGAGATGCAGTAAGGATATATGCTAGTGACGGATTTTGTGCAGTTTATTGTTGGTACTTATACGGACTCGCCGAGTATAAGCGAGGGTGTTGAGTGTATAATGCTGGATCCCGCAACAGGGGAGATCCATCGAGATCAACGCTTCGTTCCTCAAAGTCTATTAGCACATCGTAACCCCTCATATATCACATCAACAAAGCACGGTTTGTATACAATCAACGAAGTCGAAAGAAGCAATAAGCCTGAACTGACATTTGTTAATACCAACGGCAGTAATGCGTTACCTATTAGTGGTGATTATCCTTGTCATCTTGATGTGCACAATCGACTCCTCGCCGTCGCTAATTATGGTTCCGGAAACGTGAGTATTTACCAATTGGATGAAATGGGAAACCCACTCGACTTGATGACGGAATTGTATGTTGAGGGGCAGGGACCAAATCTGGATCGTCAAACATCACCCCATGCTCATCAAGTGACCTTTCTTAAACACACCAATCAACTTGCTGTTGTAGATTTAGGTAGTGATCGGGTTTATCTGTACGATTACGATAAAGATCTCTATACGTTTAGTTTAACGCAAAATATTGAGATGCCAGCGGGTGCGGGCCCTCGACATTTGGTGTTTAATCACGATGAAACCCTTGCTTACGTCGTTTGTGAACTGTCTGAAACGCTAGTGGTTTTGACCAAGAGTGATAGAGAGTGGAGACCAAGCCAAGAGCTTAAACTACTGGAGAATGAAACCACTCAGGAGGCGGCGGCAGCGATCAGACTTAGCCCCGATCAACGGTTTGTGTATGTTTCTTGTCGCGCTCAAAACAAAATTAGTGTTTTTGAACAACGTAGGGAAAATGTAGTTAGGCTAGGCACATATGACAGTGGCGGTGCATTCCCCCGGGATTTTGTTCTTTCACTCGATGGTCAATGGCTTTTGGCTGCAAACCAACATTCTAATTCTATTGTTAGTTTTCGATGTGATAGAGAGACAGGTGCGATATCGCCAAGTGGATTCAGTTGTGAGGTTGGCTCCCCTGTTTGCTTGATAGAAAAGCGCCATGATGAATCTAAGTCATCATCGTTACGTTCAGATAGTTTTTGATCAAGAGAATTGTCATTTAACCAAAAGTGTCACTATAGCGACTAATGTGCTAGATATTGATACTTAATGGTCCGAAAGTGTTTTTTTGAGGGCGTATACTTGCTTCGAACTCAAGAACACGAATAGGAACAGCATCATGAAAGCAATCTCTAAAACTGTATTAGTATTAAGTTTGTTGGCAGTAGGCTCTGCACAAGCATTCGAATTGACAAGCAACGATATTCAAGAAGGTCATCCAATGGCAAAAACATTTGAATACAATGCTTGGGGATGTGATGGGGGAAATCAATCACCACAATTGATGTGGAAAGATGCCCCAGCTGGTACCAAGAGCTTTGCAATCACGGCATATGATCCAGATGCGCCTACGGGAAGTGGCTTTTGGCACTGGACAGCGTTCAACATTCCAGCGTCAGTAAATGAGTTACCACGTAATGTCGACATTCAAAAGTTAGGTGGTAAAGAGTCTCGTATTGATTATGGTACGGTTGGTTTTGGCGGAGTTTGTCCACCAAAAGGTGATGGTATGCACCGCTATCAATTTACAGTTTGGGCATTGCCGACGGATAAGTTGAACCTTGATGAGAATACAACAGCGGCTGTGGTTGGTTTTACGTTAAACAGCATGGCGCTAGGCAAAGCAAAACTAACCGCAACCTACACACGCTAACTGATTGACACCATAAAGGGGGAATGATGGGTTACCCATATCAAGTCACGATATTTCGTGCCGAGCAGTTACAAAAACTGCGTAATGTGAAGATTCATTCCCCAAGTATTATTCAGATTATTACGGGAAGTAAGCGACTGTATTGGAAAGAGTCGACATTGGATCTTTCTCATTCCAGCTTGTTACTTTGTGAAGCCTGCGAATCGCTGAGTTTTGAAAATTTGCCTCAAAAAGGGCGATTTCTTTCTCGAATGTTTAGTTTCCACTGTCTGCCAAGTGATGCGATGCTAGAGCTTAGCCTTGATGTTGGAAAAGACAGTCTATTCCCCACACTAGATGCCGATAAAGCGATACAAGATACACTGAATGCACTGTTTTCTTTTGATCAGCAAAGCATGAGCAAAGAAACTCAGACGTTTTGGATAATGGGGTTGTATCAACAATTGGCAGAGCGAGGGGTTTTGCATATTCTCTTTGCTAGTGCAAATAGTACGTTTAGTCAAAAACTTAGTCGATATCTTGCACATACTCCCGGTGAGGAGCATACGTTGGAAATGGCCGCAGAGCATTTTTCGATGAGCCGAGCAACAATGATTCGAAAGCTCAAACAAGAGGGAACACAGTATAGAGAAGTGTTAGCAGAGGTAAGGCTAAATCATGCGCTGTATTTAATGCAAAATGGCCATTACAACGTCACCATGCTAGCGCAATTGTGCGGTTACCAGTCTGAGGGGCGTTTTAGTCAGCGTTTTAAAGGCAAGTTCGGTCTTACTCCAAGTGACTACATGAAAACCGTGTCTGTGAACTAGGAATGTAAATAACACGCCTCTCGCATACGTGAAAGGCGTGTTTGCCAAGGTGTTGATCAAGGGGGCTTGGCTATTTGTAGTATTTCTGCTTCAGCTTAAGCGCAACGTTTACCAATGCAATTAACACTGGTACTTCAATCAAAGGACCAATCACGCCTGCAAACGCTTGGTCTGAGCTCAGACCGAATACTGCAATAGAAACTGCAATCGCTAACTCGAAGTTATTACCTGTTGCTGTGAAAGCGATCGATGCGTTCTTGTCGTAATCGATGCCCATTTTCTTGCCCACGAAGAAGCTGATAAAGAACATCAATACGAAGTAGATTCCCAATGGAATGGCAACACGGAATACATCCATTGGTAGCTCAAGAATCATTTCACCTTTTAGGCTGAACATCAGCACGATGGTTGCGAGAAGTGCAATCAAAGTGATTGGTGAAATACGTGGAATGAACACGTCGTTGTACCATTGCTCGCCTTTTGCTGCGACTAACCATTTACGGCTTAGGAAGCCCGCTAAGAAAGGGATGCCAAGGTAAATGAGAACGCTTTCTGCGATGTCAATCATTGAGATATCCACCACGAAACCTTCGTAACCAAAGATTGGTGGCAATACGGTAATGAAAAGCCATGCCATGACGCTGTAAGTCACGATTTGGAAAGCACTGTTTAGTGCAACCAACGCTGCGCCGTATTCTTTATTACCGCCACCGATGTCGTTCCATACCAACACCATTGCGATACAACGAGCAAGGCCGATAAGGATAATTCCAACCATGTAGCCCGGATGGTCACCTAGGAAAGTCAATGCAAGGACGAACATCAAAATAGGGCCGACAATCCAGTTCATAACTAAAGACAGCGTGATTGCTTTTTTATCTTTAGTTACCGTGCCTAGTAGGTTGTAGTTCACTTTTGCTAGCGGTGGGTACATCATCAAAATTAAACCAATCGCTAGAGGTACGTTTGTGCTGCCTACGGACATGGATTCATTCCACTGTGCAACTTGTGGGAATGCAGCACCAATACCAACACCAATCGCCATAGCGACAAAGATCCAAACCGTTAGGTAACGATCGAGGAAGCTCATTTTGTTGCTGGCACTATTTAGAACTTGAGTAGTCATAGTGGTCTCTTATTCGTTTATCGTCGAAATACGATAGTTAAAGGTATAGTTTATCTTTGCACACCTTGCCAGGGTGCAAAGATAATTAATTAAAAAGGTTAGAAAATCCTAGATTGAACTTATCAAATGCGTCACGTTGAATGCGGTAACACACCTTAGGTGGGTTTGGTTCTGCGCTGATAAAACCTGCTTGCTTCAGAATACGTAAGTGCTCAGAAACGGTAGATTGTGCAAGCCCTAATTCAGAAACAAGATCGCTATTTAGGCATCCACCCATCCTATCCAAAGTGTGTAAGATATGAAGAATACGTAAACGCGCTGGATGCGACAACGCTTTCGCCTGTGCTGCCAGAGTTTGCTCTTTCTCTAGTTGTTGTTGTGTTGTCTCAAAAACAACTTCGCAGGAGCCGCTACATTTATCACTCATTCGCTGGCCTTAATAGTTAATCGTCGAATTGCGATAAAGTGTACGCCTGCTCTGTGGAAGAAGCAAGAACTCAATTTAAAGGATAGGTGAGATAGTTTTTGTGTTGGCTGCAAATTGTTCTAAGATCAATATCTTAATTTTACCTTTGCTTAAAGGTGTTTGGTCAGTAATTTTGTCGCGCTTTATTTATTGCACAATGACTTCTAAATCGACGAAAGTAAACTGGCTCTTTAATTGTTCTTTTAAACGTGCCTTACTTTGATTCCATGAGTCTGCATTCACCGTTGTCAACGTCTTAAGCTCAACCCCAACGACAACGAGGTAACTTGATCCTGTTTTACTGATGTTAAGTGATGAAACTGGTGCTAATGATGAGTCTAGGTGTTGGTATACAAGTTTCTTTATCTCAGCGTAACGCTCTTTATCTTGGAGTTTCCCTCCAGCGAGTTCGATAAATGCATTTTTTATAATGGAAATAGGCTGGCTGATCATGCACAGAGCTAGAACAAATACTAATATAGCATCGCCAATATAAAGCAAAAACTTCCAAGAAGAATTCGGGTCTACATAGCCAATAAGTACTAACGCGGCGCCAGTTGACGCAGACAATATACCATCAATAAAAGAAGACTTTTGATCAACGCTTAACATTGAGCTTGCATGATTGATCTTCTTATTGCTCCGATAATAATAAAGCGATAACCCCCAACAAATTGAAACCATAGCAACGGCATAATAAATAATGGTACCTGTTTTTATCGCTTCTATTGTGTCGCCGCTAAGATAACTCAAAATTTTTGAACTATTACTAACGATTGCGGAGATAACAACACCTAGTAATAGTAATCCTTTCATAAAAGAATAGAGTGCTTCAGTGACATATAGGCCAAAAGGGAAATCGTCACTTCGAGTTGATTTAATTTTCGCGATTTTCAAAGCGACTAGACTTGAAATGAAAAGAATGAATGACATATTACCATCAAGTAATAACGCCTCCGATCCGGATAAGTAGTAAACCGCCCATCCTGAGAACGCCATGATGAGATTTGCAGCAATACCGAGCAATAATGCTTTTCGTTCAACTGTGCTGATTATTTCTTTCATGATGCCCTCGTTCAGCATAAATCCTTTATTTGGCTTATTACAATAAAGGATAGGGCCATTTGAGACCATAAAAAATTCGATTCAGTCATTTATCAATTGAAGATTAAGTATGATTTTTATTGATAAATGTCGTGGCATATTTGAGTAGAAATATCAAAGCGCGGCAATGACCGTCAGCATACTTTCGGTAACCTAGATAATGAATGGCAAAAAAGCAGCAGTGACAAGAGGAAAGCAGAACTTAAAGATACAACGAAGTGGGGGTGTGGTATCAGGAGCTAAGTTCTGCTTAAGGTTCGTTTAAAGTTAAAACGTCACTCGTCGTTAACCAAATCGTGACTTCGGTTGTCGTTAATAGGGTCAGTATGTGAAGAAAAGAGGAGATAAAAAAGAGAGCAGATTTTTGCACTCTATTCCTGATAAGGCTCTAAAAGTAGGCAAAATCGCTGATTTTTGGTGTGCTAAAGCAAAAAGAGGAACAAATTGACGGTAAGTTTTCTTATTTTCTTCGCCTTAAGTTGCGTAGAATAAACAGATAACAGCTGTCTGTGGGGGCTTGATGTCTGATCTCAATTTATTCCGTTATTATCAACGACTCGCACCATTGGGTATTGGTAGTGAAATAAAAACCACGTTACAGGAAGTCTCAGACTTACTGTTTACTTCCCCTCGTCATGCACGAAGCCTTTTATCGCAGATTCAAGATCAAGGTTGGCTAAGTTGGCAACCCAAGGCAGGAAGAAATCAACGGTCACTATTATTACTGAATGTTGATAGTACCGCTTTGAAAGAAAGCCTTGCTTTAGAGCGGATTAAATCGGGTAAGTATGAGAAAGCACTGACCATTCTCGATGAAGATGAATTGGCTTTCGGACGACTACTGAAAAGTACATCGGGAGCATCTGTTCAAGAGGGGCGCCTTAACATACAGCTTACTTATAAACGTGTGTTCGAGCGTATTGTTCCACATCAATTGCAACGCAGTAGTGAACGCTTTTTGCTTCGCCAAATCTATTGTTGTTTAGTATCGAGTGATAGCCATGGCGTAATCAAGCCAGAGTTGGCTCACCATTGGCGTTACAATGCTGAAAACTATGAGTGGACATTCTATCTTCGACCAGGGCTTACATTCCATAATGGCATGGCCATTGACGCGGATACTGTTGTTAGTTTGTTTGCAAAATTGAGCTCACTGGATTATTACCAGAAAGAATTGTCTCACGTTGCAAACATAAGTGCGCCAACACCTCTGAAAGTCGTATTTACCCTGAATCAGCCGGATTTAGGTTTTGCTGGTCTTATTTCTGGGGTGAAATACGGTATTCAACCCGTGAGTCAAGTGAATGGTTCTCATCATAATTTGGTTGTTGGCAGTGGTCCATTTACCGTGCTGGAACATAGCGAACACCGATTAAAGCTGCAAGCGTTTGACGGTTATTATTCGTGTCGAGTCTTAACGGATTTTGTGACAATTTGGATTGTAGATGATGAAAAAATGGAAAATCCATCTCTTGCAGCCAAACCACATCAGAAGCAGCTTGAACGAACTAATGATGAGCTCTCCCGCAGTATGTGTGGACATTTTATGTCTGCAGAGGATGAGCAAGGGAGTGTAGAACCGCAAACTCAGCATACTCGCATCGAAGATGGGTGTTTATTTGCTTTATTCAATCATCACGCCAAGCATTCTCTATCAGATGCTCAGCGCCGTTATATCGCAGAGTTAATTCAACCAAAGTGCCTCATCGAGGTTATGCATGAGCAAAAAATTGTTTTTGGTAGTATACCTGCCTACAATTTATTACCCACATGGCAACCAGTACTTCGTCCTTTTGGTAAAGAAATAAAGCTACCCAAAATCGTTACCATTGCAGGTTATAACTATACGGCTTTACTGCGTTGTGCTCGAGCTATCGCTCATTGCCTAGAAAGAGTAGGCTGTAAGGTCGAAATCGTGATGTACTCTTATCGAGAACTGAATGATAAAGCGCGAAATGGGACGTTAGAAGAAACAATGGTCGTCACTAATATCAATCTTGATGATAACCGCCATGCATCCGCCTTTTACAATTTTTATAGCAACAGTGTATTACATCATACATTAGGGGCAGAGAATGCCGCTTGGCTGAATAGCCGCTTAGAAGCGTTACGCGGAGATACGCCGTTAAAGGACTACCTCGATGCATTAGATCCAGTTTCCGCGACACTTGTGAGTGAGTATTGGATAGCGCCTATGTTTCATCATACTCAGACATTACGCTTTCAAGGCGTATTAGAAGATGTCGCTCTAACCAATTGGGGATGGCCAGATATTCGAGCTGTTTGGTCCGCAGATTAATGATAGTCAGACGGAGTTAAATCTAAGTTTCGGGGCTTTTGTTGTTTTTATCTTTTGTCGCAAACTAGGAGTATCAGTTGGGCCAACATAGCTTGTGCTTCGGGTGATAGTAGACGTGCAGCAGACGTAACATCTTCTGCCGTCGTTTTACTGATACCTCTGGTATCCAGCGCAACATCAATATCCGTGAGATTAAGTGCTCGCAGTATTGAACGATATTGAGACAGCTTGAGGTCCGATTCCCCTCGCTCAATTCTCTGGTAAGTCTTTTCACTCATGCCTGCAATTTTGGCCATTTGTTCGCGTGAAATACCTTTCATTTTTCGTCTTGTGATTAGCACTTCAATGACTGGATCAATTCTCATCTTACCCCCAGTTTGGACAGTTTTGTCCTAAAGAGAGCAATATACGGACCAGTTTAGCCACCCTGTATTTACCAAAAATTGGATTGGGATGAGAATGTGATTCCAAAAAAAGTGGCGAAATATCAGTTAGTTTCTCAAGATGGAAAAATACCAGTTCTATAAGTCAATTCGGGATGTCATTAGCATTCGCAAAATGCAAACCATTTTAGGTCAACTGCTCAATGAGATAAGTTGCAGTGCAAGCGAAACAGGAGCACAAACTAGCGGGTTGATTCGAGAGTCTCAAAAGCGTCTTATGGAGTACAAAGAGATTTATTTGCATCAAAGTGAACTTGATGGATATGAATTAAACCGAGCTTACAAAGCAATGAGTGAAACAGAAAAACACATTGCAGATATGGGCATGGCTGAATTGACGTACATTATTGACCAGTTAGATAGAGAGATATCAGGGTTTAATAGCGCTAAATAGATGTTGGAATACCAGATTTGATGTTTCAGAAATAGAACTTGGGGAGTCACACGTAAGATACAAATGCTGGGGAACCAATCCCAGCATCTGGAACACTCATTTACCTATGTTTTCGAACCGTAAATCAGTGTGTAGAGGTATTGAACCGAAACTTGTCGATTACGGGTGGAATAATAACGATATTGAGTCAGCTAGGCCATGATGAGGGTTTTTAATGCTTTACGATAGACTGTAAATTATAATGTACACCCTAGATTTTTCCTTGCCTTGCATCGATATGCCATAGGAAATGCAACGCCCATTCTAGAATGAAATGAGCTTCACGCTGTTTGGTCAACTTTCAAAATTGTGCTGTTCCATCTAACTTTTACAGTCATAAGCGAGTATGTCCGAATATTGATAACGCTTTTGCTTTTCAATTGTCCTGCTTATGCCTTACAATCATCCACGAACCAAATCCATACGGCAGATTGCTGGTAGGCCACTTGCGAATACACTGATTTTGCTTCGAACCCAAAATAAAGAATTCAGTTTACCGACACTCTACGCGGAAATGATTCCCTATTAAGTTTCTTCGCCGAAATTGACTAACCATCAATATTAGGCTTGGCTTTTTGCACCCTAAATTTGGGTGTGCATGAGGGGGTGATTGCTATGGAACGTACTGAGAACCAAAGTGCGTGGTTCGTCTTAACCAAACGGATTAAATTTAGAGGTATTAACCGTGAATACAAAACTTATCGGCAGTTCTCTCATTGTTGCGGGGACGGCACTTGGCGCAGGTATGCTTGCAATACCGATGGTGCTTGCACAATTTGGCCTCCTTTGGGGCACGCTTCTTATGCTTTTCATTTGGGCTGGTACCACCTATGCCGCGCTCATTTTATTGGAAGCAAGCTGTAAAGTGGGTGGTGGAGTGAGCATGAATGCTATTGCTCGTGAAACACTGGGCAAAGGTGGTCAATTTGTCACCAATGGTTTGCTTTATGCGCTACTCGTCTGCCTTCTCATGGCGTATATCATTGGTGCTGGTGATCTTGTTCAAAAAGTCACGGCTTCGATGGGCATCCCTCTATCAACGATTTCTAGCCAAGTTGGTTTTACTGTGCTTGTTGGTCTGATTGTTTCCGCCGGCACGGGTGTTGTAGATAAACTTAACCGCGTTTTGTTTATTGGTATGATCCTAGCGCTTGTATTGACGTTGATCTCGCTTGCTCCTAATGTTTCATTTTCAGGGTTAAGTGAAGTGGTGAACGCCGATAAGATGGCGTTGATCAGCACGAGTTCAGTATTGTTTACCAGTTTCGGTTTTATGGTTGTTATCCCATCTTTGGTAACGTACAACAAAGACGCGAGCAAAACGCAATTACGTAATATGATCATTGTAGGCTCAACTATCCCACTGATCTGTTACTTGCTATGGTTGTTTGCGGTTGTGGGTAACTTGCCACCTCATGAGCTTGTTCAATATTCAAATGTATCTGAGCTTATTTCGGTTCTTGGTCAGCAGTACAGCGGCTTAGAATTTATTCTTTCAATGTTTACCGGTTTAGCCCTGCTAACTTCTTTCTTAGGAGTGGCCATGGCACTTTACGACCAAAATGCGGACTTGCTGAAAGCCAGCAAGCCAGTAGTATTCGTAACGACCTTCATTTTGCCTTTACTTGGTGCCGTTTTTGCACCAGAGCATTTCCTCGCAATCCTGAGTTATGCGGGCATCATTTTAGTGTTCCTCGCGGTGTTTGTTCCACTATCGATGACAATGAAAGTACGTCGCGCTCCTGCTGAAAATGATGAAGTATATGAAGCGGGTGGCGGTATGATAGGAATGAGCGTGATCTTCCTTTTCGGTTGTTTCTTACTGTTCGCTCAAGCCATGTAATTAAAGCAATTCCAATAAATATGTGATCAACCTTGTTTGTTAAATAGTGGGTCATTTATTTACTAAGACTTGGACCAGATATCTGATTCATTTATGAGTAAGCCGCTGATCGGTATGGATCAGCGGCTTTTTATTTAACTTTAACTCAGGATAAGAAAGCCTATATTGCTGAATGGCTTAGGTTATCCCGAGTTGAGGTGATTTAGTCAAGTGCAGCTGGGATTGCTGCGCAGCGATTGATGGTATGCATGCCAGACATAGCTTAGAAGCCTGAAAACAAACACAGCGAGCATTAAGGCTCGCTGCGTTGTATCTGGTGGATTTAATGTAACAGTTTAAACTTTAAATCGGTTCAGAATCTCTTCTTGCTGACTAACATCGTTGTATTGAGATTGCATCGCTTCGTTAGTGAGATTTGCGGAGTCTGCAACTCGAGTTGATAGGTCTTTGATGTTAACTGTATTGTTGTTGATCTCTTCTGCAACCAAGCTCTGCTCTTCCGCCGCAGAAGCAATCTGTAGGTTCATATCTGAAATGTGCTGAATAGCATCACGAATACGTAATAGAGCGTTATTTGCAAGTTCAGCTTTCTCCACAGCGTGCACAGCATTTCCTTTGCTTTGTACCATTGCATTTGCCACAGAGGATGCGCCGGATTGAAGTTGCTCAATCATACTGCGGATCTCTGTGGTCGATTGTTGAGTTCTCTGAGCAAGCGTGCGTACTTCATCCGCTACCACGGCAAAGCCACGGCCAGATTCACCAGCACGAGCCGCTTCGATAGCAGCATTTAACGCAAGTAAGTTGGTCTGGTCTGCAATATCATTGATGACTTTTAATATGCTTTCAATGTTCGCTGTTGCTGATTCTAACCCTTGTACTTCTTCTACCGCTTGGTCGATGCTGTTCGCGAGCAAATTAATCGTGTCAGTCGATTCGCCCACGATAGAAGAGCCTTGAATCGTTGCATCATCGGCTTCTTTTGCTGCACTTGCTGCTCCTTGAGCATTGTTTGCAACATCCGTCGCGGTTACGGACATCTCATGCATCGCGGTCGCAAGTTGTTCAAGCTCTTGAAGCTGGTTTTGAATAGCAATAGCCGAGTCTTTTGCGCCCTCTGCGGTGACTTGTGTACCAGCCAGAATTTGATGTGAGATTCGTTTCGATTCAATCATCTGGTTTTGTAGATTTTCCATAAAGGTATTAAAACCTTTCGCCAGATCTGAAAACTCTTGATCGGTATTGGTGTTCAAACGCTGTGTAAGATCGCCACTCCCTGTAGCAACGCCTTGAATCGCATTGTTGAGTTCATCGAGTGGACGAAGTAGATGGCGAATTAGAATAGTCAGAGCAATCAGTGACGCAAATACCGCGATGAGCGAATAGATAATTGCGTTATTGCGAAGTGTTGTTACCGCAGAGTATGCAGTAGTTTCATCAACAACAGCGCCCAAATACCAGTTTTCGCTTGGAATATGGGTAAGGCTAACCATATATTTGTCGCCGTTCATTTCGATGTTCTGCATACCGTCTTGAAGATTAACGTTAGGCAGGTAACGAGAGAACTTTTCACCATTAAATTTACTATTCGGGTGGGCGATGGTCGTCCCATCTGCTGTGACTAAGAATAGATAGCCAGCATCAAAAAGGTTGACTTGGTTAACTGATTTCGAAAGCTCGGTGAGATCCATGTCGTAAGACATTGCGCCAATAAACTTTCCGTTGTCTTGGACAGGAACCCCAATAGAGATGATGACTTTCTTTGTTGAGATATCGACATACGGTTTAGTAATGACTAAGTCACTCTCTTCTTTCGCGTTGATATACCAAGGGCGTTGGCGAGGATCGAAGCTTGAATCCGCGACCCAAGCGTCGTCGTTCTCTATGATTCCACCATTATTTTCGTAACCAAAGGCAATGGTGATAAAGCTAGATTTTAGTGTTGGCTTCTCAATGATGTCTTGCACGAAATTTTTATTGTTTGAATCAATCTCAATGACTTCTGTTATAGATTGAGCTAAGTCTCTTTTTGCATCCATGTCAGAATCAACAGTATTGCCAACGCTGAACAATATTTCGTTCACACTTGTATCAATGTGATCTTGAATCTGAGTTCGGATTGTCATGACTTGCTGTACGGAAAGAAGTGATACTGTCGCAAGCAGCAAAGTTGAAGAGGCAGCAACAACCTTATGTCTAAATTTCATATTTTTCTCTTAACTTCCTAATGATTTATCACTACCGTCACTCTTTTTGGTAGGTATTTGCGCAGTGATATATATTATTCTGTTATCGACCTCTTTTAGTAAAACTTAAAGCTGCTTTAGTCGGTTTTTATATGAAAATCGTATAAATTAGCGATAAGTTATTAGAATTGTGATTTTGGTCATAATTGGTGGTCATGCCAGTTAATTGGGTAAAAAGGCTAGTTTGGAATTATTATAGCTTGTTCTATAGAGGTATCTTATGTCGATAAAATGCGATTTATTTATCAAAATCGACAGTGTTTTATAAAGTTTATTTAATATTATAGAGCTTGCCGGGGATTTCTATCTTGAATGCATAAAAAAGGCTCCGACATAGCGGAGCCTTTCTCAAGTAACCAATCATTTAAAAAATGAGGTGAGCGACACCCGCAATGACTGGAAGCGTAATTAGTGTTCGTAAAATGAAGATCACAAACAGTTCTACGATGTTTACGGGGATCTTACTGCCTAACAGAAGAGCGCCAACTTCAGACATGTAAATCAGCTGGGTTACAGACATTGCTGCAATCACGAAGCGCGTCATTTCATTATCGATAGACGCTGCCAAAATAGCAGGAATGAACATATCTGCAAAACCGACAACGATCGTTTGAGAAGCCGCAGCAGCTTCTGGAATATTAAGAAGCTCTAGGTAAGGGATAAATGGTTTACCTAGGATTTCAAATACTGACGTGTACTCCGCAATCATTAATGCCATCGTACCTAGGCCCATAACAACAGGTAAAACACCGAATACCATGTCGATCGCGTTGTGTATGCCTTCTTTAAATACAGACTGAACAGACTTCACTTGACCTGCACGCTTTAACGCAAGATCCATACCCCATGAGAATGTGGTGTGGCCAGCCGGTACTGCATCGGCATCTTTCTTAGGCTTGCTGCCATCCATGTATTGATCTTTCTTAAGACTCAATGGTGGTAGGCGAGGAATGATGATTGCAGCAACAAGGCCGGCTAAACAAATCGCGCCGTAAAAAGGCAAAAATAAGTGTTCGAGTTGAACTTGAGCAATAATAACAAGGCTAAACGTAATAGATACCGCAGAGAATGTCGTACCGACAACGGCTGCTTCGCGTTGGGTGTAAAAATTGTTTTCGTATTGCTTGCTGGTTAGCAAGATACCAACACTGCCATCACCCAACCAAGATGCCATACAATCAATAGCACTACGGCCAGGTAGATTAAACACAGGGCGCATTACTTTACTTAGTAGAGCACCAAATAGCTCTAGCAAACCGAAGTTAAGTAACAGTGGCAGTAACAAACCTGCAAAAATGAATACTGCAAATAGAGTTGGCAGTAGGCCTGTTAAAACAAGACCTCCGGTGTTCTCTTCCCAAATCGCCTGTGGGCCGACTTGGAAGAACGTCATCAAAACGGCCGCGCCACCAAAAAGACGTACAGCCAACCACAGTGGTGATGGATTGAAGAGACTGTTTAAGAATCCATTACGTAAAATCGCTGCTGGCTTGAAAATTTTACAAAGAAGAGAGGCGCCGGCCATGAAAGCGACAATAGCGGTAACGACAGTTATCAACGCGTCGCCAAGAAGCGCAGGAATAACCTTTGCCATTACAGCAACCGGAATCGTTAAGTCACCATCATAAGAGATAGGTGCCATGAAAAGTAGAAGACCAATAAGGGATGGGATGAAGAACATCCAAAAATTGCCCTTAGGTGCCTCAGCAGTATTGGTGTTGTTTTGCATAATTGTCTCGTGTTACTACTAGTCAATATTTGTCATATCCCACGACATAAATATTCACTAAACATCCGTATTTAATCACAGTGAGCGGAGGTTACCCTCAAACTGCATCTATTGCAATACTATTCATTAAATACATCTAGTTATTCAGCCGATTTTTTGGGTAAATAAATCAAATGCAGAGTCTTGTATATGAATATGTTGTTCGTGTTAGGAAATTGTAGCACCTTGAGCGCGCTATGCAGAGTACGGGAAGGAACCGTGTGATTAGGGTAATAAAAAGCTAAATAAATGTGATGTTTATCTCAGGATATTGACGATATGATTCATATCATTTGAAACAAAAATGGCTTAAGCGAGCACACCTAAGCCATAAATTTGTGGTTAAGCAGAATGGATTCGGCTCAGCAAGAAGAGGTAGCCCCAGTAGGCAAAGGCAATAATGAATGCCAAAATCGCTGGAAAAGCTAAAGCATAGAGTTCGTAAACGTTAAAGAGTGCTGCTCCAGCGGTACCGCCGAGTAAGAATCCTAGGAAGATAAATACAAAGAGTTTGGCTTTACGACGGTCGAATTGTCGGCCACGTAAACTTTCACCAATCATGATTCCTAAGTCAGTGATAATACCAGTCATATGAGTGGTACGAACAACCGCCCCACTAAATGTGGTGATCATGGCATTTTGCAGTCCACAAGCCGCGGACGCGAGGTATTGTCCGTAAACATTACCTTGTACTAAAAAGCCAAGGCTTAATAGTAATAAGCTGCCCTCAATACAGAGCGCGACACCGTATCGACGTCCAAGCTTTAAAGCACTACTTTCAATAAAGAAACCACTGAATGCGGAGCCTATCAAAAAGCTGAATACAATAAAGAGCAGGTGGATGGTTGAATCCACACCGCTTAGTAAGCTGTTCCCTAGCTGAGTCACGGTTCCGGAAAGATGCGTTATCGCTTGATGTTGAAAGCCGAGGAGCCCCACGGCATTGACGCAACCTGCCAATAGAGCAAGCATAAACGCGCCATATTCCACCCAACGAGGAAGTCTGGAAATCACAATAAAACCTCACCAAATGTTAGGAGCAGATTATAGCGCTTACTACGCATAACGAAAGGGTTTCGCATGATACTCGGTTGATCATTCTCAATAAAACCCCAACTTTTGTTGAGCGTATTCAAATAAATTAAGTTAGGACGTCGTTTTATCAGAACACCTTAGTCATTGTTTTGGTGATTTGTTGCTGTTTTATCTGATGTGTTTCATTGTGCAGTCGAAACTCATCCAACCATGTTTTTTGGATTCATAGATTGAGATAGTCGGCTCAGGGAATTCCTGACCATGAAACAAACCCATTGGAATCACAACGTCTTCAGGGAAATCATAAAGCACTAGTCGCATGGTCGTGCCGCACGCAGGGCAGAACTCGTATTGAACTTGATTACCAGTATTACTGATACGAGAATAGCGAATGACGTCGCCATCTAAGATAACCCGCTCTTTGTGAAACCGTGCTTGAACACCAAATACGCTTCCGGTACGTTTTTGGCAATCAAAACAATGGCAGATCGAAGTGTTAATGGGTTCTGCTGTACAACGTATTTGAACCAAGCCACAGACACAATCGCATGTGTGGGTGATTTTTGTCATTGTTATTACCTATTTTGGTTACTCACGTTCTGGCATATCGCATATAAATACAGTTTAGTTTAATTTTGAAACACTTGAATTAACGTGCCGCTCATCGGGTTGCGGTCTTTGTGCGTAAGTTAGTATATACTCGGCCCTAATTAAGAGAACAGGAACGCAAGGAAGTCTTCATGGCTCGTAAGAAAATTCTACCCATTCCACTTATTCTTCTTATTCCAATCGTATTGTTAGCGGTGGTAATTATCGCGGGAATCTACCGCTTTAGCCTATCTGATGATGAAATCATGGCTAAGTTTCCGCAACCTCAAGCTCAATCCAATGCAATTGTATCCCAAGTCTTGGGGATTCAGTCGCGAAATCCATGGACAGTTCAAGTTCCGGAACAAAGCGCGGTGACTTTTCTTGATGAGTGGGATAAGGAACATGGGTTCCTTAAAGGACAATACGATTCAGGGGCGACAAGAGGAGAGGTTCTCGTTCCTACAGCATTTATTGCGCAGCGAAAAATAGGTGATACGCCTTGGGTTGTGGCACCTTTGATTGTTACCACGCAAGGCTCGGGTGCGTTTTATTACTTAGGTTTGTTTAAATTTGACTCAGTGCCAAGTCGCGTTGTTCTTCTTAATAGTGTTTTCCTTGGAGATCGAATTAAGATGGCTTCATTAGAGTGGGAGAATGATACGAAAATTTCACTTTCATATCTTCAACATGGTGAAAATCAAGCGATGGCAGAACAACCAAATCAATTGATGACAGTAGAGATAAAGCGCATAGATAACGATCTTCTTATGCAACAGTAATTGAATTTTTTCGGCTTATGTAAAAAATCGGTATTTTCTGCGCTAGATCGCACAATTTTCTAGTGATTTCTTATTTTGGAATGAATAAGCTATCAACCTTACAAAAAAGGAGATAGTAATTCCCGTGTCTACAAATGAAATTACAGCAAAACGGTTGCCGAACCTGACGAGTCGTAAAGCACTGCTGTTGTACTCCTTGCCCGTTTTAGTAGCGATTGGTATTTCTCACTCTCTTCAAGAGTCTTCATTAACGAAAACGATCGCTCTTAACCTGCCTGAGTCGCAGGTTGTTGAAAAAATCCTCGATGCGAAAATGACCGATGTCGTTTCGCCCCCAAATTTTGAATATCAAATCCAAGCCGGTGATAACTTGAGTACCATTTTCAGTCAATTGGGCTTTGGTTACAGCTCATTGATGAAGGTGATGGAAACGGATTTGAACTTTCTCGCTTTAGATACATTAAAACCAGGCAACACCTTGCGCTTTTGGCGTGACGAATCAACCGGTGAGCTGGATAAAATGGAACTGCAGTTTTCCATTGCCGATAAAGTCGTGTACCAACGCAATAGTGATGGTAGCTATGATTACTCTGATATCTCAATTCCTGGTGTTTGGCATCAAGAGCCGTTAGTTGGCGTTGTGCATGGCAGCTTTTCATCGTCAGCCTACCGCTTAGGTTTGACGAGTGCGGAAATCAGTCAAGTGGTCAATTTATTGAAAGAGCAGGTTAACTTTGCCAAAGATCTACGTGCGGGCGATCGATTTGAAGTCGTTCGTCGTGCTCAATCAATTGATGGGGTGGAAACCGGTAAGAACGAAATTGAAGCGATTAAGATTTATAACCGAGGTCGTGAAATTACCGCTTATCTTCATAGCGATGGGCAGTTTTACAACGCTAAAGGGGAAAGTCTTCAACGTGCGTTCCAGCGTTATCCTGTAAGCAAAGGTTGGCGTATAAGTTCTAACTTCAACCCAAAACGTCTTCATCCAGTGACGGGCCGAGTAGCACCGCATAATGGCACTGACTGGGCTGTTCCGGTCGGTACACCAGTTGAAGCAACGGGGGATGGTACGGTGATCATGACGCGTAAACACCCATACGCAGGGAACTACGTTGTTATCGAGCACGGTAATAAATACAAAACACGTTACCTTCATCTGAGTAAGATTTTAGTGAAGAAAGGTCAGAAAGTTTCCCGTGGACAGCGTATTGGTTTGTCAGGGAAAACTGGTCGAGTGACCGGCCCTCACCTTCATTATGAGTTGATCGAATATGGCCGTCCGGTGAATGCTATGCGTGCGAATATTCCAATGGCGAGCTCAGTTCCTAAGAAAGAAATGTCCAGCTTTGTTGCTAAGCGTGATGAAATGGACCATTTACTTAAAGAACAAGAAAAAGCAGTGCTATAAAAACGAGGTGAAATACCTCCAGCAATAAAAGTATTAAGACCAAACTATGTTTGGTCTTTTTTTGTTCTTAACTTGCCGTGAGCTACCATTCTGTTATGAGAGCAGCGCAATCAGAATAAATATATGGTAGGGGTTGAATCTGCTTGCAAAGGAGGGGCTCTCCTTTCTAAAATGCGCACCCAATTACGCTATCTCTTATACTGACATGGACACTTATTTACGTACATGTGAAGTATGAAATAGGTAACATCCGTTAATCGTTAGGTGAAATCATGCAACAAAACGAATTTGAAGCACTACTTAAAGAAATTGGCCAGCAAGAAAATCTACCAAAGGCTCTTGAACTTCTAAAAGCATCAGAAGAAGAAGAGGTAGCACAAGCTGCGGAATCGCTTACAGGTCAATTTGGTCTCGCTGAAGTTGATGGTGAAAAGCGTATTTACCACATCACTGTGCATCAAGATGAATCAGGCGAAGAGCAAGAGTTCGTTGAGCATGTGATGAACGAAGGCGATCATTTGATCAAATTTGCGGCTTGGTTCTTCGAGACATTCTTTGAAATCAAACAGAAAGACACCTACCAAGCTGCAGGTAAGACATACCAACAGCCTAAACGTTAATCATCAACATTATTCGCCAAGATAAAATATTTTTGTAATTAAATTACATTAAATTTGTGATCTGTGTCTTGTTATTGGTCTGTTGTGGTGTAAAATTACTACATTACCAGTTAACGACTTCTTAGGAGAAGATCATGGGTTACGAACTAGGTGGTATTTACATCGGTCAAATGATCGGTAAAGAAGCCATGCACAAAGCGCTTTACGGTAAAACTAAGAAAAAGAAACCTTCTTTGTTTGCGCGAATTGTGAAAAAATTAGCGAATTAATACGAAAAGCCCTGACATTAAAAATCAGGGCTTTTTGCTATTTAATCTCAATTCGGGTACTTAAATCAGTTGTCTATCAACTACGCCGATTGGTTTGGGATCGTTAGGACATTATCAGGGACTTTGTCGAGCCCTTGTTCTTCTAACCACTTTTCTAAGTTGTCAGCACCGCCAATGTATTTACCTTCCAACCAAATCTGAGGCACGGTTACTGGCGTCTTTTCTCCAATAATTGCTTTTACTTCTGGTATCATTCGATAAAGCGCTGCACTCTCTTTAACGACATCATGATATTGGTACTCTATTCCGGTTTTATCCAACAAGCTTTTCGCTTTCACACAATAGGGGCAGGTGGCTTTGCCATACACGATATTACCCTTGAGTTGATCTCTATTCGCCCATTGAGCAATCACAGATTGTACCAATAAACCTCGGTTTAGCGCTTCCCCTTGGCTGATGACTTTCCCCTCGACCACAAGAATAGGAGCGTGCCAAGCACCAAGCTTAAGAGGCTCCCACCAATGTGATAGCCAATCTTTTACTTCCAATTCGACAGGCACATCGGCCAATTCATTCTCAAAGGTATCCGTTAAAATATCTTTTGTGAGCGTACATTCGCCACACGGGATGTTGACTTTGAACGGCCCCCAACTGCCTGCCCAGCGATATAGTGTAATTTTGATTGGCTGCGCCATAAGGTGATCCTCATCTTCTTCCTTGAAAATATAGAACTTAAAACGAATAGATTTCTTTCAAGTTATTTTTTCTTTTTTGCTTCCCAGTGCGTAATAAATGCAATCGAAGCAATAATGATTGCCGCACCCAACCAGAGTCGGCCTGGTGGAACCCACCCAAAGACTAACCAACCAGCAAAGACATTTAATGGTAGTTTGGCATGATCAAATGGTTGGACAAATGATGCATCAGCCACCGCATAGGCTTTTACGATCGCCCATTGTGCGAGCGCTGTCAGTGCGCCGGCTAAAAGGAGAATCGCCCACACGTTCCAATCGCTTGGCATAGAGAAAGTTGGCAGTGCCAGTACAATATTAAACGGGGTGATAAGCAGCAGCAGATACACGACCATCGTTGAGGGAGGATCGTTCACCGACATTTTTTTTACCATCAGCGAATAGGCGGCCCAGAAAAAAGCAGCACCAACTGGTAATAATGTCGCCCAAGTAAAAGTGTCTGACCATGGCTCTAAGATGATCATGGCACCAACAAAGCCAGTTAGAGTCGCAACCCAGCGTGCTTTGCCCACGTTTTCTTTTAATAGTAAGCCTGAACCGATGGTTGCAAAAAGTGGGGAGGTCATGAGCAAAGCAATGCCTTGCCAAATTGGCACTGGGTACGCCAAAGCCCATAGCCAAAGTTGAATACCGATAACCGACAGGAAAATCCGGAATAGGTGCCAACCAAAGTGCTGCGTTTTTAATGACTTTCGAATCCCTAACGTTCTGAGATACGGTAAGATGGCAAACAATGCGATCGCATATTGGAATAACGCAAACGTCGTTGATGGGATGCCAAAATGGATGCTCGCGATTTGGGCAAAGTTATTCACTATGGCGAATGCGAGTCCCGCGGTAAGCATCCAAGATGCACCTTGAATAGGATGATGATTCAATTGGACATGTCCGTAATTTTACATTGGCCGGAATCATACGTTCTTCTTTATAGGTAGCCAATAAAAAAATGCCTCCCAGACAGGAGGCGACAATACCAATTAAAAAGGATGTGTCTACCAGGTGGGACACAGAACGAGAAGCACAAACGCTGCCATGCATTTGCTACTAACATATAGCAGTTTACATGCCAATTTATAAGCTATTGATTTTTATAAAGTTGCCAAGTAATAAGGTAAACGGTGACTACTAAATTGCACTATTGTTGGGAGCGATGGGTTAATTTTGTGCGTGACGAATCCCCATGGTGACATCGGGATGTTACGCCAAACAAAAAGGCCAATACGCTACGTATTGGCCATGGATTGATTGTCAATGGATTTAGAAATCGTAGCGGACACCAAGACGAAGAGTATCTTCCCCTTCTATAATCATGCCCTCGTCGTTTTTATCTTCGTCAAGTTGGTTCATGTAGTAAGACAAATAGGTTCGGAAGTTACTGTTTAGTTTGTAGTAACCCACGAGTTCGAAGCCATCTACAGCGTCAAATTTTGCAGCACCATTAGGGTCGTTTTCCTGATAAGTGTAGAGGCCTGCGATAGTAAATTTATTTACTTTGTAGCTGGCAACGAGTTCGTATGCAGTGAAATCGACGGAATCATTGATTGCACCTTGCGAATACGTACCAGCTAAGTAAAGGCTATCAAATGAGTACGCAACACCACCCAGGATTTGATCTTCAGAATTGTTCTTATCAACATCGCCACCAGAATAAGCTAGGCCCAGATCCAATCCCATAGGCAGGGAATAAAGACCAGAGATGCCATATTTGTCTTGGCTATCGCCCGAATTTGCTTGGTAAGTGGCTTGAACTTGCAATGCATCGAATTCACCGCGGTAAGCAAAAACACTGTCTTGTTTATCAGATGATGCATCAATGACTTGTTGAACTCCAGAAAACTCAGTGATATCGGTCATGTCTGAAATGATCACAGCAGCCATATCTTGACGACCAACAGAGAAGTCACCGACCTCAGAGCCAACACCCGCGTACATGTAACGGTTTTTAAATTCGCTCTTACCCGTGCTTTGTTCTGCTTCGTAAACACCGAATGCAGATAGGCCGTTTCCGATGTCTGTTTTACCTTTAAGGTTTAAACGTGCACGAGACTTATCTTCCATCGAGCCGTCAATTTCTGCGCCACCTGAGCCAATAAAGTCGCCACGAAACTCGACGCGACCACCAATCTTTAATTCTGTTCCATCATCTTTATAAACCGTTGCCGCATAAGATGACGTTGATACCAATGCTGTAAGAATTGCAGTAGAAAGTGCTGCTTTTTTCATTTTTTATTTACCCTATTTGTTATCGATGGGCTTTCTTGCCCGCTGTATTGATGACGCTTAAGGTAAACGGGAAAAATGAAAGATAGATTTCTATTAAGTTATGATTTTATTGCGCTTTTATTTCATTTTTTGGGTGCTAGGGTTTGTTATAGAGGAACTAGCAGGCCGATCTGCGTTCATTTTAGATTTTTTTACATCTCTGAAAATTGGATTTATGTGAAAAAAGTTTGTGAACATATTTTTATGTACGAATTGTAATTTTTGGGCAATGTTAATGTGATTAACATTTGATTTCTAAATAAAAGGTGCTCATTTACTGAGCTTGTTGTAATGAAATGTTTCAGTTTTTAGTTTTTTGTCCCGGTTTGTGGCACGGATTTAGCGTGAAAACGTTTGCGTTGCTGATCTCATTTAGATTTTTTCACTCCGCAGTAGGGAACTATTGAAATAAAGTATCATGCAGTTGTTAAGCAGAAGTGACTTGAGATTGGCGCGAAATATGTGCCGCGGCGCTTTTGTATAAGACTGACGTATACACGAATAAATACATGGACTTTATAATGAATAAGAAATTCCTAGCAGCGGCTATCGCAGCGGCTACTTTTGGTACTCAAGCAGTAGCAGTAGAACTATACAATAACGAAGGCACAACATTCTCTGTTGGTGGCCACGTATCTATCAACCTAAACGGTTCTGAGCAAGGCGATACAGATGTGGGTTCAAACTCTCCACGTATCAACATCAACGCAACTCACGATCTTGGCAATGGCTTTACAGCGGATGCTCGTGGTGAATGGCAACTAAACTACCTAGAAGGTGGTGAGAATACATTTACTACTCGTCTTGGCTACCTAGGCCTAACTCACGATGTATACGGCCGCGCAGTCGGTGGTACTCAGTGGGCGCCATACTACGATGTAGCTGGCGTGGCTGATATGCCAATCGCGTTTGCGAACGACTTCATCTACGATGACCACGGTAACTTAGGTACAGGTCGTGCAGAAAAAATGCTTTCTTACCGCAATGCTATCGAGCTTGGTGAAGCAGGCAAGCTAGGTTTTGGTCTTGGTTGGCAAGGTACTAACGATACAACAAGTGAATCTTGGGTATTTGAAGATAAAAACGAAGACGGGATTGCAGACGGCCCTGCAGAGCTTGTAAAAAAAGGTGTCGTTTATGATGACCGTATGCAACTTGCTCTAAATTACTCAATCATGGGCGCTAAAGTTGGTTACACATACAACACAGGTGATTTTAAAGAAGTTGGCGCGAAGAAAGAGACTGCTGAATCTCATCTAGTTTCAGCGGCTTACGGTTCTTACGGTAAAGGTCTTTACCTTGCTGCAGTTTATGGTTCAAATGAATACATGAACTTCAATGATAAGAAACGCCTAGCAGAAAGTAACACATATGAAGCTCTAGTTGCTTACGCTCTGCCAAGCAGCCTAAACCTAAGCCTTAACTACGAAAAAGTAGAAGGCAAACTTACATCAAATAGCGCAACTGAAACTGCACGTGAAGAGATGGCTCTGCAAGCAGAATACAACTTCACTTCTAAGTTTGTTGGTTACGCAGGTTACCAATTCGATCTAAACGATTCGAATAACCGTGACACAGACAGCAAATGGGCACTTGGTGCTCGTTACTACCTATAATAGTAATTTGTCCTAGTTACTATCAAAGCCAGCCTCGTGCTGGCTTTTTTCATATTTACACTCAGAGATTGTTCAGTTCTTAACACCCATTCAAAACGGGGTGGATATCTAATTTTTGCTTGCTGAGAGGATGAACTAGTGTCGTGTCGTCAACGGTTTAGATTAAAATGACGTCTTTTGTTTGCAGGGAAGAGCAATGAGCGTCATTCAGGTTGAAGATAAGAAAATCAAAGTCGGTAAAGTTCTTTGTGTCGGGCGTAACTACGTTGAGCACATTCAAGAGCTTAATAATGCCATACCAGAGCAGATGGTGGTGTTCAATAAACCGGCGACTTCTGTTTCAACCAAGCTCACCTCATTTCATCATGAGCCTTTGCATTACGAAGCCGAAATTTGTTTCCTTATCAAAAACGGTCAGTACAGTGCGGTTGGACTCGGTTTGGATCTAACCAAACGTGGCTTGCAATCGAACTTGAAAGAAAAAGGATTACCTTGGGAGCGTGCAAAGGCGTTCGATGGCTCTGCGGTATTCAGTCGCTTCCAATCTCTTCAAGGCATCGATATTGATGATCTTCACCTAGAGCTTTTGATTAATTGTGTTCATGTTCAAAAAGGGCATGTGAAACAGATGCTTTACCCACCAATGAATATTCTCAATGAGTTGAAGAGTTATACAACGTTAGAAGATGGCGATATTGTGATGACAGGGACACCAAAAGGCGTAGGCGAAGTGCACCAAGGGGATGTCTTCCTTGGGCGTTTGAAGTGCGGAGACATCACTTTATTAGAGATTGAATGGCTGGCGGCTTAGTTATTATTTTAGTGATGGTTTTACAACCAAATTCTGAGTAGTAAAAATGCCACCATACTCACAATTGTAGTCAGCAAGACATTCTTACTAACATAAGCAATCGCAGCGGCTAATATGGCGGCTAAAAGAAATGGGTTTTGCCACGTGACGCTAAGTTCACCCTCTGGCATAAACACAATTGGAGCCCAAATGGCGGTGAGTACCGCAGGGCTTGCGTAGCTCAATACTTTCTGAGTTCTTACCCCCAACCTAAGCGGCAATTTCGGTTCTAAGAATAGATAACGGCTGGTGAATACCAAAGCTGTCATGGCTAAGATAGACAAAAAGATCATTGGCGCTCCTCTGGTGTATTCTCAAGGTTTACCGCTTTCGTTGTATACAGTTCCGCAAAATAGCCCGTCAACATGGCGAGGATACTGGCGAACATTAGGCTTCCTTCCACTTGGTAGTAGTTCAGTACTACTGAGCTAATTAGCGCTACAACTACACTCGATAGAATAGGTATGCTTTTAATTGTTGGAACCACAATGGCAATAAAGGTTGCAGCAACGGCGAACTCTAGTCCAAGCTCATTCAACTCTGGTATCAAACTGCCCGCAATGATGCCAGCAAGCGTTGCGAAGTTCCAAAAGAGATAAAAGCTCAACCCGGCGCCAAGGGCATACCATCGATCGAATTGTTTAATAGATTGGTGCCCGACGATAGCAAACAGTTCATCGGTGAGTAAGAAACCTAATGAAAGGCGCCACTTTAATGGTAAAGGCGAAATCTTACTGCGCATCGAAACACTGTAAAGAAAATGTCGAGAGGTGATGAAAAAGGTCGTTAGCAACATGGTTGTCAAACCTGCGCCTGCTTTAATCATACCCATGGCAACAAGCTGTGCTGAGCCTGCAAACAGAATGGCGGAAAGTGCTTGGCCCTCCAAAGGGTGTAAGCCAGCATCGATAGCAAATGAGCCAGCAAGCAGTCCCCAAGGTAATACAGCGATGCTCAATGGCATCATGGCGATGGTGCCTTGTAAAAAAAGCGAGGATTTTGACTCTTGGCTAACTGACATTATTCATTCCCTAAGCTGTCAAAAATTCCTTGCCAAATGTGAAGCATCTCTTCATCGAACAGATAGAAACTCATCTCTAGTTCACTATATTCAGGTTGAGAACACATCGATAATGCAACTGTTGCTGCTTCTCTTGCTGGATAACCATAAACGCCGCAGGAAATGGCAGGTAGGGCGATGGTTTTACATTGATGCTCAATAGCGAGATCTAAAGTGCGCTCATACGCAGACGCTAACACTTTTTCAGGTTCTGCAAATTTCGAATAGATTGGTCCTACAGCATGAATCACGAATCGAGCTTCGAGATTTCCTGCACAGGTGATTTTGGCATCACCATATCCACAGCGTCTGCCATTTATTGGTTCAATCGCAAAACAGGCCGCAAGTAATTCAGAGCCAGCAGCACGATGGATTGCTCCGTCCACACCGCCCCCACCGAGTAGCTTAGGGTTTGCTGCATTGACGATAGCGTCGACTTTGGCTTTGGTAATGTCACCTTTAATGAGGTGAATGTTGTTCATGTGATTGATGTTCCTTTCGTGTTTAATATCGAAATTGAATGAGTTTTGTATCGTTATCAGTTTATCAGTTTTTTGTATAACCGATTGATTCTTTGTTTTTATCAAAGCAGCATTGTATGGGAAATAATGCGCTAAGACTGTAGCGCTTGCTATTTCCGATATAAAGCGGAGTAAGTTAAGACGATTGGTCTGGTTGTGATGTCTTTATTGGTATAAAATCCGCCGCCTGTTTTAGAAACTACATACCATTTTATGATCGATTTCGCTGTACTTCCTGTTTACTTGACCGCTGTTATTGCCCTTCTTTTATTACCTGGACCAGACATGTTGCTGATTGCTAGCTCTAGTATGAGTTACGGCAAGAAAGTCGGTTTGTTTGCGAGTTTGGGCAACGCAACATCCGGCGTGATCTTAACGTTATTGGCAGCAATGGGCGTATCGACTTTAATTGCGATGAGTCCAATTGCGCTAAAAGTGCTTCATCTGTTGGGGGGCGCGTACTTACTAAAAATGGGCTGGGACTGTCTACGAGCAGACGTTTCTTCCGCCCCAGAGCTGGATCAGAAAAACAAAATGGCTTCAACGTATTACCAACGTGCTTTGATGAGCAATCTTCTGAACCCAAAAGCGTTGGTATTCTTCGTGATGTTCCTGCCGCAATTTGTATCGAGCAATATCACTGCTTCGTCGGGCGAGCAGATGCTAGCGCTGGGGCTATTGTTGAATGTGCTTGGTTTATTGTTTAACTTGCTTCTGGTCGGACTTGCTGGAACCCTAGGTAAGGGCCTGTTAGAGAATGATAAATTTCGCATGTATCAAGGAAAACTGATGGGCTTGGTGTTTGTTATCCTTGCAGTATGGATGCTCAGTAGTTTTGTGATGTAACAACCATAGACTCTTTGACAAAAGCCAGCACTTGCTGGCTTTTGTTGTTTTAAAGTCGATAATTTTAATCTAATCCAGATTACAAGCTTTGTTGATGTGCTTCAATCAGTGCATTCATTTTCGCTTCCGCTGCTTGGTTAGCTTGCGCGTAATTCATTTCTGCAGGGAAGTCGCTAATCACTTCGTAGTAACATTTAAGCTTAGGCTCAGTGCCAGAAGGACGAACAATCACACGTGACTTATCTTCTAGGTGGTAAATTAAAACGTCGCTGGCTGGCAGATTAATAACTTCCGTTGAGCCATCGGACATCAAACGCTGTGAGCTCTTTAGATCCTCAATGACTTCAATATGTTTACCGGCGATCGTTTTCGGTGGATTTGCGCGAAGCTTGTCACCAATAGGTGGCGATTTAGGATCAAGCGCAATGCTACGTTGTGCGTTGAAGTAGAAACCATGCTGACGGTATAACTCTTCTAGTTTATCCCAGAGTGTTTTACCTTGGGCTTTCAGCTTACCTGTCAATTGAGAGAAAGCGACCAGTGCTGACAAGCCATCTTTATCCCAAACCTTGTTGCCTACGGTGTAACCAAGAGCTTCCTCGTAAGCAAACAAGAACGGATTCGCTTCTGTCTCTTGTGTCATTGCTACGTTGGTTAGCCATTTAAAGCCAGTTAATGTTTGGTAGTATTCTGCGCCATGTGCTTTAGCAATGCTGCTCAATAGGCGAGAAGACACAATGGTATTACCAACAAGCGCGTTTGGTTGAGCTTGCAGTAAGTAATCACCAAACAATGAACCCACTTGGTCGCCCGTCAGCATTTGGTATTCACCATCTAGGCGTTTGACTGCTACAGCAAAGCGGTCTGCATCTGGATCGTTCGCGCATGCGATGTCGGCATTTACTGATTTACCTAGTGCCATCACCATGTCCATTGCACCTGCTTCTTCAGGGTTCGGGAAGTTTACGGTAGGGAACATGCCGTCTGGTTCGTGCTGCTCGGGAACACTTGCTACTTTCTTGAATCCGGCATCAGCCAGTAACGTTTCTGCCATCTCTGCACCGACACCGTGCATTGCCGTGTAAACAATCGAGATATCTGTGTTGCCGTCCGGCGTTAGCAGGGTATTGTCGTTCATTGTCTTGCGGTACGTTTGGTAGTACTCGTCTTCAAGCCAAACTAACAACCCTTTTTGTTTGGCATCGTCTAGTGACACAAGAGAAAGCGGCTTGGTTGTCGCTTCATCGATTTTCGCAGCAATACCAGAATCGTGCGGAGGAATAATCTGCGCGCCATTTTCCCAGTACACTTTAAAGCCGTTGTACTCCGGTGGGTTATGACTTGCGGTAACAACGACAGCGGCTGCAGCATTTAACTCACGAACACCAAAAGCAACAATGGGTGTTGCCGCTACTTTATAGGTGAGATAAACCTTGATGCCCAAAGCAGTCAGGACAGAAGCTGTATCGTGTGCGAACTGTTTAGAGTCTGGGCGACCATCGTAACCAATAACAACGCCGCGAGACGATGCGTCTTTCACTTGTTCAATGAGGTAGTGACCGAGACCCGTTGCCGTTTCTTGAATCACCAAACGGTTCATACGATTTGGACCTGTGCCGACTTTGCCTCGTAGACCTGCTGTACCAAAAGCTAGGCGGGCACTAAATCGATCAGAAAGTTCTTGTTTGTTATTTGTATCGATTAGGTGCTGAAGCTCTTCACGGGTTTTAGGATCAGGGTCTCGTGCTAGCCATTGAGTAATTTGTGCTGTCATATCCATTTTCCTTAGTAGGTTTCACCCATTTGTTTAGACACTTCTTCGTCAAAAGTATCTCAATATTTTATGCCAATAATCTAAATGGTTCTCAATTACATTTCAAAGAGGGCAATCGATAAACCGAATTTATTATTACCTCGGTACAAAATTTAATCGCATTTAATTTCTTGAAGAACGATTGAACTATAACTAGCCTTTTAACATAAATATAACAAAGTGTATTGAAATAGTAGTTTTTGTGATTTTTCGTAAATTTGTTCGATATTTGCAATTTAAAGCAAGGAAGCTGGCATAGGTCCAGCGGCTGAGCAGAGGAGAGATCTTTTGAAAAGATTAGCAACTACTCTGGCTACTATCGCGAATGTGATGTTTATCACATTTTCATCGCGAACTTGGGCTGAGCAGAATGACTATAACATGACTAAAGGTGTGACTGGGATCAGTGAGCAAGTGTATGAACTTCATATGTTGATCTTCTATATTTGCTGTGCGATTGCCTTTGTCGTGTTTGGTGTCATGTTTTACTCCATCTTTCGTCATCGTAAATCGAAAGGCGCAGTTGCCGCCAACTTTCATGAAAGTACCAAAGTAGAGATTATCTGGACCATTATTCCCGTCATCATTCTTATCGCAATGGCGATTCCAGCAACCAAAACTTTGGTGGCGATGGAAGACACCAGCCAATCTGACCTTACTATTAAGATAACGGGTTCTCAATGGAAGTGGCATTACAGCTATTTTGGTGAGGACGTTGAGTTCTTTAGCCTACTTGCGACCAGCCAGAATGAAATTGATGGTATTGAGACAAAAGGGGCGCATTACTTACTCGAAGTGGATAACCCGCTCGTTTTGCCAATTAATCGTAAAGTTCGTTTTCTCATGACCTCTGATGATGTGATTCATTCTTGGTGGGTACCTGATTTCGCTGTTAAGAAAGATACGATACCGGGATTTATTAACGAAGCTTGGACCAAGATTGATGAACCAGGTGTCTATCGTGGCCAGTGTGCAGAGCTTTGTGGTCGAGCGCATGGGTTTATGCCAGTTGTCGTTCATGCGATGGCAGAAGACGATTTCGACCAGTGGATGGCAGACAAGAAACAAGAAATTGCATTACAAAAAGCGGCTGCGAAAGAAGCATTGACGCTAGACCTGTCGATGGAAGATTTGATGGGACAAGGCGAGTCGATTTACACCGCGCGTTGTGCCGTATGTCATCAAGCGAATGGTGAGGGCATTCCGGGCGCATTCCCGGCGATCAAAGGCAGTGAGATCGCCAAAGGTCCAGTTGTTGCGCACATTGACGTATTGGTGAATGGTCGCGCAGGCACAGCGATGCAAGCTTTTGCTAACCAACTTAGCGACCAAGAGATTGCTGCTGTCATTACCTATCAACGTAATGCTTGGGGAAATGATACTGGCGATACCGTTCAAGCATCCGATGTTAACGCCTTTAAGGCACAAGAAAGTGCCAAGGAGGAAATATGAGTAAGCCAATTGAAAAAGCGGTGAAGTCTGGTCCGGCAGAAGCGCAAACTACCGCAAATACGACCATTGCGATTGAAGATGATCACGACCATCACCACGCACCGAAAGGGCTAGCACGTTGGCTGTATTCCACTAGCCATAAAGACATCGGTACACTTTATTTGTGGTTTAGCTTTGCCATGTTCCTTACTGGCGGTGCGATGGCGATGATCATCCGTGCTGAGTTATTCCAACCGGGTTTGCAATTGGTTGATCCTCAGTTCTTTAACCAAATGACAACCGTGCATGGGCTTGTAATGGTATTTGGTGCGGTCATGCCTGCTTTTACTGGTCTAGCCAACTGGATGATCCCAATGATGATTGGGGCACCGGACATGGCGTTGCCACGAATGAACAACTTGAGCTTCTGGATCTTACCTTTTGCTTTTCTCATTTTGATCGGCTCTTTGTTCTTACCGGGTGGTGGTCCTGATTTTGGGTGGACTTTCTACGCGCCGCTTTCTACAACCTACGGCCCTGATAGTACGGCGTTGTTTGTTTTCTCAGTTCATATCATGGGTATCAGTTCCATCATGGGTGCAATCAACGTCATCGTGACCATTGTGAATATGCGAGCACCGGGCATGACATGGTTCAAGTTGCCAATGTTTGTCTGGACTTGGTTAATCACTGCGTTCTTGCTGATCGCGGTGATGCCCGTATTAGCCGGAGCGGTGACCATGGTGTTGACCGACAAATATTTCGGTACCAGCTTCTTTGATGCTGCTGGTGGCGGTGACCCAGTGATGTTTCAACATATCTTCTGGTTCTTCGGTCACCCAGAGGTGTACATCATGATCCTCCCGTCATTCGGTATTGTCTCGGCAATTATTCCGGCTTTCAGTGGCAAGAAACTGTTCGGCTACCATTCGATGGTTTACGCGACCTGTAGTATCGCATTGCTTTCATTTTTAGTGTGGGCACACCATATGTTTACGACGGGGATGCCGGTATTCGCCGAACTCTTCTTTATGTACTGCACCATGTTAATTGCGGTGCCAACTGGGGTGAAAGTGTTTAACTGGGTGGCGACCATGTGGCGTGGAGCTATGACGTTCGAGACACCAATGCTGTTTGCTATCGCCTTTATTGTCCTATTCACGATAGGTGGCTTCTCCGGCTTGATGTTGGCGATTGTGCCAGCAGACTTCCAGTACCACGATACTTACTTTGTCGTCGCGCACTTCCACTATGTATTGGTATCTGGTGCGGTATTCTCAATTATGGCGGCTGCTTATTATTGGTTACCAAAATGGACGGGGAATATGTATGACCACAAGCTGAGTTTGTGGCATTTTTGGTGTTCGATCATCTCGGTTAACGTACTGTTCTTCCCGATGCATTTCTTAGGGTTAGCAGGGATGCCAAGGCGTATTCCTGACTATGCGATTCAGTTTGCTGATATCAACCAAATCGTATCGATCGGTGGTTTTGCTTTTGGTTTGTCTCAACTGATCTTCTTGTGGCTTGTTATTAAGTGTATCCGTGGCGGTGAAAAAGCGCCGGCGAAGCCGTGGGAGCGAGCTGAGGGGCTAGAGTGGACAGTGCCAAGCCCTGCGCCACATCATACGTTCACGACACCGCCAAAAGTCGATTAAGAAAAGGGTGAGGTGAGTGATATGCAAAGTAAATCATCCAATAAGAAACTCACGCTTAAGTTGCTGTTAGCGACAGCACTGATGTTCGGTTTTGGCTTTGCGCTTGTGCCCCTTTACGACATCATGTGCGATGCACTGGGCATTAACGGTAAAACCAGTGATGTGGCTGCGATCCAACCTGCAGGAATGCAGGCTGATGTATCACGAACGATTCGTGTGGAATTTATGGCACACGTAAGTCCAGACATGCCTTGGGAATTCAAACCAAAAGTCGTTTTTATGGATGTTCACCCTGGCGAAGTGATTCAAACTGAATATCTTGCTTTTAATCAAAGTGGTGAAGACTTGATAGGGCAAGCTGTACCATCTGTGTCGCCGGGTACGGGGGCGGCGTACTTCAACAAAATTGAGTGTTTTTGCTTTAACCAACAACCATTAGAGGGTAAGCAACAAGCGAGTATGCCCTTGATCTTCTATATTGAACCAGATGTACCTGATTCCATTCATACGTTGACCTTGTCTTACACACTCTACAAATTTCCGCCTCAATCAGGCGAGTCGTCGGTTGTTAGCCTCTCAAGGAGTGAGACACAGAACACAGAGCCGCAGGCCAAAGCACGCCTGGAAAAAGCGCGTCTATAAGGAGAGAACTCATGAGTAACAAACCTGACACTTATTATGTTCCTGCCCAAAGTAGTTGGCCAATCGTAGGCGCATTTGCGTTATTTCTCGTGGCCGTTGGCGCTGGAATGACGGTACAAGGAACCCAAAGTGAAAGCGAGGTAGGGACTGTTGGGGGCATTATTTTAGCTGTTGGTATGTTGTTTCTACTCTATATGTTAGCTGGTTGGTTTAGCAATGTGATTACCGAGTCGCTAACGGGAAAATACAGCGCTCAAATTACTCGTTCGTTTAAACAAGGGATGAGTTGGTTCATCTTTTCTGAAGTGATGTTTTTTGGCGCGTTTTTTGGCGCGCTGTTCTACGCAAGAATGTTATCAGTGCCGTGGTTAGGTGGTGCGGATAACAACCTAATGACGCATGAGGTGTTATGGCCAAGTTTTGAAGCCATTTGGCCGCTTACTACTACTCCTGGCGGTGATACAACTCAAGCGATGCCTTGGCAAGGAATCCCACTAACAAATACGATTTTGTTGCTATTATCATCGATAACGTTACACATGGCGCATGTTAGCTTAGAGCAAGATAAACGAACGGCACTAATTGTCTGGTTAGAAATTACCATCGTCTTGGCTGGCTTCTTTCTTTACTACCAAGCGGTAGAGTACTCCCATGCATATCAAGATATGGGACTTACATTGCAGTCCGGTATCTATGGAAATACGTTCTTTATGCTCACTGGATTCCATGGTTTGCATGTGTGCTTAGGAACGATTTTTTTAATTGTGTTGCTGTTTAGAATCGCCAAAGACCATTTCTCTCCGAAGAATCATTTCGCATTTCAAGCGGGCAGTTGGTATTGGCATTTTGTCGACGTGGTGTGGTTGTGCTTGTTTGTGTTTGTTTATGTGCTGTGACTTCCGCAAACACTAATAAGGCCGAGGGTTAGGGGCAATCCAACCGCTAGCGAGTGCGATGAGTAGGAGTAAAACCACTAGGGCAGAAAACATCACTCTGCGACCCAAGTAGTGGCTCATTGGCTTTCCTTTTCTTTTCGAGTGTTCTGGATCTTCTTTGACCATTTCGATAAGTGCTTTTGCGAGGTTGAATATGATGAAAAGCAGCAAAAGAACAAGTGTCAACTTGAATAGAAATACGGTGGACATGGTACCTCCGATGTCATCGTTATTATTTTCGAAATGGCTTTGGTTAGCCGTCGGTTTAACTGTGGCTGTGTTTTCTCTTTTGGTCAAACTGGGCCTGTGGCAATTAGAGCGGGGCAATGAAAAACAGAAATTGGAACAGGCTATGTTGGCAAGAGAGGATGCGCCTTATCAGTCAATATCAGCCGTGTTAGAGCAAAATGATTGGCGAGAAGAAAGTGTGAATGGAGTCAAGGTCAAAACGGAAGTCGTACCTGAACCCATTGCTGTTCTTTTGCTAGACAATCAAACATATAAAGGAAAGGTTGGTTACTTGGCTTTTCAAGTGGTTTCTTTGCTTCAAGAGCCGACGACACTGACCTTGCTTGAATTGGGGTTTGTTGAGGGGAAGAGTAATCGTTCAGAACTTCCAACTATTGAAACGCTAAAAATACCGCAAACCATCACCGGGCGTTTGTATCGTAAATCGACCAACCCTCTAAGTACCGATCTCATGGCGGAGATGGGTAATCCAATTCGTATTCAAAACCTTAATGTGAACCAATTGAGTCAGCTATTAAATATAGAGCTGATGCCAACCGTTTTACAGCCTGATAATTTGAAAGCTTGGCCATATTCATTTCCTTGGAATCCACTGCCTTTGACCAGTGAAAAGCACTTTGGCTATGCGGTGCAATGGTTTGCTATGGCGAGCGTTTTTCTATTGATTACACTCTTAATTTTTGTTCGATGGATACGAAGTGAACAATCACATGGAGGTGATTTATGACGTCTTCAGTAACGAAAGGCCGGTTAGTTTTGATTGCATTGATCGGTTTATTTGCCTTTCCTGCGATCGTCGCAAAACTTGTTCTTAGCCAAGGTTGGTATGAAACGGGTGTAACAAATAGAGGCGAATTGATAGAGCCTTACATCACGTTAAAGCAACTTGGTCAGCCATCTCCGCTGAATCAGCGAGGTTGGCAACTTGCGTATGTGCTGCCATCAGCTTGTGAAACACAGTGTCAGCAGCAACTTCACCTTATGCAACAAAGTCACGTCGCATTGGGTAAATACCAAGAGCGCGTTGTTCCGGTTATATGGACATCACAAGAGACAGGCACTATTGAAGCTCCGATGACGGTGATGCAAATGAATCGTTCGCTCTCCACAAAAGTGAAAGCCGGACAGTTGTTGATTGTTGATCCGTTAGGGCAGTTGGTTATGTCTTACACCCCCGATGCTAACGAGGATTTGGTGAAGCTGAGTAAAGATGTGTTAGCCGATTTACGTAAGTTACTTAAGTTATCACGCGTGGGCTAGGGGGGAATATGTCGTTAACTCGTTTAGTTCAATTTAGTCTGTGCCTTACGCTAGTCGTAATAATGTTGGGTGCTTACACTCGACTGGCAGATGCGGGATTAGGATGTCCAGATTGGCCGGGCTGTTATGGTCAGTTACTCGTACCTCAAACAGAAGCGGAGATATCTAAAGCGAATACTTTGTTCCCAGAGCGGGCCGTTGAGCAAGACAAAGCGTGGCTAGAGATGATACACCGTTATTTTGCGGGCTCACTAGGCATTGTTATCTTAATAATGGCGATTTCGGCTACCAAATCTGAGCGAGTAGACGCGACGATACCTATTCTGCTTTGCTTACTTGTTATTGGGCAAGCGGCTCTTGGGATGTGGACAGTGACATTAAAGCTAATGCCGGTCATCGTTATGTTGCATTTACTCGGCGGTTTTACGCTGTTGGTTCTGCAGGCGGTCTTTTACTGTCAATTGAAATCTCAAAATAGCCTTTATTTCTCACCCTCTACTAAGTCAGTTCGGCTGTTTTCTTTAATCACATTCTGTGTGGTGTTAGCACAAGTATTACTTGGCGGCTGGACATCTTCAAATTATGCAGCGTTGATGTGTACCGCTTTACCCATCTGTGAAGGGGATTGGACAAGCTACTTGTCTTGGAAAGCGGCCTTTTCATTTTGGCAATCTGGTTTCGATAATTATGAGTTTGGCGTGTTGGATTACCCGGCTCGAATGACAATTCATGTCACTCACCGCATTGGTGCCATGATTACGGCGACCATTGTTCTGGTCTACTGCGTTCTTTTACTCAAGCAAGACTCACATTATTCGCAACGACTCGGAATATGGATTGGCTTAGCGTTGATTTGTCAGATTTTTCTGGGAGTTAGCAACGTTGTTTTTCATTTGCCAATTTATGTTGCTGTGGCGCATAACTTAGGCGCAGCTATTATGCTCACCCTCATTTGCGTAAGTCAGTTTTATCTGTGGCAGGGTAGAACTCGTTGGCGTCATCAAGCGAAAGGAGTTCGCTATGAATAAAGAAATTGCACTACCGTTAGAAAACCGAAAGAAAATTGGCGCCATTTATTTAAAACTGACTAAGCCTAAAGTAGTGGCGCTAATGCTGATTACCGCGATCGTCGGGATGAGCTTAGCACCTGTCGACGCATTCCCTTGGGGGAAAGCCATAATCGGTCTAGTTGGGATTGGTTTGATGGCTGGATCTGCTGCCGCGTTTAACCACCTGATTGATAGAAGAATTGACGCACGAATGGCTCGTACTCATAAACGCCCATTGCCTTCAGGTGACACAAATCCAAAGTCTGTTGCTTGGTTTGCTACCGCTTTAGGAGCAATAGGCTTTGTTCTTCTTTATTGGTGGGTCAATGCGATAACGGCTTGGTTAACATTTTTTAGTCTGCTCGGCTACGCTGTGGTTTACACAATGTACCTTAAGCGTGCGACACCACAAAATATTGTTATCGCTGGCATTGCAGGAGCGATGCCTCCTCTCTTAGGGTGGACCGCTGTGACGGGAGAATTGCATGCCAACGCATGGCTGCTGGTAATGATAATCTTCATTTGGACTCCGCCCCATTTTTGGGCATTGGCTATTCACCGAGTGGATGACTATAGAAAAGTGGATATACCCATGTTGCCTGTCACTCATGGTATTGAGTACACAAAGACTTCGATTCTTCTTTATACGATTTTGTTAACGATCGTCTGTATGTTACCCGTGTTAGTGGGTATGGTTGGTTCCATTTACTTGTTTTCTTCTCTGTTGTTGAATGCCGGTTTCATGTATCACGCTTGGAAGCTCAAATTTTCTCCCGAACCGAACAGCGCAATGGAAACGTTCAAGTTCTCAATTTATCAATTGCTTGTGTTGTTCGTCGCGCTATTGGTCGACCACCATGTAGGTGTTTTTCTAACGAATTAAGGGTAATTCAAATAGCGAACTGATTATTCTTGCTTACTCAAAATGCCGTCCGCTGATCTTTTATAGTTAAAACTATATCAGATCAGTGGACGGTATTTTATTTAGCTATGGAATACAGGTATGGAACATATAGCAGAGGAGAGAATAAGCCTAAGTGTGCTTCAGGAACAATTTGCCTAATGATTTGTCGCTCACGGAAAGAGTAGGATGATTGCAAGAGTGACGGTGGTTAAGAGTCACCGCTTAACTATAGCTATCCGAGATCTTGCAGATAAGCAAAAAAGATAACTTTAGCCGTGCTTATCAATCAGAATTTAGAAACCCAATCAAAATTTGAAAACGAGGTCGTCGAGAATGATAACAAGCGAGTATGGGCAGTTCTTTGCCACGATTGTTATCAAGTAGAAGTCGAAAGGACAATAAAAAGGGATGCCATCGCATCCCTTTAATATGAGGTTATAAGATAACAATATCTTATGGCTGCACTAGTTCTTCGTATTGGAACTCAGGAACAACAACTTCTACACGGCGGTTCTTCTCGCGACCTTCGTGTGTGCTGTTGTCAGCAATTGGATTTTCTTCACCCATGCCTTTAACTGTGAAGCGATTCGCATCGATACCAGCTGCGATTAGGTAATCAGCAACAGATTGAGCACGACGCTCAGACAGTTTTTGGTTGTATGCTGCAGGACCAGAGCTATCTGTGTAACCCGTCACTTCAACTTGAGCTTGTGGATATTCATTCAAGAAGTTAACGAAGTTATCTAGACGACCAGAAACAGATTCAGTCAACTTAGCACTGTCGAACTCGAAAGTACCTGTACCGTACTCTTCTTTATGAGTTTTGGTCATCATAACTGGTTCTTCAACCACTTCTTCTGTTACTACTGCTGCTACAACAGGTGCTGCCGCGAACTTGTAGTTAAAGCCAATACCGAAGAAGTTAGCATCCATATCTTTCCAGATATCATCAGACATATCTTGGTAGCGTTGGTATTCTGCACGTACGCTCCAGTTACGATCGATCTCGTATTCCGCACCGATAGAGCCAGTAGGTACAATGTCTTTCTCGTCACCAGAAATCATGTATGCACCACCGATTTTCGCGAATAGATTCCACGTATCATTTAGGTGCCAGTTGAATTTAGGTGCAAGAGTAATAGCGGTCAGGTCGCCGTCAATAGTCTTAGCCGCGTTACCTGATTTAAAGTTACCTTCGTAACTACCTAGCCAATCAACACCATATTCTAATCCAATAATATCGGTGAAGTCGTAACCGACGTGTAGGCCAGCACCAAACGCATCATCATCACAAGGGCTATTTAGATAACAAGCGTCATCTAGCGTAGTCATACCAACTTTGCCCCCGATGTACCATTCTGCCGAAGCAGTGTTCATAAATGCGCTACCACCAGCTACCACCGCTGCTATTGCAATTGCCACTTTTTTCATAATGTTTCCTTGTACTGATTGCATATTAACTTCTACTTTTATTTTACAAATGGAGTAAAACTAAGTAGTTATAAGAAATTAGTTTAATAGTCATTTAATTTAACATCAAGCAACAATATCGTAGATTTTGCTACACTTTTAGTCACACTCTCCCCTACAAACTTCTGATATTTCTTACATTGTAGACAACATTTTAAGATTTATAAGAAAATACATGATTATTTTGAACTTTTTATCGTAAAGTTTGCTTTACGACGTATTTTATTTTAAACGTTGTGCTTAAGTTTGCATTTTTTCATGAAAAGTGATTGCAACTCTTGGAGTAACTCGATAACTTGTTTAAATCGACTCAAAAATACAAGTCCAGAGACCTTTTTAAAGCATGTTGATGTGATATTTATTGCACAAAGCCAGGTTGGGTAAAAATACTGGACCAAGGATAGTAACTAGGAAGTAGAAGTAATGTTTCAAACTGATGATGTAAGAATTAATAAAGTAAAAGAATTATTGCCGCCCGTTGCCGTTTTAGAAAAGTTTCCTGCAACAGAGACTGCTTCTTCTACCACTTTTGAATGCAGAAATGCGATACACAACATTTTAGAAGACAAGGATGACCGTTTGCTTGTGATCGTCGGGCCGTGTTCGATTCATGATCCTGAAGCTGCGGTTGAGTACGGTAAGAAACTGAAAGTGCTGCGTGACGAATTATCGGATCAACTAGAAATAGTGATGCGCGTCTACTTTGAAAAGCCACGTACAACTGTAGGGTGGAAAGGGCTGATTAATGACCCATATCTTAATGACACGTTTAAGTTAAATGATGGTCTTAGGATTGGCAGAAAGCTCTTGCTTGATCTAACGGATTTGGGTTTACCAACGGCAAGTGAATTCCTTGATATGATCACGCCTCAATACGTCGCAGATTTGATTAGCTGGGGTGCAATTGGCGCGCGTACGACCGAGTCTCAAGTTCACCGTGAACTCGCTTCAGGTCTCTCTTGTCCGGTAGGATTTAAAAACGGAACCGATGGCAACATTAAAATAGCGAGTGATGCAATTCGTTCGGCAAGTGCCTCTCACCACTTCTTGTCAGTGACGAAATATGGCCATTCAGCAATTGTAGAAACAGCGGGTAACCCAGATTGTCATATCATTCTCCGTGGCGGTAAGGAACCAAACTACAGTGCTGCTCACGTTGCTCAAATCAAAGATGAGTTGGATGCAGCAGGTCTACCGAAGAAGGTGATGATTGACTTTAGTCATGCGAACAGTTCAAAACAGTTTAAGCGTCAAATGCTAGTTTCTGATGATGTGTCTGAACAGATTGCTGCAGGCGAAAGTGCGATTTTTGGTGTAATGATTGAATCTCACCTTGTGGAGGGGCGCCAAGACTTAGTGGATGGTAAAGTTGCAAACTACGGTCAATCAATTACCGATGCTTGTATCGGTTGGGATGACACTGAAACGGTTCTTCGTCAACTATCCGAAGCAATTAAAGCTCGTCGCGCAAGATAGCTATTAAAGCAAGTTGGCTATTAAGCTTAGATACTCAAGAAACATAGATACTCAAGAAACTTGGATACTCAAGCGTCTCGTTCTTAATTGCGCTGACAGTTTTTCACTAAGCCAACACTTTGTTGGCTTTTTTATTGTCTGTACCTTACGGTGCACGTTGAGTCTTATAGAGAGAAAGAAGATAGATTGCTGACTTTTTAAGTACGCTTAGCTGTTTTTTACTTAGGGTTTAGTTTCGTGTAGAGCTTATTGTTTATGGTAAGTTGGAAAGATCTAGCACTAGCGCTGAGTAATATTAAATGAATAGTGCTTAAATTGTTACATTAATTGTCATATTTGTTTGTTGATTTGTAATTGCGCAGCTAATTGTGCATATAATGTCATGATAACTAATAACAAATAGAAGTCATTTCAATGTCAGCGAAAATTTCAAATCTAGCTCAAGAAGTGCTGGTCGGTGAAAAAGATCAGCTTGTGACAACGACAAATCTCAATGGGGTCATTACTTATTGTAATGAAACATTTTGTCGTATTGCAGAATACTCCTCACAAGAATTGATGGGACAGAACCATAATATCGTGCGTCATAGTGACATGCCAAAAGAGGCATTTGTTGATATGTGGTCAAAGTTAAAGCAAGGTAAAGCGTGGCGCGGGTTGGTTAAAAACAGAACTAAATCCGGTGGGTATTATTGGGTCGATGCTTATGTTACTCCGATATATGATGATAGTAAGATAATCGGCTATCAATCAGTGAGAGTGAAGCCAAAGCGTGAATGGGTGGATATTGCTACGGTTACATATCAGAGTTTGAAAAAACAAGAGCATTCAGGGAAGAAATGGTCTTTTAACTCAAACAATACTCTGCGATATATTGCTCTTGTGGTCGCCGTCCTGTCTCCGGTTATTTCCATAGCATTATCACTAGGCGGGCCACTGGCGTGGGTGGCAAGCGTGCTGCCAGCCAGTATATTAGCATTGTTGTTTCGTCAAGAGCTGGTAACAACCCCCCGAGAGTTCCAAAAACTACAACAAAATTATGATAGCGTAAGTCGTGTCATTTACTCAGGAAGCAAGCGCTTTTCAATTGCAGACTTTCATATAAAAATGCTGTCTGCTCGAATTCGAACGGTTTTAGGTCGAATGACGGATTCTGTCATACCATTGCAAGTTTGTGCCGATGAGCTGAGCAGCACTACGGCTGAAGTATCCTCAGCGTTGACTCAACAGAATAAGGATATACATCAGGTTAGAGACGCTGCAGAGTCGATGGAATCTTCAGCGAATGAAGTGTCGGCAAGTACAGATGATGCTCATCAATTGATTGACGAAACAATGAAATCCTGTCTGGTAGCGAAAAAGACGATGGATCAGACGCACAGTAATCTCGCACAATTGAGTGAGCAAGCTGAAAAAGCGCAAGTGACCACTTATCAATTGAGTGACCAAGCCCAGCAAGTTGGTCAGCTAATGGAAGAAATTGATGGTATCGCGGCACAAACTAATTTATTAGCATTGAATGCAGCGATAGAAGCGGCGAGAGCGGGTGAACAAGGCCGTGGGTTTGCTGTAGTTGCTGATGAAGTCCGGGCATTGTCTGGCCGAACTTCTAGCGTTACCGAACAGATCCAGACTTCTATTGATGCGATGCTAACAGCCATACAAATGTGGCAGAAAGACATCATCGCAAATAAAAAACAAACGGACACGTGTTCACAAGTTGCAGAACAAAGTGCGCAGCGTTTGTTTGAGGTTGAGAATATGATGCAAGCTATGAGTGATCTTATGGTGAATGTCGCTGATTCAGCCCGCAAGCAGCGCCAACTCTCCGGTGATGTGAGTCAATATATCCATTCAATTGCTTCTACTGCCGAAGAGAACCTTGCGGCAACGCATTCTGTCGAGCAAAGCAGTGAATTACTTAAGCAGCAAGTGCGAAACTTTCATCGACTAGCGAATCAGTTTGAAGAGAAGTGATTCAGATTAGTATTGGGAATCCCTGTTAAAAACGACAGATAAAACAAAGCCCCGCCGATGAGAGCGGGGCTTTTCAGTTTTCTAATTCGCAATAGAGAAAACTGATAATACTAAGCGATTAAGCGAGCAGCTCTTTGGCTGTGTTCACTACGTTTTCTAAAGTGAAACCAAACATTTCGAACAGTTGCTCAGCTGGTGCAGATTCACCGAATGTTGTCATACCGATGATACGACCGTCGAAACCAACGTACTTGTACCAGAAGTCTGCAATGCCAGCTTCTACCGCGATACGTGCTGTTACGTCTGATGGCAGTACTGATTCACGGTAAGCGGCGTCTTGCTTGTCAAATGCATCTGTTGATGGCATTGAAACAACGCGTACTTTCTTACCTTCAGCGGTTAGTTGCTCAGCCGCTTTCACTGCTAGCTCAACTTCAGAACCCGTTGCGATTAGAATTAGCTCAGGCTTGCCGTCGCTGTCTTTTAAGATGTAGCCACCTTTTGCGATGTCTGCAACTTGCGCTGCAGTACGCTCTTGTTGTGCTAGGTTTTGACGAGAGAAGATAAGTGCCGATGGGCCATCTTTACGTTCAATCGCAAGCTTCCATGAAACTGCAGACTCAACTTGGTCACATGGGCGCCATGTGCTCATGTTTGGAGTCAAACGTAGAGAAGCGATTTGCTCAACGGGTTGGTGAGTTGGACCATCTTCGCCAAGACCGATAGAGTCGTGCGTGTAAACTTGGATGTTCTGAATTTTCATCAGAGCAGCCATACGCATCGCGTTACGTGCGTATTCCATGAACATTAGGAATGTTGCGCCGTAAGGAACAAAACCGCCGTGTAGTGCGATACCGTTCATGATCGCTGTCATACCGAATTCACGTACACCGTAGTGGATGTAGTTACCAGAGAAGTCGCTTGTTTCTAGAGACTTAGAACCAGACCACATAGTTAGGTTAGAAGGCGCTAGGTCAGCAGAGCCGCCCATGAATTCTGGAAGCATTTGACCAAACGCTTCTAGTGCGTTTTGAGATGCTTTACGTGATGCGATGTTCGCTGGGTTTGCTTGAAGATCAGCAATGATTTGGTTTGCTTTCGCTTCCCATTCCGCTGGTAGGTCACCGTTTACGCGGCGTTTGAATTCAGCTGCCAGCTCAGGGTACGCTGCTTCATAAGCTGCAAATTTCTCGTCCCACGTAGCTTCCTTAGCTGCGCCTGTCTCGATCGCTGACCATTCTGCGTAGATTTCCTGCGGAATTTCAAAAGGACCGTGCTCCCAACCTAGTTGTTTACGTGTCGCTGCAATTTCTTCAGCACCTAGTGGCGCACCGTGACAGTCGTGTGAGCCTGATTTATTTGGAGAACCAAAACCGATGATAGTTTTAGTACAGATAAGCGTAGGACGAGGGTCTGCTTTTGCAGCGATGATTGCTGCGTTGATCGCTTCAGAATCGTGACCGTCTACCGCTGGAATTACATGCCAGCCGTATGCTTCAAAACGCTTAGGCGTGTCGTCAGAGAACCAACCTTCAACGTGACCGTCGATAGAGATGCCGTTGTCATCCCAGAATGCGATCAGTTTGCCTAGGCCTAGCGTACCCGCAAGAGAACATGCCTCATGCGAGATGCCTTCCATCAGACAGCCGTCACCCATGAACACGTAAGTGAAGTGGTCAACGATGTCGTGGCCTTCTTTGTTGAACTGAGCCGCTAGCGCTTTTTCAGCCATCGCCATACCAACGGCGTTAGTGATGCCTTGGCCCAGAGGACCCGTTGTTGTCTCGATACCAGGTGCGTAACCGTACTCTGGGTGACCAGGAGTCTTAGAGTGAAGCTGACGGAAGTTCTTAAGATCGTCAATCGACAGCTCGTAACCACTCAGGTGTAGTAAAGAGTAGATCAGCATAGAGCCGTGGCCGTTAGACAGTACGAAACGGTCGCGGTCAGCCCACTCAGGGTTTGCTGGGTTGTGGTTTAGGTGAGAGCGCCAAAGTACTTCAGCGATATCAGCCATACCCATAGGTGCGCCTGGGTGGCCAGAGTTTGCTTGTTGTACACCGTCCATGCTTAGTGCACGAATAGCATTAGCTAGATTTTTGCGGTCCATAATAACTACCAGTCTTTAAATATTGGAATTGGAAATTGAAAGGGGAACGCAAACGTTCCCCCTTTTTTAATTCTGAGCAATTAAAGCTTAGCTTCGATCATTGCTTCTAGTTTGCCTTGGTCAACAGCAAAGTTACGGATACCTTCAGCAACTTTCTCAACAGCCATTGCGTCCAGGTTGTGCTCCCATAGGAACTCTGCGTGAGTCATTGGAGCAGGGCGCTCTTTAGAGCCTTTAGAATCAACCAACTTCTCTACAACTTCGCCTTCTGCTGCTTCTAGCTCAGCAAGAAGAGCTGGAGCGATAGTTAGACGGTCACAGCCAGCAAGTTCTAGGATCTCGCCGATGTTACGGAAGCTCGCGCCCATAACCACTGTGTTGTAGCCATGCTCTTTGTAGTAGTTGTAGATGTCAGTTACAGAGATAACACCTGGATCTTCTTGAGCTTCGAAGTCGCGACCTTCTTTCGCTTTGTACCAGTCCATGATGCGACCGACGAATGGAGAAATTAGGAATACGCCAGCTTCAGCACAAGCACGAGCTTGAGCGAATGAGAATAGAAGCGTTAGGTTACAGTTGATGCCTTCTTTCTCAAGGATTTCAGCAGCGCGAATACCTTCCCAAGTTGAAGCCAGTTTGATTAGGATGCGATCGTTAGTGATGCCTGCATCGTTGTACATTTTCACTAGTTGACGTGCTTTCGCTACGCTGCCTTCCATGTCGTAAGATAGACGAGCGTCTACTTCTGTAGAGATACGACCTGGGATAGTTTTTAGGATTTCTTTACCGATGTTTACTGCAAGCATGTCACAAGTGTCTTGTACTTGTTGTGCTTTGTCGTTGCTTTGCGCTTTTGCGTATTCGATAGAAGCGTCGATCAGAGGTGCATACTCTTCAATTTGAGCCGCTTTTAGGATAAGAGATGGGTTCGTTGTCGCATCTTCAGGTTGGTACTTTTTGATTGCGTCAATTTCACCAGTGTCTGCTACTACCGTTGTTAGTTTACGAAGTTGCTCTAACTTGTTGCTCATAATCGATCATCCTATATAAATGGGCTTAAGTGTGGCTTTCAATACCACAACTTGTGCATTTGCAAGCGCGTCGGCCATTCGTCTCGTTTCAATAAACAAGACATCTGCTCAGCCAACTACGGAAAATTCTGGCTCCGAACATTTGTTATGAACATTTGATCGGTAGCTGAGTAAATGATGAGTTCATATTTATCCTATCCACCTTGAAAGTCAATCGCTGAAAGTTACTTATAGTGAACTTCATCAACGTTTTTTTATTGTCCGTTTAATGACTGACCGAAATAAACGTTTGCCCTTATTGCTCAAGGCTTAACCATAGCGCCAGCTAGGTAAAATACTGAATGAGAAAATGTCATTGCATCGAACAAATGTAATGGTTAAATTGATGTGTAACATATGCTAAGTCAATGAGCGGATGTGCATCGAAGCTTATAATGCCAATCCTCTGAAAGGGCGAGAAAACACATGAGCAGTTCTAATCAAGATATTTCCATTGAAAGCACCGATTTATTGACCGAGATTTCGGTCGCTTACTATCAAGACGGAGCGACACAGGAAGAGATATCGAAAAAATTCTCAATTTCACGGGCCAAAGTTGGCCGAATGCTTAAGCAAGCTCGGGATGAGGGCATCGTTGAAATTACCGTAAAATACCATCCCGTTTTTAGCGCAAAAATTGAACAGCGCCTTATTGAGCGGTTTGGTGTCAAACGTGCGCTGGTGGCGCTAGATCAACCCAATGAAGAAGCTCAACGCCTTCAAGTTTCTGGGTTGGTTTCTAATTATCTAACCAGTACGCTAAAAAACGGCATGGTCGTAACCGTTGGGCAAGGACGTAATGTCTCCTCTGTTGCTCACCATATCGGCGTTATTACGCCTCGTGATTGTAAGTTTGTATGCGGTATCGGGGGGATCCACCCTCGTGGTGGTATGTTTAATGCGGACCACATTTGCCGACAGTTTGCTAAGAAATATGGCGGCACGTCCGAAACCTTGTATGCGCCGGCCTATGCAGAAAACCGTGAACAAAAAGTTGCTTTTATGCAAAACGCCACGGTCAAACAAACGCTCGATTTGGCACGTAAAGCGGACGTTGCGCTCGTTGGTATTGGTGATATGAGTGAAAATAGCTATATGGTGGATTTAGGATGGTTTACGCCTGATGAAGTCGTGCAGTCTCGATTGATGCAGGGCGTCGTTGGAGACTTTGCTGGTTATGATTTCTTTGATATCCACGGCAACGTGGCAAACACAGTAATGAGCGATCGAGTGATTGGTTTAGGTATTGAGGAATTTCGTCCAATTGCCGAGGTTATCGCCATTGCAGCAGAAAATAGCAAGCCATTGGCATTGCTAGGCGCATTACGAACGGGGGCCATCGATGTAATCGCTACCAGTGTCAGCAATGCGTTGACTGTCCTCAACCTAGATGAACAAATGCATGGTAATAGCACATCAGAGGTTTAGCACAAATAATATGCAACCAATGCAACATGGCGATGATATTTTATAAATGACTCGCAGCTTGATTTCGTTTTCAAGTTAAAAATATTCCCTAGGAGTAGGTTTAATTCATAACCTACTCTGGAGGGAATCATGAAAAAGGCACTTCTGGCAACTGCATTATTTACGGGACTAACTGGTTTTGCTCAAGCCGAGCAAAAAGTGGTAGCAGGCTATTTTGCTGATTGGCAATACGCAAATGCTGATAACCCATACACCGTGAAAGATATCCCTGCGGATAATCTAACGCATATCATTTACGCATTTTTAAGTATGTGCGGGCCTCATACTGGCGCATCTGAAACCATACAAAAGTTGGTTGCAGAACAATGTAAAGACAAAGAACCGTATTCAGCGATTTTGGTTGATACGGAAGCGGCACTTGAAAAAGACTTTGGCGCTGTTTCTGTTGATGTTCCATATAAAGGGCACTTTGCTCAACTTGCCGAACTTAAAAAGCAGCATCCTGATTTAAAAATCTTACCCTCTTTTGGTGGTTGGACCATGTCTGAACCTTTCCACGCAATGGCTAAGAATCAGCAAGCGATGGAGCAGTTTTCAAAGACAGCAGTAGAGTTGATTGCAAAGTACGACTTCTTTGATGGTATTGATTTAGATTGGGAGTATCCAGGTGGTGGAGGTTTAACCACTTCGCCTTGGAACCCTGATACAAAACTAACTGACGAGCAAAAAGCCTTAGAGCGTGATGCGTTTACTTATCTAGTAAAAACCATGCGCGGTGATTTAGATGCGCTAGCGAAAAAGACCAAACGTGAGTATGAGCTCTCAACAGCCGTGGGTGTTGGTCCAAAAGCGGCGGGTATTGATTGGAAAGCCGCGCAACCTTACTTAACGAATATGTTTGCCATGACGTATGACTTCTTGGGGGGGTGGGGACAGCAAACAGGACACACGACGAATTTGCACGCGACAGAACGCAGTTGGTGGGGAATGGGCGCGGACGTTTTCATTAATCAGATGATTGAACTTGGTATTCCAAGTGAGAAGTTAGTGATCGGTGCGGCGTTTTATGGTCGAGGGTGGCAAGGTACTAAAGACTTTGCTGGCGGTTTACCCACACAAGATTTGGTTTCTGAGCAAGGCGCACAATTCGGAACGGGTGAAAACGGCTACTTTATGTTCTGGGATCTGATGAAGAACTACAGTGCGAAGCAAGGCTATGAATACAATTATGATGAGCAATCACAAGCTCCGTATTTGTGGAACCCTGAAAAGAAAGTGTTTATCTCGTTTGAAGATCAACGCTCTATCAAAGCGAAAGCGGATTGGGCAAAACAAGCAAACCTAGGTGGGATTTTCACTTGGGAGCTGTCTGGTGATCCGAAAGGGGAGCTAGTGGAAGTGATGTATAAAGAGATGCAGAAGTAGAATACAACTCTTATACCCAAGCATTTTGAGGTGACTTGGGTATCAAGTAAAGCCGTCGTCAAGCGCGACGGCTATATTTTTTATTACTAACACTCAATTGGCAAAGACGTATCAGCACCCCATTCGGTCCAAGAGCCGTCATACACGCTTAGGTTTTGATAACCACTTTCATAAGCTGCCAGTAATACAATGCAAGCAGTGACACCGGAACCACAACTGAAAATGGTGGTCTTTTCAGTATCAAGAGAAAGTGACGCGACAATAGACGTTAACGCTTCTGGTGATTTGATTTGGTTGTTTTCAATCAGATCTTGAAAAGGCAAACAAAGTGACGTTGGAATATGTCCACTCCGTAGCCCCTGTCTCGGTTCCGGTACTTGGCCAAGAAAACGAGCTTTGGAACGAGCATCAATAATGTTCGCACTTCGGTTGTTTACGTGGTCCAGTACAGATGCCGCGTTAAGAAATGCTGATTTAGACAATACACCAGAGAAGTCACCTAACGTACGCGGAGTGCTGATTTGTTCACACACATCAAAACCTGCGTCTATCCATGCAGGTAATCCACCGTTAAGTATCCTTACATTCTCATGGCCCATGGCTTTAAACATCCACCAAGCACGGGGTGCGGCCAATGTTCCTGAGTTGTCGTACACCACAATGAGGTCGTCGTTATTGAGCCCGAGTTGTTTAGCGCTCTCATTGAAACAGGTCTCTTTTGGCATCATGTGTGGGAGAGGTGAGTCGTGTAGACAAAAATCGTTGTCATAATCAAATCGCAGTGCGCCCGGGATCCATTTATCTTTTATTTTTTCACTTTCAGATGGGATCTGAAAAGTAATACTCGCATCGAGGATCTTAAGGTTAGGTTGTCCCATAAGTTCTTTGAGTTCATTTACATCGATTAATGCAGGCATTCTGACGTTTCCTTATTAGAGCGTGAGTCACTTAGATATACACCAAAGGCCACTGAGATATAGACAGTTATTTGCGAGTATATGGTTATTTTGGAAGATAGCTATTTAGAAAGATAGCGTTTGTAAACATATAGAGTTTTTGGAAACATCTGGTTGTTTGGAAACATATAGCTATCTATAAAATGGCTACTTACTATAAAAATGCTACTTGGGCTCATTGCAACTCACGAATGTAAGAGGGTGTTCCACTAATGTTTGGGAGGGTTGGGTAAAAATTGCGTTAGCGCCTTTAGGACAGTTTATCGAAGTGGGGACTAATACACGAATGATCCCTACTTCTTGTATATCGACCGTCAAGTAACGTCTTTGACCATCGAGAGACTGGGTTAGGGTGTTGTTGATGACGCGTGCTGATATCTGATGATCATTATGACTCTTTGGTATGAGTAAAAGACAGACAAACAGCACCAAAATGGCGGCAATAAAGACAGAAAGAAAGATCTTTGGTTTATCCATCTCAACGTTCCTATCAATCACAAATATGTTTGTTGTAACGTAAAAAATCGCATGTTCAAAAAAACGATGCGATTTTTGATCATTTCTTTGATGAAGCCGCTTCTCTCTACAATATCCACTCTTTTTCTTCAGGAGAAATGATGGCTTGCAATGGCTCTGTCCCGTCATAAAACCACACTTCAACAAGCAGGTCGCCTTGACTGTCTGAGAGTGTGTAATTGATGTAAGTTTTGCCATCTTTAAGTGCGGCAGAAGCGATTCTACTGGTGTAATTTGCGTTAAAACCACCAGAGCTATTTTGCTTATATTCCTTATACACACTCAAATGAGCTCGTTGTGAAGAGAAACTGCTGATATTCACGTTTAAGGTCCCTTGTACGATAGGGTCGTAGCTAAAACCATCAGGCACAACTAAGTCTTGCATTCTTTCTGGTTCCGGACTTTGAACGGTTGGTGTTGGCGCAGAGCTACTACCTCCACCACTGTCCCCACCTCCGCAAGCGGTTAGCGCTAATCCCATGATGATTGTGAATAGTCTTTTCATAATGATAGCTCCTTAAGGAATGTAGCATTTATTCGGGGTCGGATTTGTGTGCCAACCAGTGCCTTGCTGACCTGCTGATTCTGCCCAAATTCGGAAATCGGGGTAGGCATCAATGAGGTCGACTCGCTCTAGAGGCCAATCCCACGCTTCGACGATGAGAAGTGCCCAAGGGAGGTTGGTTGCTGTTTTAAAATAGATGCCCTGAGCAGGATTACTCGCATCGACGCCAACGCCGTATAAATTCTGGCCATCAAATTGCTCGGTAGGCGCTTGATCTGCGAGATGAACCTCCCATTTTCGGCCCGGCTGAAAAGTGATGCCATCGCCATGGTAGGTACCGGGTGTTGCGAAGATGAAAGGGTCGTAGGGCATCGCCTGAATAGCGGAGCGATCAGAGTCTTCTGTGAAGTAGACATTCAATGTAAAAGACAACGCGACATTATCATCACAGCCTGACTCCGTTCTAAAGTAACTGCAGCTGCTCGACGCATGAGCACTTAAGTCTTCACTGATAATAAAAATGGCTTCGTCTGATATGCTTTCTAATCCGTTGGAATCTTGTTCAATTCCATTAAAAGACAAGGTGGTCAGGCCGTTCTCAATGGCGCTTCTGGCTACTCCCGGTAGGCGAATGGCAAAACCGTTTTTGTAGCTTGCGCCATAAGCTGCGAGATCTCCGGTGATTCGAATATTCTCGGTATGGCCTGAGAGTTGGGTTTCTGTGATCTGGAATTTTACTACTACGTCATTCATGTCGTAGTCTGCGGTGTATGGCCAATTATCTTCGTAAGCCACGGTGGCGTAATCTTCAGCGCTCGGGAAGTATTGGACCGAATAACCGTTACCTGTGATCGTTATTGGATGATCCTCTACCTCACCAGATGTTGACCCTCCGTCATAATTCAAGCCAGTTTGTTGGCTAAAACGAAAACGACTCCAGCTCGGCCCTTGTGTTGCGGCGCTAGAAACAATAAACGGGAGTGGGTTGCTTCCAGAATTAAGAGGCTCATCGGTAAACACTTGCTCACCGTCATCATCAAAGTCGCCATCTCGGTTCCAGTCGAACCATGCTGACAAATAGCCAGAGGTTGAAGCCGTGACGTTAATTATCGAGCTTAAGCCAGGGTCCAGTGCGGAGACAAAACCGATACCATCTTCATCGGCGGTCCCGATAGCGTTGTCATTTGCTTGTCCGTCAGAATCACCATCGGGAGCGACCGTTCCTAGCCACGTGATACCATCGACCTCATGACGTGGGCCGTTTGAACTCAGTGTTGTGCTGTAGCTGTCAGGCGCATCGCCAAAGTCAATGGGATCATCTTCGTCGATGACAGGCGCATTTGCACAACGCGCACCATCATTTTGGCTCGAACTTGGACCGTTAGAAACAAACTCCACCGCAGGAACAATACCCTCGGCAATATTCACCGCGTTGTTCTCCGATAGATCTATTCGATAGATCTTACCGTCTTGGTTACGGGATACGTAGTAGTTACCATTTACATCAAAGTAACCTGCGCCAAAAGTACCTGTTTCCCCTGTATCTCCAATCGCGGTGGCATTCCCGGTTGCTGGGTCGAACCTATATAGAACACCGGAATTGTTGTCGATGCCATAGAGCGACCCGTCTCCGGGATGAAAAGCAAAATCGGTCAGATTAACATTTGCGCTGCTGCTGATTTTTGTCATCGACAGTGCGGCAGTTGGGTTGGCGTCTAGCGGAGAAAGGTCAATAGAAAACAGGCCTTTGCCTTTGCGATAAAGGTAATACACGTGATTGTATACGTCACCGACATAGAACGTGTGATCACTTGGCAAGCCAGACACATTCAATGTTTCTGCCTGAAAATCTTTCCCTAATCGCACGATTTTCTTATTTGATGTGTCATAGCCGTAGATATAGCGGTCTTCAAAATCAAAACCTACGCCATTGATGCCCGAAGCCAAACCAGTATCGTCTTCTAATAGGGTCGTTGAACCCGTTACCAAGTTGACGCCATAAATTTGCACTGGGGTTGATTGAAATAGGTATGCCTTGCTTGGACATGTATCGAATGGCGCTGCATTAACATTCATGCTCGCGATCATAAGCCCAAAGGTGAGTGATGTCCTTTTCATTGTTCGCCCTCTTATTGGTTTGAACAATATGCAATGAAAGGAATGTGCCAGTTATTTATTTGTTGATTTTTAAGCGGTTAATTTATTGTCAAAGTGTTTTTTTGAATTTGAAAGTCAAATTGAGAAAAGGCTCGGTGATTGAAAAATCCCTGCATCGAACTGACCCCCAATAGTTGGACGCCAATTATTGGGGGGCACTTCATGCCGCTGGTTGGGATTTTTTAAACCAATCGTAGTAACGTCGATGTTACGTGACGATGTAATGTACGGTGCTAAAAATCACTGACTGCACACCGGACAATTTGGTAATTTCATCAGATTCATTTCTCGCCAAGACATACTCAAGGCATCCAAAATCAGAATTTTGCCTGTCTTTGGTTGACCGTAATTGGCAATTACCTTGATGGTTTCCATCGCTTGTACCGCTCCGACAATACCGACGACGGGAGCCATGACGCCCGCTTCCACACAACTTAGTGCACCGTCGCCAAATAGGGCACTCAAGCATTGGTAACACGGTTGGGTTGGGTCATCATACGTGAACACACTCACTTGGCCCTCCATACGAATGGCTGCGCCGGAGATTAACGGCGTTTTCGTCGCAAAGCACAAACGGTTAAGCTGATTGCGAGTGTCGACATTATCAGAGGCATCGACCACAATTGTATGCTGCTCGATCAAGTCTTGCAGCTCGGTGTCATCCAGACGTTTTGCAACGGTTTCTACCGTGATGTGCGGGTTAAGCTCGCGCAACGCCTCGGCAGCAGACTCGACTTTCTTACGGCCAATATCCGCATCGTGATGCAGTACTTGGCGCTGTAAGTTAGATAGCTCCACCACATCATCGTCAATCAGCGTCATCGTGCCAATACCAGCGGTTGCCAAATATTGACTAGAGGCGCAACCCAAACCGCCTGCTCCTAACATGAGCACTGAAGCCTGCTTAAGGGCTTCTTGTCCCTCAAAATCGAATTGACGCAGGATAATTTGGCGGTTGTAACGCAGCATTTCCTGATCGGAAAGAATATCCACGATGAATTCCTAATAAAGGGTAGAGTTGAACAGCTGAATTTGAACGGTTTCGCCAACTTCAACTCGGCCACGTTCACGTTCTAATACAACAAAGCAGTTTGCCAAGCTCATTGAACGGAATGCGCCGGAGCTCTGATTGCCTGTTGTCTCAACAACAAACTTACCGTCTTCAAGTGTGTAGATACCGCGTTGATAGTCGGTACGACCAGGCGCTTTTTTAAACGCAGTTTTCGTCGTCGCGGGAATGGATTCAGGCGCTTTCCACTCGGTATGACCCGCAAGTTTCGCCAGCATCGGCTGAACCAGTACGTACATGGTGAGTACGGCTGAAACAGGGTTACCTGGTAGACCACAGAACCAAGCGGTACTCAGTTTACCGAAAGCAAAAGGTTTACCTGGTTTGATCGCCAATTTCCAGAAGCCAATTTCACCAAGTTCTTCAAGAATGTCTTTGGTATAGTCTGCTTCACCTACGCTAACGCCACCAGACGTCACGACAACATCTGCCAGTGTTTGTGCTTTTTCAAATGTTGCTTTTAGTGTTTCTGGGCAATCTGGGATGATACCTAGATCGACGGCTTCACAACCGAAGTTTTCAATCAGTGGCTTAATGCCGTAACGGTTGCTGTCGTAGATTTGGCCATCTTCTAATGTGTCACCTAACGGTTTCAGTTCATCGCCAGTCGAGAAGAACGCCACTTTTGGTTTGCGAACTACAATGACGTGACTTACACCCAATGAGGCAATCATTGGAATATCACGAGGGGTTAAACGTGCGCCTTGTGCGAGAACAATGTCACCCTGTTTGATGTCATCACCGGTTGGGCGAATGTTGTTCTGTGGTTTTACGTTAGTTTCATTGAACTGAATGCCTGCATCGGTCACTTCCGTGTTTTCTTGCATGATGACGGCATCACAACCCTCAGGGATTTTTGCGCCAGTCATGATGCGAACACATGTGCCTTGTGGCCAGTCACCATCAAACGGTTGGCCCGCAAAAGATTTACCCGCTAAAGGTAGGACAGAAGACGACTCAAGATCTTGAATGCGAACGGCGTAGCCATCCATTGCCGAGTTGTCGAATGGCGGTACATGAATTGGAGACAGAACGTCTTCCGCCAGTACAAACCCGAGTGCATCAGCAAGTGGAAGAGACAGCGTAGTCTGGATAGGTTTGATTCGCGATAGCATTTTGTCCATCGCATCTTCAATTGGCATTAAGCCAGGTGCGTCGCAGCAGCCCATTGAGAAAATCCTGTGTTCTTTTGTTTTGTGGCAACTTTACCATAAAAAGGGGGGGGAGTAAGAATTCCCACCAATAAAATATGGGTGTAATTGTTCAAGAATCCGAGTATCCTTGTCAGCCATCCGAAAGGGGTAAATCACCTGCGGAACTCAACAAAATCAGCTCAGTAGCCTCCTGTTATGCACCTTAATTGTTAGACACGAAACTGAGCAGCGTAAAGCTAATCGCAGAATGAAATTTGAAGTGAATTTAAGAGCGTTTAGTAGAAGTAATAAAAGAGGAAGTGGAATGTCGGATCTTAGCGAGTCAGCAAAGTTAGTAAAAGAAGCGCTAGAGCAACGTGGTTTGGAAACACCAATGTGCCCAAATAACGTCAGCAGAGAAGAGAAGAAAGAAAAGATCGAATACCACATGCGTGAAATTTTGGGACTTCTTCAACTGGACCTGACCGACGATAGCTTAGAAGAAACGCCCCATCGTATTGCAAAAATGTACGTTGATGAAATCTTCTCTGGTCTTGATTACGCGAACTTCCCTAAAATCACCGTTATCGAGAACAAGATGAATGTGAGCGAAATGGTTCGCGTGAAAGACATCACGGTGACCAGTACGTGTGAGCATCACCTTGTTACCATCGATGGTAAAGCGGCGGTCGCTTATATTCCACGCGGTAAAATTATTGGCCTTTCGAAGATTAATCGTATTGTTCGTTTCTTTGCACAGCGCCCACAAGTGCAAGAGCGCATGACGCAGCAAATCCTAGTTGCTCTGCAAGCCTTGCTTGAGTCGGATGATGTGGCAGTCACTATAGATGCTACTCACTACTGTGTTAAATCTCGCGGCGTGATGGACGCGACGAGCGAAACTACCACTACAGCACTTGGTGGCATTTTTAAAACCAACCCGGCAACACGCGCTGAGTTTCTTCACGGTTTACGCTAAGTAATCGAGCAAGTTTCTAAGAGGATGGCAAATGCCATCCTTTTTTGTATCTACCTGAAAGTTATGGGTAAGATGGATTTGAAACGACAAAAATAATTTATCGAACTCTGTGTTGACAGTTACAGTATATCTCTTTAATATCCGCGCCCAGCAAACGGTTGCGAGGTGTTAAACCTTTCTGTTTGCACAATGTAACTCCTCAAGTTCAGCTGATCTCGGTCAGTTGTCTTTCTTTTTTATATTAATAGAAAGACAACAAAATTGAGACTTGGCATGACCACACAAACTACCATCAACACGTCTATTCCCGCTTCTAACCAAGCAGCAGAAACCAGCTGGCAAAAGAAAGCTATCCTTAGCGTTGCATTCTTGATGGCGACCACCTCTGTTGGTCCGGGCTTTTTAACCCAAACTGCGGTTTTTACCAACATCTATAAAATTGACATGGCATTCCCAGTATTTGCTTCCATGTTCATCACTTTCGGTATTGTGATGAATTTATGGCGCATTGTTGGTGTATCAGGAATGCGTATTCAAGATATCGCAAACAAAGTTGCACCAGGGCTTGGTTATGTGGTGGGCACGTTGCTTGCGCTTGGCGCGGTGGCGTTTAACTTTGGTAACGTCAGTGGATCAGCATTAGGCCTTAACGTTCTAACCGGTGTGGATACTACGTGGGGTGCATTGTTCACAGGTGTCATCGGTTGTTTGTTGTTTGTGGTGCATAACGCGTCTAAACGCATGGACCAAATGGCACGTTACCTTGGTTTGTTCATGATCATCTTGATTGCTTATGTTGCAATGACGAGTTTGCCTCCTATGGGTGAAACCATGAGCGCGGCCGTGATGCCAACAAACATTGACAGCTTGTTGCTACCAACATTGACCATTGTCGGTGGTGCGGTAGGGGGTTACTACACAGGTGCACAGCGCTTAGTTGATATTGGCCTGCAAGGTAAAGAAAACGTACCAGCAATTAAAACTGCAGCGTGGGCTGGGATCTCAATCGCGGTCGTGATTCGAATCTTACTTTTCTTGGCGGTATTTGGTGTTATTGCAACAGGCGCAACGCTCGATTCTTCTAACCCTGCTGCGGATGCATTCCGTCAAGGTGCAGGTGATGTAGGTTACTTTATCTTTGGCTTAGTGCTGTTCGTGGCATCGATTACTTCTGTAGTCGGTAACTCATATATGGCCATTTCTCTGATTAAAACTTTGTTCCCTGTTGTCGCGCGCAACGAAAAAGCATGGTGTGTGGGTTTTATCATCATCACCTCACTTGGTACCGTAACCATGAACATGCCGATTCTGCTTCTGATGCTCGCTGGCCTTGTTAACAGTATTATCTTGCCAATCGTATTAGGTATGGTGCTGGTGGCGACCCGTCGAAAAGACATTGTTGGTGATTACAAACACCCAATGTATCTCACGCTAACGGGTGCAGCAATCGTGATTGTAATGGCAGCATCAAGCATGACGAACATCAGTAACTTTATGGCGAAGTTTATTGGTTAATATTTTGAGGCTTGAGGCTTGAGGCTGAGACTTGAGACTTGAGACTTGAGACTTAGAACGAATAACTGACACTCTCGCTATCTCAAGGTGCTTGGTTTATCTAGCAACCACCTAGATATAGTGAAAATAGAAACAACGGCCTTGAATTGTGAACAGTTCAAGGCCGTTTTCTTTTGTTTTGTGTTAATCGTTTTGCTTATTTGACTAACTCTGTTTTGAAGGGGCTCTTATTACTTCAGGCCAGTACATTCTGAAGTAACCAATCGATACCCAAATCACCAAAACGGTTGCGATGCTCAATTCGAGAAAACCAAAATCATGTAACCAATGCCAATTTTGGTGTGACTCAGCGAAGAATGCAGTCAGCCGATGCATGGCAATAGCACTGATGACGGATGGAAACGTCACCGCTGCAATGGATGGTTGAAACTTCAATCGCATCAAGCGGAAATAGCACAGGTAGATAAGCAAGGTCATCGTGATCGCGATTCCCGCAAGCGCACCGGTTAGAATAGGATCTGGCTCGCTAAAGTTAACTAAGTAAGCGGCAAGAGAAAGATTCACTGGTGCGGCCATAATGGCTAACGTCGGTCTTGCTCGGCGTGGTAATGACCCAAAGAACACTAATCGATACAGCACCAACGGCAGCATGAAAAAGTAAATCCCTATACACATCATCGCTAAGGTTTCAGAGAATACATTGTGACCAAACTGTGAGCCTGCCAGAGAGGAACTGATAAGCCCAACGGGATATAAGAACCAACTCGGTACTATGTTTGACATCTTGAAGTTCATTAGCTGGAAGCCAAAAAACAGTACCATCATGGAAAAGTGAAGCAGTACCGCCATAAACCACAGTGGGTACGCAATAAGTGGCGTCACGGCTGCGAGGTAATCACACAGTACGAGTAACGCCATGCTCATAGGCGCCATCAAACTCCCGCTTAGAGGATGCTTAATATCGGCCATGAATAGGCGTGGATTGGTGGCGTATTTGATCAGTACAGGAGCAAGTAGCAGTGCGCCAAATGCGGCAAGGAATGGCCTTACTGGCTCGCCAATCGCTGGCACATATAAAGCCCATGCTTGACCAAGCCCTATAATGCCAAGTGCCAATGCAGCTTGCGAGGGCGGGATACTGTGAAACTGAACTAATCTTCTCCAGTTCAAAACAACTCCAGATTGGACGAAATACTCTAATTTAGGGCGCGAATACTAGCAAGTTTAGCTATTTGAGGCCTTTCATTATTACAACTAAATATCGGAGGATGGGAATTTTGTGATTTTGGTAAAGTGTTTTTGTCGATAGATGTAACAAAGCAGCAGTACGAACTCAAAATTGCCCCCCTTAGCGACGGACAATTTGGAATCCATACTGCAATAAATCGGTTAAGAAGCCTGATTCTCAGGCAGGTCTTGTTGGCGTAGTTTGTCGTTTTTAAGCGTGCGGTGCAGCAGTTGACTGTAAATTGGCTGTCCACCGAGCATTTGGGCTACGATTACTGCACCTAGGCTGGTCACGATTAGCGGTAGGATTAAGTAGTAATTATTGGTCATCTCAATGACAAGCAAGATACCCGTAATAGGAGCACGAACCGTAGCCGCGAAAAGTGCGCCCATACCAGCAATAGCAAAGACACCCGGTTCGATAGACAGTGATGGCAATAATGTATCCGCGCTGATGCCAAAGGCATATCCGAAAAGCGTACCCAAAGCGAGCATTGGGGCAAAAATACCACCAGGCGCACCAGAACCAAAACAGAGTAGGGTAGTAATCACTCGGCCCACAAACAGCAGTACCAAAATAGAAACAGAGTAATTGCCGTTTGTGATATCAGGGATGAGAGTGATACCCCCGCCAGTGAGTTGTGGAACGTAAAGCAATAGCAAACCAAACACACCACCGAGAGTTGCCCCTGTCATCAAGTAGCGTTTTCGATCATTTTTGTGCAGGGCAACAAAGCTATCTTGTGCCACCGTAATCAGCTTATTGAATACCACGCCAAACACGCCAAAAAGCGCACCCAACAATAAAAACAACCATAGAGATTGAAGTTCAGGCGATTGGTATTGCGGCATGGTAATCACCGCATCTTGACCATTGATGGCCCGAAAGACAATGTTTGCCATGATCGCAGAGATGATAACGGCACGGATAGAGATCAATGAATAGCGAAATTGAGGGCGCATTTCCTCAACCACAAACATAATTCCTGCTAACGGAGCATTAAATGCCGCAGCCAAACCACCGGCCGCCCCTGATGCCAAAAGTGAGTGACGAGTGTCATCATCTTTGATACGGAAGATATCTGTCACCATACGGCCGACGGCACCGCCCATCTGCACGGTGGGACCTTCACGACCTAGCACCATACCTGAGCCTAGGGCCCCCATGCCGCCGAAGAATTTAACAGGGATGACGCGCCACCAACGAACTGGACGAATGTTATCCATTGCCCCTTCAATTTCTGGGATACCAGAACCAGAGGCTTCTGGAGCAAAGCGGTGTACTAAGTAGTAGCCAATAAAGGCTAACAGAGCACTGATGAGAATGGCGGCAAGCCAGAGCGGAAGTACGTTACCGATTTCACTTTTAAGCCACTCTGTACGAGTTTCGGAGACAAAATGGACGGCAATCTCAAAATAGGTACCAACGAGACCTGCTAATGTACCAACAATCGCCGCCATAATCAGGACGGAAAATGACGTTGGCGTCGACCCTCGAGAGACAAACTGGTTAATCGCATCTTTTGGGACGTGCGCTAACACAGATTTCACAATTCTCTCGCGTTTGGTCATTAACAGATTCTCCTGTAAATAAAAAATGAAAGGGACGAAAGAAAGTATACGCTTGGAAGAGTCTAGACCTAATCAATAAAGATGCAATTTAGCTTTCCACTATTGAACGGTTCAGGCCTTGGCTTGCGAATTATTGATAAATATTGTGCTATTGATCTCATATATTGCCAATTTATTTATTAGTTGAACTTGTTTTCTGAGCAAAATGAACCATGCTTTAAGTGTAAAGCAACATGACTGCTCAAAGGAGGGATGTGAGGTTTTACACACAATTTGGATGGATTCAAACCCTACAGAAATTCCTCGTTATTTGTTTGGGATGCATCTATAGACACCCCAATTCGCATACTCACGATTGAGTTACGAGGCAGAGGCGCACGGCAATGTGCGCCTTTTTAATGCTTCGCAAAAATGGTCCGTTATCACAAATTGGATTAGGAAACTTGATTCTCTCTTGACCAGCCATAAAGATAATAGCGCCATTAACCAGATCATAACCTCCTTTGTATTTGCCTGAGTTCCTCTTCTGTTTGAGTGTTGCTTTTGGTAAATGGAGGATGTTATCTCATTCAATAAGAACAACTGCATCATGCGTTTTCGTCACCTTTCTTTTATTCTTTGCTTTCTGCTGTCGTTTTTCCCCCATAAGATTTTTGCCCAAGGTACGATCTTTTCCCAAGGTACAGTGGTTTCCGAAAGTACAGTGGCTTCCCAAGGTAACTGGTGGCTTTCTGTTCTATCTGATTCGTCGATTGAACAGGTTAAACAAACGTTCGAACAGGATGGTGCGTGGTATGAATGCGATGCGGAGCTAGATGGTGATACCTATTGTTTAGATGCGTTTAGTTATTATCACCAAACATGGTATGGAGAGATGAGTATGCGCGAACACGAGGTACAACTCTCTTTTATGATGGCGTATCAAGCTCAAAACTTAAGTGATGCCATTCTTAATTTAAGAAAAGATGGATTTGTGATCAGCCATGTAAAGATCGCCGATGAACGATTTGATGTCATCTCATCGCTGAAAGAAAAAACGCCAGAAATGGTTGATAAAGCACTGATCATGTTCATCAATCGGTATTCTCAAAACGAGCCTCGAACCATTAACTGGGTGCTCGCGAGCGAATTCGATTCAGTCAAACCTAGGCTTAACGTCGTACTTCGGAGTGATGGCGAGCTGATACATTTGGACGTTATTCGTTTTTAGTTGCGTTGTGAAACGAAAGAAACGTAGCCATAGCGGACTCATCTAAGAATCCATCTGGTTTCTTGTGAGTTCTTAGGTATTGGTAACCAGCAATAAGCTTACGGTGTTTGACCTCTTCTTCTCGTGAAATCGAGCTATTCATTACATGTTGAAAAGCGAGTTTATACGCTTCCATATCCACGACTTCTGCTTGACGATACAGATACCCACAACCTGTGGCTAACCATTCTAATGAGCAATTCGCACGCATCGCGATTTGGTTGGCTTTGGTTAAGCTTGGTTCACTGCCTTTTAAGTATTTTCGGATCAACGCTTCAGAGACGTCGACTCGACGCGCAAATCCGCTGATGCTTTCTTGTCCAATTAACGTGACTAAACGTTCCGCAAACGACATATTTCGTACTCCAGTTCGAATTGCGAAAGTTTACCCGTTGAGAGCGCCTCAAAACAAGACTAGGATGAAAGCAGATTAAGAAAAGGAGAAGACCCATGGTTGCAAAAATCGTAACTGCACCGAATGGCCCAGAATTTTCTGAGCTGGTTCAAGGATATTGGCGTGCAGTTGACTGGGGCATGACCGCGCAAGAGCGTTTGTCGTTCCTCAAGCAACATATTGAGTTAGGCATAACGACGGTTGATCACGCGGATATCTACGGAAACTATGAATGCGAAACGTTGTTTGGCGAAGCTTTAGCATTAGACAAAAGCGTTCGTGAGCAAATTCAGATTGTCACCAAGTGTGACATTAACTTGTGTGGTGATAAGACATCAGAGCGTAAGATCAACCACTACGATACGAGTGCTGCGCATATTTACCAATCAGTGAACAACTCGCTTGAACGTTTAAATGTCAGCGAAATTGATGTACTTCTGATTCACCGTCCAGACGTGTTGATGGAGGCTGATGAAGTTGCTGAAGCATTTTCTGAGCTGCATAAAGTCGGTAAAGTGAAGCACTTTGGTGTATCCAACTTTACACCGCGTCAATTTGAGTTGTTGCAATCGCGATTGGGCAAACCATTGGTGACCAATCAAGTGGAAATCAACCCGCTGAACTTCGATGTGGCCCATGACGGTACGCTTGATCAAATGCAGATGTTGCGAACTCGCCCAATGGCATGGTCTTGTTTAGGTGGTGGCTCCATTTTCTCAGGTGCGACAGAACAAGCGGTTCGTGTTCGCAATGAGTTAGAAGCGATTCGTGAAGAAATTGGTGCCGATAGCATTGACCAAGTCATTTACGCTTGGGTACGTCGTTTGCCATCGAAGCCTATCCCAATTATTGGTTCGGGTAAAATAGAGCGTGTTCACGCCGCTGTTAGAGCACTGGATTTTGAACTGACACGCGAGCAATGGTATCGCGTTTGGGTCGCATCAAAAGGTCATGGTGTGCCATAGATAGCAGGGAACACGCATAACCGAAATCACTGAGGCGCCCTTTGAGTTACTATATAATAACGCGGGCGCTTCGTTTTTTGATGCCTTTTTAATCACAATGGTTCTGAGTCACTAAATCGGACTAAATAGAGCCCCCCATCTTCTGAACTCATTCACTCACTTATTTAAATCTCGTATGCTGCACCTAACAAAAATAAATACTGCAGTTTATTGGTGCTATATACGGTAACACTCTGTTAAACTGCCACTAATTCTTATGGTTAGACAAAGGTGGTTGGATGTCTTTTCCTGTTCTTATTTGTGATGATTCAGCCTTAGCTCGTAAGCAGATGGCGAGATCACTACCCGCAACGCTGAATGCTGACGTTACATTTGCTGTTCATGGTAAAAATGCGCTTGAACAGTTAGTGGAAAAAGAGTTTAAGCTGATGTTTCTTGATCTCACTATGCCAGAAATGGATGGTTTTGAGACGTTAGAAAACATGCAACGCATGGGGCTAAAAACGCCAGTTGTGGTTGTTTCAGGGGATATTCAGCCAAAAGCCAAAGAACGAGTATTTGCGCTTGGAGCAAAAGCATTTATTCAAAAACCTATCGCGCAAGATGAGCTTAAGTCTGCGTTAAGAGAGCTCATTGAGCCAGGGCAACGGCCGCAAATGGTCACGCCAACCACCATTGAATTACCGATATTACGTCGACGCGATATTTATATGGAGGTGGCAAACATTGCCATTGGCCGAGCGGCTGACGCACTCGCTAGACACTTCGATGTATTTGTCCATTTGCCACTACCCAACGTCAATATTTTTGAAGTGAGTGAGCTTCATATGGCATTACGTGACCTAGCATCGAATGACAACGTATCGGGTGTTTGCCAAGGCTTCTGTGGTGAGGGCATAGCAGGTGAAGCGTTGGTGATCTTGAGTGACTCTAGCGTGTCTGACTTGAAAAAACTGATGAAAGTGCCCGCTGACAGTGAGCAGTTAGAAGAATTAGAGCTGTTGATGGACATCTCGAATATCTTGGTGGGTTCATTCTTAAATGGGTTAGGGGAACAAGCTGAAGTGCGTTTCTTCCAGAGTCCCCCCGTCTTACTTGGTCAGCATATCTCGATAGATTCCATTATTGATTCTACCACCGGTGCATTCAGCCGAACTATGACATTTGAAGTGAGTTACAACATTGACGGTACGTCCATTCGCTGTGATTTGCTGTTTATGTTTGTGGATGAGTCTTTACCGTTACTCGATAACAAATTGTCATACCTTATGGAGGATTTCTAATGTTGAATCTGCCAGCAGAATTTGAACAATTTCACTGGATGGTCGACATGGTGCAAAATGTTGACATGGGGCTGGTGGTGATTGATAAAGATTACAACGTCCAAGTGTGGAATGGTTTTATGACGCACCACAGTGGTCTGCAATCTCATGAAGCGATTGGCCGATCGCTCTTTGATATATTTCCAGAGATCCCGCAAGAGTGGTTTAAATTAAAAACCAAGCCTGTTTACGATCTGGGGTGTCGCAGCTTCATCACCTGGCGTCAGAGACCGTATTTGTTCCGTTGCCGAAATGTGCGTCCGGTGACCCAACAAGCCGAGTTTATGTACCAAAACATTACGCTAAACCCAATGCGAACACCGACAGGAAAAATTAATTCACTGTTTTTGTCTATTCAAGATGCAACGTCTGAAGCGTTGATGTCGCAAGCCAACATGCTTTAGCTCAGGTTAATACCACAGCTTGGGTTAATACCATAACTTAGTTTAATGCCACAGTTTAGGTTAATGACATAGCTTAGACTTATGCCCTAGTTTAGGTGATGGTGTTTTAAGCGCTAATTTTGACAAAACCAATCGCATCAATCCTCCCAAGTGACTTGAAATGCTTGGGAGAATCATCCCTTTCTTAAACAATAGTCAAGCATCGCCTTGGCTATTTTCTATACTTGTTCTATGTCTTTCAAATGTAGAACACCTCAATGGATTTTAATCTCGCTCTCAAACTTTACACTGCAGAACAAGTCAAAAACGGGGAATCTGCTGCTGCAAAAATGGCGGGCGTCTCTATGTACAGCCTAATGCAGCGTGCGGGCATGGCCGTTTATGAGCGTTTTCTCAACTTGTATCCTCGTGCTCGCAGCATTCTGGTTGTGTGTGGTACCGGCAACAATGGCGGTGATGGTTACGTATTTGCCACGTTGGCGAAGCAAGCTCAGTTGAACGTAAAACTGTTCCAATTGGGAGATGCAGCAAAGCTCACTGGTGATGCTTTAACGGCATACAAAGATTGGCAGACAGTTGATGGGCAAATCAGCAGTTGGGATGATTGGCATACCGCACTTCTAGAAGCCGATGTCATTATCGATGCCATATTTGGTACAGGTTTAAATGGCGAGGTACGCTCAGATATTTGCCGTTACATCGAACAGATCAATCAGATACATTGTCCGGTTATCGCGATTGATATCCCATCGGGCCTTCATGCCAATACGGGTTCGGTATTAGGTGATGCCATTCAAGCGGATCACACGGTTACATTCATTGGCGTAAAACAAGGGCTCTGTACTGGTCAGGCAAGACATTATGTCGGGGAGCTTCACTTTTGTGGGTTGGGCGTGCATGTTGAGTTTGGATCGATTGAACAAGAAAGCGCGCTAGGCATTGATCATCAAACCATTAAGCGATTGTTACCCAAGCAAAAAGAGACGGCGCATAAAGGGGACAATGGCAAGCTACTTTGTGTTGGTGGGAACCGGGGGATGTCGGGCTCGATTCGCCTGTGTGCCTCCGCCGCGACTCGGTGTGGTGCAGGGCTGACGGCGGCTATCACTCACAAGAACTCTCTCTTATCTTTGCAAACCGCTTGCCCAGAAGTCATGAGTGATAGTCTCGATCTCGAAGAACTGTACCAATCAGACAATGTCTTTACTCGGCGAATTCGATGGACTGATGCGCTAATTTTTGGTCCAGGCTTTGGAAACGATGATTGGGCATTTAAAAGCTACAAAGTACTTTCTCAGCAGTATAAACCAAAGGTTGTGGATGCTGATGGGCTCAATATTCTCGCAACGTTGAGCTATCAAGGGGAAACCGACTTTGTGCAAGACGATCAACGCATAATCACGCCACACCCTGGAGAGGCTGCTCGCCTTTTGGGAGTGACAACCAAAGAGATTGAAAGAGATAGGTATGCTGCAGCAAGACAACTTCACGAACGCTACGGCGGCGTTGTTGTGCTTAAAGGTGCGGGTACGCTGATTTATGATGGATCGCGTATGTATGTTTGCTTGGCAGGGAACCCAGGAATGGCGAGTGGAGGCATGGGGGATGTTTTGTGTGGGGTGATAGGGGCATTGCTTGCAAAAGGTATCCCGATTGCGTTGGCCGCTCGTTTAGGGGTCGTGATCCACAGTCATGCTGCCGATCTCAATACCCAAGAATTTGGCCAGCAAGGGTTATTAGCGAGTGATGTCGTCGCCACTTTGCGAAAGGCCATGCACTAAACATGTCGAGATAGTGATTTGTTTCTTTCGTTTGGCGTGTGCTTCATTAGTTTCGTTAGTGAAAATGTGACGTTTATCACTAAATTGTTTCGGTGATTTATCATGGAAATATCGCTGTTTTTAATGCGTTTGTTTATTTTTTGCTCATTAATGAGGTGTGAAACGCTATTAGACTGCCATATTGACGCAAAGGTTTGCGCAATGGATTAACTGGATAGGTTTGATAACTTGTTGAATTATAGAGTGAAGATTAAAGCGAAGAGGAAATGCGCTGATTTTTGATATGCACTTTACAAGATGGTATCACAAAAAAAAATCAAATATCAGACTTGTAGGAAAGAAATCGGAGCCTATAATGCTGAAAACCGGAGCGTCTGCCAACGCTCCGGTTTTTTTGTGTCCGAAGAACAGTGAACTCGTCTGCCAACGATGCCACTACGCACTCTGAAATGACACATACTTTATGAATCAAGGAATTACACAATGCGTATCGAACAAGAACTTAAGTTAGGCTTCAAAGATGTACTGTTTCGCCCGAAACGTTCTACCCTTAAAAGTCGTTCTCAAGTAAATTTAACCCGCGATTTTACATTCAAGCACAGTGGTCGTCAATGGTCTGGCGTTCCAGTAATTGCGGCTAACATGGATTCGGTTGGTAGCTTTGCAATGGCGAAAGCATTAGCAGAGCACGGTGTAATGACAGCGGTTCACAAACACTACACAGTTGAAGACTGGGCAGAGTTTGCGAAATCTGCGGATAAAACAACACTAAATAACGTAATGGTGTCTACTGGTACGTCTGATGCAGACTTCCAAAAAACTAAAGACATCATGGCGATTTCTGATGAGTTTATCTTCATCTGCATCGACATCGCGAACGGCTACTCAGAGCACTTAGTCGAGTACGTACAGCGCGTACGTGCAGCATTCCCAGATAAAGTGATTTCTGCGGGTAACGTTGTTACAGGCGACATGTGTGAAGAGCTAATTCTAGCAGGTGCAGACATTGTTAAAGTGGGCATCGGCCCAGGTTCGGTTTGTACAACGCGCGTTAAAACAGGTGTGGGTTACCCTCAACTTTCTGCAATCATTGAGTGTGGTGATGCGGCGCATGGTCTAGGTGGCGTGATCATCGGTGATGGTGGCTGTTCATGTGCTGGTGATGTGGCAAAAGCATTCGGCGGCGGCGCTGATTTCGTGATGCTTGGCGGTATGCTAGCTGGTCACGAAGAGTCAGGCGGTGAGATCATCGAGAAAGATGGCGAACAGTTCATGAAGTTCTACGGCATGTCTTCTAAGAGCGCGATGGACAAGCACTCTGGTGGTGTTGCTGGCTACCGTGCAGCTGAAGGTAAAACCGTACTATTGCCATACCGTGGCACCGTTCACGGTACTATCCAAGACATCCTTGGTGGCGTACGTTCAACGTGTACATACGTAGGTGCAGCAAAGCTTAAAGAGCTAACAAAACGCACAACGTTCATCCGCGTACAAGAGCAAGAGAACAACGTATTCGGTAAAGAGTAAGTCGATTACTTTTCGGAAAATTCGAATAATTGAGAGCCGCTATTAGCGGCTCTTTTTGTAGTTGTATCATGCGTTCGATTAACGTTATAGCGCGCTATATATAACGGAAGTGATAGAGGCAATACCACAAACAGCAGTGAAGATTTGTATTGGCAATGCGGTTTTCAACTTTGCCATAGCAGGTACTTTTTGCATTGCATAGACTGGGAGCAAGAACAAAATCGCAGCGATCATTGGTGCACCCATAGTTTCAATCATACTTAGAATACTTGGGTTAATTACAGCGGCAATCCAAGTTGTTACCACAATGAATATCGTCACACCATTATTGATTTTATTTTCTGACACACTCAATCGTGTCTTAATAAGCGCGACTAGACCCTCGTGTGCACCTAGATAGTGACCAAAGTAGCTTGAAACAATCGCACAGAAAGCAATCAGTGGTCCCATGTAAGAAATCCATGGAGATTGATGCATGTTGGCTAGGTAAGATAAGACAGATATGTTCTGTTTTTCAGCCATAGCAAGATGTTCTGGTGACAAAGATAGAACAACAGAGAATACAAAAAACATGACGAAACCCATTAGCATCATAGCCGTACCGCAGGTAATGGTATCCGTCTTTTTCACTGCTTGGTCACCGAACTTGATACGTTGTTCTTTGGCAAATTGAGAAATTATCGGGCTGTGATTGAATGAAAATACAATTAGTGGGATAGCCAACCAAATGACACTTGGCAGTGTTGAAAAGTCGGGTTTTACTTGCATCATTGATGTATTCCACTCAGGAATTAGGAATACAGAAAGCGCTAAAAGTACGAAAACCAACGGGTAAACAAGAGCTGATGTTACCTTTAGCATGAGATCTTTGCCAAAAATGACGCCTAATGTCATGGCTCCAATTAGCAGACCCGCAAGTAGAGGGCGAGGTAATGATGCCATACCTACTTGGTGAACGAGAAAAGAGTCTACGGTATTAGTGATACCGACACCGTAGATTAGCACAATTGGGTAGATAGCAAAAAAATAGGCGAAAGTAATCAAGTTAGCCCCAGTTTTGCCAAAATGCTCTTCAACGGTATCGGTGATATCGGCATTGGCTTTTTTTGCAGACAATACGAAGCGAGCCAATGACATGTGGGCGAACCAAATCATGGGAGCTGAGAGCAAAGCCAAGAATACTAAAGGCCAGAAACCACCCGCGCCTGCTTTAATTGGAAGGAAGAGAACGCCTGCACCGACAGCGGTGCCGAACAGTGATAAACACCATGTAAAGTCCTGATAAGTAAATTTATTAATCGATCGAGGACTCGAGATCGTTGAACATTTAGAATTCATATAGAACTACTCATTTATCGACAAAACGAAGATTTGACGTTGCCAGTAAGCCGAAAGTGAAAAATATTGAAGTTTACTGGCACATTGAATTCGTAAAGATTAGTGGTTTTTGTTGAAAATGGTTGTAAAGATAAGTGTTGAGCCTATATAGAAACTATAAAATTTCCGGATTACCCCACAATGGTCAGTTTTCTGAGTATCGAGGTGGACTATAGCAAATACTCGGAAGTTGACTCTTTTCGACAGACTTTAGTGTTGTACCATCTGTTTTTAATTCTACCCTGTACGGGGATAGCGTTCTCAATTGTGAATCCACATAATATATGGTGAACAATAAAGGTGATGTCATTACTATCGTGATAAATAAATAGCTAAGTTTTTTGTTCATTTCATAGTAATCATTTTAGGTTAATTAATATTAGTGGCGACAAAATAGGTCTTTAGAGTGAATGTGTTACATTCAAGGCACTACCTTGTAGTATTGATATTTCAGCTACACGCTGATTACCAGCATTTGAATGGTCTAAAACTTTTAATTGACCAGCACCACTGGCTTTTATTCGATTTGGCTCAATTCGTGGGTTCTGCATTAAAGTACTAGCGATAGATACGGCTCTTAGAGCTGAAAGCTCGATATTATTTCGATATAACTGGGGATCGGGAATTGAGTTGTCAGAGTAGCCAGTCACCATAATCATTCCGGGTAAGTCCTCAATCGCTTTCGCAATATTTTTGACAAGCGGAGAGAACTTAGGTTGTAAAAAATGAGAATTTTGTGCAAAAGCAATGGAAGATTTAATCTTTATATTGAGTTGTTGCCCGAGCTGTTCAATTTCGATCTCTCCTGAATCCAGTTCTTTTCTTAGTGCTTCGCTAATATATTGATAAACGTCGGCTGAGGATTTTGTTGGGGTTGGAGTACGACTTAGTTGAATGATCGAAGACCCAATATTTGAACTAGTGTTGAATGTTTCGTTATCTAGTTTTTCTGCCAGAACAAGGTCTATGGTTGAGTTACTGCCTGTAATGCCAACACCGCCATCAAAAATGGGTGAATTATTATGTGAAGAGATTAAGCCTTGTTGTTGTAATGATTGAACAATGCCTTGAATGACTTTATCTGATTGTCCTTTTTCTGTCGAAGCTAAGGCATAGAGCACAACAAACAACGCAAATAATAGCGTCATATAGTCAGCAAATGAAATAAGCCAACGTTCATGGTTGTCATGTTCCTCCGCGTGGTGATGTCTTTTTCGTCTCATCATCATATGCTCCTGTCTAGTGTCAGTGGTGGGAGTGACTATTAAGTCTGCTTTTGACTTCGAATAGGTTGCTGCCATTTGCGATGGCGTAGATACCATCAGCGATCATGCGACGGTATTCAGCTGATTCTTGTGCGAAAAGTTTGTAGCGACTACCGATAGGTAGGAAAAAGATATTTGAAAACGCAACACCATAAATAGTGGCGACAAAGGCGACAGCGATCCCATGCCCCAATTGGTCGGGTTTATCGAGCAATCCCATTGCATGGATTAGGCCTAATACCGCGCCGATTATGCCCATTGTTGGACTATAGCCGCCGGCGGCATCATAAACTTTTGCTACATGAGTAATCTCAACTTCTTGTTTTGAAATTGTATTATCAAGAATTTCATCAATCGCATTTTTGTCTAGACCGTCAATTACCATTAACAATGACTCTTTAACAAATGGGTCATCAATATTATCCAATGCCATTTCTAGTGCTAAGATTCCATCACGACGTGATATGTCGGCGAGTTGAATAAGCTGTGTTGAGGTGTTGTAATAATCATAAATTGGTGGATTGATCAGCCATTTAAAATAAAGTAAAACGTTTTTTAATGTCTTTAATGGAAACTGAACAATGACGCACCCTAAAGTTCCGCCGACGACAATTAGGAATGCGGGTAAATTAATCAACCCTCGATATGGCCACCTTCAATAAAGTTGGCGAGCAAAATAAAAAACAACGCGACCAGAATGCCAATGAAACTCATAGTTATTTTTCACTTATGTGTTAAATAACTACCCAAGATTTTATATGACTTGGGTAATTAGTATCAAAATAATTTAATTTGTGTCTGGTTTAAGGTTATCTGAATAGTTAGATTCTAATGACCAATCACCTTCTTTGAGCAGTGTTTTCACTTTGTCGAGGCTATGTTTCAAGTCATATTTATGTTCGATACAAGGAGAGTAGGCAATGACCAAAGAAGGCCCTTGATGCTCGCCTGCTGCTTTCAGTGCTTTAATCGCCTGATTCATGTTGGCACTGAGTGCTATTTTAGCTAAATATAACCCTGGTACATGTTTGTAAATTTCAAGTAGATCTTTAGCTGGTTTATCATTCGGGATAGAACACAGTTTGGCGGTTTTACCCTGTGGGGTTGCTTTCGACTTTTGCCCTCCAGTATTGGAGTAACATTGTGTATCGAGTACTAAGATATTTATGTTTTGATTGCTTCTTAAGACATGATCGATACCACTAAAACCGATGTCATATGCCCAGCCATCTCCACCAATCATCCAAACTTGCTTTTCGGTTACATAGTCAGACAAGCCGATTAGCTCGCGGTCAGTTCTTAACAACGATGTGTCAAGATCATGAATGAGTGATTTGGCGCGTTTACTGAGCGCATTCACGGCCAGTCGCATCCCAAGTCCAAACTCTGCATTGTCCTCAAAGAGACTGTTTGCCCATGCAGGACCACGCCCATTTGGGTCTTGACTGTAGGGTGTAGTTGGTAGGTTGCCACCGAAAATGGAAGAGCAACCCGTTGCGTTTGCAATCAGTAGTTGTTTTCCAAACAATTGTGTTAGCACTTTTATGTAGGCAGTTTCACCACATCCAGCACAGGCATTGGGGTATTCAAAATACGGCGTTACAGTTTGGATAGACTTAACATCAATTCTTTTTAATTGATCAATCGTGTGACCTTTGATGCCCTCAAAATCTTGAAATTTGATTTTTTCTTGCTCATAGCAATTCAATTTTTCGACCATGTTAAGTGCACGAATGTCTTTGTTGTTTCTTTGTTTGGCTGGACAAGCCTCAACACACAGCTGGCAGCCGGTGCAGTCATCAGGTGATACTTGTAACGCATAGCGGAGGTTTGGCTCTTCGCGGTTTTTAACGGCTATGGTTTCATGTTCTGTTGCATATGTATGATCGGAAAGCATGGTCTTTGCGCGAATAGCTGCATGAGGGCAGATAGTGACACAGAAGCCACATTGTGTGCAGAGATCGGAGTTCCAGACAGGCAGTAGATCCGCGATATTACGTTTTTCTAAGCGAGCAGTATTGGTTGGCCAGACGCCATTATCGGGAAACCATGAAACGGGTAGTTTATTGCCTCTTCCCTTTAATAATTCGCCAATTAATGAATTGGGCATTGCGCGTGGTTGAATCTGATTAACTTTGTTTTCAAGCTTATTTTCTATGCTGAACGGAGTAAGATTCAGTGCAGTCATACACTCGTCTATACAATCAAGATTGCGCTGCAAGGTGTTGCCATGGTTGGTAGCAAACTGGTTCGATACAACTTGTTTCCAATCCTGGGTAGCATCGACTAATCGGCTAAGAATAGCGGTATGCATCACCACACTTGTTTTTCCAGATAAGTGATGAGCCGCCACAAGTCGGTTTGCATCAATGGTTATTAAGTGTAAATTAAATGCCTGAATGGCAACTTGTAAGTCGCTTGGCAGAGTATGCCACAACGCTTGTCCGGTCAGTGACGTATTTAATATCACTACAGCACCGTGATGAACTCTATCTGAGATAGAAATATCTCGTAGTAAATTAATATGTGAAATAGAAATAATATTTGCACGTCTGATTGGATAAGGTTCTTGTACTGGTGTTGGGCTAAAGCGTATATGCGTGGTAGTCAAATTCCCCGACTTTTTGGAATCATATTCAAACTGTGTGTCAATGAACATGTTTGATTGCTGACCTAATACCACTGATAGGTTTTTACTGGCAGTAATACTGCCATCGCCACCAAAACCAAAACTTAGAATACGTGTCATGGGTTTTTCGTGCAGTACTTTATCCACACATGGCAAATTTAACTTGGTGAGGTCGTCATTAATACCTATGACAAATTCTCTCGCTTTGTGGGATGTGTGGTTCTTCATCATAGTAAAAATGGCGTGGGCGTCCTCGGGGTAAAATGCTTTCCCTGATAACCCATATCGGCCATGGTGAACCGTTATTGATGTCGAGACATTGCGTTGCATTGTTTCGAGCACATCAAGATAAAGTGGTTCACCGCTTGCCCCTGGTTCTTTGGTTCTATCCAGTACAGCAATTTGTGTAACGGTTTTCGGTAGCGATTTCAGTAACGAGTTGGATGGAAAAGGCCGATAGAGGCGGATAGCCAGAATACCAATTTTCATTTCATCCTTTTGTGCTTGTTCAACGTACGCTCGTAAAGTCTCAACCACAGATCCGATGGCGATTATGACGTGCGTTGCGTTTGGATCACCGTAGTATTGAGTTATTTGATATTCTCTTCCCGTTTCTGAAGCAAACTCATCCATCACCGTCTGCAATGTTGTCTCCACGCTATTATGGGTGAGGTTTTGTCTTTCTCTGCACTGGAAATAGCTGTCTGGATCGGCAGTGGTTCCCCTAAGCGTTGGGCTATCAGGGCGCAGAGCATTTTGTCTAAACGAGTAAAGCGATTGATATGGAAAAAGTCGTTCGATGGTATCTTTTTTGATGGAAGTTATGTTGCGCAAGGCATGAGAGGTAATAAACCCATCAAAAAAGTGCATAAACGGAAGGCTGCATTTTAATGTTGCAATGTGCGAGATTAAGGCCATATCTTGCGCCTCTTGCCCATTATTGGATGCGAGCATAACGCAACCGGTTTGACGTGTAGCCATTACATCTGAATGGTCGCAATAAATCGATAGAGCATGTGTGGCAAGGCTTCTCGCTGCGACGTGAATGACGCTGGGGGTTTGTTCTCCTACTAACTTATAGAGTGTAGGAATCATCAAAAGTAACCCTTGTGATGACGTAAATGTGGTTGAAAGTGCACCACACATAGCACTGCCGTGTAAAACCGCAATACTTCCCGCTTCAGATTGCATTGTGATCACTTCCGGTGATTCATTCAGGAAATTATATTTCCTTTGAGAGGACCATTTTTCACATTGTTCTGCCATGCTGGTACTGGGAGTAATGGGGTAAACGGCAATGACTTCACTGAGATAGTGAGCAATCTTAGCGACCGCGGTATTGGCATCGATGATGTCTTTCATAAACTTACTAACCTTAGCGCCTTTGGTATGAATAAGACGCAAAACGAACGATGTTAATCGCTATAGGATAGAGGTGAGCATTCTAAATTTCTGTATAGAAAAAAAAGGTCGACATATAGATAGTGTAAATATTTCTATTGTAGTGAATGGGAATTTATAGAAAATTTACAGCGAACCTATGTGTTTTAAAAAAGCTATATACCATCTTTACACCTGTAGTCCTGTTTCCTGTTTATTATCAGAACATATAAGAAATTGTTTGATTCCCCAAAACTAGTGAGAGAGGTCTATTTAATGAGGCTTATTACAAAATATAAACTTGTCTGCACTTTAGCGATAATTCTTTTGACTTCTATTTTTTCAATTGGCATGCAGAATATACGGATTATTGATGCTTCACATATTGCATCCAGCATAGTAGCTAGAATTGTATCTTCTTCGGCAGGGGCTGAAGGCTTTATTGTTACTACGTTGGTGTTTTGTTTAATTCCTTTTCTGCTAAGTTTTTCGTTTGCGCAAAAAAAGCTAATACTAACAAGCTTTATCGTGGTTCTGGCATGCGCTTTTGGTATAAAAACAACACTAAAGACTACTTTTGAAGCGCCTCGACCTTTTGTTGAAGAGTTGGTCAATGTGGGTTCAATATCGACCAGTACGGAGTTTTATCAACTTTCAGATCCTGAAAAATTAAAGGTCATTGATGATGTTTCGTTGAACGTAGATAAATGGCGTTTGCAAGAGTGGCTGGATGGGTCAGACTATTCTTTCCCGTCAGGGCATATGTTATTTGCAGTGGTTGTGACCATCTTCTGGGCTCCAGTTTTGATAATTAAGAGATATTATTGTCTCGCGGTAATGTCAGTTATTTGGGCAAGTGGTGTTGGTGCTAGCCGTCTATGGTTGAGTATGCATCGACTAGAAGATCTTTACGCATCAATTGTTATCGCTCTTATTCTTTGTATGTTAGTGCCTAAAATTACGAGAATGTATTGGAATAAATTCGAATTTTCACATCGAACAAAATCTCACTCACCCAATGTTGCTTCCCCTTGGTAGTTGGCCCGTCATTTTCTTTTGTTTCAATGTGTCGTGATGTTGGTGTCAGTGCTAATTGTGGGCGGATATATGATTTCGTTACTACCTGATGAACTGGCGTAATTTATTATCGTGGGATTATTGGTAACGCCGATAATGAGTTTATTAATTGCAGGCTTAACTGGCTTGGTCTATTTCGTTCGCTTACCTAGATTACAGGTAACTGAACATCATGAGAAAAAATAATATGGCAATATCTTCAGCCAAAATAAAAGATCGCGGCAATTTAAACCGTCTCAGCAAATGGAAGTACGCATTTTTGCTACTTATGCTTGCCACTTTATTACTTCAAGCTATTCCTACTCTATATGGTGATGTTCCCGCTGTTGGTATTAGGGCTCAAGCAGGATCTCAAATTGTTGCAGATGACATCAAAAATATCTTAGATATCAAAGGTATTGTTGCCTTAGATATCGATCAACAAGATGACGTGAAAATCATATCGTTTGATACCATCGAAGCACAACAACGCGCAAAGCAAGCTCTTGATCGCGCACTCGGTGATGATGCTGAAGTCACAGTACAGTATCAATCTACTGCTCCGAAATGGTTCAAAACCATTGGCGCAGAGCCTGTCAAATTGGGGCTTGATCTTCGTGGTGGAGTCCAATTGCTGCTATTTGTTGACCTTGATGGTGTGTTTAACAAGCATACTGATGCAATGGTCAGTGAAATCAGGAAATTACTTCGTGAAGATAGAGTTCGCGATGTAAAAGTAAGAAAGCTAACAGATGCTCAGATTAAGCTTGTTGGCACTGACTCTGCTATCCAGAAACTGTTGTCATCTGAAGCCGCAAGGCAATGGAGCAATTGGCAGATTCGTGCTGACGAATCTGGGGCGCTTCTCACGCTAACAGAAGATGAACGCCTAATTCTGGTCCGTTCGGCTATGAGCCAAAATATTACTATTTTACGTGATCGCATTAGTGAGTTAGGGATTGCAGAGGCAAGTGTCCAAAGACAAGGTCGCGATCACATTCGTATCGAACTACCGGGACTGTACGATCCTAAACAAGCGAAATCAGTGATAGGTGCGACGGCTTCGTTATCGTTTTATGAAGAGAGGGAGGAAGGACCATTATCGATCTTGGATCAGCAGGGGCGAGTTGTGAACCTGCTGCGTCAACCCGTGCTGTCAGGGGAACATATTGTTGATGCCCGCAGTGGTGCCGATGAAATGGGACGGCCACAAGTCAGCATTAAGTTGGATGCCAGCGGTGGTGACAAAATGTCGCGTTTCAGTCGCAACAATATTGGACAACAGATGGCAACTGTTTACACGGAATATGTGTTAAACCCAGACGGTAAGCTAATTCCAAAAGATGAAGTTATTAATGTTGCAACGATACAAAGCACGCTAGGGAATAGTTTTAGAATTACGGGTATTGATAGCAGTTCAGGTGCCAATGAATTAGCGTTGTTACTGCGTTCGGGAGCTCTGACCGCTCCGGTTCAAATCGTCGAAGAACGTGCGATAGGTCCCACTCTTGGTGAGCAAAATATTCAAGCAGGCATTAGTGCTTTAGCGCTTGGCTTTGCTGGGATGGCTGTTTTTCTTATTACTTGGTATCGCCGCTTCGGTTGGGTTGCGATTGTTGGGCTGTCTGCCAACTTAGTCATGCAAGTGGGCTTTCTCGTTCTTTTGCCTGGTGCAGTTTTAACATTGCCGGGTATTGCAGGGCTTGTACTGACTGTCGGGATGGCAGTAGACACGAACGTTTTGATCTTTGAAAGAATAAGAGATCGACTGCGTGAAGGCGCTTCACTTGCGGTTTCAATTGATTTTGGATATCGCTCAGCATTTGTGACCATCTTTGATGCAAATATTACCACATTAATCTCCGCACTATGTTTGTACGGTATTGGTTCTGGGCCGCTACAAGGTTTTGCGACCACTCTTATCTTAGGTCTTATTTCTAGTATGGTCTGCGGAATTTGGGTGACACGTGCATTAATCAACCCAATTTGGGGCCGAGATACCCGTCGAATGGTAAAAATTTAAGGACTCACCATGTTTAAATATGCGTTAACACGTTGGCGTTACATTGGGCTTGTTTCGTCATTAATATTGGTCTTTGCCAGTATTTTAAGTGTGTACCAAAATGGTCTATCGATGAGTATTGATTTTACCGGTGGTACGATAATTGACGTTCAAATTCAGACGCTATTAAATGCTTCTGATCTTCAGATGATGATTCATGGCTCATTAAAAGATACGTTGATTATACGTAACGGTGCAGAACCCGGTCTTTGGCAATTAGTGATGCCAGCAAACAGCATTATGACGGATCCGTACCAAATTGTATCGACGGTCAGTGAGCAATTTTCACTACCAGTGACTTTAGTGCAAGCTTCTGTCGTTGGGCCGCAAGTGGGTGAAGAGCTATTTAATCAAGGTGGCTTGGCACTATTGGCAGCGTCGCTTTCAATCATGGGGTATTTGGCTATTCGCTTTGAATGGCGTTTGGCGCTAGCAGCAATAGCATCTTTAATACACGATACGATACTTACATTTGGATTGTTGGCTTTCTTAGGTATTAAAATTGACCTAAATGTGGTGGCTGGTTTGTTGGCTGTCATTGGTTATTCTTTGAATGATTCTATTGTCATTGCAGACAGATTACGCGATGTACTAAGAGCAAAGCCTGATATGAGTATTTATGCAAACACCGATCTGGCCGTTAGGGCAACGTTTGCCCGCACCTTGGTCACTGCAGGTACTACACTGTTTATTATCGGTTGTTTGTTGGTATTGGGTGGCGAGGCACTTTATGGTTTCTCAATGACCATGTTTGCTGGTGTATTAACAGGTACTTGGTCGTCTGTAACGATTGCATCGACGGTACAAGAACTGCTTGGATTGAGCCCCGAGCATTACCAAACGAAACCCGACCTTGTGGACGATATGCCATAGATAAAATGGTTATAATTAGTAAAGTAGATAAAGTATAAAGTTATCAGGGCGACCAATTAGGTCGCCCTTTTTCATGCAAAGAATAAAGCCAGTCTCTTAGCTTTTGTCCTAAATAACGACTCTACATATTCACTCAAAGTTTGATATGTGTTTATTCATGATGAGTATCTTTGTTAAAGATGAAGATGGCTTGAAGTGTAAACCCAAGTAACCTCAAGGTGCTTGGTTCAGCGAGAATGACTTGTTTTTATCGAACATACAGGGTTCTCAGGAGCGGAAACCATTCTTGATTTAGTGACTTTAAATCAAGAATGGCTGACAAAGGCTGAGAGCCAAGACCATGTTTATTACAAATAGGCCCTTTGGGAGCCAATCACGATGTCAATTTCAGCGTCAAACGGCTTGGAAATAGCGCACTATTCCACAGCGCCGTTTTCTTGGAGCTTGAGCATTGAACTGGTCCCGTGCATAGGCTTCGAATCCTGCATCTTGAAGTCACTTGGTTATACAAGAATAACGCTTTATGAGTGGTGATATAATTGACGGTTTAAGTGCTGGTTTGTTTATTATTGAAAGGGATAAGAGAAATGAGAATTGAGTATACCCAAGCAGATGATAGCTTGGGTATAAAAATGGTAAGTGGTTAGATAAACCTGAAGATTAGTTGCGAACCTATTTTTGAATTTCTAACTGGTCAACTATTCGACCATATCGAAGAGAATAGGCACAATAGCCAATGAACCAACATGCCGTCGCGGTCACCCCAAGAGCAACAGAGTGTGAGAACCCCATTACCAAGTAACCTATGACCGCTCCACAAGCCGCAATGATGGCATAAGGCAACTGCGTAGCTACGTGATCCATGTGGTGACAACCTGCTCCTCGAGCGGACAATATACTGGTACTTGATATTGGTGAACTATGATCACCGAATACTGCGCCAGCAAGCACTGCGCCAAGCATTGGCAACATTAAATTCACGTCACTTGCAACAGCAATATCTCCTGCCAAAGGAAGCATAATGCCAAAGGTTCCCCAACTCGTGCCTGTCGCGAAAGCCATTAAACAAGACAATAGAAATAGAGTTGCAGGTAGCAATGCAGGTGATAGTTTGCCATCCACTAATTGTGCAAGGTAAATACCAGTTTGCATATCACGTATTACCGCTGATATCGACCAAGCAAAAATTAAAATAATGATCGGGGATAACATGGCAGCACATCCAGAAGTGATGCATGTAAGGCGGCTTTTTATTTCAAGCTTGAGACGCAAAGAAAGGAGTGCTGATACGACAACGCTGAGTAGCGCCGCATAAACCAGAGATTTCCCTAAGTTAGCGTGCTCTAAGGTCGAGAGTAGAGAAATAGATTGTCCATCTTCCAACAATGATGTTTTGCCAGTATCGAACATAAAAAATATAGTTGATATTACAAGTACTAGCATAGGTAAAATAAGATCGACTAACGTACCATTACCATGCTTATCTGAGGCAACGTCGAAACTTGCCGGTGCTCCGTGGGCGTCGTCCCATAGTTTGCCTTTTAGAGCTTGGACTTCCTGCTTCTTCATCAAGCCGATATCAGTTTGCGATACGACGATAAAAAGTACCATCGCAAGAGTCAGTGCCGCATAAAGGTTCATAGGGATCATTTTGATGAAAGCTTCGATAGCACTCATGTCGGTGATGGCATGGGCACTAAAGATACCTGCTATTACTGCGATGATGTATGCACCCCAAGAAGATATGGGCATAAGAACGCAGACTGGCGCTGCAGTTGAGTCGAGTAAATAAGCTAACTTTGCTCTAGAGATGCGGAACTTGTCAGTGACAGGGCGACAAATTGAGCCAACGGAAATGCAATGGAAGAAATCATCAATAAAAAAGATAAAGACGAGCAGTGCAGTCAGCGATTTAGCTCTTCTTCTACTTTTACATTTTTCTACGGCCCAGTTTGCGAATGCGATTGTTGCACCGGATAGCGTCATTTGACTAATTAGGATACCGAGTAAAAGCATAAACAATACCATGTTGATATTGTCGGCATTAAAGCCATTTTGAGACCAAAATATGTCAACGATCGTTTTTATCGTGTAGTTCAGGCTATTTGCTATCGATAAGCCGGTAAGTAATAGCGCTCCAGATATGATGCCTATGCCTAACGAAAACAATACTTGGCGAGTCGTGACGGCCAGTAATATCGCGATGACGGCAGGCAGTAAGGAAAGCGCAGAATTTGAAAAATCAAAATACGGCATGATTTATCCTATGTGTTCAAAATGAAATTTCCAAAAAGCCCGCGAATTAGCTCACGAACGATAAATACATTTGTAGAGTAAGCAGATTGATAATATCGATGAAAAAAGCTCCGACGATAGGAACGACAATGAAAGCTTGAGGTGAAGGTGAAAAACGGCTCACAATAGCATTCATATTCATGACTGCGGTTGCGGTTGAACCCATTCCAAAACCACAATGTCCGCTCGCCATGACCGCCGCATCGTAATCTTTGCCCATTGCTCGGAATGTAACCCAACATGCAAACACTGTTTGAAAGACCGTTTGAATCAAGAGTATGACTAAAATTGGCAGCGCAAGATCGACTAAATCCCACAGTTGGAGGTTGAGTAAGGCCATCGCGAGGAATAATTTCAGCGATATATCACCGGCAAACGTAACCATGCTATGGTGAAGCCTGCATAGGTTGTTAGATACGGATATGTTAGCGATCAAGACACCAAGAACCAGAGCATAGACAAAGTTGGGAATTACCACGGAAATTATATTAGATTCGCGTACCCATTCATCCAGAGCTAAAGCGCCAACGACGCAGATAAACAGCGAAAACAGTGTGTGGGTAAGTGAATTCGGCGTTAGATTCTCAAATAAACTCGCTTTCTTTATCACTTGCGCTTTACTGCTAGGAATTGGATGGCGAGGGTTAACGTTAATTGTTGCTACTAGGTCATGTTTTTTGATTAGCCTCTGTGCAATTGGTCCTCCAATGAGCCCACCTGCGATAAGCCCAAACGTCGCGCACGCCATCGCGACCTCCATCGCATTGCTTAAACCGTAGTTGGTTTCGAGAATAGGAGCCCATGCAGCGCCAGTGCCGTGTCCGCCCGAAAGTGTTATTGAACCTGCGACTAAACCAAATAAAGGGTCAATACCCAGAAATCGGCTAAGTTGCACACCGACGGCATTTTGTCCAATGATGAAAATGGTCGCAAGACCCATAAAATACGCAACTTTTACGCCACCGAGTCTTAATTGAGTCCAATTGGCTGAAAGACCCAGCGATGCAAAGAAAAGCAGCATAAATGTATTTTGATACGGCAGGTCAAATACAAGAGATATACCTGAGTAATGTAAAACCGTTACTAATCCAGATGCGACAAGACCACCTATGATTGGTGTAGGAATACTGTGACGTTTTAGAAAAGTCACATGGCGGTTGATAAAGTAACCTGTAAACAGGACCAGTAGTGAGACTAAAAACGATACTTGGGCATCGACTGTAATGGGATGGTGCATGATATTACCTGCATCAAATCTTAAGGATTGAGGCCCTGCGATGGATAGATAGAAAAAGGCAAGTATGCGTAATTCGCATACGAACACTTGCAAACTTAAAAATAAACAATGAAAAATAGAAAATGAAAGGTAAGCGGTGTGTTTCGTTAACTTTTCTGACTATGATCCTCATGGGTCAAAGCTGTGGTGTTGTCTTTATCCTCTGAATTCAAAGAGTTTTTAAAGCCTTTTATTGCATGCCCCAAGTCGTCACCAAGGCTTCTTAAACGCTTGGTTCCAAATAACAACGCGATCACTACTGCAACAACAAGTAATTTACCGAGACTAATTCCACCCATATTCTATCTCCTTTGATTGATATAAGGGCCGAGGCTTCTTGGCCATCAACCTGCAGTGATGCATAAGCCACACTAAAACAATGCTTTTAGAGTAAGAAAAAAAATTTAAAGTTGCTGAATAGAAGTGGAACAGCAGTGTAAAGATTCTATAAAGAATTCAGAAAATGCGACAAAAAAACCGCTTTACTAAGCGGTTTTTAAGGGGGAGGGGGATTATTCTTCGGTTACGTCTACTAAACGATAACCGATACCGGTTTCAGTTAAAATGTGAAGGGGTTGTGCGGGGTTTTCTTCCACTTTACGCCGCAGTTGCGCTACATGAATACGGACATAGTGGGCATATTCAGTGTAGTTGTTTCCCCAGACTTCTTTGAGAATTTGCTTATGAGTAACTACCTTGCCTGCGTTTACACATAAATATTTAAGTATGTTGTATTCGGTTTTCGTGAGTTTAATTTGCTCGTTGTTGCGCTTAACCATTTTCAAGCCTAGATCTACGGTGGTATTGCCAAAGCTAAACCGAGTTGGCGTGGTTAGCGTTTCTCGTGCAAACATTCTTAAGGCCACGCGAACACGTGCAAGCAGTTCATCACTGCCGAAAGGTTTTGTGAGATAATCATTTGCACCAGCATCCAGTGCTGCCACTTTATCTGATTCTTTATTTCTTGCTGAAATAACGATGATTGGTGTATTCGTCCAACTTCTGAGTTCTTTGACGAGATCAATGCCATCCATGTCTGGTAAACCAAGGTCAAGTAATATCAGGTGTGGAGACCAATTTGCAGCAAGTTGTTGTCCAAGCTTAGCGTTTTCAGCTGTTTGGACTTGGTAATCGTGTCCACCCATCAGTACATTTAAAAAACGGCTAATAGGTAATTCATCTTCAATTACCAGGATCTTAATTTCACTATTCATCGATTATACAATCTTCCAAATCATAGATGCGGCAAGGGATCCTGACTTCAAAACATATGCCTAGCTCTGAATTGTTTTGTGCTGATATCGTGCCGCCATGAGCGGATACAATAACATGACAAATTGCCAATCCAAGCCCTGTGCCATCTATATGGTTGTTTTCTAACCGGTAAAATCGCTCAAAGATACGTGTCAGTTCGTACTCTGGTATGGGCTCGCCTTGATTGGACACTACCATGACAAATTCGCCATTAACATATTGGTATTTAAGAAAAATGTCGCTATTTTCTGGGCTGTATTTAGTTGAGTTCTCGACCAGATTTGAAATGACCTGTTCAATAAGAAGTCCATCTATTTCGATTAACATAGGCTCGCCACTAAGAACTAAATTATGATTTGATAGTTGATTTTTTAGTCGCTGTAGCGCGCTGCCTATTAACTCTTCTGGTTCTGCCCACTCTTTACTTAGTTCAAAAGTTCCAGAGGTATAGCGAGTGATGTCGAGTAGCTTATTCAAGCTTTGGTTTAGTCGTTCACCTTCAGACGCGATTGAGTGCAGTAGTTCATCGCGCACATCTGGAGAAACATTGAGCGTTGGGTCAGATAAAGTAGTCGCAGTTCCTATAATGGTACCAAGCGGCGTTTTTAAATCATGCGAAACGGAAGCGAGTAGAGTCGTTCTGATCTTTTCAATTTTATTGGTGGCTTCTGCTTCTGTTAATGCCTGCATCGCTGACGCTCGCGCAAGTGACATGCTAACTAATGAAAGAAACCAGGTATTCACTTTTTTTGACTTTGAGTTAGGTAGCACGATAGCACCAATGGTTGCTTCGCCGTTTTTTAACTCTAAAGAGGCAAGGTTAGTTGGCAGTGTATCGTGTGTTATATCGTCTAGCCATTCATCACTGAATTTTTGGCTTTTTGCTAATAATAATCGCTGCGGGGTGTTGACGAAAATAGCACTCTCAATGCCGTGCTTTTTCTTTAGATAAGTGGTTGCTTCCCAAGCAATTTGTTCAGAAGTCACTATCGCAGATAGTTTTCTTGCGAATTTATAGTGGATTTTCAGTTTGTTTTTTAACTGTTCATTGTTAAAAATTTGGCGTCTTTGCGACTGGGTAAGTCGAATGGCAAAAATACCGCTTGCAGCTAATACAAAGTAGGTGGCAACGTAGTTCACTTCTTCGAACTTGAACGAATTAAAGTCTGGAAGAATAAAGTAATGGAAAGTGACGATATTGAGAAAGCAAACGGTGTATGCGGCTTTTGGTTTGAGTATTGCCCCTGAAATTATATTAATTAATAAATACAGCATTGCGATGTCGGTAACGAACAATTGCTCTCGTGTAATGACACCAATAGTGGTGACTCCAATGCTTAGGAGTAGAACAAGGAGTAGCCCATAAGGCTCCTTAAATTTCATGTTTGTGTACATTTTTACTTCTTTGTTTACAATTGGTGGCAGAATTGCACCAATAGGTTTTTTAGCCCCGTCATTAAGTATCGCTTTCACTGTTTTTGCAATCAAAAAGTCACACAAACCGCATGAGTGTTTATAGATTTAAGCGAGTTTTATTTGAGTCTTCATTGCTACCTCAGGTTATCGGCTTTGTTCCACAAAGTCATCTCCAGAGACGTGCCAGCATGAACACAGCTAGCACATACTTTCCCCATTGTGTGCCGGCATCAATTTATCCATTTATAGCTAAACATAGTTGCTAGCTCAGGTTTATCCAGAGGTTTCTCAGTAGTGTTTATCACTAGCAAAGTTCTGCCCCGAAATGAGTTACGACCCAAAGTTCAAACAATGATGTCTAGGTAAGTTTGATATACAAAAAGTAATGAACAGCAAAAGACCAAGAGCTGGCGCTATTTGTTCACACTATTCAGTTAACATGAGCTTTGCTTTAAGAAAAGTTAGTTTGATGTCATCAGTTTTTGTGAACTTGAACTTACCGTCAGTCGAAGCGTTAAACCTTTCAAAATAGTACTCGAGTAGCGGATCGTATCTGTCACCGTGAACCCAAGTATAGAACTTACCAAGTTCATAGCGTAACTCTTTATCAAGGTCAGATCTTATTCTCAGTTCACTATCGTTTTCTAGGTCAACGATGTTCATTTCTTGAAGATTCGTCTTAATTTCTTCAATCAGAGGTAGGAGGGATTCTTTATACTTATCAGCCAATGGTGCAAGGTCAACGTCGGTTACTTTCGCTTCAAAAATCATAATCAGGTCGTTAATCTCCCCGTTATAGTAATCGTTATCTAATCGTTTTTCTGACTCAGTGCGAAGAACGTAGAGTTGTTCTAAAGGATCTGATTTAGTCTCAATCTTTTCTTTTGTAAGTTTGTGTTGATACTCAACAAACAGCGTTTCAATCCTATCAGCGATAACATCAAGATACTCATATCGAATTTTGAGAAATTCCAACAGCTCATTGATATCAAGGTTTAACGTTAGGTCTTCTTTACCCACATCTCGACTGTACAAATGAACACTCAAATCGCCAGTGTTGAAATGACTTGGAAATGGCCAACTTGCGAAACGCTTTGAATTTTCTTGATTAAGATTTACGGGGTGAGCACCGAAACACGCCCTGATAGTTTTAAAATAACTATTATCATCTTCATCAGCGAAGAGGCGACCTTTAAAGCATTTCTGTTCACCATAAAACGGATCTTTCTTATCAGTCATAAACACTCGATGGAGTTGTTTTATTGACTCGAAAATGAGGTCTATTGAAGAGATCAGAGAGTAGACCTGCATACATTTACTATCTATGTTCTTGTCAAACTCAGGCGCATTTTCTAAGTGCCGAACAGAGACAGAGATCCAATCCATAGCAGAGCAAACGAGGTTAAAAAGGTTCTTACCACCTTTATCTTTGTAGATTTGATATACAAAGCTAGAGTTTGAGTTAACCAAGTCTCGAAAGTCTTTGATTTTATCGTCACTAACAACGTTTCTCATTCGCTAATTCCTTTTCTAACTCACTGAAAATATTATAAAGAATGGCAAAGATGATAGTGATAGTTCTTTAATTCTTCAACTTATTCATTGATTTGCAGTGTAGTGATACGCTGAGTTGAGTTACTTAGTTAGATTTGAGCGATGACGATCTCTAGCTATTTGCATTACTAGACATTATCCGAAGACACATAGAAGAACTGAACCTATAAGTAGCTTTTGTCCAAAAAATTCTTAGCGCTGGTTTTAGACAAGTGTGATGAGGTGTTTGCGTGGCAATGCTGAAAGTAATTTTCTTACTGAAGCAATTTAGTTGAAATGCGCTATTCATAAAATTATCAACTTATGGTTGTTTCTACAGAAAATTCGAATAATTGAGAGCCGCTATTAGCGGCTCTTTTTTGTTTATAAATCAACGCCCTCAAGTGCCACACTAGCGGTTCTAGAAGAATCATTAGTAGCCAACAATGAACTAAGTTCATTTTAAGGTTGGTTTTAACTCATTCTTGGCAAGAACCTTCATAAGTCAGCAGACGCTTTGCGAAGTTGCTTTTTAGCCGTTGGTAAGTTTCTCTGTAACTGGATATTCAGGTCGATAAAGTGACGTGGCAAAAAGCAAAATAAACCCGTAACACGCGGCGGGAAGCAGAAAAGAGACATTTAACGTTGCTGCGCTTGACAACGCAGTTTGCAACAACGGGATAGTTGCGCCACCAAGCCCTGCCATGACCAAAAATCCAGATGCTTTCTCGGTATAACTGCCGAGATTATCAACGGCGAGTGAAAAGATCACCGGATACATTATTGAGTTGAGCAAACCAACCGCAATGAGCAAATAAGCGCTCGATACCCCAGGATTAACAGCCACAAACGCTGTTACCGCAACGGCAGTAAGCGCATTGATGATTAATACTAGGCGAGCGTTCACCGTACTAAATAGTGCTGTACCGATGAGTCGGCCGATCATTGCACCACCCCAGTAAAGGCCAACATTGATGCGCTACTTTGCGCTTCCGATATTATCGCTTATGGCCTGATACGTGAGCTTGATAGTCACTACTTTGACAAGGTTGGTATCGTGGGCTTCGATAATCTCCCATTTAATGAATATCAACAACCACCGTTATCATCGGTCAGCGTTGATTACAAACAGATGGCGGAAGCAACATTGGATGCGTTAATTTCAGATGAGACGGTAAAACAGGTGATGGTAGGTACGACGTTTCATCAAAGAGCGTCGAGTGTCAAAGAGATCAATTCAGGCTGTTTCAACAATCCGAATAATTGAGAGCCGCTATTCGCGACTCATTTTTTGCCCGGATTTTTGGGGATGGTCAAAGTAACGAAACTAAAACAAGCATGTGTGACAGCACTGTTTTTACCTTATTTTGCTTTGATTTCATGTTCACTTTGCTTTGCGTAGAAAGATTGCTAATTGACTTCTCAATATTTCGAATAACACATTGATTTAAATTAGAAATAGCAGTCCAATTCGCGCTAGGTTTATTGTTTTAAGTAGGAGATAAACTTGGACGTTCGTTTAATGACGCAAGATGACCTAGAACAGGCAGCGTTAGTACATAAATTCGCTTTTGTTCGTCAAGGGCATTCTCGTGAGTGGCTAGAGTGTATATTTAAGGCTTTTCCTCGCAATATCATTTATGTAGCGCAGCGCGATAATCAAGTGGTTGGATACATTATTTGGACGCAAAGAAGCGGTTTTCGCCCTGAAGTTGTATTGGAGCTAGAACAACTTGCGGTGCACCCAGACCACCAAGGGCAGGGTATTGCACGCAAATTGATTACAGAAACGTTGCCTATGGTGAAAGGTGAACTTGCCAAGAAAAATGCCGTGTTAAAGCATGTCGTTGTCACCACGAGAGCAGATAACTTTGCCCAAGATTTGTATAAAAAGACGTTAGGAGCGGAGATTGAAGCGACGATTTCAAATCTCTATTCCGCGGATGAAGTGTATATGGTGGCAAGAAACATTCCTTGAGGAAAAGCTGTAGTACAACATCTCGTCAATCTTGTTTAACTTAGTTGTTTTTCACTGAGAGCGCTTGTGAGGTACATAAACGAGTCTACACTGTAGTTTGAGTCATTCATATTGATGAGGGAACAAACATGTCGGTTGCAGTCGTTTATCATAGTGGTTATGGGCATACAGATAAGCAAGCCCACGCAGTTGCTGAGGGCGCAAATGCCGTTTTGGTGAAGATTGACGAAAACGGAGAACTTACAGAAGAACAATGGAAACAGTTAGATGAGGCGGGTGCCATTGTATTTGGCTCGCCGACGTACATGGGCATGGTCTCATGGCAGTTTAAAAAGTTTGCCGATGCGTCAAGTAAGCGCTGGTTTAATATGGATTGGAAAGACAAGTTCGCCGCAGGTTTTACTAATTCAGCATCAATGAATGGCGATAAAGGCATGACCATCTCATACCTAATTACGTTGGCGATGCAACATGGTATGGTCTGGATTGGCACGGGTGTATTGCCTGCCAATACAAAAGATGCACAGCGTAACGATATCAATTATCTTGGCGGGTTTTCTGGGGTACTTGCACAAAGTCCTGCGGATGCTTCACCAGATGAAGCACCATGTGCAGGGGATCTGGAAACCGCCAAACAATTTGGTCAACGCGTCGCCTCCTTTGTCAAGTAACAGCGTGACATGTAAAGTAATAGCGAGAATGCTAGTGCTTTGGGTATATAAAGCACCTGAGTTTAAATGAAAAAAGCAGCGCAATAGGTAGCGCTGCTTTTTTATTGGGTGAGTTTAATTTCAGTATGAACTATAAATCAAAACGATCTGCATTCATCACTTTTACCCAAGCGGCAACAAAGTCTTTTACGAACTTCTCTTTGCTGTCATCTTGAGCGTAAACTTCAGCGTATGAGCGCAATATGGAGTTGGAACCCAATACCAAATCTACCCGTGTGGCTGTCCATTTTGTTTGTCCAGATTGTCGGTCACGGATGTCGTATTCATTGTCGCCCGTTGGGTGCCATGAGTAATTCATGTCAGTGAGGTTAACGAAAAAATCGTTCGTTAACGCACCCACATTGTCCGTTAACACGCCGTGTGAAGTGTTACCATAGTTTGTTCCCATCACACGCATACCACCAATCAGTACCGTCATTTCGACGGCAGTCAGTTGCATTAATTGGCTTCGCTCTAGCAAGAGTTCTTCAGCGCTGACGACGTAATCCGATTTTAGCCAATTACGGAAACCATCATGAATAGGTTCGAGTACATCAAATGAATCTGCATCTGTCATTTCGTCGCTGGCATCACCGCGTCCTTGGCTAAATGGTACTGTAATGTTTAAGCCAGCGTTAGACGCAGCTTTCTCGATACCAACGCTACCCGCTAATACGATTAAATCTGCCATGCTAATCGGAGAGTGATGAGCAGAACGGATAGTCTCGAGTGTTGCTAAAACGCTACTTAGCCTTTCTGGCTCGTTACCTATCCAGTCTTTTTGAGGTGCCAGACGGATACGAGCGCCATTTGCACCGCCTCGACGATCAGACCCTCGATACGTGCGAGCACTGTCCCATGCTGTTGACACTAGATCGCTTATAGAGAGGTTACTATTAAGAATATCGAGTTTAAGTGCGTCGATGTTCTCTTCGGTCAGATGATAAGAAGCGGGCGGAACCGGGTCTTGCCATATGAGATCTTCTGTTGGGACATCATGGCCTAAATAACGAGATTTCGGACCTAAATCGCGATGAGTGAGCTTAAACCATGCGCGAGCGAAAGTGTCTTCGAAGTACTTAGGGTCGTCGCGAAAACGTTCTGCAATTTTTCGATACTCAGGATCGAACTTAAGGGCCATATCCGCATCAGTCATCATAGGGTTGCGGCGAATAGTTGGGTCTTCTACATCAACAGGCATGTCTTCTTCTTTGATGTTTACCGGCTCCCATTGTGCAGCGCCAGCTGGGCTTTTTGTCACCCACCAATCGTAAGTAAAGAGCAAATGAAAGTAACCGTTGTCCCATTTTGTTGGGTTGGTTGTCCATGCTCCCTCTACGCCACTCGTAACCGTATCGCGGCCGATACCACGTGACGTTTTGTTTAGCCAGCCAAAACCTTGGTCTTCGATTTCTGCTCCCTCGGGTTCAGGGCCAAGTACAGATGCATCCCCGTTACCATGCGCTTTGCCGACGGTGTGCCCGCCAGCGGTTAGGGCGACGGTCTCTTCGTCATTCATTGCCATGCGTGCAAAGGTGATTCGCATATCATGCGCTGTTTTAATGGGATCGGGTTTGCCGTCTACCCCCTCAGGATTCACGTAAATCAAGCCCATCATTACGGCTGCAAGCGGGTTTTCTAGATCGCGCTCGCCAGAATAGCGATTATTCTCTCCGCCGCTTGGTTGAAGCCACTCTTTTTCGGCTCCCCAATAAATGTCTTTTTCTGGATGCCAAATGTCTTCTCGTCCGCCTGCGAAACCAAAGGTTTTAAAGCCCATCGATTCATAGGCCATATTGCCAGCAAGGATGATCAAATCTGCCCATGAGATTTTGTTACCGTATTTCTTTTTGATTGGCCAGAGTAGGCGACGTGCTTTATCAAGGTTGCCATTGTCGGGCCAACTATTGATTGGTGCAAAGCGTTGATTCGCGCGACTGGCCCCACCTCGTCCATCGGCAATGCGATATGTTCCTGCGGAATGCCATGCCATACGAATCATTAAGCCACCATAATGTCCCCAATCTGCTGGCCACCAATCTTGGCTATCGGTCATCAGAGCGATCAGATCTTTTTTTACCTCGTTGAGGTCGAGAGAGCTAAACGCTTCCGCATAATTGAAGCCAGAATCCATTGGATCGGTCTTTTTGTCATGCTGATGAAGGATGTCAAGATTGAGAGTTTTAGGCCACCAATTGAACTCCGCAGATTGTTGGTTGGTATTCGCGCCATGCATTACCGGACACTTGGAATGAGTGCTCTTATCGCTCATGTTTTGCTTCCTAACTGAGTGAGTGTCCTCAAAGTGTAGTAACGGGTTGCAAGTTTTTCTCTCGAGTTTATTTTTGATTGTCGCTAAATGGCAATTATGCAGTGTAACAGCGAGGTATTTTCCATCCTAAACAACGCTATCTGATGTGCGGAAGCACAGGTAAAGCAAGGTAGCCGACAATGAAATGGGGTGGACGATGGCGCAACAAAATAGTGAAACCAACAATGTTTCGATAAACAAAAGTTCGACAAATAATGAATCGGATAAAAAGAAATCGACGAATAGTGAACAACTTCAACCCAGAGTGAACAAAGTCAGGCTATTTACTAATGCGGTATTTCTTTTGGTTTTGGCTTCTATTGTCATTTACATTGCTGCAGATCGCGTTGTTCCCTCAACGGATAATGTACGTGTTGAGGGCAATATCGTTTCTTTAATTCCTCAGGTCTCAGGCCAAGTCGCGAGCATCCATGTACAACCAAACAGCCAAGTTCAGAAAGGCGACGTGTTAATTAAGATTGCTTCCGAAGATTATGAAATTGCCGTCAAACAAGCAGAAATGCAGCTGGAGCTTGCTGGTCAGCAGGTTGGGGGACAGATGGCAAATGTTTTGTCTGCTCAAGCGCAGTTAACGACGGCACTTGTCTCGCAGGAAAATGCTAAGCGTCAAGGGCAACGCGTTTTGGTTATGGCCGAAAAAGGTGTGGTGTCAAAATCAGATGCCGATCAAACTCGCGCTGCAATAGAGAAAGCGGACGCTGATGTGCTTAACGCAAGAGCAAACCTTGAGAAAGCAAAAACTCAGGTAGGCGCAACAGGGGAAGAAAACGCGCAGATTCAAGCCGCATTATTAACGTTACAGAAAGCACAGTTGGATTTGGAGAGAACCGTGATTCGTGCGCCATCCGATGGTGCGGTAACCAACTTCAATTTATCAGCCGGTGCGTATGCGGCAGAGGGAAGACCGTTAATGACATTCGTTGAAAAAGACAGTTTGTGGATAGAAGCGTTCTTCCGAGAAAACAGTATGGGGCGCATTCAAGCAGGTGACAGAGTCGACGTTGCATTGGATTTTGCACCAGGCGAAACCTTTGACGGGGTTGTGAGTTCGGTTGATCTTGGTGTTGCTTGGGGTGCTAATCACCAGCCAGGTACGTTAGCCAGTGTTCAAAACCAAAATGGCTGGCTGCGTGATACGCAACGTATGCCGGTGATTGTCCAAATAACGGATCCTAGCGCCTTGAACATGATGAGAATTGGTGGTCAAGCGGATGTGATTGTTTATACAGGAGGGAATAAGGTTTTCAATTGGCTAGGTAACGTTTGGATTCACTTGGTAAGTTGGTTCTCTTATGTTCGATAAAATGACGCCCACTCAAGAAAAGCGAGTTTTGCGGTATATTTTAGCGGTGGGGTTCGCGACGTTTTTGGCGGTTTGGTTTAATTGGCCTCTGGCATTTTGTGCCCCCTTGTTTACTGCGAAGTTTATTGTTGATAAACCAAGTTTTCACATGATGCATGTGAAGCAACTGTTGTTCGCCTTGTTATCGACCGGGGTGATTGGTCTGTTAGTGTCTACTGGATTGCCAAATTACAAAGTGCCATTTTTGTTGGTGCTGTCTGCTGGTTTGATGTGGGGTTACTACCTATTTACAGACGCTAAGTGGACCATGTTTGCAACGTTTTTAATCATTGAGTTGGTGTTGATTCCTGCACTGACCATCATTGATAAGCAAGCGGCACTGGATGTGGCTGGTGGATTTGCTTTCTCGGGCACATTAGCGGTCGCCTTGTATGCATTGTCTCATGTGTACTTCCCTGAAGAGCGTTCAGAATTTCAGGGTTTTCCACCCTCACCGCTACCTGATGACGTTCGGTGGCAAGCTTCACTGAGAGCATTAGTGATTTCTTTTCCGCTCCTTTGTTTATTTTTCTTCTTCCAACTGTCTCATGTTTTATTGACGGTTGCGTTTGTTGCCTTACTTGCCTTTATGACAACGGGTGAAAAAGCCAAGAAAACGACGCTGTTTTTTGTTATCAGCAACCTAATCGGCGGCATAGTGGCGTTTATCGTTTTCTTTATTATGTCACTGGTTCCTAATATGTATTTCTACATGCTGGTGATGTTACTGGTCATCTCACTCTTCGGAACGTTCATTTATGTATATCCGGAAAAAGCGCCAATTTTTGCCACGGCATTCACGGGTTTTACTGTGTTGATGGGGACGTCGATGACAACGGGAGGGTTAGACGACAAATTCTTTGCACGAATCTTTCAGCTTATTTTGGTTGTTGCTTATATGGTGTTCATGGCGTATTTCCTGGAAAGTCGTCAACAAAAGCATGCCGGATAAAACAAAAGTGAGTTTTTAGCCCAGATGATCACAGTGTCGCAAAATGGCAATTAAATCAGCAAGGCTCTGGCTAAACTGGCTCCATCAGTTAAGCGAAACAACCTTACCGAGGAAAGCGAAATGAAAAAACTCATCATCAACGCAAATGTTTTTAATGGCACTGACGACAAATTGATTGAGAACGTATCGGTTCTCATTGAAGACAATCTGATTACTCAAATTGGTGACATTGACCCAGCCATCGCGGACGAAATCATTGATGCTAACGGCGGTACGGTTATGCCAGGATTGATTGATGCGCATGTACACATCACGTTATCTGCGCCATTTAATGTGGTTGATACCATGACTCGTGAAGAAGTCGCGATTCGCTCAGCAAAAATTTCTGAAGAGATGCTGATGCGTGGATTTACGACCGTTCGTGACGTTGCGGGTAATACGCTTGGTTTGAAGAAAAGTATCGATAATGGCTATGCAAAAGGACCTCGTATTCTTCCATCAATGGCGGCAATTTCGCAAACCAGCGGCCATTCAGATTACCGTCAAAACCAAGCTCAAGAACGTTTAGCAAACGGACATGAAGACTCACCGATGATGAAATTGGGTGCGATGAAAGTGGCCGATGGTCGTGCTGAAGTATTGAAAGCGGTTCGCGAGCAACTCTTTATGGGGGCTTCTCAGATCAAGATCATGGCAGGTGGCGGTGCATCTTCAACCTTTGACCCACTCGATACATTGCAATACACATTGGATGAGATGAAAGCGGCAGTTGAAGCAGCTAGTGATTACGGTACTTACGTGGCTGCGCATATTCATACAGCAGATGCGATGCGAAGAGCCGCTGAGGCTGGCGTGATGTCATTCGAGCACGCGACCATCATGGATGACGATATTGCTAAAACGATCAAAGAAAAAGGAATTTGGGTGATTCCATCTTACTTTACTTCGTCTTTGATTGCAGAACGTAAGATCCCACTGCCGAATGAAGAAACTTACCGTAAAACGGAGCGCGTAGGTAAGGCGATGTTCAAGTCTGCAGAGTTAATCAAAAAGTACGATATTCAAAATTTGGCATTTGGTACCGATTGTGTGGGTGAAACAAACGTTCATGCAACACAATTGAATGAACTGGGTGCCATTGAAACTACGTTCGACACGATTACCGCTCTGCGCATGGTGACATCGAATTGTGGTCGTCTATTTGAAATGTCAACGTATCAACACCCTTACCAAGAAGGTAAATTGGGACAAATCGTTGAGGGGGCTTATGCTGACCTGTTGATTGTTGATGGTAACCCACTAGCAGGCGTTGAGTGTGTCGCGAACACGGAAACACAGAAACTCATCATGAAAGATGGTGTGGTATATAAAAACACACTATAAATCGTGACTTTGGTTATTAACGGTACTCTTTGAGTGCCGTTTTTTTATGCGTAAAAAAGCCCGAAGAACACTAAGTTTATCTGTCGTGAAATGGCAATTAATTTTGCTTATAGACGGTATATTAGATCTAACTTCCGACAACAGAGAGAAACATTATGTCTCATCATTTCAAAGACTACCGACCTTTACTAGAACGCTCACTAGAGCACGCGACGGCTTATCTAGAGTCACTAGGTGAGCGCCCAGTCGATAAAGAAACGACCTCTCAGCAGCTAAGAGAGTTAATTGGCGGTGCGCTACCAAGTGGGGCGAGTGAACCAGAAAAAGTCATTGATGATATGGTGAATGCATTGGATGCAGGCTTGATTGCATCAGGTGGCCCTCGCTTTTTTGGCTATGCGATTGGCGGCACGTTCCCAGCATCGCTAGCGGCAGATTGGTTAGTAAGCGCATGGGACCAGAATGTTCCATATTATGTGTCTAGCCCGGCAATGGCGGTTGCAGAAGAAACAGCAGCAGAATGGATGGTTGAGCTACTTGGTCTCACGGAAGGATCAGCAGTTGGCTTTACCTCCGGGGCACAAGAAGCGATTTATACCTCTCTCATCACTGCACGAAATTCACTGCTTGAAAAAGCAGATTGGGATGTAGCGACAAAAGGTTTGTATGGCGCACCGCGAATTAATGTGGTGGTGAGTGATCAAATTCACTCAACCATTAAGCGCGCCCTTTCTATGATTGGGCTTGGCGTGGATTGTATCTACAAAGTGCCGACTGACAAAAACCTGCGTTTGATCCCGTCAGAGCTTAATCGAGTCCTATCTGATTGTAATGGCCCTACGTTAGTGTGTGCACAAGCAGGTTGTATTGATTCAGGTGCATTTGACCCGTTTGATGAAATTGCAGATGCGGTTGCTGCTCATGAAAATGCGTGGCTTCACGTTGATGGTGCAATTGGTCTTTGGGCTGCGGCGAGTGATAGCCAGAAACATCTATTGAAAGGTATTGAACGAGCAGATTCAATCGATACCGATGGTCATAAGTGGTTTAACATGCCTTACGATTGCGGCATGGTGATTGTTAAAGATCCTGCAAAAATTACCACTGCGATGGGCGGTAGTAATATGGGTGACTACTTGAATGATGCGATGGAAAAACCCGATCGAAATGCGATCAATTTTGGTATTGCTGCATCACGTCGCGCTCGAGGTCTACCTGTGTATGCTGCGTTTAAGTCATTAGGTAAAGAGGGCATTGTTGCGCATTTAGATAATTGCGTAGCATTAGCAAAACGCATGGCGGATAAGTTAGCACAAGTAGAAGGGATTACGATTCTTAATGATGTGGTGTCCAATCGCTTTTCTGCTCAATTCGGTATTGGCGACGATGAATACCGTAACGAACTCACGGCGCGTGTTGTGCATCGTTTACAACAAGAGGGTTTCTTATACCCATCAACATCGGGTTACAAAGGCCTAAAAACCATGTTGTTCTCGGTACTTAATTATCACACATCGGAAGAAGACATTGATCAATCAGCCGATAAGATTATTGATGCTTACAACATTGAACGAGCACTAATGTAATCGCAACTATTATATTGGTATTAATAGAAAAACCGCGCTTTTGATAGCGCGGTTTTTGTTGGTAATCATATACAGAAATACGTTAGGAAGTCCTATCTCTCAACATTCATGCCATTACATAACGATAAGTTTTAACGGTTAACCAGCGACAGCCTTTGAACAATACTTTGATGGTTTTGAATGCGAATTTGCTGATCGTTACCAAGAGTTCGCCAGCGACGATTAAGCAAGTATGCAAGTCAGTATGTTTGAAATCGGAGTAAGTCATTTTCATCTCTTCTCATATTGATTAAGTGGAAGACTCCTGTCTCTTTATGCATACCTTGCGTCTGTGGATACATAGTAGGAATTTGTGGTATTGCAGACTTACCATTTGGCGCCAATGTCTCTAGAAAACATACAAATTGAATATGATTGAAATGACGTTGCCATTTGTTGTGGGAATGTATTGAAGTGATACGTGTGTTCAGTGCTGTCACGTGTATTGAATCCAGGCGGACTACCTGTTGAGGTGAGTAGCGTGAGTTTTAAAGCAAAAAAAGCCATCACTAAATGTGATGGCTTGGTAGAGAGGTAAGTAAGGAAATGTTAGTTAATATAACGACTTAGTACTTAACAAAAAGCATTTTTCTTAGGCTGTTACAACGGGATTTATCCAACTTATCACCTAAATATTCACCGTCTTCTGCTGCTTTCTTCATGATGAGTGCTTTCGCTCGATCACCGCTATCTAAATGGTCATATTCTTCGTAGGTTTTTAATTTTAGTAAGCGATATTTTGACTTATCTTTGCCCGACGCAACGTGGTCGTAACAATAACTCATCGCCCCTGCATTTGCGCCAACTTTACTGGCATCTGTGATGGCATAGGCGTTAAAACCGATTGTGCTTGTTAACAAAATCAAAAGGGCATTACGTGCTTTCATTTTCGTTCCTAATTCAACAAATCTTAGGAACACAATACAGGGAGGTGATAAGGAAAAATTGCCATTAAGCGACATTTGCATCACAACCTTTATACAAAAAACGGCACGCTTGGCCAGATTGATTAAGAGATGGAAACTGCTAGCAGAACTCATGGACTCACACACTATTAAGTCATGTTGTGCAGCAATACACTTTTAGCAGTAACTATTGTCTTGTTGTATGTATGGCGCGCAAAACAATGCTGCTAAATAGTGTTTTGAAATGACGGAATTTAACTATTTATCTGTTTTTGTTTAATTTTTATTTATAATTCAGCTTCTTTTTTCATGAAGTTATGGAGTTTGAGAGGACCAAAATAACATCCGTTAAGCATAATATCTGACGGTTTTGATTCTAGAATACAGAAAATTAATTTGAGTTCGAACTAAATTTAAGGCATTTTATATTTAACTAACCGTTCAATTAAAAATAACAAGGATGCAAAATGCCCAAGGTTGGGATGCCTGAAATCAGAAAACCGCAGCTAGTCAAAGCGACGATGTCGGTCATCGACAGAGTTGGTTTGCACGCCGCGAGTATCTCGTTGATCAGCAAAGAAGCAGGGGTATCAACGGGGATCATTAATCACTATTTCGGTGGTAAGCACGGCCTGTTAGAAGAGACCATGCGTGAAATCCTGCGCCAGCTTTCTGCCACCATCAAAGAGAACTTAAGCCAGCTGCCAGCTGATGCGCATCATCAACGTATTAACGCCATCATCGACGGCAACTTTGTGGGTTTCCAAGCCGAGAACCAAGTGGCAAAAACTTGGTTGGCGTTCTGGTCGTACTCCATGCATGACGCACAGCTCAAACGTCTGCAACGAGTGAATGAACGACGACTCCTTTCTCATCTAAAAAAAGAATTAAAAGCTTTGCTGGATCAAGACCAAGCAGAGCTTGTAGCGCATGGTATTGCGTCACTGATTGATGGCATTTGGCTGCGCGGAACGCTCAACCCGCAAGGCATCGATGCCGAGAAAGCACGCGTCATCATCAACGACTATCTCGACAAACAACACACGTTCTACTCAAAACAAAAATAAAGAGTCAAATCTTCAAATGGATATGAAAGCACACTACATCGATGGTGCCATGCACCTAGGATGCTCAGAAGAACACTTCACTACATACAATCCTGCCAATGGTGAGCCGCTTGCGAATGTGAAGCAGGCTAACCAGCAAGATATGCAAGCGGCAATTGAATCCGCCAAGCGCGGTTTTGCGATTTGGTCTGCCATGACGGCGACAGAACGCAGTCGTATCCTGCTTAAAGCGGTGGCGCTACTCCGTGAAAGAAACGACGAGCTGGCAGCATTAGAAGTCGCGGATACGGGCAAACCAATCCAAGAAGCGAATTGCGTAGACATTGCAACGGGCGCTGATGTGATCGAATACTACGCAGGTCTTGCGCCTAGCATGCATGGCGAACAGCAACCGCTGAATGAATCCCAGTTTTTCTACACTCGCCGCGAACCTCTGGGTATTTGTGCAGGCATTGGTGCGTGGAACTACCCAATTCAAATCGCGATGTGGAAATCTGCCCCTGCGCTTGCTGCGGGTAATGCGATGATCTTTAAACCATCAGAAGAAACTCCGTTAACCGCACTCAAACTAGCAGAAATCTACAGCGAAGCGGGATTGCCAGATGGCGTGTTCAACGTTATTCAAGGTGATTACCGAGTAGGGCAAATGCTCACCGCACATCCAGACATCGCTAAAGTCTCTTTCACGGGTGAATCCGGTACGGGCAAAGTCGTGATGGGTGACAGCGCCAATACGCTGAAGCAAGTCACTATGGAACTTGGCGGCAAATCGCCAATGATCATTTTTGATGATGCCAAGCTAGACGATGCGGTTTCTGCTGCAATGGTCGCGAACTTCTACACCCAAGGTGAGGTTTGTACGCACGGTACGCGCGTGTTCGTTCATGAAGGTATTTATGATGAGTTTGTCGCTCAACTTAAGAAACGTACCGAACTGCTGGTGGTTGGCGATCCGCTTGATGAGCAAACTCAAATTGGCGCGCTAATTTCCAAAGAACACGAATCAAAAGTTCTTTCCGCAATTGAGCAAGCGAAAGCAAGCAAAGCAACGTTGCTGACTGGTGGCTACAAAGTCACAGAGAACGGTTTGGCGAGTGGTAATTTTGTTGTGCCAACGGTTTTCATTGATTGCGAAGACGACATGCCGCATGTGCAGCAAGAGATTTTTGGTCCCGTAATGTCAGTGCTTAAGTTCAGTGACGAAGACGAAGTGATTGCACGTGCTAACAACACAGATTACGGGCTTGCGGCTGGCGTGTTTACGCAAAACCTCTCTCGTGCACACCGCGTCATTCATCAAATTCAAGCAGGCATTTGTTGGATTAATACGTGGGGCGATTCCCCAGCTGAAATGCCCGTTGGCGGTTACAAACTGTCTGGCATTGGACGTGAAAACGGCGTTGAAACCCTTAAGCATTACACCCAAACCAAGAGCGTGCTAGTGCATTTGGGTGATTTCGACAGCCCTTACGTCTAATCAGTCAGGAGGACTTGTAATGCAACAACACTACGATTACATCATCGTCGGTGCTGGCTCGGCAGGCTGTGTTTTGGCGGATCGCCTGAGTGAAAGCGGTCAGCACCAAGTATTGCTGCTAGAAGCGGGTGGCTCAGACAAGAGCATCTTCATTCAAATGCCAACGGCGCTGTCATACCCAATGAACACTGAAAAGTACGCATGGCAGTTTGAAACTGTAGCGGAAGATGGATTGGACGGACGCCAACTGCATTGTCCACGCGGCAAAGTGTTAGGCGGAAGCTCTTCGATCAACGGCATGGTTTACGTTCGTGGTCATGCATGTGACTTTGACGAATGGGAAGCAGAAGGCGCGAAAGGCTGGAACTACCAAGCGTGTTTGCCGTACTTCCGTAAAGCGGAAACGTGGACAGGCGGCGCAGACCAATACCGTGGCGACAGTGGTCCTGTTGGGACGTGTAACGGCAACGACATGAAGTTGAACCCACTTTACCAAGCGTTTATCGATGCGGGCAAAGATGCGGGCTACCCAGAAACACAAGATTACAACGGTTATCAGCAGGAGGGCTTCGGTCCGATGCACATGACGGTAGATAAAGGCGTGCGCGCTTCTACCTCTAACGCTTACTTAAGCCGTGCAAAAAAACGCAGTAACTTTACCTTGAAGAAAGGCGTAACGGCTCACCGTATTTTGCTTGAAGGTAAAAAAGCGGTTGGAATTGAGTTCGAGCAATCCGGCAAGATCAAACAGTGCCTTGCTAGCAAAGAAGTGGTGTCGAGCGCAGGTTCTATCGGCTCGGTACAACTGCTGCAACTTTCGGGTATTGGTCCTAAGACTGTGCTTGAAAAAGCGGGCATCGAAGTGAAACACGCACTTGAAGGTGTGGGTAAGAACTTGCAAGACCACCTTGAAGTGTATTTCCAGTATCACTGCAAACAGCCGATCACGCTTAACAGCAAGCTAGGTTTGATCAGCAAAGGTTTGATTGGTACGGAATGGATTCTAACGCGCAAAGGTCTGGGGGCGACCAACCACTTTGAATCGTGTGCGTTCATACGTTCTCGTGAAGGCTTGAAATCGCCAAACATTCAATATCACTTCCTACCAGCAGCAATGCGTTATGACGGACGCGCGGCATTTGATGGTCACGGCTTCCAAGTGCATGTTGGTCCAAACAAGCCAGAGAGCCGCGGCAGCGTTGAAGTGGTTTCTGCCAACCCAAATGACAAGCCAAAAATCGAGTTCAACTACATCTCGACGAAACAAGATAAGCAGGATTGGCGAGACTGTATTCGTCTAACGCGTGAAATCCTCAATCAACCTGCAATGGATGCGTTCCGTGGTGAAGAGATTCAACCGGGTCTGAACATCAGCAGCGATGAAGCGATTGATGAATGGGTGAAGCAAAATGTAGAAAGTGCTTACCACCCATCGTGTAGCTGCAAAATGGGCTCGAACGATGACCCAATGGCAGTTCTGAATGAAGCCTGCCAAGTGCGCGGCATTGAAGGCTTGCGCGTAGTGGATTCATCCATCTTCCCAACGATTCCGAATGGCAACTTAAACGCCCCAACCATCATGGTCGCAGAGCGTGCCGCAGACATGATCTTGGGGAACGTACTCGAAGAATCGAATGACACACCGGTTTGGATTGCTCCGAACTGGCAAGAGACGCAAAGAATGCGTCCGCCGAAAAGAGACTTAAGCTCGATTTCTTCCATCGCTTAATAACTCAAAGAAAAGTCAGTAATCATTACAAGGAATTTAAACATGTCTACGATGACAAAAATCTTTTCATCTATCGCGCTGAGTGTAGTAGCGACAGGTGCTTACGCTAACCAATGTGAAACTGTTCGATTTGCCGATGTAGGCTGGACAGACATTACTGCAACCACAGCGGTTACCTCTGAACTGCTCAAAGGCTTGGGCTACAAAACCAAGACCGATCTGCTGTCTGTACCTGTGACGTACTCTTCAATGGCAAATGGCGACATTGACGTATTCCTAGGTAACTGGATGCCAACCATGGAAGGCGATATTGCCAAATACCGTGAAGCAGGCACAGTGGAAACCGTTCGCGCAAACCTAGAGGGCGCGAAATACACACTAGCTGTGCCAAAGTACGTATATGACGCAGGCGTGAAAAGCTTTGCTGACTTGGCAAAACATGCCGACAAATTTAAAGACCGCATCTACGGCATTGAACCGGGTAACGATGGTAACCGCCTTATCCAAGATATGATCGACAGCGATGCATTTGGCTTGAAAGACTTCAGCCTAGTGGAATCAAGCGAAGCGGGCATGGTGTCTCAAGTGTCTCGTGCCGTGCGTCGTAACCAATGGATCGTTTACCTAGGTTGGGCTCCGCACCCAATGAACAGCAATGTGGAGATGGAATACCTATCGGGTGGTGACGACTTCTTTGGTCCTAACTACGGCGGTGCAAATGTTTACACCAACGTGCGCCAAGACTACCTATCTGAGTGTCAAAATGTGGGTCAACTGCTTAAGAATCTAGAGTTCAGCCTAGAGATGGAAAACCAGTTGATGGAAGCGATTCTTAACCAAAAACAGAAGCCAGCGAAAGCAGCACAAGAGTGGTTGAATGCTAACCCACAACAATTTGAAGCGTGGCTAGAAGGCGTCAAGACGCTGGACGGCAAAGACGCAAAACAAGCGATTACTTCTTACCTAAAAACAAACGCTTAATCATTCCTCTCTCTAGGAAAAGGTGGGCAGCGATGCCCGCCTATTAACACAAAGGTTTTATTGTGAATTTTATTACGGACAACAAACTTCCGTTGGGCGAATGGATGGAAACGGGCGTGGATTGGTTAACCATGAACGCGTCGGGTTTCTTTGATGCTATCTCTATTTTTCTTGAAACCATCATTCTATTCGTGGTGGATATTTTCAAATGGATGCCACCGGCAGCACCAATCATCATGACCGCAGCGATTGCGTGGTTCCTACACCGCAACATTCCTTTAGTTGTGTTTATCGTGCTGGCGCTGCTGACTATCCTTAACCTCGGCTACTGGCAAGAAATGCTGGAAACCTTTGTTCTCGTCTTCGCTGCGACAACGATTTCCGTATTAATTGGCGTGCCGCTGGGCATCATGGCGGCGCATCGCCCATGGTTGTATACCTTATTGCGCCCGATACTTGATTTAATGCAGACCGTACCAACGTTTGTGTACCTGATCCCAACATTGGTTCTGTTTGGTTTAGGTATCGTACCGGGGCTGATTTCTACCATTATCTTTGCCATCGCCGCGCCGATTCGTCTGACTTACCTTGGTATCACCAAAGTGCCAGAAGAGTTGATTGAAGCGGGTAAAGCGTTTGGTGCAAGCCGCATGAAATTGCTATTCAAAGTCGAACTCCCAGCGGCTCTACCAAGCATTATGGCGGGTGTGACCCAGTGCATCATGTTGTCACTTTCTATGGTGGTGATTGCGGCGCTAGTCGGTGCAGATGGTTTGGGTAAACCAGTCGTACGAGCATTGAACACCGTGAACATTTCTCAAGGCTTTGAAGCGGGTTTAGCGATTGTTTTGGTCGCGATTATTCTCGACCGCTTGTGCAAAGCACCAAACCAAAAGGAGGCATAACATGGATGCAATTACGATTGAAAACCTCGACGTTGTGTTTGGTCAGCAGCAAGAGCAAGCATTGGCGTTACTCGACCAAGGCAAGTCTCGCCAAGAGATCATTGATCAAACCGGACAAGTGGTTGGTGTTGATAAGGTCTCAATGAGCGTCAAACAAGGTGAGATCTGTGTACTGATGGGGCTTTCCGGTTCGGGTAAATCAAGTTTGCTTCGTGCCGTTAATGGTTTGAATGAGATCTCTCGTGGCTCACTCAAAATCAAAGATGGCGACGACATGGTAGAGCTTGCCAACTGCGACGAACAGACTTTACGTAACCTGCGTACTCATCGCGTGTCGATGGTGTTCCAAAAGTTTGCGCTTATGCCGTGGTTGACCGTATTGGATAACGTGGCGTTTGGTCTTGAGATGCAGGGCATTGGCAAAGCGGAACGTCGCAAAAAAGCGCGTGAACAATTAGAAATGGTTGGGCTGAGCGAGTGGGAGAGTAAGTTCCCGCATGAGCTTTCTGGTGGTATGCAGCAACGTGTTGGCTTGGCTCGCGCCTTTGCTATGGATACCGACATCCTACTAATGGATGAACCGTTTTCTGCGCTCGATCCACTGATTCGCGCTCAGCTTCAAGATGAATTGATTCAACTGCAAGAAAAGCTCAACAAGACGATTTTGTTTGTGAGCCATGACTTAGATGAAGCGCTAAAAATCGGTAACAACATTGCCATTATGGAGTCGGGCAAACTGATTCAACACGGCAAGCCTGAGCAAATCATCCTTGCGCCAGAAAACGACTATGTGGCGGACTTTGTGGCTCACACTAATCCGCTCAACGTATTGAAAGGTCGTTCACTGATGCAGGCTAGCAACGAGCTTAAGCAGCAGAACGACCGCGTATTGGTGTGTGCAGATAAGCAGATTTGGGTCGAGCAAGAGCCGAAAGGCTTAACGCTGGTGGATTCCGATAAGTCATTGGTGAATTGGGAAAGCGATTCAACCACACTCGATGACATCGGCGAAAGCACGGTCGTTCAAGCCAATCCAGATATCAGCATGCGTGAAGCGATTGAACTGAAGCAACGCAGTAATCAACCTATCTTGCTAGTAGAAGAGAACAAGTTAGTGGGCGTATTGAGTGATAACGAGTTGTACGATGCGCTGCTTGGTAACTTTAGGTCCAAGCAAGTGGCGTAGCTTCTTCTTATCTCAAAACGTTTGTTGTTTAACGTTTGTTGAGTCCCCCTCAGCAAAACAAAAAAAGAGCCGTACTCTTAGACTAAGACACTAAGAAGTACGGCTCTTTCAATTTGAACAATGATTTAGATATCCAAGCTCTAGGCTAGGAACCAAGGAGCGAGGAGACGATACTCTTTAAAGAGTAGTAATTACGTCATCCATGTGTAGACGTGCTTTTGGTAGACCGTGGTTGTAGTCTTCGCCGTCTTTGTGGTAGCCGATTGCTAGTGCAACTTCACATACGTGACCGTCTAGCTCTGCTTTAAACTCTTCGCCGATCAGTGTTGGGTCAACACCTTCCATCGGAGTAGAGTCGATACCTAGACGCGCTAGCGTGTGCAGTAAGTTACCAAGCGCGATGTAAACTTGCGCTTTCGTCCAACCGCCGTTGTAGCCGTTCTCATCTGTGTTTGCTTCAGCAAATGCGTAAGCACCCATGAACATGTCGTACATGTCTGCTGGTAGGTGGCCAGAAGTTACTTCAGCATCAACGCGCTTCGCGAATTTCTCTTTCGTGAATTTTGGATCGTACGCTAGCAGAATAGTGTGAGATGCTGCTTTAGCGTGCGGTTGGTTGAACTGGTGCATGTTAGCAAACGTGTCGTGGAAACGCTGTTTCGCTTCGTCACTCTCAATTACGATGAATTTCCAAGGCTGAGAGTTGATAGAAGACGCAGATAGGCGAATGGCTTCTTTGATGATTGCCATATCTTCTTGAGAGATACGTTTCTCTTCGTCGTATTTTTTTGCTGTGTAACGGTTGTTTAGGTCTGTAATGATTTGATGAGACACGTTCATATCCTCTTAATATTATTAGACAAATGAGGATGCGCTTAGCATCGACAACCATGCGTACCTCGAAAGTGAGTCCATAATATCGACTTTTATCGAATTGATAATACGTGTTTCGTTTAAATCACTTTCAACTTTTTATTGAAAATACGTTGTTTCAGCAAAGTTGATGAGAATAGTTAAGAATGTCCACACAAGAAAATATAAACGGAGCAGCAATAAGCGGCCCAGTAGTGAGAGGATTTTGGTCAACTGATGTGAACGGAAGTTGACCTCTAAGTAATCTCGAAATTAAGGTCGTTCGAAATTAAAGGATCTCGAGATTACTTAGGAGTATCTTCAGGTTTCTCTTTGACTGCTTTTGCAATGTCAGTGACTGCTTCGACCAGATTAATTGGTAAAGGAAAAACGATCGTTGAAGTTTTGTCTGTGGTTATCTCCGTTAATGTTTGCATATAACGAAGTTGCAAGGCATTTGGTGCTTCATTAAGCGTATCAGCGGCTTCTTTTAATTTGCTAGATGCTTCGAGCTCACCAGTTGCATGGATAACTTTCGCTCGGCGATTTCGCTCTGCTTCCGCTTGGCGGGCAAGTGCTCGGACCATACTGTCATTAAGGTCGACGTGTTTGACTTCAACGGTGGCAATTTTAATGCCCCAGTCATCGGTTTGTTGATCCAGTATGGCTTGTAGGTCTTTATTGAGTCGCTCACGCTCGGACAGAAGCTCATCGAGTTCGTGTTGACCCAATACGGAACGCAGGGTCGTTTGAGCTAATTGGCTGGTGGCGTCGCTATAGCTTTCGATGTTATTTATCGCCATTTCTGGATTGACCACTCTAAAATACACCACCGCGTTAACACGAACTGAGACGTTATCACGAGTAATCAAGTCCTGAGTTGGTACATCTAATACAATAGTACGTAGATCGACTCTCACCATTTGCTGAATAAATGGAATTAGGATGATCAAACCGGGCCCTTTTACTTCTTGAAACCGACCGAGAAAGAACACCACACCACGCTCATACTCACGCAGTACTTTGAACATTTGGGTTGCGAGTGCGAAGAGTAAAACCAGAACAACAGCAATCGTATAGAGCATCATATGCGCCTCCTATCCTTTAGGGCGATCATTTGGCTTCACCTTTAAAGTTAGGCCTTTTACGTTGAGAATGGTAACTTGGTCACCTTGTTTTAGGTGGGTGATTTCATCCGTTGTGGCATGCCATAACGCACCGTCTAATTGAACTCGTCCCGTTCCGTCTACAAAATCGTCACTTACAATAGCAAGGCGGCCAGGGTAGGCCTCAATACCCGTCGTTGCTTTGCGTTTTCGGATGCGTACCAGTAAGCCAACGGTGATGATGATAAGCGTGACTGAAAATAGAGCAATACCAACGATAAGCGGTATCGCGATTTGGAAACCCGGTAAATCACTATCCATAAGAAATACGGAGCCAAGTACAAATGCAACGACGCCTCCAAGCCCTAGTATGCCAAAACTTGGGTTGAATGCTTCCGCGATCATCAGCGCAATACCGAGCAATAAAAGCCCTAGGCCAACGTAGTTAACGGGCATCATCTGCAAGGCGTACATCGCTAACAGTAAACAGATCCCGCCTAGAATGCCTGGTAGGCCGACTCCGGGGTTATAAAACTCAAGTAATAGTCCATAAATCCCGATAAGCATGAGAATGTAGGCGACATTAGGATTTGTGATAACTGCCAGTAACTCTGCGCGCCAATCCGGAGTACGCTCAATCCAAATTGGATTTTCGAGTGACAATGTCACATCTTGATTGTTAACCTTAACCGTCTTGTTGTGTATGGTAGAGATAAGCTCTTCTGGTGAATTGACGATGTAATCAATGACATTCAGTTCGAGTGCTTCAGTGGCATCTAGACTCGCCGCTTCACTTACTGCTTTTTCTGCCCATTCTGCATTTCTGCCGTGAAGGCGAGCAAGCCCCTTGATGTAGGCTCTTGCGTCATTGATGACTTTTTTCTCCATTGCTGTTTTGGCGGGCACTTTGTCAGAGTAATTATTTTCTTCTTTGCCATTGTCATCATTTGGTTTTGTTGGATCTTCCCCGTCATCGCTTGACGGCGGGGAGGGTGTACCACCAAGCGCTACAGGTGTCGCAGCACCTAAGTTAGTGGCTTCGGCCATAGCCGCGATGTGACTCGCAAGCAAAATGTAGGTTCCGGCACTTGCTGCTCTCGAGCCAGATGGACCAACCCAAGTGGCAATAGGAACGGAGGAGGTCGTGATTGAATGTATGATGTCACGCATCGCGCTGTCGAGGCCACCCGGCGTATCCATTTTTAAAATGATCACACTGACGCCGTTGAGTTGTGCTTCCTCTATCTCACGGACTAAATAGTCGCTCGTTGCAGGGCCAATCGCCCCTTTAATTGGGATAATCCAGATACTGTTGGCGAAAGCTTGGCTCGCGAATAAGACGAGCGGTAGAAACCAAAACAGGGCGCGCTTCATTCCGTCCTCCTTGTGTGATCACTGGGATTCGTTGAACGGACACTTAAAGTATATACCCAAGTGGCTTCAAGATGCAGGATTGCAACATTTACCTCTTCGACAAGGCCTATTGCTTCGAGGTTAATTGCTTCGAGGTTAATTGTTTCAGGGTTATTGCTTCTGCTGGATTGCTTCAAGGTGGATTGCTTCAAAGTCGACTGTTTTAGCGAGCTTTCCATTTTATGCTCGGAGGTTTCTATTATTTGAGGCTTCGAATGTTTTGAGAGCAGATCTTAGAACGAGTAAGTATAGGTTTAATTGAGGTTCCTGATAAAAACAGTAAACTACGACAAATAACGTAATCAGGGGTGAAAGCCCTGTTAGAAATGAGAATGAGACAATGACATTTATTGCTATCAGGTTGGTTAAGTTGGCGATTATCAGCGCGGTATTTTTTACTATCTATGATCTGATTGCTTTTGGTGAAGTGACGTGGATACATCGCCTTTTAGGCTGATGCTCCGTATCTTCACTTAGGTATTATCTACAAGCAATGCCACAAGTGGCTCGTTCTAGTGCGACTGGTGGTGTTGCCTAAACGCAGAGTCAACGAGGCGGATAGCCCTTGCTTTCTGTTTGAAGCGTTATGTTTGACCCTGCGCGTTAAGCTTTTTAAGAGTTCGTCTGCAATTCAGGCTCAGATTTGGCAGTATTAACATCAGCCGAGTTTACAATGGCCATTTGAGAACATCGGTCTTGCGCTCGAAATAGGAATTTGTCGTAACCTGACTTTTTTAAGTCATCACTTAATACCAGCTGTCTGATGATGCTATCACATTTTTTAATCAGGACTTCTACTTCAACTGCACTCATATTGCTTGGCCAAGCCCGTGTTAATACTTTAATGATATTAATACAAACCGTACGCAGTAGAGGACATCTTGAGCGAAGTTCGATCAGTGCATCAAGTAAGGATTGATAATCGTCCTCGCTAGCTCTGATTTTTTTGTATTGCTCTTCCATCCACTTCTGGCGTTCGGTATTTTCTTTTTCTAATGCTCGACCTAACGTTATTTTGCTCGATAAAATGATGTCACTTGAATCTGTTCCTAGCCCCTCGAAACACCATGTCACGGCTTGCGAAAACTCAGTTTCAAAATTCATTTCATGCAGCAACCATGCAAGATGGAATTGCGCATAAAAGTGATTAAACGGTTTTCTTTTATACAAATCGCTCAATACTTTAAAAGCGGCAACGTATTGGTTTTCTTCAATTGCAATGTGTGCGGCAATGAGATCGAGTTCGTCTTTAACCGAGTGATCCGTTGGGCCATTCAGTATCGCTTTATACAGGCTTTTGGCTTGGGCAAGTAGATCTTGTCTACCCTCTAACTTGCGGGTGCAGTACAACAGAATACGAATGAGATTCAGTTTTGCGTACATGTTGTTTCGATAAGTGTCCTTATTGATTTCCATGTAAGCGTGGTAGTGCTGTAATGCTGAAAAGTAATCGTTTTCCGCTAAGCACAAGTTTACGATGACCAGCTCGCGTTCTGAGTTACCCTCAACCAACTTGTTTGCCAAAGCTAAGTGTTTAATGGCTCCCGGTATTTCGCGATTGAGCATGTTGACATTCGCTGCGCAATCACGAACTTCGACGTTATTAGGTGAATTTTCAAGTAATTCTCTAACCAGTTCATGCGCCTGTTCGGTGTCACCGAGTGAAACGAGAGTATTTGCGAGGCCGATTTTCGCCCAGTTCACTTCTTTGCGCTCCAGAACATTTTCGTAGACCAATTTTGCTTGTTTATGCAGCTGCAAACGAGTCAGAAAGTCTGCGCGAAACTTTTCGATAATAAAGAAATACTCTGGATGGAATGGAGTAAGATCGTCACAAGCCATCAATCCCGCTTGCGAATCGTTTTGAAGTTCTGCCTCGTAGATCGCCAAAAGCGCGTTTTTACGACGAATGGCGGTCGAGATCCGTTCTTTTAACTTGATTGAGTTAAAAGGCTTGAGTAAATATTCATCAGGCTTTAGCTCTATAATTGCACGCACAATAGACGCAGAGCTTTCTCCCGTCACGAGGATAAAGATAGTATCGGGCCTGATGAGTTTTAAGTACTTTAGCTCTTCGAACAGTTGCTTACCATTCATCCCTCGACCGAAATTGTAGTCACAAATGATCAAATCGATGCGTTCATTGTGTGCGATTGGAATGGCCAACTTTGCGAGACGCGCTGTATAAATGCGTTTGTCTGAAAAGCCTAGCTTAGTCAGCATGTTACGCAATGTTAGAACGACTATTGGAGCGTCATCAACAATCAAAACATTGTATTCAGATAATGATTTTGTGGTCATGATTTGCTGTAGTAAATTCCGTAATGTTTCGTCTAGGGACGAGCGAGCGTTATTGTAGTAATGCTTTGAGTTCTTCGATTGGAACAGGTTTAGAAGCAACATAGCCTTGGTACAAATCAACGCCAATCTGACGTAAGTAGGCTAACGTATCTTCATCTTCCACACCCTCAGCCACAGAACGAAGACCGAGTGACTTGGCCAATTGTAAACTTGAAATGGTAAGTTGTTGACTCTTGAAGTTTAACAAGGCATTACCAATAAATTGCTGATCGATCTTTAGCTCCGTAAAAGGCAATACGGCTAGTTGGCTCAAAGATGAATAACCAGTACCAAAATCATCGATCGCTAAACCAACGCCTTTTAGACGGAGATTTGCAAGGTTTGCTAACGATGTGACGCCGGAGTCATACACCTCGTCTTCCGTGAGCTCTAACGTAATATATTCTGGTGCAAATTGGTACGCTTTACACAGTTCGAAGAAGCGTTCACTCATTGGCACTTTCAGCGATTTTTGATTCATATTGATTGAAAGCTGCAAATCACCTTTTAGTAATGTCATGTCTTTTAGTGCATTTTCTAAAACAACCCAGAACAATCTATCTTGTTGATTTTCTTGGTTTAGCACGCTTAAAAATGATGCTGGGCTGAGTAAACCTCTATCAGGGTGCTGACAGCGAACCAGTGCCTCAACGCCAATGAGTTCATTGGTACTTACTTTATATTGAGGTTGATAATGGTTAACGAACCACCCGTTAGTAAATGCGCGTTCTATGTCGCCTTTACTTAAAGGTTCATTGATGTAGCCGGTTTTGGTTTGTTTCGTTTGTTTGTCAAAATCGGTCAAGACTTGCTGAAGTTGCTCACTAGAGATGGGTTTTGCTAATCCCCTAGCAAAATAGTAGCCCGCCGATAGACACATACTGTAAGTGATGTCGACAACATCTTGATTCATAGCGCTTAGAACGACCACTCCTTTAGGGCGGTTTTCTTCTGGTAGCGTCGAGAGTAAATCTACGCCATTGATTCCAGGTAGATTAATATCGCAAAACATGAGATCAATCTCATTCTCTTTGCATGCCTGTGCGACTTGTGAACCACTGTGTATAGTGGAAATCGTGCCTTTAATATGACGACTCAGTAAAATCTTTAGATTTGCGGCTTGTAAACGATCATCTTCAACAATCAGGATATTCATTTAACCGTTCTCACTCACTTGTAGCCATACAGATGTATTGGCGACGATTGTTCTTAATTCTATCAGTAGAGCATCTTTCGCTTGTTGCTCTTGCGGTGTGTTGAATAATTTTTCACATTGTAGTGCTTTCTTTTTTAATGACACTAAATTTAGTACAGCAGCAGAGCCTTTGATTCGATGTGCTATTGATTTCAAGCTTTCTTCATTCGATTCGATCAACGCTATGTCTGCATTCAATGATTCACAAACGACGACAGCCATTTCTCGTTTTTCGTCATCGGTATATGCACTGAGCCAATCCCCATCGCTAACTGCCTGCAATTCTACTGACAGGTACTGTTCGCATAATTCTCGTAATCCTTCGAGTGTATAGGGTTTAAATAAAATTTGCTCCATGCCGGATGTCTTCGCTTTTTCGATGACGTTCTTGGAATTTTCGGCGGTGCAACCCACAATCGGAATTGTAGAGAAACGAGCATCTTTACTTAATTGTTGAGCAAATTGGTAACCACTCAATTCTGGCATATGACAATCTGAAATGATAAGACTAACGGGTAGAGCTTGATCACTTTTGTATGTTTGTTCTAGCCAGTTCATCGCTTGTTGAGCACTATTGAAAACAGTGCAACGCACGCCGATTTTTTCAAATTGCCTCATAAAGAGTAGGCGGTTAATTGCATCATCATCAACAACCATTACTAGGCTGCTTTTGTTAAGCTCAATATTATCCTCGATCAAATCATGCATCGCAGCGTTAATTTCTAACTGCTGATAGATGTAATCCGGATACGTGTTTGAGTAATGGAGTTCTGAAGCAATAATATGATCTTTTAGTTCACATTCGTCAGAGGTCACTTGCCATGCATTTAACCAACGCTGTATCTGCTTGTCTGGTGTAGAGATAGGCCCAAGGCCTGTTAGTTCAAGTAACTGACTAACAAGAGGAATACGGACGTTAACACTTGATCCTTTTCCTAACTGACTTTGAACTTCGATCGTACCCGACATGATTTCTACCAAACTTTTGACAATAGACATGCCTAAGCCAGTGCCACCAAATCTGCGACTAACACTTTTGTCACCTTGTACAAAAGGTAAAAATAGCGATTCGAGCTGCTGTTCAGTCATACCGCAGCCGCTATCTGTGACCGCTAGCTGCAACTCATGTTGGCGAACGTGAATGTCGACAGTGATTTGCCCGTTTTCAGTAAACTTCACGGCATTACTGATTAAGTTGTTCATCACTTGGTTGATACGCAGCCAATCTAACTCAACAAATGCATAAGGCGTAGGCTGCCAATTAGCGATAAACTGAAGCCCTCGTTGCTCAGCAATCTTCTCAAAACTGCGTAAAATAGGTGCTAATTCTTGATATATATTGCCTGATTGTACATCGAGTTGAATCTGGTTTGCTTCGATTTTAGAGAAATCGAGAATGTCGTTCACATGCAATTTTAAGCGTTCAGCCGACAACATTGCGTTACGCAATAACTCTCTGTTTTGATCCCTTTCAAGTTCAGGTTCCAATAATTCCATCAATCCGAGAATCGCGGCAATTGGTGTTCTTAATTCATGACTGACCACGGCTAAGAAGTGGTTTCTGGCCTCAATAGCTTGAATAGCTTTGTGGTTAGATTCATTCAGTGCTTCTTGTTGAGTCTTTATTTCCGTGATGTCGTCGAAAACGGTTAAATTATATTGTGCGCTTTCAATTGGGTTAAGTAAGGTTTGCTTTCTGACTTGAAAATGTTGGTCGCCCAACTGGCAAACGGACGATGTTTCCATCACATCACTGTGTTTGTCATTTCGAATCAAGCTTAGAATGTGAGCCCGTTCTGCTTCAGAGATGCTTGTATCTTTGTTACAGCGCGATAAAAGGTTGAGAAAAGGCTTGTTTGCAAGCACTTGTTTATTTTCAGCGTCAGAGATCAAGATCATGTTTGGAATCTGATCTAGGACAGAAGTCAACCAGCGGTTTTGTTTCTGGCGAAGTTGAGTCTCGTATTCTTTACGTCTAATCGTCCGCGTAAGATGGGATGTACGCAGAATATAGATAATAAGTGCAATGAGTAGAATACAGGTCCCCCCCAGAGCCCAAATAATCACGGTACCTTTTTCTATACCATACTGTACGTTGACTTTGTCATGTTGTGCTCTTAATTGCTCAAGTTCTGCTTCTGTAGTGATACTAAGCACAGTGTTGATTAACTTAAGCAATAGATCGGAGTCTTTTCTAACTTCCATACCGAGAGGGATTCTCAAGTCGATATCTTGAGGAGCACTAGTTGGTTTAAATTCACTCCCTTGCCCTTGGTAAAATAAATTGTCGATCAAGGCTTCATTGACAAACGCATGCGATATTTCACCACGTTTAAATGCATCCATTAAAGCATCAAATTCACGGTAAACGGGAGCTGAGCTGTAATTTTCATTCGCCAGAAAATGCGCATAGAAGTTACCTGATCGATCCAGTATCGCAACTCGGTTTTTTGCGTTATCGTTCAGTGATTCTATGTATCCAAATTTTAAATGGCTGAGAGGACGGGAGACTCTGAAATGACTATGGTCTGTTGCTGCAATATTTCTAGCAGGCAAGAGATCGACAAAGCCTTCTTTAAGCATTACGTCCACGTCTTTACCTTGCGCATCAATGTATTCAAACGTAAGCAGACTTTTTTGTTCAAGAAGCTTCATTAAATCATGTACATAGCCTTTTAGCTCTCCCGTTTGAGGATCGAGGTAAGACATAGGGTATGAATTGTCGCTGATGGTGTAGCGAATATTTTTACGTCCGCGATGCTCTTCCAAAAGCTTAATCATTAATTCATTGTGCAGTACGTTGATATTAACTTCGATGTTCTCACGGCTACTCTTAGAGACTTTTGAATATTCGATGTATTTGTTAATGATATTCATTAACTCTGGAGCATGTTTAGGCGTAAAAATAGTGACGTTACCTGGTTTTAGGTTTTTGTCGTACAGCACTTTACCGTTTAACTCCCCATTTGCCGTTTTAAATCCATAGGAGTTAATTGACGAAAGCCCGACGATAGCTGCATCGGTTGCTCCTGATTTGAGCGACTCTGCCAACATTGGTGTGCTATTAACGGTGTGAATGTGCTTAAAGCCCAACGACTCGATTTGTTCACAGGTGCTGGAGTTTCTTACGCAGACCCATTTTAGATCACCCAAAGGTTTTGATGCTAAGTTTTCATCCCTTAGCCAAAAAAGACGTAGTGTCTGGAAGATGGGTTTCGAATAGAGGAAGCGTTTTGCTCGGTTTTTAGTCGCAACAAAGCCCACTGATAGGTCAATGTCGCCAACTTCTAATGCTGAAAATAACGCATCAAGATTTTTGAAAGGGACGTATTCCGCTTGTACACCAATCTCGTCGAGCATGGTTTCTGCGTATTCAATATTTATTCCCTTTTTAGATTCGATATCTCCCCAATAGGGGAGCCAGTTCCCATCGAGTACGCCCACTTTTATTGTTTTTTGCGATTCGAGATACTGTTTTTCTTCGACTGTCAGAAATTCGCTACTTAAGGCGTTGAAAGATAGGAAAAAAAACAATATCAAGAAATATGGGAGACGTAACACTGGTTGTTCTATTCTCTAGAGATTTGATTAAAAAAGGAGCGGAATAGTATAGCTTTTCACTACGTTAGCCAATTGACTTTGTTTGTCCTTTCGACAACTATTGGTGATGAATGATGTTGCATTTTATTCATCGCAACAGGCTGATTTAAGGTTCTTTTTGTCTGGCTTCTTGCATTACACAAAAAACGGAAAGGGTATGAGTAAACACACAGCGTCTATACGTTGGCAAAGAATGGAATTCGAATTATTTACTGACAATCAATATAGCCGTGCACACACATGGGAGTTTGATGGCGGATTAATAGTTCCAGCGTCACCATCGCCTTCCGTTGTGCCAATTCCTCTTTCTGTATCGGAGAATGTTGACCCAGAGGAAGCCTACGTTGCTGCGTTATCTAGTTGCCATATGTTGACGTTTCTTTCTATTGCTGCCAAACAACGTTTTGTCGTGGAGTCATACACAGATAGAGCGGAGGGATTGTTAAGTGAGAGGCAAGATAAGAAAAGTTGGATTTCTAAAGTTATTCTCCATCCAAAAGTACGTTTTTCTGACGACAAGCAGCCCAGTAAGAAACGGTTAGAGAAAATGCATCATCTCGCTCATGAACATTGTTTTATCGCAAATTCCGTTAAGACGGAAATCGAGACCAAAATTTTGATTGATTAACTTAGAACACCGTTTTCTAGCGCAAAGGATTTGAAACATCACTCTAAAGATTGTGAATTGATGAATCAATTTAACGATCTAGTTCACAAAACTCTTCTGTGACTAATTCTATAAAGTAACTTGTTGTGCTTCAGCGCAAACTTGTATTGTTAATATAATGTTAAAGTGAAAATTAGTTAGATTTGGTCAAAGAGCACTTCAACATGGAAGTAAAAGAATCAAATTGTTTTGACAACTCATTTATTCAAAATGATGGCCTGCCTGAGTTTGGGCATTTGAACGCGATACCGAAAGGGCTTCAACTAGACGCATTTCATTACACTAATGAAATGGATAGGCCAGTTTCAAAATGGCGTAAACACTTCGCCTATAAGCAGTTCCAATTTGTTTCTGTTACTACGCCTGACTATGTCATTGGTGTTGCGATTGCTGACATTCGCTATCTGGCTTCTGGTTTTTGCTACGTATTTGATATTAAACGCAATGAGCTGATGCAGCAACAATGGTTGAGGCCGCTAAATATCGGGTACTCAACACAACCATCAAGTTGGTCAAGTTTGGCACAACTTGCCAATCATACTGTTCAGTTTTCAGTTCATGAAAGCCATTGGCGTATAAAAGTTTCAACAGAATTACTTGAGGCCGACATTCAGTTAATGCCCTCTAAAAATAGTCTGCCTTTAATGTTGTGTACACCGACTGGATATTCAGGATGGACATATACCCAAAAACATAATGCACTTGGGATAAAAGGGGAGTTGTTCGTTAATGGGGTTCCGCAAAACATCAGTCTAGCGACTGGAGGATACGATTTTTCAGCCGGTTATATGAGGCGAGAAACAAGCTGGCGTTGGGCAAGTATCAATCATATAAGTAATGAACGAAAGATAGGCTTGAACCTTGCGGCAGGAGTCAACGAGACAGGGTTCTGTGAGAATGTATTTTGGGTGGATGGAGAAAGGCACTTATTACCTCCTGTCGCGTTTAAATTTTCCCGGCAAGCGCCCAATGCTAGTTGGCAGATTAAATCTCAAGATCTACGAGTGAAGTTGACTTTTAGCCCTTTAAATCAGAGATCGGAGAAAAAGAATCTATGGTTCTTAAAGAGCAACTTTAGACAATACATTGGTCACTTTTCTGGCTATATCATCGATGACCATGGCAAGAAACATCATTTGGATCGCGTGGTTGGTCTAACAGAAGATCACTATGCGAAATGGTAATTGAAGTTATGGAATGGGAACGCGTTTTTCAAACACCGGAGTTACTCCTGATGTTGTTAGCTCCAGTGTTTATCTTCTGTATGTTAGCAGAGTACTTTATGAGGCAAAGGCGAGGACGATTGCCCCCAAACGCGCAATACGATTGGCCAGAGGTTGCATGTAATTTTGTTCTTGCTGCATTACATCAGGCATCGGATATTATCGCAGGGCTATTTATTTCACAGTTATACCTTTGGTGGTTTAACTGGCGGCTGTTCGATATTGATATGACGATATCAACATTTTTAATTTTAATGATACTGCAAGATTTCTTTTATTATTGGTTTCACCGAGCAAGTCATCGCATACGCTGGATGTGGGCGGCACATGTCGTTCATCATAGTTCTGAACGGATGAATTTTAGTACTGCGTTCAGGCAGAGCTTAATGTACCCACTGGCTGGAATGTGGCTATTTTGGTTACCGTTAGTAATTATTGGTTTTGAACCCAAGTGGGTGGTGTTTGTTGTACTTTTAAACCTCGGATTGCAGTTTTTTGTGCATACTCAGTCGATACGAACATTGGGTCCATTTGAATGGGTCTTCAATACTCCGTCGCATCACCGTGTTCATCATGGCCTCAATAAGCAATATATAGACAAGAATTATGCGGGAATATTGATTATTTGGGATAAGTTGTTTGGTACGTTTGAGCTAGAAGTTGAAACCGTTCGTTACGGGATATCAAAGCCTGTAAATAGTTTTAATCCTATCACTGTTACATTCTCAGAATGGAGAGATATGCTCAAGGAAGTGACTCGTCCAAACTTAACATTACAACAGCGTTGGAAGTGTTTGTTTGCAGCTCCCTCGGATAAACAGTGAAATACATTATCACAAGAAGCGTGTAATAATTCTCTTTTTTGAAAAATGAGTCGATAAATAAAAACATGTATTGACATTATATAACCATGAATTTTTATCTGCTAATGGCCTTGAAATTGAATATATAAAATTAAACTACGGTTTTTGATGGGTATAAATAACTTAAGCTTTAATTGACTATATTGTAACTAATTTTATGTTCGAGAATTTATCTTATAATCGAGATTGTCTTAAATTTACCCTCATTTGATTTAAGGATTAGATTTTAATTAATGTAGTATTAATTGCTAAGTGCGCTAGAAGTCGTTCTAAATGTCTGGTTCAGTCATTGGCATGTTATTGTCATTAAATTTTACTAGTAAGTTAGTCCATTAGTGCGTTTATCATAAATATTATTTGGATGAAACTAGGAGTTACAAATGGATCTGTCTTATAAGTCTTTTCTTGCTACGGTTATACTTTCCACATCATCTTTTACTGCAAATGCAGCGGATAATGTAGATGTAGCTCAGTTCTTTGCGTTAGATATATCTTTAAACTTGAATAAAGAAGAAGTCCCGTCTGAAGGCGATTACCTCGTTGCTGAAGTCGGTATGAAAAATGTTGGCGAGACTGATGCGAATATTAAATACTGGGTTTCTGTGGATGGGCCGCAAGGGTTATCATTTCCTGCGAAAGCAGTAGTAAGCACCAATAGTTCTGATTTTGAGGTTGATGCTGACAAAGTAGAAGAGGGAGCGAGTTTAAACTTCAAACGTGGTATTTGGATGCGTGACTACATGAGCGATGGTGTGTACGTTGTGAGTGTTGAAGGGGTGAATACTGACACCGGTCAAAAATTCCAGCAGTCTGCACAGTTTACTAAAGGTATCGACTCTGATGGAGGTAAGAAGACAAGTGGATTGTCAATACAGTCAAAATTGTTAAGTGCTGATCATTTTGGTCCTGGCGGTGGTTACGCGTTGATCTCGATGGATATTGAAAATACCACTTCTCAGCCTGTTGAAGTTGAGTTTTGGGTAAACGCAGTTGCTTCTAATGGTTTTGATATTCCAGTGTATTCACGTGTAACTAAAACAATTGAGCCGAATGAAACAGAGATGATTGTTCGTGGCTTTACAATTGATGCCGCTTACCCAGATGGCGAATATGTTATTACACCTCAATTTATTGAAACAGGCTCAGGTGAGCGAGTTGATTTTGAGTTGAATGTATTTAAAGGCGCCTTGTAGCGTTGTTTTTATATAGACCGTTTTTTATATAAAAGGCCCTGATTAGGGCCTTTTTGTTTGTTCAATTTTAGTCAATCACAACGTTTTTGTCTCTGTGATCAATTTTTAAATAATCACACCCTTGATCTGGGGTCATGGTATTGTTGCTTATGCGTACATTTTCAAATGATAATGACGGATGTTTGCTGTAGGTTCTTATGAGTTTTTTGTAGTTGGCATTGTTCGTTCCTTCACAGGTTACTTTATCGAACCGGTTGTTACTGACCGTGATATTTTGAATTGCCTCACTAGGTGTTTCAGAATCAGAAAAGCTTTGTAACCTAATACCCAATGTAGCGCTGTTAAAATTATTATTATCAATTAATATGTTGCTCCATTTCACTTGTTCTTGTGCTCGTGAATTTGGATAAATGTTGATCAAAAAACCTTGGATATTATCGAACTTATTGTTTGAAATAGAAATATTGCTGTAGTAACTGGCTTCTAATGCTGTTCCACTGATGTCTTTAAACGAATTTCTCGAGACGACCGCTCCGGTGGTTTTCTTGCGAGCTGATAGCTTCAACGTGCAATTATCAAATTCATTTGATTTAAAAGTGATGTTGTGTGCACCTGCTACATTTGAGTTTTTCGTTGCCTGAGTCGTCGTGACTTGAGCACAGTTTGAGAATGTGTTGCCTACTACAGTGATATTGCTAGATTCAATAGCATCACTATTCGCACGTGTCGTTACCCTGAGTGCAGCATCGCCGAAATTCACAAAGGTATTATTAATGATAATACTATTGGTGATGCTTGCGAGATATAAGCCTTGCTTTCCCCAATTTGGCGTATCTCCGCCATTCACGAGCCCTTGAAAGTTTATCCCGGAAATGCTCAATCCAGAGGAGTTTTTTATATACATCAAGTATTCCCCATCAAACCCTGGGCATTTACTTAACTTTGCTGTTTTAGAACCTAATAGAGAGATACCTTTTTTTTCTATGATATAGACGGTATCGCAAAGCGTGTAGTTACCCGGAGGTATATAGAGAGTTTCATTTTCAGAAAGCGTTTGGAGCGCATGATTGAATGCTGCACTATCATCTATATCATCATTAGGAATCGCACCAAAGTCTATAATCGAAAAATTTGCAAAAGTAATTTGTGGGTAAAGTAACGTGAGACATGCGAGTAATGCTGTCTTTTTAATAGTCATAAATAATCCATGTTTTAATATGTCAGAATTAACCGTAGATTAGCTTTTTACGTTTTACCAAAGAATATTAAATAAAATTATTGTGACAAAAGCCTTCGTTTCCAAGAATTTGTTGCACTTTGTAGTGTTAGAAAAAGTGCGTCAAATGTTGATTTTGAACGATTCAACGGATCTTGAATCTCTCCTTGACCAATCCAGTGCCCAAATAACATCGTTTTACCCCGTGATCGGGGAGATATGCTTGCAACCTCTTCAATTTGTTCATGTGACATTACTAAGATCAAGTCAAATTGATCACATAAATTGGAGTTGAGCTGTCTGGCGGAGTGGTGTGATAGGTTAAAACCATGCTCAATACACACCTCTTGAGAATATTGATGAGCACTCGCGCCACTCAATTTATTGTTTAGAACATGGATGCCGGCAGATTCGATGACATGGTTAGGTAATGCTGACTTCAGTAACGCCTCTGCGATAGGAGAGCGACAGATATTGCCTGTACAAACAATAAGAATACGATTGAACACTAGTTTATCTTCCTGATGATATGAAACAATTACTTTTACTTTCTGGGGAGCCTGTTGACCGACTGCTAGCAAAATAGGGTTGGCTTAGGCGAAGCATAAAATCATGGAAAACGTAGCAAGATTTTCCGTTGGTTGAAAGTTTAAATCAACGCTAATATGAAGTAATATAACGAATATTGCCATGAAACATCGAAGAGCAATGCCTTTCATCGTTCGATGGTTTCTGGTTCTGATTGTCAAAAATGCGTTGTATAAAGTAGGCAATACCCAAAATACCAATAGCAGTGTTATAGGAACTCTTGCTCCAACCATACATGGTCTATAGTTATTGTGCTCGTGGTCTCAGAACCTAGTATTTTTTCTGTGTATATAGAGGCTTTCCTCATAATTCCCCCAAGCCGAAGGTATGCGTGAAGCGCTGATATTCCACCTTTGCCCAATGATATTGGGACTCTTGTATTTGGTACCTCCGGAGGCAATATTGGCTTTCGGTAATTTTTTCTTCGATCTATCGGTGTTGACACCTGAATATGCTATGAGCTACAAGAGCGAGTTCTTCTCCGATTTTTGGGCTTATAATAGAATTTTTATCTTTTTGTTTAATTCTATAATAAAGTAGGAAGCTATTATTGATGCGAAAATGGTAAGCAATGTTAAATTTGTTTCTCCTAACAAAGTTAATCCTTTTAATAATGACAAAATTAGAGAATGTATAAAATAAATTGCAGATGAATAAAGTGCTATTTCTTTTGTTCTGCCTTTTACTTCTATCTTAGAAATGAAAACAAAGATCATCGGACAAACCAATATTAGTGAGAAATAATTATCAAAACCATCATATTCGTTCATGTTAAGATAGTTAGTGTAAGATTCAGCGAGTAATAGAAATAAGCCAATACTTAAACCAAATATAGCCCACTTTAAACTAATTCGGCTAACAATAGAATGTTTATTAAACAAAAAGCCTAGGCACATAAATGGGAATGAAAAGAACAAAGCATTTCGATGAGACCAAATTAGGTTGAAAAATTTATCTAAAAAGCTTCCTTCGAATATATTATAGTTACCTAAATACTGTATCACGACACCGGTTGAGAAAGATAAAAAAGAAAAAACCAGAAGCATAGGTGATGATAATTTATGTAATAAAAATAATATAATGGCTGCGCCAATCATACCTGATAAGTACCATAAATGATGATAACCCATAATCATCTTAGCACCAAGAATAGCAATGGATTTTAAAGAGTAATCTGGCAAAGAAAACCAGTAAAAGGAATACACCAACATCCAAACTAAATACAGCATAAAAACCTTTTTTAACCATAAGTTAAACCGACATTCTGATAATGCTTGAAAGAAATAATAACCATTAATTATCAAAAAAGATGGAACGGCGACTCTAAATAATCCTTGAACAGTAAGAGTTTTTCCTAGTACCGTAACATCCTCTAAGAAATTAGCGTGAAGACCAACGATCATGCATGCCATAATTAATTTTAAAATGTCTAATGATATATTTCTTTCCATTTTATTTCCGCTTGCTTTGGCTTTGTTTTTTAATTTGAATAAAATCAAATTGTTTGAAATTGATTAATTTTAAAAAGATACGTTGTATATCACACATACAAATCCCTGTAAGCTTGTTCAAATATTTGATCATGATACAAGTCTCACCGATTTGAGCGTTGTATTTTCTTAGGCTTAGCTTGCCACCTAACAACTGTTTCACTCGATATATTCCTGTCTCTTATAGCGAGCGCTTATGATGTCAAATCTTTTGTTTTCGATTATTGTTGGACCTGTAGAAGTTTCTGGCAACCTACTGCTAAATTGTGAGGGTGTCCTTGCTTACAGAAGTCTATCTCTTCTCTTGGTGGGATTAGAGGAACCGCTCATTTAATTCGATGGCATCATGGCAACTCTTTGTGTCATAGATTCCATCTCATGATATTTCAATGATTTTACGACTTGTCTGCTTAAGTCAATTGGAGAGCACTCCCGTATCAGGGATGTTAGATAAAGTCAGTTCTAATGTGATGATTTAACGGGAGCAGATATTCACTGCGATATGTAGCTTAAGCCAGCCCCTGAACTTACCGTTGTTAATATGTTTCTTGACCTACAATTTGCCTTCACCACAAACTTTGCGAACACTACTACCAATGGCCAAATGTTGTATTGTGTCCAAATTTTTGTTTTGCAACGAGGTTTCTGCATAGGGCTAAGATGAGTGAAGTCCCTACTCGAATGGATCACAAGTTCCTGGATTAGTCTCATCGAATTATGCAACAAAACTATTTTTCGAAAATATGGTAGCGAAGTGCTCGAACTGAATGTCTGCTTTATATAAGTGTCCCGCAACAATGAATATGATGGCAATGGCTCGAAAATAACTGAAGGAGGTCAAGTACATTTTACATTCAAAAAAGGCGGACTAAGCCGCCTATGAAAACAAGATTGTTATCGATTTACTTTAGAGTACTGTTTCGATAGGAATTATTAAGCTCCCAGCTATTTTTCAATGCTTTCGGTAATGTTCCATTTTGCTCGATATTCGTTTGATGATAAGAATGTTGGTTCCAAATACGAGTGGCCCCTTGCCAAGGTTGAGAGTTTGGACCTGCCCCAAATACTCTTACTCCTTTATGTGTATTCCACTTAGGAGAGTAGTCATTGGAAACAACGATCAGCTCTGCATTGTTATCACCCTCTAAGTCTGCGACCACTGGGTACTCCCAGAGTGTTCCAGTGGAGTTGGCAGTTTTAAAGAGAACATTGCCTGAGAGTGAATCTAAAATCGCGACTTCGTTGTGATCTTGGTAAATTACCTCATCACGGCCATTTCTGTTGAAATCAAAAGCTGTCACGCCAATCTTGCCACTGCCAAAATCATCGACAGTGACTTCCCAGACTTGTTCGCCTAGTGGGTTTAGCATGACTAATTTTTCATATCCCGCATATGCAATGCCAAGCTTGTTAGGACCTAAGAACTCGCCAATCGCCTGTGCGCCACCACCATTGTTTGGGATGTTACGTTTTTCCCATTTAATGCTTCCATCGTGTTCTAGCATTGCAATTGTATGAGAGGTTGAGAATAGCCCCGGAATAGAGACAACGATTTCAGGATATTCATCTTGGTCAAAATTGGCCACTGATGAGAACCACGCCATATCATGCCCTTGGTATGACCAAAGAATATTGCCGTGGGCATCGTAAAGGCTACCGTTTGCAACAAAGTTTTGCATACCGTCGCCATCAGCATCAAATACGGTATAGTCTGGCTTCCAGCCATCGAGTGTGTAAAGTAATCCTGATGAGTAATTGTATACAGAGGTACCTGCAAGGATTTCTGCTACACCGTCACCATCGAGATCGGCAATGCTAATATTCCCGACGTTGTTATCAATCTTTGGTAGCGTTTTTTGAATGTCTCCCTCGTGACTTGCGATTCGAATTTCATCGATAGATTTGTCTGAAACGACGATTTCAACGATGCCATCCTCGTCAAGATCAGCCAACGCAGGAGTAAAGCGAGGATCGGAGAATACCGGTCCATTTTTGTAGTCCCAAAGTTCTGTCCCATCAACTCCGCTAAGTGCTCTTACGAGTCCTGGTTTGGTGTATTGACTTCCTTTGAAAGTGACAACGATAACATCGGCAGTATCAAGACTATCGATATTTCCGTCTTTATTATCGTCATTGAGTTGTGCAACTAGAGGGGTTCCCATGACTTGGTTATAGTCTGGCATGAATTCACCACCTTGCCAGTGCCATTTGAGTTGAGCATCGATCGGTTCAGGTGTTTTGTCGATTGGGAGTTCGCCCTCGAATGGTTGATAGCCTAGGTACATGGATCCTGACCAGCTGTTGGCTATGATACCCACATTAGAAGAACCAGATGGAGCAAGGATATCAGCTTTAGGGGCGAGAATGAGCCCTTCGAGAGCCACACCTGAAATGCTTAAAGAGGTTGCTTCAAATAAATTGAATACAGTTCGTTGTCTGTGGGGAGTGAAGTCAGTTAAGCCAATGTTGCTTAAGGGTTTAAAGTTAGGTTTATCGCCACTTATGTTTACAACAATGGTCGCATCTTCTGGTACACAGTTAAGGGCAAGAGTGTGTGCTTTCTCTAAAACGTAACCGTCAAGGTTGAAAACTTGAACATCGCTTTGACAATCTCCGTTCAAATATAATCCACCCCATTGAAATTTGACTGTTCCGATGTTTTCTAATTGGCTAAGCTTCGACGAAGATTCCAAACTACTATTTTGCAACTTATCAAAATTAATGGGTAAGTTAGCCATATTTTCGATGTTGCTTCCACTGGCTAAGCCCAAATAAATTGAGTCTGATACTTTCGATATGTCACCTTTGACAGCAACACTTCCTTGGTAGATTCTGCCATCTTTGAAAGAAAGATCGCCACCAACAATAAGCGAATAACTATTCGATGGAAATTCCACATTGTCATACATAATGCTGTAGCCATTAAAATTGGCATGATTGCCTACAGCTAACGCGCCCATACTAGCAGAATGAGGAGAGTTAAAATTGTCGAATACCAAAGCACTGTATTGAGTTGGTATTGCTGATGCGTGTGCACTAAAAAGCACAAGGCTTGTACTAATTAATTTGTTCATTTCAATCCTTAAAATAATCGCGTAAGTAGTTTGCCAACGACCATTGGAATAAATATTTTTATATATTGGGAGGTAATGTTTGTGATTTAAATATTAGTTGTTTGAGAGTTTGTTTTTAATTAATAACCAAGCAAATTTGGAGTTTGTGACTAAGTAACGCTTCCACATTCTTCTAGGCTCTTGAATGACACGATAAAGCCACTCTAAACCAGAATTTTGCATCCATAAGGGAGCACGATTTACTTTTCCTGCAACAACGTCAAAAGTGCCACCGACACCCATGACAAAATCGACACCCAGTTGATCTTTCCACTTATTAATGAAGTTTTCTTTCTTAGGGGAGGTGATGGCTACGAAGAGTAATTTTGCGCCTGATTCTCTGATTTTGGCGACAACGGCTTCTTCATCATCCCAGAAATAGCCGTTGTTGTATCCTGCGACGGTTAAGTTAGGGTAAAGCGCTTTCACTTTATTATTTGTTTGAGTAACCACTTCTTCTGTTGCACCGAGTAGAAAGATTGGAAACTCGCGCTTTTGACTCATTTTTAGGAGTTCATGAAAGAGATCGACACCTGCAACTCTTTCTGGGATATCGTGACCTAAAAAGCGTGCGCCAAAAACAACGCCCATACCATCAATGTTTATCACATCGCAGGCTTTGACAGATTCAGCCAAGGTTGCGTCTTTTTGCATGTTGACGATTTTTGCTACATTGACGACAACATGTTGTAAGAAATTACCTTGCGCTACGTTGTTTTCAATGTGGGATACTGTATCTGACATTGTGGCCACATCCATTGGTGAGCCGAGAAAATCAATCCTTTTCATGTGAGGAACCATAGTTATTTAGAAATGAAAATGAATAGTAAACCCACGCTTGGGTCCATCTTATATAGTTAATGTTATTGCTAAAGTGATGATGCTTTTGGTATGCGAAGTGTTTTTTTTCAGGAATATATAAGTTCTCGATAGATTTTTTTACTACTTTCTTAGTAAACGAGAGATCTTCGTCAGATTGTCCTACTTTTATTAAGGTAAAAATCGCTTGAGATACGCAGTGCATATCAAGTGGGTACTTATTGGTATTGTAATATTTAGCAGTGCCGTCGGCTTCAAACAAATGTTCTTTGTAGTACCTTAATCCTTTATTAATAGCCTCAGAAAAATCTCTTATTTGTAGTGACTCACTTAATAGATGTAAAGCTTCTAAGTTGTAGCCTGTGTGAAATCCATCAATAAATTGATGATGATGGCGAGCGCCATAAACCCATGACCCGTTAGGTAGCTGCTCTTTTACTGATTGATGAGCAACTTCAATAGCCAAATTGCGATATGTATCATTATTTGTAAGGCTAGCAACATGAGCTACCCAAGCTGCTCCCCATAAACTTGCGTTATGAACAAAGGCATCTTCACCAGGAATATAAGCGAAGTATCGCCGGCCTTCCAATTCGGTATATAAATTTTTCACGATAAAGTTGGCGCTATCAAGAGCGGGTTCCCGATACTTGTTTTCGCCGGTGACCTTACTCAGTGCATATAATGCCTGCGCTACATAAATAGTGGTGATAACATTCGGCTTGCCTTTTGGTACAAAAAAAGCGCGAGCTTTCCAGTCAAAATGATAGCCCCAACAAGCGTGTTTCCATACATCCCTGTCACTTTGCTGTGTGAGCAGCCAATCACCTAACTCTAGGGCTTGATTTAGATAGTTGTCATCATTTTTGTGTTGGTAATCCTCAAGTAAACCCATTAAAAAAAGAGCCACACCTTTCGGGTTGCGTTTTTTTGGTACACCAAGTAAGGGCCTAATATTAATGATTGAGCGCTTGTTAAATTGAATCCATGCTAAGCCGAAGATACCTTTTTTTAGGCTAGGGAATAGTTTGAATAAATTACTATTCAAACTATCAAAAGGGTCATAACCAGCAAAATTATTTTGCTTAGCGGATTCGAGCGTACTTTTTGAAATCGCCTGGACCTGATCATAAAATTCCATTACTTACTCATTAACTCCGTGTAAATCTTATCTAACTCAGGAAACACTGCTTGCTTGCTAAAGTTATTAATAAATTTTTTTTTTGCGCTGGCAGAATAGGCAGCATTTAAGTCACGATTGCTGATCATAGTTTTTAAGTGAGTCGCTAACATTTCAATATCACCTGCCTCGATTAATAGGCCATCAACACTGTCTTCAATTGCATCTGGAATACCGCCGGCGGTTGAAGCTACGACGGGGATATTTGCGGACATAGCCTCAAGTACGCCCATTGGGAACCCTTCGTTATAGCTCGGCAAACAGTAGACATCCGCTTTACTTAGCCAAATCTTTTTTTGCTCGCCAGCAACCCAGCCCAGGAAGTCAACACTATTAGAAATACCTAAATTTTTTACTTGTTGTTTGAAAGTCGTTACATCGCCGTCACCACCTAGGGTAAGACGAGAATCAGGGTATTCTGTTAAGACGATTGCAAATGCATCAATAAGATCTTTTACCCCCTTGCGTTCCCCTAGTCGTCCGAGAAATAGAATACGTCCTTGGTCAATATTACTTCGGTTGAGATCTAGGGTATCAACTGCGTTATAGATAACATGGACTTTAGTTGGGTCACCAACGATCGTTTTCATCCACGAATGCCATTGCGTAGACAATACAATGACAGCATCGGCGAGATCGAAAGTCTTGCGAATATGCGCCTGTTTTTTAAAAGAACATTCGTTATTGTAAAACTCTTGGAATTCAGCACCATGGAGATGAAGAATGGTTTTGGCCCGAAATAATTTAGCTATGCGTATAATTACAGACTTACGCTTATAACTTCCTCGTGAAGCCATGTGAATGTGGACAATGCCAACGTTAAAAAAGGTTAGATAGTAAGAAATTTTAATAATGGAAAATAAAAATAGGAAAATCTTATTTAACCCGAACCAATATGTATGGTTTGTATGTGTAGTTATATGACGCATATTCCAGTTGTCATTAAAACCGCGGCTGAGAACATTAAGAACAGTCGCTATGCCTCCCATCTCTTGCATGCCTGTCGCGACTGTTATATTGATCTTTTTCCTCATTACATGTCCTTGATTGTACAAATAGCCTGGCGAGTTTTACCATTTTTTGTTTTTTGAATTTTGTCGACAATAGTGATAAATACATCCATAGATCTACCTAGACGCGCTTTTGTATTGTCTATAAGTATTCTTTCTTGCTGTTTATCAAAAACTTGGGCGTTGACGACAGCTTGAACTTCGATTTGGTTTGGATGATCTTGCTTAAATTGTGTTGCAATGAGGCCTTTAACGCCTTTTGGAATATGATTTAAGATATGAACTTTTTGTCCATCTTCACCGATTAAGTAGTCTCCAATGCGGCCATCAATGCGATCTATAATTGGAAAAACTCGTCCGCAAGGGCAAGAGGTTTCATCTGATAAATACACATGGTCGCCGGTTCTATAGCGTATGAGAGGTTGGAGATCGTTATTAAAATTGGTGCCTATGATTTCATGTCGCCCATCACCGACGTCCTCAAGCTCGACGTGAGAATAATCAGTCAAAATATGGTAGCGTCCGTGTTCACAACTCCCTATGGCTGCTACGCGTTCAAATAGCCCATACCAATCATACACTGTACATCCAAAGCGTCTTTCGATGAGCTGTTTGTCTTCTAAACTGAGTGACTCAGAAGAGGTCACAATTGATTTTAAGTCACTAGGGTAGTAAAGGTCGTTGGTTTCGAGATGTTTTGCGAGAGTCAAAATCGATGAAGGGTATGCTTGTATCACTTGCACGCCATACTCCACCATCGCATCAATGTAACTTTGCAGATTGTTAGGCGACATATGGAAAGATGAAAGCATAATCATGTTCTCAAACCATGAATAGCGCCAGAACGGTCCATCCTTTTGTTCTAGCGGGACGATCATATCTCCTCTAATCCAAGCACGTTTATCACCTTGAACGAATCCTGCCCACTTTAGGTGACGTGCGACAAAAGCCTGTTCACGTATTACTGATTCCATGTTTTGCTTAATGACGAGAGGTGCACCTGTTGTGCCGCTCGTAGCACCAGAAACGATAAACTTAGGAGGACATTCATTCATAAACTGCTCGCCGTGCTGCCTAAAATCTGACTTACTTATAAAAGGGAAGTTGTTTAACCAGTCGTTTTTACTTTTGGCAATATGCTTATAGAAAGGTACGTTATTTGATGCTTGATTAAGAATGTAACTCAGTCTTTTAGATGAATAGGCCGTAAGTTGATTGTGATTAAAGTCATTTTTTTCTATTTCATTTAGTACATTAATTTGTTCTTTCCCCTCCCTCAGTGTTTTTCGAATTAGTGCTCGAAATGATAGGAGATAAGACTGTATAAATATTGGGGCTGTACGATACAATGTCGAAGTAAACATTATACGATTTCCTTTTCTGTCATGTATTCTGCGACATCATCGAGATAACTTTCATTTTTAAATATGTTGTACTCAAGCTTGTCGGTACGACCTATTATTTTGGCTGGTATACCACCAACAATATAACCACTCTTGACGCTTTTTGTCACAACTGAGTTGGGGGCGATGATAACCTTGTCACCAATTTCAACAGGGCCTACGATAACAGCCCCCGGACCAATAAAAACATCATCTCCAATGTTTGGCACTTTTTTATAAGGACCTTTACCTACAACTTTGCACCCAATCCCGATTCTGCATCGTTTGCCAATTTTTGCATTGTCAATAATAACGACACCTATTCCTTTAACTACTAGAAATGAATCCTTTCCAATGTCTGCAGTCGGTGGGATTTTTGAGTTATATATCAGGAAAATAAAAAGTTGAATAATTCTTGGTAATATCGGGATTTTCTTTAGATGTAGCCATCTGGATATAAAATATAAATTAATAGCATTTGGCATATGTACCTCTTAATCTACTAAATAAGTTTATGTTTAATTATTTGACTTTTGATTGACCCTAAAACACAGATACAATGAGGAAAACATTAAGAGTAAGGCAGGTGTTTTAGTTGAAAGAGAGTTATTTGAGGTTGAAACTATTAAAAAAATTAGAACGGAAAAATAAGCAAGACCGCGAGATTTAAGGGATAGAGAGTACAAGGTTAACAAAACCATAGTGAGTAAAGGAATCATGCCTAATAGCCCAAACTTATATATCCACGCAATTATAAAGTTTTCAATGACGGATATACCTAAATATAGTTCAATAGCACTTTGTAAATTGTCAGAAGCGCCAAGCAGCCATTCGTTAGGCGATAGTTGGTCTAGTAAGTAGAATACCGTAAACCTTGCCGATGCACTGCCATCAATGTGCAGTTTACTTATAATTCTTTCAGTAATGCCACTTTCGATAAGAACAAACCCAACGATAATTATTGAAAAGTAGAGAATACATAACATTACTGCAAAGCGCTGCTTGCTAATGTCAATACCATATGTAAAAAAACCAAAAATGTAAGGAATGCTTGCTATTAGAGAGAATGCTAATAAAATGCCGAGTGCTGCTCGTCCACCAAATGCAAACATCGCTAATAATGTTATCGCTAAATATATGATGCTTGGAATTCTAGATTTATTAAAAACTAATAGGGTTAGACCTGCTGTGATTAACGCATTGTTCAAAGGATGAGTTAATAGTGCAGAAGATCGAAAGTAACCGAATGACGAAAATTCCACATCAACTAATCTAGTGCTAGATATAAATTCAACTATAGCAATCGTCGAGTTAAATAGCAGGAGAAAAGCGATTAATGAGACCAATCGCAGGCATTCATCCGCATTTAATCGAGTGAGTAATAATAAAAATAATAAAGGTGTAAGAAAAGTATCGATTATGTAAGCCATGCCTGACGTGCCGTAGCGGGCTAGCCCATAGACAATCACAAAGCTGACCAAGATAACGGACAACATCCAAGAGGCTTTTAGTGTATCTAACCGTTGAAGTTGGACTTTCACTCCCTCTTTTAATGTGCAAAATACAGTGGCTAATAATATGATGTATGAATAGGCATGTATTTTTAATAGTGGGGTACCTCCTTCTGACACATACTTCACCCCCATGCCCTCAAGCATGTACCCACCAAGGAAAAAGGCGAGTGTTATTACGCTAGAGCAAATTATGTAGGCTTTAGGCATAGTGGTCCCTTAGCTTATTTATAATGATATCCCTGGAACCCATAAGATTCATTGCTAATGTAGATAGTACAAATACAGGAATGCCTATTGTGACGGAAAGTGCGATTTGTATAGCATCAGCGCTTGGCCAAAAAATGGCGTTTTGACTCAGGTATAGCGAAAGGGCCATGCTTAATGATGCGATGATGATTTTAATCACGTCACAGTCCATCCAATATTCATGACCGGCTTTTTTAGCATAGTGATAAGACAAGAGTAAGGTAATGAGATTACACGTGAGTGATGTATAAGCAGCTCCATATAGTCCAAAAGGGGGTAGCAAGACTAAAAGCATAGTGATGTTCAAGATAAGCGAACTTGTTAATATAAATGGTAAAATCTTAGTGCGGGAGGCAAACTGTAACCCATGGTCGATATAGTGCATTCGTAAGTTAGAAATAAACGCAGATGCCGCTAAAATCCAAAAAAGAGGTATGCCAGCAGATAAAAAATCTATACCTAAAAATACCGTGATTAGAGGTTCTGCAATAAAGCACAAACCAACAAGCGCTGGTAAAGATATGGTTAGCATCATTAATTGATAGCGTTTATGTGCCTTAAAAAGTTTAGTCTTTTCGTCAGCTTTACGGGCTAAAGTTGGATATAGAGGTAAAGCGACAACCATAAAGATTAGTGCCATTAAGCCCAACAGCATATTTGAAAGTGCTGAATAAATACCCGCATCTGCATAGGTAAGCTGTTCTGCGATAAAAAAGCGATCAATACGAGAGGCTGCGATGCCAATCAGTCCAGAAAGCATCAGAGGCCAACCATAGGTAACTAGCTTCGATACCCCTGGGTTTTTAAGGGATAGTGATGTTAAAGGTACTCGAAACCATACAAATGGAAGCGAAATAAGATAGCTGAAAGAGAGGCCTAATATTGCGGCTACTACTGATGGTGAATACTCGAGAGTTAGCCATGTTAATGCCATTGATAATATAGACTGTGTTGCTGTTGTTTTACGATATTTGCTAGCATGTTCATTGAGTCTTGCCATTTCTTGAAAGAAGAAAAAGAAAGATTTCACAATAAGTAATCCAAGCAGTGCAAAGAGAACTGAAAATGAAGCATGATCAAATAAAGCAAATAAAATCAGCGTAAATATAATGCTAACAGGAACAAACATTCCAACAATCCCTGAGAAAACAATACTACTATAAGTACGTTTTTCAGATTCATCTGCAGCAGGGTAGTGCCGTATTAGTGTTGTATTTAACCACTGAGAGTAGGCGGCTCGTGTTAGTTCAACAACTACTAAATAAACAGACAGTACACCATAATCTTCAACACCTAGATAACGTGTTTGTAATGCAATTAAGACAAATACACTAAGAGCTGAAGCTACCTGTACAGGGGCATAGCGAAGTAGGGTTTTAAGCATTTAACAGTGTCTTATAAATGTTGAAATATTGATTGTTAACAGCGTTGACAGAAAACTCATTTTTTAATGCATCACGATCGATCACTGGTGGTTGACTGGCAAAGGCGATGACTTTAGCTAAAGCCTCCTCTTCCTGTGTAGGATCAATAATACAGGTGCCGATATGTTCGAAAAACTCACTACGCTCTTCAATGATCCCCACACTACTAGAGATTGTAGGTAGTCCGCTAGCAAGCATTTCTAGAGGCGCAAGGCCAAAGGTTTCTTCAGATGAAAGAAATATCCCGATATTAGAATGCTCATATAGCTCTTTTATCTCAATGGTGTTTTTGCTGCCTACAAATGTTATGTATTTAGAGGCATTTTCTTTCTCTATCAAGTCATGAAGTTCTTGCCAGTATTGGTTATCTACATTAGGACCAATGATTGTTAACTCAATATCAATACCGGTTTGATACAACCGAATAATTAATTTTATGATTGAGTCAATTCTTTTTTTTCGGCTCAATAATGCACATGTAATGAACTTTATTTTTTTGGTGTTTGCTTTGACTATATCTGAATCAAAATAAATAGGATTTAAAGGATTACCAATAATGCTATTCGGCTTTTCAACATCCTTTTTAAGTTCGGATGCTAACAGTTTCCCTACACTGGTGTATTGTTCAATGTAAAAATTGGAAAGCCAAGGTAAAAACTTTTCGTAAACAAGATCATTAGCGAATGATACGGGTTTACGGCCTATTTTTTTATAGCTATGTAATGTTACGACTCTTTTAGGTCCACGAACTCCGAGAAGCCAAGGGGCTAAGTGGGAATGAACAAGATCAGGCTTAAAGGTGGATATTTCTTTCCGGATTCGATTTAAGTTGCTGATTATACTAGGTAGTTTTATGCCTTTTGTTTTCTCGCTAATTGGTACATGTAAAATCTCAACATAAGGCGAAAGGTTTACTAGTGGTGAGTTATTGCTTGCTTTAGAGGCCTGATCAAAAGCTAATATACGAATTTGGTAGTCAATATATCCTCTTTCCATTAGATCTTTTATTAACATTTGGCAGACGGAATCAACGCCACCTTTCGTGCTAGAGCCTAGATCTAATGTAGAAAGAGGAACGATCAAAAGTATTTTTTTCATGGTCACATCATTTTGGTGAACTATATATTTAGAGCAGATCATGAGGTGTATTTACACCTCATGAGGAATTGTTTAAATAATCCCACGCGTATCAATAACAACCTTAGTTGCGAACTGTGTCTTATCTGTCGCTTTGAATTGTTTGTGGTCAACCAATACGACTACAATATTGGCTCGTTCCAGAGCGGTTTCTAATGTCATTTGCTCTACGCCTGCATGGACTAACTTCTCTGGTAAAGAGTGAACGTTCGGCTCTACCGCAAAAACCTGGCCTATGTTTTTAGCGGCTAGTTCTTCCACAATTTGTAGGGCAGGGCTTTCTCGTAAATCATCGATATCCGCTTTAAATGCTAAACCGAGACAAGCAATGATAGGACGTTTGAATTCGTCAGCGGCTTTTTCGATTTGATCAATCACATAGTGCGGTTTTGCGTCATTCGTTAATCGTGCTTGGCGTATAATTTTTGCTTCGTCTGGGCAACTGTCGACGATAAACCAAGGGTCAACGGCAATACAGTGGCCGCCTACGCCTGGGCCCGGGTTAAGAATATTTACCCTTGGGTGGCGGTTTGCCAGTTTAATTAGTTCCCATACGTTGATTTTTAACTTGTCACTGATAACGGATAGCTCATTGGCAAACGCGATGTTCACATCACGAAATGAGTTCTCTGTTAGTTTTGCCATTTCTGCTGTACGGGCGTTTGTGATAATGCATTCTCCACGAACAAATGTGCTGTACAACTCAACCGCTTTTTCACTACAGGCTTTTGACATTCCGCCAATTACTCGGTCATTTGCGACAAGCTCTTGCAATACATAGCCAGGTAGTACTCGTTCTGGGCAGTGTGCTACTTTTATGTCTGCGTTATCCCCAACGTCTTGTGGAAAGGTGAGGTCTGGTCGAGCTTGTTTAAGCCATGCTGATAGTTTTTCTGTAGCGCCAACAGGCGATGTGGATTCCAGAATGACCAGGTTACCTTTCTCAAGAACGGGAGCAATAGCATTGGCGGCCGCTTCGATATAAGTAAGGTCGGGTGCATTGCCCTCTTTGAATGGTGTTGGAACGGCAATCATAAACGCTTCTGCGGGTTCTGGTATCGTTGTCGCTCGCAAGTTGCCTGTGCTGACCACGCCACGAACGACAATATCTAGATCTGGTTCTACAATATGGATGTTACCTTGGTTGATGGTATCGACGGCTTGTTGGTTTACATCGACACCCACAACCTCGATACCACGAGACGCAACGACGGCGGCGGTAGGTAATCCGATGTAACCTAAACCAATAACGGAAACTTTCTTAAATGACATGGTTGTTCCTTAACTATGATGGTGCTGAAGACACCTATATATTTTGAATTTGATTCTGCGTTTGGAGTTTAGAAACTCCATTCGTTAATAGGGCAATAATTAATAGGGTAATATTCGATAGTTTGGGTGTGCTTATTTTTTAGAACGGTAATAATGTTGAAAAAAGAGCCAGATCAAGCAAAGTGCTGTTTGATTTTCTCAATGATTCGTTCACAGGCATTTCCGTCTCCATAAGGGTTATGGGCATGACTCATTTTTTCGTATTCATCTTGATCGTTTAGTAAACGTTCTACAGCATTAAAAATGTTGTTTTTGTCGGTGCCGACGAGTTTTACTGTCCCTGCTTCTACGGCTTCTGGGCGTTCAGTGGTATCGCGCATAACAAGTACAGGTTTTCCAAGTGAAGGTGCTTCTTCTTGAATGCCCCCTGAGTCCGTTAAAATGATGTGAGCTTGATTCATTAAGTAAACAAATGGCAAGTAATCCTGCGGTTCGATCAGGTGCACATTGTTTACGCTCTTTAGGATTCGGTTGACAGGTTCACGAACATTCGGGTTTAGGTGTACAGGGTAGAGTACTTGTGCCTGAGGGTATTTATTTGCGATGTCGACTAACGCTTCACAGATCCTTTCAAAACCTCCGCCAAAGCTCTCTCGGCGATGGCCTGTTACTAGAATCAGTTTTTTTTCTACATCAATTTCAGGAAAAATAGCGGCTAGGGTATCTTTGAGATCTCGATTCTGTTCAAGCTTATTCTTAACCAAAAACAGCGCATCGATAACCGTGTTACCAGTGATTGAAATCTGACTTTCAGCGACTCCCTCACTTATTAAGTTATTTGCAGAAGTGTCGGTTGGCGCAAAGTGAAGGGTTGCAATGGAACCTGTTAGTTTTCGGTTACCTTCTTCTGGCCATGGAGAATAGATATTTCCAGTGCGCAGCCCCGCTTCTACATGACCCACGGCGATTTGTTGGTAGTAAGCGGCTAAACTAGCAGATAGGGTTGTTGCAGTATCTCCATGGACAAGAACGATATCCGGTTGGAATGCTTCCAATACTTCTTTCAATCCGTTAATAATGTGAGTGGTAACATCATGTAGAGATTGGCCTGGTTTCATTATGTTTAGGTCGAAATCAGGATTAATTTCAAACAAGTTTAAAACTTGATCAAGCATTTCTCTATGTTGAGCAGTGACACAGACTTTAGCCTCAATACCGTCCGCTTTTGCCAATTTGTGAACCAAAGGCGCCATTTTAATCGCTTCTGGACGAGTGCCAAAAACGGAAAGTACTTTGATAGGAGTGTTCATTGATTGCCTTTAACCTTTTTGATTTCCATATGCGTATTGAGAATATTCTGAATAAGTGTGCGCACCTTTCTTAGGCGGTGATACTTGATTGAGCACAACACCATCAATCGTGATTTCGTGTTTAGTAAACAGAGTCATGGTGTGCTTATAGACTGATTTGGTCGTACTGTTTGCTTTAACAACCAATAAGATTCCTTTGGTCGATTTTCCGACAATGAATGCATCTTTTACTGGCAGAATAGGGGGAGTATCCAAGATTATTCGGTCGTATTTAGTTTCTAAGTAGGTAATGAGTTTTTCAAATGCCTTACTGCTTAAAAGTTCTTGTGGATTAGGCGCAAGCATTCCCGAACTTAAGACATCTAGGTTTGAGTCTTCCATGTTAGTAATGCAGTCTTGGAGTGGCGTGTTCATAAGTAATGCATTGGTTAAGCCAGGTTGGCTATTCGAGAGACCGAAACGCTCACCTATCGATGGACGTCTTAAATCACAATCGATAATCAATACTTTTTCTAGACGCGCGAAAGACTGGGCAAGGCTAATTACGGTTGTTGTTTTGCCTTCTCCCGGCACTGCAGAAGAGATCGCAAGTAACTTACGCTGAGCTCTTGGTAAACTTAAGTATAACGAGGTACGGATAGAGTCGACGCATTCCTGAAAACCAGAAAATTTGCTATCACGAAACACATTTGAATCAATAGGGGTCTTTTTATAGCGTTTATCAGTAATGATAGGGATCGTGCCCGTTGGTAATAATCCAAGTTTATTTTCAAAGTCACGAGCAGTTGAAAGGGTGTTGTTAAATGCGTCTAAGCAAATAACGGCCACAATAGCAAAACTAAGGCTAGCTAAGAATGCGAGCACTACAATGAGCTTTCGATTTGGCTTATTTGGATTCTCTGGAATTAATGCATAATCACTAAAACGCGCGTTAGCAGAGCTAAAATCACCTGTTGCAGAGGTTTCTTTTTGTCGTGTTAAAAATAGGTCATAAAGTTTGGCATTGCTATCGACTTCACGCTTGAGTGAGTCATATTCACTTTTTACAACACTAAGCGCTTGGAACTCTTCTTTTTTGTTAACAAGTTCTGCTTGGAGTAACTGTTCTTGTTCTCTAGCACTAGCCAGTTCTTTTTCTACACCATTAATAAGCTTGTGTATCAAGCGATTTGCTCGGTTTTGAATAGATTCCAATTGCGCATGAGCTTGGATCATTTTGTCGTGCTTAGGACCATAACGCTTGGATAGCTCACTGACTTCTTTTTCCGCCCTTGATTCGGCTAAGCGAATATCTCGAATTTGAGGATGATTGGATATCAATGAATTAGAGCCAAGAGACGTCAAGTTTTTATTGCTCTGTAATGCGTTGAAAAGTGCTTGCGCTTCGATACGTCTTTCAGTTGCCTCTGCGATGCGGTTCGTCAAGTTTGATAGTTCTGAGCTTGTCAAAGCTACGATCCCACTATCATCGATAAGTTCTTGCTGTTGTAAGAAACTGAGTAGCGCTTGTTCCGATGCATCGAGTTTTTGTTTTAGTTCGGTAAGTCTATGGTTTATCCAGCCAGTCGCTTGCTCTGTAGCAATCAATTTAGATTCTAAATTGTTTTCGATAAACGCTAAGCCAACTGCATTTGCTATCTCTGCCGCGAGTTTTGGGTCTTCGGACACAAAAGAGATGTGCACCAATTGTGTTTTTCTTATCGGGGAGATCGTCAAACGAGACTTAAATGCTTTTAGCACCCCTAGGTTTATTTTCTTTTGTTCAGACGCAAGGTCGCGTTCAGGTTCTTGATCATTAATGAAGTAAGGTGCGACTAGCGGGTGAGCAAGCAGTTCACTTTTTAGCTTCTCAATTGGGCTAGGCTGTGTGACGATTAGTCTTGGATTAAACTCTGCTACTTCACTGAGTTGTAATTTATCAATGACTCGTTGAGCTACTTGGTTGGATTTTAGTATTTCAAATTGTGTGAGGTAGTATTCTTTTGCTCGAGTGTCGATTCCCACAACTTCTTCAATAGAAATTGCATTTTGCTGGGAGGATTCAATCAGCAGTGTGGCAGTTGCTTTATAAGTGGGCGTAATGGATAGTGCAACTAAAACCGCAATAGTTGAACATAGCAGCGTGAATAGGGAAATAGATAACCAGCGCTTTTTAATTAGGTGTACATAGTATCCAAAATCAATTAGCTGATCTTGTTGTATAGTGTTTTTCTTTGGGGTTTCCAACATCATTCAATCCGTTGTTATTGCGAGGTCTACGGGGTTAGAAAAAGCTTTGCTCGATAACGATGATGTCTCCAGGGGAAACAGTCGATGAGAGTTTTACTTTGTTTTTCAATTCGTCTTTGCCTGCTTGCGCGATGTAGACTTTGCTTCTCGATGCTCGGTCAGTAAAACCTCCGGCAAGAGCGATGGCTTTATCAACCGTTAGTCCCGGTTGATACTCATATCCGCCCGGTTTTTTTACTTCACCATTGACATAAATGCTTCTAAAACCAACGATGCTGACGCGCACTTTTGGCGAGATGAGATAATCTCCGATAAGTCCACGAGTAATTTCAGCTTTGAGTTGTTCTGTTGTTTTGTTAATCGCGGACAATTGCCCTAAATATGGATAATCGAATTTACCGCCGTTATCGATATAGAGCTCATCGATTGAGAGGTCTTCTTCTCCGTAAACAACAATTTGAATTTTATCTCCTGCGCCGATGGTGTAATTATTTTCCAAAGCCAAGGCGTTAAAAGGGACGGTTAAGAGCAAGAGTAAAAATGTACCGAAAGTGAAAATTTGAGCCATTGAGAAATCCAGTTCTTACTAGGTTAAAAAATAAAATTGGTCGACAAGTACCAAACGTTTTGTGTGTAAGTATTTGACTCAAATGAGGAGCTATTGTCTTCGTACTGCCAGCCAGCTTGGATTTCTGCGTAGTCTCTTAGCTGATATCCAAAGACAAGTGTGCTCTCCAGTAAGTCGTCGGTGCGTTTGCTTTCGGAATAGTCTTCTTTGATAAAGTTTAAGCCAATCCTGCTATAGAAATGAGTCATCCAATAATGCTGCCACGCAATATCAAAGCGAGTTTTATCAATGTAGTTTGTTCCTTGCTGTGGGTCTTCGGCACGCTGAGAGGCTGACACATAAACGGCTGAATAGCTCAGAGGTTTCCAGTTGAAGTTGAGATCCCAGCTAAAACCGGTGAAGTCTTTTTTTCCCGAATAATCATAGTCTTTGTTTTGCAAGCCTAAACGTAACATTCCGGTTGTTTTGCCTGTGACATTCCATTTAGAACCGATCAAGTAGTAGGCGTCTACGTTATCTTGTGATTGTCCGGTTTTTGGGTCACCAAGTTTGTATCTACGATCAGTAAGGTTAATGTCGAAAAGCAATTCTGTAGCTGGTCTTAAATCATAATAAAAGGCGATAGCGCCGCCGAAGTCTCGGTAATCTTTGTACTTTGTGCTTAAAGTTGAAAATTCAGGTGATGCGATATTTCGATAGTTATTGTAAGTCTTGCTTTGGTACTTTAGTGTGGTTTCAAGGCGTCCCTTTGCTTCTTCTGCACCATAAATGTAAGTGGTGTTAACGTTGTGGAGATCGTACTCAACGGGCTCTTTAGCAATGGTAGAGAGAGTGTCGCCAGCTAAAATGCCCGTTCCTCGCTCCTCGTGTAAGTTTAAGTACGAATAGTTAAATCTAATACCAGAGCGTCTGTTGATTTTCACGAAGTTGTTTGTTGTGAATCTATGATCTAAATAATCATCATCGTCACTGTCACTGTAGGTTCCTGAAATAAGTTGATAGGCGACTTTATATTGATTGCCATTGCGATCTGAATCTAAAACTATACCAGGCTTGATAACGAGCACATTTGATGTGAGAGGTTGCTCGGCTTTTGAATAGCGACCAACGTTGTCGTTACGTTCAAGTTTTATATCAAAGAGTGGGGTGATCTTTATTCCGGACTCTGTGATGTATCCGTGACTTTCACTCGCAATCACGGCACTGCTTGTACCAATTATCGCTAATGTAATTAGCGTCTTGTTGAGAGGGGACACTACTACTCCTTCAGTACGCCGTTTTTCCGGTAAAGCCTTTGAAAACCGTCATGAAAATGATCTTTATGTCTAGCCAGGTTGACCATGACTGTATGTACTTCAAATCAAACTCAACACGTTTTTGCATTTTATCTAAAGTGTCGGTTTCACCGCGGTAGCCATTAACTTGAGCGAGTCCTGTGATACCTGGCTTCACTTTATGGCGCAGCATGTAGCGTTCTACGAGACTGCGATACTCTTCATTGTGTGCAACCGCATGAGGACGAGGACCGACAATAGACATTCGACCTTGAAGAACGTTAAAGAACTGCGGTAGCTCATCAAGAGACGTTCGACGTATAAACGCACCAAAAGGCGTTATTCTTGGATCATTTTTCGTTGCCTGCTTTACTACTTTTCCGTTATCCATTGCACTCATAGAACGGAATTTCCAAACTTTGATTCGGCGTCCATCTAGTCCGTAACGGTATTGCTTGAATATAACCGGACCAGGTGAAGATAGTTTAACACCGATCGCTACACCAATAAGGATTGGGCTAATCAAAAGAATAATTAAGCTAGAAAGTAAAATGTCTTGTATTCTTTTTATCCAACTGTTTGTGCCATAAAATGGAGTGTCGTGGATACTAACAGTTGGAACATTTCCAATTGTACTCAACCTAGACTGCATAAGGTTATAAATGAAAAAGTCTGGGATCAAATAAGTATTCGCTGTGGTGTCAGAAAAGCAGTCTAGGTATTGTTTTATTCGTTCACTCGCTTTCATTGGCATGGAGATATAAATATGTTGAACGGTGCCTCGTTTAGCAAGTTTTAGTGCTGATGGTACTTTTCCTCTGTAAGGTACAGGTAAATTATCTAGATCTAACCTTTCTTTATCTCTATCGTCATAAAAACCAACCACTTTAACTCCTAACTCTGGGTGGTTATTAAGTTCATTTGCGAGTTTAATACCATTTTCTGTGACTCCAACAATAACGGCATCTTTGCGGTTATATCCGTAGTCACGCAGCGTTTTTAGGGTTTGCTTCGCAAAATATCGCCAAGTAATTAACATGATTGGCGTTAAAAGTAACCATGATGTTGATACCACTCTAGAGTAATTCTCGCTTGTCTTAGTAAAAAAGGCGAGCAAGACAAGAACCATAAAAGTAAATAACCAAGCTTTGCCTATGGTAATGGCTTCGTCTTTGAATCTGTAAACTCTCCATGAGCGATAAAGTTCATTACTTTCAGCGATTAACAAGTAAAACAGAATCGCATAGCTGGCAGATAAAAGGCTTTTTTGGTCAAACGTGTGTGTGTATAAGGTAGATACTAAATAAAGAGTTAGTAGTATTACGAGAGAGTCAATGCTCCTGTAGAGAACATGTAAAGCACCATAGTTACTATGTAATTTAAGAGAGGTGTCCATATTTTAAGCCCGAGATAGTATGCCAGTGACTGTTGGTTAGCTCATTTTTCTTACGCTACCGCCCTTGAGTTTCGGCCCCCAAACTGCCATCGAGTTTATCCAGTCATCCTTGCTGCTGAGTTTTTTAATATTTAAGTGCTATAGGCTTATGTTTAGGTATTAGATATTACTCTTTTCCTAAAACCAAAGTCTGATTGCAAAATTGGATTTTTAGTCTACTTTCAAAATGCGTATATTCAATAGTGAATTTCGTTGAGTTGTTTTATTTCATAATAAATACTCGACGCAAATCACTCATTCTTATATGTGAGATATTCTTGCATCTCATTACATTAAACAGAGTAAATGACATTTTAATTCAATGAATATTAAATTTTTTAAAAATGCATTGATTGTTTTCCTGTCCAAATGGTTAATTAACTTGTCTTACTTTTGATAACTTTTACGTTCTATGATTTTTTATGTTGATATATATAGGGCAATCATTTATGAGAATGCGATGATAGAAATAGATAATTGTTCGTTTTGATGGTGATTAAATTTTTAATGATTATTAAATATTAATTACCCCTGATTGCTGTTACTTATTTTACTTAGGGTTTTATATTTAATTTATGTGATATGACTCGAATCTAATATTTAGATCTGACATATTTTTGAGAATTCCAGGCCAATTTTACAGGGTAAATATTTTACAGCTCTATCTGATAGGAAGCTTAATAGCGAAAGTAATTCATCAGTGTGAAAGCGAGTTCAGTCGCTTCTGTTCGAGGCAATTCTATTGCAAGTAAGCAAAGTAAGGACGAGTGTGACGGGCGTGTTATTCAATTGGTATCTATGCGGTATCTATGACACCCAGTTCGGCATTTCAGAAGTTGAGAAGTATTAAAGATTCGAGATAATTGCGTGATGCTTGGGTTACACCTCAGATTGTTCAGTTAGAGGTGTGCTCAGAACTAGGGAAAAAAGAGGGGGCAGATGTGCTATGCCATAGTTTAGCTGTGTATGTTTACGCTGATTTAGGTTAAGTCAGATAAGAAAGAAGATCTTTAGGTTTTTGTTTATAAAACAAATTATCGGAAAATGTGTTAGAGAGTTAGAGAGTTAGAGAGTTAGAGAGTTAGAGAGTTGGAGCGGGCAGCGGGAATCGAACCCGCATCATCAGCTTGGAAGGCTGAGGTAATAGCCATTATACGATGCCCGCGCATCGATAGGACAACGTCACTATGCCACATATCGTGAAAAAGAAAAGTCTTTTTTGATCAATCGGTTAATTAGTGTTCGTTTATGGAGAATTGTTGAGGATTACTTGTCTTTGATCACATTTTTCTATTATTCAATCGGTGATTTTTAGTTTGCTTTGGTCGTTTTGTTGAACACAAAGCATTCATAGGCGAAACTAAATCTGTAAATAATTTGATTTTTTTCGCTTTAACATCGCTTGTCGCACGTAGAATCAATCGATGAAACTAATAAGGATAATAGTATGTGGAAAAATTTTTTGGCAGCAAGCTTAGTGATGATTGTCGGTGCTTGTACGACAGTCACAACGGATGTTGATAAACAAGCAGACTTCTCAGCCTATAAAACGTTTGATTTTGGTCCCCAAAGTGACGTGCCTACAAGTCTAGATGCAAGACGTATAGAACAGGGTATCGCTGCTCAACTCGAAGCAAATGGCTTATCAAGAGTAAAGATTGGTGGTGATCTCTATGTTCATCATGACATCATTAAAGAAACCGAACTTGTTTCAACAGGTTCAACGTTTAGTGTTGGTTATGGTTGGAATAGCTTTGCGGTCGCGACATCTAGCCCTGAGCGATACCGTGAGCGTAAATACGGAAAGTTGGTGATTGAGTTAGTTGACACAAAAGCAAATCAAGTTGTGTGGAAAGGGATATCTAAGAAAAAGCTGACCGAATCCATGAGTACACAAAAACGTGAAGAACTTATCTCGGAAGAAGTGACTAAAATGTTCACTAATTATCCATACGGCAATAAATAGTGATATACCCAGTCAGTCTCGTTCAACCAAGTTAGTCTCACTAAACAAAGCATCTTGAGGTAATTTGGGTATAGACAGAAATACGAAATACCAATCAATTTGATATACCCTTAAATCTGGATAAATATCCGGCATTTGAGGGTATATCTGCTTTCAATAAAGACTTTTTTATTCTCGATTGAGAATTTAAATTGCAAAATACTGCACTTGGAGTTACAACAGCACATCGTTGTGTTTTAGGTGAATGTTGTGCGTTCTTATCTCGCTGGTGTGCTAGTACTATTGGTTGCACTAATGGCTTTTGAGTTAAGTCAGGCGCGTCTATCTTCAAATTCTCTGCACACTGCCAGTATCGCCCCATCCCTTGTAAATGAGCCCTCAATCGAGGAGCAACCTGCATTGCCAAAACGTAAGATGAAAGCAAGTCTGCTTAGTCGCAATGCATTACGAGTGAATCATAAAAACAACGGCCATTATTTTGATAAAGCTACTGCGTTCGAGACGTATGGTGTTGTCAGACCTACCGAGATTGCTAAGTGGTTTGTTGCTCAAGCCATGTTGTCATTTCGGTATGAATCTTTTCGTCAGTCTCGCTATAGAGTGGTTGGCGGTAAAGAGTCCAATCTTATCTACCGTTTTATGCATGCCAAGTAACTTATAGCACTCTTGTTTCGGTACTTTGCAATGATGTTTAGGAGTTCTTCATGTTTGATTCAATTATTCAAGTCTTACTTGCGTTATGGCATCAAGACTTTACAGCCTTGATGGCGCCAGGTAGTGCTGGTCTTATTTATTTTGTAGTTGCAGCACTTATCTTTTTAGAAAGTGGTTTTATACCAGCTGCACCATTCCCATGTGATAGCGTTGTTGTGTTATCTGGCACGCTGGCGGCGGTAGGCGTACTCGATCCGGTCATTATCATGTTGGTGATCGTCATTAGTGCGGCAATGGGGAGTTGGGCCGCATATTTACAGGGTAAATGGCTTAATCGTTTACCGAAAGTTCAAAGCTGGGTAAATGCTGTACCTAAAAAACGGTTGGATCAAGTCGATGTGCTATTAGGCAAACATGGATTGATTGCGCTATTCTGTGCACGTTTTATTCCGGTCGTGCGCTCTCTTCTACCTTTAATGATGGGACTTCGTGTTAACCGCGTAGGAAAATTCCACTATTTTGCTTGGTTGAGCGCTATTCTTTGGACGTTACTATTATGTGGATTCGGATTGTTACTGCCGTTACTGCCGGAAAAAATTAATAAAATCGTAACGATGGGTTTGATGGCTGCACCAGTGATCACATTGACTATTGCGGTAGCGAGCTTCATCTTAGTTAAAGTACGTAAGGCTTGGAACAAGTCGAAAACGACACCGGAACTGCCTCAGTAATGAGGATTATTTAGGTTTCACATCTAAAACAAAAGAGGCGCATTTTTTGCGCCTCTTTTGTTTGTATTGGGATGATCAGGCACTTGCGTAAATGACACTACCACCTTTTATCGTATCAATGATCTGACGGGATAACTTTTGTGGTAGTGCAGGGCATCCCCAACTGCGGCCTAAGTAGCCATTTTTCTTGATAAAAGATGGGTTAGCGTAATTTGCACCGTGGACAACAATATATCTTTCTCTTGCTTTATCGTTAACGCCAGAGGTCAAGCCGTCAAGACGTAGTGAATAGCCATTCGAACCATAATAGGTTGTATCTGTTAGAAATGTGCCCAATGACGTCTTGCGAGAGTTTATGATGTTTGAAAACTTCGTTGCTGTTTTTTTTCCACTGTTTACACCGTGGGAAACGTAAGTATTAAAAATTAATTTTTTCTTTTTCAAATCAACGACATAAAACCTTTTTTCTGTCGAAGGTTTGCTGTAATCGATGATCGTCAATACGGGCTTTTTCCGATTTGCTGTTTGATTGTATGCTTGGTATGCATCACTAAATAATTGGTAATCTAGAACACCCTCCAAATTGGCTTCTTTATATGTTTTTTCAATAAGTTGTTGGTTGACTTTGTTACCCGAATTTTTCCCTGAATGGTGCGCAAAAGCGAGAGGAGAAAATGATAGGGATGTCCATATCAACAATAAAAATAGCTTTTTCATTTTTACTAATATAACTCTAAATATTGCAAGCTGGTTGATTGCTTCATGCACTCAGTAATACAGCATGCACATCAAACTCATTCTATTCTCTATGTTTCTTAATATGAGTCTTATGGCCTACTTTTCGAAAAATAAAAGTAAGAAGTAAAACCCAATCACCTAAATGATTGAAATATAAATACATTGAGATACTAATTGATGACTTTAAATCATTCAGTCTGAATATTAGCCTATTTGAGTTATTAATAAAACTATGTTTACGTGGATTTACTTTACTAATGAATTATTAAAACAGTGTTCTTTTAAATGTAACCCTAAAATGTCTTTTTAATTCAAGGTTTTCTTTACTCAAGAAAAGATCGCATAGAAAATGAATACTGTGAAGTGGGTCGTAACAAAGTATTTCTTAATAAATTTAGGGAATCTTATGTACAGTGTTGCATTCATTAATGGTGAACACTGAGTGCTCACGATAGTTACAGGCGGCCTAAAGCGTACCGCACTAGTGATGATGTGAGCGTTTCGACCTCTGCCCCCCTTTTTTCTGGTTTTTGACGCACAAGGTGAAGCCGTAATTTATGGCGGTTCCTGCCGTTAAATAGGAAAGGGCCTCTTTGTGAACCATTGCGGTCATTAAATTACATTACCAAATGTGTGATTCAATGAGATAAAAATCGGATCCATAACGACAGTCATGATAGCGGCTATTCTGGTGACTAAGAGTGGTTTTGTATAATTGTGAATATATGTGGAACGTGAATTTTAGGGCGTTTTTATCCTACGTTTCGGTAGGGTAATATTAAATTGTCAATTAATTATTTTATAGAAAAATGACTTGTTATTAAGGTCGTGTCAATAATAGATACCCTTATTTATTTCGTAAATGGCATTTTATGAGTGTTATCAATGATTGTTAATGTAGGCAAATTCACGAACATATAAATACGATAGAAAGTTGATTGCGGATAACTTTTTTATTGGTGATGATGTGGTAAGTTTAAGAAAGTTTTTTGTCAATTAGTGACTTACGTAAATGATAAAAATCAAAGCACAGAGACTTCACAATAGATAGATCGCTTGTGTAGGTCGTTCGAGGTGGTTTAGCGATTACATTTTTTAATTAGATGAGTTTCGAGTGAAATTAGGAGTGTGAATGAAAACGATAGGGCTTATTGGAGGGATGTCATGGGAGTCTACCTCTAACTATTATCAAATTATCAATCGTGAAGTAAAAGGGCAGCTTGGTGGGTTGCATTCAGCAAAGTTGTGTTTGTACAGTGTGGACTTTGCTGAGATTGAAGCGCTTCAACATCAAGGTCGTTGGGCGGACACCGCAACAATTCTATCTGCGGCTGCTCAGTCAGTGGTCGCTGGTGGCGCAGATTTTATTTTGATCTGTACGAATACGATGCACAAAGTGGCTGATCAAATTCAGGCGTCGGTTAATGTCCCTCTATTGCACATTGCTGATGCTACGGCAACGCAACTTGTATCGGATAATATTAAGAAAGTCGGCCTACTCGGAACTCGCTTTACTATGGAACAGGACTTCTATAAGCAGCGTCTTACTCAGAAATTTGGAATTGATGTTGTCGTACCGAGCACTGAAGATCAAACTACCATTCATGACATTATTTACAATGAGTTGTGCAAAGGTGAGATAAGTGCCCCGTCGCGTGAAAAATACTTAGCTATCATGAACCAACTTGTTGAAATGGGGGCTGAAGCCGTGATTTTAGGGTGTACAGAAATCGCTATGTTAGTCGGCCCTCAATATACAGACATAAAACTATACGATACGACAGAAATTCATGCGAAAGCGGCGGTAGTTGAAGCTCTGAAAGGTATGTGATGTGTTCGGCGAAACTTAAGGAAGAGATATGAGCCATTATTGTGGACAGTGCCGTCAATTTACTCGGAAAAAAGGAAGCGCAGATTTTTGCTCTGCTTGGGGCCAGCCAACCTTTGCGAAAAAACAAGCCTGTGGTTACTTTATGCCCATGATTTCTAAGATAGAACAAGTTAAACTTCCTTTAAAATATGAGATTGACTAAAAAAGCAGCGTAGTGTGATGCTTCTTTAGGCAAACAGTTTTTTATACATAAGGCAAACGTTTGCCTAGATTTGATATGTAGTATAATCTGCGCTGCGTCACGAATTGGTGTCGCGTATTACATATCAGGATCCTCATGTTAAAGAAATCTCTTGCTCTTTTGCTTACCGCTTACTCGCTTCCATCTGTTGCAGGTTCTACTATCGGTATTGTTGGTGCGATGGATGTAGAAGTTGAAGCGTTATTGCCAAAAATTCAAAATCAACAAGTCAAAAGAATTGGTAGTCATCGTTTTTATACTGGTGAGTTAGAGGGAAAATCAGTCGTTGTGACGAAGTCTGGTGTTGGTAAGGTTAATGCAGCGATGACAACGACCTTACTGATTGAGTCGTTTGGTGTAGAGCAACTTATTTTTACGGGCATTGCAGGTGCGAGTGATCCTAAATTGGACCCATTGGATGTGGTTGTTTCAACTCGCCTTGTCCAGCATGATGTCGATCTAACCGCATTTAATATGCCAAAAGGCCTTTTGCCTGACTACCAGGAACGTTACTTCTACGCAGATAAAGCACTGCAAAAATATGCTTTCGATGCGGCCGTTGACACGCTTGGAAAAGAGAGTGTTTATCGAGGCATTATCGCATCCGGTGATCAGTTTATTGCAAGTAAAGTAAAAGTGACTGGGATTTACCAAGAATACAACGCGATGGCGGTAGAAATGGAAGGAGCAGCACTTGGTCAAGTTGCTGATGCTTTTAAAGTGCCTTACGTTGTAATTCGCACTATTTCTGATAAAGCGGATGGTTCTGCTGAAATGGTTTATTCAGATTTGAAGAAAGCAACCGCAGATAATTCGGCAAATATTACGCTTAACATGTTAAAGCGCATGCAATAGATATTGCCATTATTCGATACATCCAAGCTATGTTCGCGTTTGGCGTATGATTACTCTGACTCTGACTCTGACTCTGACTCTGGTTCTAGCGTGAGGCTAATTCAGGAGAGAGTCGGAGATTCAATTGGCTGATGTATTTTCCCACTTCTCCACCAAGTGATTAGCTGATCTTTTGTCATCGGTTTGCCAAACAGATAACCTTGCATAAAATCACAGTGATAGGTAGATAGCCAATCGTACATCACATGATGTTCAATTCCCTCCGCAGTCACCGTTTTGTTTTGGGCATGACAAAGCTCAATGATGGGTTTTATCACGTGACCATTGTTAGTCTGCATAAGAGTTAACAAAAACTGACGGTCAAATTTAATTTTCTGTACTGGGTATTGAACCAATTGCGTCAATGATGTGTAACCAGAACCAAAATCGTCGATAGCAAGGCGATAGCCAAGTTCTGATAGTTTATCGAGTAAGGCGGTTCCCTGATGGTCAGAGGCATACGTCTCTGTGATTTCTAGTTCTATATTCTTTGTTGGGATGCCGTTTTTGAGTGTATGCTTGTGAATAAAACCTGCCATCTCCAATGAATTTAATTCGGCGGAAGACAAGTTAATGGATAAGATAATCTCTTTACCAAATATATCCTTAAGGTGATGGTATTCAGCGGTGGCATGAGAGAAAACCCAACGGTCAATTTTTTCGAACATCCCTGTCTGTTCAGCGATAGGTATAAATTCTTGGGGAGAAACAAGTCCAATTCCCTCCGCTTCCCATCTAAGCAGTACTTCTAGTCCCTCAACATGTTGTTGAGCGCTGTCCATATAGGGTTGGTAGACAAGGTAAAACTCATCCTCAACGTTTGATTTTCTTAACGCTCGCTCAATTTGGCTTCTTCGTTTCGCTTCAACATTTAGCGATGCTGAGTAATAAGCAAATTGATTTTTCCCCGCACGTTTAGCTTGATACATCGCCGCATCGGCGTTGGAAAGCAGACGAGTGATTTCCTGACCATCTTGTGGATATTGCGCAATGCCAATACTTGCGGTGATGGGGTAGGAGAGTGAAAACTCATTCTCTGAGCTTTGCATCGGCTTTAATAACTCAGTTGCAAATAGGCTCGAGATGTTTTCTTTTTTCTCATTTGTTGAAAGCAATATTGCGAACTCATCGCCAGAAAGACGAGATCCAAAACAAGTGCCAATCCCAAGCTTAGAATGCTTGTTACATAGCCTAGTTAAATGTGATGAAAACTCTTTTAATAACTCGTCGCCAACTTCATGGCCATACTTATCGTTGACGTATTTGAAGTTATCCAAGTCGATATAAATAACCCATAGTTGTTTTCCCGGTGACGCCAGTGTATTCATCGCTAATTGGTGAAAATAATGCCGATTGGCTAGCTGAGTTAAATGGTCGGTTTCGGCAAGGTGTTTTGTCTCACGATAGACGACGTTTAGCTCTTCATACATATCGAAAAATCGAGAGGAAAGGCGACCAATTTCGTCATTAGTATCTAGAACGTCAATTTTCTTTCTTTGATTAGATTCCATTTCCTGAAGTTGCTTATCCAGCCGAGAAACTGGGCGCAGTACATAACGATAAATGATAGAAACAATGATTGTGATAGTAATGAAAGCTGCAATACCAAACGAGAATGCAAGTTCTAGCCATACGCGATCGACTTTGTTCCACATCAGATATTCTGCCGGTGATAATACGGCATAAAAATGAGGCAATAACTCGATGGTTTGGGCAAGTGGGACATCAAGCACAATCGCTTTGCTTGAGAATGTAATGACACTGTGTGTATCAAACTCGATTTGATGTTTAATCTGATTAAAGGCTTCTAGTGAAACGGAAACCACCACAAAAAAGACATTTTGAGGATCAAAACTTAGCGGTGCGTTACCTGTTCGCTTATCAAAAAGTTCATATTGGAGAAGAATGCTTTGGCCGCTAGAGTTATAGATGAATCCAGTGTGGTTTGTCTCTCCGTATTTTTCATAACTGGTTGAGACATAGTCGAGTATGTTTGGGTCAACACGGTCGTTCGCTTCGTAGTATTGGTTTTCTGTGTAGTAGATGACATTTTGTGCTCCATCGAGGATTGCCATGTTCGCGTCGCCGCCATATCCATAACTGAGCACATCTACCGTTTCATCGAGGCGTTTAAATAGCTGTCTTTCTCGATACCGATTGTCATGATTAATAAAATAGTCCTGCAAGACATCACTCTTGCTTAATGTGTACGCATAGCTATTCAGGAAAATGTTGGCTTGACGAAATTGCCCCGCGAGTTTTTCCATTTGCAGTTGGATATAGCTATCTTCACGTTTAACGAGGGTGACTTTTTGGATGCTGTAAATGATGTAACTTGATACGACAGCACTCAATAGAATGATCGGCGCAACGAGCAACACCACTCTGTGACTTAATTTCATCGCGGTATTTTATTCCGTTTGTGTCTTTACAAACTACAAACGTTGCTTCCCTTGCGGTACTGAACGAGTGAGAATGATAATCATGGTTTGTTGCCAATTGTAAGCACACTATTTTTGAATTTCAGGCCCCCTTATTGTATTTGTGATGATGTAAATAGTTTTAGTGCGAATTGTTGCAAAATGTAGTCATTGATTTGATGGCTTTTATATTGAATATCCAAGTAACTATCGAGATAGGGTACTCTACGATAGCAGCTTGATTTGGGTCGTCTTTAGCAGTCATCGAAACGTTTCGATGGTTTCGGTGTGACATAAGTAGACTTTTGTTCGGACTGCACCTGAAATTTCCCGATCATTCTCACACCTTGCGAATCCTCTACTAGTCAAATTTTATGGCCGCTCTATTATTGTCATCGAAACGTTTCGATGAGTTTTATGTCAATAAGAAGTATTAAAAACTGGCGCTCACAGTTGTTTAAACGTGTAACCGAAAGGTCGATGAAATGAAAAAAAGTACCCTATTAAATTCCGAAATTTCTTACTTGGTCTCGACGCTAGGCCATACCGATGAGATCACGATTTGTGATGCAGGTTTGCCGATCCCTGAACATGTGCAGCGCATTGACTTAGCACTGACGCATGGGGTTCCTAGTTTTATAGAAACTGTTCGCGTGATTTTGTCTGAATCTCAAGTAGAGCGCGCAATTATCGCGGAAGAGTTTGCTCAGGTTAGTCCTACTCACCATGATGCCCTGATTGCTGAGTTACAAAGAGACAGTGAACAAAGCGGCAAGACAATTGATGTTGTTTACATGTCCCACGAAGCTTTTAAATCTCGTACAGAGCAAAGCCGTGCGGTTGTAAGAACAGGAGAGTGTACACCATACGCAAATGTCATTTTTCAAGCGGGTGTCACGTTCTAAATAACGTTGTCGATTCCAAGTTTTCCTGAAATGGAAGGTAATTTATGTTTATAAAAAATACAACAGTTCAGCACGCGGATGGTTACTTAAACAAAACGCCGTTGTTCCAGTTCTTACTACTTTCTTCTGTGTTTGCGCTTTGGTCAGCAGCCGCGGCACTAAATGACGTTCTGATCACTCAGTTTAAATCGATCTTTGATCTTTCAAACTTCGCTTCGGCATTAGTTCAATCAGCATTCTACGGAGCATACTTTCTAGTCGCGATTCCTGCGTCTATGGTTGTGAAGAAAACTTCTTACAAGCTGGCGATTTTACTTGGTCTTGCTTTGTACATCTTCGGTTGTTTGATGTTCTTCCCTGCATCGCATGCGGGCACCTACACCATGTTCTTAGCCGCGATTTTCTGTATTGCGATTGGTTTATCATTCCTTGAGACCTCTTGTAATACTTACTCTGCGATGATCGGTGAGCCTGAACGTGCGACTTTGCGCCTCAACGTCTCTCATACAATCAATGCGATGGGTTACATTATTGGTTTGCTGCTTGGTAAGCATTTGATTTTCCAAGAGGGTGTTGACGTGGAACATATGATGTCTACGCTGACAGGTGCGGAACTTGCCATGTTTAAAGAACAAGTTCTGCAGCAAACGCTAGAACCATATAAATGGCTAGTGGGTATTATTGCGACGGTTGCTACGCTTATTGCGATTACTGAGTATCCAAATTGTAAAGCGGTTGCCGACAAGAAAGAAGAACAGCCTTCTTTTGGTGAAACGCTATCTTACCTAGCTGGCAATGCTCGTTTCTTCAAAGGTATCGTGACCCAATTTGCTTACGTAGGTATGCAAGTAGCGGTGTGGTCATTTACGATTCGTCTAGCATTAGAAATGGACTCAACCATGGTAGAACATGACGCTGCAAACTACTTGCTGTATGCATTTATCATGTACTTCTTAGGCAAACTATTAGCGAACTACTTGTTTACTAAAACCTCTCAAGAAAATGTATTGATGGGTTATTCAGCGATAGGTTTCGTATGTTTGATTTACGTGACGTTTGTTCCTAACTTCAGTGCGGTTTGGGTCGCTGTAGGTACATCAGCATTGTTCGCGCCTTGCTGGGCGACAATTTTCGCATCAACGCTTCAATCTGTTGATACTCGTTACACAGAAACTGCGGGTGGTTTTGTCGTTATGTCTATCATTGGTGGCGCTGCGATTCCAGTTATCCAAGGTTTGCTAGCGGATTCAGTAGGCATGCAAGCTTCTTTCTTAGTAAGTGCACTTTGTTTCGCGATTGTATTCTTCTACTTCATGAGTGAGAAAAAATACAAGCAAGCATTTAGCTACAAGGTTGCTGAAGCTTAATTTTAATAGATGGCTGCTCAATATAGGGCAGCCATTTCTAGTGAGAGATTGATGATGTTTACGATTCCTCTATACAAAGAACAATTTGCAAAAGAAAGAATGCTTATCCTGAAGTCTGAAGACTTTGAGGTGAATACATTCAAATATAACTCAGGCGTAGAAGCGGTAGAGATTAAAAATAGCAAAGGGCACTTGGTGGTTTTGCCTTTTATGGGACAAATGATTTGGGATGCTAAGTTTCTTGATACTGATTTATGTATGAAGAATATGTTTTCTGAGCCAAAACCAGCAAAAACTATTGTAGAAACCTACGGCTGTTTTGCTTTCCATGCTGGCATGATTCGCATGGGCTGCCCAACACCTCAAGATGATCATACTCTCCATGGTGAAATGCCTTGTGCATCGATGGACAGTGCTTGGTTAGAGGTCTGTGAAGATAAAATCGTGATTAAAGGTACGTATGAGTATGTGATGGGCTTTGGTGATCATTACCTAGCTACGCCATCTGTACATTTAGAGAAAGACGCAAGTGTATTTGACATCAACATGGCAGTTAAGAATCTTGCGTCTGTTGACATGCCTTTGCAGTATATGTGCCATATCAATGCGGCGTATTTTGAGAATGCGAACATGACTCAAAACTTGCCGGATGAAGCATTTACATTGCGTGAAAGTATTCCGGCGCATGTCCAGCCGACAGAGCAATGGCTCGCATATAATGAAAGTTTAAAAAATTCGCCGCCTTTTGCTGCATTGGATAAACCGGAAATGCATGATCCTGAAATTGTTTATTTTCTAGATGATATTTCGACGTTCACTGATCGTGCAGAGTTCAGAATGGAGATTGGTGGCAAACGTCTTATCACTGAATTTAGCACCCGTGAATTTAACAGTACGACTCGATGGATTTTGTGTAACGGTGATCAGCAGGTAGCGGCTTATGCGATTCCCGCAACATGTCGACCTGAAGGATTTCTTGCCGCTAAGCGTAATGAAACGCTGATCTATTTAGAGTCAGGGGAAGAACGTTGTTTCTCTGTTCGAACTGGCATTGAGACCTTAGGCTAAAGCTAAAGCTAAAGCTAAGTGATTAAGTGCTTATTTGCTCTCTTGTTACAGATAAATTAGTGATGAGAGAGCAAAAAATAGATGCCTTTGGCTTTTTACATGAACAAAGCTGATAAGCAGAAAAGTAAAAGCCATCTATTTTTCTTCTGTTCTAATTAAATAGGTTCACTTTGAACCGAGGATAACCGTATGAATAAGTTAGTTGTATTGGGTAGTGTGAATGCCGACCATGTTCTTCAAGTGCCTTCTTTCCCTCGCCCGGGCGAGACGTTGCATGGACGTAACTACCAAGTTATCCCTGGTGGTAAGGGGGCAAACCAAGCGGTAGCAGCAGCGCGTTTAAACGCGGATATCGGTTTTATCGCCTGTGTTGGTGACGACTCTTTTGGTATTAACATTCGTGAAAATTTCAAAATGGATGGCATTGATATCACAGGTGTAAAAATGCAGCCGAACTGTCCAACGGGTATCGCGATGATCCAAGTTTCTGACAGTGGTGAGAACAGTATTTGTCTATCAGCGGAGGCAAATGCGAAATTAACGGCTGAAGCCATTGAATCAGATTTAGAACGAATCCGTCAGGCAGATTACTTACTGATGCAACTTGAAACACCAATGTGTGGCATTGAAAAAGCAGCGATTGTTGCTAAATCAGCGGGTACAACGGTAATTCTAAACCCAGCGCCAGCGCGTGAATTGCCGGATAGCTTGTTGTCTTGTGTTGATGTGATTACGCCAAATGAAACCGAAGCAGAAGTGTTAACTGGCGTCACGGTGACGGACGATGAAAGCGCACACAAAGCCGCAAAGATTTTGCATGAGAAAGGCATCAAAACGGTGATGATCACCCTAGGTGCTCGTGGTGTTTGGTTGAGCCAGAAAGATCAAGGTAAAATTATTCCTGGATTCAGAGTGGAAGCGACAGATACCACTGCTGCTGGTGACACCTTTAATGGCGCATTCGTGACTGGTTTATTGGAGTCATTACCTTTAGAATCAGCGATTAAGTTTGCACATGCAGCCGCGGCAATTTCTGTTACGCGCTTTGGTGCGCAAACTTCTATTCCAAGCCGTGATGAGGTTGAAGCATTTCTTGCTAAAAACGAGTACTTGCTAAACAACCGTTAGTTAAAAGGAGTAATGACATGGCAACGATGAAAGACATCGCGAAACTCGCAGGGGTTTCTACCTCAACCGTAAGCCATGTTATTAACAAAACTCGTTTTGTCAGTGAAGAAATATCAGAACGAGTAAATAACGCAGCAAGAGAACTGAACTATTACGCGCCATCAGCTTTGGCGCGTAGTCTTAAGGTCAATCGAACCAAAACATTTGGTATGCTGGTAACCACATCAACTAACCCATTTTTCGGTGAAGTGGTGAAAGGGGTAGAACGCTGTTGTTACCAGAAAGGTTATAGCCTGATCCTCTGCAATACCGAGGGCGATAATGAGCGCATGCGAGATTCTATTAATACGCTATTGCAAAAGCGTGTTGATGGCTTAATTTTAATGTGCTCGTCATTAGAGGGGGAGCGGATAGAGGTATTCGAACGCTACCCTGATATCCCGGTGGTTGTGATGGATTGGGGCCCAATGCTATTTGCGAGTGATAAGATCCAAGATAACTCACTACGCGGTGGCTATTTAGCTGCGAAGTATTTGATAGATTGTGGTCACAAAGAAGTAGGGTGTATTACCGGCCCACTAATCAAGCACCAAGCACAAATGCGTTATGAAGGTTACAAACGAGCGGTGGTTGAAGCAGGCTTAAGTTTTAATGCGAATTGGATCGTTGAATCTAATTTCGAATGTGAGGGTGGGTATCAGGCATTTAAGAAAATGGTTGAACGAGGACCATTACCAAGTTCAATTTTTGTCTCGAATGATATGATGGCGATGGGTGTGCTTAACGCTGCCAATGAATTGGGCATTGAAGTACCTGAACGACTCTCAATCATCGGATACGATGATATTCACATCGCGAAATACATGTCACCGTCTTTAACGACTATCCACCAACCAAAACACAGCCTAGGCCAAGCGGCTGTAGAAACACTTTTACGCAAATTGAATGAGAAAACGCAAGAAACTCAAGTTGTGCAATTAGAGCCAACACTGGTCGAACGTAAGAGCGTCAAATCGTTATAAAGCGTGATCATTACGAACCCCCAACGTGTATCTTTAGGGGAATGTTTGTAACAGAAACTGGCTTTGTTTGGTAAGCCAGTCTCATTTTTATTCGGTATCTTTGCTGTTGTAAGGTGCGAGTTTATCTCGGGCTTAGATTCCCCCGAGTTCAAGTCGTCTAGAATACACAGTGTTTTGCAAAGTCAGAAGCTTCGTTTGCTGTCCATTCGCCTTTTGGTTTTTCTTTCATATCTTTACACCACGCTTCACTGCCGACTTCTGTACAAGCCATTAGTTGCGCTGAGACAAAAACAATAAGAGCTAGCTTTTTCATTACTCAATCCTTTTGATGAATGCTTAAAGTGAGAGTATAAGTACTAAGTTTATGATTGTTATTGTAAATGTCAATTTTGAGGCGTAAGTCATGTTCAGAGATGATCTTCTTAAACGCAGTACCACTTACTTGGTTAAATCATCAATAATAGGGCAGTGACTTTTTGCATTTCCCGGGCACGCGGAAACCCAGCTTTCAAGCTGTTTTTTGATTTCCAAAAGGTGGGCAATCTTTTGCTCTACCTCTTCCAGTTTATCCATTGCACGCGCTTTAACTTCACTACTTTTCCTGTTTGGATTTCCTGCCAAATGAACGAACTCTTTGCATTCTTGAAGAGAAAAACCGGCATTTTTGGCTCGTGATACCAGATTAAGTTCTTGAATATGTTTGTCAGAGTACTCCCGATAGCCGGATTCACTTCGGTTGGGCGGAGAAATAATGCCTTTCTCTTCATACATGCGAATAGATTTAGAAGATAGCCCAGTCAGTTTAGCAATTGCACCAATGTTCATGGTAAGCCTTTGTGTTCAATGTTGTGTTTATCACGAGTATATACTCGAAGCACATAAAAGCTGATCGAATTATTATATTGCTGATTGCTGATTGCTGATTGCTGATTGCTCAGTGGCGATGTCGCTAAACTGAGATGGTTATGTGGTAAAGCAGGAGTCGTTATTGTGAAGTGTTGTGGTTTCTTATCTATTTGATTTTATGTGGTATTTAGGATTAAGACAAAAATGGGATAACATGCAAAAATGATTGTGAATGGATGCTAAATGGATGTTACTTGCACAATGTCAAAACAAAAAGCCCGCAAGTATATGAACTTACGGGCGCATTATTTTTTGTTAGGCATTTTCAGGCGCTAGGCTTTTTTTTTCACGCTGCATTTTCGCGAGGAAATACACGTTTACACAGGCGATGAAGCCATTGGTTAGCACTACTGGCCATGAGTCAATCATCAAACCGTATGCGGTAAAAAGTGCACAACCGATAAAGTTCAGAATGCGAAGTTTAACGATGTCTTTCATAGTTAATGAAATCGCGACCATGATAGATGCAGCATAGCCTAGAATTTCAACCATATTCATTTCCATTATTTGACCCTCTTAAATCTGCCGAATTTTGTCGGTACCTATTCTTCTCATCTTGAGATTAACGAGGAAGCTCCATGCCTCGAATGGTCTTTTTTGTTTTGATGGGTGAACTATAGCAATGCGAAAATCGTGATGAAAGCCTCAAATCAAGGTTAAGAGAAGGTTAGCGATTACGCAAACGTTTTGTAAAGGAATTCATTTAAAATCATTGATAAGTTTGATGGATAGTAACGATTAAAGAGATAGGTGAAACAACGTTGAGTAAATGTTCATGAAAGCATATTATTAAATAATAATCATTACCATTTAAAGTGTTATGCCTGTTGTTGTTAGTTTCATCTTTTTGTTTGCGATGATATATCGTACCAAGCCAAATATAGTCGCATTAAGCGTTCACGTGTTATTGCATTTGATAATGATGGCTCTTTTGCAACCTGACTATGTCATTCATTACTTGATAGTGATGTTTTTTTCGTCTCCAGTTCAGATCCGGTGCACGAAGCATCGAAAGGCATACGGCGTATTGTTTGCTACGTTACCATGTTTCGTGGCGATTATTGGGTTTGCATTAACGCGATGAGTGGACTGATTCTGACTATTTCCAATTATAAAGACTAAGCTTTAAGTAATAGGTAGTTGAGTGTTTGGAGGTTATCTCTAATCATAAGACCATAATAACGGTGAACATTCTTATTTAATGTACACCCACCGGTGCAAAAATTAGCAATGGAATGTTGTGACGACAAACATTTTTTATTAATGTGGCTGAAATTTATAATTTTCAGCCATGATCGCTGAATTATTGTTTTCGCTAGCTAAGGATTGCACAGATTCGGGGTTGCAGAAGAGCAAACTAGAATCATTGATAAAGTCGAGAACATAGACTGTTTTAGCTGGGGGTCAGATGAGTACACAAACTTTGCCGCAAGAAGTGGTCGTAGATGCTGTCAAAGGAGAAGTTTACGCAATAGACCAAGATGGTAATGTCAGAATCGTTGATCGCGGCGAAACATTGCTGCCGGGAGAAGTAATAATAACGATTAATGGTGCATCGATAGATGTTATTGCGAACGGCTCACTATTCTTGGTGGATGAGAATTGCTTTGCCTGTATTCCCGAGCCCAAATTAGGCCAAGAGGACCTTGACGTCGTCACGGCTGAGATTGAAGGCAAGGTGTCAGTAGACCCTACTGTCGCAACGAACTTTGATGCTGACGATGTTGCCGCTATTCAACAAGCCATTTTAGAAGGCGCTGACCCAACTGCCATACTTGAAGCAACAGCTGCTGGCCCCGCAGCGGCTGGTGGTGCGTCAGGATCGGCTAACGCAGGTTTTGTTACTATTGAATATAATAACCCTGAGGTTTTGGCTTCCACCTTTTTTGAGACCACGGCTTCGTTTGATAATACTGATCTTAATGATGATCTAAACGGGTTTGATATCACTATTCTGGCTGATGGTGGCCAGTCTCTCTCTTCAGAGCTTACAGAAGGCTCGATCTCACTTTCTAGCTATCCAAAGTCCATTACTTCTCAAGTCATCGTTGATGCTGCCGATTTGCCTCTCGAACCGAACAGTTTTGTACCTGAGCCCACATCATTAGCCTTGTTACTTGAAGAGCTAAACACTGACATCACCTCCGGTGGAGAATCCGTCTCATTTGTCTTCAACGCAGAACAAAATGCCATTATCGGTACTCAAGACGGTCAGGATGTAATTAGAATCGACATTGAGGCAATATCAGCTGGTCGTGATGTTCAATTAGAAGTGGTGACGACGATCAGTCAAGGCATTGATCATGTCCCGTCTGTCGCTGATGGTTTAGTGTCTTTTGATAACGATCAAATACAAATTGCCTTTGATATTACCGGTTCAGATATTGGCGGCAATAGTATTTTGTCTCCTATTGATATAGTGACAACGATTGCCGATGGAGATAATCCCTCTGTTCAAAACATCACGATAGAGAATGTTGAATCATCAAGTGCCCTTATCGAAGGACGATTCATCGACATCGGTAGCGATCAGATTGCCACTGCAACGTTTGACCAAGAGAGCCTAGCGCAATTCGATGGGTTGCTTAGTGACAGCTTAACGACGATTGCATCGTTATCAGACGATGGAAGCCGCATTACTCTTTCAATCGCAGATACGAATGACGTTGTGTTGACCATCAGTTTGAACACCGATGGAACGTACCAATTCGAGCAATTTAAGCCGTTACAGCATGATGGGCAAACGGAAGAAATCTTACTGACTTTACCAACCACGACTGTCGATTTTGACCAGGACGCCGAAACCAGCACGTTTACGATTAAGATTATTGATGACCAGTTAGACATCGTGGATGTCGATGCTCTCCGTGTTGATGAAAATGACATCGCAAACGTTGGTTCAGAACAAGATGCACCAGCTTTCGCTATGGGGCAAATTACGACCTCACAAGATAGCGATGGCGCTGCTCAGTATCGCTTAGATGGTTCTAGTAATCCTGTCGATGGTCTTACTTCTCATGGGGCGGTTATTGCTCTACTGGAAAGTGATAATCCTGATGGTGGCTTTACGTATAGCGCAACGGCGAACGGTGAAACTGTCTTCACGTTCGTCGTCAACCGAGATGGCACTTACAATTTCACTTTGCAAGGTCCCATTGATCATGCCATTAACAGCGATGAATTGACGATCAACTTTCCCGTTGTTGTGACTGATTTTGATGGTGATACGGCGGTTGCGACGATACCTGTTACTATTGATGACGATGCCCCAACCATTAGCGGCGTAGAAGCACTGCTAGTCGATGAAGATGATATTTCACTTATTGGCTCTGAACAGAATGACAGTGCGACGGTTCAAGGTAAGTTTACCACTGTAGCGGGCTCAGATGGAGTTGCTAGTTATGAGTTATCGGATGCGGTGAGTCCAGTACAAGGGCTAACTTCTCAAGGTGACGCTGTCACATTGGAGGGTTCGCTTAACGCAGACGGAAGCTATACCTATTCGGCAACCGCAAATGGAGCCTCCGTTTTTGAATTAACACTACAGGTGAACGGCGAATACACATTCACTTTGCAAGGGCCAATTGACCATGCCGAAGGTAGTGATAGTTTGCAGCTCAATTTTCCAATTGTAGCGACGGATTTCGATGGGGATACCACAACTTCAACGATTCCTGTCACCATAGTGGATGATAAACCCTCAATTACGAGTGTAGTTGCATTAGAAGTGGATGAAGATGGGTTAAATACTGCCTCTTCTAATACGCTAATCGCAGAGGGAAAATTTACCACCACTCAAGGTTCCGATAAGGTGATCAGTTACCAACTAGAAGTCGGTTCTGATCCGGTAAGTGGGTTAACATCACAAGGCCAACCGATCACGTTGACTGAAGTTTCCAACAGTGACGGTAGCTTCACTTATATCGCAACGGCGAATGGCAATCAGGTGTTTACGCTAAATGTCAGTCCTGATGGTTCTTATAACTTCAAACTGGAAAGCCAAATTGATCATGAGCCGAACAGCGGGCGTTTGACGATTGAGTTCCCTATTGTCGCAATGGACTTTGATGGTGATACAACAACAGCAATAATTCCTGTTCAAATTATTGATGATGCCCCAATCATAGATGACGTGATTCCACTCAATGTTAATGAGGATGACCTTCCTAATATTGGCTCAGATGAAAATGAGAGTGTTTATGTTGAGGGACGCTTTACGACTGACCAAGGGGCCGATCAGGTGGTCAGTTATCAGCTTGATTCATCAACGAATCCTGTTGATGGTCTTACCTCTCAAGGAAATGTGGTAACACTGCAAGAAAGTGAAAACCAAGATGGTAGCTTCACCTATATTGCAACTGCAGATGGAAATCCAGTCTTCACTATGAACGTCAATGTAGACGGCTCGTATGATTTTAAGCTTGAAGGTCCGATTGATCATCCATCAGGCAGCGATAGCCTTACGTTAGACTTCTCTATCATTGCAACCGATTTTGATGGTGATACAACAACGGCAACCATTCCGGTCACAATTTCTGACGATAAACCTGCTCTTGATGGTTTGATTGACGGTAGCGTGACCAAGGTTGATGAAGACGACATTCAAGCCATTGGCTCCGAGGGCAGTAGCCAACTCAACAGCGTCAAAGGCAACTTCAATGCGATAGATGGTTCTGATGGCATTGTTGAGTATCAAGTCACCGATTTAGATTCACCAGTGAACGATCTCACGTCAGGTGGGCAAGATTTGGTGCTCGTTGAAGTATCAAATTCAAACGGTGTTGCTGTTTATGAAGCGAGAATTGATGGCACCCCCATGCCCGTTTTTCGCATTACGTTGGATGCTTCTGACGACAGCTATCAATTTGATTTATTAGCGCCACTAGACCATGCCACGGCCGATGGTGAAAACGAACTCGTTATTAATTTGCCAATCCAAGCGACTGACTATGATGGTGATGAGTCAAATGTTCAGACATTGCCTATCACCGTGGTGGATGATGTTCCAACCATAAGCGGCGTGACACCAAACAGTGCGCTGACGGTGGATGAAGATGATTTACCAAAAGGGTCGGACGAGGCCAGCCCTCAAGATACGCTCATTGGTGGCACCTTAGACATCACCGAAGGGGCAGACCAAGTTGTCTCTATCCAACTGAATAATCTTGAATCGCCAGTGAACGGGCTGACTTCTGGCGGTGACGTGATAGCGCTTATTTTAACGTCGAGTTCAGGTGGCGTGAACGTTTATCAAGGTGTTGCAGGAACCCCACAACAAGTCGTTTTTGAACTTACGTTCGATGCCCGAGATAACTCTTATCAATTTGATCTTAAAAAGCCGCTCGATCATCCCGATGGTGACACTGAAAATCAAATCATCCTCGAATTGCCAGTAACAGCAACGGATAAAGACGGGGATGAGTCGCCAGAATATTCACTCGCCATTAAGGTGGTAGACGACATTCCGGTCGTTACGGCAGTCGATACTTTAGAAGTGAATGAAGATGACCTATCCCAAGGTTCTGATCCGTCTAAAGAGCCGCGTGTAGACTCGGGCCAATTTGATGTCACCAGTGCTGATGGCATTGATTCGTTCGAATTAGACTTAACGCCAGGTAAAATTCCAACGCTGACGTCTGGTGGGGACGAGGTGTCGATTACGCTTGATACCAGTGCCTCGAGTACCACCTCCTTGGTGTACGTTGGTGAAACTGCAGGTGGAGAAACCATCTTTACGCTCACCTTACATCAAAATGGCCGTTATGATTTTGAACTGTCAGGTCCTCTGGACCATGCGGTTGGCTCCGATGAAATACTTCTAAACTTGCCCATCATCATCACAGACGGCGATAAAGATGCCATCACTGCAACTTTACCGGTGAAGATTGCCGATGATAAACCCGCTCTTGATGGCTTGATCGACGGTAGCGTGACCAAGATTGATGAAGATGATATCCAAACTATCGGCTCTGAGGGCAGTAGCCAAATCAACAGCGTTAAAGGTAACTTCAACGCGATAGATGGCTCTGATGGCATCGTTGAATATCAGGTCACCGATTTAGATTCACCAGTGAACGATCTCACATCAGGTGGGCAAGATTTGGTGCTCGTTGAAGTGTCAAATTCTAATGGCGTATCAGTTTATGAAGCGAGAATTGATGGCACTACCACGCCCGTTTTTCGCATTACGTTGGATGCTTCTGACGACAGCTATCAATTTGATTTATTAGCGCCACTAGACCATGCCACGGCCGATGGTGAAAACGAACTCGTTATTAATTTGCCAATCCAAGCGACTGACTATGATGGTGATGTGTCAAACGTTCAAACGCTGCCGATCACGGTGGTGGATGATGTTCCAACCATAAGCGGCGTGACACCAAGCAGTGAGGTGACGGTGGATGAAGATGATTTACCAAAAGGGTCGGACGAGGCCAGCCCTCAAGATACGCTCATTGGTGGCACCTTAGACATCACCGAAGGGGCAGACCAAGTAGTCTCTATCCAACTTAATAACCTTGAATCCCCAGTGAAAGGACTGACTTCTGGCGGGGACGCGATAACGCTGATTTTAGCTTCGAGTTCAGGTGGCGTGAACGTTTATCAAGGTGTCGCAGGAACCCAACAACAAGTCGTTTTTGAACTTACGCTCGATGCTCGAGATAACTCTTATCAATTTGATCTTAAAAAACCGCTCGATCATCCTGATGGTGATACTGAAAATCAAATCATCCTCGAATTGCCAGTGACAGCAACGGATAAAGACGGGGATGAGTCGCCAGAATATTCACTCGCCATTAAGGTGGTAGACGACATTCCGGTCGTTACGTCAATTGATACTTTAGAAGTGAATGAAGATGACCTATCCCAAGGTTCTGATCCGTCTAAAGAGCCGCGTGTAGACTCGGGACAATTTGACGTCACCAGTGCTGATGGCATTGATTCGTTCGAATTGGACTTAACGCCAGGTAAAATTCCAACGCTTACGTCCGGTGGGGACGAGGTGTCGATTACGCTTGATACCAGTGCCTCGAGTGCAACATCCTTGGTGTACGTTGGTGAAACCGCGGGCGGAGAAACTATCTTTACGCTCACCTTACACCAAGATGGCCGTTATGATTTTGAACTGTCAGGTCCTCTTGACCATGCGGTTGGCTCCGATGAAATACTTCTAAACTTGCCAATCATCATCACAGACGGCGATAAAGATGCGATCACCGCAACCTTACCGGTGAAGATCGCCGATGATAAACCTGCTCTTGATGGTTTGATTGACGGCAGCGTGACCAAGATTGATGAAGACGATATTCAAACCATTGGCTCCGAGGGCAGTAGTCAGCTCAACAGCGTCAAAGGCAATTTCAACGCGATAGATGGCTCTGATGGCATTGTTGAGTATCAAGTCACCGATTTAGATTCGCCAGTGAAAGATCTCACATCAGGTGGGCAAGATTTGGTGCTCGTTGAAGTGTCAAATTCAAACGGTGTTGCTGTTTATGAAGCGAGAATTGATGGCACTACCACGCCCGTTTTCCGCATTACGTTGGATGCTTCTGACGACAGCTATCAATTTGATTTATTAGCTCCATTAGATCATGCAATAGCCGATGGTGAAAATGAACTCGTTATTAATTTGCCAATCCAAGCAACCGACTATGATGGTGATGTGTCAAACGTTCAAACGCTGCCGATCACCGTGGTTGATGACGTTCCGGTCGTTACGGCAGTTGATACTTTAGAAGTGAATGAAGATGACCTATCCCAAGGTTCTGATCCGTCTAAAGAGCCGCGTGTAGACTCGGGACAATTTGAAGTCACCAGTGCTGATGGCATTGATTCGTTCGAATTGGACTTAACGCCAGGTAAAATTCCAACGCTTACGTCCGGTGGGGACGAGGTGTCGATTACGCTTGATACCAGTGCCTCGAGTGCAACATCCTTGGTGTACGTTGGTGAAACCGCGGGCGGAGAAACTATCTTTACGCTCACCTTACACCAAGATGGCCGTTATGATTTTGAACTGTCAGGTCCTCTTGACCATGCGGCTGGCTCCGATGAAATACTCCTAAACTTGCCAATCATCATCACAGACGGCGATAAAGACGCGATCACCGCAACCTTACCGGTGAAGATCGCCGATGATAAACCTGCTCTTGATGGTTTGATTGACGGCAGCGTGACCAAGATTGATGAAGACGACATTCAAACTATTGGCTCTGAGGGCAGTAGCCAGCTCAACAGCGTAAAAGGCAACTTCAACGCAATAGATGGCTCTGATGGCATTGTTGAGTATCAAGTCACTGATTTAGATTCACCAGTGAAAGATCTCACGTCAGGTGGGCAAGATTTGGTGCTCGTTGAAGTATCAAATTCAAACGGTGTTGCTGTTTATGAAGCGATAATTGATGGCACCACCACGCCCGTTTTCCGCATTACATTGGATGCTTCTGACGACAGCTATCAATTTGATTTATTAGCGCCACTAGACCATGCAATAGCCGATGGTGAAAACGAACTCGTCATTAATTTGCCAATCCAAGCAACCGACTTTGATGGCGATGTGTCAAACGTTCAAACGCTGCCTATCACCGTAGTGGATGACGTTCCAACCATAGGCGGCGTGACACCAAGCAGTGAGCTGACGGTGGATGAAGATGATTTACCAAAAGGGTCGGACGAGGCCAGCCCTCAAGATACTCTCATTGGTGGCACCTTAGACATCACCGAAGGGGCAGACCAAGTAGTCTCTATCCAACTTAATAACCTTGAATCCCCAGTGAAAGGACTGACTTCTGGTGGGGATGCGATAGCGCTTATCTTAACTTCGAGTTCAGGTGGCGTGAACGTTTATCAAGGTGTCGCAGGAACCCCACAACAAGTCGTTTTTGAACTTACGTTCGATGCCAGAGATAACTCTTATCAATTTGACCTTAAAGAGCCGCTCGATCATCCCGATGGTGATACTGAGAATCAAATCACTCTCGAATTGCCAGTGACAGCAACGGATAAAGACGGGGATGAGTCGCCAGAATATTCACTCGCCATTAAGGTGGTAGACGACATTCCGGTCGTTACGTCAATTGATACTTTAGAAGTGAACGAAGATGACCTATCCCAAGGTTCTGATCCGTCTAAAGAGCCACGTGTAGACTCGGGACAATTTGACGTCACCAGTGCCGATGGCATTGATTCGTTCGAATTGGACTTAACGCCAGGTAAAATTCCAACGCTTACGTCCGGTGGGGACGAGGTGTCGATTACGCTTGATACCAGTGCCTCGAGTGCAACATCCTTGGTGTACGTTGGCGAAACCGCGGGCGGAGAAACCATCTTTACGCTCACCTTACACCAAGATGGCCGTTATGATTTTGAACTGTCAGGTCCTCTTGACCATGCGGCTGGCTCCGATGAAATACTCCTAAACTTGCCAATCATCATCACAGACGGCGATAAAGATGCGATCACCGCAACCTTACCGGTGAAGATCGCCGATGATAAACCTGCTCTTGATGGTTTGATTGACGGCAGCGTGACCAAGATTGATGAAGACGATATTCAAACTATTGGCTCCGAGGGCAGTAGTCAACTCAACAGCATAAAAGGCAACTTCAATGCGATAGATGGCTCTGATGGCATTGTTGAGTATCAAGTCACCGATTTAGATTCACCAGTGAAAGATCTCACGTCAGGTGGGCAAGATTTGGTGCTCGTTGAAGTATCAAATTCTAATGGCGTATCAGTTTATGAAGCGAGAATTGATGGCACCACCACGCCCGTTTTCCGCATTACGTTGGATGCTTCTGACGACAGCTATCAATTTGATTTATTCGCGCCACTAGATCATGCTATAGCCGATGGTGAAAATGAACTCGTCATTAATTTGCCAATCCAAGCAACTGACTATGATGGTGATGTGTCAAACGTTCAAACACTGCCGATCACGGTGGTGGATGATTTGCCTGCCTTAATAAAAGTGGATGACAGCAGTACAACCATTATTGATGAAGATGATCTCAAAGTAGGTTCAGATACGACCGGTCCTCGTTTTATTTCTGGCTCATTTGACGTCATTGATGGTGCAGACCAAATTACCCATTATCAAGTTGCAGATCTTGATGCCGCGGTTGCTGGCTTGCAATCAAACAAACAAGATATTGAATTAAAAGAAGTTTCGTCGAATGGCGGAGTGACCATTTACGAGGCGGTTATTGTCGGTACTTCAACGCAGGTATTTACTCTAACGCTCGATGCCAATAACGACACCTATCGATTTGATTTGATACGCCCGGTTGATCACGCATCTGGCGGTGAACAAAATCGTTTGACGATCGATATCCCAATTTCAGCCACCGATTATGACGGTGATACAACCACATCCGTTGATTTGCCGATAACCATTGTGGATGATGTTCCTGAGATAAAAAGCGCAGATACGTTATTTCTGGATGAAGATGATCTTCCCAATGGTTCTGAAGTGCTCAAAGACAGTCTTGAAGCGACAGGAAACTTCGATACAGAACAAGGGGCAGATACCGTCGCATCTTATCAGCTGACTTTATCTTCTCAGCCAATGCCAGGTATTACCTCTGAGGGCCAGTCTGTCACTTTGGTTCAAACGGATGTTACCAACAACAATTATACCTATCAGGGCAAAACCCCTGATGGTAAAGCCGTATTTACCGTGTTGCTCAACTCGGACGGTTCCTACAAATTTACGCTTAACGGCGTACTTGATCACGGTACCCAAGGAGAAGATGAGTTAACGGTTAATTTACCAGTATTTGCGACGGACGTTGATGGCGATGTTTCAACTATTACGCTTCCAGTGGTCATCACCGATGATGTTCCAACGATTCATAACCACGCCATCAACGTTGTTGAGGGTAAGGGGAGTTCCACCATTCAACTCTTCCTTGATCCGACAGACAACGATCTGGACTATGGAGCAGATGGTGCAGAAATTACCTCGTTCACTGCCGAACCTTCGGATGTGTACTTCGTTGTCAATGGCGTTAACGTTGCTGAAGTCGAGCTTAATGGTTCAGACAAAGTGGTGTCGGTTCATAAAACTCTCGACGGTGTCGATACTGAGATTGGCCGTTTAACCGTAAACACAGATGGTAGTGTTCGTTTTCGTGCGAACGATGATCTTGACCATAGCGAAGCTGATCCGATCAACTTTACGCTTAAAGTGACCGCGATAGATGGGGATCAAGACACCAGTTCTTCAGATGTCGATATTTCGATTACTGACCGCGATGGGAAAATTCAAACGGCGAATGTCTTGACGTTTGAAGACCGAGGTCGAGATGGTGTTATTGCTGGTATAGATGCTGCGAATCCAGAAGATAATCTTTCAACGCTGGATGTGAGGCCTTCAAACGTCAATTTAGTTGTGGACTTAAACGACGTTGATCGTAATGAAACGCTGGGCGACATCACTATTCTAAAAGCCAATACTCATAATGGTACGTTCTATTATCGTGATGGCGATGGGAAATTTGTCGAACTCGTACCGACAAATAATAAGATCGTATTGGATGCGAGCAATGTGGACCAAACTGTAAATGGTGAGCTCGTCACATTAAACAATTTGTTTTTCATTCCAGATCGACACTTCTCTACCGACGAAGACGGGTTTAGCCCAAGAATACAAGTTGAAATCCTGAACAATGGCACAGTGGATCATGTTATTGGCGGTCGACTGAACATTCAAGTAGACAGCATTGCTGATATTGCAACATGGAAAACAACGAGCACATTTGATTACGTTGTGGACGAAGATGATCAGAATGTTTCTTTGAGCATTGAAGCTGAAACTCAAGACACAAGTGATCCAGAAACTATAGTTTATGAGTTGGTGTTTACCGGAGGCGAATCGAATGCCTCGTTAGTTTATTCTGATGGGACACCACTGCAGCAAGAAAATGGAAAGTACTTCGTTGATGCAAACCGTATTGGTGATGTAGAGGTGGATCCGATAGATAACTTTTCAGGTTCAATTACTCTCAATATTACGGCTATCACAACTGAGCGAGAAAATGCGCTTTCTGGTAAGCAAACGGCTCGTTCTGAGACCCAAGAGATAGTCATTGATGTCCAACCTGTCGCGGATAAGGGCGCATTTAGCGTCAATCGTATTAACATCTTTGAAGATAACGCACGAACCCAAAACACGATAGATCCAGTAAGTGATCATGACCCGTTGTTGCTCAATGAAGTGATTAACATGAAGCCATCATCCGATGTGGATGGTTCCGAAACTTTGTTTGTTCGAATCTCTAATTTTTCAGATGATGGCGTGACTTTAGTTTGGTTAGATACCGCGAATCCAAGTCAAATTAACACCGTAACTGATAGTAGCGGTAATGTTCTATATTATGAAATTCCAGAATCCCATTTAGCCGATGTAGAGGTACTCCCTTCGTTACATAGTAATGAGGACTTTACGTTCGACGTAGAGGGAATCATAAAAGACAATGCCATGCTTTCATCTGGGCCTGACCAAGATGTGCTTTCTCTAGGCACTAAAACTGTGAATGTTGCGGTGAAAGGGGTAGCGGATATTCCGGATATCATCCTCATTGATCAAAATAATGATTGGCAAATTTTTTCTGATGCAACAGGTGCTGGCATCGAAACTACCATTCCTGAAAATGGTGCGGCCACATTAAGCTTCTCCGTTGTTTCCGGCGAGTTTAAAGATGCTCCACTTGATGGTTCGGAATCATTAACGGTTATTTTATCGAACATTCCTAATGGTGTGAATGTAGTAGATGCAGATGGAGATAGCGTCGATTTAACTTTTGTTGGTTACGATAGCAAAGGTGAACCCATCTATGAGGCAAACATCACAGGGCGCAACTTTAATTCAGGGATTCAGATCATTCCGACGGAATCATCCACTGAGAATATTCATATCACGGGTACGCTGATTGTCACTGAAAATGATGGCCATACGCGAATTGTGGATAGAGAAATTCGCATTAAAGTAGAACCAGTGATAGATGCACAAGACAACTATGTGGTTACTTCAGAGGGTAATGAAGACACTCGAATCAACATCGATTGGGAACCTTCTGCGACACAAAGTCCGGATGCGGATGAGTTTTATGCTGCGTTAACGATTTCTGGCTTTCCTCCAGGCAGCACGGTTTATGTTGATGGTAGTGCCCAGGTTCTTACCGGAACTAGCCTTACTTTGACACCTTTGCCAAATGAATCGGAGCAAGATTTCTCTGCACGTGTTACTCAAACTGGTTACATTCAAGTCCAACTAGAAGAAAACTCTAGTACTGATTTTGATTTATTCACGCAGGTAACGGTAAAAGAAGTCGATGCAGAATATGTTGATGCACTGAATCCTGGAGAGGGGATAGTTTCAAGCGTTATTAATGGAACGGTTAAAGTCCAAGTTAATCCAGTTGTAGAAAATGAGAATCTTAGTGGTGATGTTTCTACCCAAACTCGACTTCTGGTTGAAGAGGCCGATGGTACTGTAACGAATGTCATTCGATCGACGGACTTAGGTAACATTGATTTTACCATTAATACGTCTGACGGTGGGCATACTGGTGCTAATATCATTAAATATCAAGAGTTTGATTTGTCTTCAAAAGAGGTTGTCACCCAATTGGTGGTTCAATTTAACAATGTAGATCCTGATATTTTAGATCAGTTGATCATAATTGGAGCATCGAATGAGGGGAATGGGCGTTGGACGATAACTGATGAGAATAATTTTACGATTCTCGCTCCTGCGGGGCTTGATCTCACTCCTGACGTTGACACTGACGATACGGGGTATTCTCAGATTGGTTTAACAATTTACGCGCAAGTAAATGATCTTGGTGAAGATACTGTTGAGAAAGACGCCACACAAAGGCGAGAAACCGAAATTACGCTCGAATTCCCAACAAAAATCGAACCCAAAGACAGCGTTGCGGCCGAAATTAAAATTGATCCTGATGTCCAAATTGATGGGCATGAAGATAATGCGATCAGTTTTGGTTCTCAACTTGCTTCTAAGGCATCAACATTCAATTCGGATGGTGTAGAAGATGTACTGACGGTTGTCATTAAACCAAGTGACGCGGGATTGCCTCCAGGCCTGACTATTAGTGGTGCAAACGTTGATTTCGTCGATGGTGTTTACGTTTTTCAGGCGAAAATAGACGCAAGCGGAAACATTACCGGGCTGGATGGATTGACACTAAAAGTCGCGCAAGATTGGGCGGGCGATTTCGAACTTCCCGTTTTATTTGTAACGACAGATACTTTATCGGGTGATGAGAAGTCTTTTAAAGAGAATATCCCTGTCCAAATTCTACCGGTAGCGGACGTTCCTGATTCCTCACCGGATCAGCCTCTTGATAATAACGTTACGCCAAATGTCACGCTTGATATTAAAGGAACACTTGGTCTCGATTCAGATAAACAACCTGTGAATGATCTCAACAATGATGTTCCTACTGACGATGGTATTGGTTACGAAGATGGACTCATTCAATTAGATTTAAGTGTCGATTTTGCTGATGTGCGAAACAGTTCAGGAGCAGGGCGTGAGACGTTAACCAGCATTAAACTGACGCTTGCAGATACCGCATTAGGAGAATTTGTTCATCCAGACGGCACGACAATTGGCACAAGTATCGAGTTTACGGCAGCCGAAATTGCCGCGGGTGCGCTTGATAATGTGCTGTTTAAGCCAAAAGAAAACTATCCGATAGGGGGCGGGCAAAACACGGTCACGATTAATGTCGAGGGTGAAATTACCGATACTGCGGTTATTAATCAAACGACATTGGCTCCGGGTGTTGATAATAAAGATGTACGTACATTTACCGATGACGTCACGTTTGAAATAACGCCAGTAGTGGATTCTATTACTGTAAGTGGCGCAGATATTACCAAACCTATTGTCGTAACAGGTGATGAGGATAGCCTGATTTCCTTGGTTGAGTCGGGTAAAGGTGTGACCATTAGCTTAAATGACAATGACGGCTCTGAAGAATTTGTCTCTCTTAAACTGACTGATATTCCACCGGATTTTATCGTGCAATCGAACTCATCCGATTATACGGTTAAAAATAATGGCGGTGGGGAGTGGAGTATACAGCTAAAAGATCCTAGCCAAACTTCGATTGACCTCAGTGCGATTGAAATTCAACCACCGAAAAACTTTAGTGGCGAAGCCAAAATTGGTATTACGGTCTTTACACAAGAAGAATTGTTGAAAGTCCCTACCATGCATACAAGTGACCTGACGATCGTTGTCAATCCTATTGGCGATATCGTGGATGTGAATCCTGATACACAGGTTTCTGGTAACGAGGGTGACAATATCGACATTAACATCAATGGCGTAGTGGTGGATAACCGTGAGTCCATTGGTGATGGTGCAGATTATCAAGAAAACGAACCTGAAACGCTGAGAATAGAAGTCTCTAATGTGCCAGAAGGTGCGGGGTTATCTCTGACGGATGGAACCGCATTTGTCGATCAAGGTAACGGCATTTTTGTTTTAGACATTGCGGCTCAAGATATTGATAAAGTGGTGTTTAACTCTGGTGACCGAAATGACAACTCTTGGAGTGGTAACTTAGAGTTTAAAGTTCATACCATTGACACGGGCCTGGATGGTTCGCAAAGTGTGGGCCCAGAACAGAAGTTTACGGTCAATGTTGATGTAGCGGCGGTGAATGACCGACCTGAGTTCACTGATATTATTGATATTAAAACGAAAGAAGATGAATCAGTCGTTCTTAATAATTTCAAAATCGCGGACGTTGATGCAGAGTTAGACGACCCAACGGCAGAATACACAATTGATGTGAGTGTGACTCATGGGATTTTGAATGTCGACGCGACGGTACTTTCCACTTATGGTTTGACTGTTCAAGGTAATGGCACGGACTCTGTGCAATTGGAAGGTACATTGACTAATCTGAATGACGCGATTGCCAATGGTGTCATTGAGTTTAAGCCGGAAGCTAATTTCTTTGGTGATGTGCCTGTCGATATATCCGTCGACGACCAAGGAAACAAAGGACTCGTGATTACAGGCGTTGATGATACGTTAAATACGAACAATGGACGCTTTATCGTTGAAGTCACTTCAGAAAATGATGCACCAGAAACAACACCAGTTACACTGCCTAGTATTGAAGAAGATCGTGGTGTTTTAGAAATATCTCAATCCGATTTGTTGAAGAATGCAACGGATGTGGAAAGCGACAATCTTGTGGTGAGTGACGTTAAGTTAGCGGATCCAACAATCGGTAGTTTAGACTTCAATAGTGCAACCGGCTTGTGGGAGTTTACACCGGCAGAAAACTATTTTGGTCCGGTTGAACTAACGTACGTCATTACTGATGACGGTGAGACGGACGGGTCATCTGATCCTAAAAGTGTTAGTGGAAGTGCGTCTTTTGTTGTTGAAGCAACGAATGATGCACCAGAGATTTCCGCAAATTCGGTGACGGATGTCATTGATGAAAGTGACGGACAAAAGATTACTGGTATTAGTGTCAGTGACGTTGATTTTTCAGGGGCACAAGCGAATGACAGCATGACGGTTAGCTTAAGTGTGAGTGATGGTGATATTCGAGTTGAAATACCAACAGGTATTGGCGTAACGGTTGGACCAGGAGTACCGGGACAAGTTATTTTAATGGGTACACCTGATGCGATTAATAGCGTGTTAAATGCTACAGATAGCGCTCAAGGGCTGTTTATAGACGCAGGAGATGTCGGTAGTGACTCGATTACGCTATCTGTCAGAGCAGAAGACAATGGTGTGTATTATGAGAACGCTTCTGGAACAAAACTAGAGGCTGATCAAGACTTTGTTATCAATGTTACGCCAGTTGCGGATGCACCTACGTTGATGATTGATCCTAAGTTTAATTTTATTCGCCAAATCACGGCAAGCCAAACTGCAAGCAACCAAGGTTTAGCGATCGTTGGCATCATGGCGGCACTAACCGATAGTAGTGAAGTATTGTCTTTAGAGTTAACAGGGGTTCCGGATGGCGCTACGGTGACGAGCAGTGAACCAACATCCAATATTAGTTTTGATGGGACTAAATGGATCGTGCCTGCGGATGAAATTGATTCACTGCGTATCGAGGGTGCAGATGTCGGAACGCACGATATCACTCTTACTGCAGTATCCACAGAATCAAACGGAGATGAAGCCGAATCCACGCCACTGAATATTAGCCTAGAGGTGACGCTAGATGGGGATAACATCGATCAATCTAGTGAGTCAGAAGACAGTTACTTACTTGGTGACGATTCTGGTATCAGTTTGCTGGGAGGAGCAGGGGATGATGTCATCACTGGTGGTGATGGTGATGATATTCTTATTGGCGGTTTGGGTTCAGATATTCTCACTGGCGGTGATGGGAATGACACCTTTAAATGGACTCAGGACTCCGTAGATTCGGGCGCGGTAGATACCATCACAGATTTTACCGTCAATGAAGATACCGTCGATCTGCGTGATGTGATTTCGGAGTTAAATAACACAGACATCCAAATGGAAGATCTGCTTGACCATATTCATGCTGATTATGACTCATCGACTCAAGCTGTATCACTAAATATCACCACGGATGCTAACGTTCAGCAAACCATAGTGATTGAACACCTTGGTGATTCTTTGGATTTCAGCGGGATGAGCTCAAGTGATATTGTTGAATCACTATTGAACAATAACGTGATTAATAATGGCTAAGTAATAGAAATAGAAATAGAAATAGAAATAGCACTAGTGATGGTGAAATCCATCACTAGCAATTTCTCCATCAACAGTCACTTAACTCACATTAATTTTTGGGCAACAATAATATATAGCCAACAATAAAATTTAGCCCCAAGCAACGAAAGATGCTTGGGGCTATCAATGTTTTTGTTTTTACAACGGTTGGCATAATGACTTACGTGTGTTAAACGCTATGTATCTTAGCTGGATGCTATGCAATAGTGATAAACATTCTTGCACAATGAATGTCTAACGGTTTGATCATGCAAACAGTTTGGATAACATCTCTCGTTCTTCATTTGATAACACAGGCGCAGTCTTTTTGTTTAACGTGTTGTTAATCTCGCCTTGTAGAGAACGAAGTTGACTAGCAGTCATGTCGTTAATTTTTTTCTTTAACTCGTTAAATTGCTGAGCAGTCATGTCTACCTCCGCATGTTGATTGGGTTTATCCTTTATCAACCCACCAAAACAGCCGTCATGGCTGAAACGCTATAATGCTAGAATAGATTTTGATTGGTGCTTTTTTGTCCGAGTAATGTCAGTTCCTATCAAAGACAATGTGTGTTTATGGCTCTAATCATCGTCGTCATTGTATCGCTAAGCAGTCATCAGTTTAGTTTCTCAATTGCTGCGATGATTAGAATTGCCGTGATAGTTGGAACTGTTGAGATGATTAGTTGACCCTTACAGCAAATTTTGAAGCCAAAGAGTGCAGTTCAGGCAGCATTCGATAGATAAGATGCAGCTGCTGAAGTACTAAACGAGCAGAGCTGTCATCCTCTTCACGCCATTCATTTAATCTCTGTTCTAAGTTGGCATCTTGGATTGAAGAAAGGTCACAATCTTCACTATGATGATGCAACTGTTGGTGAAGAACATCCAAATGCTGATGAATGCAGCGATGGGCATCTAACACCAATTGGTGAATGGTTTCATCTTCAATTCGAGTTCGATGTGCACCTAATGCAGAGATGTAGCTCAGCATCGCATGGTTTAAGGTGAGAAAACGAAAACTTTCATCGACGGCCGTTCGATACTTACCGGGTTCTGCAAGCATCGTACTGATTGCGGAAGAAAGGTTAGCATCATTGTTGTGCGCTTGGCGGCGAGCAACACGATAGCTCAAATTGTCTTTCTTACCAATTCGGTATTGACCAATGATCTGCCCGAGATACTGTTTGTTTGCATCAATGGCGTCAGACATGACTTTATGAAGTCGTTTTGATTGCCAATCCGGTAGTATCACCATGACTGCACCAACGGCAAGAGCACAGCCTATCAAGGTATCTGCTAAGCGAGGCAGTACGACAGCATAACCCTCTCCAAGTTGGTTGAATAAAAACAACACTAGTAGCGTTATAAAGCCTGTTGCATAGCCATAGTTGTTAATACGGAATGCAAAGAACATGACTCCGGACAACACAATAAATACCAACTGACTTTCCTGAGATGGGAAGAAAGTCAGTAATGGCACGCCAATCAATAGGCCAGCTAATGTGCCAATAACGCGAGCCGTCAGTTTTTGTCGGGTTGCACTGTAGTTTGGTTGACATACAAAGAGTGTGGTGAGAAGAATCCAATAACCGCGATCAATATCAAACGCTTGAATGATGCCATATCCGGCGGTTAAGGCGATAGACATTCGAAATGCATGGCGAAATAGCATTGAGTCTTGATTGAAGTTCGCTGAGATTCGTTGCCACATCGCTTTGAGCGTATGAGGGTTAGTATCGTCAAGGATGTCTTCTTCCAATCGTTCTGCATCTGGATTATTAATATTACTTAGCTGTTTTTCTACGGTCGCTAAGTTATTAAATAGGTAATTAAGTTGGGCGAGCAGACGTTTCCAATGGCCTTGTTGTTGTTCTTCCAAATAGCCTAATGAGTTTTGCAGCTCTGCTAACGCCAAAATGGACTGGTCGGTATGCGTATATTCATTACCCAAACGGATGGCATGCCCAATATCACGGCAAGCTTGTGCTTGGGATTCTAACAAATATTTAAAGCGAAATAGGACATCAGAACGTTCAAACTCAGTGGCCAGATCTTGATATCGGTAATGGCTTGAGCTGACACGTTCGTGGATATCTTGCGCAATAAAATAGATATTCAGAAAGCGGTCGCTAGGCCCATCAATATGGCCTCGTTTAGAGCGGCTTAGCAGTGTAGCTTTACATGCGTTTAGGGCATTAACGGTAGCGGCATTTAACTTGGCTGCTTCAATTCTCATCGGTTGTGGTGTCAAGTTGGTCACGGGATGAAACAGTCTTGCTTTGGCATCGAGGTAGTTTGCGATTTGCAGAAAGACATTGGAGAGGCTTTGTTGTACGGGCTGCATTGGCCAAAAAATCTGCCAGAGCATAGACATAAAGTAAAACCAAGCCGCGCCAGTGAGCAGTAATAATGGCTGGAACCAAAGATTGATACTTTCATGGGCACCGAGCATCGCATATATAGCAATAAGCAGTGACCCGAACGCGATACTTGCGTACTTCGGGCCAATGGCTCCGAGCATGATAAATCCAAAGGTAGAAACGAACAAACCAATGGCGAATACCCATGGCGTATCAAATAGAATTTCTATAGAAAATGCCGCAACGGCAAAACAGATAAATGTGAGAATGAGTGCTTTTATTCGGCCTGTGAAACTGTCATCACTCTCGGCCAAAGCTGCTGCAATGACGCCCAAGATAAGTGGGGTGATCAATGTATTTTGATTGAAATACCAAGCAGGAATCACGACGCCTAATAAAGTGATCAAAATCAGAATACTATAGTTAATCGTTTTGTTTGCCCAATAGAGGCGAAGTTTTGAAGCAGCTTGCACGTTGCGCCTTTCGTTGCTGATGAAAAACGGGATTTCCAATTAGCCTCAAGGTAGAAATCTGCAGCTTGAGGTTACTTGGGTATATAGTAACAAACACACTATAGCGCGTTTATGACTTAATTTAATAAAAACTGTCATTTGCACACTAAATCAACAGACATGTCATTGACTTACGATTTAATGATGAGGTGGAGTGCGTTAAACCTTGTACACTAATTCTACAGTTATGTGAGGTTTTATAAAGAATAGGGAAAGAAGAGGATTTCAAACCTATCCTCCGCTACAACTTGAGCTTTTAAAATGATATAAATTCGGAGTGTTGAGTGCGGTTGCACTGATAATCAAAGCATCTATAACTAAAAGGCAATCTTTACATGCAGCTTACTGCCTCCAATAAAGCTCAGTTTTTTATCCAAAATGAATATTACCAAGTCGAAATTAAAGAAAACAGTGTTTTATTAAGTTCCGTGGGAAGTGAAGAGCACATCCCATTTACATTTTGGAATGGCAAAATAGGTGTAAAAAGAGGCCTTTTATGGAGCTCACTACAGTTTTTTGCGCATGAGCAAGACGGAATGCAGCAGAGTTGGCTAGTACAAGGTTTGCCTTGGCCTCAGTGTCGAAAGTTTGCGCAAGAAGCCGTTAGACAATATCAAGATTGGCACAACAATCAGTGTCGTAAACTCGCGGATTATTTGCCGAAATGGGAAGATGAGTTATATCAGCTTAAGCATTTACCCGCTTATCTTTCACACTCTCAGACTCAACGTTGGGTTGATCAATTAAATGACGATTTGGCAGAAATCAAAACCAGTTTGTCTGAAGCAAAGATGCGTATGCCAAATCGCATCGCAGAAATTGAACCGTGGCTAATCGGCACATCACAAACATTAAGTGACCGTAATCATGAGTGGCTGGAAAATGAGCGCCAAAATTGGGAGGTGCTATTTAATAGCATTGAGTCTTCACCATTAAACCTGTCTCAGCAACATGCTGTGTTGATCAATGATGACCACAACCTTGTGTTGGCGGGTGCAGGCTCAGGAAAAACCAGTGTTCTTACTGCTCGAGTTGCCTACCTGATGCAAAGTCATCAGGCGCAAGCAGAAGAAATACTCATGCTGGCTTTTGGCCGAGACGCTGCGAAAGAAATGAAAGAGCGTTTGGTTGATAAAGTAGGCTTGGCGGCAGAAAATGTGCGAGTTAATACATTTCATCAACTGGGTTTGTATATTCTTAACCAAGTGGAACCTCAATCGGTAGAAATATCCCCACTTGCGATTGATGAAAAGCAAAGAGCGGCGTGGTGCATTGATTGGTTGAAGAAACACTGGATGACACCCACCAATTTCAAGCGTTGGCAGAAACATCTTGATAAATGGCCAATTGCCTATCTAAAAGGGGACGATGAACTTGGCAGTCATTCAGAAAACCCGAAACTGATTGCTTGGCTAGATTCACAACTTGCCCAGTTGGCGGCCGTTGGATTATCGAAAAAACAAGTTCAAGAAAAATTGGTCAATCACCAAGATTACACGCGTTTAAACAGTGAGCTTTCTCTATGTTGGCCATGTTTTAGTGCTTGGCAAAAAATGCTGAAAGAATCGAATCAAGTTGATTTTCCGACGATGATCAGCCGTGCAACAGACCATGTCGCTAAAGGAAAATTTACCTCTCCTTGGCGTTTTATTATGGTCGATGAGTATCAAGACATTTCTCCGGATCGATTAGCGTTAATTGAGGCGCTTTGCGAACAGAATGATAAGCAAACTGGCGCAACCTTGTTTGCTGTAGGGGATGATTGGCAAGCGATCTATCAATTTGCCGGAGCAAACGTTGATTTAACGACGGGTTTTAAAGAGCGTTTTAAGTATTCGACTGTACACCAACTTGATACGACGTACCGTTTCAACAATCAGATAGGTGATGTTGCAAATACCTTTATCCAACAGAATCCGACGCAACTACCTAAGACCCTAAACAGCCACAAACAACGCAAACAGAAATGTGTTCATGCGGTGCCGAGTAACCAAGTTGAGAAGATCCTAGATCAATTGAACCAACAGGCGAAGAAAACTAAGTCCGTACTGTTGTTAGGTCGCAACCATTATCACAAGCCGGATCTGTATGATGATTGGCTGAAACGTTTTCCAAATCTGGACATTCGTTTTATGACTTGTCATGCAAGTAAGGGGAGGGAAGCGGACTTCGTTATTGTTTTATCTGTTGACGAGGGGCAATTTCCGAGCAAGAAAAAACAAGCGCACTTAGACGGTGCGTTAACAGATTCTTCTGACAAATTCCCTTATGCGGAAGAACGTCGCTTATTTTATGTTGCTTTGACGCGTGCAAAAGAAAAAGTGTGGGTCACACATACCGGTGCGGGATCAGCTTTTGTGCAAGAATTGGTAAACGGTGACTATCCTATCTCTAACTCAAGATAAAGTTAAAGGCGATATTCAGTATCGCCTTTATCGTTTTTGCTTATTCAGCAATCAAATCGTTAAACGACGTGATTAAGTGCGTTCTGCAAGGTAGGCATCGTAATCAGGTATTTCGATGTCGACTTCTTGACTCAATAATGGTGAGTTAAACAAGAAGTTAGCAGTTGCTCGGTTTGTCGCAACAGGAATATTCCACACGCTTGCAATGCGAAGTAATGCTTTTACATCTGGATCATGTGGTACGGCGTTAAGAGGATCCCAAAAGAAGACTAATACGTCGATTTTACCCTCTGAAATCAATGCACCTAGTTGTTGGTCGCCACCCATTGGGCCGCTGATCATACTCTTAATTGCCAATCCTGTTTCTTTACTTAACATGTGGCCTGTGGTGCCTGTTGCGTACAAGAAATGGCTTTGCAACTTTTCTTTGTTCTCTGTTACCCAACGGAGCAGTTCTGGCTTGTAATGGTCGTGGGCAACCAACGCGATGTGTTTATGTGCTGGCATGGTACGAGTGGTTTTTTGCATCAAGTTATTTCCGTTTTTATGATTCTAAGTTTATTGCTGTTTAGTTATACCCAAGTCACGTTAAGAGACTTGATTTAGCGAGCGTGATTTGGGCATAGAATACGTTTTTTATGTTTCAATCAATAGGTTTTACACGGAATGTTGGTCGATACTCTGACGGAGATAACGATTCTTCAATCGTGTCGTTATGAAGCGTCTCCGGTGTCAGAGGTTTGATAACGGGCGTTGCTTGCTTTTCGTACGGTTGATTGCGTAAGTAGCGCGTTGCTTGCTCGATAGATAGGCGGCCTTGCTCGACCATTTTGTCCGTCGGTGCAAACAGAACTTTATTGCGCAAAAGGCCTCGGTAAACCCCATGACTTAGGTAGATAGAAACTAGGCCAATATCATCGGTTTTGTGTGCGCTGCGTAATTCACTGATGGCGGCCTCTATCGCTACGGCACTCCCTACAATGTAATCTACATTCCCTTTATCAATAACGCGTTGAACAAGGTTACGCTGTAACTCCTTGTCGTTGTCTGCCCAATAAGCATCAACGATCTTTATATCACTGTTTTTGATAGCATCGTAAAAGCCGGTTGTGACGGGTTTTGTTCCACCACGAGTTCTAGGGCCTAATAACAGTGCGATATTGGTTTGTCCTGAGCCTTTTGGGTGTTTTTCTGCAAGGTATTTACCTGCTTCGTAACCCATCCAGTACCAGTCAACACCCACCGTACCTTTGAGTATACTTGATTGACTTTTATCAAGTACAAGCTCGTTCACGGTGGCAAAAACCGGTGTGCGGCCAACCCAGTTGTTCAGGTTGTGCTCGTAGGCTTGTGGGTCAACAGTACCGAGTACGATAGCATCGGCTCCCCATTGGGTACACAGAGCGAGTTGCTGTTCTTGGCGGGCTTTGTTTGGGTATCCACCTGCTTCTAATACTCGCAGTTCGACGCCCAATTTTTCCGCTTCGGAAACCATTCCATAGTTTACTGACAGCCAGTATGAATCTTTTAAGTGAGGGTAGATAGCACAGATTTTTTCCGCTGCGTTTGACGGCATTGATGCGAAAAAAGCCAAAGCTAGCGCTGAGTGTGTAAAAACTGTACGAAGTGAGTGCTGATTTTTAACCATGAAATGAAGTTCGTTGGCATAGATTAAGTAAACACTGCAAAATATAACGTAATATGTCGCGGAACACGAACATTAAGGTTAGGAAAATATGTTGCTAGCTACCGCAAGCATCGGACGTAAACTTCTATTGTCTTTCATCGCCATGGCAATGTTGGTCATGTTATCGACGTTGATTGGTGTATCAGGTTTCTCTCTGGTAGCAAAAACGGAGCGAAATGTTGTTAATGCTGCTATTCCAGCAATGATTGAAGCTCGCCAAGTTTCAGAATTAAGCACGCGTATTATTTCATCCGTGCAAATGCTGACAAACGCGCAAAATGAGGGCGAGCGCAAAGACGCTGGTAAGGTGTTATTTGATCAACTGGAATCGCTGCTCACGCACATTAAAGACTTAGGTGGGGATTCATTTGATTCAGAACTTCTAGATACGCTAGAAAACAACGTTCAGAATGTGATCGACAATCTAGCAGAGCTTGGTGTGACCGTGGAGCGGAAACTATGGCTTGCTAAAGAGATCACTACGCGTGCTGAAGAGATGCGATTGTTGAGTGAAGAGTTGGAGCAGTTGACTCGTACTCAAGTACAGAATACCAGTACGATTGCAGTAGCGAACGTGACTCATATTTATGATCTTCTTGAATCAAATAAAAAGGAACAGGCATTTCAAGCTTTGGATGCGTTGGTAGAAGTAGATCTTGACCTAAATGAGCGCCTTCATGAGCTGCATTTATTAGCGTTTAAAATGCTTAATCAAATTGAGGAAGCAAGAACATTAACTAACCTTGAGAGGATTCATCAAGTCCATGATGCATTTGACGAAAACCTTAAAATAATGAAACGTCGCGTCTTGGCGGTAGAAGACCCGACACGTTCCGCGCAGATGAGCCAGTTGTTGCAAGATCTTGGAAAACGACAAGTTGTGTTCTCCATATTGATTCAACAATATGAGAACAATCAACAATCGCAGCAGTTGATGCACAAAACATTGGAAATGTTCTCAGAGCTTAACAATACCGTGAATCGGCTGGTGGATGACTCAAATCAAACCACACGAGTCGCAGTGGATGAACTTACAAGCACGCTGAAGTTTGCTCAGTGGTCGCTTGCGCTTATTTCAATCGTGGGTTTAGCGGTGGTCGTGATCATTCTATGGCGAGTGGTCTATGTGTCCGTTGTCAAACGCTTAGGCGAGTATTCCGCCGCGCTATTGTCTGTCGCTCAGGGTAATTTAGCGGTAGAGCTTGAGGTGAAAGGAAAAGATGAACTTGCTCATATGGGGCAAGCGATTATCACCGCAAGAAATACGGCCCAAGCGTTAAAAGTGGTTGCCGAGGGGGAAGCCAAAGCCAAACAAGATCTCGAAGAGCATAAAGAGCACTTAGAGGAGCTGATCGAAGAGAGAACGTCTCAGTTGAAACAGGCAAACCGCCGCTTAAATGAAGAAGTGCTCAATCATACCGAGGCGAGAAAACAAGCGGAGCAGGCGAGTCGTGCTAAATCTGCATTTCTTGCGACGATGAGTCACGAAATTCGTACGCCTATGAACGGTGTATTAGGAACGGCTCGTTTATTGATTGATTCTGGCTTAAACCCAATGCAAAAGCGTTATGCTGAGATCATCAATCGCAGTGGTAAAACATTGCTCGCGATTTTGAACGATGTATTGGATTATTCGAAAATTGAAGCAGGGCATTTAGAGATTCGAAGTCTAGGTTTTGATATTCACCAAATGATTGAAGATACATTCCAATTGATGAATGGCAAAGCACAAGAGAAAAAATTGATGTTCTCATACCACATTGAAAGCGATGTGGGTCGTTACTGGAAAGGCGATGTTATTCGTATCAGCCAAGTGCTAAATAACTTAGTTGGCAACGCGATTAAGTTTACGGATCAAGGTGAAGTAGACATATACGTGAGTTTGAACCCCGAAGATGAGTCTCAAGTGTTGTTTGAAGTTACAGACAGTGGTATCGGTATCGCGAAAAAAGATCTAAAAACTTTATTTGATGCCTTTACTCAAGCGGAGGGTGGATTGAACCAAATGGGTGGCACAGGGTTAGGGTTAGCGATCAGCCGCCGAATCATTCATGCAATGGGTGGTCAATTGGACGTCGATTCTGAAGAGGGACTTGGCAGCCGCTTTTGGTTCTCCATTCCTCTTGAAGTGAGTGACCCCGTTGAAACGGTTTCGATCGCGAGTTCAAGATGTAAAATTCGAGTGCGCGCCCTTTTGGTTGAGGATAATCCAGTAAACCGTGTTGTTGCAGAGGGCTTCTTGCAAAGCATGGGGCATGAAGTTGTTATGGCCGAAGATGGTCAACAAGCTGAGGCGATGTTTAGGGCGCAAGATTTTGATATCGCGCTGGTCGACATCAACTTACCGGATTGCAATGGCACCGACTTGATCCATCGACTTAAACAGATCGAGCAAAATAAATCGACACATAAAGCACCGATTGCAACACCAATGGTGGCCGTCTCTGCGCATGTATTTGCAGAGGAAGTGGAAAGCTATCTTGCCGCTGGTTTTGATGGATATTTGCCAAAACCAATGGAAAAAGAGGCATTAGCGGCGATCATTCGAGAAATGTTGGATGGTAAACAGCTGTTGTTACCACAGGTTGATAAGTCGTGTACCCAGGACGGGGATGTGACAAAGAAAACTGATGTTACGACAAATACTGATGTTACAACAAATACTATAAAAACACCGGTCAATAGCGACCAATTAACAGAGGAGCCAGCAATGGTTATCATCAATCCAAATGTGATTCAGTCAGACATGAAAATATTGGGCAGAGAAAAAATGCTGCACATTATTGATTTGTTTAGACAAACCAGTGCTGATGTGCTTCAACAGATGGAAACTTCTGCCGAACAGGGCGAGAATCGAGATATCAAAAACCTGGCTCATAAGCTGAAAGGTAGCGCAGGTAGTTTAGGTTTAAATGCACTGATGGACACATGCCAACAAATTGAAATAGCATCAGACTCGTTAAACGTTTATACCCAACAACAAAGCGTAATTCGAAAGCAGGTTAATGACTCGGTGAATGCACTAGACCAACTGATGTCGCAGTAAATTTGCTGTGCCCTATAGCGGCGGTATAGGGCGAGGTTCTATCTTGTTGTTTAAATAGAAACTGTTTAAATAAAAGTTGTTCAAATCATAAACAGATCAAACAAAAAACCTCCGGTGAAAGCCGGAGGTTTTTTCTAACGGGTCATATCATCATCCCACTCAAACCGAGTGTCTAGAGCATAAGGGTCATCGTCTAATGGATGTTCCACTCTGCCACGTAAGTATTCGAGTTGGTGCTCAAGCATATTAACCGTATCGTAGTCTCCCTCTGAGCAAGCAACATAGATTTGCTGTTCAAGAGCGGCAATGTTGTCTCGGATACCCATGAGAACCCCCTTTAAATCTTCATCGATTCTCAAAACGATTATAGTCAAGTAATCCAAATTCGATCGGTTGTTTTGTACGATACCAATCGTGGATACGATCGCTAAATGGCCAGAACTTTTCAGAGCTTCGGCGAATCGCAAAATTATCCAGTAACTTAACGTAATCTGACTCGGATTTTAGTGAGCTAAATTGATCGACAAATTCTTTTACCTGATCTTCTTCGATGGCAAAAAATGCGGCAGGATAGCTACCGACGACACCACGAACAATCGTCATGTCGTCGTTTTCGAAATCACGATTGCTTTCTTCATCAAACAAGCTAGAAATGTTGATATGGGCGTTATTGTGCAGAAGAGTGAAGAGTTCATCTTCACCGGATTTGCTGCGTATCATCAACATCGTAATTTGCGGAACATTTTTTAGTCCCTCACCTCGAACCTGATTGATGCTAGCGAGTTGTTGCTCGCTTTCAACAGTCAAAGCTGTGTCTACAATATCGTAGCGGGGTAAGAGAATAGGCGAGACTTGTTTGCGCAAAATATCCAACAGTTCGGATTTAGGATCGTCAGTATGATAAACAACACTGGTTGGTTGGCTAAATGGCGCTACGTTGCGTTGTAGAAAATCACTCAGCTGACGAGGTTGGTTTTTATACCAACTTGAATGCTCTTGATGGCGCATATCAGCAGGCAGCAAAGTGATGAAGTTACTTTCGCCCTCAAGACGGAGAAAATCCATGAACATTCGCGTGATGAGCTGGTGGCCGAAGTTACCATATACATCAAATCCAGCAACTAGGAGGTAGTGTATGCGCTCCAATAAAGCGTAGTCCAGTACCCAAGCCGTTTTAGGCTGTTCACCGACTAAGCCTTGAACTACAGATGCACTGTCAAAATGACGAAATACTGTGAGCGCTGCATTTGGGTTTGTACCGCCCCCATTCCAAATGACATCTGTAGAAAGATGCTCTCCGTTCTTGAACCATTGGTTTAAAAAGTCGGATTTGGCTTGAAGATAGCGCGCTTGCTGACGCGAGTATTTAACCCAGTTTGTGACCGGTAGAGTATTGCTTTCCAGTTCGCTTGGTAGCTTAAGGTTCTCAGCTTGAGAACGATAAAATTCATTGACCTCAGGAATATCCGCCTTATCCGGGTCAAGGAAGAAGACCCAAAAACGATCGTTAATGACATTGAGCGCAAGTTGCCCACGACACACCGGGCCTTTTATGTATGCCATGATGGTATTTTGCGCATTGTCTAGCATGAACTTAAAGCGTGATTTTACCGGAAGATCAATAAACGCAGTCATTGGGTTTGCCGCAATGTCAGGGTCGTAGCTAGGAAGTTTTGCGACGTCGTAATCAGTATCTATGAACCACGCTTTCCAGTTTTCGATGCGTTGCGTGTTTAACGCAAATGGCATGTGGGTTTTATCCACAATCGTCCCTTGTTCTGGAATGATGCGGTAGTAAACGCGCTCAACGCCTGGATTGTCGTAGGGACGACGCGTCGTAATACGTTTTACTGGCTCTCCCGGTGGCGTAGCAGAGCGCACGAGTACGAAAAATCGAGGCTCGTCGTTAAGGTCTGAAAAATATAGGTGGGATAGGAATAAGTGTTCGTAAATATAACGAGCGGCAAGTTGGTTTTTGCGTGAACTCTTATTCAATAATGTTTCGTACTTTTCAATTTCGGCTTTCTGTTGATCAGTAAGCGGAACATGTGCATTCATTACTGCACCGTTCTCTAACCAATTCATTAATGTTTGATGTTCTTTGCTAGTGAGGTTAGGCATCCCAAAAGGCATACCCCAAGTTGGGTTGTCGTGTTCGTATTGATCGTACTCTTCAATGGTTGGACAGGTTTGTTCACGGTCAATAGAAAAATCAAACCCTTCGAGTTGTACTTGGTCAGGTAAGGAGTGGCGCTCTTTCTGTAGCAGCATACGCGCGATTAAACCAGCATCCATATTGGCAGCCATACTTTGCTCTCGTTCATTAAGCACCGGGTGAAAGCCAGCATCTCGCCATTCTTGTGTGGTTTGCGCATCTTCAAATAAACGTGTTGGTGCCGCCGCAGTCAGTCGAGTTCCTTCGTAAACCAGCGCTTTACTCGCTCCACGATCAATGCCTTCTACTGATGAAAGTTTGAGTTGGCATGGTGCATCATAACAGGCGTGACACACGACGCAGCGATTGTCGATGATGGGTTTAACGTCATGTTGAAAGAAGTCGGCAGGGGGCGTATTAAGAGCAACAGTACGCTCACGAACTTGTTCGGGACCAAACAAGTGATCGTAGTTTAATCCTGCATAGGTGGCACAACCAGCGAATAGAGTGGCGAACAATAATGTAAAAATTAAGCGCAAATTCATTGATTTATTTTGAGTTAATTGAATTTCCGTTAATTAAAGCAAATTACGCCGCTAAATACCAAAAAACAACCAGATTAAGCACGAAAACTAAAAGAAAACCCACCAAGGCTGGTGGGTTTCAGACTGCTGACAAAGGTCTAGCTTTCAAGCTAGACCTTTGATCTAATAGGGGTATCGAAATATGGATACTCCGACATGCTTCAAGAACCGACTCCGCAACAATACGAACTGGAAATGGTAACGATGGAACAGTTGGTTCCTAAAGACCATTTAGTGCGTAAAATCGATAATGCTATCGACTTTGAATTCATTCGTGATGAAGTCGCTCATCTTTATTGTAAAGATAATGGGCGTCCACCTGTTGACCCTGTTCGTCTCTTCAAAATCATCTTACTTGGCTACATCTTTGGCATAAAAAGTGAGCGTCAGCTCGTTAAAGAAATTGAAGTGAATGTCGCTTACCGTTGGTTCTTACGGATGTCATTAACAGAGAAAGTCATTCACGCATCTACTCTCAGCCAAAACCGCATTCGTCGCTTTAATGGCACGGATGTATTCGAACGTATTTTTATTAATATCGTAGAGCAAGCCATATCGAAAGGTTTGGTCGCGGGTCAAGAGCTCTTTACGGACAGTACTCATCTCAAAGCGAACGCCAACAAGAATAAACACACCAATAAAGTCACGGCGGTTCGCGCGAGTGCCTATCTTGATATGCTGGATGAAGACGTCACGTTAGACCGAGAAATAGCGGGCAAGAAGCCGCTTAAGGCTCGCGGATCAGAGTCAAAAACAAAGAATACTAAAACCAGTACTACTGACCCAGAGAGTGGCTTCATGACTCGTGATAATAAGCCACAAGGCTTCTTCTATCTCGACCATAGAACCGTTGATGGTCAACACGGAATTATCCTCGATACCTATACCACTGCAGGTAACATCAATGACTCACAACCTTACGTTCAACGCTTAGATTACACGCTTGCCACATTCCAATTGAACCCGATAGCTGTTGGACTGGATGCAGGCTACTTTACCGCCCCAGTGGCGGAGTCACTTGAACGTCGAGGTATTCTTGGCGTGTTCGGTTATCGACGCCCATCGAGAACGAAAAATACATTCAAAAAGAAACACTTTACTTACGACGCACAAAGAGACAGCTACCAATGCCCGAATGGTCAGGAGTTGCTTTATAAAACCACATCACGTGATGCCTACCGAGAATACCATTCAGACCCCAAAGAGTGTGCGTTCTGTCCAATGAGGAATGACTGCACTCAAAGCAAAAACATGAAGAAAGTGATTGCTCGGCATATCTATAGCGATGCAGTAGAGAGAGCAAATCAAATGCGGCTCTCTTCCTACGGAAAAAAGACTTATCGACGTCGAAGTGAAACCGTAGAACGGAGCTTCGCAGACGCCAAGCAACATCATGGTCATCGTTATGCTCGCTTTCGAGGTCTAGCCAATGTGCAAATGCAATGTTGGTTGGCAGCAGCAGCTCAAAACATCAAGAAGATAGCGTTGGTGATGAGTTATCTACGAAAAATGGGCTTAAACATGGCAGAAATAAGGCAAATACTTGCTTCTGTATGCCTATGTAATGAATGGAAACTTCTGCGCACGATATAACAAAAAATATCGCGATCGCGACCTACGGTCGCTTCCAAAAAAGAACCCCGCTTAAAAAGCGGGGTTCGTCATCAATCTGAAACCCACCAAGGCTGGTGGGTTTTTTCGGTAGTAGCAAAAGAAATTATTTCATTTTCTGAACTTCTTGCTGAAGTTGGTCAAGTTGCTTCATCTTCCCTTGTAGACCAAGAGACTGATAGTCGATAGCGGCTGGATTCATCAACTGGCCCTGCTGCATTGGGTAGTCAGGTAGAGTCTGGAAGAATTCACCAAGTACGTCTTGAATTGGTACGAATAACCACATGTTGTCCGCCATCCAGCGTAGATACATGCCAGACTCATGTGGTGCTTTTTCAAATGGGTCTGCGCGTAGATGAATGATCTGCGGCCAGTTTGGTGAGAAGCGAATCGCGTTAGAGATATCACCCTCAAGAACCGCAAAGTTCAGTTTCCAATCATGCCAGCGTACCGCATTTAGCTCCCCATTTGCAGTGAAGTAAAGGAGTGACTCGCGTGGGGCTTTTTCTTCTTTACCTTGGAAGTAAGGCATAAAGTTGTAACCATCAATGTGAACGCGCCAATCTTTACCGTTTGCTTTATAGCCCTCAGCCAGTTTCTCTTTTACATCTGGAACGCCAGCCGCCGACATCAGTGTTGGTAGCCAATCTTGGTGTGCCATCATCTCATTGATTTTGGTTCCTGGTTCGATCACAGCAGGCCAACGAACTAATTGAGGAACGCGCATACCGCCTTCCCAAGTGGTGCCTTTCTCTCCGTGGAATGGCGTTGCGCCGCCATCAGGCCATGTTGCTGTCTCCGCGCCGTTATCGGTTGAGTAGATAACGATGGTGTTATCAGCAACACCTAGCTCGTCAAGTTTATCTAGCAAAACGCCAACGTGGTCATCATGCTCCAGCATGCCATCGGCGTAGATACTGATGCCAGATGCGCCTTGGTATTTTTCTTGTAAGCGTGTCCAGACGTGCATTCGAGTGGTGTTGTGCCAAATAAAGAATGGCTTATCTGCTTTCACCGCTTTTTCCATAAAGGCCAGTGACGTTTCTAGGAACTCTTCGTCTGCGTGCTCCATACGTTTACGCGTCATAGGGCCGGTATCTTCAATCTTACCGTCAGCAAACGACTTAATGACTCCGCGAGGACCGTAGTTTTTACGGAATTCTGGATCTTTCGGATAGTAGTAGGTTTCTGGTTCTTCTTCTGCATTGAGGTGGTAAAGGTTACCAAAAAATTCATCGAAACCGTGGTTGGTTGGTAAATGTTGGTCTTGGTCGCCTAAGTGATTCTTACCAAACTGGGCGGTCATGTAACCTTGTTCTTTTAGCAAGTCAGCAATTGTTGGCGCCCAATCAGGGATACCATGCGTTGATCCCGGCATACCAATGGTAAGCAAACCAGTGCGGAATGGCTCTTGGCCAGTAATAAATGCAGCACGTCCGGCAGTACAAGATTGCTGACCATAGTGATCGGTAAATAAGGCACCCTCATTAGCAATACGGTCGATGTTTGGGGTTTCGTATCCCATCATACCTTGGTTATATGCACTGATATTCCAGTAACCCACATCATCACCAAATATCGCCAGGATGTTCGGTTTGTCTGCTGCAATTGCTGCGCTAGAGGTTGCCAGTACGCCGATACCGACAGCTAGCTTGCTCATTTGGTTAGCCATAATAACTCCAAATCGGTTGAAAGTTGGAAAAGAAGAAAGAATAAGCTCTTAATTCGTTGGCATTTAAGTTAATGATGTTGTTGAAGAATGTCGCTTTATAGTGGTTATAACTATAGGTTATGCCTTTATGTAAGGTATTGAATATTATATGTATTGTTGATTTATGGGCTGTCGTGACGAAAATTGAAGCGAGACTTTGGTCACGTTGATGGCTTCTGAAAACATGACAACGACCTTAGTCTTAAATGAATAATTTCTATGCTACACGATTCGCATTCGTTCGTTTTGTGAGCTATATGTTTGTGTGCAGGAAGCACATTTTTAATACAGACAGAGGTTTATATGACAGCGAAATATGGCGTTAAACGCCGATTAGCGATTCTTGCCGCTGCTTTAATTGGCGCGACAAGTAGCAGTATCGCAGCAGAGAAACCGAATATTCTGGTCATTTGGGGGGATGATATTGGTCAGTCAAATATCAGTGCCTACACATTTGGACTAATGGGATATAAAACGCCAAATATTGATAGCATTGCAAAAGAAGGCATGATGTTTACTGATTATTATGGTGAACAGTCATGTACTGCGGGGCGCTCTACTTTCATTACAGGGCAATCAGTATTAAGAACAGGACTAAGTAAAGTTGGACTTCCTGGAGCGGATTTAGGTCTGCAAGCAGAAGATGCCACTATTGCTGAAATGCTTAAACCGCTTGGATATATGACAGGACAGTTTGGTAAGAACCACCTTGGTGATAAAGATGAACATCTTCCGACTAACCACGGCTTCGACGAATTTTTTGGCAACCTTTATCATTTGAACGCCGAGGAAGAGCCTGAGAATGTAGATTACCCGAAAGACCCAGAGTTTCGTAAGAAATTTGGCCCTCGAGGCGTCATTAAATCTTATGCCGATGGAAAAATCGAAGATACGGGTCCACTTACTCGTAAGCGTATGGAGACCGTCGATGAAGAAACGTTAGATGCGGCGCTTGATTTTATGGATCGAGCAGTTAAAGCTGATAAGCCTTTCTTTGTTTGGTGGAATGCAACGCGTATGCACTTCCGCACCCACGTGAAAGAAGAAAACTTGGGTAAAACGGGCATTAGCTTCTATGCGGATGGTATGGTAGAGCATGATAACCAAGTTGGCGAGTTGCTAAAAAAAGTGGATGATCTTGGCATTAAAGATAATACGATCGTATTTTATTCTACCGACAACGGACCACATATGAACTCGTGGCCGGATGCGGGTACAACGCCTTTCCGTGGAGAGAAGAACACAAACTGGGAAGGGGCTTTCCGCGTGCCAGCGATGGTTCGCTGGCCGGGTAAAATTGAACCGGGCAGTGTCTCTAATGAAATCATGCACCATATGGATTGGATGCCAACGTTAGTTGCCGCCGCTGGTGATGATCAAATTAAAGAAAAACTGTTAAAAGGCTATAAAGCGGGCGATAAGACTTTCAAAAATCATCTTGATGGTTATAACTTCTTACCTTACTTAACGGGTGAAGAAGAGAAAGGCCCACGTGAAGAAATTTTCTATTTCACGGATGACGGTGATTTGAGTTCTCTTCGTTTCCGCAATTGGAAAATCGTGTTCTTAGAGCAGCGCGCACAAGGAACACTGCGTATATGGGCAGAACCATTCACCCCGCTGCGTGTACCTAAGATCTTTAACCTACGTATGGACCCTTATGAAGTCGCAGATATTACATCGAACACGTACTATGATTGGCTGATTGATCATGCATACATGCTAGTACCTGCACAGGCTTATGTTGGTAAGTTCCTAGCGACGTTTGAAGAATTCCCGCCAAGACAGAAAGCGGCGAGCTTCTCACTGGATCAAGTGATGGAGAAACTTCAGGAAAGCCATAATAAATAGATTGATTGCAACTAAACGTGGGGCTCTTCGGAGCCTCTTTTTTTGCGCTCTGTTTTAGTTTTCCTTAAAAGGCATGTAATTGCTTGTCTAATAAGAAGAAATACTTCTACCTTTTATTAGAGATAACACGATCACGAAACAAGGACAGTTATGACTCAGTGGGCAAGTTGGAAGCAGGCGGTAATCGGCCTTGCTGCGCTCGTCAGTTTTTCTCTGTTTGCACAGGAAGCTACGTTAAGCACCTCAAACAATGGCGAAGTATCAACCCAGCGTTATGTCGGTAGCGAGGGGTGTATTGATTGTCACCAAAAAGAAGTGGAAGCATGGAAAGGTTCCCATCATGACATGGCAATGAGGCATGCTGACTCAGAATCAGTGCTTGGTGACTTTGATGATCATACTTTTGCGTTTGAAAACCGACCGAATCGGTTTTACCGAAAAGGACAAGAGTATTGGGTAAACATTCAAGGCCCAGATGGTAAGAGGCATGACTATAAAATCAGCTACACCTTTGGGTGGGATCCTCTTCAACAATATATGGTTGAATTCGACGATGGGCGGGTTCAATTGATCCCTTTTGCATGGGACTCGAGAAGCAAAGAAGAGGGCGGTCAGCGTTGGTTCCATCTATACCCCGACACAACCCCTCAAGATGAATTCTATTGGACGAATACTGGACAAAACTGGAACTTCATGTGTGCCGATTGTCACTCTACCAACTTAGAAAAGAACTACGATGCGCAAACGAATACCTATTCGACGACTTGGTCAGAGATTAATGTCGGCTGCGAAGCGTGCCATGGGCCTGCCAGTGAACACGTAGCGTTAGCAAAACTTGCAGAACAGTCTGGCAAATCGATCGCTTCTACCAACCACTATGGGTTTGATCGTGATTTAGGTACAGCAGTAAAAGAGTGGGTGTACAAGGAGGGGCATAATACTCTGCAGCCAAAAGAAATCGCTATAACCCATCAGGTTAATACATGTGCTCAATGTCATAGTCGTCGAACGCAATTAAACGAGACGGCTAATCATATCAAAGGTTCTTTTTTTGATAAGTATCGCCTGAGCTTAATCACGCCAGAACTCTATCATCACGACGGGCAAATTTACGATGAGGATTACGTTTTTGGGTCGTTCTTACAATCATCTATGGCAAAGAAAGGGGTCACTTGCACTAACTGCCATGAACCACATACAGCAGAACTGAAGATTCCAGAAGAGGCAGTGTGTCTGCAGTGTCATATTGGATCTGAGTATATGCCCGAGAATCACACTTTCCATGAGGCGAATACCGAAGCATCTAAATGCACAACGTGCCACATGCCAGAAACAACGTATATGCAGGTGGATCCCCGTCGAGACCACAGTTGGCATGTTCCGCGCCCGGATTTGAGTCAGCATATTAATACTCCCAATGTGTGTACGTCATGCCACGAAGATGAAACCAATCAGTGGGCGAGCCAAAAACTCAGCGAGTGGTTTCCAAATTCCAACTACCGTAATCAGCAGCACTTTTCTGTTGCCTTTTACGCGGATTCGATAGGGCACCGTGGCGCGCCGGATGCATTAGCTTATTCAGCACAAGATGCCTCATTGAGTGACATTATTCGCGCCTCTGCATTGGAACGTATGGGGGGGAATAATGGTAAAAACACCTTGGTCGCGTTGGCAAGAGCGGTAAAGCATGAAAACGATATGATTCGTTTAGGCGCAATAGAGGGATCGTCTGGTTACGAGTTTAGCGATCGTTGGCAAATCCTTGAATCGCTCTTGGATGACCCAGTGCTATCTGTACGGGCAGAAACCGCAGGCGCGTTAGTCCGTCATTATTCAGAAATGAATCCACTTCAACGCGATAAGCTGAGAGAACCGTTAGAAGATTATATAGAAATCCAACGTTTTAATGCCGATCGCGGTTTCGGACGAACGAATCTTGCCAATGTATATCGAGATCTTGGTGAGATAGACAAAGCCATCATGTCTTACCGCAAAGCCATTGAAATAGAGCCTTATTTTGAAAACAGCTACGCTAACTTAGCGGATTTGTACCGTGCACAAGGTAACGACAAAAAAGCATTGGAAACCTTGATAGCAGGGATTGAAGCGCAGCCTAAATCGAGCGCGTTACCTTATAGTGCTGGCTTGGCTTGGCTTCGTATTGGAGATGGCGTTCAAGCAAACCAATACTTGAAACAAGCAGCTGAAACCGCCCAAGAAAACCCACAATACTGGTATGTCTATGGACTCGCGTTAGAAAAGAGTGATGCACTGGCGGCAAGTAAAGCTTTGAATACGGCGTATCGAGTCGGAGGCAATCCACAACATCTTTATGCTGAGTGTGAAGTGCTAGCGAGGAATTATAAGCAGGGCTCAATTGCTTTTGCGTTTGAGCAATGTGTTAAGCAGCTTAGTGAGTTTGCACCGCCAGAAGTTATTGAGCAGTTAAGGGCAGTAATAACGAACGCAAGATAAAGAACTTGGCAAGGAAAAGAACTGGCTAGTTACAAAATAAGTAGGTATGAAGTTTATAACCAATAGTTATGACGCTTGTGAGTAGGATGTATACAGCAAAAGATTGAATATTCGAGGAAAAGTTATGAACCACGCACAACAAGCTATTATTGAATTAATCGAACAAACAGAAAAAAGCGTTATCGGACAAAGTCATGTGGTTCAGGCTTTGGTGATTGGACTATTAACCAACGGCCATGTGTTACTGGAGGGTCTGCCGGGAACAGCAAAAACACGATCAGTGAAATCTTTAGCGAATCTGCTTGATACCAGTTTTGGTCGAATTCAGTTTACGCCAGATTTGTTGCCATCGGATGTGACTGGCACGGAGGTGTATCAAGAACTGGATGGAAAGCCGCAACTGCATTTTCAACCAGGCCCTATTTTTAACAGCATTGTTTTGGCTGATGAGGTCAACCGTGCGCCAGCGAAAGTTCAAGCAGCACTGTTAGAAGCGATGGCAGAGGGAACGATTACAGTTGGTGATAAAACGCACGTGCTACCAGATCTTTTTATGGTGCTAGCAACGCAAAATCCAGTCGAGCAAGAGGGGACCTACCCATTACCTGAAGCGCAGATGGACCGTTTCATCATGAAAGTGACCGTCGATTATCCTGAGGATGATGCAGAGCGAGACATTATTCGTCTTGTACGTAGCGAGGAGTTGGGGTCGGAAATCAGCAGTGAATTGGTGACACCGAAACACATTTCTTCCGATCTGGTTCTTGAAGCCCGCCGTCAGTTGCCATCAATCGCGGTTTCTGATCTTGTTGAACGCTATATTGTGGCTTTAGTCATGGCGACTCGCAAACCGGAGCGTTACCCAGATTCACAATTGCAGCAATGGATTGAAATTGGTTCAAGCCCTCGTGCTTCAATCTCTTTAGACAAATGCGCACGTGCTTATGCTTGGTTACAAGGTCGTGACTACGTCATACCGGATGACGTCCGTGCGATGGTGCCATCTGTACTCGGTCACCGCTTTTCACTCTCATATGATGCACTTGCAGATGGTGTTGATCATCAACGTGTGGTGCAAGAGCTACTTGATTGCGTAGAAATTGGATAAGCAGGAGGGACTATGGCAAAGCCAACGCTTGCTCCTCAATCCCAAGGGCTCGACCCTCGTTTGTATTGTGACTACTCCCGCTTAGTACGTTTACAAGCGCAAGCCGAATCGTTCAGCCTACTGCCACACTTAAAAGCGGGGAGTGTGCTTTCAGGTCGTCATAACTCATTATTCCGCGGACGAGGTTTGAACTTTGAAGAACTGCGTCACTACCAGCTAGGGGACGACATCCGAAACCTAGATTGGAAAGTCACCATGCGTACCGGCAAACCTCATGTTCGCAGTTACACCGAAGAAAAAGATCGCAATGTGCTTGTCTGTGTAGACCAACGCAGTGCAATGTTTTTTGCCTCGACCGAGGTCATGAAATCTGTGGTCGCTGCTGAAGTCGCTGCTATGTGTGGTTGGCGAGTATTAAAAGATGGCGATCGCGTGGGTTTCGTTATCGCATCTGATTCAGCTTTATATCACAGTAAAGCCCAGCGTTCGCAAAACGATCTACTCGCTCAACTGAAACGACTCTCTCAAGCCAACCAGCGCTTGAATGTGGATTCGTTAGATTCAGATAGAGTGACGTTCAGCAAATGGATTGAGTTAATCAAACGCATGAAGTTAAAACAATCAACGCTGATTTTCATCAGTGATTGGCGCGATTGCGAAGAGCACCACCTTGATCAGCTTAAGCAGCTTCAACAACACAATGACGTTCTCGCGGTGATGGTGAGCGATCCACTAGAGCAGTCGCTCCCTCAAGATTTGGCGAAAGTGAAATGGGTGATTGGTGACGGCCGTTATCAACTCAATTTAGACAGCAAAGCAAAAGTTGACGCGGCGAGCGCAAGCCTTAATGAGAAAGCGCAATTACAACGTCAGTCACTCGCACAGCTAATGGCAATCAAAAATCTCCCGCATATTGAACTCGATACAACAGGTGAGCACATTACTCAATTTCAGAAGCGAATTGGAGGTCGATAAATGACGGAACTGCATACGCCTCCAAGTACTTATATTTTGCGCGAACTTCATGATGTTACCGTGCCGGAAAGTGTCAGTTGGGTGCCACAAACCATAGGTTGGAAAATCCTTGCCGTCGTTGGTGCGATTGTACTTATGTATCTGGGCTACCGACTTGCGCACCATTGGTGGGATAACCGTTATCGTAAAGAAGCTATTGAAGCCATTTCTCGCGTGAATCCAGATGACGCGAGTATGCCCAAAGCGCTGTTCTCGATTTTGAAAATTGTATTGATTCATCTCGATAGCCGTCATGCTCGTTTGTTTGATACCGCGTTTCTGCGCCAGTTAGATGAGCTTAACCCCAAGCATAAAATGTTTGATGACGAGCTCTCCAAACGATGGCTGCAAAGTATCGTTGACCCAAGTATTGAACTGGGAAAAACAGAGCGTTTACAACTTCTTGAACACGCAACTGAGTGGGTGAAAGAGCACGATGAGAACGCTCACAATATTGAAAAGCGTACGCTTGCTTACAAAGCGCGTGCATTAAAAGGAGGTCGCCATGGGTGATCTTCTTACTTCATGGCTGGGCATGAGCAGTTTTGAATTTGAGCATCCACTTTGGTTCATTATTCTACCGTTACCTTTGGTGGTGTATTACGTTGTCCCTGCGTATCGAACCAAACAAATGGCGATTAAAGTGCCGTTTTTTCGCCAGCTTGTGGATGCCATTGGTGAAACACCCTCAGAAGGGGCAAGCCAACTCACCCCAAGCTGGTGGCAACGCGCGACGCTTATCATTTCTTGGCTCTTAGTTGTGACCGCAATGGCAAAGCCGACGGTACTTGGCGAGCCACAGGTGCGTGAAAGTTTGGGGCGTGATGTCATGGTTGTGGTCGATTTGTCAGGTTCAATGGCAGAGCAAGATTTCACATCAAAAACCGGAGAAAAAATCACTCGTCTTGATGCCGCCAAAGAGGTGTTGAGCGACTTTGCCAAAACGCGTAAAGGCGACCGTTTAGGTCTGATTTTGTTCGGCGACGCAGCATTTGTGCAAACTCCGTTCACACCCGATCAAAAAGTGTGGTTAGAGCTCCTTAACCAAACGGATGTGGCAATGGCAGGGCAGAGCACTCATTTAGGCGATGCCATAGGTTTGGCTATTAAGGTGTTTGAACAAAGCGAAAAGTCACGTACTGATGTTGAAAAGAGCAAAGAGAAAGTCGCGATTGTTCTGACTGATGGAAATGATACAGGAAGCTTCGTCGAGCCGATTGATGCAGCAAAAGTAGCGAAAGCCAAAGACGTACGTATCCACGTGATTGCCATGGGTGATCCACAAACCGTGGGTGAAACCGCGTTAGATATGGAGACCATCAAACGAATAGCAAAAGAATCAGGAGGTGAAGCGTTTCAAGCCCTCAATCGTGATGAATTAGCGAAAGCCTATGATGAAATTGGTCAGTTAGAGCCGCAGTTATATGAAAGCACAACATATCGACCAAAACAGAGTTTGCATCATTACCTCATGGCTTTGGTGGTTGCGATGTATTTAACTGCGTTCACCTTGGCGACATTTAAGCGTCGTCGCCTTTCGGTAAACAGTGGTAATTCTGCTCAAACGGAAAGTGTAAAAGGAGGGCGCCATGTTTGATTCTCCTTTATTTGGGGTTGGAGCAGAGCAGTTTTTTACTCAGTTCCACTTTATTCGCCCGCTGTGGCTCATCGCTTTTATTCCTATGCTCCTTTTATTGTGGTTAAGATGGCGAGAAGAAAGCAAACCAAGTTGGAAAGACATTCTTCCAGAGCATTTACGCCAAGCACTGACGATCGGTGAGTACGGCTGGCGTAAGCAATTGCCACTTAAACTGCTGATGGTGATTGTGTCGATTGCCATCATTATCTGTGCAGGGCCAACCTGGCAACGTCAAGCATCACCATTTGGTGAAGACAAAGCATCGATGTTAGTTATTCTGGATAATAATGATTCGATGCTGCAAAAAGATTTACCACCTAGCCGACTTGAACGCTCTAAGCAGAAAATTCGTGATTTGTTAGACGCAAGAAAAGGCGGCAGCACAGGGTTAGTGGTTTATGCGGGGTCAGCGCACGTTGCGATGCCAATCACGCAAGATAGTAAAGTATTCGAACCTTTCCTTGCGGCAATAACGCCGGAAATTATGCCCGTCGAAGGTAAGTTGGCTGAAAAAGCATTACCACTGATTGATCAGCAATTGCAAGGTCTGCCAGGTTCAACCGTACTTTTAGTCACAGATGGCGTTAACCCTGCAACCATCACGGCGTATAAAGGTTACTTTGAAAATAAACCGTATCAGCTTTTGATACTTGCAGCGGGCAACTCGGACATGGTTTCTAATAACCCCGTGGATTTGGATTCGTTGAACAATCTAGCCAGCGCAACGGGGGGACGTCTTGTTGAGGTGACCGTCGATAATCGTGATATTGAAACACTGAATCGTTTAGTTGAACGCAATATGCAATTAAACGGAGAGTCGTCCATGCCATGGAAAGATATGGGATACCTACTGTTGCTGCCTATTGCCATCATTATGCTGCTTTGGTTCCGTAAAGGTTGGTTAGTGCAATGGTGTGTGGTCGTAATGGTATCTACGTCGATGTTTATGACGCCAAAAGCAATGGCTGAGAACATTTCTCTTAAAGCAGAAAAGCCGGAAGTAATACAAGAAGTCACCGCTTGGGACAAAGCCGCACAATGGTGGTGGGATCTTTGGCTAACTCCCAACCAGCAGGGGCAACGTCTATTTAATAAAAATGAATACTTAGAGGCAGCCAAGCACTATACCGATCCGCTAAGAAAAGGGGTGGCTTACTATTATGCGGGCGAGTACAAATTAGCGCATGGCGCATTTTTGGCGTTGCAAAACGACGCTTCGCCAGAGGCAAAAGATTTTGGTTTGTATAATGCAGCGAGTGCACTTGCTCGCCAACGCGAATATCTGGCTGCTCGTGACTTATTGCAATCTCTAGCGAACAAGGACGCATTAAGTGACAAGTTGCGACCAGATGTGGAACATAACCTTAAAGTGATCGGCGGAATCGTTGAAGAGATCAATCGTACCAGTGAGAGTCAAGCAGGATCGACGGATGGCCCAGAAGAGTCGTTTGAACTGGATCAAGATAAACCACGGACGGCAGATGGTGCGGATGAAAAAACCGTTGCAGAGCTAATGCTTAAAGAAACGTTAAACGCAAATGAAATATTAGGTAGTCAGGAATTGGCGGATAAATGGCTAAAACGTGTCGAAGCCGATCCTAAGTATTTCTTACGTGCCAAGTTTCAAATACAGCTGCGAGAGCCTGTTCAAACCGAATCGCATCAAAAACAAGAGGGCCAAGCACAATGATGAATGCAATAAAACTTGGCAAGCACGCTTTGGCTAAGTTTATTAGTCCAATTCTAGTGGTTTGTACGCTGGTATTTTGGGGTGTGGCTAATGCTCAAGATCCCCAAGCGTTTTTGAAGCAAGAAAACGATGTTGAATTATTGGCTTGGGTTGGGAAAGCAGGCGTAACATCTGATAATAAAGAAGCGGCTAAGTTCAGCGTGAATGAGCAGGTGATCTTGTACATTGATGTGGCCACTCCACGCTGGTTTACTCGCGGCACACGTATTGGTAGCGTAGAAATTCCTAACGTGATTGCGAAGCAGCGCAATCAATTAGCGACCAATTATACCGAGCGAAAGGACGGTCAAACCTGGTCGCATCAACGGTGGGAAATTACGTTGTATCCTCAAGCTTCTGGCGAGTATGTCGTTCCTCCAATTGCGGTGAGCGTGGAAGTCTCCGCACCCGATGGCTCAAAGGCATCGGGAACGCTTTATACACAACCGATCAAGTTTGAAGCGTCAATGCCGTCGGGTTTACTTAATCAGGAATCTCAGTGGTTTGCTGCAACTAACGTGGAAGTGGACCAGAAATGGCAAACGTCAAATGATGATTTAAAAGTAGGAGATGCCATCACACGTACTATCACGATTAATGCACAAGACAGTCTTTCGGTATTATTGCCAGATCTTTTGTCAAGTGAATCGACAGCCAGTTATCAAGCGTACCCGCAGCCTAATCGTTTGGATGACACACAAACGCGTGGCGACTATCAATCAAGTCGTATTGAGGAAAGTGTGTATGTTATCCAACAAGGTGGTGAGTTTGCATTACCTGAGTATCAGTTTCAGTGGTGGAATAGCAAGAATCAGCAACTTGAAACGGTCATTGTGGAAGGTAAAACGTTCAAAGCTAAGCACACGTTGAATTCATTTATCCGAATGTATTCTGGATGGCTTGTGGGTTCGTTTGTTACTTTGTTTGTCATAGTCGGCGCTGTATTTATCGCTCATCGATATTATCAAACTCGACCAACCCCACCGTGGTTGATGTTCCATCGAATGATAAAAGCGCAGCAATGGGGAGCAGTCAGAGCCATTTTGTATCAACAACTCAGAGCGAATACGGGGCTATTAGAAATGAATAAAGCCAATGATTCAAAAGATTGGCAGCAACGCTCGAGACAGTTACAGAGTGGTGAAGAAAATCGAGGATTAATGCACTCGGTTTGGAGAACCATTAAAAATATGAAGTCGAAACGTTTTCAGTTTAGGCTCCCTAAAGCATTACCTAAACTGGATGACGTTGACCAAACGAAAGAGTTGAGCAAATAACGTCAATATGTTCAGGTCCACCATATTTATGTGGGTTCATTTGCTAATGCAAAGACGTCAGCGTTAATATGGACGCTCAGTTTATTGATGTAGTGGATTTTTAATGAGCCAACAATTTATGCAGCGCGCCTTAGAAGTGTCGCGCAATGCGCTTCCTGATTGCCAACCAAATCCGCCAGTGGGTTGTGTTTTAGTGAAAGATGGCCAAATTGTATCAGAGGGATTTACCCAAGCGATTGGTGGCAATCATGCTGAAGTAGAAGCGCTCAATGCTTATCAAGGTGACGTATCTGATGTGACGGCTTACGTTACGTTAGAACCATGTTCTTTTGTGGGACGCACGCCGGCTTGTGCCAAAACTCTAGTGGCGAGCGGCATCAAAAAAGTCGTGGTTGCTATGCTTGATCCAGACCCACGTAATGCGGGTACCGGTATCGATATCCTTAAAGCGGGTGGCGTTGAAGTGGAGGTGGGCTTGTGTGGTCAAGAAGTCAGCGCCTTTTTGACACCTTATTTAGGTAAATCCTGAGATATCAGTCCAATACGCCGTCAGTGCGAGGTCAAAAATACTTAAAACATGCATCGGCGCTCAAATCCGGTGCTCCGAGTCGTTAAAGATCAAACTGTTAGCTAAAATGAAACTAATGTCCTGTTTGATGTGTACAAGATGAAGAGCACCGATTTAAATCTTATTCCTATTTTTGTGGCAATCTATGAAGAGCAAAACTTATCAAAAGCCGCTGCTCGATTAGATATAAGCCAACCAGCTGTCAGCAAAGCTTTGGCACGTCTACGTGATATCGACGATGAGCCACTATTTCATCGCAGCACTTCAGGGGTTGAACCAACCAGTTTCGCGATGGACATTTATCCAGCCATGGGAGCCGCGCTGAAAAACTTTACGTCGACGCTCTCTGCCTCAAGCAGTTTCGATCCTAAAGTTTCTAACCGTATTTTTTCGATTGCTTGCGTCTCGGTTGCTAGCTACGAGTTGATGCCTCAACTGATGCGTCAAATCCGAAAAAATGCGCCGAATGTAGGTCTGGAAGTACACCCTTTGTTTACGGAAGATTATGAAAGTGACCTGCGCTTACAACGATATGATTTGATTATCGATATGCCACCGCGTGGTCGAACAGTCTTAAAATTAGAACCTGTGTTTTCTGAGCGTTTGATGGTGGTGTGCAGTATGGATCATCCGCGTATTCATGATTCTTGTTCGGTAGAGCAGTTCTTGGAAGAAGAGCATGTCGTGGTGTCACGCTGGCATGCACGTAAAAGCTTGATGAATGAAGAAGATATTGCAGACTTAGCGCAGCGGAAAATTGTGTATCGTGCCTCTGGTGCAATGGAAATGCTGCCGGTTATTGATGGTAGTGAATACATTGGTATGTTGCCGTTATCGACCATTCAGCATTTTTCTAACACGTATAACATCAAAGCGGTTCCACTGCCTTTTAATGACAAAGTTCATGACCTTTGCGCTATTTGGCACTCCAGCCGCCATAATGAAAGTGCACACCAATGGTTGAGAACTCAACTCAAGCAAGCAGGGAAAGCGCTCTAGTGACGCAAAGAATAAACTGACCCACTACGGAAGTTGTGAGTTAACTCTCAGTGAGTTTTAGATAGAGTACACAGACAGAGCGCTCAAGTTTTGGGCGCTCTATCTGTATCAAGAGATGCTTAATGCATTCTTAAATCATACATTACAGTTTTTGAATGGTGTCCACATCAATCTGGGTTGTCGTCCACTCAGAATCGACTTCACCACGTATTGCGACTTTGTCTTGTGGGGAAACATCTTGGCCACGCCAGTCTTCATTATCGATCTCGACTTCAATTTGGCCTGTTTCGTCTTTGAATAGGTATGTCTCATCACCTAAGGCTTGCACAATGTTACCCGTTAGCAATACGTAACTGTCATCTGCGGCATTTTGTGCATCTTTAACTGTGCTAATTGCAGCAGTGTCAGGGCCGTTAAAGGCTGCCAGCGCTGAACCTGAAACAAGTGCTAGCATTGACATAACGATCAGTTTTTTCATTTCAATGGTTTCCTAATTTAGAAGTAGTAGGTAGAACCTAGATTGATAGAAGCAGTATTTGCGTAACTATCCAATTGGTATTTTGCATTTGCACCAATGGTGAGTTGTGGGAAAATTCGGTACTCTGCACCTACAGAAACCATCGCGCCCAGTTCGTTAGAGTCATGTTTGATTGCAGGGCCTTGTGCAACTGAGCTTTCATGGTCGGTTAGCTCATTTTCTGTTTCTAAGTATTTACCTGCATGAGCTTCGTATTGTGTGTAAGTCAAACCAGCTTTTACTTTTGCAGACCATTTTTGGTTTAGTGCGTAGTTAAACACTGGCGCTAGAGTAATTTGTTTTGCCTTGATTGATGAATCCCACTCCATTTCTTTTTTGATTCCGGTTGCAGGGTCAAAGCTTTCAAATCGTGAACGACTGTCATCTAGATCAAATTGGCTGTAACCCAATTCAATGCCCCAAACATCATTCAGTTGATAGCCAATGAAACCGCCAAAAATACCGTCTTCCAATTCTGGATTAAGATTGACACCATCCGATTTAAAGGTTGTTTCAAAATCGTGGTCAGTAGTGCCGAAACCGTATTCCAAGCCAACATATGGCGCAGCCGCAGCAGAAAATGAAGTAGCAGCAATAATCGTTAGGAGTGTTTTTTTCATTTTTGTTTTTACCTCTTCGTTTTGATGTGGGCATTGTGTGTGAAGAGGTGTGAAGTGATCGTGAAGAAATTGGTGAGTATAGGAAAAACTCCCCAAAAGAGGGGAGTTTATTAGATGAGGCGTAAATTCATGAAGATAAAGATCGAATGAATACCGACTAGTAAATGGTGCACCACTCGTCTTTCATGTCAATCAGGTGCCAATTATCGCGTTGTTTGGCTTCATCCATCGCTTTGTCTAAGCGGCCGACGCTGGATTCTCGGTCATATTTCCATTCACGCTCTGCGTCAGTATGATGAACAATCATCGCCATCGAGTTAGGTTGGCTTGTGGCCCATTGCATCATTGCGTGGTCCCCATCGGAGTTACCCACCGCTAACACTGGCTTCTTGCCAATGATGTGTTGAATGTTCTCAACTTTACCTGCTTTATCATCAATGGTTAGGATTTCACCAAGTTTGGTGACTGTTGGCTTGCCATCGTTATAGTAGTATTTGTACTTTAGTGCGCTACCTATGATTTGCTCTTCAGGAATGTTGTAGACATCAGGAGCCCATACACGCATAAAGTCCACACCACCACCAGAGACAATGTAAGTTTTGAACCCGTGAGCTTGTAGATAGCTAAGCATTTCACGCATTGGTTTGTAGGTCAGCTCTGTATAAGCTTTTCCAAAGCGTGGGTCTTTTGCGGCTTTTAGCCATTCTGCAACCATGTTTTGGTATTCTTCAACGGTCATGCCGCTATGCGTTGCTGTTACAATTTCTAGCAGCGCTTCGTCACCGCCTTTAAATATATTCTCTATATCATCGTTTAGAACAGATTTAAACGGTTCGGTGGTTTTCCATTCAGGATGATCTTTTGCTAAGACTTTGATTTCATCTAGCGCGTAGGCAAGCTGGTAGTAATAAGGCTTTTCAGACCATAAGGTGCCGTCATTATCAAATACGGCGATACGGTCGGGTTCAGGTATAAACGTATTTTTTGACGTGTCCGTTGACTGCTCGACATAATTCATTATTGCGGTTTTACTCGTGCCGTCTTTCCAAGATGGCAGCAAATTAGGGTCGCAATCTAAAGCCATCGCTGAAAACGATAGACCTGATAAGACTGCAATGGCACAGATGTGTTTTTTCATGTTGTTATTTACCTTAGCATGTATGCATTACTTGAATGCATGTGAGGTTAAATATTAATGAGAACAACGCAGTTTAGGCCTCTTTCCCTAACCATTCTCCTAGCCAGAGACGTGTTATTTGTTAAGAATACGCAAAGGGGCAATAACGTTAATGTCGCTTCTCATGCGTAAATGTCGTTTAATCCGCATCTTTCGCAAGGCGAAGACCCATGTCCGACATAATTATAGACTGGCTTGCAAAGTCTCGACGGAAATTCTCTGATTCATCAGAATCATAGGCAAAACTGCCACCGCGAACGGCCTTATGTGCTAAGCCAGATTGTTCATTTTTTGCGTTGTTTGGGTTATCAGTTGGCCCATAGCGATAGAAAGTGTCATCGAACGAATCAATCACAAACTCGCCAACGTTGCCTGTCATATCATAAAGGCCAAGCTCGTTAGGTTGCTTTTGTCCCACTGGATGTGCGCGATTTTTTGAGTTATCGGCGAACCAAGCAACGTCTGCAATATCGTCTGAGCCTGCGTAAGTAAAGCCTTGGCTCTTGTTACCGCCTTTGGCTGCAAACTCCCATTCAGCTTCAGTTGGCAGGCGATATTGTTCACTTGTCAGCTCGTTTAGCTTCTCGATGAAGTAATTCGCCTGTTGCCAACTCAAGTTATTAACCGGAATCTCTGCGCCTTGGAAGTAGCTCATTGATGATCCCATAACCGATTCAAACAACGCTTGAGTGACTTCGAATTTAGAAATGTAAAAGCCATCGACAGTCACTTTGCGTGCTGGAGTTTCAGCTTTCTTGGCGGAGGGGCTGTCTGATCCCATGACAAATGAACCGCCTTCAACCAACACCATATCTTGGTCAATATTCAGCGCGATTGGATGAGGAGCTTGAGTCGCACAACCACTCATTAATACGCTGAATGATAGAATGGAAAGTACGGATAACGATTTGCTTTTAAATGATTTCATCGATGGTTTCTCGCCAAAAAATTCACGATAAAGATTAGCAATAAACGCTATGAAAAAAGGTTATACACGGTATAACAAGCCTCTTGTATTAATGAGATTTATGATTAAGTCATCAAAGTGAGAATACCGTGCTTGTTCGTGTTCTCATCTGCATTTCATAACGAAAAAGGTGACGTATGCACATTACTCAAGGTCCTCAGTTCAACGGTAAAGCCTCTAAGCGTTTACATGTCATGGCAAAGCCTATTGGGGCGGCCTGTAATATCGATTGCACTTACTGTTACTATCTCAGCAAACAGGACTTACTTGAGTACAAAAAAGGCTGCACGCCAGTGATGGATGAAGAGACCTTAGAGACCTACATTCGTCAATACATTGAAGGACAGAACACGCCGGAAATCATCTTCTCTTGGCAGGGGGGGGAACCAACGATGTTGGGCTTGGATTACTTTAAACAGATCGTCGAGTTCCAATCTAAGTACAAACCCGAAGGCGTGGTTATTTCTAACGATTTACAAACCAATGGTACGTTGCTGAACGATGATTGGTGTACGTTTCTGAAAGCCAACAATTTCTTGGTCGGTTTGAGTATCGACGGGCCAGAAATGATGCACAACGGTTACCGAACCAACCGCGCAGGTCGTGGTACGTTTAATCAGGTGATGAAGGCTGTTGAACTGCTGCACAAACACGAAGTGAAGTTCGCAACGCTGACTTGTGTAAACAACTTAACCAGCCGCAATCCTCTTGAGGTCTACCGATTCCTGCGCGATGAAGTGCGTTCTCCACAAATGCAGTTTATTCCCATCGTGGAACAGAAAACGTTCCGTACTACCGCACCTCAAACATGGGAGCCGCAAGAGCAGCTAAAACAAGGCGACAAGCGCCTTATTCCTGGTCACAAGGACTCAGTAGTTGAGCCATGGTGTGTGGCAGACGAGGCGTGGGGTAACTTCCTTATTGCGATTTTTGATGAGTGGATTCAGCATGACATTGGCAAGGTGTTTGTTCAGTACTTCGAAGCGAGTGTTGAGACTTGGATGGGGCGTAAAAACCCACTTTGCACACTAGGCGAGATTTGCGGCAAAGGCTTGGCAATGGAACCAAACGGTGATGTCTTCACGTGTGATCACTACGTTTACCCAGAATACAAAATTGGCAATATTCACCACGAAAAATTGGGTACATTGGCCTATGGTCCTGAGCAGCAAAAGTTTGGCTTTGCCAAGACCCGTTCGTTAACCAAGCAATGCCAACAGTGTGATTACCAATTTGCTTGTTACGGTGAGTGTCCGAAAAATCGTTTCATTCGCACCAAAGATGGTGAACCAGGTTTGAACTACCTTTGCGCAGGTTGGAAAAAGTTCTTCTCTCATGCTGATAAGGCAATGGCATACATTCTTCGTGCAACGGGTAACCCTGTCGCACATGGCAAATACAGTGATGCAGTGTTACGCCAACAAGCGACGAAGCGTTCTGTATTCGAAACCAAATTTTAAAGGGGTTGATATGGCATTCTCAAAAACACTGTTAGCCATCGCATTAAGCGTAACTGCAAGCCAATCTGTTGTTGCACAGGATGAAACTTTGCTTGCACCAGACCAAGTCTCTTCAGCGAGCGTAACGAGTGGTCAAGAAGTTAACACTGCACAAATGACGCCACAGCAACTGGTGGCAAAATGGTCTTATCAAGCCCAAGATGTGAAACTGCCAGTAGAAAAGCGCATTGAAGCACTACGTGAACTGACGAATTACCCAAGTCAAAACGCATTGGTGGCGGTTGCGCGCAGTCTACAAGATCAAGACCCCGCGATTCGTGAAGCGGCCATTGTTGGTGCAGAACCTTACACGATTGAGCATCGCTGGCGCATGATTGAACCATTATTGAGTGACCCAGAAGCCATGGTTCGCTTTACCGCAGCAACCAACTTAGTGCGTGATTTTTCTAATATCAGCAGCAATCAACAACAAACGCTTGAAGCCCCGGTTGCTGAACTGATCAGCTATCTAGACAACAAGAAGGGTAACGGCTCTAAACTGCTATTGGCAGATGTGTATCGTTGGCATCATGAATGGGATAAAGCGGATAAAATCTATCAAACGTTGGTGACCAATCAACCTGAAAATCCACAAATCTGGTTAAGCTTGGCAGACAACTACCGCGCGCAGCAACGCGATGCAGATGCAGTGAATACATTGGATTCTGCACTTCAACTTCATCCTGATAATGCGTCTCTGTATTATTCGAAAGCGCTGACGTTGGTGCGTTTAGATGATAAAAAGAATGCCGCAACAGAAATCGAAAAAGCAGCCAACATAGCGAAAGATAACAGCTATTACTGGTATCTTAATGGTGTACTGCAAGAAGACCACAACTTAGACAAGTCGGTGAAGTCTTTTGAGCAAGCGTATCTAATCTCTGGTGCGCCGGAACAGCTTTATGCGGTTTGCGACATTTATGTTCGTTACGACAATCCGAAAACAGATGAGTGCTTGGGCGAACTAGAGAAAGTCGCCCCAAGTTACGTAATTGAACAATTGAGAGAGAAAAAAGGGCAGAAGAACGCCAAAGTAAATCGCTAACCTTATTTTGAATCTTTTGCTTTAACGTAACACACCGAAAATGGAATATTGAGGCGATTGAACTCCTTGATCCAACGCCATTGGTTATCTTGGATTTTATCGCCTGGGCCTTTCACTTCTATCCATTCAAACTTCTCATCTTTAAATGCGATCAAATCCGGCATGCCGTTCCGGTAGAGCTTTAGGTCATTTAACTGCACATTAAACAGCTCTACCAGTAGTTTATTAGGGATGAGTTTAAGTGCTAGGGTTAATAACTCTTCGTTTACGTATGTCCAACTGACGAAGGGATTACTGATCCCAACTTTATCTCTGTATGTATCAAGCAGTGCTTGCGTATTTCCTTGTCGAATCTGCTCAAGCGCATTGTCGATAAGCTGCTTTCTTTTATCGGCAAAATCGGCGTGATACAAATCCAATGGTCGATGCTGATAAGCGTTAATGAATGCGCCTTCTATTGGTGCAAATATCGCATCCCACAAGGCTAAACCTAATAAGTTATTGAGCAGGGTATTTTCGGAATAGAAAACGGTCCAACCTAAACTTTCGAAATGCGCTTTGGTTACCAGCTCAACACGTTGCTGGGATAGATCCAATTCGATGTGGTATTCGTTGCACTCGGGCTTGGTGGCTCTCGGGACTTTCAAGCCTTGTTTACGTTTAACGCGTTGTTCGAGCTTCTGTGCCACCTCAAACTCAGAGACATCAATAGGGTGGGTGAGCATCTCCGTGACAATGTCACCAAATGAATCGTTTTGTTCTAGCTTGTCGTATATGCGAGCACGACGCTCTCGGCTTGGCGCGAGTGTGGTCGTCTCAAACAGCGCAATTGCCATCTCAAGTTCGTTTATGCGTTCGTAATCACGGGCAATGTCGTTAATCATGTGTTCGCGTTTACGGTCGACGTAATCATGCTCGACGCGATCGGGCATCGCTTTGATTAGCATATCGAGGTTGGCCTTTTGCTTTCTGTCGCACTGCCAATAGAGGTTGGAGAGTTGGCTGAGTTCAATAAGGCGATCGATTTGTTCTCTGCACTCAAAGAATCGACGGGCTTTACTTAACTGGTATTGTTCGAATTGGTGTAAGCCTAAATCGTCGAGCACGAACTGGCTGAGATCTTGATGGGTATTGGCGAAAAACAGCGTCAGCAAAACATCAATCATGTGTGCGGAGTTAAGCTTAATCACCGTGAAATCCAGAGCCTCAAATAGCTCAAAGCTCTCTTCAATCAGGCATGCTACTAATGCCTCTTTCTTGAGAGATTTAGGGTGCTGAGGGTAGAGCGTTAAGATCTCCGGTTTTGTCAGTAAGTTTACTGCTAATTCTTGTACTGTTAGGTTAGGGGAGAGCGAGACAAAGCCATGAACTGCTAATTCATCTAACGCAGACTGGATGTTCTCGATTTCTTGATAGTTGAGTTTGTCGCTGCGAAACCAGCACCCTTTACGGCTGTATAGACGCACAAGAAGGCACTGTGCAGGTTTACTTAAGCTCTCAAACACGGACAGCCATTGGTGTTCATCTGGGCTAAGTAAATCGCTGTACCACAGGGTAGCGTGCTGTGTGAGCTTAACGAAGTTATCGAGATAGTAATCAGGCGCGAGTTCGACGGTGTTTTCCATAACCAACTAACAATAAAAAAGGCTTAACCCATAGGTTAAGCCTTTTTCGAATCAATTTCTGCAGATCTATTAGAGAAATAGAACTGGACTGGCGATTAAGCGTTTTTCAGTTGCGCTACTTTCGCTTCAGTTAGCGGCTTAGTGATGAACGCTAGTACGATACACACTGCCATCATTGCTGCAGAGATAGTGTAAGCTAGTGTGTAGCCTTCACCGTTTGTCATTGAGAAACCAACCACTGCCGCGCCGATTGCGCCACCGATACCCCATGCCGTGTAAAGCACGCCGTAGTTTGTACCGTAGTTCTTAAGACCGTAGAATTCAGCCGTTAGAGTAGGGAATACCGCTAGAAGCGTACCGTAACCTACAGCTGCGATTGCTGTACCGATGATTAGCGTGAACTCAGTGTTGAACGTTGCGAACAGAACCATGTTGATGCCCTGAAGAACAAACGCTAGAAGAAGAGTACGTACACCACCGATTTTGTCAGCAAGCATACCTGCAGCAACACGACCACCTGAGTTGAAGATCGCAAGTAGAGACGCTAGGTAAACTGCGTTTGGTAGGTTCGCTTGAACACTTGCGATAGTTGTGATGTTACCGATGATCATTAGACCAACAGAAGCAGCGAACGCGTACATGATCCATAGTGAGTAGAACTGTGGCGTTTTTAGCATTGCTTTCCAAGAAAGGTCGTCAGACTTTTTAACAACTTTAGGTGCTTGGCCTTCTTTAACTTTAGGTTCTTCCGGCGTGTAACCCGCAGGTGGGTTGTTAATCGTTGCCGCTAGCGGTACAGCGATTACAAGGATACCAACACCAAGAATCATGAAGCTAGTTTGGATGCCCATGCTGTTAATAAGAGCAGAAGTTACCGGAGCTAGGTAGATCGCTGCTAGACCAAAACCCGCTGCGATAATGCCGTTAACCATACCTTTCTTAGATGCGTGGAACCACTTCATTGCTGATGGAGAAAGACACGCGTAACCAAAACCGATACCTGCACCAGTGATCACACCGAAAGTGATGTTCAGCATTAGTGGTGAGTTAACAAAACCAGACGCGATCATGCCTAGACCAGTTAGAACGGTACCTAGGATAAGGATCAAACGTGGACCCATACGGTCTTGAAGGATACCCGCAACAAGAAGACAGATAGAGAAAGTAATCGTTGCAGTCGCGTAAGGTGCAGATGCTTCTGCCGCGCTCCAGCCTGATTCAGTCACTAGTGCTTTGTTGAATACACTCCAAGCATACAGGATGCCAAGACAAAGGTTGATACAGAATCCTGCTAGCAGGATGCGCATAGCTTTATCAATCTTGCTCATTTTTGTTCTCAGTAATACCTCTTGGCGATTAGCAAAGAGGGTTCGGTTTAAAGATAGGGTTTGCTCAAAATAAGTTTGCGTTTTTCAACACATAACGTAATGAGCGCGGATTATAACCAATAAATGTGTGATTGGAATCTCTTTTTACCCCTAAATCCAAAATTAATTTGAAATATTAAAAACAATTGTAATCGTCTTGTGTTTGGTGTGCGCAAAATGTTGATCTGACGTAAAGAAGCGTTGGTTTGGTAATGAGAATCTAAACGAAACAAGGTGGATAGATTGATGTGAGTGTCTGGTTCACAGTTTAAATAAAAAGTTTCAAAATGTTTGAGTGTTAATTTCTTGTAACGAAACTAACGGAAATAGAGTTCGTTTTTTGTAAGTGCAGGATATAAAGGGTTTATAAATTTGATAATGTTAACCGCTTGTAATAACTCAAATCAGAAATGAAAAACAGACAGGGAACGAGCAAAAATTGTGCTTGTATTTGCTAAATAGATAAGCAAAATAGGGCGCAAAATGAGTTTTCATTAATGAAAGGATGCTTTTCTTTAGTTCTAGTGAGGTGATTTATGAAATTGTTCCTATTACTTATGGCTTCTGTTTCTGCAGGTGTCGCGTCAGCAGATCACATCCATTCATTCATGCTCGGCCTTTCTATTGCCTCACTTGCAGTAGGTAGTTGCTACTTCTTCGCATTCCGTAGTTCGCGTTTTCCACAACTTGCTTTGTTTTTATTGATTTGTGGCATGTTGTCTAAACTGACGATTACGGTTGTGGGCGTTATGTGGGGAATGTCTGCGGAGTTGATTACATCTCCAATTGTGTTTGCTTTGTCTTACATGTTCTTCTCACTAGCCGTAACCTACTTGTGGTTCACATACCGTCAAAGTATTACCAAAGTTCCAGAGCGTTTTAAAACTGCGGCTGCGTAGTTATTAATACAGTTTGTTTTTGAGCGGATACAGAAACGCCAGCGATGATCGCTGGCGTTTTTTTTGAGTTTCATCTGTGTACTAAGCTGCCACAGGAACTAATCTGACATAAGCCCTAAGCAGACATAGGCACAAGAATCATCGTCCCGACGATCACGGTAATCAGACCGGCTAGTACTGGTACTGACGTACGTTTCACTACTTCAAACGGGCTGATATTTGCCATACCAGAAGTCGCGACGATTACGCCAGATACTGGTGAGATAGTACGACCTAGGTTAGATGCTTGTAGCATTGGGATGATAAGAAATGCAGGGTTGAGGCCCATCTTAGCTGCTAATGAAGGTGCGAGTTCTACGAACGCATAGAATGGTGCGTTACCAGAACCCGTCGCGATAGCCGCTGCAACAGTTAGGCCAGTGAGAATAAGCATAAGAGCTACACCACCCGCACCTGCGTTATCCGCTAGGTGAAGTAGGTTGTCGATAGCACCAATAGACATTAAGCCTTGTGCAAACACACCAGCCGCAACCAGTAGCATTACTACGCCTTTAAAAGCATCTGCCATACCTGCATAACAAGAGTCGAGATCCTCAAGCGCTTTCTTACCGTCGAATTTGTGTACGACATAGTTAATTAACGCGCCTAAGAAAATAGAGCCAACTACAATCGTGTAGATATCCAGAGTTAGGCCCGGAATGGTACGACCGTTGAATAGGAATACACCGATGATTGGTAGAAAAGGAAGAACCGCGTAAAACGCAGGCGCATCGGCTTTGATTTCAGAGACATCAATTTTTTCCATTGGCGTGTTGTCTTTCTTATCTAGGTATTTGTTCCAAAAGAAAGCCGCTGCTGCCATCACGATGATTGCACTGATGGAAACTGGTAGTACGGTTTGAACTGCGAATACATCTAATGCAAGGCCTGATTTTTCTGCGGCGATAACCACGTCGCCAGAAGTTGGTGAAAGAATGATTGCTGCTGGTGATGCACATACTGCTACCGCTGCAGGGCGAGAGATACCCATCGCGGTCATCATAGGGAATAGGGTTGCCATCAATAACACACCCAGACCCGTTGCTGAACTCACTGCAAGAGACATCAAACATGCCACAATGTAAGCCGCTACCAAAAGGACATAAGGAGACTTGATAACAGAAAGCGGTTTAGAGAACTGTTTTACTACCACGTTGTTTGCGCCAATGTGTGTCATATAAGACGCAAAGCCACAAAGCAGCATGATTTGCATACCTAGACCACCGCCGCGGTATTGAAGCATGTATTTTACGTACTCTAGCGCGTCCGTCACCATATTACCCGTTGAGGTTATTTTTGATGGCAGAACGTCATGGCCAAGAATACCAGTCATAAGAAGTAAGCCAATACCTGCGGTTAATAACACGCCAGCAGCTTTGTAGCCTTTGACGATGAAATAACCCACAGCAATGGTTACGACCAAGCCAATTAAGAGCTCTAACATAGGGTTGTCTCCGAAATTATGAAAAAATGAAATAAACTGTGTCAGTTTGTTTCATGGAATTTACATAATTATTGCCTGTGGCACGAGACTAAATTAGGACTAGCATGATCTAAAACAAATAATAGATTAATAAATAAATGTGCTGAATTATATTGTGTAAATTACGTTTTTTAGCTGTTAAGTATTGGTTTTATTGAGTTTAAAGAAACGAAAATACGAACAATTGACTGAATAAAAATCATGCAAAATGATTAAAAAGTGAGAAAAATAATAGTTCGAGCTGGATCACGCTAAAGAGGTGTTGTTGTACAAAAAAGCTCCGAATTACGGAGCCTTTGTTTTGATCAACTTGTATTGAAGCGCAAGTTATGCGTTACGCGTAGCGGCGTACTAAAAGATTCCAACTACGTTGTTGTCGCTCAAACTCTTCTTTGATTTGTTGATACCTAATCGTAGAGATGGACTTTTCGTATTTTTTCACGACGGTCGCTGTTTTCACCCCTAGGATCTCTTTTCGAGCTTCGTAATACTCTTGCATATGGTGCACGAGCGCATCAAACTCACTCTGTAACTGGTCACGGATAGATTGACTATTTGGCTTGGTTTCCAGCTTTTCTTTTGCTTTTTTCAATAGTTGTGTCGCACGGGCTTTTTCTATACGAAACGTTGAGGTGGTGCGCAGTTTTGAGGTCAAGCCAAACCATGAACAACCTTTGATCAACCATTTGGTTGGATCGTAATGCCACCAATAGACACCGTTGCGGTAGTCATTCTCAAAAATGTGATGGAAGTTATGATAGCCCTCACCAAACGTAAAGAAAGCCAGAATGCCATTATCACGTGCTGTATTTTTGTCAGTAAAGGTTTGCTTACCCCAAACATGTGCCAGTGAGTTAATGAAGAAAGTTGTGTGGTGGCTTAAGAATAGGCGTGCAGCACCAACAATAAGGAACATACCCAATATATCCCCGTAAATCAGGCCAAGCCCAAGAGGAAAACCAATATTGGTTACGATCGCCAAAGGTACATAATATTTGTGCTGCCACATGGCAATGTTGTCACGCTTTAAGTCTCGGCAGTTGGTGTATTCATTCTCGCTTGATTTGTTGTAATCACGAAGCATCCAACCAATATGAGAATACCAGAACCCACGTTTGGCTGAATAAGGGTCTTTGTCATTATCATCAACATGCTTATGGTGAACGCGGTGATCAGACGACCAGTGTATTGCGCTGTTTTGTAGAGAGAATGCCCCGCCGATAGCAAAAATAAGACGTAAAGCAGGATGAGCTTCATAGGTTTTATGGCTCCAAAGACGGTGATACCCCGCAGTGATACAGAGATTGGTAAAGCTAAAAGCGATGACACCCCAAATTAGGTGTTCCCAGCCCAACCCATAGTGATAGGCATACCAAGGTAAGACAACAAAAGTAAGGATAAAACTGGATGAAAAGATAAAGATATTCAACCAGATGAGAGGTGGTTTCGTTTGATTCACAATATGCATCCAAATTTGAGCTAACAACTGTTCGCCAGAATATCAGCGCACACGTGTAAGTCAAACTCGAGTTGGCAAACTGTTACAATTTAGGCATTTTCAGATAAGGAATGTGAGACGGATATTTTGCTTTTAATTGATAAGTGAGTAGTATTAAACGGTGAAGTGCAGTTTGATGTGTAAGATATCTACCATTAATTTGATTAAATATAGAGATTAATGTTGCTGTTGCTTGCGAAAAGGATAAATAGAAGAATATAGGAATACGTAATGGAATTACGACAAGCGGAATATAAGGATTATGAACGCATTGCATGCCTACATGCAGAAAGTTGGAAGCGTCATTACCGAGAAATTCTAAGCGATGCTTATCTCGAAAGTGAGGCGTTCGATGACAAACTACTTATTTGGCAGACGCGTTTGACCAATCCGCCATTTAATCAAAATATCGTATTAGCGGAAGAGGGCGGGCTTCTTCTCGGTTTTGTTTGTGTATTTGGCAATCATGATTTTGAGCGAGGGAGCTTCATCGAAGCGCTGCATGTCGATGACAGTTATCGTGGCCGAGGCATAGGTAAGCAGCTATTACTCGCGGTCGCTGAGTGGCAACAACAGTATTTTAAAGATTTGGGACTTTATCTGGAAGTCGTGGCAAAGAACGATCAAGCGATTGAGTTCTATAAACACATTGGCGGACAGGAATGCATTGAACGACATTGGAAAACCCCTGAAGGTCGAGAAGCAATAGAAAAGGTTTTTCGTTGGTCAAATGCGCAGTCACTGGTTAGTGGCATTGAAGAAAGCACTATCTATTCATAAACTGTATTAGTACACATAAACAAAGTCTCAAATAGTCCCTTTCAAAAAGAGCAGCTTGTTTGTTGCTCTTTATCTGTGCTCTCCTTAGGCCAGTTACAAGCTAAAGAATCTGCTCATACCTCCTACCAGTTTTCCGTTATCTCTCAAACACGACATTATGCAATGCTATTGTTTGCATATGTGCTATCGTCTGATAAGTTGTAAAAAGAAACCGTAGTCGCAGTACGAAAAGTTGAGGCGTGTGATGTCAGTATATGAACGTGCAGCGATGGTGAACGGTATCGTAAAGGCATTGGTTGGTTTTATGTTAATGATAACGAAGTTGTTTTCATTTTTTTCTCACTCTTAAACGCTTTTAGTAATATATAATTAGAAAACCCCATCTAACTTAAGGTTACTTAGATGGCAAAATTATTTAAATAGCAAAAATTATTTAAATAGCATAAGTACAGAAAGTACCCGTTCAGTTAAAGCTAGGCTTAGTAGATCAAATATATGGAAGCGATTCGTAAGGTTTATCAGTATGCAGAACCGAACCTCTCTCTCGTGGGGTGGATGGGCTTTGTAGGTTTTCCGATTTACTATGTGGTTTGGGCATTCATGTTCCCTCAACCCTACGAAAATCTACCACTTCGCTTGCTCTGCTCGATGTTGTTTTTTGGTATTATTTATCGTAGCCGTGTGCCGTTTGAATGGCGCAAGTTTTTGCCTGCTTATTATCAAGTTGCCATCACGCTCTGCTTGCCTTGTTTCTTCTTCTATATGTTGTTGATGAACAACTGGTCGAATGTATGGGTGATGTCGTTTATGTCTGCGATTTTCCTTCACATTCTGCTCGTTCATATTACTTGGGTTATGTTCGCTCAGACGTTTGCAGGTATTGGACTTGCAACATTCTTCGCTTGGATAGCACAAGGATTCCATCTTGAACTCACGATGGATTGGACGCACGTACCTATCTTTTTGTTCATCTATCTTTTTGGCAATTTATTCTATTTCCGCAATCAGGTAGAGCACGAAGCGAAAGTGTCACTCGCGAAGTCATTTGGTGCTGGAATCGCACATGAAATGCGAAATCCGCTAAGTGGTTTATTAACGTCAATTGACGTAATTCGTTCGATTTTACCAAGTCTAAAAGAAGAGAGAAAAGAACAATATACACTGAGTGAAGAGGATGTCCGGTTATTGCGAGAAGTGAGTGATGACGCAATGGCCATTATTCATTCTGGAAATGAAACCATTGATTTGCTTCTTACATCGATTGATGAAAACAGAGTTTCTCGTTCCACTTTTCAAAAGCATTCTGCACAAGCTGTGGTGGAAAGTGCCATAGAGAGCTTCAGTTACAAACGGAGTAACGATCGCTTAGCTATTTCATTAGATGTACGCAGTGATTTCAATTTTTTTGGTAGTGATACTTTATTGAAATACGTGATTTACAATTTGTTCAAAAATGCGTTTTATCACCGTAATTCGGAAGATTTTCATATTCATGTTTCGATGTATAGTGATGATGAAACTAACCAAATTGTGGTCACAGATAACGGCGCGGGAATCGCTCGTGATGTATTACAAAGCATATTCCAAGACTTTTATACGACCGGTAAATCGGGCAGCTACGGATTAGGGCTACCTTTTTGTAAAAAAGTGATGCGCTCATTTGGCGGAGACATCAAATGTGTTTCTGAGCTTGGAGAATGGTCACAATTTACCATGACGTTTCCAGCGATCGCTTCGATAGAAGTGAAAGAAATTAAACGTGAGTTGATGAAGTTAAAATCCGTGTTGTTTGTCAGTGACCAAGACATACTGATAAACAAAGTGTCTGAAACTGCTCGTTTAATGGGCTTTGGATTGGAGGTTCTCGACGTAAACTCAGTTCTCAAGAAAAAAGAGTATGAGTTTGAATTTGATTTAGTCCTTGTTGATATGGAAAGTCTCGACTTTAGAGCAAATCAATTTGATAAGATTGAATCGCTTTTGTCGTTTACAGAAGCAAGGTTAACGTTTTTATTTGAGAGGCATCCAATACGACGTTCTCAAAACACGGAATTTCAGCCAATTTGGATGGAAACACAGGCATGGTTATTAAACACACGAACAACGCTGGAACGCCTTCTATTTGACGCGCATTATGTTGTACCGGCAATGTCAGCGAAACCTCTAGACGTTCTAAATAAAAGAACGATTATGGTGGTTGATGATAATGAATCCCTACGTAAATTCACTTCAATTTTGTTAGAAAAACAGGGGTTTGAGGTTATTCAAAAAGAAGACGGTCAACAGGCACTAAATGCTCTCGACAATAATGAAATAGACCTGATTTTAATGGATATTGAGATGCCCGTTATGGATGGAGTCGAAACGTCAAGGCGAATTAGAAGTGCCAATAAGGCTTACTCTACTATCCCGATTATTGCTCATACGGGAGACAGTTCATCTATTACATTAGACAAAATTGGTTCATCCGGCATGTCAGACTTTATCGTTAAACCTGCCGATAAGAATAGGCTCTTCGACAAGATAGCAAACTGGATCTAACCGTAAGATCAGGTCTGAATGAGTACAATCATTAAAGAGCTCTGCATTTTGCGGAGCTCTTTTGTTCTTTTGATTCTATTTATACGTTCAGAATGACTTAAACGAATTCGAGTTCTGGATGATCAAATGCTTTTTGACACACCGTTAGAACATGATCAATATCTTGTGGAGTCATGTCTGCATTCAGTGAAAAACGGATAATATTTTTATTACGCCCCGTGGCTGGTCTGCAGAATACTGCTCCAAATACGTTATTATCTTCAAGAAAATCTCGAACACGCTCTGTATTTCGTTCATTACCACATTCCAACGCAACTATCTGGGATTCACTACGAATATGAAAACCTATCTGCTTTAAGCCTGTCGTAAGTGCTTTAGCATGGTTAAACAATTGATTTCGTTTATCGTCAGATTTTTTAATAACTTCGAGAGTTTTCTCAAGACGTACGATTTCTTGAGGAAGTACAGTTGAACTGAATATTGCTGGGTATGCGACAAAAGGGAGTGTTTGTGCCAACTTTTTTGGCCCGAGGATCGCTCCGGCGCGATAAGCAAATGTCTTCGCTAAACTGACAGTAATGAAATCCACGTGCTCTGTCAGCCCTAATGCTTTTACCAATCCCTCCCCATTTGGCCCGTGAGTCCCTAAAGAATGCGATTCATCAACAACGACTGCACAATCGTACGCTTGCGCCATTTCGTAGATGTCGCGAAGAGGGGCGATGGTGCCTATTGTGCTGTATACCGAGTCGACAACAATGACGCCCGGTCCATGGCGCTCAACTTGCTTGCGTAAGTGGTTCATATTGTTATGCATGAAAGGAAAGGCTTGTGCGCCTGCAGCTCGGATACCTTCCCATAAAGACATATGAGCAAAAAAATCAATATAGACTGGGCTGTTAGGAGCGCAGATAGTCTGTAGCAAACCAATATTTGCGGCCCAACCTGATTGAGAAAGTAGGCAACTTTCCATACCAACATACTCGGCAAGTTGATGTTCAAATGCGGGTTTAGTGGTTTCGTCTTGAAGGAAAATTGCGGACATAACAACATTGTCATCATGGCTTGAAATGGCATCACGATGCGCTCGCTGAATATCTTGGTTATGAGATAGAGACAGGTAGTCATTACTCTGCATGACTATTGCGTCAGCCTGAGGTCGCTGTCCTAAAACCAAGTGCTTCTGGTTTGTATTTGGTTCGATTAAATCTTGAAAGTAAAATTCTAGGCGTTCCTCGATAAAGGAAGGAAGGGGTTTCGATTTCAATTGTTGACTCATAATAAACTCTCTTCGTTAATATAGAAAAACGCCAGCGCTGACAGGTATATATTGCCGGATATGAGAGAGCTTTCATTAGTCACGTTGCATAACTTTGCACGTGCCTGCAAACTCAGAATTTGTGAGTTGGATATCGTCTTTAGAGTCTTACCATGTGTAGGTCTATGTGATGCGAAACTCAAACGAATTTTTCAGGAAACCACTAATAATCACGCGTTTTTATAAAATGTTGAGGTAAGATTTATGAGGATTAAGCATATAAAAAAGGCGCATAGTCTGCGCCTTCAGGGAAGATAGAAAACAAAATTTATCGTTTATTACGTAGGTAACGCTTACGACGTTCTTCTTTACGTTTTGCTTTTTCTTCTTCTTTACGAGCGGTTTCGAGCTCTACTTCAATGAGTTCTTGAGAAACCATATCAGGTAATTCTAGTGTGATTTGACCAAGCGTACCTTGACGCAGTTCGTGTAGAAGAATTTCTGATACTTTGTGCAAGTCCACGCGGCCACCAGCACGCAATGCGCCACGACGACGACCGATCTCTTCCATAATTTCGATGTCTGATTCAGGAAGTTCTTCCATTTGGTAGCGTGCTTTTAGCTTCTCAGGGTAATGAGCCGCTAAGTATTCAATTGTATAAAACGCAACTTCGTCGTATTCCATTGCCGTGTCTTTTACTGCCCCTGTCGCTGCCAAGCGGAAGCCACTGTGCGGGTTTTCAACTTTTGGCCACAAAATCCCTGGAGTATCAGATAAAACAATGCCGTTTTGTAGATTGATACGTTGCTGACGACGTGTCACCGCAGGTTGGTTACCCGTAACTGCGATAGTGCGACCCGCAAGTGTATTGATGATCGTGGATTTACCTACGTTTGGAATACCCATGATCATGGTGCGAATGTTTTTACCAACTTCTTCACGGTGGGGTGCGAGTTTACGGCAAAGCTCCATAATTTTGTGAACTTCACTCGTTTCTGACGTTGTGATCGCCATTGCTTTTACATTCTGCTCTTTTTCAAGGTGCTCAATCCATACTTGGGTGAGCTCAGGATCAGCTAGGTCTCGTTTATTCAGTACTTTTACGACGGGTTTATCACCACGTAGTTTCGAAATCATAGGGTTTTCGCTACTGAATGGAATACGTGCATCAAGTACCTCGATGATCACATCGATTTGCGGGATCGCTTCGGCAATCTCCTTTTGTGCTTTATGCATGTGACCAGGGAACCACTGGATTGAGTTGTTAATCATTTTTACGTGTTTACCTTAATTCATTGATTGAAGTGCTTATACTTGCCTGTGCTGTTGCACACATTGACTCGCTTCAATCTGTGATCTTTGGGTTGTTCTAGATGGTGTGCCCAAAGAGTGAAACTGTGTATTGTCATTAGTTTATCACTTTTCTATAAGTGACGGTGTTCAAATTAAATGATTCTGGGCAGAAATAGCGGTCGATAATGGCTCTACGTGGCTGGAACCGCTTGCGCCACGCTTTTCAATAAGTAAAGATCGTGCCTATTTGAATAGTTTAGGTAAGTTATGATGTCTTCTTTTGAGTCTATCGTTCAGTCTCGTCGCTCCATTCGCAAATATGATGAGAATGCGGATTTTAATCATGATGATGTCGCTCACGCTCTTGAGTTAACGACGCTCAGCCCAAACAGCAGTAACATGCAAATGTGGGAATTTCATCGTGTGATTTCACCTGAGAAGCGAAGCAAGCTTGCAGAATATTGCATGGGTCAGAATGCGGCAAAAACAGCCAATGAGCTGGTCGTATTTGTGGCAACAACGCATAACTGGAAAGAGCGCGCTAAGCGCAACGCAGAGACTGTGCGTCAGGCTTTTGAGGGCCGTGACGACGCTGCGGCGAAACGCGCTCTAAAGTATTACGAGAAACTTATCCCGTTGGTTTACAACAACGATAAGTTTGGTTTGCGTGGGTTGTTTCGAAAAGCCTACAGTGAGTGGCTAGGGCGCAATAAACCTATGGTACGTGAGGTGAGCAAATCGGATGTACGAGTGTGCCTACATAAAAGCGTTTCACTGGCGGCGATGACATTTATGTACGCGATGCGAGATAAAGGCTACGACACATGCCCTATGGAGGGCTTTGACTCTAAACGCGTAAAAGCACTATTAGATCTGCGAGACAGCGACCAAATAACGATGATTATCAGTTGTGGCGTGAGAACAGAAGAGGGCGTGTATGGAGAGCGTCATCGTGTGCAGCAAGAGACGGTGATTAAAAGCCATTAAATTCTCCTAAACTTTTTGTTCTTGTGGTCGCTAACCTAGGCACGACGAATAGTATTAGTGGATTGGTGAATATTATTTGTTCATAAATCAGAAGAATTTAGCGTTTGTTATAAAAATGTGAGATACGTATCGATTGGTTTATTTACAAATTTCATTACAGCCATTACAACAAGACACTTAGATTTTTTGCCTTTGGATTGCTTACCGCGGGCGTGCATCAGTCGTTATTGATGCGTATTTTGGATAATTGGGTTTATGAACAACGTAACCAGTAGTATTTTGACTGAAAGTGGCACAAATGAGTTAGAAATCATTGAGTTCCATTTAGAAAAACAACTACCAGATGGTAGTACAAAAACATGTTATTACGGCATTAACGTGGCTAAAGTCCGCGAGGTGATCCGTGTACCAGAAACTACTGATTATCCCAATGCTCAACCGCACATGATTGGTGTATTTTCTTCTCGTGAAGTCTTAACTCCTTTGGTGGATCTTGCGGGTTGGTTAGGTGTACCGACGCGACGCGATCTAGATCGAAAGTTTGTTATCGTCACGGACTTTAACAAGATGACCAATGGTTTCTTGATCGATAGCATTTCACGTATTCACCGTATTTCTTGGAATGATGTGGAATCGCCAAGCCAGTTTCTAGAAGCGGGAGAACAAGACTGTGTGGTGGCGGTGGTTCGTAAGGATGGCAACTTAATCATGATCCTCGACTTTGAAAAGATCATTGCTGACATCAACCCTGAGTTGAGCATGGAAAAATACGATGTGAAAGGGGATAAATCGGTAGACCTAAACCAACGTATGGTCAGTAAGCGTAATGCAAAAACCGTCATGGTTGTGGATGACTCGGCATTTATCCGCTCTTTGATTCAAGATACGTTGGCATCAGCAGGTTACAACGTGATCACTTGTAAAGATGGTGGGGAAGCGTACGAGAAGTTAATGAACTTGATAGACGTTGCCAAGGAAGAGAATCTCCCGATTAAGGAACTGCTTGATGCTGTGGTTACAGACGTAGAAATGCCTCGTATGGATGGCATGCACCTTGTTAAGCGATTGCGAGATACAGAAGCCTACAGTCAGATGCCGATTTTGATGTTCTCATCACTGATGAGTGAAGATAACCGAGCGAAAGCGTTGGCATTAGGGGCGAATGACACCATTACTAAGCCAGAGATTGGTCGAATGGTGAACATGATGGACAAGTACGTGTTTAATTTTACTTAACACTTTATCCAAAATTAGATACAAAAATGGCTGCCAATTGGCAGCCATTTTTGTTTAATTACATGGATTGAGTATTAAGGTGTAGCTTGAGTCTTCGTCTTCTGGGGCGGCATAAAAAATGCTGCATTTGTTCTCATCTTGATTATTGTCTTCGCGGGCGGTTATTGCCATGTACTTTTTATCTGTTGTTAGTTTGATTTGCCAAGTACTATCAGAGTATTGATGTTCTAGGTCAGGGATCAGAATTCCCAGCCCTTGCTCATAGGTATCCGGGTAACCCCAACGGAAAACACACTCTTGCTTAGGGCTATCTTTTTCACAGTCATCAAATGGTAACGATTGTTTTGGAACAATGATACTGCCATCGCTATCAGGGTAGCTATTTTTGTTTGATACGTAAGGAAGATCTTCCAACCCCGCTATCGCCATTTTACTGTAACCCAACGCAAGGCCTGATTGAATGGCGGCTTTCATGCCCTCTAGGCGGGCTTCGCGGGCGTCATCTTGAATGTTCAAAAAACGAGGTGCTGCGGTCACCGCTAAAATACCGAGTATGACAATAACAACAACAAGCTCAATTAAAGTAAAACCAGATTCTTTTTTCATACAATCTCTTAGTTTTCTAGTGTTTTAGTCTGACATATTTCTTGTTTTTGGTTTGTCAAACTGATTGTGTGGTTTTTAATGAGTTATTCATCGCGAATTTCTACATTTAACTAGAATTATAATACGGAGATCTAGGTTGGGGTAGTGGTCGTGCGTTAAATTTTCCAATCTAATGTTAACTAAAATTGAAAGTTTCATAATATGAACTCGATGGGTTCATTTATTAGTACATTTTGATTGTGTTTTTTGTGAGCTTGGTTGATCCTATGCGCCGATTAAAGACCTGATATCCTCTTGTCTTATCGACTAAATTCCCAATTGTCGTGAGTGGTTCTATTTTACGAGTATTTCACACGTAGGGCCTACCTCTCAATGCTTGCTGATTGGGGCACTTCTTTTTTACATTAACAATAAGAATCACATCGATGGAATTCGATTCTACTAATTTGCTTGCGATGGGGCTGATCTTTCTCGGCTCTTATGTTCAAACAGCTATCGGTTTTGGCCTAGCAATTGTGGCGGCGCCGCTTCTTATCATTCTAGCACCGGAATACGTGCCTGCACCGATCTGTTTAGTTGCATTGTTTATCTCATTGATGAATGCCATGAAACACAGAAGCAGTGTTGAAATTGGTGGATTAAAAATGGCCTTAATTGGCCGAGTGCCGGGTTCGATAGCTGGTGGGGCCTTGTTGTTTTTTGTTTCCACAGAAGCGCTGACACTTTGGATCGGACTGTTGGTGTTGTTTGCTGTCGTGGTGAGCGCACTGCCGTTTCGTATAGAGCCGACACCAGGTCGAATGTCTGTTGCTGGCTTTTTCTCTGGGCTATTTGGGACCAGTTCAGCCATCGGTGGCCCTCCAATGGCGCTACTGCTTCAGCATCAAGATGCGAATAAGTTACGCGGTAACCTGTCGGCCTTTTTTGTCTTCAGTTCACTCATATCGTTAGTGATCCAAATTCCGGCAGGTTTTTTTACTTTGCATCACTTGATGATCACTATTCCTCTGTTGCCGAGCGCAGCACTTGGCTATTGGCTAGCGATCAAAACAACACAGTCTTTACCAAAAGAAAAAATTCGTTTTGGTGCGTTAACACTGTGTTTTGTCAGTGGTTTAACGGCCGTAATTCAAGGCGTTGCGTTATAGGGAATTTTGCTGAGAGCCGCGTGCTTTTACTTTGATGAAAAGCGCTTTACAAAACTAAATCGCTCTATAAAATCGCGTCACTTTTTGTATGTTGAGTTAGATATGAACAACAGTCGTTACGGAAACGTTATGGCCGCACTCTCTTTTGTTATTTGGGGATTGTTGCCAATTTACTATCGTTATTTACCTAATGCGGCAATGGATGAGCTGTTAGCCTTAAGAATTATCGGTTCAGTACCGGTAGGGATTCTATTGGTCTTTGCAATGACGCGTCGTTGGCCAAACTGGGCAGAAATTTGGCAAGATCAAAAGTCCCTAGGTTATGCATTTTTAGCCAGCAGTTTAATGTGTATCTCATGGGTTGCTTTTATTTGGGCTCTAACTAACAACCGTGTGATTGATGCAAGCCTAGGCTTTTTTATTGGTCCGCTGATTTCAGTTGCGCTTGGCGTGTTTGTTTTGGGTGACAAATTATCCAAAGGCAAGTTCGTTGCCATCCTTTTAGCGGCGATAGGTGTTATATACCAAGTCGTTCAATATGGGCAGTTGCCAATGGTAGCGCTTACGATGGGATTGTTCTTTTCTCTTTATGGCCTGTTTAAGAAAAAGATAAATTACAATTGGAGTACCACACTATTTGTTGAGGCATTATTACTGACACCGATCGCGTGTGGGTATTTATTGTTTAAGCAAGTCACCGTCGGAAACTTATCGTCAACCGTCGATCTGGGTACCTTTTTGTTGTACCTCGGCAGTGCACCAGTGACTATTCTGCCTTTGATTTTCTACTCAATAGCAATTCGCATCACGAGCTTATCATCTGTCGGTCTCATGCAATACATTGAGCCTAGCCTACAATTCATTCTTGCCGTTCTGTTCTTCGGAGAATTGTTTGATAGCGTAAAGGCAGTGACATTTGCATTTATCTGGGTAGGCCTACTGCTTACGGTTGTTGAGGGAATTTTTTCACGTGCCAAGCGTGGAAAAATGCCAGCGCATCCAGTATAAAATAAACGACCTCTAGGAACTACCCAAGCATCTTTAGGGTGTTTGGGTATACTGAATAACAGTAGGTCCTAAAGAAGGCTCGTTTATGATTACCGCACTCTATGCTTGTTTCTTAGCACTGCTCCTCATTTGGCTTGCCTTTCAAGTCATCAAACAACGACGAATTAACAAAGTAGCCTATGCGGATGGCGGGGTAGAGCCCTTACAGATTGCAAGAAGTGCCCAAAGTAATGCCGCAGAATACATTCCTATCACGCTTATTTTGATGTGCCTTTTAGAGTATAACGGCGCGTCAGTTTGGTGGGTACATATAACGGGATTGTTATTCGTGGTTGGGCGGGTGCTTCATGCACGAGCTATATTGTCTAATCAATTGAAAGGGCGCGTGACGGGCATGAAGCTGACGTTTGCTAGTATGTTTATGCTCGTTATTTTGAATCTGTTTTATTTGCCATATGGAAACTTATGGTGAAAACGCGCAGTTATTTACCCCCGCCTTGGCTCCTTGTACTCATTGGACTCGTACTCAATATTGCCGCTATTTTGTTAACCAGCGTTGTGTTGGATAAACTTAGTCAAGCAAACGCGAGTATTGCAGAACAAAAAGCCGACAATTTATATTCTATTCAACGCGCTTGGGATAGCGTCGAAGTGTTAGAGCGAAAGCGAGAAATGTTGCTCTTACATGTTCACTTAAATCAATCCAGTTCGTTACCTCTCTTAATTGAAGACGCAATGCGAGGTCACTTGTCATCCTGGACTGGGCAAGAGATTGGCCCAATAACACCAGAGCAGTTGCCAGAGCTAATGGGGCAAATCAACCAAGCTCAGTCGACGCTGCGAGAGCAAATTGACAACCACTATCTGAACAATCTTGATCTTGCGGAAGAAATGCTTCGTTTGGCAGATAAGATGTCATGGTATAAAAGCATCGCATTGTTCCTTCAAGTCTTTGGGTTGGCGCTTATTCTGGCGCGTGATTTAGCGAGAAAACCTTAACCTTTCAATCTACGACTGAGCATCGCAATGTGCTTGAGAATAGAACCTATTCACGCTCATTTCACATTCAAATTGTTACAGTTCCCATTCGAATAAAGCTGGAGGCTGTGGTAGCTTTCGCGTGTATTTATTTTCTAATTGGTTGTATTGATGAAGAAAACACTAAGTTTGCTAGGGATAGCTTCTGTCACCTGTTCACAATCTGTCTATGCGATGAGTGAAAAAGATTGGGATGTTTTAACCGATATTGGCGCTTATGGATTGGTTGCAACGGCCGCTGCAGTTCCTGTATATAAAGGGGATTGGGAGGGCTTTTGGCAAGCGGGTTTTAGTATTGGTACCGCATCGGGAATCGGTTTACTCGGAAAAGTCACCATTGATGCAGAGAGACCAGACAAAAGCGGTAACGACAGTTTCCCATCGAACCATACAGCAAACGCTTTTGCGTCTGCGACAAACTTGTATTTGCGTTATGGCTGGGAAGCGGGGTTACCTGCTTATGGTGTCGCAGCGTTAGTTGGTGTTGGGCGAGTAGAAGCCAAGAAGCATTATTGGCGTGATGTGTTAGCGGGAGCCGCATTAGGGACGTTAAGTGCTTATGTATTTACGGATGCGTATGATGAAAATGTCCAGCTTGTACCATGGGTGACGAGTGAAGACGTTGGTGTATCGATCACCTATCGTTGGTAAATTAGGTCTAAGAACTTTATATCCGCTTGCGTATAATTGGTACCCGTTACAGAAGTAAGGACGACCTTACCGCTCTGAGTATTTTTGGGGACGATCCCATTTTCAGGAAATATGTATGGCATGGGTCGTTTTATTTTCTCATGGCTACCAAATTTTCATTAATTCACATTTTTCTTGGTATTAGATGGATCAAGTTTCATATTAAATAACCTCAACTCGAGATAATCTAAGCTATTTAGCGGCACGTTTAGCGCTTAACGTCGTTAAAATAACCGCACTGAACTTTCATATTGGCTTCAGTGGCGCATCAATTAAGCAATGTAGACTTTCTTATCCCGAGTTGAGATTAAGAAAAATGTAAAAATAAAGCGCACCATTCGTTAGTCATATTTTATATGCAATTATTTTTAAGCTGATCGTATTTTGTAAGATGATTTTCCACTTAGCGTAAGTGTGTAAATAGAATGTCAATCAATTAAATGCAAAAGGATCAGCAGGTTATGTATAGAATGACATGGGCGGCAGCGGTTGCTTTAACGCTTGTAGGTTGTGGTGGTGGGGGCGGAGGTGGTTCCGACTCTGGAGGTGGCAGTACATTACGCGTTTATTCGACGACGTCATCGCTAAACGTTACCGGAAACAGCATGGATTATACCTACGCAACAGTAGATATTGATTCGACAGGTGGTGTTGCGGACGATGCTAGTGTTTATATCGGTGTGCTCGAGGATACAGGAAAGCTGTTGAACGGAGCTGAAATGCGATTCATAACAGAGCAATCTGGTGATTATATCTTAGAGTTTAAGCCAGGGTATTTATTGCAAGATGGCAAAAATAATAGCTTGGTGAGTTTAGCTTTCTGCTATGACGAATACTGCAAACAGCACGTAGACGGCTCCCCAATCAATGTAAATGTTGATTATTCAAATGATTTGCGAGAAGAAATTGCACTGGGCTCTACCTCTCCTCAAAACATAAATAAAACGGCAGCGCTTAATGAAGCAGGATTAGATAATGACCCCATTGTCTTTACGGCTTATGTGGCGGGAAATAATGCTGACAGAATTACAGTGCGCCACCAGCATGATTATAAAGTCGCAAGCCATGTCGCTTTTGAAGATCGGGGCAATAGCATTTATCAATTAACGGCTGATGTTCGCTTACCAACGTCATTGAAAGTCGGAGAACATTCAAGCAGTTTGAAAATTGACGCTTGCTACGATACTGAATGTCGCTATCCAATTAAAGGCAGCCCGCTTGTTATCCCGATGAACTATCAGGTGACGGCCGCGATGTTTGAGGCAGATACGCCCGCTGCGGTGAATGAGTCCCAAGAACTGCCGTTTCATGTGAATGATGCGAAACACCTGCCAGGGTTGGATATTATCGTGATGTCGTCGGATTCTCCAATCAACGCTGTTTATGTCTACGATATCGCGTCGAATAAGACATATACTTATCCGCTTTCAGATAGGCCTGAAAGCTTGAGCGTTGATCTCTCATCAACCCAAGGGCGAATTGTGGTGGGTCATGAATATAAAGTGACGCAAATTGACTATAATCCCGACTATCCAGAAACTCCGCTGCAAATAACCCACGAAACCAGTGTTGAAAACCCGATGACGATTGTAAAAAATGATTGGGTTTATTTGGTTGAACGATTTGATGGGTTTAGTGAATATACACGTTTAAACTTACCTCGTTCGCAAGAAATCTTTATGCAAGGCCCATCTTTGCGTCAGATGTCAGTGTTTGAAGTCCACCCAAGCGGACATGGTATTTATTTCACATCTAATGCTTTTTCTCCACAGGATATAGGGCGAACAAACATCAATGAGGCACTTGAGTTAGATTATGACGTGGGTTCTCCATATCACGGAGACTATGCGATAGGAGAGGATTTTTGGTTCTCTTACGATGGAACTCAACTCTATACATCAAGCGGTAACATTTTTACCACGTCTAATAATCCAGACGCAGATATGGTTTATGCAGGTGCATTACCGTTGGCGCCTGTTGAAAGCAATATCAGCTCAGTCGCTCAAAATGAAAGCATCACGTTACTGGCCGATTCGTACCCAAGTTATACGATTCGAAAACTCAACAACGATACCATGTCGGTTGATAAAACCTACCCTAAAACGACGCGTAATATGAATGGTGACGCAGGGGGCAGTGAGCATGAATTTGATGAAGAGCCAATTTTTGTCTTCCTTTCAGATCGTGGCTATGTTTACACCATCAAGGAAACCAACTTTTTCCCTGAACTTTTCTATCGATTAGAGCGTTTAGACTAAGAGCCTCACGTTAACTCAATTAACTGAAATAAGTTTGTTAAGTTTAAATATCTCGTTTGAAGCCAACGGTCACCACCGTTGGCTTTTATTTTGCTTTTTAATAGACATTTAACGTTTCAATAACGGCAGTTTTAAATGCTGTCCAAAGACATTGATTAACGCCCCTGTGACGATCAATGCTCCGCCTAAGTAAGTCCAGATGGATGGCAGTTCACCGAAGAAAATAATCCCAAGAATAACCGAGAAGATAATCTGCACATAAGAGTATGCGGAGGCTTTTCCTGCTTCTTGAGTTTGCATGGCTTTGGTTAAACCGAGTTGCCCAATCTGAGTGAACACGCCAACCAAGACGAGCATCATAGTAAGGTACGCATCAGGCATAACGAATTGATCGCCAATCAGCAAGATCGAGGCAGGAAGTGCGACTAAAGGGAAGTAAAAAATGATCACCGAACTGTCTTCTGTTTGACTCAGCTTTCTGACAATGACATACGCGATGGAGCTTCCAAACGCGCCTAATATTGCGATCATAACGCTGAACATGGGTAATGTTTGCTGAGCATTTGGACCCGTATCACCGCTTACCATCACGTAGACGCCAAGTAAGCAGAGTACGATGCAAAGGAGCGTAGAAAAATGAATGCGTTCTTTAAGAAAAAATACAGCGAGCAGTGCAGTAAAAACAGGGTGGATGTACTGAAAAATGGTTGCTTCAGCTAAAGGTAAGGTTGTGACAGAGTAGTACACGCACATTAATGCCATGGTTCCAACCGCCCCGCGCGCAAACAGCAATGGTTTGTTGTTCCCCCATACGGAAATGCCTTTACGCTTTACATCGGCATAGCTGATGATTAAAGAAACGAGAGCCCTTGCAGCCACAATTTCAAACACTGGAATACCATACAAACTAACGTGTTTCACCGTCGCAGACATGAGTGCGAAGCCGAAGGCAGACAGCACCATGAAGCGTACGCCGATAGGAATCATAGAATTGAGAGTATTAGGCATCTTGTGGCTCTTTTTTTGTTGGAGATCGCACTTTAGCATACTAAATGGCGCAATGAATCAAAGCTTTGTGCTTCAGTATGTCAGCGCAGGGGCTTATGGTTGTAGGTAAAGGGTTATTATGCAGAATGGTTAAAAAACAGAGTAAAAAGGAGGGAATATGATTCCAATTCAAGCGACGCATGTATCTGCCGTGGTGCTCTCTGAATTTGATGGTACTTATAAAATGCTATTACTCAATAGGGTAAAAGGTGGATATTGGTGTCATGTTGCAGGTGGCGTTGAATCTGGTGAAGAGGGATGGCAAACCATTCTAAGAGAGCTGAAAGAGGAAACTCAAATTGACGCGTTAGCGCTTCATAGTGCGGATTTCTTAGAACAGTTTTATGAAGCCAAGAAAAATCGAATAATGGTGGTCCCTTGTTTTGTGATTTTTTGTAAGCCGAATCAGAATGTCATTCTTAACCATGAACATACCGATTTCCGATGGTGTTCGTTAGAGGAAGCCAAACACTTAGCCCCTTTTGCTAATCAACATCGACTGTACGAGCATGTATGGGCTCATTATATAGAACAGGCTCCGAGTCAGTTTACGCGTATCAATATTGCAGATGTGTAAAAGCCATAAAATCTGAGTTCAAACTCTAAGTTCTCTTGCCTTACATTCGTCACAATGTTGCTCATATGTTAATCTGGAAAGGCTGTTAATTTGGAAACGAGAATAACCTGAGATCAGGCCGCATTAGGAGAATATCCGAGTGCTTAAGGAGAAAACCCATGAATGCCATTGTAGATATTGAAGTTGGTCACGCATTACCACAAACATTAGATCGACTGAAAGCGTCTTACCTTTCAGAGCCTTATCCAAGTTTAGAAGTCAGAAAGCAGAAACTAAACCTCCTTAAGAAAACGATTTTGGAGCATCAACAGGCGCTTGTTACGGCGTTAAGTACAGATTTTGGCTATCGTTCTGAATTTGATAGCGCGATGACGGATGTATTGCCGACGGTCGCACAAATCAATTATACCGTGAAGCGCCTTAATAAGTGGTGTAAGCCGAGTCGACGTCATGCCGGTTTATTACTGACCCCATCATCAGTATCTGTTGAATATCAACCAGTCGGTGTCGTTGGTATCATTTCTCCTTGGAACTTTCCTGTCATTTTGAGTTTGTCACCGCTAGTGACAGCGCTGGCTGCTGGCAACCGAGTCATGATCAAGTTGAGTGAGTTTACGCCCCAGACCAATAAAGTGATTACTGATATCTGCCGTGCATTGCCAGAGGATGTGGTGGTTGTAGAGGGAGAGGCGGATGTGGCGCAGGCGTTCAGTAAATTGCCATTTGATCATTTGCTTTTTACAGGATCAACCAATGTAGGGCGTGCGGTGGCGAAAGCCGCGGCCGAAAATTTAACCCCCGTTACGTTGGAGCTTGGTGGCAAATCTCCGGTTATTGTGGCTGATGATGCGGATTTGAATAAAGCGGTGGATACCATTCTGTTTGGTAAGTGCATTAATGCCGGACAAATATGTGTTGCGCCTGACTACGCCTTTGTCCCAGAGCGTAAAGTCGACGAATTTATCGCTCTCTTTCTCAAACGTTTTGAAAGCTTGTATGTTAATGGCAAACAAGAGCAGGGGCTTACTCATATTATCAACCAGCGTCAGTTTGAACGCTTAAAAGCGGTGCTTGAAGATGCAAAAGCAAAAGGCGCAGAGGTCCATACCGTAGCCAACGCTCAAACAGACGGGCGATGCTTGTACCCACATTTGGTCACTCATGTTTCAGAAGACATGACCATCATGAAAGAAGAAATTTTTGGCCCTCTTATGCCAATCAAACCTTATTCGAACATTGAAGAGGTGCTTGCTTACATTAATCAGAATCAACGACCACTAGCGCTGTACATTATGTCTAACGACAAAAGCATGATCGAACACATAACAAGAAATACGCACAGTGGTGGCGTAGGTATCAACGATACGATTTTGCATGTAGGCGCAGAAGATGCACCATTTGGTGGTATCGGTGAGTCTGGTATTGGGCATTATCATGGCGAAGAGGGCTTTAGAACCTTTAGTCATGCTAAAACCGTCCTACACACACCAACATGGCTGCCTCGTGTCAGTTTATTGCTAGAGCGACGTGGTACAGCTATTAAGGCATTGAAAAGACTGTTTCTACGCTAGCGAGCTACACTGACAATCAGCGTACTGCGATAGCTAACAAGTATTGCAATAGGCAAAGCAGTGCGATAGTCCAACAAGTTAAACAGCCAAATAAAAAGAGCGATTGGTATCTATCCATCGCTCTTTTTATTTTCTGGTTTTAAGAATAATAATTGATTCTTAATGGCCACTTAAACGGTCTGTGGCCATTGACACTTTTGCGTTAAGTAGAGTTACTCTACGCAGCTCCAGCCAGTTGTATCAATCGAATTTATCCAATCGGCAATGAGTTGTACGCCCTCATCATGCACAACGTGACGACCTAATTCAGGCATCATATTGCCATTGTCCACATTGATGCGATAGTGAAGCACAGAATTAGCAGGATCACCCGGTACAATTACATAAGGAGATGGCCCTTTGTGGAACGTAATGCCTCGTGCACAAATGCCCATTTCACCAATACCTTCACGCCAGTATTCAAATTTAAATGGATTACTTGCTGCTTTACCTTCAGTTCGGTGACAGTGTGCACAGTTAACGTCGAGATAGGCTTTTGCGTAATCTAATAGCTCGGCATCAGTGAGGTTAGCTGCGCCCAGTTCTGAATCGAAGATTGGTGTCTTCGGCAAGTTTTCTGGCGTATCAGGCAACGGTTGAGAGAATAGGCCAAGCGTTTCCCAATGCACAAGTTGGTTCACTGGTGAGCCGTTAGTGACATCTTTCACGCTATTCAAATTGCGAGCCTTAGGGCCAATTGGAGAGAAGCCTTTTGGTTGTGTGTTGCCCGTTGGGTCTGCAACATCATCCTCGACCTTATGACAAAGCGTACATTCGTTTCGACTTGGGACTTCATAGGTGAAATCTAATGTTTTACCGTTGTGCATTAGGCTGCGTTCGAATGGCACCGATACGGCAGTTAGGTATGCATCGGTTTTGTCTTCATTCCATACGTATGGAAGTGCAATCCAACCACTGTCACGACGAATAAGTAGGCGAGTTTCAATCAGTTCTTCGTTTTCTCCACGCGCATTTTCTGTGCTCGAAGGAAGTGCGAACGTTTTAATCAATACGGTACCCACTGGGAAATCGAATACCTCCTGCTCACGATAGCTTGCTGCGACTTCATTCGGCATGACAACAAAGCGGTATTTGCGTGCGTAATCGGTAAAGAGTTCAACGTTCATTTCATACAATGTACCTTTTGCAGAAGTCGCCAAGTTGAGGTTTTGGGTTGGGTCTTTGGCATCTTCAAAGAGATTGTATTGAGACAAACTCATGCAGTTTTCACCATAGGCGTCACTTTCCCGAGTGATAGCATCCCAGTTGATGCCCGCTAAATTCTCAATCGAACAAGTGGCATTGCCTACGATACCGTTTGGTGTATCAGGATTATCTGGGTCAGTCGCGCCGTCTTCTGTTTGGTTGTACCCATATACCACACCGTCGATGGTCACGGTGTTGATATCTAATGGTTGTTTGGAATCACAGCCAGCAGTGAGCAATGTCGCTTGCTCATTTTCGAACAGAAAGTCTGCATTGGCAGGGTCTTCGGCATAACGTGCAATTGCGGTTGGATCCGTATTATCGACTAATACACCGACACTCGCACCGTTATTTATCAGACAGTTGTTCGCTGATTCTGGAAACTCAGTAAGATAGTTCCAATTTGTTGTTCCCGTCATGCCGTTCAATGCATCGCGGATCGGTGTGAACATTTGGGAACGGATCAACGATTCTCCCGCGCCATCATAGAAGAGAGCAGGGAAAGCTTGATGATTCAAGTTATAGGCTAACACCATTTCTTCAATCAGCGAGCCATTTGGGTTAGCGCCCGTATTGGTAATGGCGTTGTCATGAAAATACATCCCTGTTGGAACCGGATTCCAACCTTGCATGATAGCGTTGCCCTCAGAGGTGCCATTCAGTAGGCTGTATGCGTTAGGATCGCCATTGACTAATAAGTAACTGGTCATCGCTAAGGCCATTGAATCGTGGTTGGTAATGGTGTTATTGAAGAATTCACTATTTCGGCCAGATAGAATGACCACACCTGTACCAGGAGGGACAATCCCAACAACGCCACAGCCGCCTGGTCCATTTTGACAGGTGGTATCAACGTAATTCACAAGATTGTTGTCACGAATGACATTGTCAAAGATACGCACATCGTCGATCAAACGACCAATGCTTGTTGCACCAGGTAGATCAAACAGCAGAACGCCACCAGTATTGCCTAGTGCGAGGTTGTTGTAGACATCGACGTTTGAACTGTTCTCGATTTCAATACCGGCAATGTTCTTCTCCGCTACATTATCACGAATGACCGCACCGATGGTTTGGCCGACATAAATCCCCGCATCTGCACTGCCGTAACTCCATGTATCTTCGATGAGTACGTTTTGTGATTTAACAGGGTAGATCCCGTAAGTACCACGTAAGTTACCGTCTTCATCGCGGGCTCGGGGCACTTCTAACCATACCGCCGCAACGTCGCGAATAATAATTCCCTCGACACCGTCGGCTTTTAGACCATTTTTTGAGGCTTCGGCAATTTGTAGGTCGGAGACAGTAATATTAGAGCCGCCACTGATTGCGATGCCGTCTTTACCATCAACGTCGCTAAAATCGAGATAGGTTTGGTCAATACCAGCGCCACGCAATATTAAGTTATTTTTTGAATCGACCGTCAATTGGTTGTTCATCTTGAAACAACCGGCGGGCAGAGTAACAATGCTGTTATCCTCGGCTAATTCAACCAAGTTCTCTATTGCTGTGACTTGTTCTGCACTGGCCCATTCTTGTCCATTTCCACACAGCTCAGGTGTGCCATATTCAGACAGTGTATACCCACTGGTGGTTTGTGGTTCGTCATAATCTTCACTGTTACAACCAATCAAAAGAGTGGTACTTATCAGCGTAGCGACAACCGTTTTGTTGATTCCGTACATGGTTTGCTTCCCTGTAATTTATTGTTGTGATTCAGTCACTAGAAAGAGTGGTTGTATTGAATGCCATAAACGTAAGCATCCCCCTCAGAACGATATGCGAGATCGACACCTGGTAAAGCATCCGGTTCTAGCGGCTCTTTAAACGTAACTTCTTCTGCATCGATAAAGGTGAAGCCAACGTCGATCCGGCTGTGCTGGTTGAATGCGTACGTCGCACCTAAGCTGTAGTTGATTCGGTCGGAATCAGGCAAACTAATGCTTCTGTCGTTAACGTTTGGTGTTTCGTCATAAGCAATACCTGCACGAAAGGTGAAAGCAGGGCTAAATTGATAGGTGGCCCCCAGTGCGTACTTGAACGAATTTTCAAAATTCTCGTCTTTCTGCAGTACTTCTTGACCATCTACTGTGGCTCGAATTTCTTCAAATACATCCCAACCTGTCATCATGATGCTGTAGTGAACGGCAAAAGGCGTCGAGATTTGATGATACCCTGAGAACTCAGTAATACTCGGAAGATTAAGAGTGAGGTCTCCCGTTACTTGTTGTCCGGGCATCGTGGTGTTGCTTGGAATATCGGAATAATAGTCGCCCTCGAATTCCACATCGACTTTTGAACGGTAACTTAAACCCAAGCGGTGGTTCGGATTGATTTCCCATAGCCCGCCAATATTGAAGCCATAGCCCCAACCATCACCATCCAGTGACTTTGCGATATCGCTTCGCGCAAAGTCCGTACCGTTACCCGCGTTTATTGCATCGGCAAGAATGCCAAGTGTTCTTGTTAGGGTCGCTTGACCATAAACAATACTTGCACCAGCCCCCACGCTGAACGCTTCGTTGATTCGGTAGGCGATCGTTGGGTTAAAGTTGACGGTTTCTAGACTGGTTTCGCCGCCTATCGGCCCCGCGAGATAGTCATCTGGGTATTCAGTGGCAAGCCCGAAATCAGTGAATATACCTAGGCCCCATGACCATTGGTCATTAATAGGGGCAGCAAGATAAAAAGAGGGGACAATCACGTTATCGACAACATCATTGTTGGTGAGCCGGTTATTAAATGAGTCTGATACACCATTACCCGTTACACGGACTTCTGGCATGATGTATGCTGCACCAATGGAAAGTTCATAAGAACCAAACATGGTAATGGCGGCAGGGTTATGAGCGACCACAGAGGCGCCATCAGCAATGGCAGCTTCTCCGGCATTGGCTCGACCCAACCCAGCGGCAGAGTGTTCAGATAGCTGAAATCCAGCGGCAAATAGATTAGGCGATCCTAGGGTTATCGATATCGCAAGAGCGATGTTTACATTCCTTGTCTTCATATCACTCTAAAACTCCATGTATTTTACTGAGATACCCAAGCGATTCTCGCTGAACTTAGTATTTTTGGTTACTTAGTCGAGATTGCTTGGGCATGCTACCTAGATTTAAAATCAACGAATCTAGGTGGTTGAAACTAAATAATGAGTAAATCATCAATCAAAACATAATTTAGTTTAACAAATCTGTAACACTGACTTTTTTAAAATGTTACGCCCATCTCATATGCAAAAATGTTTATTTTTAAGTCGCAACCATATGTAAATATTATGTTTATCGCTTTTCTAGTTTGAAGTTCAGATTCAGAAAAATAGCGATGTTGTTTGAGAACTTGGAAAATCACTTACCGTAGTTCTAACAGTAAAAGTGTTTCTTATAGCTATACATTTGGGACGGCAGTTTTAAACGATCGTTTGAATGTTGGACGGGCTTTATACTGGCGTTAGGCCGGAATGGCGTGTTTGATTGGAGAACGAATATTAAAATTATTTTGGAATTAGAGCTTTTACGTAAGGTGCTAGGCACGCATTTGTTCGTTTTTTCGGTCGGACTAAACACATCGATCGAACTAAACACATCAGTCGGAACAAACACCAGGCGGAATAAACTCAGTTCAATTCAGTGTACGTTGCGTGCCGATGGGCGAAATAGAATTCATGCGTGTGGTGGGGTTTGTGGAGCTCTACAAAAAAACGAGTCATCTCAGTGCATATGCTCGTCGATTCTAGCCAGTAGAGGGCAAAGAATGCGACATTTTTGAAATGACCCGCCGAATTAAGTTGGATAAGCTTAGGTTGAATAAGCTTCGGATAAGTCTGCTCTGGGCGTCTAAGCGTTTCAATATAAACTAGTGGAACACTTCGCTACTAAATCGTATAAAACGACTTGTACCCATTAGCTCACGAAAAGCTTCTTTATCTAGCTTAATCAGTGTTTTATGGTCGCCCGCTTCTAAATACACATGATCTAAGTTGGCGAGAACTTCGTCACAGATGGTCGTCATGTGATAGGCACCGCCTACGGGAGGTATTGCCCCGTTGTCGCAATCGGTAAATAATCGATAGACTTCGCGTTCTTTGATCAAATGAAAAGAAGCATTGAGCTCGTCATTCAATCTTGACAAGCTGATCTTATTATTTGCTGGCAATACCGCCATCATATGATGGCCTTGGTGATCTTCTAAAATAACACCTTTTGCCAAATTATGGAGAGGAATGCCCGCTGAAACACCGCTTTGCAGCGAACTATTACTATGACTGTGATCCACGGTTTGAAAGTGGATATTATGTTCAGTCAAATAGTGGTCGAGCCGGGTTGAAATGGTCATGTTAGCCTCCACAGCGTTAAGACCCACATAAAGTATAGGAAAACTTTAATCCCCTGATGCAGTACTTGAGCGGTTCTACGCTTACAGAAAATCAACCACACAGTATGGCCATGATAAATTTAAGGAAATGAGCAAATCATTTGTCTGTAAAGCTTGTTTGAATGAGTACAAGTAATGGCAAGAGCGTGCGGGATGATGATCTTAGTCAGTTAAACTAAGGCGATCTTGTTACTTTGAATCGTGAAATGGCGGTACTCTCTGGTGTGAAATACGCAGGTGTAGATAGGCCCTAACGGAGATTGGATGCTAATGGAGTTAAATCAAAGATCAGGTTTGTGGGAGAATGTATACTTACCGCTCCGTTGATGCATCCAGAAAAGAAAGCTATGAGTCAAAACGATATTCAAGCCAAAATTGCCAGCTTTACTTGTATTGAAGAAGCTCTGGATTACTTTGAGATAAGCTTTGACCGCCGCTTTATAGACACGAACAGAGTGGAACTCGTAAAACGCTTTAATGGCTATTTGAATCTCACTAAACCTGATGATTGGTTTTCTGGTCGACGTGCATTGAAGAACGCTTATTGCAAAGTTCAGCGTAGTTTGTTGGATAAAACCACACGCTCAGCATGCCGCGGCTGCACTTCTTGCCAGCGTCGCTAGGCTCTGTATTTAATTTTCTAGTTTCTAGTTTCTAGTTTCTAGTTTCTAGTTTCTAGTTTGTAATTGTTAATTTCAAAAAACAAAACCCCGCTGCGTTACTCTGTAAATGAACGTAGCAGGGTCTCTTGTTAATCGCTTAAATCTTGCCGATACGATTATCAGCTTGGACGCTTAATTTGCTTGGTAAGCAGGGTAGTCCAATAGGCCTTTTTCATTGCCACCAAATAGTGTGGCAGGATCGTGCGCTGTTAATGGGTAATCATTTCTGATTCGGTTAGGTAGATCAGGGTTCGCGATGAATGGGCGACCAAAGCCAACCATATCTGCCAAGCCGCTTTCTAGTGCTTGAGCAGCTTTCTCTGTGTTGTAGCGACCAGCATAGATGATCGTGCCTTTGTATGCTTCGCGAACGGCTGTTTTGAATTCAGCTGGTGTGTCTGGCGCGTCATCCCAGTCTACTTCTGCAATGTGCATGTAAACGACGTTCAGCTTGTCAAGAAGCGCAGCAGCAGCGGTATAAGTTTCTACTGGTGTTTTATCTACAGTGCCGTTTAGCGACGTAAACGGAGCAAGACGAACACCAACACGCTCAGCACCAATCGCTTGAGTCATTGCTTCAACTACTTCGCCAAGGAAGCGTAAGCGGTTTTCAATCGAGCCGCCGTATTCATCTGTACGATTGTTTGCTTCAGAATCAATGAATTGGTTAACAAGGTAACCGTTCGCTGCGTGAAGTTCGATGCCGTCAAACCCAGCTTCAATCGCATTTAGCGCAGCTTGTCGGTATTGTTCGATAACCATTTTGATGTCTTCTTTGGTCATTTCTCGTGGCTCAACCACCTCAACAAAACCTGGTTCATCTGTGCCGTTATCGATAAACACTTTCACGTTTTCAGCTTTTAATGCTGAAGACGAAATAGGCTGTTCGCCGCCAATGTTATCAGGATGAGTCACACGACCAACATGCCAAAGCTGAGCAAAGATAGCGCCGCCTTTTGCATGTACCGCATCGGTTGTTTTTTTCCAGCCTGCGATTTGCTCTTGGCTGTAAATACCCGGTGTCCAAGCGTAACCTTGACCCATAGGTGAAATCTGAGTGCCTTCTGCAACAATTAAACCAGCAGATGCACGCTGTGCGTAGTATTCCGCCATCATATCGTTTGCAACGTTACCAGGTTGGCTTGCGCGAGAGCGAGTCATTGGTGGCATAACGATACGGTTTTCAAGCGTGAGAGAACCTAGTTGGATAGGTTGGAACAATGCATTTGTCATGATAAACCTCGTTATTTGCTTGTTTGGATCAATTCGATTTGGTAACCGTCAGGGTCTTTGATGAAAGCGATGTGCGTCTCACCACCTTTCATTGGGCCTGGTTCGCGGGTTACGTTGCCGCCCAGTGCTTTGATCTTGTCGCATGCGGCATAAATGTCTTCACAGCCCAGAGCAAAATGACCAAATGCGTTACCTAGGTCATAGCTGTGAGTGTCCCAGTTGTAAGTGAGTTCGATTGTCGCGCTATCAGGTTGATCGGCATTACCAACAAACACCAGAGTATAACGATATTCTGTGTTTTCGAATCGTTCAAGCACGCTCATGCCAAGAACGTTGGTGTAGAACTCAATGGACTTATCAAGGTCGGCGACACGGACCATAGTGTGAAGAAATTTCATATTTATCCTTATTTCACAAATGCGGGCTTACCTTAAACAAAGCTAAGTCCAATATTCTGCGGGTTGAACGTAAGATAAATAAAATTCAGGGAAACATGAAATTATCAATAGTTATGCTTATTATAATTTTATGTTATGAAGAGGCAGGTAATTTCTTCTTGCTAACTTTATGGTAACTGTTCTTTATGGCAACAGTTCTTTATGGAAACGGTTCTGGGTGATGAAAAGCGAAGCAATAACAGAGAGGCTAATAGTCTGCGTGACGAATGTGAGCATTTTCCTGGTAAACAAGACCAAGAAATCAGAGCAATAGATTGGCGTTTGTGATCATTTTTCGTTGAGCACTGGCATTGGCTGTAAAAGTGCGTCGAGCTCTTCCTTGGTTAGAATATCATGGATAGTGGATGAATGAGGGCTATGAGCAAGGGATTGTCGAGCCTGATCAATCAACTGCCTCTTTTGTTCGGGAGTTAACTCTTTGAGCGCGCCCAACAAGTGTTTAAATCGATGGTTTCTCACACTCTTGTACCTCTATAAAATAGCAATTTAAGACAGCAGCAATCTAACGATTAACAATTAAAGAACCTATATCAGAATAAAGATAGTAATCCGATTGCATAAAAGCAAGCGAGAAACATGAATATTTAGTGAACTTTCGTGAGTTTGCTTATGAGGAAATGTTGATGAGTTTGTGGCTTAGAATCGTCTTTTTAGTTCAAGCTTAACAAACCACATGAAAAGCTTATGAAGTCAGGATATCCTAGCGAAATAATAAGATAACGCCATGTTTATGGTAGAAAGTGAATTCGAATGAAGTTTATCCATACCTCTGATTGGCACCTTGGCCGCCAATTTCATAACGTCTCATTGCTGGAAGATCAGCAAGCGGTTCTAGAACAGTTAATTCAATATATTCAAAACAACCCCGTTGATGCAGTTGTTGTTGCGGGTGATATCTACGATCGCTCCGTGCCGCCGACAGTGGCTATCGAACTGCTTAACCGTGTAGTTAAGCGCATTTGCGGTGAATTAAATACCCCAATGATTTTGATTTCTGGTAACCACGACGGTGCAGAGCGTTTGGGGTTTGGCTCTGAACAGATGAAAAATGCGGGTCTACACATCATTAGCAACTTCGAAGACATGCTTAATCCTGTCGTTATCCAAACCAAAACAGCAGGGCTTGTTGCTTTTTATGGCATGCCTTATAACGATCCTGAACAAGTTCGCTTCGCTTACAAAGAGGCGGTTTCAACGCACGATGAAGCGCACAAACTATTGGCCGGGAAAATTACCGAACAGTTCCAAGCAGGGCAGAGAAATGTATTAGTCAGTCACTGCTTTGTTGATGGCGCGATTGAATCCGAATCTGAGCGTCCGCTATCGATCGGTGGTTCTGATCGTGTCAGCCACGAGCACTTCCTTAACTTCGATTATGTGGCACTAGGGCATTTGCATCAGCCACAGAAAAAAGGTGAAGAGTACATTCGTTATTCTGGTTCATTGATGAAATACAGCTTTGGTGAGCAAAACCAGAAGAAAGGTTTCACGCTGGTGGAGCTCGATCAGAATGGGTTTGTTTCTGCTGAACATATTGATCTCATTGCGCCTCATGAAATGCGAATCATCGAAGGCGAGCTTGAGCAAGTCATTGAGCAAGGCAAGACGGATCCTAAGCACGAGGATTACTTGCTGGTGCGTTTAATGGATAAGCACGCGATTTTAAATCCAATGGAAAAGCTACGTGCGGTGTACCCCAATGTTTTGCATCTGGAAAAGCCAGGAATGCTGATTGGCGTAGAGCAAGAGATGGCTCAAGCGAAACTGGCGAGAAGTGAAATTGATATGTTCCGAGACTTCTTTATTGAAGCGCAAGACAGTCATTTGTCGCAAGAGCAAGATCAGGCGATCAGCGACATCATCAAGCAACTTTCCCAGCAATCTCAGTAAGGACCAAAGATGAAACCAATTAAACTGACGATGCAGGCTTTTGGTCCGTTTGCTCAAACGGAGACCATCGAGTTCGATAAGCTTGGCACTAACCCGTTGTTTTTGATTAATGGGCCTACTGGATCGGGAAAAACGTCGATTCTTGATGCAATCTGCTTTGCGCTTTACGGCGAAACGACAGGCAACGAACGCCAAGGCATTCAAATGCGTTGTGATATGGCATCCCCAACGTTGCCGACAGAAGTGACGCTTGAATTTTCCCTGAATGGCAAAGGTTATCGTGTCATTCGTTCTCCAGAACAGGAAGCACCAAAAGCCCGCGGGGAGGGCATGACAACGCGCAAACATACGGCTGCATTGTATGAAATAACGAGTGAAGAAAAGCTCATCACCAGCAAAACAACTCAAGTAAAAACAGAGATTACCAACATTATCGGTTTGAACGAAACTCAGTTCCGCCAAGTGATGGTGCTCCCTCAGGGTAAGTTTCGAGAGTTGCTATTAGCGACATCGAAAGAGCGAGAAGAGATCTTTGGTCAACTGTTCCAAACGGATATCTACAAAAAGATTGAATACGCGCTTAAGGATAAGGCAAGCTCAATTAGTAAAGCGAAAGGCGAGTTTGATAACCAAATTCGTGGTGCGTTACAAGTGGCGGAAGTCAGCACAGAGCAAGAGTTGTTCGAACGACAAGAAGAAACGTTTTCAGAGTTAGAGAAAGCTCAACGTCAAGAGCAAGAATCATTAGCTCAGCTTAATACGGTCAAGTCTGACATTCAGAAAGCAGAAACGCTCAATAGTGAGTTCAAAAAACGAGAGCAAGCTGAACTTGCTTTGAAACAACACGCTCAGCAAAGTGAAGCGATTTCAACTCGTCAGTTACAGTTAGACAATGCGAAGAAAGCGAGCAAGATCGAGTTGCCTTACGTCACGCTGCAAAACTCGAACAAACAAGTACATGAGTTACAGCAAAAGGTGGCGAAGCTTTCTCAAGACGTGACTTTGGCAGATGACGCTGCCAAAGCAAAAGATGCAGCACTTAAAACCGCAAAAGAACAAGCGAATCAATTACCCAAGCTAACAGAGCATCAATACCAACTCGAAAGTCTAAAAGGAAAGTTGGTTGAAAAAGAGGCGCTGGACAAAGCAATAGCAACTGGCATTGTGCAAAAGTCAGAGTTTGAAGAAACACTGAAGAAATATGTCGCGTTAAAAGAAAAGCTCTCGCAAGAAGCGCTTCAAGGTCAGCAAGCGCTGGATCAAGCTCGAGTGGATGTGGCGAGTATCGGCAGTGTTGAAGCAGAGATAAAGCAGCAGCAACGTTTGATGCAAGATCTCCAGAAGTTGAGTGGTTTGAACCAAGAGCTCACAAAGTTGGAGGCCTTTACTCCAAATAAACAGGCATCCGTTAATGAAGCCAAATCTCGATACGAGGCGCTTCAGCGTTCGGCAGACTCGCTTGAATTGAACTGGCACAATGCTCAAGCCGCCGTATTGGCTCAGCGCCTACAAGCTGGTGAAATGTGCCCAGTGTGCGGCAGTCTCGATCACCCTCACCCCGCACAGTTTGTTGGTGAGGAAGTGACAAAAGAGCAAGTGCAACAGGCGCGAAATCGAGAACGAGAGGGGCAAGTTGCTCTTAACCAACTGAGTAATCAATTGGATCAGCACAATATTGCGATCGCGCAATACAAGCAGCAAATAGAACAAATAACAGAAGAACTTGGACCACATGCAACAATGGATTTGGGCGGTTTACAAGCTTCAATGCAACCGCTCAATGCGCGTTTACAGCAGTTGTCGTCGATCAACTTGGTTCAGCTTGAGCAGAACGTTAATGAGCTAAATCAGCGTTGTGTAGTCGGTGAAAGTAAGATCAATGATCTTCAAAACCAAATGGCTGCGAATGAATCGACGGTTAAAGCGAATCAAGAACAACTTACGAAGCTTGTCTCTACATTCGATGAGAAATACGCGTCTCTTGAAGTTCTAGAACAAGACATTGCGATGGTTAAGGCACAAATAATCGAGTTGAACCGTGGTTTAGAAGACGCACAAAACCAATTGCAGCAGGCGATATTGGCCAAGGCGAACATCGAAAGTCAATTGACCACGCATCAACAATGGCTCAAAGAAGCCACAGAACAATTGGATGCAGCGAAAACTGATTGGGAAACCGCGTTAAAGACGAGTCCTTTTTCGGATGAAGCGCAGTTCCTTCAAAATAAGGCAGATGAACAGGTGTTGCTGACTTGGCAACAAGAAATCGATGCATTCATACAATCAAAAATCAAGCTGGAACAAACGCTTTCCGACCTCGAGCAAGCCTTAAAAGATGCTGAAAAGCCTGATATGGAGGCGCTTAACGCTAACTTAACCACGATTTCTGGGGCGTACCTTGTAGCAAGAAATCAGCTTGATAATCATCGCTCGCTCTTTGAGCGTTTAGAGAAAGTAAGAAAAGACATTACCAGCTTGCATGAAAAAAATGCCAAGCTTGAAGATGAGTATAAAGTGTTTGGTACCCTGTATGATGTCGCCAGTGGTAAGACGGGAAGCCGCGTCAGCCTACACCGATTTGTTCTTGGTGTTTTATTAGACGATGTTTTGATACAAGCCTCGCAGCGATTAAGCCTGATGAGTAAAGGTCGTTATATCTTAGCTCGTAAAACCGATGGTTTTAAGGGGGCAGCAGGTCGAGGTTTGGATCTGGTGGTTGAAGACGGATATACCGGGAAAACACGTGATGTTGCTACATTGTCTGGCGGTGAATCATTCATGGCCGCGCTAGCCTTGGCCCTTGGTCTGTCCGATGTGGTTCAGTCATACAGCGGCGGTATTCGTTTAGATACCCTGTTTATTGATGAGGGCTTCGGCAGCCTAGATCCGGAATCGTTGGATCTTGCGATTCAAACGTTGGTTGATTTGCAGCAAAGTGGTCGAATGATAGGCGTCATATCCCATGTGTCAGAACTTAAAGAACAGATGGCGCAACGCATTGATGTAGCACCATCACGTTTAGGTTCTACCGTTTCAGTGAAGTCTCAGATGGTATTGGATTTTTAATTGGTACCGGTAAAGTAGGTAAACAAAAAAACCGCTAGATTACGGCATGTAAATTAGCGGTTTTTTTTGTTATTCAGCCTCAAAATGCTTGGTTGCAGCGATGAGTATATGGAAATACGAGTCTATGAGTATTATTGCTCGCAAAAGCGTCCTTGTTTTGGCGATTGCGTAATAGCATAGTCACCATCAAGGTTTCTATAAACAACCGTATTCCAAGCGGAACCATCCGTTAATTCAAACTCGATTGCGTAATTCACACCACTTACGATCTGAGCATGAACCGAGAGGATCTGCTTGAATGAAGAGGGATTTTCCATTTTGTTAAGGACGAAGGCCATTGCCTTTTGAACGTCAGGGGTAGCATCAAATTTGTTCCACCCACCTGGCATATTTCCTTGTGTATTACATACATCTGCCGAGGTTGTTTGTTGTGTCGCTGCATCCTGTTGTTGGTGGCATCCAACCAGTAGAACTAGGAGTGTACAAGCTGACACTGTTTTCAATTTCATAAAAGAACCTCTATTTTGCATGCGTGCATTATAAAACCTGCCTATCTCCACCAATGTCTGATTTATGCAAACTTTTGATATGAAGCGAGTTAAAACCCATGATTTGGGTGAGAGATTATCCCAAGATAATTTGAAACCACTTGAGTAATTGATTCGTTCCGTGAATTAAGATCACAGTTATATACAGCATTACAAAACCATGACATTTAAACGCGTGCTTATTCTCTAAAGCGAGCAATATAATCCGGAAAAATTCATCGCTCCCATGTAGGGCGGTTGGATTGATTCATACGGTGAAACAAATAGGAATAATAATGAATAAAAATACGCTGTATCTTGCGGTTGCATTAGGGTTAAGTGGTCTAACAAATGTGGTTTCTGCGAATGAAATGGTCAACCCAGACGCGGGCGTTGTTGTTGGATATTGGCATAACTGGTGCGACGGCAGCGGCTACAAAGGTGGTAATGCTCCCTGTGTAACATTGGAAGAGGTTGACCCAATGTATAACGTGGTCAATGTTTCATTCATGAAAGTGTTTAACACCAATGAGGGCCGCATTCCAACTTTTAAGCTCGATCCTACTATTGGCCTTTCGGAACAGCAATTCATTGACCAAATCGAGACATTGAACCAGCAAGGCCGTTCGGTTCTCATTGCGCTTGGTGGTGCAGATGCACACGTAGAACTGAAAGCTGGCGACGAACACGCATTCGCACAAGAAATCATTCGCGTGACAGATAAGTATGGCTTTGACGGTCTAGATATAGACTTAGAGCAGGCGGCGGTTACGGCATCAGATAACCAAACGGTCATTCCTGCGGCACTTCGTATAGTAAAAGATCATTACCAGCAGCAGGGTAAAAACTTCCTGATCACAATGGCCCCTGAGTTTCCATACTTAACTGAGGGGGGAAAATACGTACCATACATTACGGCTTTAGAGGGATATTACGATTGGATTAACCCGCAATTCTACAACCAAGGTGGTGATGGTATTTGGGTTGAAGGTGAGGGTTGGATTGCACAAAACAATGACGCACTTAAACAAGAATTTATCTATTACATCTCTGACTCGTTGGTGAATGGTACGCGCGGTTTTCATAAGATCCCGCATGACAAATTAGTGTTCGGCATTCCAACCAACATCGATGCGGCTGCAACGGGTTTTGTTAAAGATCCTCAAAAGCTCTACGGAGCATTCAATCAACTTAAAGCGCAAGGTCAGCCGTTACGTGGTGTGATGACTTGGTCAGTGAACTGGGATATGGGCACGAACGCATCTGGCCAGTCGTATGGTGAACAGTTCATCAGAGATTACGGCCCATTCATCCATGGTCAAACGCCACCGCCACCAAGCGAGGGGGAACCGGTGTTCAGTGGCTTGAACGATGTACGAGTGCGCCATGGCAATGCGTTTGATCCTTACGCGGGCGTGAAAGCATCGGACAAAGAAGACGGTGATGTAACAAGCAGCATTGTGGTTGATGGTTCTGTTGATACGAACACCATCGGAAAATATATTTTGGTTTACAGTGTAAAAGACAGCGACAACAATGAAACCAAGCAAAGCCGTAACGTTGAAGTGTACAGTCTCGCACCAGAATTCGAGGGAGTCATGGACGTTACCATCAAACTTGGTAGTGCATTTGATCCAATGATGGGTGTAAAAGCGATTGATGCAGAAGACGGAGATCTTACTTCACAAGTGCGTGTGGATGGCCGTGTTGATGTAAATGCGGTTGGCCAATATACCCTGACATACCAAGTGACTGACAGTGCAAACCAAACGAGCACAAAAGTGCGCAAAGTTACGGTAAGTGATGGCACTTCATGTGCAAATGCATGGGATAAAGATACCGTTTACAACGGTGGCGATCAGGTTTCTCATCAAGGTGCGACTTGGCGTGCAGAGTGGTGGACTCGCGGTGAAGAACCAGGCACAACGGGAGAGTGGGGTGTTTGGCGTAAAGTCAATGATGAGGGATGTGGTACGCCGTCTCCTGACTTTGATTTCTCGGTTTCGGGCATTAATAACGAATATACATTGAATAATTCGGGTGTTGAGCTCGTTGTGACACTGGCTTCCTCTGATGCCTCTTCAGTTGCAGTAACCGTAGAAAATAGTGTCAATGTTGTCGTATTTGATAAAGTCGTACAAGTGAATGGTGATTCGCCACTTCGTATTGCTCTTAACAACATCGAAGCCGGTCTCTTTACATTTGAAGCGATTGCGACGCCAGATGATGGTGAAGCGGAAACTGTTACTCGTCAATTTAGTGTTGTTGAAAGTGCGGTTACACCACCACCGGGTAACTACCCACAATACGAAGCCGGCAAAAACTACGCAGAGGGTGACATTGTAACAGGCGTAGATGGTCAGATTTATCAGTGTAAACCTTGGCCATACACAGGGTGGTGTTCAAACCCTTCTTATGCACCAGGTGAAACGGTTTATTGGTCAGATGCATGGGACAAGCTGTAAAACCTATTGCGGATGTCTTGATGACGTTAGGCGCTAAAAGTGCCGTGTTGAATGGCTTAGGTTATCCCGAGTTGAGGTTAACGTAGTCATTCCGCGTGATTTATTTAGAAAAGATGATCATAGCCTTCAGTTATCTGGAGGCTTTTTTATGCGTACAGTTTCGCATATTGCCGCTCCTCCACTCGACGTTAAATGTTCATTTGTTAACATCCCGTGATTTAGTTAACTATTTGATTGTTTGAGTTAACTATTTGATTATTTAAAGACTAAAGGATTGCTTTAAAGACTATCTGATTACTCTAGAACAATAGCATCCACTTCATTCCATCGAAAAGGATTTTATATGAGACGCATTAATGTTGTAGGCAGTAGTGGCAGTGGTAAATCGACATTCTCTCAAAAACTCGCAGACACGTTAGATGTGACTTACATTGAAATGGATGAGCTATTTTGGCTACCTAACTGGGAACAACGTGATGATGAATCGTTTTTTGAGCAATTAAAAAACGAAACGCAACGAGACAGTTGGGTGCTGGATGGCAATTATACCCGAACGCAGGCGTACAAATGGGAGCGAGTTGATACGATCATTTGGCTTGATTACTCCAGATCATTGACCATGTATCGTTCTATCACTCGTTCGATAAAGCGAGCTTGGACTAAGCAAGAACTTTGGAGTGGTACAGGGAATCGAGAAAGTTTTCGTAAGGCGTTTTTAAATAAAGACTCGGTGATTCTCTGGTCAATACAGAACTATAAAAGTCGACGAGAAAGGTATCTGAGGTTAAAAGTTCAGTTAAAGGATTCACCGATCAAATTCATACACATCACATCGCCTAAAATGGCGGATGAGTTTCTCTCATTGGCTAAGCTCTATCAGTGACAGTTTCTGCCTTTTCGCACGACATTTGCGAGGTGCTCCAACAAAAGCAATCAGGTTATTCAGTATTATGATTAGCACACCAATGACCAAAGGATGCACATGCAAATAGCAAATTGGCTTCAGCTCTATCTTCGTGAATCAGATGGAGCACCGATTCAAGAACTCAGCGATCTTGATCCTGCCTTGAAACAAAGCACGCAGTTTAATGATTGGAAAGCGTCTAAGCGAGAGATTAGATTGGATGAAGTCGTCGACCGCTGTTGGATCAAAACGTGTACCGCTGGCTACATCACTGAAGTTTATATGCACGCCGATGGAACGTTAGACGAGTACACTTTGTTTGATCGCCTGCATACCAATGGCGTTTGGGACCTCGTAGAGGGTGTACTCCACCTTACAATACACAAAGGCGAAAATACTTACCAAATGTCGATTGTTGGCAATAGAAATCCTGCGATTCATTCGGCGATAGAATACAAAAATGGCCAGGTTCATTCTTACCTAAAATTTGCGGCCATTTCCCAATAAATATTGATTGTAGGAAGAACACTCGATATGGAAATCGTTTTTGTTCGTCATGGTGTGCCCGATTTTTCGTTAGCGGATGCGCGTGAAATGACGCAGCTTGAAAAAGATTATGCACCACTAAGTCGAGAGCACGTCTCGACACTCAAAGAGCAGCTCATGCATCCTATTTTTGACGATGCGGATATCATTGTCAGTTCCCCTTATACACGAGCACTGCAAACGGCGGAATTGATTAATCGTCATCGCGGGTTAGAGCTTTTCGTTGAACATGACTTAAGGGAGTGGCGGGCGGATCGGCATGGCGGTTATATTCCATTAAAAGAACGCGACCAACGTTGGCATGAATATCGAGCGTTATTGAAAGCGGAGTTGCCGATGACGGATGAACGCTATGAGCATGTCGATGAACTAAAAGCGCGCGTAGAGGCAGTACTGACTCAATTTAAACAGTATAAGAAAGTGATTGTGGTGAGTCATTTTAATGTGTTTGAAGCCCTGCAAGGCTTTCAACACGAGGCTCTGTCTTGCGGGGAGTTCAGGGTAATTTATTGGTGATCGATTTTTTGCTTTCTATAGTAAAATCAAATGCTAATTAAATGTTGGGTTGTTGTATGAAATCTCTTAAATTACTTTTCCTTGTATCTCTTACTACGCTATTTGGTTGTACTTCTAAACCGGATGGCGTAGAGCCTGTCAATAATTTCGAGCTGAAACCGTATTTAGGTAAATGGTATGAAGTGGCACGGCTAGACCATTCTTTTGAGCGTGGTCTCTCAAACGTAACCGCAGAGTACGAGTTGCGAAAAGACGGTGGTGTTACGGTGATAAACCGTGGATATTCGGACGAAGAACAAGCGTGGAATCAAGCCGATGGCAAAGCGTATTTCGTTGGAGATGAGAACACCGGACACTTAAAAGTCTCGTTCTTTGGTCCATTTTACTCATCTTATATTGTGTTCGAACTAGGGCAAAACTATGACTACGCATTTGTTTCTGGCTTGAATCATGATTACCTGTGGCTACTTTCAAGAACGCCAACGATAGACGCAGACACCATCGAACGCTTTAAACAAGTGGCGAAGTCAAAAGGCTTTAAACTAGACGAGCTAATTCTGGTTGATCAAACCCAATCAACACTTGGTAATTAGTTCACCGACAAAATCAGTTGGTAGTTAAGATACGACAGAATCGCTTGGTGATCACATTCATAGTTGGCACTTCGTAACTCGGAAGTTGCCCCGAAATGAGCTTAGATATCAGAAATGCAGAATAAAATTCATTTGGGCAAGTAGTTGCCTAAATGAGCCTGAGCGTTTTCGGGAAAGAATCAACACATGTCTTTTGGTTATATTAAAATGATACTTACTATCGTATCGATAAAAAAAAGTTGATATCGTATGTAGTACTGTGACTTTTATAATTTCTGCTTTAACAAAAGCAAAGAAAATAAAAAATGATTTTTCAACGTTCTTGTCTAGTGGTAACTCTGTCGATTCTACTTTCAGGTTGTGGCGGTGGTGACTCCGATAGTTCATCGCAACTACCCTCAATTCCGCCCACAACAAGTTGTCCAGACGGTAGTTGTCTAGAAGATGATGGGTTTACCAATCCTAGTTTGCCTATGATTCCGGTTGAACCGCCAACTACACCGCCAACAACAAGTTGTCCAGATGGTAGTTGTTTAGACGATGATGGATTTACCAACCCAAACCTACCTACAATTCCAGACTTTACCATTATTGGCGCAGACAAGGCCTATGTGGCTAATTCACCAGTGACGTTGAAGGTTAGTTATGGTGAAGAAGATGCACACTCGATTTCCTACTTGTGGACTCAAGTTTCAGGCATACCTGTATCAATTCAAGCCCCTGATTTACAAGAGGTCAATTTCGTAGTGCCAGTCAATATTGTCGAGGCACAAGAATTGGTCTTTCATTTAGCACTAACCTCTGAACATAGTGAACGCTCTGAGACGACTAAGATTGCTGTTTATTCACCTCTTACCATCACTCCAATCGATATGCCAATAACTGCACTTGGTGATCAAGTTCAGATAATGATTTCAGGAGGTAACGACAATGCCCTGCACTTTAGTAGCTCAGACAGCGAGATCGCAACAATTGACGCTAATGGGGTACTTACACCCTTAAGCCCAGGTCAAGTAACAATTCAGGTCACGCAGGCCGCGCTAGGTTTACTACCAGCATTAAGTGATGAGATTTCTCTGGTTATTGGAGATGCTGAAGATACGACCGTGTATCTTGATATTCCTGTTGAAGTAACTAACAAAGCTAGCACTTACTCTCGCTTTGATATTCCAACAATGAGTGAAGATAAAGACACGAGCTTTACTACTTATGCTAGAGCTATTTTTGGTGATGAAGAGCGCATTGCGGAGTTAAATAAAGTTGATGGAGTTTGGAAAGGAACACTGCAACAAATACCCGCAGGCATTCCAATTAACTTAACGACGCATAGTTTAGATTTTGCGGGTCAAGAAATCTATCAGCAATCTCAAGAGCTACTTTTAGCTGAGGGTGAAACAAAACCTCTCGCAATACAGCAACAAGCAGTAGAGCCTGAAAACATTGTTACAGTGCCAATAGACCGTTGTGAAAACTATGTGGATGATAAGGGCAATATTTATCCGATAACGAAAAGAGAAAGCGCCGATAGTGATGGAACGATTCTTCATGTTTGGGGTTACACAAAAGATAGACAATTTACTCGTCACCACGACTGTCAAGCGGCTTATGTTCAATACTACCCATCAGGTAGACTTGAACTTGAAAGTCACTATTTACATGGCGTAAATCATAATAATGGTGAGATCTCCTCTGTTCATTATCTTGATGCTGTAAATGATTTAGGAAATCCAATTAAGAGCTTAGAATACAGACATGATCAGAAAGGGAATTATGTCATCCAAAATGATGAGCCATCAGTATATGAATACTACCCTAATGGTAGAATCAAATATAAAATTTGGAATGAAGGTGAAAATGGAATTTATGCTCGCAAGTTTGGTCCTGATTCTATAGGTTATGACAATAATGGCCACTACAGCAGTATGATATGGCACGATGCTGAGCAAAATCGTGAAAAACAGTCTGTATTTAACGATGATGGCACCGTTCAATGGTGTAAATATATTGATCCGTTAACTAATGCAGAAATGCATTACACCAATTGCCAAATCACCGATGAGCATGGTCAAGTAGTTAAAACCGAAGCTGATTTAGATAGACAGTACGGTATTGATACTAACGACGATCCAATCATTGAACCTGTTAATGAATGTACTCATTTTATCGATGCTGATGGTGCGGTTTACCCTATTCAGTCACAGATTAGCAGTTCAGGGTATGCTACTACTGGTTATTATAAGGATGGGCAATATACCTACCATAACCAATGTAAGCCAGCTATGACGCGTTTTTATGCTTCAGGTAACCCAGAGCATGCATGGACATTCCGCCAAGGTTTGAATACCAACCCTGATGGCTATACTTCATTTGCTTATTATGACCGTTTAGATAGCAATGATGAGCCCTTGCTTGAGATGGAATCCAAAATTGAAGATGGGCTTTACGTTATTGTTGATGACCAACCATCAATAATTAAATACTACATTAATGGTGATATACAGTATCAGTCTTGGATGAAGACCAACGCTCAAGGTGAGTGGGTATACGGACGTGATGCTGGCCCTGACATCATTAACTATGATTACGGTTCAAATGGTGAATACCAACAAAAAGATATCTATTGGTACGCTGAAACAGGTGATATCTTGAAGCGAAAATACTTTGATGATTTAGGACAAGTTGATTTTTGTCAATATTACAAGCAGGGTGAAGATCCTAAGTTTGATGAAGCCTGTATTAATGAGACCGAACTTGATATTGAATACCAGATCAAGTAAGAGCTAATTTAGCAGGATAGCTATAGGAGTGGACATTGAACATCTGTTTGATGTCCATTTTTTTGCTCGAAAGCACAGTGTTAGTTCGCTTTAGATATATTTGTGCTAATGAGTTTGTGTGTTATGGGCTAACCGTAAATTTTCGATTTAGTGAGCCTCTAATTTGATTAACGCTAGATAGCTTAGTCCACAAAGAAAAAAGCGAACCTTGTAGGGGTTCGCTTTTGAATTATTAGGAGTTAACCAACTTAATTAGCCATCCTCATCAACTACAAAATCAGTCTTCGTAGACATCAATCGTAGGGCACGAGCAAATAAGGTTACGGTCACCGTAGACGTTATCTACGCGGTTAACGGTTGGCCAGTACTTCCAAGTTTTGGTTGCTTTTGATGGGAAGCAGCCAAGTTCACGAGAGTACGGGCGATCCCAATTATCCGATGCTAAGTCCACTTGAGTGTGTGGTGCATTTACAAGTGGGTTATTATCGAGCGGCCATTCACCGTTTTTCACCATTGCCATTTCTTCACGGATTGCGATCATCGCATCACAGAAGCGGTCTAGCTCTTCTAAATCTTCAGATTCTGTTGGCTCAACCATTAGCGTACCTGCAACAGGGAACGACATTGTTGGAGCATGGAAACCGTAGTCCATTAGACGCTTGGCGATGTCTTCCTCACTGATGCCCGTTTCTTCTTTTAGTGGACGAATGTCGATGATACATTCGTGCGCCACGCGCCCGTTTGAACCACGGTAAAGAACAGGGTAGTGGGTACGAAGTTGCTCCATTACGTAGTTCGCGTTCAGAATCGCGACTTTCGTTGCATCAGTAAGGCCAGCTTCACCCATCATCGCAATGTATGCCCAAGAGATTGGTAGGATAGAAGCACTGCCCATATCCGCTGCGGATACGGCAAAGTTTTCACCGTCTGCACCGTTTTCAATGTGACCCGGTAGGAACGGCGCTAGGTGCGATTTCACACCGATAGGGCCCATACCCGGACCGCCACCACCGTGTGGGATACAGAACGTTTTGTGTAGGTTTAGGTGAGAAACGTCTGAGCCGATGAAGCCCGGCGTGGTTAACCCAACCTGTGCATTCATGTTTGCGCCGTCTAGGTAAACTTGACCGCCCGCAGCATGAACCATTTCACACACTTCTTTCACTTGCTCTTCGTACACGCCGTGTGTCGATGGGTAAGTGATCATGATGCTGGATAGGTTGTCTTTGTGTTTCTCGATTTTCGCTGCGAGATCGTCGATGTCGATGTTGCCTTCTTCATCACACTTAACCACCACCACCTTCATTGACACCATAGACGCTGTCGCAGGGTTAGTACCGTGCGCAGAGCTTGGGATCAAACATACGTTGCGGTGACCCTCACCACGGCTTTCGTGGTAGCGTTGAATCGCGATAAGACCTGCGTACTCACCCGATGCACCAGAGTTTGGTTGCAGTGAGAATGCGTCGTAGCCTGTGATTTCACATAGCTTCTCTTTCAGATCTTTTGCGAGTGCAGCGTAACCGGCGGCTTGCTCTGCTGGTGCGAACGGGTGGATCGAACCAAACTCAGGCCAAGTTACCGGAATCATCTCTGCGGCTGCGTTCAGCTTCATCGTACAGCTGCCCAGTGGGATCATGCCGTGCGTGAGTGAGAAGTCTTTGTTCTCAAGCTGTTTTAGGTAACGCATCATCTGTGTTTCGCTATGGTGCGTGTTAAACACAGGGTGCGTTAGGTATTCTGTTGTGCGGCGCAGTGCTTCTGGTATCGCTGCAAACTCGTTGCCTGCGATTTCCGTTGATAGTGCTGCGACTTCTTCTTTCACACCGAATACAGTGAATAGGGCTTCTACGTCTGCCACGGTTGTGGTTTCGTCGAAGCTTACACCTAGCTGAGCACCCAACTTACGCAGGTTGATGTCTGCGGCTAGTGCTTTTGCGTATAGGTCTTCAGTCTGTGCACCTGTGTTGATTGTGATGGTGTCGAAGAAGCTGTTGTGAGCAAGCTCGAAGCCGCCTTTTGTTAGGCCAGCAGCGAGGATGGCTGTCATGTGGTGTGTACGACGTGCAATGGTGCGTAGACCTTCTGCGCCGTGGTAAACCGCGTAGAAAGACGCCATATTCGCGAGTAGTGCTTGAGCGGTACAAATGTTTGATGTCGCTTTTTCGCGGCGGATGTGCTGTTCACGCGTTTGCATTGCCATGCGTAGCGCTGGGTTACCGTTAGTATCGATAGAAACACCGATAACACGACCCGGCATGGTACGTTTGTGCTTGTCACGCGTTGCCATGAATGCTGCGTGTGGACCACCGTAACCCATAGGAACGCCGAAACGTTGTGCAGAGCCGATTGCGACGTCTGCGCCCATTTCACCCGCGGGTTTCAGTAGGGCAGAAGCCAATAGGTCAGTCGCTACCGTTACCAGCGTTTTGTTCGCTTGCGCTTTGGCAATGATGTCCGTTAGGTCACGAACTTCACCCGTTGTGCCAGGGTATTGAACGAGTGCGCCGAATACGTCTTGCTCTGGTAGTGATTCTAAAGAACCGACTAGCACTTCAAAGCCGATGAATTTCGCACGAGTTTTTACTACTTCGATGGTTTGTGGGTGAACGTCGTCAGCAACGAAGAACACGTTACTCTTGCTCTTACCCGCGCGCTTACACAGTGTCATCGCTTCTGCGGCTGCCGTTGCTTCATCTAGCAAAGACGCGTTCGCGATTTCCATACCAGTAAGGTCCATCACCATTTGTTGGTAGTTTAGAAGCGCTTCTAAACGACCTTGGGAGATCTCTGGTTGGTAAGGGGTATAAGCGGTGTACCAGCCCGGGTTTTCCATCACGTTACGTAGGATCACGTTCGGTGTGAAAGTGTTGTAATAACCCTGACCGATGAATGTACGTTTAACTTGGTTCTGATCAGCAAATTTGCGCATCGCTACCAGCATATCGGCTTCGCTTTTTGCTTCTGCTAAGCTCATTGGCTGCTCTAGGCGAATTTGTGCTGGTACCGTTTCGTCGATAAGCGAATCTAGGCTAACGGCGTTGATTGCTTCCAACATTTTTTGTTGGTCAGATTTGTTTGGTCCATTGTGGCGAGCAACGAACTCATTTTGTGTGCTGAGGCTTTGAAGTAATTCAGTCATTGTCCTTTACCTACTCCTTGGTTCGGGTAACGGAAATGGTCATATGACACATTTAATTATACGTCCGAACCTAGAAAAAAAACTGCCCACTTGGTGTTAGGGGACAGCTTTCGTATTGTCCTAATTACTCTTCTTCGATAGAGCTTAGGTATTCTTCCGCATCTTTTAAGTCATCCAACTCAGATGGGTCTGAAAGTTTCACTTTCACAATCCAACCACCTTCGTATGGTTCTTCGTTGATTAGCTCTGGGCTGTCTTCTAGTTCTTCGTTGATTTCAACTACTTCACCAGTGATTGGCGAGTAGATGTCTGAAGCGGCTTTTACAGATTCCACCAAAGAAAAGCTTTCGCCTGCTTCGACTTCATCTTCCACGTCAGGTAGGTCAACGAATACCACATCACCAAGCATCTCTTGAGCGTGCTCAGAAATACCGATAGTTACTGTGCCGTCACCGTTGTCACGTACCCACTCGTGGCTATCTGTAAACTTCAGTGTTTTGTCCATTGCTTAATCTCCAAATAACTTGTCAGGAATTAATCTGATCTAATAAATCGTTTTATTGGTAAAGAGGGTAACGGTTGCAAAGTTCTTTTACTTGTTTGCGAACGCGTTTTTCAACGGTTGCGTCACCTTCAGGGTTGTCAACCAAACCATCCAGTACGTCACCAATCCAGTTACCAATGAGTTTGAATTCTTCAGCGCCAAAGCCGCGGCTTGTCCCCGCAGGCGTTCCTAAACGGATGCCCGATGTAATCATAGGCTTCTCTGTATCAAAAGGGATGCCATTTTTGTTACATGTGATGCCGGCACGCTCTAGCGCCTCTTCTGCTTTGTTGCCTTTCAAGCCTTTAGGGCGAAGATCAACCAGCATGAGGTGCGTGTCAGTACCACCAGTTACGATGTCGCACCCGCGAGTTTGCAATACTTCAGCTAGAACTTTTGCGTTATTGATCACTGAATCAATATAAGTTTTAAATTCAGGACCAAGCGCCTCGCCGAACGCCACTGCTTTAGAAGCAATCACGTGCATCAGAGGGCCACCTTGAAGGCCAGGGAATACTGCTGAGTTGATTTTCTTAATGATGTCTTCGTGATTGGTCAAAATCATGCCGCCGCGAGGGCCACGCAGTGTTTTATGCGTTGTAGTCGTGACAACGTGTGCGTGAGGAAGCGGGCTAGGGTGCGCGCCTGTAGCGATAAGGCCGGCGATGTGCGCCATGTCGACCATAAGAATGGCGTTAACTTCATCTGCGATGGCACGGAATTTTGCGAAATCGATAGTACGTGGAATCGCACTCCCCCCAGCGATGATCATTTTTGGTTGGTGCTCAATGGCGATTTGACGCACCGCGTCGTAGTCGATTTCTAGTGTTTCACGGTCAACGCCGTATTGAACCGCATTAAACCACTTACCAGAAAGCGCAGGGCGAGCACCGTGGGTGAGGTGACCGCCAGCGTCAAGAGACATACCCATAATGGTATCGCCTGGCTGAAGTAGCGCCAGTTTTACCGCGCCGTTCGCTTGCGCCCCAGAGTGAGGTTGAACGTTTGCGTATTCGCAATTAAAAAGTTTCTTCGCACGTTCGATAGCAATGGCTTCCACAGTATCGACGTGTTCACAACCACCATAGTAACGGCGACCCGGGTAACCCTCAGCGTATTTATTGGTTAGGCATGTGCCTTGTGCTTGCATGACCGCTTTAGAAACGATGTTCTCAGAAGCGATAAGCTCGATTTGTTCATTTTGGCGAGCGAATTCTGCCTGAATACCGGCAAAGACAGCGTCATCTGTCGCAGAAAGGTTGGTAGAGAAAAAGTTTTCTAGGCTGTGGTTAGGGTAACTCTTGTTCATGGTAGTTGACCTTCCAAATCTGAAAATGAACCCGCAGTAGAAATAGTTGTTGGAGTGCGATGGTGGTTCATTTGTCTTCAAAACAGCTGAACTGCATAGCAGAACAGAGCGAACTATTAGCCCTAAACAAGTGGGCAAAACGCCGTCGGATTGTGTTTTCTCTTCTCAATCACTCACGGAAATGTGCATCTCTACATCTAACAAGTTGGTAACATAGCGCTTGAGAGATGAACAATCAACCAAAAATTTCCTATAGGAAACTAGATTTCTGGTTTTGTTAACAAGAGCACGCTTTAATTAACCTGGTGGACTTTTATCCACTATAGGCTTCATGCACAATGGAAATAGGGAAGAATATACGGGTTTTGTAGAGGGATTTTATGGCAGAAAGCATTTACGACGAATACCCATCAATGACGTTGGCAAAAGACAAAAATGAGCAGAATATTGAGCCACTTAAGCTTGGTCAGCGCATAAAAGATGTTCGTTCAAAACTCGGTATTACGTTAGAAGAGGCAAGCCAACGTACTGGCCTTGCGCGTTCTACGTTGAGCAAAATAGAGAATGAACAGATTTCGCCAACGTTCCAAGCCATGCAAAAACTGGCGCTTGGGTTACAAATAGATATGCCACAACTCTTTGAACCACCAAGAAAAAAAGTGGCAACAGGCCGTAGGGATGTGACAAAAAACAACGAGGGTAAACCGCACCCGACGCAAACCTACGAGCATGAACTTCTGGCGACTCAACTTTCCAATAAGAAAATGATGCCGTTTAAAAGTCAGATTCGAGCACGCAGTTTTGATGAATATAAAGATTGGGTTCGTCACGATGGTGAAGAGTTTCTGCTTATCTTGTCGGGTGAGGTCATGTTCTATTCTGAGTTTTATGAACCAGTCGCACTCAGCGAAGGCGACAGTGTTTACTATGATGCAAACATGGGCCATATGCTCACCAGTTTGAGTGAAGAAGATGCTCAAATTTTATGGGTGACGGCTAAGTAGTGATAACGATATGTAAATTTCCTATAGTGAAAGCAAACGTTTGCATATTGATTTTAACTTGATTTATGGCGCTATGTGGATCTCATGACTTAATACGTAGCGTCTTTTTTATGCGTTTTGATGTGATTAAAATGTTAAAAGTCACACTTTTGAAAGTCGAGTGATGCCTTGTTCGTGCAAAATGGAATCAGCCGTGTTTATTATTGGAAACACAACGAATGCCGACAGCATCATCGGGTCTATCTAAATGGAGACGAAAATGACTCAAGAACTTCTGAAAACACCACTGCATACCCTTCACGTTGAAGTAGGCGCAAAGATGGTCCCGTTCGCGGGTTACGACATGCCGGTTCAATACCCACTGGGCGTAAAGAAAGAGCACTTACACACGCGTGACGCGGCAGGTCTGTTCGATGTTTCTCACATGGGTCAACTTCGTTTGATTGGTGATGGTGCAGCGGCATTCCTAGAAACCTTGGTTCCTGTGGATATCGTTGACCTAGGTGCGGGTAAACAACGTTACGCGTTCTTTACCAATGAAAAGGGCGGCATCATGGACGACTTGATGGTGGCTAATCTTGGTGATCATCTGTTTGTTGTTGTAAATGCAGCATGTAAAGAACAAGATATCGCGCATCTTAAAGCACACCTCCCGTCAGATATTGAGCTGGAAATCATTGATGACCGCGCTCTACTCGCAATTCAAGGCCCTAAAGCGGCACAAGTGCTGGCGCGTTTTGCACCAGAAGTAGCAGAGATGCTGTTCATGGATGTGCGTAAAGTTGAACTGCTTGGCACAGAGTGCATTGTCTCTCGTAGCGGTTACACAGGTGAAGATGGTTACGAAATCTCTGTACCAGCAGATAAAGCAGAAGAACTTGCACGTAAACTGACGGGCGAAGAAGAAGTCGAGTGGATCGGCCTTGGCGCACGTGATTCACTCCGCCTAGAGTGTGGGCTGTGTTTATATGGTCATGACTTAGACACGACAACAACCCCTGTTGAAGCAAGTTTGCTATGGGGCATTCAAAAAGTGCGCCGCACAGATGGTGAGCGTGCGGGGGGCTTCCCTGGCGCAGATATCATTCTTAAGCAGATTGAAACGAAAGACGTGGCTCGTAAGCGTATTGGATTGGTTGGTCAAACGAAAGCGCCAGTTCGTGAGGGCGCAGAGTTGTTCGATGCTGATGGTAACAAGATTGGTATCGTAACCAGTGGTACAGCGGGACCAAACGCAGGTAAGCCAGTTTCTATGGGTTATGTTCGTGCCGATCTCGCGGCTATTGGCACAGAACTATTTGCAGAAGTGCGTGGCAAAATGCTTCCAATGACGGTAGAGAAAATGCCATTTGTACCGCAACGCTACTACCGTGGTTAATTAGCTTAATTTATTGATTTAGACAGTTAAGTTTATTGATTTAGATAGTTAGAGTTATTGACGTGGATGGTTAAAGCTATTGATTTAGATAGTTAATTTATTGATGTGGATGGTTAAATAAGGCTCGTCATTTCCGTCCCAAGCTAGCCCAAGTGAGACTAGCAATCTAACCATCAGAACCTAGGTTCCAATTAGTTTTCTCTCTGAAACAACAATTACAAACAAAATGCCGAGCTCAGTGCTCGGCATTTTTTATGTTCTTTTGAAAGGCGGTGATTATGCGGTCAGATCTTCAATCGGACAGCAAATATCAATGACGATCTCGCTTATGCTATCTGGTTGGAGCATATCTTTTTTATCAATATTGAACTGCGTCGCCATCACGTTATTAAAAATGCGCCAGTGGTTGATCAAAAGCTTGTCGCGGTTCTCAGCATCTTCAGGCCATGTCTCTTGCATCATTGGCGCGAGGCTAATCGCACCGTGTGCAAATACCAACATTTGCCATTTCGATTCCCAAGGGTCAATTTTTGCATCAGGGTGGGCATCGTTATAATCACCAAATAAATTGATGAATATCGCTTCAAACTCATCTTTTGAACGCAAGAAGTATTGCAATAAAGCATCGTCATTTTGACGAATCGCGTCTGCGATCATTTGGACTGGGTGAGGATTACGGAGTGCAAACGCGAGCATCCGTACCATAAATCGGTAGATTTTGTGATTGTAGGGCATATCGCTTGGCATTTCTTCAATGAGTTCTGCCATGTAATTTTTCATGAACTCATCCAAGGCATCACTGACAGCCTGCCATATCTTTTCTTTGCTACCGAAATGATGACGAATCAAACTATGTGATACACCCGCTTTTTCACTGATGTTACGCAGCGAGACTCGTTCATAGCCCAGTTCACAGAACATATCGGCTGCCACTTTAAGGATCAGACATTTCGTTTGCTCTGCGGCTTCGGCGCTTCTTCGGCCTTGCTTTCTCACTGTCATCACTCGATTTTTCCCGAATATCAATCAACGCGCTTATTTTTACCAGAAACCGGACGCTTTGACTAATTATTTTATTGTCCACCCGTAAAATATGTTGATCATTTCATCATAATCAATATACTGCACGACTGTGTAGTAAGTTAAAAGTCTATGGAGAAACCTAGTGCGAAAACAATACCTAAAGCGCACATTTATCGGAGTTGCAGTGGCGTTGAGCCTTTCAACCATGCTGACTGGGTGTAATCAAGCCGTGTCAGAACCATCTGCTCCGTTGATTAAGCCAGTCAAATTACTTGCGGTGAACGATCTCGCTGTCGCGGATTCTGATGCCTTTCTTGCCAGAATTGATGCAACTTATCGTGCGCAGCTTTCATTCCAAGTTGGGGGCGAAGTGGAAACCCTTAATGTGCGTATGGGCCAAGAAGTCAGTAAAGGTGATGTGTTAGCGACGCTTGATCCGAAAGATTTGCAACTGGCATTAGATGCAGCCCAAGCGCAATACGCATTGGCAAAAACGCAATGGGAACGTTCGAAAAGTCTATTTAGCAAAAAGCTGATCAGTACAGACAGTTACGATCGCCAAGAGACCCAATACAAAGCCGCTCTGGCGAATCTCGAACAGGCCAAAACGGATTTAAGCTACACAGAAATTCATGCTCCGTTTGATGGTGTGGTGTCCTACACCTATGTGAAACCTTATCAAGTGGTGGGTGCTAAACAAGAAATTTTAAACCTGATTGATAATTCCGCGCTGGATGTTTCTTTTACGCTACCAGTTAAGTTCGCGGAAGAAGTATCACTTTCTGGGCTTAAAAATGCGGAAATGTGGGTAACGATGGACAGTGAGCCGAATAAACGTATTCAGGGCACATTCAAAGAAATCTCAACGCAGCCGAACTCCGATACGAACAGCTATGAAGCAATCGTCACTATCACACGCCCATCCGATCGTAATTTGCTGACGGGTATGACAGGACAAGTTCACATCGCGAAGCAGGATGTGTCTACCGCAATGCAACTGCCTAGTAGCGCATGGGTTACCAAAGATTCGACCGCAGGGCAAGTTTGGGTAATGGACAGCGATACGCAACAAGTGAATAAAGTGACAGTATCACTTAACGAAAGCGGCGCGGTCGAATCTGGCCTTGATCGAAATGATTATGTCGTCACCGCTGGCGTGGAACGTCTTGTCGAGGGGCAAGTTGTGAAAGCGTGGGTTCGCGAGGATGGTATTTAATGAAACGTTCATTATTTGTAATGTCTGCTATCGCACTAGCCGTTTTGACGGGGTGTAATAGCACCGATGAAGTGATTAGCGAGCAACCGTTGTATGTCTCTACGGTTTCTGTTGATGTGCCGGTGAAAAGCCAGTACCGCACCTTTAAAGGTCAAGTTGTGCCAGCAGAGCAAACGCCGATTGCATTTCGTCGCGCTGGTGAAGTTCAACACGTTCTTGTTAAAGCTGGCGATATGGTCAAAGCAGGGCAGATGATTGCCAAGCTTGATGACAGCAAAGAAAAGCAAGCGATGAATGATGCAGAAGCTCAGTATAGCCTTGCGATTCGCCAGCTCAAACGTGGGGAAGAACTCCATAGCCGAGCGATGATCTCGAAAGCGGAACTTGATGAACTCACGGCGAATAAAGAGCTTGCGGAAGCGAACTTCTACAACGCAACAAACCAATTGAACTACACCCGTTTGTTTGCCCCATTTACTGGCAAGGTATCGGACGTGTTTAAAGAGCGCTTTGAGCGTGTCGCCATTGGTGAACCGGTCTTAAACCTTTATCAAAGTGACAAAGTGTACGTTCGTATTGAGCTGTCAGATAACGTATTAGCCATGGTGAATCCAAATACGCAAAGTATGAGTTATCAACCACAAGCAACGTTTTCTGGTGTCGATAAAAAATACGCACTGCAATATTTGGAGCACACCAGTGAACCGAATGCACAGACGCAAACCTATCAGATGTACTTGACCATGCCTCAGCCTAAGAATGAGATTCTTCCGGGTACCAGTGTGAGTGTTTCTGTCGATATGGTTGCGGCGGGCATTACATCAATTGATGGTTACAGCATTCCAATGACGGCGCTGCAAGCAGGCAATCAAGAGGGTGAGTTTTTCGTGTGGAAACTCAACGGTGACGTGGTAACTAAAGTTGCGGTCACTATCGACCAGATCAACGGTGGGGGCGCGATTGTGTCATCAGGTGTTGCTCAAGACGATGTATTAGTCAATTCCAGCTTACGCAAATTGCGTGAAGGGAAGCATGTAGATGTGGTGGAGAAAGAACAATAATGAGCATTGCTGAATACTCAATTAAGAACAAAGTCATCAGCTGGCTGTTCATCGTTATCCTTGCTGTTGGTGGGGTAACGTCGTTCCTAGAGTTGGGGCGCTTGGAAGACCCTGCATTTACGATCAAAGATGCGATGGTGATTGCGACCTATCCGGGTGCAACGTCGAAAGAGGTTGAAGAGGAACTGACCTATCCGTTAGAGAAAGAAATTCGTAAGCTACCTTATATTGATAAGATTACGTCGACGTCATCCAGTGGTATGTCACAGATAATGGTGAGCATGAAGATGGATTACGGTCCGGATGAATTGCCGAAAATCTGGGATGAAATGCGTCGTAAAATTAATGATCTGCAGCCAACTTTGCCGCAAGGCGTTCAATCTTTGCAAATCATTGATGATTTCGGTGATGTTTACGGTGTGATGTTGATGCTAACGGGCGATGATTACGATTACATCGAACTCAAGCGTTACGCCGATCAACTGACACGCGAGCTAGAACTTATTGATGGCGTGGGCAAAGTCGACATTGCTGGCGACCAGCAAGAGATGCTATTTGTTGAAATCTCGCTCGATCGCCTTGCTGCGCTCAACCTAGACATGAATGTGATTTCTGGATTACTCAACCAGCAGAACAATGTGGTCTCTGCAGGTGAGGTAATGGTTAACGGGGAAAGCCTGGTTATTCGACCTAGTGGCACCTTAAACACCGTAGAAGCATTGGAAAATCTGATCATTCATGGGCGAGATACGGGGAATCTTATCCGTTTGAAAGATGTCGCGACGATCAGCCGTGGTATTCAAGAAAAGCCGGGCAACGTGATTTTGTTTAATGGCAAAAAAGCGATCAACATCGGTATCTCGTTTGCTTCAGGTGTAAACGTAGTGGAAGTCGGTCAGCGTATCCAAGCAGAGCTAGCAAGCCTTGAGACGATCAAGCCTGCAGGTCTTGATATGAGCTACTTCTACAACCAGTCGCAAGAAGTGGATGACTCAGTAAAAGCGTTCGTTATTAGTTTGGCGGAAGCCGTTGCGATCGTGATTATCGTACTACTGTTCACCATGGGTCTTCGCAGTGGTGTGATCATCGGTTTGGTGCTGTTATTGACGGTGTTTGGTACGTTCATTTTGATGAACTACAACAATATCGAATTGCACCGTATCTCGCTGGGTGCCTTGATTATCGCCCTCGGTATGCTCGTAGATAATGCCATTGTGGTGGTAGAGGGCATATTGGTTGGCCTTAAAAAAGGGCGCACCAAAGTGCAAGCCGCAACGGATATTGTAAAACAGACTCAATGGCCTTTGCTTGGTGCCACGGTTATTGCTATTACGGCATTCGCTCCTATCGGTCTTTCACAAGATGCGACGGGTGAGTTTATGGGCTCATTATTCTGGGTATTGTGTTTCTCTCTCTTCTTGAGTTGGGTTACGGCAATTACTCTGACCCCATTCCTTGCTGATCTTCTCTTAAAAGAAGAAGAGAAAGGTGAGAATGCAGAAGACGAAGACCCATACAAAGGTTGGTTGTTTGTTGCGTTTGGCGCATCACTAAAATTAGCGCTACGTTTTCGTTGGTTAACGGTTGCTGCAATGATAGCGATGCTCGTAGGGGCGGTTGTCGCATTCGGTCAAGTGAAGCAACAGTTCTTCCCACCATCAAATACGCCAATGTTCTACGTTGATATGTGGATGCCTGAGGGGACCGATATTCGTGAGACCATTAAGAAAGCGGAACAAGTAGAAAGCTATATTCGCACGCAAGATGACATCGACTTTGTATCGGCGTCTATTGGTCAAGGATTGCAGCGTTTTTCACTGACTTACCAACCAGAAAAGAGCTACGAAGCGTACGCGCAGTTCCAAGTACGTACGACCGATCGTGAGAACATGTTTGTATTGCTTAACAAACTCGATGCGGATTTGGCGAAGACGTTTGATAAGCCGACATTCCAATTCAAACTGATGGAGTTTGGCCCGTCACCTGCATCTAAGATTGAAGCGCGTATTACTGGCCCAGATCCTCAAGTGTTGCGTGAATTGGCTGTCCAAGTTGAAGACATTCTGCATACCGATCCAGGTGCGCGTAATATTCGTCATGATTGGCGTGAGCGTACTAAAGAGCTTGTTCCGGTATTTAATGAATCTAAAGCTCGTCGCTTAGGGATCTCGAAAGAAGACTTATCGAGCACGTTACAGATGGCCTTTGGTGGTAGCACTCTAGGGTTCTTACGTGATGGCACGCATATTCTTCCTATCATGACGCGTTTGCCAGAAGCAGAGCGTGTAGATTTTGAATCACTGCAAAACGTGAACATTTGGAGCCCTTCTTTACAGTCATATATTCCTGTTGATCAGGTGATTGATGGTGTGAAGCTTGATTGGGAAGAGCCACTTATTCAGCGTCGTGACCGTAAACGTACGTTAACTGTCTTAGCAGACCATGATGTATTGAGTGATGACACCGCAGCAAGCTTGTTCGCACGAGTACAACCAAAAGTGATGGCGCTGCATATTCCTGAAGGGTATGAAATCACCTGGGGTGGTGAGTACGAATCTTCGAAAGATGCACAAGAGGGGCTGTTTGGTTCATTACCGATGGGTTACTTGTTGATGTTCATCATCACGATGTTGTTGTTTAACTCGCTTAAAAAACCATTGGTAATTTGGTTTACGGTGCCACTTTCGATCATCGGTGTCGCGTTTGGTTTGTTAACTACAAACATGCCTTTCAGCTTCACCGCGTTTCTTGGCTTATTAAGTTTGAGCGGCATGATTTTGAAAAACGGCATTGTTTTGCTAGACCAAATTAACCTTGAGCTGGACTCTGGTAAAGATCCTTACCTTGCGATCATCGACAGTGCAATCAGTCGCGTTCGTCCGGTAAGTATGGCTGCATTAACGACAATACTGGGGATGATACCGCTGGTATTCGATGCTTTCTTCGGCTCAATGGCAATAACAATTATGGCAGGCCTTGGATTTGCTACAGTACTGACGCTGATCGTTGTGCCAGTGATGTTTGCAATTCTGTTTAAAATTAAACCGACCACTGCATAGGGGACAATTGTTCCATTCCTGCCAAGCCCTGAGGTTTTTCCTCGGGGCTTTTTTTACTTTTACGTTAATAGATTCGGTACGCCAACAGATTTAGTACATCAACCTATTGGGTACGCCAACCTATTGGGTACACAAACCGATTTGATTGCACTTGTCTGATTTTAATCATCTTCTAAGAAACCAAAGTGAATTCGTGCGTATACTATGAATAGTAATGAATAACAACGATGAGTTGAGTGAGCGAACATGAACAATCGGGTATTACAAGGGCTTTTTCTTCTTGGGTCTATTTCTCTTATTGGTTGTAGTAGCACCGATGATGTTTCATCAATAGGGGACGAACCAAGTTTTACCAAACAATCCAGCGCTAAGTCAGAAGCAGAGCAGCCAGTACCAAGTAAAACGGTTGATGTCCAAATGATAGCGCAATGGGTGGATACCAGTATCCTCGCGCCGGAAGGTTTATCGCTTCAGAATGACAACATCCAATACCTCACGGGCTCGGCGGATCTCAACAGCGATGGTAAGTCAGAATATATTGTTCTCGTTCAAGATCGCTATTTTTGTGGCAGTGGTGGTTGTACGGCGTATATGCTTAATGACGGAGGAAAAGTCATTAATCGAATGACGGTAACGCGAACGCCAATTGTACTGGCAGACAGTTACAGCAATGGCTGGCAAGATTTCATCGTATGGAGTAATGGTGCCTATCGTTTGATGAGCTATAACGGGCAAGCCTACCCAAGTAATCCATCATTAGAGCCTAAGATTGATCGTGATGCAGGAATGCAAACCGCGATCGCGAATGTGATGGCGTCAGAGCTTTATCAACAAGATGGGTATGACATTATGCCAGGAGAAGCGCAACAGTTGTGGACGCCTGCGAATGTTTATCACCTAACATTCAAGCATTATGGTGATCCGCATCGTCTTTACCAAGCAACAGTGGATATCAACACTGGGGAAGTAGACATTGAATCTGTGCCGATGGCACAGTAATCCGCCTAGCTAGACTGTTTTGAAAGAATTGAAAGAATAGAAAGAATAGAAAGAATAGAAAGCAAAACACCTCCCTTAACTTGCGTTATAGGGAGGTGTTTTTGTATTAGCGATTACACTCGATTATGCAGCAGCTTGTTGTTTCGCATCCGCTTTATTCTTTAAGAATGCGTAAGTGAAACCCGTTACCGCTGTACCTGCTGCGATTGCTACCAAGTACATTAGCACTGGTGAGATTGCGTTAGGGATAAGCAGTACGAACAAACCACCGTGTGGTGCCATCAGTTTTGCACCAAACAGCATTGATAGCGCACCTGTTAGTGCGCCACCCGCCATACATGATGGGATTACGCGCATTGGGTCTTTCGCCGCGAATGGGATAGCACCCTCAGAGATAAAGCACAGACCAAGAACGAATGATGCTTTACCAGCTTCACGCTCGCTTTGCTCAAATTTGTTTTTAGCAATGAATGTTGCCAGACCCATACCAAGTGCTGGAACCATACCTGCTGCCATGATTGCTGCCATCGGTGCGTAAGTGTGTGATGCTAATAGACCAACACCGAATGCGTAAGCTGCCTTGTTTACCGGACCACCCAAGTCGAAACACATCATTGCGCCTAGGATAATGCCAAGCAGAACCGCACTGTCTGAACCCATGTTGTTTAGGAAGTCAGTCAGACCATTCATGATGCCAGAAACTGGACCACCCACGATGTAGATCATCACGAGGCCTGTAAATAGCGTGGCAACAAATGGGATGATCAGAATTGGTTTAAGTGCTTCCATTGATTGTGGAAGTTTCACTTTGTCTGCAAGGAACTTAGCCGCATAACCCGCAATGAAACCTGCCGCGATACCACCAAGGAAACCCGCACCCGTTGAGCTTGCTAGCATACCACCCACAAGACCCGGAGCCAGACCCGGACGGTCAGCAATCGAGAATGCGATGTAACCTGCAAGGACAGGAATCATAAGCGCAAATGCCGAACCACCACCGATGTTCATCAGAGCAGCAGCAAGTGTGCCTTCTTCTTTAAACGCTTCGATACCAAATACAAACGACAGGGCGATGATCAAACCACCAGCAACCACGACAGGAAGCATGTGAGACACACCAGTCATTAGGTGTTTGTATGCGCCTTTTTTCTCGTCTGAAGCAGATGATGCACTTGCAGAACCAGAGTGCTGGTAAACCGTCGCTTGTTCAAACGCTTTATCCATTTCTTCTGCGGTTTTCTTTAGCGCAGGCCCCGTCTTGGTGCGGTACATCTTTTTGCCGTTGAAGCGATCAAGTGGTACTTCGATATCCGCGGCGATGATGACTAAATCTGCGTCTGCAATTTCTTGGTCTGTTAGTTGGTTTTTCGCACCAACCGAGCCGCGAGTTTCCACTTTGATTTGGTGACCACGACGTTTACCTTCGTCTTCTAGCGCTTCTGCTGCCATAAATGTATGCGCCACGCCAGTAGGGCAAGCTGTAATTGCAACAATCTTTTTGATCGTAGCAGCACTATCAACCGGAGCAGATGTTGCTTGCACTAGCGTGGTTATTTGCTCAAGCGTCGTTGCATTTTCAATAGCGGTTTGAAGAAACGCGGTCGCATCTTTTGCTACATTGCTGATTTCTGCTTGATAAACTTTTTTACCTAAGAAACGAGAAGTATCAACCGTGGTATTCGCTGCGATGATAATAGCGTCTGCTTGTTCGATGTCAGCACTAGAAAGTGGCGTTGCTTCTACCACACTTGATTGACATTCAATTTTTGCATTCCAGTTTAGCTTCGCCGCTGCTTGTTCTAGTAGCCCAGCTGCAATGATGCTGTTTGCAACACCGCTTGGACAAGCTGTAATAATGGCAATATTCATAATGATAACCTTCTCTTCCTTAGTTATTTTCTAAGTCGTTATTTTCTAGGTTTGTATTTGCGTTAAGCTCAGCAACTTGAGTTTGTCGCTTAATGTTTTCCAGTTCTTCATGACTGGTTAGGCCCACACCAACTTGGCTCACAGCAAGTGCAGAGAGCGCGGTTGCGAAGCGTAATAGATCTTGTTTTGGCATGACTTGCATGTGACCCCAACATAGGCCAGCAACCAGCGTATCACCCGCACCAACGGTGCTTACCACGTTCATGCGCGGTGGTTGTGCTCGTAGCCATTCGCCCTGGTTTAACCACATTACGCCATCAGCGCCCATGGAAACGACGATGTTCTCAATGCCTTTGTCGCTCAGTGTCTGTGCAGCTTGTTGGCACTGTTCCGGCGTGGTTAGGTGCTCACCGACAAAATCACTGAGCTCTTCATCATTGGGTTTAATGAGCCAAGGATGCGCGTCGATACCAGCACGTAGAGCAGCCTTACTGCTATCGAAAAGTACTTTTTTACCTTGCTGGTGTAGCTTCTCAATCCACGCGGCACACTGTTCTGCTGTTACGCCGCCAGGTAGACTGCCTGCAAGCACAAAGTAATCGTGTGTTTCTGCCAAGCGGAATAGTGTTTCTTCAAATCGAGCAATATCTTCAGCGGAAACTTGTACACCTGGGAAATTGATGTCGCTTACTTGGCCGTCTGCTTCTACCAATTTCACGTTGATGCGTGTTGCGCCGTCGACTTCAACGAATTCGTTGTGAACGCCAATCTCTGCGAATAGTTGCTGAAACAGTTCAGGGTTATCTTTACCTAAGAAGCCCGTTACCGTGACATCCGCGCCCAGATCGCTCAGAACTTTTGCTACGTTGACGCCTTTACCCGCTGCGTGAAGATCGCTATTTTGGACTAAGCTTACTGAACCCACTTTAAGTGCTTCTAGCGAACCCGTCAGGTCAAGAGCAGGATTAAGCGTGATGGTTACAACTTTGTTTGTTGCCATTAAAGATGAAATTGATGCTGTCATGACTTCACTCCTTAACCTTCACCAAGACCAGATGCGATCGCTTTACCGATAGCTTCAAGTGCTTGTGATGCATCCGGACCTTCCGCAGAGAATTGCAGTTGGTGGCCGTGTTTTACACCAAGTGCAATCACTTTCATCAAGCTTTTTGCGTTGACTGCTTTACCATCACCATCAAGGTTAGCTACGCGGATATTCGATTCGAATTTCTTCGCTTCTGCTACTAACATTGCGCCTGGACGAGCATGCAAGCCGTGTGCGTTTTTGATCTTGAATGTTGCGGTGTTGCCGTCTTCAGCCGGAGCTGCAATCTCTTCACCTTTGAATAGCGACAAAACTTGTTCTGCAGTCGCATCCAATAGTTTGTTGTGTTCGTTGTTGAACACAAGGTTAGAGATGGTTTTAAGAATAGATAGGTGAGCATTGTTACAAGCGGCAAATGCAATCAGCGCACGTACTTTCTCGCCTTCTAATTCACAATCGTTCGCGGTAGAAACGAACGATACTGCTGTGCGGCTCACTTGCTTGTCGCTACCCACTAACCATAAACCTTGGCCTAGGTGAGTCGGTGTTTTTGTAACCAGATCTGCAACGAACTCTTTGTCTGCACAACCGGTGTTTTTCAATAGGCCGCCAGCGACTGCGCTCATTTGAACCATATCGCTTGCAGGAAATAGCAGTTGGATCAAAGATGCATCAAAATCGGCTTCTAGCTGCACGTCACCGTGAAGTAGGGCGATGATTTCGTCTTCGTTTTTTGCGTTACGTAGGCGTTCTTCAACACCATCAGCACCCAACACTTTGGTCAGTTGCTTTAGAATGCCCAAGTGCTCGTCTGATTTCGCGGCAATGCCGATCGCAACGAAGACTTTGTTTCCGTCACCCCATTCAACACCCTCAGGAAAGTGGTGAACGGCTACGCCAGTGGTTTTCACCATCTCACGAGTATCCGTGGTGCCATGAGGGATGGCGATACCGTTACCCAAAAATGTGGAGTTTTGGTTTTCGCGATTGATCATACCCTCAACGTAACCTTGTTCTACGAGGCCCTTGTCTGTCAGGCTCTGGGCGATGCTTTTGATCGCGGCAAACTTGTCTGTTGCAGATTGTGAAAGAGTAATGTCGTTCTTACTTAGCTTAAGCATGGTGCTTCTCCAGCCTTAAGGTGTCTATTCTTTTAGTTCATACTCGTTACGCCGTTGAGTGATCGTGGGGCGTAACGTTCGTGTTTTTGTCTAATCGTCGTTGTATCAGTTTTGCAGTATGGTTACTTGCTAACAACTGAATCGATTCAGCAAGAGTTTAAATATAAAAAACACTCAGCAAAACTTTCGATATCCCGTAACCGGATAACACAGTGACGGCCAATTGCTTAATGTGTGCTTTCCAGCTTAGCAAATGGGGCGAGTAACACTTCGAATTTAGTGACTTTCGTCAATTTTTAAGTTTTGCTGAATCCTTTCAGCTTTAATACTGAATCGGTTCAGCATATAATTCAACTTATCGTAGGATCATTGTTGTATTAATATGATCCGGCGCACAGAATAAGGTTTAGGATATGACACTGGATGAAATAGCAAAGCTGGCAGGGGTTTCTAAGACTACCGCAAGCTATGTGATTAATGGAAAAGCGCAGAAATACCGCATCAGCGAAAAAACGCAAAAGAAAGTGATGGCGGTCGTTGAGCAATATAATTTTAAACCCGATCATGCGGCTTCTTCTTTACGCGCCGGTAACTCGCGTTCGTTTGGTTTGATTATTCCGGACTTAGAAAACACCAGTTATGCACGCCTAGCGAAACTGATTGAGCAAAACTCCCGTAAAGCAGGGTATCAAATCTTGATTGGTTGCTCTGATGACGATCCTCAAACCGAAGAAAAGGTGGCGGAAGCGTTAGTGAGTCGACGCATTGATGCGCTGTTTGTCGCGAGCAGTATGCAATCAGCAAGCGAATACTATTTGAAACTACAAAATTCGGGTACGCCAGTCATCGCGCTTGACCGACCTATGGATGATGAACACTTTTGCTGTGTCATTAGTGAAGATTTTGATGCGGCATTTGAATTGACAGAATCTGTTTTATCATCAGAAATTGACACCATCGGTTTGATAGGCGCACTAGAAGAACTGCAAGTTTCTAAAGAGCGAGAGCTAGGTTTTCAATCGGCTTGCCAACAACAAGGCAAGCGCGCTCAGGTTGGTTATGGTCAACACTTCTCTCGTGAAGAGGGCAAGACTATCCTAGATGGTTGGATCGCTGAGGGTAAGTTGCCGGATGCGGTCGTCACTATGTCTTACACCCTGTTAGAGGGGGTGCTAGATGTCATGCTAGAAAAACCTGAGTTAATGGGAAAAGTGCGTTTGGCGACGTTTGGTGACAACCGTTTGTTGGATTTCTTACCCATCAAAATTAATTCATTACCCCAGCAGTTTGAACTGATTGCGGATAGTGCGATGGAGCTAGCCCTTAACGCATCAGCAAAACGTTATAAAGCTGGGATAGAATTGATCCCTCGTAAAATCAACAAACGCTACTAGGATAAAGCGCGACCTCTTTTGTTTATACAACGCAAATGTTTATACATCGTAAATGTTTAAACGACTCAAATGTATAAGCGACACAAAGCAACGATTTAAAGCTTAATCTCTACCGTCAGCGCCACAAATGCGTGGTCGCTGGCGTTTTTGTCCCTTTCAAAGGACGGATTAATTAAGTGCTGATCAAGAACTTGATAATCCGTCACTTCTGCAATCGACACATCTTCGTGTGCGTCAAATTCTTGCGACAATAAAATGTAATCCAGCACGTTCCCCTTGGCGAAATGATAGTGGGTTGCTGGTCTTGAGGTCAGGGGGGGGACGATTTGTAAATCCCACCCATCCGTTAGCCTTAAACCAGATACATCATCTCGATATTTCTCAACCAGCGCACTGTTTACGCTCGTATCCGTTATCGGCTGATTCATGTCTCCCATAAGGACCATCGGCATGGGCTTATTAGCATACTGCTTATTCATCGCATCGCGCAGCATGGCCGCTTCCCAACCGCGTTGCTGAGTCGATAACCAGCGAGCAATGGGGCGACTGGTTTCATCGGTACTGTCACTGTCTGCCGGTCGTTGCGATTTCAGGTGGGTCACAAAAATGGCGATGTGCCCAACAATTGGGTGGATGACATGGGCGCAAATTGGTTTACGACTGAAGTCTGGTGCTTGAATATCGCCAAATGCTTGTAGTGATTGACGGTCAAAACTCACCGCTTCAATGTGATCAATTGGAAAGCGTGAAGCAACCGCAACGACGGGGCGCGAATATATGTAGTCACCCTCAACGTGGGGAGTGTCTACGGTGGCAAAGTGTTCATAACCGATTTGATTGAAAAACGTCTTGGTCTCTTCGATGCTAAAGACTTCTTGTAGCCCGACGATGTCCGGATTGAGTTGTGCCAATTGTGATTTTGTCCACGCAAGTTTGTCTTGCCACTGATCCTGAGAGTAGATGTTCTCAAAGTCATAGAATGCGTCAGGAGGCGCAATGAAATTGAAAAGATTTGCGGTAACAAAAGTAATACGATGGCTTTTGGACAAAATTTACGCTCTTTCAAACAGTTATTGGGTCAGTATATACCCAACTAACGAAGAGGTGCGAGTTTCAGTCAATATCACGTTCCTATTTGATCGTATTCCGTTTAAACTCCGTGAATTGCTAAAAATGAGTAACGAACATGACCCAAGATTACGAACAAGAAGAGTATTTAGACGGCGAAGAGATTGAGATCGAAGCGATTGGTATCGATGTCGACGCACACCCAATTGAGCTGTACAAGCTTTTCAAAATCGCAAACTTGGTCAGTGGCGGTGGTGAAGCAAAGCACATCATCGAAGAGGGCTATGTTGCGGTGAATGGTGAGTTAGAAACACGCAAGCGCCGCAAGATGTACGATGGCGACTTCTTTGAATTCAACCAAGAATATTACGTAGTGGTGTGTGATGCACCAGTAACTGAGCCAGAAACAGCGGAACAAAAAGCGGAAAAGAAAGCGAAGAAAGAAGCGCAAACCGCTCGTAAACAAAAGCCACGCAAAGAGAAGCCACGTAACGAAAAACAACCTAATGTAAAAGGTACTGGCCCGAAATCGACAGGTCGTAAAGCGGCGCATAAAGAACGTAAAGCTCAGAAAGAGGCGCTGTCTCAATCTGCAAAAAAAGGCAAAAAAGCCGACAAGCCACAAGCGACGCGCGATCCAAACAGCGGACGTAACTCCATCGACTTCTTCTAAGTCGCGTTGGATAAACGAATTAATGACATGAATGATGTTAAAGCGCCGACATGAGTTCGGCGCTTTTTTTTGAATGGAATTGCTACCAAGAAATCAATGGTAAAGGGTAATTAATCGTTATGTTACGAAATTATCTATTTTTAAGATTTAGTTATTTAATCTATAGCGCTAACTACTTAGCCTCATCACAAGTAAAAAGAAAAACACTAAGTAGGCAGAAAAGATGGTGATAACGGGTAGATATTTTCTCATAGGGCCTCCTCATAAGTGATGTGTTAGTTATCTCACAAGGTTTTCCTAAATTTAATGAATTAGACAAATTCATTATTGCTGTTATTTAATGAACAAATTTGAATTTCTCTAATTCATAGGTTTTATGGTTTGTTGAATAAATAATAGCCCCAGTTAACCAAAACAACTGGAGCGACCATGAAATCTAAACTAGCAGCCATCATCCCAACTCTTTTGATCGGATTATCGAGTTCAACCGTTTTTGCCAACACCGTTCTAGATAAACGCACAATCCCTTTGCCAGTCGGAGTATCAGTTGAGTTCTCTAGCTTAATTGAACAACGAGGAACTCAATTTCCTTTAGACGCTGCAGTACCTACAACAAACGAAGAGTGGCTTAAATTTCAAACGATGTTTGATCAAGCCGGTGTCGAAATCTCTCAACAAGCGTTAGAACGTAGCGGTGCAACTTTTGAAACGAAGCAGATTGCAGGTGTCGATACATTCCTTGTTACGCCAAAAGAGATCGCACCGGAATATAAGGATAAGTGGCTTGTCCACATCCACGGTGGTGCATTTGTCTTTGGCGGTGGTGAGTCTGCAATGCGCGAGGCGATTTGGGTTGCAAACGGTTTAGGAGCTCAAGTTATTTCAATTGATTACCGTCAACCGCCGTTGCATGCATTCCCGGCTGCAATCGATGATGTCGTCGCGGTATGGAAAGAGCTAATTAAGACCCAAGCCCCAGAGGCAACGGCCATGTTTGGCACATCTGCTGGAGGCAATTTAACCTTGGCTTCGACGCTGAAACTCCAACAGCTTGGCTTGCCTACGCCGGGGGCACTGTTTGCAGGAACGCCAGCAGTTGACTTAAAAGAGACGTCAGACACATGGCACACATTGAAAGGGCTTGATCCTCTCGGGCAACGTGAAGGGTTGATTCAAGGGACATTTGAACTGTACGCAAATGGGGAGCCTTTGGATAATCCACTTTTGTCACCAATTAATGCAGAGATCGAGTCTTTCCCACCAACTATTTTTATCTCAGGCACTCGTGACCTACTGCTTAGCGACACCGTTCGTATGCACCGATTATTACGTAGCGCAGACGTCGAGACTCACTTGCATGTTTACGATGGTCAAGCACATGGTGACTATATGAATGGCCTTCTTGTCGATATGCCAGAGTCAGATGATGCACTAAAAGAACTTGGTATATTCTTCGATCAGCACATTAACTCGCGATAGCTCCAGTTTTCAGTTCGGACTAAAAGATTTTAATATCACAAGGACGTGACTCGTTTGATGGAGGCAGCCATGAAACAAGTACGTAAACTATTTTCCTTTTGTACATCGACTTTAATAAAAGCAGTCAGCCATTATTCCGCGCACCAATCTTTGAATGACCATGGTTATTCAATTACACCGATAGAACAGGTAGATGCTCACTTACCGGTAACCCAATCACTAATAAAAAATGACGATGCTCTAAGTGACGAGCAACGGTATTCAGTATGTGAGGAGAAATAATTCGTGCTACATCGTTTTATCAACACTGTGTTAATTTCCTTGCTATTTTTAGGCGCACCGACTCTGAGCGCGAACGATTCGATCAAATTAGCGGACACATCAAGCCCTTTTGATACCATAACGAGTTTTATGGTTGCGTCTGACCTTGTCATTAAACATTGGCAAGATGAAACGCTGCAACAACCTGATGCACAATACGCTTATGCACAAGCTCTGAGAACGATGGATCTTTCTTTGTTACCTAACCGAAGTCGTACCGTCGTGACAATGGAAAGAATCATTTTATTACGGGAACTTATCGATCGATTTAGTTTAGAGGCTCTTGAATCTGCCCCAAGCATCACTCAAGTCAGAGAGAATGATTTGTCTTACTGGCGTCTTGGTAACTCAGATATTGTTATTTCAAAGCAGTTGACTGGGGATAGTGTCGATCAGTTTTTGTTTTCAGCTGCGACAGTTCAGAGCTTACCACGTTGGTATCGTACTTTATCTTCGAATGATTACACTGTGGAACCGAGAAGTGATTACTATCAAGAGTTTTTGGTGAGCCCAGGTCCATTAATATCTAAGCAGTACATACAGGCATTGCCATCTTCATTTAATCAGATGTATGGGGCGTTGCCATTGTGGCAATGGCTAGCGCTGGTGGCCGTTCTCTCTTTATGTAAGGTAATGATCAGGCTTAGTTTTCTGTTTGGCGATCGTTGGAACGAAAAGTGGGAAAGCAAAGGATTAAAGTGGCGAATAGGCAGATTGGTGTCGTTAGTGTCGGTTGTGATTCTATTGTTAGTTACCCGGAAAGTTATTGATGACGGTGTTTGGTTAACAGGGGGCATTTATCAGTTCTTTGCTACCTCTTTCTTAGTCGCACAGTTTGTTTCCGTATCTTGGTTAATCATGGCGATTTTTAACTATTTTGCCGAGATATACGTATTTAATAAACACAATGGGAAGCACGTTGACTCTTCTCTCATTACTGTTCTTGCTCGGATAGTTGGTGGATTGACGATTGCGGTTTTAGGCATATACGTCATTGAATACATGGGATTCTCGATTTCGCCAATACTTGCAGGTTTAGGTGTTGGTGGTTTGGCTGTAGCGCTTGCAATTCGTCCTGTGTTGGAGAATGTAATTAACGGATTGACGTTGTACGCTGATGGAGGGATCAAAATTGGTGAGCTTTGTCGTTATGGTGAAAAGCTTGGAACAATCGAAAGTATCGGGTTGAGGTCGACACGTATCCGAACTTTAGAGCGGTCTTTAATTACGATACCGAACTCAGAGTTCGCCAATATGGAAATTGATAACTTAGAAAGACGCGATAAACGCCGTATGGACCACGTACTTAGGTTACGTTCTGAAATCAGCTTAGAGCAGTTACGAGTATTGATCGTAAATATTCGTCGTTTATTACTCCAACATCCAATGACCGAAGCAGAACCTATTCGTGTGAGGTTAATTGGTATTGGGGAGTACTCAATAAATATTAACATCATGGCGTATATTCGATGTCGAGATAACGAAGAGTTTATGGCGGTTCAGGAAGACATTCTGTTTGCCGCATTAGCGCAGGTAGAAAGTGTTGGGGCGAAAATCGCACACTCCACCCAATACCAGTTGGTGACGAAGCAGGACTCTGATGATGAGGAGCAAAAGAAAAAAGCCTCTCAGGTTGTAGAAAAATGGCATGAAGAAAGGGCGTTTCCGTTTCCTGATTTCAGCTATGAATACAAACATGAAATCAAAGACACTATCTTATACCCCTCAAAAACCTCTTCAGTTCGATAAGCTTCTGGCTTGTTATCTTAAAAAGAGTAGTGATTGTGTTTCGCTACTCTTTTTTTTGTTTAGATAAATCTTAATGCCAAATGGCCTTGTTAGCCTTGTTAGCCTTGTTAGCCTTGTTAGCCTTGTTAGCTATATTTACTATATTACCCATGGCGGCAATCAGGTTGCTCAATGGAATCAAAATAGCTTTGTATTGTTTGGTGTAGGTGCTGGTTAAGCGGAAAGCCGCGCTTAGATTGCAAGTAACCGCCGTTAAGTTGAACTTGGTGCATTTCTTTGGGGAGCGTTGGAAGAGGGTAGCATTGCAATTCAGGTTCATTCACGGTCATAAAGGTGCTACCAAAACACAAGGCATCAGAGCTTTTGATTTTATCAATTAAGACAGAAACACTGTGTGTCGCTAGTGTGACTTTTGCTTGGTATCCTTTAGAGAGATATAGGTCTTCAATTGGTGAACGCTTGGTATTAATACCATCTAGGAGTATTCGAGCGACAGGGATATCATGAATATCTTCCCAGTCTTGACCGTGGCTTAATATTGGGTGGTCTTTGCGTGCGACAAGGCTAACTTTGATGTCTTGAAGTTTATGTAGATAGATATCTTGTGGCATTGGCATACCTTCAAAATGAATGAGGTAATCAATATTTCCACTAAGGATGTCTAGTAAACTTTGTTCTTGCCAGTACAGCATCTTAAAGTTTGCTTTAGGAAGCGCTTCTCTAAGTGCGCTAAATACCCCGTCACCAAATTGTTCGAGTAAAAAAACGTTCATTGCAATGGTCACTTCGCCTGTAAATTCTAATGGCTCAAAGTGATGGTAAGATTCGACGACTTTCATAAGGGGATTGAGCATTTCATCAGATGCTTCGGCAAGCTTCTCTGCCAGTTCTGATGGTTCAACACCATGCGCTTTACGGATAAAAAGCTGGTCCCCAAATGTTTCTCTTAGTTTTGCTAATCCACGACTCACGCTTGTTTGAGAGATGCCGAGCATATCTGCCGCAGCATGAGTATTTTGAGTTTCGACGACAGCTTTCAGTATTTTAAGAAGATTGAGATCCAAATCTTTTAAATCAAGCATAACCCCTCACTGCAATAAATAGAAATCGTGCTTATTAGCATATGCGAATCGTAGACAAACTCAATGATTCATTTTGTAAGCAATGAATAATAAAAGTTGGTGATATATCGATAAGGTAGTCACTGAAACTAGATTGGGAGCACTATGTAAGGAGTGAGGGGCTATTTGTTTGGATTAAATGATGACAAATGGATAGTGATAAAATTAATCGAGCTGCCAATAAGGCAGCTCGAAATAGTTAGAAAGTATGTTTAAATGAAAACAAGGATAAGTTATCGCCATCGTCGTAATGGTAACTGTAGACAAACGCGCTCGAATTATCAATTTGATATCCAACTTCAGCACTGTAATCCCAGTCTCTCCATTTAGAACGATCGCCATTTTTCTCATTTATGTGGCTAAAGCTATAAGTGTATTCAGGGGTAACACCAAGCCAAATATTGTTGTTAACTTTATAAGTCATATCAAGTTCTGCGGTGGTGTAATAAACGCTACTGCTCATTTGTTGATGTTTAAAGTTACCGACCGACAGTTTAGGAGTAAACGTGACATGTTTATTCATCTCTTTGACTTTATAAGCGCTGAATGCAAAGTCATTAGCGCGTAAGTCTGTAGAATCATAGGCCGTGTCGTACAGGTATTCAAAGCTGAAACCAAGCTGGTTGTTGTGTTTCAGGTCAATGCCTAGTTCATGAGTGTCAAAATTATTACTGCCGCCATAGCTCCCCATAAAACTCCAATCTGCATTAATAGGTTTAGCGTATTGGACACCAACATCGAAATCATTGCTGCCATACCCCAAGTTAAAACCGGTGTAATGTTGTGATGAATCAGAGAAATCAATATTGCTGTTAGCAAAAACAACAGGTGTGGTAATAAGTGATACTAGTAATATGGTTGATTTATTTAATCTCATAAATAAAACCTCATCTTTCGTTTTATGATGGGGTTATTTTATTTGTATGTAACTTGATAATCTATGAATTGCAGTGATTCAAATTTGCATTAATCATGAAGTTGTTTCGTAATTTTTATAATATTAAAAAAATACCTCAACGACGGTTCGGTGAGGTATTAAAATTAGGATTGGGTTGTTCTTATCGTCAGGGTTTATTTAAATTACCTAGTTTGCTGACTTATAGTAGCTGATTTATTTCTAGGACAATTTCTTCAATGCCCAAAGTGAAGAACTGTACGCCCATACAAATAAGAAGAAAACCCATGATACGTGTAAATGCGTCGATTCCGTTTTGGCCGAGTGCTTTGAGCAAAGGGTAAGCCATGGTTAATGTAAAGGTCGCAATTAATGTAACCACAGCAAGCCCAGCAACGACGCCACCATAAACGCTCATGATACTATCATGACTTTCGTAGGTTGCGATTTGAGCGGCCAAACTGATGATCATTGCCATGGAACCTGGACCACAAAGCGAGGGAATAGTAAGAGGGACTAAGGCGATTGAATCTTGCCCTGGGCTGTTTGACTCACTTTGTGTTTTCGGAAATAGCATGTTAAAGCCAATCACCAAAATAATAATGCCGCCGCCCAAACGTAAGCTCGGTATAGAGATACTGAATAACTCTAAGACAGACGCGCCAATAAAAAAGGTGATACAAAGGGCGATAAACAAGTAGACACCGGCGGACTTTGCCTGCGATATCATGTAACTTCTGTCCCGACCTTTACTCAGCCCCAATAAAATCGTGGCAGCGGAGGGTGGGTTCATAATGGGTAACAAACCTAACACAGTCAGCGTCATGTAAGTCACGAAAGTTTCTATATGCATAGTGTCACCTGTTGTTAAGGTTATAAGAGAAATGTTTGAGCAAGATAAAGAACGCAAAAGAACGAAATAGCATCGGTTAATGTGGTTAACACCGGGCTAGAGAGCATGGCAGGATCAAGCTTGTATCGCTTTAAAAGCAACGGTAAAGCGCCACCAATCATCACGGCAAGTGTCGATGACAACGCGTAAGCTAACCCGATGTATATCGGCAGTTGTGTATATTCATTGCCATGCGTAAGGAATATGAGAAGCGCAAGCACAGCACCTATTAGCAGGCCGTTGATAGCGCCAATCGGTAACTCTTTCAACACGACATAAACGAGATTCTTCGCTGATATCTGGCCAGTAGATAGCTCTCGAATAGAAACTGCGACAGCCTGATTGCCTGCTGCTCCGGATAGGTTTGCGACTAAGGGTAATATGGCAGCTAGGACGGCAATCTGCTCGATGATCGGCTCATAGACGGCAATAATCGATACAGCGGCATAGCTTAACGCAACAGATGGCAACAGGAATGCAAGTCTGCGCAGATTACGTTTAATGGTTGCCATGGACCGAAATTCATCTCCACCGAACACGCCTGCCTGTTCTAATAGCTGCTGTTTTGATCGTTGATACAATGCTTCATTAAGATGCTTAAAACCGACGACGCCAATCTGAAACCCAAGTTTATCGATTACTGGTATAACCGAGTGCAATGTTGTATCCAGCGCACTTTTCACCGTGTTTAGATCGGAATTCGCCAAGATAGTCGGTATGCTCTTATCAATATGGTCAATGAGAGGGACGGCAGTTGGCAGAGTCAGGACGTCACGGATCTTTAATCCACCGATCAGGTGGCCGTTATCATCCTGAACATAAACGTAACGCCATTCTATTCTGTCTAGATTTCTTTCTTCAGTGTTTAGCATCGTACACAACGTATCGATCGTTGCATTAGCACCGACTTTCAGTACTTCATTTTTACAAATCCCTCCAGCTGAGTAAGCGGCGTAGTTCAGTGCGGCCCGTTCTTCGTTCTCCCATGCTTCGGGTAGTGATAATCTTAACTGTGCTTGTAAATCGTTTGGTAACTCTTTGATAAGCAATCGACGGTCTGCCGAATGTATGTATTGAAACAAGCAGACGGTTGTATTCGTCGCGAGTTGGCTCATCAAACTGACCAGCTCTGAGTTGGAAAAATGGTCGAGTAAGTTCGCCGCCAAACTTGAGTCTATATCCGTCAGCATTTCCCACAGTGTAATACGTTCTTCATTTGTGAGTTTGTGGAAAATGGAGGCAAGTTGTTGAGACTCAGCCTGACTAATCAGCTTGTGTAGTTTCTTTGAACTATCGTTTGAAAGACTTTCACAAATTTGGAAATACAAGCTTTGAGTCATGTGATCCGGAAAAGGTACGCTTATAAAGGTCATAATATTGGCCTTACAATTCAGTTATGGCTTGATACCAGAGTGTTATTCTTGAGTATTTAAGTCACTTTTATTTATGGCTAAACGGATAAAGAGAGCGATCGTCGCGGTGATCATCAAAAGCAAACTCCCCACTAAAAACCATTTTGTTAGTAATTCTTGATACTGTTCGACAACAGGATGTCTCATTACCCATCTACCAACGAAGAGCAACGTGATTACCCAGGTTAGAGAGCTTGTAAAGCTGATCACTACCGTTCGCCAAAAGCTGAGTTGAGCGACGCCCATCAACATTGGTGTGAGTACCCGAACGAAAGGAACGAATCTCGAGATAAACAGCGACAAGAAACCGTATTTATTCAGTAGTAAACGTGTTTTCGGAAGTGCATCTTTTGGCAGTGTCTGTTCGGCTTTGTGCATGAATTTTGAATTGTGTAGCCAACGCCCTTGGAGATACGCAATCACGCTACCTACAAATGCGCAAAGGGAGAGGACTGCCAATGCACTTGAAAACTCGAGTGCACCTAACCCTACAAGACCACCAACAAACAGCACCAAGCCGTCTCCCGGCAACGGCAAAAAGACAAAGCTTGACTCCAAGAATAGAACTACGCCGAGTAGCAGCAGTAAAATGTACAGGGAATTGATTTCCAGAAGTGCATCGAAATCCTGTGACCAAATTGCGCTAAGAATATCTTGCATAACGTTCTCCAATTTATCTGGGCCTTGGCGTGCGAGCGCCAAAGCCCTTTTTGATGCTTAATCAAACATTAAAATGATGTAAGCGAAGAATAGAATTAGGTGCGTTGCGCCATTCAGTGAGTTGGTTCTGCCGTTACTGAAACTCACACTGGTCATGAGAAGTGTCGCGCCAAGCAAAACCATTTCGGCAGGAGCAAGGCCTAAACGAATTGGCTCGTTCATTACACCAGATATTAAGAGAACCGCTGGAACAGTCAGTGCGATCGTCGCAAGTACCGAACCAAAAAAGAGGTTCATTGCTCGCTGAAGTTGATTGGTTACGGCTGCTTTAACTGCGCCCACGGCCTCTGGAGCAAGAATGATTAACGCTACGACAAGTCCACCTAATGCCGCTGGAGCGCCCATGACAGTGATGCCATCATTGATTGGAATCGCAAGGCTTTTTGCAAGTAATATGACCACGACGAGATAGCTGACCAGCATGATGGTGTGGAACGCATTGCTATGAAGTGGTCCATGGTGATCGTGACTGTCCTCGTTATCCGCATCGATAAAGTAACTGGTATGGCTTCGTGTCTGCACAAAGAGGAACACGGCATAGAGCGCAATCGAAGCGAGCACCAATGTCCACGTTAAGCTAGTCGACATGTTTCCGAAAGCATCTGTACTGGTGAAGTTAGGCAGCACCAAACAAAGTAGAGCCAATGGAATAATTGCCACCAAGTAGGCCTTGATGCCATCTAAATTGTAGGTTTGAGTGTGATACTTCAATCCACCAATCAATAATGTGATACCTACAAAGCCATTGAGGACCGCCATGACAACCGCAAACATTGTGTCTCTAGCGAGGTAAGGGTTTGAATCACCGGTCAGCATAACGGATGAAACCATAATAACTTCCAGCAATACAACGGAGAGCGTAAGAATGAGTGTTCCGTAAGGGTCCCCTAGTTTGATGGCAAGAGCATCAGAGTGGCGCACAACAGAGAAGATTGCGACCATCACCACGTAGAACAGAACACCGGTTGTCAGGACGTAGGAAATTGGCGCTAAACCACCAGTCAGTAGGTTGTCGCCAATGAGCTTAAAAAACAATACGGCGAGGATACCCAAAGGCAATTTGTATTCTTGTTTGAGTAAGTTGAGCATATAGAGCCTTTATTACGTTGCCGAAGGCTCGTTATATTCCTTTAACGAGGAAGTATCGGATGAATACTGCAATTCCTCTGCGGTAAAACAATGTGGTAACGATAAAGGCTATGAAATTATGTTGAAATGGTTTAGAGAAATTCATATCTGCATCAACAATTATGAATTTCTCAAATTCGTATCATTGAAACACAAAAACTCAATAATAAAGGGGTAAAACAACACTTACTGAGGAAATAACCATGGAACGTGCCATTTACTTAAATGATAGAAAATACCGAATTTGTGATATCGGGGAAGGGGAATGCACTTTGATCGTTACCTATTCTGATGATGTCGAATCATTGTTTTATAGCTATAGCCATTTGTACTTAGATTTGGAGCGAGTACTGGTGGTGGATGTTTCATACTGTTGGGGCAAGAGGCTAGAAGAACTGACTACGGCAGAATGTGAATTATTGGCCAAAGATATTCAATTACTCGCCGATGTTTATTGGCTTGATGAGGTAAAAGTAGTTACTGAAAACAACAATGAATACCTAAATAACAGCCTGTTCAATAAGTTTTATTTTCGAAAACTAAGCAGTTTAAATGCGTAATAATGGCTAATTAGAATAGGATGCGGACTTTTTCTCTATCAACCTGAAAAACATGGATAAACCAAAGCAAATCAAGAAGTAAATAAAGCCGACAATCAACCAGATCTCGAAAATGTAACCTGATGAGTTCGCCATTTCTGTGCCAACAAAAGTCATCTCTTGAATAGATATTAGCGATACGATAGAGGTATCTTTGACTAACGAGATGGTTTGACCTGCGAGTGCCGGAGTGATCGCTTTTAGGACTTGTGGCGCAATGACAAAGCGGTATTTAACCCAACGTGATAAACCTAACGAGTCTGCCGCTTCCCACTGACCTTTGTCGATACTCTGCAAGCCCGCACGCACAACTTCTGCAATGTAAGCAGAAGAGAGTAAACCGACACATAACACGCCGGATGCGAGGTTTTCCCAAAGGTTAGCAGGACCAAATAAGAACAGTTGAACGGTGTTAGGCTCGCCACGATAGTTACGTAACAGATCTTCTAATCCAAGCAGGGGTATTAATTGGTTGGAAATAAAGAAATAGAAAATGAACACAAACACCAACGGTGGGATGTTTCTCACCAATTGGATAAATGCGTTAGCTGGTGTGCGTAACCAAGCAGAATCAGAAAAACGCGCTAACCCAAGCAACGTACCCAATACCAAAGCAAAGGTGATGCCCCAAAGGCTTAAGCGTAATGTCGATATCAAGCCTTGGAAAAAGTAAGGTAACCCGCCGTCCGCTCTTGGTGTAAACAGCAAATCGATGGCGTCTTTCCAGTGCCAGATGTAGTTTACGCCAACGGTAGAACGATGATAGAGCCAAACCCCAACTAACGCACAGATGGCGAGCAATACCCAATCGAGTAGGTTAAAACGACTTAAGAAAAAGCCTGATTTTGCTTTGGTTGGTGCAACGCGAGTGGTGGTTTGTCCGCTCAAGGTTTAACTCCGGAATTTTAATTATGGCGACTTATAAAAAAGATAGCCGACCCGCAATACGAGTCGGATGTTTTAATTATTACGACACCGTTAGCTAGTGTGACTGTAAAGGTTATTGACCTTGTGCAACTTGGTCTTGCCAATCGAGTGTTGAGAACCAGTACTCGTAACGCTCATCTAGCCAACCGTCTTGGGTGCGAGCTTCAATCCACTTATTAAAGAAGGCTTTTTTGTCTTCCTCTCCTAAGCGAACTGCAAACGCTTCGTTGCCTTTTGATAGGCGCTCAGTGAACGGAATAAACAGTTTGTCTGCGTGCTTGATCGCCTCATGTTCTGGTTTAGGGCTGGATGCAATGACCGCGTGAGCATTGCCGTTCAGAACTTCTTGGAATGCTTGAGCGTCGTCATCAAATTGAAGGATTTTCGCTTTAGGGAATGTCTCACGTGCGACTTGCACTGTGAACGCACCGCGGCGAGCGGCAATTTTCACACGGCGAGAATCAAAGTCTGAAAACTCGCTAAAGCCAGCTGCCAGTTCTTTGTTTGCTGCTACTTGAACACCGGAGTGTGAATACGGCTCTGTAAACAGCACGCTTTTGGAACGCTCAGGTGTGATTGACATACCACCGATGATGACATCAAACTTCTTAGCAAGTAGCGCAGGGATGATACCGTCCCATGCAGTTGGTACGAACTCGACCTTTAAGCCCGTATCCGCAGCGAGACGTTTTGCTACATCGATTTCAAATCCAATCAATTCACCTTGTTTGTTACGCATGGCCCAAGGTACGAATGTCGACATACCAACGCGAAGCGTGCCGCGCTCTTTAATTTGGTCCACATTTGGGGTTGTTGCGTCTTCTTGTGCAAGCGAGGGTAACGCAATCGCTAACCCTAATAATGCGGTGATGGTCGCTTTGAATAACTTCATGTTATCTCCTTATAATTTGCGCCAACTGGCTCCTAGTTTATGTTCCAGCCAAGCGGATAAACCAGATAGTGATAATGTGAGAGCAAGATAGATTGCTGCCACGCTAAACCAAATTTCAAACGGCATCGCCGTCTCAGATACAATGTTTCTCGCTTCTGTCGTCAGGTCGAAAATTGCCATCACGCTGACGATAGAAGAGTTTTTAATTAGTGACACGACTTCGTTTGTCAGTGGTGGCAAGGTGCGTTGCAACACTTGAGGAAGAATCACATCTTTGTAGGCATAAAAAGGAGATAATCCCAAAGTCTTTGCTGCTTCGAGCTGACCTTTAGGGATGCTATTTAAACCCGCGCGTAAAATTTCGGCCGTATATGCGCCTTGAAATAATGATAGCGCCAACACGGCGGTGCTGAAGCGGTCTAAACCGATCACAGGGCCAAATACAAAATAAAGCAAATAGATTTGTACAAGCAGTGGGGTATTACGAATGAGTTCAACATAGGCGGTGCCAATTGCGTTACCTACTTTTGAGTCGCTTAGTCGTAAAAGCGCCGTCACTAGACCGATGACTAAGGTGAACAAGAGGCTTATCGCAGAGATTTTTAAGGTGACGATTAATCCGTCAATCAATTCAGCGGGCCACCATTCGCCATCTTCATAAAAAGCAATGTAGTCTGGTACTCGCTCCCATTGCCATTGATACCCCATAGCTTGAGCACCAGAATCGAGCACCCACACAATAGCAACCAAGAGGATGGCAATTTGTAACATTGCTTGTAGGACGGGTTTGATGATTCGAATTACCATAGGTTAGTAACTCAAAATTTGGTTAAGAAATGCTTGTGTCCGCGGATGTTGTGGTGTCTCAAACAGCGCGATTGGCGAGTTCATTTCAATGATTTCCCCCTCATCCATAAACACGACTCGGTTTGCGACTTTTTTTGCAAATCCCATCTCGTGTGTGACACAAATCATCGTCATTCCACTTTGTGCAAGCTCAACCATGACATCGAGCACTTCGTTGATCATTTCTGGGTCAAGTGCTGAAGTTGGCTCATCGAACAGCAGGAGGTCGGGTTCCATACAAAGTGAACGAGCAATCGCGACACGTTGCTGCTGACCACCTGAAAGTTGAATAGGGTACTTGTTAGCTTGCTCCTCAATATTGACGCGTTTGAGATAATGCATTGCTCTTTTTTCGGCTTCTGCTTTCGAAAGTTTTAATGTGCGTATGGGAGCGAGAGTGAGGTTCTCTAATACAGTGAGGTGTGGAAACAAATGAAAGTGTTGAAACACCATGCCAATCTTACCTGGTTTTTGAGCTTTAGCATTGGCCGGTTGTTCGAAGACGCAGAGTTCACCCTCTTGGATAGATTCAAGGTGGTTGATACAACGAATTAGAGTGGACTTCCCAGAACCCGATGGGCCACAAACCACCACGATTTCACCAGCGTGTACGGAAAAATTGATGTCTTTTAGAGCGTGGTATTCACCGTACCACTTGTTCACGTTGCTAAATTCTACAACCGTATTTTTTTCTTTCAAAACTGACAACTTTTATAATAACTTTCTTCTAACAATAACAACTAAATTACCGTATTGCACCTCTAATATAGCGAGTGGCTTAAAAAAAGCGTTTATTGATAATAAGTTAACCAAATACGTGGATTTGAACGCTATCGGTATAAGGCAGCACCGTATAAATGATACACGATGCTGCTGGTACAAAGCTTGTCAGTATTAAGCGACCGCTAAGTCCAAAATCTTACGGCTGTTATCCAGATCGATCGCTTGATTTTCACCCAGAACCGTCATGCCATGTTTATTTAATTGGTCAATCACTGCATTGATCGCAGTTTCACGATCATCGCCGTAGTTCTCAAGTTGTGTTGCAACCCCAAGTTGATGGTAGAACGCTTCAATCGCTTCAATTGTGCGTTCCGCCAAATCTTCTCCCTCGGCTAAGCCAAATACGTTGCGGCCCATTTGTTCAAGTTTTGGTCGCTTGAACTGCATTTGATTACGAAGTAGTGATGGTTGAATGATGGCTAGTGAACGTGCGTGGTCTACGTGCCATAGTGCAGTCAGTTCGTGGCCAATCATGTGCGTCGCCCAGTCTTGAGGAACGCCGCTACCGATTAGACCGTTCAATGCTTGGTTTGCTGTCCACATTAGGTTCGCACGCCATTGGTCATTATCGCGCTCCGCGAACTGATCACCCAATACTTTTAGGTTTTTAAGTAGCGCTTCTGCGTAACCGTCTTGAACCATTGCGCCAGTTGGCAGCGTTAGGTATTGCTCACATACGTGTACCCACGCATCAACCAGACCGTTGATAAGCTGACGCTCAGGTAGCGTTTTCATTACGTCTGGATCAAGTACGGCAAATTTCGGCTGAACAGCAGGCGCTAGAAATGCCAATTTGTCTTGGGTTTCTTTCTTAGTGATAACTGCGCCCATGTTGGATTCAGAACCTGTGGCAGGCAAAGTAAGAATCGCAGCAAGCGGCGTTGCTACTGTTACTTGATGTTTGCCTACCATGATATCCCAACCGTCACCGTCGTATTTTGCAGATGCTGCAACGTACTTAGAACCATCGATAACTGAACCACCACCAACAGCTAGGATAAAGTCAACGTTTTGCTCTTTTACGATAGCAACCGCTTTATCTAGTGTCTCTTTTGTTGGGTTTGGCTCTACACCTGAAAACTCAAGCCAGTCACGACCTTCGAGCGCTTGAGTCACTTGATCATAAACACCGTTGCTCTTGATAGAACCACCGCCATAGATGACTAGGACTTTTTGATCGGCTGGGATTGCGTCTTTAATTGCCGCGATTTGGCCTTGGCCGAAGAAAATTTGAGTTGGGTTGACGTATGAAAAGTTCATTATTAGACCTCTTGCTTCCGTTGTGAGGATTGTGAATACATGCATATTAGTATGCATTTATGGCCTTTAGTAGGTCGATTTCTGTAATTTTATTGCCTATTTCTACAAGTTTGGGGTGGAGGTGCTGGAACAGTAGCCGAATATAGAAGTATAGTGCGCAAGGACGCATTGATAAATCGTATTGATAAAAAGAGAGCGACACCGATGACACTTGCAGAATTGATGCAGCAATACGCGATAAAAGCGAAGATGAACGATTTAGAGGGAATAAGAGAAACGGCCATTGAAGGGGTTTGGTTTTACCGCAGCAGCCAAGGGAATCGTAGACAGCCATTTGTTTATCAATCCGGCATCATTGTGTTAGGCCAGGGCAACAAGAATATTCATATAGGGCAAACGCCCGTTCGTTATGGGCCAGATGACTATTTAGTGGTTGGTGTCCCAATGCCTCTAGAGTGCGAAGCCATCGCGACGAATAATGAGCCATTGCTTGGTATTTCGATTGATATTTCCCCAGCATTGTTACACAAACTCGTAAAAAAATTAGAAGCAAGCCGATTTAAAAACGTGTGTGAGGAGGCCTCTCAATGTGGTTTGAAGTCGGTGAAAATGAATGATGCCATGCTTGATGCCTGTAAGCGCTTAATGATCGCATTGTGTAATGAGCTTGATGTTGTAATGCTTGGTGAACTATTACTCGAAGAGATCGTCTATCGAGCGCTTGTCAGTGACTCAGGTCATGTATTGTTTGAGTTGGCGTATCAAGAGGGCGCTTATGCTAGAGTTGCGAAAGCATTAAACCGAGTTCATCAGGAATATCATGAGCAACTAAACGTGCAAGAACTTGCCGAAGAAGCCAATATGAGTATTTCCGCTTTCCATCAAGCTTTTCGCAATGTCACACTTGAATCTCCTTTGCAGTACATAAAAAAAGTAAGATTAAACAAAGCGCGAGAACTGATTCAGATCGAGGGTAGAAGAGTTAACGATGCCGCGCGTCTTGTTGGTTATAGCAGCCCTTCTCAATTTAGTCGCGAATATAAACGACATTTTAATGAGACGCCGCGCGCTGCAAAGTTATGAACCGTAGACTGTAAAGCGTGTATTTTGTGTTTGTGGCGAAAGGGAGGTAGAGAGCCCGTTGCCACAATTGCGCATGAAAGCGCGCAATCGAAATCGCGCGATTTAGTTTCTTGTGGATTGCTGATGACGTTAAGCCGTTATCTGGAAGCGAGGATCAAAACTCATACCCCTCAGGGATAACAACAATTCCTTTTTCTGACACATGAAATCGTTTCGCATCGTCAACTTTATTGAGACCAATTTTAGTATGTGGTGGAATCCGTACATGCTTGTCGATGATACAATCGACCAGTTGACAGTTTTCACCAACCTCAACATTGTCAAACAAGATACTGTTGACTATTGTCGCACTGTCTTGAATACGCACATTTGCTGCGATGATAGAGTGTTGTACGGAACCTCCGGAATTGATGACGCCATTCGCGATGATAGAGTTAATGAATATGCCCTCATTTCCGGTTGCGGATGATACGGTTCTCGCTGGTGGAAATTGCGCTTCATATGTTCTAATGCCCCAATTTGGTTGATAAAGATTCATAGGGGGGACCGGCTCTAACAAATCCATATTTGCTTCATAAAAAGAATCAATGGTTCCCACATCTCGCCAATAACAGTCTTTATCAACTCGTCCTTTGCTGCCGCAAAACTTGTATGCGTACACGGATTCCGTGTCGATGAGTTTCGGAATAATGTCTTTACCAAAGTCGTGGCTAGAATCTTCTAATTTCGAATCTTCTTCAAGTGCTTGTTTTAGTGCTTCCATATCAAAAATGTAGATACCCATTGAAGCCAAACTCTTTGATGGGTCATCAGCAAGCGTTGGTGGTTGGCTAGGCTTTTCGATGAATGAATAAACTAATCCATTTTCGTGAGCACCCATAACACCGAATGCAGAAGCGTCTTCAACAGGCACATCCATGCAGGCGACGGTGAGCTTGGCACCATTTTCTTTATGCTCTTCAAGCATCGCCGCATAATCCATTCGATAGATATGATCGCCAGAAAGAACAACAACGTACTTTGCTTCATTGCGAGTGAGTAGCCACATGTTGTGATAAATCGCATCTGCCGTGCCTTCGTACCATGCACCACCTTTGCGCATTTGGGGTGGGACAGCGGTAATGTATTCACCAAGTTCGGGATTGAAAATTGACCAACCGTCTCTTAGGTGTTTTTGCAACGAATGTGACTTGTATTGAGTAAGAACTAAGATTTTCCTTAAACCTGAATGAAGACAATTCGTTAGTGTGAAATCAATAATACGATACTTCCCGCCAAACGGTACTGCAGGTTTTGCGCGGTCATCAGTCAGAGGGCTAAGTCTCGAGCCCATCCCTCCTGCTAAAATTACAGCGAGTGCATCTTGCATAATATTCCCTTTTATTTTTCGTGCGCCTTTCTAAGAAGCTAAATAGCTTGAGGAGTAGCCAACTGCCTGCCTACGACTGACGCTGTTAAATGTCCATGACGTTTATAAACATTAGTACAAGAATCGAGCCAGCGAATTTAGTCAATAAATTCAATAGTTTTAAGGTTTATGGATTGTTCTTTTGCACTATGTTAGAGCGAGAGTGCAATTTTGATGCACCATGTTGGGGAGATCAGAGGAGCGCAACATAAGCGCTCTTAAATTTACAATGTAAAGTGTTTTATAAACAATGAATTATTAAATATAGGTTTTGACTTTTTTGGGAGAAATAGGAGCTGATGGCTCCTATTTTTTTGAATGGAGGTGTCGGAAAAAGGGTGGTATTGAATGGTGAACTCGTCTCAAATGACCACTATCGGCGCAATCTACGATAAGCCAATGATATTTCCGAAATCATCAAGGTCTAAATTCATGAATGCCGGTTTGTCCGGTAAGCCTGGCATGGTCATGACACTGCCAGATAGTGCATAAACGAAACCGGCTCCTGCACACAAACGTAATTCACGAATTGGAACACTAAAACCTGTCGGAGCGCCTTTTACAGCGGAATCGGTGGTAATCGAGAGTGGTGTTTTAGCGATACAAACCGCGAGATCATCAAATCCAAGTTGTTCAAAATGAGCCAGTTGAGCTTTGGCTAATTCACTCATTTCAATATTTGATGCACCATAGCCGACTTCACACACCGCCATGAGTTTCTCTATTAAAGATTGCTCTTTTTGATAAAGCGGAAGGAAATTTGATGATGTCTCACATGTCTCTACCACGTACTGCGCAAGCTCAACAGCACCTTCTCCGCCATTAGCAAAAGCGGTACTTACAGCCACTTTAACATCGGGATTGAAAGTGTGAATAAGCGATTTCAATTCGAGTAATTCATCGACAGAGTCTTGTGGGAACTGGTTAATCGCGACGACAGCAGGAAGACCATACTTATGAACATTATTGATATGCCATTTTAGGTTTTCAAATCCCGCTTTTAAGGCCTCATGATTCGACGCAAAGATTGAATCTGGAATTGCCATTCCTGGGCGGAGGTCATAGAGGCCTGAGTTTGCTTTTAGTCCTCGTAGCGTCGCAACAATAACTACGCAATCTGGTGCTCTTTTTGCAGCTGCAGCTTTAATGTTACATGCCTTTTCAAACCCCATATCTGAACCAAAACCACCCTCAGTGACAACGTAACTGGAAAGTTTTAGTGCAATTTCGTCAGCAATGATGGATGAGTTTCCATGAGCAATGTTCGCAAATGGTCCAGCATGGATCAGGGTCGGAACGCCCTCGAGTGTTTGCATGAGTGTTGGGGCGATGGTTTCTTTCAACGTTACCGCCATTGCACCTGCAACTTGGAGATCTTCTGTGGTTACTGGAATGCCATCAAGGTTGTAAGCGACAACAATGCGTCCAATTCGTTGACGAAGATCTTTTAAATCTTTTGCTAAGGCAAGGATTGCCATTAACTCGGATGCCGCCGAGATATCAAACCCTTCTTCGCGTTCAAAGCCGTTAATGGTTTTACCATCTTCGTTCAAACCGATTTTAACCATACGGAGTGCACGATCATTGTGGTCCATTACACGTTTCCATGTAATACGCTCTACATCGATTTTTAGCGCTTTCAGCCCTGTTCTTGCTTCAAATGCTTCAAACCCCTCACGCAGCTCATGATAGACGCGTGCATCTATTGCTGCAGAAGCAAGGTTATGGGCCGCAGTGACAGCATGAATGTCGCCAGTTAGATGCAGATTCAATTCATCCATTGGCGCGACTTGAGAATAACCACCGCCAGCGGCGCCTCCTTTGACACCGAATACAGGTCCCATTGAAGGTTGGCGTATGCAGGCCATGACCGATTGATTGATTTTAGCGAGGCCTTGCGAAAGACCAATGGTTGTTACCGTTTTTCCCTCACCTAGTGGGGTAGGGGTAATGGCAGTGACCAGTACTAATTTCCCATCTTGATTGTCATTAAGGCGCTCAAGGCATTGGGGATGAACTTTAGCTTTGTGTTTTCCGTGTGTATCGAATTCGTGTGGTAAAAGGCCGGCATTTGCGGCAACAGTTTCAATCGAAGACAACGGTGTGTTTCGGCAAATTTCAATATCAGACAGCATGGATACTCCAAAAAAATGGCTAACACGTAGCAATCAACAATCGCCACCGGAAGAGAAAAAATTTGATGGCAAGCTGTTGCGCAAACGTTTGCGCGAGAATAATACTGGTAAAATGTGAGCTGTAAAGCAGTTCATGCGCCTTAGCGTGCTACATGATAACAAAAAACACCAAACACTGCGCTAGATCAAAACAAAAAGGCCACCAAATGGTGACCTTCAAACAGATATACCTAGAAATGCTTAAATATCAGCGATCCCAATAAGTCTCTTCAAGACTGTCTTCTCTTTCTGGTAAGGCACGTGATAGGCGAGGAGAGTGCTGAGTGAGTACTTCATAGCTTACACGGTTTGCGTATTTACAAATTTGAGAAAGAGATGAATACGTCAAACAACGAACTTCGTGTTTTTCTGAGTTTGGTACTTCTTTCTGGTGGAAAGAATTGGCAGCCATATCATGCAAAAGCGCAGAGAGTGCGGCATCACCAGCACCGTTCGTGTTTTTGATTTCTAGTGGACCGCCAAGGTAAGGACCAATGTGTGAATATACTTTCATTGGATCTTGGCAATCGTCTTTACGCATCGCACGGCTAAATTCGAATTTGTTAAATTCGTCGATTGAGCCCTCAAGAATGTCGTGCATGGTTTCACGTTTCACTTTTTCATCAGTGTAACCTGCCATGTAAAGACCATTTGGTCCAGCGGTACACAATACAAGATCAACCCATTCAAGTGCTTTGTCTGCCGCCGCGAGTGGATCCGTTTCACCAGTAAGCGCAGCGCCTTCTTCTTCATTCATTGCAACAACGGATACATTGTCTCGAATGTACTCTTGCCACCACTTAGCGTTACCTTCGATAACGTATTTGGTGCCTAGAGTAAGGACAACTGGCACGTCATGCTTTTTAGCAAACTCAATCGCACGCTGCACTGCTTGAGGCATCTGATCTTCTTCTTTGCCACGCATTAAGTAAGACGATACAACAAGCGCAGACGCTTTCTGGAAGACTTCTTCAGGAATACTTTCAGGAGACAGTTTGTTCATGTGACCTTCGTTAATCGCGAAAGTACGTTCACCGTCTTGAGTGATGAGCGTGTAACAGCGACCAATAGGGCCGTCTACTGTTTGTAGGTGGTTTAGGTTCATGCGAGAAGAGGTGCGGCATAGGTAGCGGTATGCAAACGAGCCGACTTGAATGTTTTTCGACATGACACCCAGCAGCACAGATTTGCTGTCTGCTAGTACTGAATAGTTGTGTAATGTGTTTCCGATAGTGTCACCAGGGTATTGATGTGTAATCAGCCCTTTTTCAACTAACTCTTCGTACAGTGCATCTGCTTTGCTCTCTTCAAGAACAAGAGAATGACCTTTGCTTAGGTTGTATTTCGCTAGAAAGTCGTCGTCTACGCGCGCTTCAATATCTACGATGGTTTGGCCAACACCGACAATCGTTGGACGATACAGTTTAGGCGTTTGTCGAATTTGGTTAACTAATGGATCTCGAGCGTGAGTTGGGAAGTAGTGTTTTGATTTACGCTGTCCAGGAAACTTCATGCTTGTTCTTGATTGAGAAAAAAAAGAGGCGGGATTGTATCACAAAAAAATGAAATTCGTTGTCCTATTTGCAAAGAAATTTGCTCGCTGAAATTTTCAGCGAGCTGATGCTTTTATGAACAAATAAGACCTAGTTTGATGTTAATTCAGCCGGTTGGGTGTAAGCTTTCGTTCCCCAAAGTGGCACAGTAGACAAACTGTGTTTAAAGCTACCTTCGGTTTCTTTGGTTGTGTAGGACAAATACAGTAGAGTTTGGCTCTCTGGATCATAGATGCGTCTTACTTTCATTGTTTTGAAGAAGATACTTTTAGATTTTTTGAAGACCACTTCACCAGACTTACTTTTGTCGATCTTAGCAATCATTTCAGGCGTAATATCACCAGTTTGGCGGCAGGAGATAGAACTGTCGCTCGGATCGGAAAGGCTTAAGTTCGCCTCAATAGATGCAATGTGACAAGTGACGCCAGTGACAACTTCATCTTGTAGGTGTCCGATTTTGATGTCTTTCATCGTAAACATACCAAGCGATACGTCACCGACTTCATTGTTGCCACACCCGGCAAGAACAGTAAGCAGACTTAAAGCAAGCAAGCGTTTTTTCATGTTTTCATCCCTTAAATAGGCAAATATATTGGAACAATTTATCAGACAGATGCAGTTAAAACAAAATTTGGCGTTCACTCAAGAGTTTAGCTAGGTTTGTAAGAGTCTTCATGATAATGTACCGTCGCATATCGGGGAGCGCTCATTATCGTAGCCAACATCCCGTCTATACTCGCTGCAGACCTCCAATCATGTGGCAGTTAAGGTAATAAAATGAACGAACAGCAATTAGAAATCATCAAACGCAAAAACGCATGGCTTCATGAACTTGTCGAAGTGGAGTTCCCTACCAAAGAGAGTCTTGAGGGGCGTCAAGCATACTTCCTTTCATTGGAAGAAGCGGAATACGATGTGCTTCCTGATGAACTATTCATTGAAAGTGCTCGTGCATTACAAAACGACGACATTTTCTTGGTTGATTTCCATCGTTTGACGGTGATGTTCTCAGTGCTTCAGTCCCAACGTTGGTCGACTCAACATGATCAAGATATGATTGTGGAATACTTGAGCCAGATTATCTTAGACCCAGACTTTGAATTGTATGTTGGTTTTAATGATGGAGAACCAGTGGGTGCTGCTATTGTGAGCCACTACGAGGGAAACACACTTATTTCAGATATTGCATCGTCTCAAAGTTTAGACAAGCGCCAGTTTGCCGTGGATTTAGCAAAAAAACTTCATGATGAGAAAAAATTGTGTGAGACAATCGTGCTCGAAATGTGATTGAGTTCATAATATTCTCTCTTGGCTTTAACAAATCAAATACTTGGTGATTGTTAAGGGTAGCGGAGAGTCCTTTTGGACTCGACCCGAACTCTACAATTTAATCTTTCGGCTAGGTAAAACATGCACAAGCGTTTGACGCGTTTATTGGCTCTATCTTTGTGCCTAGGGACGGCCGCAGTCAATGCACATGATTCTGATTGGGAAATCAAAAAAATTCTGGTTCTGCATTCTTATGAGCCATCCTATCAATGGACGAGTGATATTCAAAGTGGTATTGAAGACGGATTTCAATACACAAATAGTCATGTAAAATTATCCATTGAATATCTGGATGCGAAACGAGTGCATTCGGATGGCTATTTCCAAAAGATGGCCAATTATCTAGAAGCAAAATACCAAGATTATCAATTTGATGGCATTATCATTTCTGATGATGCTGCGCTGTTGTTTGCTGAACATTACCTGCCAAACTCAAGACGTGAAACACCTTTGGTGGCGGTGGGCATAAACAATACCAAAGCTTCTCTTGATAGTTTAAGCACCAATGGTGACATTCTTTACGAGTATGATCGTGTCAAAGAAAATGTGACGCTAATTAATCGTCTGCGACCAAAAATAAAGAATCTTTATTACCTTGCCGACCGAAGTTTAACTTCCGAATTAATTTATCAAAGGGTCAAGGCCGAAATGGCTAAATACCCAAGAATCAACTTGATCGCGTTAAGAGATGAAACATTAGCACAAGCATCGTCTAAGTTATCGCAAATCGACGCCAATGATGCCGTTTTATTAACACACTTCAATACTGAACTAGATAAAGGGATCTATCACTCCTATCAAGATATTGCCCACGATATTGGATTAAATAGTGCAGCGCCTGTATTTGTACTTTGGGAAATGTATTTGAATGAAGAGGGCATTTTAGGGGGCTTTGTTAATCGGTCTAAAGAGATTGGCCAGAAAGCAGCCGAATTAATGTCGTTTAAGCTTGGCGTTACCATGCAGCTCCCGACTGATGAGAAGATGTCAGAAGCGGTACTCGACTATGCGGCGTTACAGCGTTATGACATCAATCGATATGATATTCCGGAGTCGGCTCATATTATCAATACGCCCCCTCCAACGATGAAAGTTAACTTAAAGTTGTTACTGGCGGCTTGTGCCATGATCGTGATTTTGTCACTGATTATTGTTGCCCAGTTTGCTGTTATTCGTCATCGAAAAGAAATTGATAGAAAAAATCGCAAAATTGTTTCGCTACAAAAACGAACATTAACGGTCCAAAAAGAAATGATTACCGTATTAGGTGAGGCTATAGAGTCGCGATCCGGAGAGACGGGGCAGCATGTTAAACGTGTTGCAAGACTGTCTTCTTTACTTGCGAAACTCTACGGATTGAGCCACCGCGAAATTGAGCTTATCGAGATTATTAGTCCAATGCATGATGTTGGTAAGATATCTATTCCAGAGTCAATTCTTGAGAAACCGGGAAAATTGACAGCAGAAGAGTGGGAAATAATGAAGCAGCATACTGTAAAAGGGTATGAACTTTTGAATTTGCGCTCTGGTGATGTCACTCAACTTGCTGCCATTGTTGCACACCAGCACCATGAACGCTGGGATGGGACGGGTTACCCGAGTGGTTTAGCTGGCAATGACATCCATATTTTTGCACGAATTGTGTCTATTGTGGATGTATTTGATGCATTGCTCAATGAACGCTGTTACAAGCCTGCTTGGTCTATCGCGAAGGTGTCTGAATATCTTGATTCAGAAAAAGGCCATCATTTTGACCCTGAGCTGTGTCAATTAGTACTTGATAACCTTGATGATTTTATGGAAGTTCGTGTTGCATTTCCGGATAACAACTAAGGACGCGAATTGTGCTGTGTTTTATGTCACAGATTTTCGGCACTTTACGCTCTAATAGGTGATCTTGTGTGAAAAAATACGAATTCTACGATGTTACTTTTGTGAAATGCCAACTCTCACGTTTAAAGCGCTTTAAAGTTTAATATGATGGAATAATTAGAAGAATGAAGCATTGTTAGACGTCAGAGGGGCATGCTATGGACAATATAAAATGTGTCATATTTGATTGTGACGGTACGTTGGTTGATAGCGAGCGGTTGTGTTGCCAAGCCTTAGTTGATGTATTTAGTCAGTATGGGGCTGATATTCCTTTAGATGAGTGTGTGGCTCATTTTAAGGGAGGTAAACTCGCGGATATTTTGTCAGATGCTAAAGAATTGATGAATATTGATGTTTCAATTGATGTTTTAGAACCTCAATATCGAGATGTGCTGCAAGCCCTTTTCGTGCGTCACCTAATGCCAATGGATGGCGCGCATGAATTGATTAAGTTTTTAGATTTTCATCAAATTGAGTATTGCGTCGCGTCAAACGGCCCTAAAGATAAAATTGAATATTCTCTGGAATTGACTGGGCTCTTGAGGTTTTTCAAAGGTAAGATCTTCTCAGCATTTGACACCAATAGCTGGAAACCAGAACCCGATCTAATTATGTATAGCGCAATGAGCATGGGTTTTTTGCCGAGTGACTGCTTATATGTAGATGACACCCCAAAGGGCGTAGAGGCGGGGTTAAATGCTGGAGTAAGAACCGTTCAGCTTTACAATGGCATGCCGATCACCTTAGTGCAAGATAGTCGTGTGTCCCAAATAGGACATTTAAGCGAACTAAAAGAGCAGCTAGTAGGCTGCTCTGTTTAGCGCGGGGCTAGTTCATTTCGAGGGCTAGCTCATTGCAGAGACGCCCTTTGCATTTACTGATTCACTTTATTCACTTACTATTTTGTTTAGTGGCACACCTTACTTAAAGCATGGATATGTTTAAATTTAGTCTGTAAGTAAGGTGTGTAGTGTAAGCACCTTATCGATGAGAAGTTTTTCGTGTGGAACCCGCAAGAGGCACAAGTAAATTTTTCACCATCGGACGAAATCATATATTCATCACATTGGCAAAGTGGGCACTGAATGTTTTCAGTATTATTTGTAGGGTCTTTGTAGTTATTCATATTTTTTATCACCAGCAGCAAAAATGTTTGGCGAGAATAAGAATAGCCGAATGTTAGGGTGGTAAAACACGCTTTCATGAAATACGAGGTGATAATTCGATACACTTCAAATTTAATGCCTTTTTTCTCTATGTTATCTCCAATTTTTATAAATAGAACGCTTCTAGCAGCGTATTTTTATTACCACTCAAACTCGTTATTCGACCAATTGCAATCGTTTACTTATGATTTCTGTCATAGCTTTCTAAATCTTTACTTCTCGCTGTCATGAATGTGTCATATAAAGGCTATAAAAGGAGTAACTGTCATCGAATAAAATTGGATGGCAGTAATATCGAAGCAAGTTTGCTTCATGAGTTGTAAATAAGGAGGTCACATGAGCGACCAATACCATAACGACGAATGCCTAGAGATGCTTGATGCACTTGAAATTGGTATTAACCTGTCGGATTACCTTGGCTCAGATGATGAAGCCGAATAAGTACAATTAGTACTCTCACCGCGTCACTACAGACGTTATACTAAGTTCATGTAAGACGAGCCCAAAGGCCATTTACCGCGTCTAATGAACTTTTTAGCCCACCTGCATATCGCAGAACAATGTCATAGCCATTTGATGGGAAACTTGCTTGGAGACTTCGTAAAAGGAGATCCAAGCAAGCAATATCGAACAGAGATTTCCAATGGCATCAAATTGCATCGCTTTGTTGATCGCATCACCGATCATCATTCCATCGTTAACGAATGCAAGCCACTCTTTACCGGAGTGGCTCGAAGATTCGCGCCCATTGCTCTAGATATGTTTTGGGATCACTGCTTGGCCAAGCATTGGCAATCGTTTAGCGATCAACCTTTAGATACTTTTGTTCGTTATGCTTATTCGCAAGTGAACGAACAAATATCTGAAGACCTACCATCGCGATTTTTATTGCTTCATAGCCGAATGTGGCAGGGAGGTTGGCTTCAATCCTACCGCGAGTTGCAAAACATTGAATTTGCGCTTCACAGAATGTCTCAACGAAGCCCAAGAATGGCAGACCTGACCACAACCTTTGAAGTGTTAGATAACGAATATACAGAATTAGAGTCCAAGTTTTCACCACTTTATCAAGACGTATTAGCGCAAGCTTATCAATATCATCAACAACTGATGAATTCTTAGCTTGGATAACGCTAAAGGTAGTATGAACAATATCGCTCTGGTAAACTCTGCGCTCCAAAAATTATGAGGTTTATCATGTCCGTTAATTTCGCTGATCTTGGCATTGAACAACAGCTTGTTGATACCCTAAGCGGTTTGAATATCGTGTCACCAACACCAGTACAGGAAATGTCAATTCCTCATGTATTGGCAGGGAAAGATCTGCTAGCTGCAGCGCAAACCGGTACGGGTAAGACGGCAGCCTTTGGTTTACCAATTATTCAGTCGGTTCAGCAAAAACAGCGAAATGGCACGCCTCAAGCTTTGATTTTGGTTCCGACTCGTGAGCTTGCTCAACAGGTGTTTGATAATCTAACCCAATACGCAGCCAACACCGATCTTAAAATTGTGTGTGTGTATGGTGGCACTAGCATTGGGGTTCAGAAGAGTAAGTTAAATGACGGCGCAGATATATTGATTGCGACACCTGGTCGTTTACTTGATCATCTATTTAACGGCAATGTAAACATCTCAAAAACAACAACGCTTGTATTGGATGAAGCAGATCGAATGCTTGATATGGGGTTTTGGCCAGATTTACAAAGAATCTTGCGTCGTCTACCGCAAACTCGTCAAATTATGTTGTTCTCTGCGACATTTGAAAAACGCATTAAAACCATCGCTTACAAGCTCATGGACTCGCCGGTTGAAGTCGAAGTTTCTCCAGCGAATACCACGGCAGAAACCGTGAAGCAAATGGTCTATCCCGTTGATAAAAAGCGTAAGCGCGAGTTACTTGCTTACTTAATTGGCTCTCGTAACTGGCAGCAGGTGTTGGTGTTTACCAAAACCAAGCAGGGCAGTGACGAACTGGCTAAAGAGCTCAAATTGGATGGTATTAAAGCGGTTTCGATTAACGGAGACAAATCTCAAGGAGCTCGTCAACGTGCGTTAGATGAGTTTAAGAGCGGTAAAGTTCGCGCTTTGATTGCCACTGATGTTGCTGCTCGCGGTCTTGATATTCAAGAGCTTGAGCAAGTGGTTAATTTTGATATGCCATTCAAAGCGGAAGATTATGTGCATCGAATTGGCCGTACTGGCCGTGCGGGTAAATCGGGCTTAGCGGTCTCTTTAATGAGTCGTGACGAAGAATACTTGCTTCATGCGATCGAGAATCTGTTGGACAAGCGTCTTCCTCAAGAATGGTTAGCGGGCTTTGAGCCGAGTCTGATTGAAGAGGTTGAACCAGAGCGTAATCATGGTGGACGCAGTAAGAGCCGTTCTGCTGAAAAGCGTAAGATGAAAGCAAAATTAGCGATTCACAAAAACCGCGGAAAAAGCCGAAAATAAAAGGTGATGTTCGTTATCAAATGCTTTGATTGATTCAATTACCTGTACTAATTCAGACCTTATTTAGAGATACCCAAGTCACGTCATGTCACTTGGGTATTTTTTTATTCTTTTCTAATCGGCGATGCCTTTAAAAGCCAAGTTACTCTCGCTGAGACAAGCGCTTTGAGATACTTGGCGAATGACAAGCAGCATTAATGCCAGTCGTTTTATAAATTTCGGAACCGCGCAAGTTGACATAATGCCTATGGTTACATTCAAGATGGTTGCATTCAACGACCTTAATGAAAGAGGGTTTCGGCTCATTCAATGTTGCTGATATTGGGTTTCAGTTTGTCAAATACTGCGTCTTTGAATGTTCGCTTCTGTACAAGGGTGCTGGCTCAGTAATGACGGTGTTAGCTCGTTAAGCGTATTACCATTGTAAGACCGCGTACAGTTGCAAATATTTCCTTACCAACTGTTGCTTATTAGAACGACGTAACGGGTGACCAAATTTGATGTAGCATGGGCTAATATTAAATCGTTTTTCTAACGATTGCGTCAGCTGCGATTCACTGGTGTACAAGGTAATACCTTGCTCTGTGTATTCATTGATTGGGTCAGGCAATGCACCCATCCACCAGTGCAACAATTCGCGACTCGTTTTACTTCGGCTCATCCAATGGTCACTCACTAAAAACAACAGATCATTGGGTTGCAGTGCGTAACCATACTCACATTGCCATTCGGTGATCGTCGCCAACAAATTTTCACGACAAGAGTGTCCAGCACTTACCAGATGATGGCTTAATACCCATACCGTGCCAATTTCTGAAGAAATACGATAGTGATGAGGGAGGTCTGGTGATTCGAGTACTTCAATGGGTTTGATAATACTGCTGTATCCAAAGTGACGGAAAGTGTGTTCCATTCGTCTTGCAAATGCGAGTCCGAGGTGGTGTTCACTCATGCCTTGGTTGTGCACCGCAGGGTAATGCTTTTCACAGAGCTTGAGACAGTCGTCCTGAAAATCATTGACACTTTGAATGACTAAGTCGAGTAGCAAAGAATATCCCTTAACGGTTAACAAATTAGGCGGAGAAAGGTTAGCATAGTCTTTTAAAGATAGACTAACGAAGATAAGCAACTTCTTGATCTAAACATCAAATTTATGAATGGCAAAGTGAGAGGAATGAAATGATTAAATTAGAGCGTTCTCAAAAAGAGGCATTAGCAAACGCGATTCAAGATTACATGCAAGATGAACTGAGTATAGAGATTGGTCAGTTTGATAGTGAGTTCTTAATTGACTTTGTCACTGAAAAACTTGGACCTCTTTATTACAACAAAGGTATTGAAGATGCCAAGTCTGTGATTGAAAAGCGGATGTTAGAAATGACGGATGAGTTGTATGAAATAGAGCAAGAAGTCCAATTATAGGCACACATTTTGTGGCTCATTCTAAAATTTCGAACATGTTGTTTGAATGAGTGTTGTTGGTTAGATGTAAATGATGGTAAATAATCTGTTTCACACAAAGTAAATCGGTTAATGTTGTGTTTCTTGCACAACATATACTTAGGAAGAAATCTAGGATCGTGAGATGGATACACAAGTAAAGAACTACAACTTATTCGCTAGAGTCATGCACTGGCTTTCCGCGTTATGCATCATTGGTTTGTTTGCTGTTGGGTTGTGGATGGTTGATCTTGGTTACTACAGCGAATGGTATCGTACAGCACCGCATTACCATCGTTCAGTTGGTCTGTTATTAGCAGCTCTCACTTTGCTTCGTATCATATGGAAGCAGGTTACGACTTCACCAAGCGTAGAGGGTAAGCCTTTTGAAGTGCTTGCGGCAAAAGCGGCACACAGCATGATGTATTTGTTACTTATCACTATCTTTATTTCTGGATACTTAATCTCTACTTCGGATGGTCGAGGAATCGAAGTTTTCAACTGGTTTACGGTACCTGGTGCAGGGGAATTGTTCCCGAATCAATCCGATATTGCCGGTGAAGTTCACTTTTATGCAGCCTGGGCTGTGATCCTTATGGCAGGCTTGCATGCTGCTGCCGCACTCAAACATCACTTTATCGATAAAGACAACACATTAAGAAAAATGTTAGGAGCTTCAAAATGAAAAAGTCACTTTTCGCTACAGGATTAGCAATCGCAATGGCACTGCCTTTCGGCGCAAACGCTGCAGATTACGTTATCGACACCAAAGGTGCACACGCATCGATCAACTTTAAAGTAAGTCACCTAGGTTACAGTTTCATCAAAGGCCGTTTCAATACATTTTCTGGTGACTTTTCTTTTGATGAAAACAACATCGCTGACTCTAAAGTAAACGTAGTGGTAGATACCACAAGCCTTGACTCAAACCATGCTGAACGTGACAAGCACATCCGCAGCGGCGATTTTATTGATGCAAGCAAATACAGCGAAGCGACGTTCAAGAGTACAAAAGTTGTAGATAAAGGTGACGGTAAACTAGACGTAACGGGTGACCTTACTCTTCATGGTGTAACGAAACCAATCACGATTGAAGCGGAGTTTGTTGGTGCAGGTAATGATCCTTGGGGCGGTGAGCGTGCTGGTTTCATTGGCCAAACACGTCTAGAACTTGCTGATTTTGAAATTCCTGTGATGGGCTCTTCTAGCTACGTTGATATGGAACTGCACATTGAAGGTGTGAAGAAGTAACTTCTACTTCCTAACGATATACCTCGTTCTTAACAACATAAATGAAGAAAGCGCTCTGAAATAAGAGCGCTTTTTTATTGGTGCCAACTTTTCTTGTTAGTTGATAGTTATTCGTTGTAATTGTTTTATGCTGTTTCTAGAACTTTATCTTCCACAAGATTTAGACGCTCACCGTAAACAGGGCGTAATGCTTTTAGAACTTCGTTACGCGTTACCACACCAACCATGATGCCGTTCTCGAGGACTGGTAATACTTGAGGCTTGCTTACTTTCATGCTTTTTGCACGCTCTTCTAATGAAAGAGAAGTAAAGCGAGTTGCCATGCCCATGCTTGTTGTTGGGTATAGTTGCTCTTTATCGATACATAGAAACTCAACCACGTCCACTAAACGGTCACTAGCGTCAATAGCTACAACGTCACGGCTCATCAAGTCGACCACTTTTTGTTCTTGTGCTGGGATGTAATCTTGGCACCACAATTCAACCATTACGTCATGAGCAGATAAGAAACCAACCAAACGGTTTTCGATGTCAACAACAGGAGCACTGATTAGATTGTTGTCCAATAGGGTATCTAGTGCAGTTGAAACTGGCATTTCTACGCTCAGAGTAACTGGGCTCGGGTTCATGATCTCTTTTACAATTGATGCGTTTTTCATAATGCTTTCCTTAACTGACGTGAGTTTTGTAGTGTTTGTGATTGATGAAACGTTTGCTGCTTTAAGTTCTGGTCGGCGATAGATACACCAGTTGGCCAAGCCAACCAATACTGCGCCGCCGACAATGTTGCCAAGTGTCACTGGAATCAAGTTTGCTGTGATAAAGTGGCCAACACTTAGATCTGCGTATTGAGAAGCCGATACGCCGACTGAAGTCCAGAATGACTCTGGTGCGAAGTTCGCGATTACGATGCCAAGCGGTACCATAAACATGTTTGCTACACAGTGCTCAAAGCCACTGCTTACGAACATTGCAACGGGTAGGATGGTCATCGCTGCTTTTGTCATTGCGTTTGCTGAACTAAACGTTAACCAGATTGCAAGACAAACCAACAAGTTACATAGAATGCCCAGTGCAAACGCTTGTACTAACGTGTGGTGAAGCTTGTGTTGCGCAATGTTCAGTGCGTTTAAACCCCATTGACCGGCATCCATTTGGTACAAGCCTGCAGCGCTTACCAATGCAAGTAAGAACATCGCACCGATAAAGTTACCGACATAAACCTTGCCCCAAATCGACAGCATCTTGCCAAAAGAGATTTGTTTGTTTGCCCATGAGATGCTTGAGAGCACTGAACTGGTAAACAACTCACCACCGCAAATAACGATGAGTATCAAACCCATACTGAATGCCAAACCACCTGCAAGTCGGCTAAGGCCCCAACCTGCGTCAGCGCTGCCTGTTGTCACTGTGATGTAAAACAAGAATGCCAAACCGATAAATGCGCCTGCCATTATTGCTAAACCTAGCGTCATACCACTGGTTTTGTTTGCTTTGCTAAGGGCAAACTTCTCAGCTTCAGCCATCATTTCTTTTGGTGAGAAATACTGGTGATTTTGAGAGTTGGTCACCGCCATATTGACTCCTTAGTTTGTGGTTCCATAGAAACTCCTTAGTGAATAAATCGAAACAGTTAGTGCCCGAAAATGAATGTGTTACTTGTTTTTGTATTGCGGTGTTCCCGAACCGCATATCCAGATTAGGCGTCTGGGACGTACAGGTAAAATTGATAATATTTAGAATCCTCATCAAATTATTTGATAAGTTTTTCAGGGTAGGTAAAATGAACTTTATTGCGTATCGACGCATAAATTTCTGGGCTCCAGAGTATTTGGAATACTCACCGATTTGGGAGGACACTTTGCGCTACTCACTTAAGCAATTAGCGGTATTTGACGCAGTTGCCGACACCGGCAGTGTAAGCCAGGCCGCAGATAAACTGGCTCTGACACAATCAGCGACGAGTATGTCGCTTGCGCAATTGGAAAAAATGCTTGGAAGGCCTTTGTTTGAAAGGCAGGGTAAGCAAATGGCATTAACGCATTGGGGGATGTGGTTAAGGCCAAAAGCGAAACGTCTATTACAAGATGCCTTGCAAATTGAAATGGGTTTTTACGAGCAGCATTTGTTGAGTGGACATATTCGACTGGGAGCAAGTCAAACCCCAGCAGAACACTTAGTTCCAGACCTTATCAGTATCATTGATAATGATTTTCCAGAAATGCGAATTTCACTTGGCGTGCAAAGTACGCAAGCCGTTATTGATGGTGTTTTAGATTACAAATACGATTTGGGCGTGATTGAAGGACGTTGTGACGATAACCGTTTACACCAAGAAATTTGGTGTCGTGACCACCTTACTGTAGTTGCAGCGTCTCACCACCCATTTGCTAAGAATGATTCCGTAAGTTTGGCGCAACTTGAACACGCTAAATGGGTTCTACGTGAGCATGGCTCTGGCACACGCAAAATTTTTGATAGCTCTATTCATCATCTTATTGAAGATTTGGACGTTTGGCGTGAATACGAACACGTGCCAGTTTTGCGTAGCCTTGTTGCCAACGGCCAGTACTTGACGTGTTTGCCATATTTAGACGTAGAGAGGTATATCGAAGCAGGTGAGCTTGTCGCTTTGAACGTGCCAGATTTAAAAATGGATCGTACGTTGTCCTTTATTTGGCGAGCAGACATGGCTGAGAACCCGCTTGTCGACTGTATTAAACGAGAGGGCTTGCGAATGATGAAAGGTAAGCGCTCGGTTTTATAGTCACGATGATTACAAGGCTCTGCGTTGCAGAGCCTTTTATTGTTCAGTTACCACTCCAAAACTTGAATAGTTGTCATTTTTCTTGTCCTATCTTCGTCCTCTAGTTATTTTCTAAATCTGTTGATTTATCGTTTGCGTCAAGTTTTGGGTGAAATTATTGTGATGTTGCAGTTTTTCATGTGATGCCGATCACCGAATTACGTAGGGGATACCTCTAGTATTAGAAGCCTGATTTCAATGTATGAAAGCAGCTTTCAAACCAAAATGGTGCGAAGCAGGCAAAGCAGGTAAGAATTCCATGACGACACTTTTAGCGATTTCTATTACAACTGGTATTCTCTCTGGCGTTTGGGGCTGGATTGCTATTTCCCTTGGCTTACTATCTTGGGCAGGCTTTCTTGGCTGTACGAGTTACTTTGCATCCCCAACCAGTGGTTTGAAAGGCCTTGCAGAAAGTTTACTCACTAATATGACAGGCGTATTTTGGGCAATGGTAATTATATATGGCTCTACTTATGTCGGTTTAGAGATTATCGGCTATGTAATTACGGCTGTAGTGGCATTTTTTATGTGTATTCAAGCTAAGCAAGCTTGGTTAGCCTATATCCCAGGTACTTTTATTGGCTCATGCGCAACATTTGCCGCTGATGGAAATTGGCAGTTGGTGGTACCGTCCCTTATTTTAGGTGGCGTATTCGGCTATCTAATGAAAGCAACCGGACTTTGGTTACATGCGAAATCAGCGACCACTACTTCGCTTGCAGAGCAAGTACAGTAGTATATTCCCCCGATCTTATTGGTATCTTTTTGGTATTAAGACTTATCCCGCTTAATACGAATAATCAAAAATATTGATGCTTGATACGAGCACACCTATTTGGTGTGCTTTTTTTATCTGGCCCCTCGTCATTGCGATAGACCTCTAGTTATTACTACAGACCATCAAGTATTACCATTCGCCATCGTAACGACCCGTTTCAGTGTCCAACGTAAGAGAACAGGGATGCAATCTATGCCTTTCTCTTCACAATGCGAGACGATTGCTAATGCTAGATCCGGTTTTGCTTGCTTTTTCAGAACACGATTAACAACTTTTTTTGCCGGTATTGGATGATCATGGGGAATCTTAACGATGTCCTTAAAGAACATCTCAAAACCATGGTTATACAAAAAGTGCTCAATGTCCCTATCCGGGAGTTCGGTTAATCGATGACGTTCTTGGTCATTACCTAAATGCGCTCTGACAGTATGTGCGTATTTTTTTCCTGCTGGGTCGCCGTCCGTCACTACATGCCAATCGATGCCAAATTCTTTAGCGACTTTAATTAATGATTTCAATCCTGATTGGGCAAACTCAACGATTTGTACCCCTTCAGCGGCGAGATCGTAACCACATTGACGCGCAAGTTCATTAAATAGCCAAACCTCGGTTTCACCCTCAACCAATAACCAACAGCGAGCAAATAGGGCACCCGCACGATGGAATCGGATGTGGAATCCAATACGGCGAAGTTGGTCAACACTGAACTTTGATGGATTTAGTGAAGTGGCAATGGTTTTTTCTGATAAACGGACGAGTCTTCGTATTGAGGATAAAGGAACGGAACCAAGCAGACGTGCACTGTTTGTTGTGAGTATCTTTTGCATTGGTAATAGCTGTAGTAATCCCCACGCGCGAGATAAATGGGTAGGATGAAGTCTGCCCTCAGGATCTTCGACGATCAGTATTGGTCGAGCGCATCTTCGTAAATCCGTCGGTCCTTTGGCCTGTAAATAGGCATTGAGCAACCCCATTAGCAATAGTCGAGTTTGCTTATTATTGGTGGCTTTCAGAAACTGCTGCAAGCCGATCTCTGATGATGGACTAGCGTAGAACATGCCGTCACGAGGTTTCCTTGGGTCGCCACGATACGTAGAACGAAAAGAGAAATAGTGGTCGACAAGCGTCTGCATTGAATCAAGACTGCTTCTGATTTCTCCTTTATTTACATGACCAGGCATCGCAAGCAGGCGTCGGCATGTGTTACTAATGCGTTTTTCAATTCGTGAATTTTTACCCTCGCCATTAACATGGTTTGGGTGAGTAAATTGGCGGGCATCTCGTAAACGAATAACGGGATGTAATGTCATCAATTCTATCGCCAATTTTTCTGTATGATGAAGACGTTTTGGTTCACCCTCACAATCAAGAAAATCATAGCTTGTTTTGATGTTTACGCCATCACGGGACGCACTGATGCGATAGTAGATGACGTGGTCGTTATTGTCGTTGATGCACCAAGTTGGTTTTAGGCGTCGATAACGTCCTGCATTTGCTTCTTGTTTGTCTTGTGCCTTAAAACACAAAATGATTTGTAAATGTTGTGTTTGGGGGTGTGATACAGAGTAATCTACATGAAAGTCTGTCATTTGAAATTGATACAGAGAGCCGTCTGCTGGCAAAACAAGAGACAGTGCATCAAGTAATGATGATTTGCCCCAAGTGTTCTCACCAATGAGTGTTGTGAGCTCATCAAAAGAGAGGGCAAGACGCTTGATTCCACGGAAACCTGAGATTTCGATACGTTCCAATCTCATCACTGTTCTCCTATGTAATGGCTTGAGTTATCGTTATTTCCATTGTTTTTTAAGCATATACGAATTTGGCATGGTTGAGTTTACTGCGGCTCACAAATTCATATCCAAACGCTCTACGTACTCACAGCATTAGCAATAAAGACCGTTTTACAGCAGCGTGCATTTCAGTCAGATCATTAGCTACCGTGATCACGTTAATATGAAATTAAGATTTCTCTGTTTCATAACATTCATGATTCTGTCATGATTCAACTCTAATAATTAAAGGGAATGAAACGAGAGAAGATGACGATGAATAAAAATCATAAGCCAGTACGCATTAAACTGGCACACATCAATGACACTCATTCCTATTTTGAGCCTACGTCATTACAGCTAAAACTAAATGTCGACAGCACACAGCCTCTAGAGCCTTATGTAAGTGCTGGCGGCTTTTCACGTATTGCAACACGTGTAGAACAACTGAGAGACGATGCGTTGCGTCAAGGTCAAGGTATGTTGTTCCTTCACGCTGGCGATTGCTTTCAAGGTACACTTTATTTTTCATTATTTAAGGGCAAAGCAAATGCCGATCTGCTTAACGCATTACACATTGATGCGATGGCGCTCGGTAATCACGAATTAGATATGGGTAACGAGCCCGTTGCTATGTTTTGCCAACGAACACATTTCCCGTTGTTAGCCGGCAACTGGGATTTATCTAATGAACTGAGTCAAAAAGCGCATCGTGTCAGTGATTGCGATAATGTATTGAGCTTTGATGTAAACACAAAAAGTGCTCAGTACTTAGTCAAAGAGTTCCATGGCGAGAAGTTTGCTATCTTTGGTTTGTCTATCGATAAGATGAGTGACATTGCAAACCCCGACGTCGACACTCCATTTGTGTCTGCTGTGGATACTGCCAAGGCGACAGTAGAACAAATTCATCGAGCAGGTATCAATAACATCATCCTTTTGAGTCACTTAGGTTATGACAATGATTTAGAATTGGCTGCGAAAGTGGATGGTATCGGTATCATTGTTGGTGGACACAGTCATAGGTTACAGGGTGACTTTACTCAAGTTGGACTCGGCAATGATGATCCATATGGAAGAAAGGTGAATGACACCTACATCGTACAAGCGGGTTTCCATGCTTTGACCATGGGGCACTGCGTTCTTGAGTTTGACGAACACGGTAAAGTAACGATGTTAAGTGGTCAAAATGAACTGTTACTTGGTCGACGAATATTCTGGGACTCATCATTGAATGAGCAGTTGGATCAAGGTGTATTTGAAACCGCATGTGATTTTATCCATGGGCAGCCTAATGTTGTGGTATGTAAAAAACACCCAGACACGCAGGCGATATTAAACGACAAATACATTCCTCGCGTCCGTAAGCTTCAATCTCAGGTTATCGCAAATGTGGCAACGAAAAAGCGTCACGTGAGAATTCCAGATGAATTTGGAGGGAGTGAACTTGCTCCGGCCGTTGCTCGTTCATTTTTGCACTGTTTAAATAAAAGGGGGCATGGGGTTCAATTTGCGATCCACAACGCGGGAGGGGTAAGAGCATCCCTAAATCCTGGAAATATTACTGTGGCAGACGTTGCCGGAAAATTGTTGCCTTTTGCCGTGCCAATTGGGTGTTACGATGTTCAAGGCGAGGTTATTAGACTTACGCTTGAGGGCGCAATAAACAATGCATTTAACAATGGCGTTGAGGGGACTGGCTCAGGCAGTTACCCATATACGCACAATTTAAATTTTGGTTATGATGCAAACGCGCCAAAAGGAAAGCGAATTACGAACTTAGAAATGTTCGATGGTCAATGCTGGCATAGCGTACAAGACAAACAATGGTACAGAGGCGCTTCATCTGCTTATACCATGAAAGGTAAAGAGGGGTATGAGGCGATTTTATCGATGAAAGGTGAGGGGTTCGTGAGTAATTTGTCGATGGCGGATTGTTTCGTTGAACTTCTTACAGATGAACCCGAGTGCCTGAATCAAGCCAACACTGTATATAGCCAAATCCACAATTAGTCTAGACCACAATTAGACCAGAATCATAATTAGTCATAGCTGGTATCTTTTTTGCTTTCATCGACATAGCGAGCCCTTAGCATACTCAGATGCTTCGGTATCGTGAATAGGGTGATGAGCGAATATAAGGGATTGGATATGTGGAAATCAGATTGGGCAGATGCGGTCGTTGTACTTGCCTGGATCGCGGTTTGGTCTACGTTAGTTTATTTTGTGCCTATCAACGGTTTTTAAAGTGATACGCTACATAGCGATATAAATGGAAGAGCACAGCCGTGCTCTTTTGTTGTATTAGGCTGGTTAATAAATGATAGCCAAACCAGTAATTTTTTTATCGCTAATTACTCAGAATAAATAAGCGAGCTAAATATTTGTCGCCATTAGTAATAACTCCAGATGACGATAAATAATTTTTGTTGGAGATCGAGGCACTCAGGCGTATGATTGCCGCGTTTGGGGAGTAGTTAGCGCAAGTTTATTTATCGTCATCTCGTTAAGCAACAGCTTATCCGGTAAATAAAGGTGTCACCTGATTCATCAAGTGATCACTTCAACGAGACCAACGCATTCATTGATCAGTGGACACATGGGTAATGTGACCACTGGTTTGTATTGTATGCGGAAGGTCGGCCATACCATGACCTTCCGCGCGGGAGGAAGCATGTCTCTTATCGAAAATACCACCCAATTAAGCCAATCCGTTCCACTACAAGAATCACTGACAATGTACGGTGTATTCGGTCTATTGACATTGGTTTTAGTTGCCCTTGATATTTATCAAACTCGTGGCGGCGTTATTACCATGAAAAAGGCGATCACTTGGAGCGTGTTTTGGTTCCTTTTAGCGTTTGTTTTTGCAGGCTCTATCTATTTCTTTTGGGATTATTACGCACCACACAGTTCATACACGCACGACAAAGCAACCGTGTCATTCTTAACCGGTTACTTACTCGAGAAGTCGTTAAGTGTTGATAACTTGTTTGTGTTTGCGATTATCTTTACTCAGTACAAGGTTCCAGAACATTTACGTCCACGCGCTCTGCTGTGGGGGGTAATTGGTGCTCTAGTACTTCGTGCAATCATGATCGCAGTTGGTGCTCAATTGTTAGCTCAATACCATTGGGTACTGTATGTGTTTGCAGCGTTCCTAATTTGGACGGGCATCAAACTTGCTCGTGACAAAGGTGAAGAGGAAGAAGTTAACCCATACCCAGAACAATTCATCCGCAAATTTTTGCCAGTGACAGATGAATATCAAGGTAACCACCTGATCTTGAAACAAGCAGGCAAATGGGTTGCAACACCTATGCTGATTGTTGTTGGTGTTATCGCGGTAATGGACGTGATGTTCGCTTTGGATTCTATCCCTGCGATTTTTGCGGTTACTCGTGAGCCATTCTTAGTCTTAGCTGCTAACGTGTTTGCACTGTTGGGTCTTCGTTCGTTGTATTTTGTACTTCAAGCAATGCTAGACAAGTTTGTTTACCTAAAACCTGCGTTGTCAGTCATCATGATGTTTATCGGTGTGAAGATGCTGCTTGTTGGTACTGAATATGCTATCCCAACGGTGTGGTCTTTGACTTTTCTGATCACAGTGATGACATTAGCTGTTATTGCGTCGATTTATAAAAACAGAGCGAACGATAAGGTTAGCGTTAAAATTACTAATTAAAACGTTTTGCTCTTGTTTAGAAATGACAAAATCAAAAAAGAAATTTAGTTAATAAACTGTTGCAAACCAACTTGGGATTACATTAGTAACCTCAAGTTATTCAATACAAAACCCGCTTAAGTGAATAGTTATTCTTCTATTGTGAGTTGATATTCTAGCTGGTTGTAAATAACATGTTTCATTAGAAAAAGTAATTCGAATGGGAAAATTTAGTCATTTTTTACACCCTAAAAATATGACTAATATACAACCAACAACATAATTTAGCGCTTACAAGAGAGGCAATCATGGAACAAGCAATGCAAATGACAAATGTAGCTTTACCAACCTCTATGGATAAGAAAACCTATACGGTTAACTTCAAAGGATTGATTGCTCACCTACTAGACATTTTGTTCGTAGATAACACGCCACGTAGTTACTACGCAGAAGATTTGTCAGCTCACATGCAAAAAGATATCGGTATGTACCGCTAAGCTTGAAGCAAAAGAATTAAAAATGCCGACGTTATGTCGGCATTTTTGTATCTGATAAGACCATTATAAATTTTTTGTGACTCGGTGTTTATACTAAGACGCGGTGTTTAGACAAATAATAACGAGCATCAACAAAAACGGGGCTCCAAAACTGGAGCCCCGCTTAGTATCGAAAGTAACTATAAATTACTTCTTACGGCAGTATTCAGCGATCACGTACATTGACTGACCACCGTTTGCCTTGCCTGAAACAAGCTTAGGATCATCACCAAGGCTGATACCGCGAATAACCGTACCTTGCTTGATTACTTGGTTTGTACCTTTAACTGGTAGGTCTTTGATTACTGTTACGTCGTCACCTTTCTTAAGTTCAGTGCCGTTGCAGTCAACAGTTTTATCGTCAGCAGACATACCTTTCATTGCCCAGTTCATTTGCTCTTCTTCCATGTACATCATGTCAAGAGCATCTTGAGCCCAGCTTTCTGTGTTTAGGCGAGTAAGTTGGCGCCATGCAGTTACTTGTACTGCAGGAACCTGACTCCACATGCTGTCGCTTAAACAGCGCCAGTGGTTAATGTCTTTAGGATCTTCGATCTCACCATGACACTTATCACAAACCATGATAGCCGTATCAACCGTTACGTGGCTGTGTGGTGGTACAGCGTAAGCAGACAATTGAGATTCAGAAGCACACAGTTCACATTTTGACTCGCAGCGTGCAAGTAGAGTAGATTCGATAGACATAAGGACTCACCTTAGTAATGTTATTTCGTGGCGGTATTATCCACTTTATCTTGATAAATAAAAGGGTGTTAGAGAATTTAAGGCCAGATTTTACAATATTCCAACCTGAAAAGGGGTAAGATGTAAAATATTGGCTAAACAAATAATATCTAGAATATAAATGGAGGGGTTGATTGTTTTGAGTGATGAATCAGTTGCGCAGCTCGATCATTTTTGAGAACTGAGAAATCATCAATGCCGTTTAACACCACCGCTAACAATACCGTTAATAATACCAATCTGAATTTACACGTTTTCTACTCTTCCTGTTGTATGAGTGAACAAACATGAACACACATCCAGATTGGTATTACTTGTTAACGTTCGATGATTTGGACGATTTCATCCTTAGATATGCTCATATCTTTGCCATCGACATCTTCATACTCATACATACCTGTATCTTCATTTAAATCTGGCTTTCCGTAAGAGGTGATGATTTTCCCCTCGTTAGTCGACATCAAATATTGGCTACTTCCACATGCGGTGAGTAGTAATACCGTCCCTAGAACAATCAATAGTCTCATAAGTATTTCCTTTTAAAAAAATGAGTTACGTGAGAGTAACGATTTAAATATAGCAGACGATGAGAATAGGAGGAGGAACATGCGCAAAGACAAAAAGCCCATACGGCAATGATATTACTATCGCGGTATGGGCTTTGAATTGACACTGATTATTCGCTTTTGTTTACTCAGCGATCTCCATTAAATTGGTATTCACAGGGGCATTTAGTGCGTTCGTCGTTAGGAACTCAATGTTACGTGCCTGCATATCGGCGTGATATGGCAAATCTGAGCTCGCTTCAAGCTGTGGCGCGACAAAAGTTGAGTGAGTAGCCACGGTATTAACCACCATGCCACTTTCGTCAATGGTATTGCCTTGGTATTTGAAGAGATTACCACCTGTAGCTGGTGCAGAGGTTGAGCCATTAATTGACGCCAGGCCAAGTTTCGCCGCTAGTGGTTCGGTTCCAGCAAATGTATTGGGTGCACTATTTGGAACGGTTTGGTCATTTTGAACCTGAGACATAAATACTGGTAATTCGGCACTAACGTCGGCTGCATTCGTAAATGGGTCAATCGTATCTAACACCGTTTGAGTCGCATAACCGAATTGAGATACAGCACCATCAACACTTGCTTGCTGAGACTCGGACATACCGGCATATATTGCTGCAAAACAAGCGCCGACCATTGAAATATCGGCTGAGCATTGTCCTTGAGCGACCAAAGATTCAAATGTTTGCTGATATTCACTTGATCCAGAGTAGGCGATACTGTGCTTAATCATGTTCCCGTAAGACGGCGAATTCAACAATAGATGAGCAATCTGTCCACCGGAGTTGTGAATCGACATCCCACTAATACCGTAAAGGCCAGTCAATGCTGCCTGTTCTTGTTCGGTTAGTCCAGGGATTGGCTTGTTAGCGGCGGCAACCGCTGTGGTTGCTACGATACCACCAAGCGAATGACCGAGGGCTTTCACTTGTGCCATACTTGCTAATGGCTTTTCATTAAATAGTCCGGCGCCTAAAGACACTGATAACCCAGCTCTTAACCCCATCATATCAAGTTCACTCTGACGGACGTTGTCTCGTGCAACTGGCAAATATTCAAGATTTAGGTAGGCCAAAATGTTGGCGTTAGCTGAACGTTGTTCATCAAGGCTTCGTTCACCGTGCAAAGGTAAATCAATGGCGATAACGGCAACCCCAGCTTGTGCAAGGTTATAAGCAAACGCGTAAGCATTTTCTTTTGCAGACGTAATACCGTGTTGATAAATCACGGCATTGGTTGGTTTGATGTCCTTAGGCGTGAACACCAAGATGTTAACCGACTCTAGCGATTTAACTTGTGGTACAGGCGCATAACGAGTGATGACACGCTCGGTATCAAGTTGCGAACCATTGGAAAGGGACAACGTTGTACCAACAAGTTTCATTTGCTCTCGAATATCGGTAGCCAATTTCGATGGATCAATACCAAACCCGACAAGTTGAGCGATAATTCCCTCAGCTTCTGCTGGGTCGTTGAGAGCCGCGACAACTTTTGCAAGACTAGGCATTGCTGATTGCATCGGTGTCTGGTTCCAGTTTTCACCTGTCTCTAAGTAATGCGGGAGATCAATCTTGCCTTTCGTCACCTCGACATGCGGTGCTCCTTGGGCAATGCGTTGACTGTATCCACCAATGATGGCATTTTTCACGTTTTGGTCATCACTAATGTATTTGGAAAACGCGTCATTCTCGTTTAAGGAAAGGACAAAATCTTGAGGTTCACCAAGCATTGCAAGATAAGCCGTGGTCAAATCAAGAGTAGAATCTTCTGGAATCTTGTAATAATCGTTCAGAGTTTTATCAGGATCCGCCATTGATAAGCCCGTGATGCCTTTCACGGCTGTCAATGTATCTCCGACGGATTGGGTGCTAAACCAAGATGAATACACGATGTTGGTTGGGTCAACACCAGTAAGTGGCGCTGCAGCCGTAAATAATTGCTCTATGGCGTGGGTTGCACCTTGAACTGAAGCTAAATCGCCCACAGTGTAAATAGTGTCAGACTGCTTAACCGTTGCATAGCTGCTTGACGTGCCAATTTTCTCATCATTTTTGTCTAGAATTTCGCCCGAAACAGCAAAAATATATTCACTGGACTCATCAAGCGCATCAGCAAATTGAATGTACAAGCTGTTGCCACTTGAGACGACTTGGAAATCGGCGTCGGGTGTCATCCCATCTTGCATCGTTAACACTTTTTCAATCGGTTCAGTTGTTCCGTCGATACTTGTCAAAGGTTGAGTCAGTTTAATGACACTAACGCCAGAAGTGACCAAACCATCTTTGAAGCCATTGCCTTTAAAATTAAGCACGATTGGCATAGAGGTGGACCAACCGTCCATGGTATTCATCGCAGCCAGAGGGTTCATTAATGACTCATCTCCACCTGTCGGCAAACCTAATGTGCCATCGGATGAATCCATTAAAAGAAACGAGGGCAGTGGTACGTTAGCATTCGTACCTTGTAGCGTGAAATCGATATTTGTATTTCGCTCTAGTAATGTTTGGATACTCTCTTCAAATTGTGGCGAATCAGAAGTCCCAGAGCTCGATGTATTATCTCCACAACCAGCAAGTAGGATTGCAGAACAAAGCAGCGATAGTTTGAACGTATGTTTCATTGGTTTACTCCGTTAATCCCATTACTTGAATGTGTAGTTCATTTGTACAGCACTGATGTATGCTGAACCCTCTGAGTCAAAAGTAATCTCTTGATCTAGAGCGTTAGTCTCGGTAAATGAGCCTGATTTACTTTTAACGAATGCAAAGCCTGCGTCAAAGGTTAGGTTTTCACGCATGGCATAAGTCACACCTGCGCTGTACCAGAAACGATCGCTGTCTGGAATACTTAGGGTTGCTTTACCGGCTTGTTCATCGAACGCGATACCAGCACGAAGCGTCCATTCGCTGTTCAATGTATAGGTGCCACCAAATGAGTAACGGTTGTTATCTTCGTACTTCTCCGGTTTGTAGAAGCAAACGCCACCCGCACAATCTGGGCTTGTCGCTTTTAGCTCTTTGAATGTGCTCCAATCGGTCTGTTGCCAACCGTAGTGAATTGCCCATTGGTCATTCAGTTGATGGAATGCTGAAAGTTCGATAATCGACGGAAGAGAAATTTGTAGTCGACCATCAACTTTTGGTGCAGAGGCGATCCCAGAGTCATAGCTACTGAACTCACCATTATCGAAATCAAGGTCTACTTTTGAACGATAACCAAAGCCAAATCGGTTGTTCTCATTAAGTTCGAATAGGCCACCAATATTCCAACCCCAAGCGAATGTATCGCCCTCCATACCAATAAGTTTGTCTGACTTATTTCCGCCTAGGACACCCGCAAGCACACCTTTGTGTCGCGTCAGCTCAGCTTGAGCGTAGACCAAGTTAATACCACCACCGACACTGAATTGTTCATTGATTCGGTACGCAATGTTAGGGTTGATGTTTACAGAGAGTAGAGAGGTGTCACCGGCCATGTCACCTGCAGAGATATCATCTGGGTAGTCTGTCGCAACACCATACGTCGTAAACATGCCAATACCCCATGCCCATTGGTCATTAATTGGGCTGATGTAATAGCCTGCTGGAACAACCTGAAGAGGGGCAACATCATCGGCGTGCTCTTTATGGAGCGTGTCATAGACGTTGACTTCCGGGTCAATAATAGACAGTGCGCCTGAGAATTGAGCTTCTTTGAAAAGTGTCATAGCGGCAGGGTTGCGAGCCAATACGCTGGCATTGTCGGCAACCGCACCTTCACCTGAGAATGCTCTACCAAGACCAGATGCTGAGTGCTCAGCAACCTGAAAGCCCGCAGATTGGGCATTACACGCAAACAATATCGAAATCGTAAGCAGAGAGCAGTGCTTCTTGTTCATCCTTGACCCTCCTAGGGTGTCATTATGCTAGACCGAAGTCTTTGTAATTGTTATGTAGCGTTTACATCCGTTGTTATGAGATAGACCTATAACTCTAATGTAACAATTATGTTAATTGCATGTTGGTCATCTTGTCAAAGTTTGAGACCAAATTACGTTTTAAATTTGATGCATAGGTCAAACACGGTGCGGTAATGCCTTGTATTAGCGTTGTATTTTTAACAAGAATGGTAAGACCAGAAATATTTTGCTTATTTCACGTTAAATATGAATCTAATCCCATTGGATAGACACTTTCCGTTAATCCCAATAGCAGGCATAATCGCGGTTTCATGTTTTGTCAGTAGAGTTTGCGTTGGAATTACTACACATTGAATTTTTAGGGAAACCACTTAGAGTTGAAGGTTCTATGGCCGGATGGCAACAACTATTTTGGGACAATACATTGGTATCGCAAATTGATGCCAGCGATGATGATTCAGGAAGATCTAGCCATCATTTTAAATTAACATCTGGTGAAGATGTTCTGCATTGTCAGGTTAAATGTGAGCTTAATTGGCAACCATTCCATTTTACCTATCAAGCGTTGGTGAATGATGATCTAGTGGCCGAAGGCGTCAGAACCGAAAAAGACATTGAACGACAAGTACCTGTTGAAGCACCACCAGCAGAGAAGCGTTTTAGTATTATTGGCTTGGTTTCGCTAGGAATGAAAGCCCTAAAAAGTGCCAAAGTGATTAAGGTCGCGTTGGCTTCTGCTAGTTTAGCCGCGTATTCGTGGTTATTTTCTATTGAATTTGCACTAGCGCTGGTAGCTTGTTTGGTTTTTCACGAATACGGTCATATTCGAGCCATGAAATACTTTGGAATGAAAACCAAAGGTATTTATCTCATTCCTTTTCTTGGTGGTTTAGCGCTTAGTGATGAGAAAATTAACACTCGTTGGCAAGATGTGGTGATTTCAATCATGGGGCCATTCTTTGGTCTGGTGTTGAGTATCGTATTAACAATAGTTTACTGGATGACTGGTGAGGTAGTGTTCGCTGGTCTGGCTGTGTTTAATGCCTTGTTAAACCTTTTCAATCTTCTACCGATCTTGCCTTTGGATGGTGGACATGTATTGAAGAGTATCACTTTTTCAATGAACAGTTGGATTGGTCTAGTCGGGAGTATTCTAGCGGCGTTTCTGGGAATTTATATCAGTTATACCTTTGGCTTAACCTTGTTGGGATTCTTGCTGATGATGGGTATGTTGGAAGTGGTCATGGAATGGCGAACAAGGCATCATAGTCACTTATTGCCATTAACACGTTATGGTCAAGCATTCTCTTTGGTTTGGTATCTTGTCTCAGTCGGTGGCTTTATCGCCATTATTTGGTATTTTGCTGGCCTTGGGGACAGTCTACTTGGTTTACCGTTACAAATTCTCGGCACGTGATAGGCTGTAGCCAATCGGATGAAATCTTATTCATATTCATTCAATTTAGCTTGATTTCAGAAGTAACAGGCAAAGAAAAAGCTCCGATTTTGGAGCTTTATCTCTTTTGATGGTTTGGGTGTGTCGCGGGGATTATCACACTTTCTGCATCTATATTTTTTATCCACACTTTGGTGCTTTCACATTGTAAGCTGGGAGTGTATTGATCGTAGCTTGAAGGTCTTTAATTCGAGTACTATGCGATGGGTGAGTGGAGAAAAACTCCGGTGGTTGAGAACCGCCAGATGCTTTGCCCATGTTTTTCCAAAGGTCGACGCTTTGATTTGGGTTAAAGCCCGCTTTCGCCATGTACTCAAGACCAACAATATCCGCCTCTGATTCTTGAGTACGACCATAAGGTAAGATCACGCCATACTGAACGCCAAGGCCAAGCGCAGACATGGTGACTTGCTGATATTCTTTATATTCCGAAGCCCCAAGCGCGACGTTTGCGAGCGACAACCCAGCATTGGCTAATTGGCTTTGAGATAGCCTCTCATTACTGTGATCGGCCAGGACGTGGGCCACTTCATGACCGATAACCGTCGCGAGTTGATCTTGGTTTTTAGCCACTTTCAATAAACCAGTATATACGCCGATTTTACCGCCCGGTAAGGCAAACGCGTTGACTTGGTCGCTATCAAATACGACAACTTCCCACTTTGTAAAACCAGGTTGAGGTGGAATCGTGTCGGTAATATGTTTCGCTACACATTGGACATAGGCATTGGTTTTTTTATTTTTACTGATGGGAATTTCTTTCTTCATCTGCTCGAATGATTTTGCTCCAAGCGATGACATCTCAGAATCAGAAAACATCAGAATTTGATTTCGACCGGTAGGAGAAGAGCTACAAGCAGTTAAACCTGCGATTGTGAAAAGCATCGAGGCTTTAATCCATGTCCTCATTATAAACTCCATCTGTTTTTTGTTATGTGCCAATAGTATAGCGCCATCAATGAAGAAGTTAAGGGCTTTTCATAGTTGTGATAAATGTATTCTTGCTGCTTGAAGTTAACATGGATAAGAGACTATCCTAGGCGACACTTTTCGCCGTTTCACGGCCAGAATTCATTGAAAAAGAGCCCCCAAATGAGCATCTGGAAAAAGCCAATCAATTTAGACATTCTTAATGAGACCTCCAAAAATACCATGATGGAGCACTTACAAATTGTCTATACCGACTTTACTGATAATTCTCTTAGCGCCTCTATGCCTGTGTGCAATTTTACTCATCAACCATTGGGGATGCTTCATGGTGGTGCATCCGTCGTACTTGCTGAGACGTTAGGTTCGCTAGCGGCAAACTTTTGTGTAGGCGAGGGAAGCTATTGTGTCGGGCTTGATATTAACGCGAATCATGTGCGAGCAGTGCGCAGTGGCCATGTAATTGGAACCGCAGAACCTGTCCACCTAGGTGTATCAACTCAGGTGTGGCAAATCAATATTACCGATGAACGCGAGCGTTTGGTTTGTACGAGTCGTTTAACTATTGCGGTAAAACATCACAAAGAAAAGTCGGCCCGCGACTAACAAATTGACAGGGAAGAAATTGAATAGGGAAGAGCGTTCATAGAAAAGAAAGTGAATAGGAAAAAGATTTGATGGTTATTGAATTTTCATTAGGCAAGATCATTGCAACTCAAAGAGAAGTGGTTATCAAACTAACGGGGGCTAGCATGGTCACTTTACAAGCACAGACGGACGCGATTCAGTTACTAGGTCGAGGAGCAAATGTCGTATTGGCCCATGGCGCTGAGACAAAGTGGTCGATAAAACTTGATAATGATGAGCAAATTCGTCAATTGGCACAAGAAATTGGTATCGACGTCCAATAAATGGTACGTCGGTATTTGCACTTTTTGCAAAAAATGAGGAAACTAAGTTTATCGTTATGAAAACTAAAATTTCCTCTTTATGAGCAGCCCTCGTTTACGTGTTCAATTTGAAACACTGTTTGAAAAATTCTCTGGTAATGACTCAGAAGTTCAACTTGAAGACATTACCGATGCACTCTTTTGTACTCGCCGTAACGCTCGGATTGTTTTAAATAAACTTGAAGAGGAGGGATGGATTGAATGGCATCCTGCTGCAGGACGAGGCAAATTATCAACGCTTGTTTTTAAACGTAACCGCAACGATGTTAGTGAAAATCTTGCTCGTCGCTATCTTGATGAAGGTAAAATTGGGCAAGCATTAGACGCGCTTGATAACGACGCCGCAAAACTTACTCAGGTTATTCAAGGGTATTTAGGCTTACAACACCGTCAAGGTGAGCAAGTTGTTCGATTGCCTTACTATCGTCCATTGGCGATGTTGAACCCTCAAAAGCCAATGCGCCGATCGGAACAACATATTGCTCGTCAGGTTTTTAGCGGTTTGACTAAGCTTGATGAAAACGAACAACTTCAACCGGATCTCGCTCACTATTGGGAAGCGCTGTCTGACAATCATTGGCGATTCTATTTACGCCGTGGGGTTCGTTTCCATAACGGGGAGCTTCTGACGACGAATTGCGTTATTGAAAGCATCGTCGCTTTAAGTGGCTTGAACCTGTTCTCTCATATCGAAAAAGTCGTTTCTTTAGAGCCATGGACTGTCGATATCCACCTCGTGCGTCCAGATAAATATTTACCACTCGCACTTAGTGAATCTCAAGCGAAAGTTCTTTTGCCTAAAGCACTTCGTTCTGAGGAGTTTGATAGAAGACCAATCGGTACAGGGCCTTTCCAAGTTAAAGTTAATGATGAGAAACGCCTAATTCTGACCGCGTTTGATGGTTATTTTGGTTATCGATCTTTACTTGATCAAGTAGAAGTGTGGGTTATCGATGAAGCCTACTCTTCAATGGTTTATCCCAGCTTATCTAAGCCTCAAATGGACAAGCAAGCCTCTACAGATGAAGTCGAACTTGATCCGGGCTGTACCTTTTTGCTGCTCAACAAAAACAACGGGATCGCCAAAGATCCTCGTTGGGCGGAGTTTTTAAGTCAAACATTGAACAGCTATCAAGTTTATTCTCATGTCCCACAAGATACTGTCATTGAGTTAGGTGTACTCCAAGCTTTTGGTTTGAAACCAGGATGGATTGATCTCAGACCATCAATGACAAGCGAGGCACCCCAATCGGATAAAAGCATCAGGGTTGCTTACCAAAAGAAACATCCAATGTTTCCGGTAATAGCCAAAGCAATCAAAACACTACTTAAACCTCATGGAATTGACGTTGTGTTTATTCGTTATGACACGCAACCACCAGAGCCAGAAGAGGTGGACGTTTGGATCAAAGCGATGGGCATAGCGACTAACCGTAATGACGCATTGGCTGGTTGGCTACTTGACTACAGTGACATTGATAAGTTTAGTGCGGGCTACGATTTTTCAGGTTGGTCAACGCTGGTGGACCAATGGAGAGCAGGACAACATAACGATTTTCCGGCTCGAGAATTGGGTAAGCAGTTAGTAAAAAGCTGCCAAGTGATCCCTATGTTCCATTGTTGGCTTGGTGTGAACAAAGACCATAGTGGCGCCCTTCAAAACGCGAAGTGTAATGCACTTGGTTGGTTTGACTTTAGTAACGTATGGGTAAAACCAGAAATAGAGAAAAATGGCAAAACCGAATAAAAAACAGCCGACAAAAACGGTCGAAATATACTGCGCTAAGTGCAAAGCTCAGTTATTCAAGTATCGAAAAGGAGGCAAGGGGACGTTGGTAAAGTGCTTCAAAGAACGTATTGTAGAAGATTTTACCCAGTTACCTTGTCTTTGCCCTAATTGTGGACAAGAGTTTGCTAGAGACACACTAGTTCGTGGAACGCCGGCCTATAAAATGATTGGCGGCAAAGTGACGATGAAATAAGAGGTCATGATGAGTGAACAACATGAATACTGCATTGTACTGAGCACGGCAGGTACACAACAGAACCGTGATGAGATTGTAAAAGGTCTGCTCGAGTCAAAGTTGGCCGCTTGTATCCAAACCATGCCAATAGAGAGCCACTATGTGTGGAAAGGGGAAATTTGCAGTGATAACGAATGGTTAATGGTGATAAAGACTCGGCGTGATCTATACGCATTAGTGGAAGATAAAATCAAAAACCTGCACGAATACGAAGTAGCTCAAATCGTACAGGTTCCAATTGTAGAGGGATTTAACCCTTATTTAGAATGGCTTCGCCAATCGACGTTGAGTTGTCAATAGAATCAACGACACAATAGCTCCCATGGTGTCGCATAGCATGTCTTTCTGGGCGTCCCAAATATCACCTTGTGAGCCTAGAAAGGCAATTCCCTCATCGCCACCCGCGAGTGCAGCATACCACCACTCGATGATCTCATAACCGGCGGCCAAAGACATAATCGCAAACAAAGCGAACCACGAGGCGAAGCTCGCACTGACTTTCTTTTTGTTGATTAAGAATTCAGCAATCGGATAGGCATATAATCCGATGGAGAAATGAGCAACTCGGTCAAAATTGTTACGTTCAGAACCAATCAAATTGTTAAACCAATCAAATGGCACATCTGCAAACGTGTATTTCGCTCCGATGGTGTGCAAGCAGAGCCAAATAAACATCAAAACGTATGCGGTATTGCTAAACTGATAACGTAAGGATATCGCCCAAATAACGATAAGAATACCAATGGCTGGGACTATTTCTGCAAACCATACTGCACGTGAGCTTGGATCGAGTGCTGAAAATAGAAATATGACAGCGTAGAAAATGGTTAAACCCAATAAAGTAGAAACACTTCTCATAGAGTTTTTGATCCTTCAATTAAATCCTGACGATATATTACACTTAATTGAACGCTGTGCAATTGTTTGTTTCGCAAAAGTGATGATTACTATTTATGTTGATATGTCGTCGAATAGCTCAACAATAAAACGTTTGAACACAAACATTTCATTAAAGTTTGATTTACAACTTGGCTATCCATAGAATTTTTGACTCAGTAGAATAAATAAGAAGTAAAGTCATGAAACTGGAAACTGTCGATTATCTTGCTGACGATGCTGCTCAACAGTTCGTCACCTCATTGCGCGAAACCGGATTTGGTGTGTTAAAGAACCATCCAATCCCTCAAGAGCTTGTCGAATCCATTTACAAAAACTGGTATGCATTTTTCTGCTCCGAGCAAAAGCATGATTTCCAATTTAATGTTGAAACTCAAGACGGTTACTTTCCACCATCAGTTTCCGAGGTCGCAAAGGGGCATACGGTTAAAGACATCAAAGAGTATTTTCATGTATACCCATGGGGGCAGATCCCTAATCATTTAGAAGCGGAGATCTTCGAATATTACGAGCGTGCAAATACTTTTGCTCAAGAACTCTTAGGCTGGGTTGAGGCGTATGCGCCCAAAGAGGTTCAAGAAAAATTCTCAGTGGCGTTATCGGAAATGATCAATAACAGCGATAAAACGCTACTTCGTGTTCTTCATTACCCACCAATGACCGGAGAAGAAGAGCCAGGCGCGATTCGAGCTGCGGCTCATGAAGACATCAATTTGCTGACGGTTCTTCCAGCAGCTAATGAGCCCGGCTTACAAGTTAAGAGTAAAGAGGGGGATTGGTTAGACGTACCGTGTGATTTTGGTAATTTAATCATTAATATTGGTGATATGTTGCAAGAAGCCTCTGGGGGTTACTTCCCATCTACGACACATCGAGTTATCAACCCAACCGGTGGTCGTCAGGAAAATTCACGCATTTCTCTCCCTCTCTTCCTACATCCAAAACCCGATACCGTACTTTCTGAACGTTATACCGCACACAGTTATCTGATGGAACGTTTGAGAGAGCTAGGCGTTATTTGACGGAACGAGTTTAAACAGGAAAAGCTGATGGTTTATGACTGTCAGTCTTTTAGGTGTATCGTATAAATTTAGTTTATTGTACAAATTGGCAGCCTAGAGAGAATACACCGTGAAAACAAAGAGGATGCATGGACGAACAACATGACATTTGCCAACGCGGTAATCATGATATGGAAAACCCATTGTTATGGCCGATTCTCGACATTCTCAAAAAGAAACCCTCAGGTTGGAAGGTGCATACTCTGGCCCATGAATTGAGTGAGCATGGTTACATTACTCCATTAGATCCATCTCCGGATAAAGATCTCTTCAAGCGTAACTTCTTGTTGATGAATGCGCTCTATCAACTACAAGAAACTCTATATCCAGACGGTTGGTTACAAGTTAAAGCAATGGACATCGTGTTAATGTCTTCATTGGAAGCTACTTGCGATACTATCGATACGATAAACCCTTTACGAGAATACTACCTCGATTGGCGTAATTATGAAGCCAATGAATCAGAAGTACGCCGATTGCTTAATGATTTTTGGAATCGCTATCAGAACTTCATTGGTGGCTCATCCAGTTCTCGTCTTGATAGAGCCAAAGCGTTGAGTTTGTTTGAGTTAGGGCGTGATGCCACAAGAGTGGAGGTTCGTAAGCAATGGCGAAAATTAGCGCTACGTTGGCATCCAGATAGAGAAAACGGCAATGCAGAACGCTTTCGTGTGCTGTGTGATGCGTGGAACGTATTAAGAAACGGGTAGCTAAGTAGAAAACAATTCAAGTAGAAAGCGATTGAAAATAAAAAGGCAGCGCTGAAACGCTGCCTTACTTTATTGTCTAGGTTCTTGAACGATGGAATCAGTTGGTTGGTTTAAACTGAGATTTACGCATACGGTTTAGTGCCGCCATCACATCCAACGTACGAGGTTTCGCAAGATCACCTTGTTTAGGTAGATTTGCGTACCATTCGCCCGTCAGCATTTCCTCAATCTCTTTCGCTGGGTTGTCACACCATCCTGGTAGCTGCGCTAATTGGAACCATAACCAGCCAATGGTATTCACTTCACTCGCAGACTCTAATTGCTCAAGTGCACTTAAATCAGCGAACTCCTTACCAAAACGTAGAGAATCTTTGCCTTTGGCGCTAACTCGGAATTTTCCATCAAGTAAAATGTTCATCAGAGCAACTCGGTTTAGAGCGCGTGGACGGAACGTTTTTAGGCTTTCTTCCGATTCATTGTGACGTTGAGTAGGGTGCTGTGCAATGACCTGTTTTGCCTTTTCTGTTACATCAACCGCTTGGTAATCATGCATTTGGATAACGGTATTTGCAACGTCCAGGTAATCACCTGAGCCGCCCATAACGATAATGGTTGAAATCTCCAGTTCGTCTCGTAATTGTCCAATGCGATCAACCAGCGGGGTGATTGGCTCATCTCCTTTTGCAACCAATGCTTGCATGCGTTCATCGCGAATCATAAAGTTGGTTGCCGATGTATCTTCATCGATCAGCAGAGAGCTTGCTCCTGCCTCGATAGACTCTTGCAGCCATGCGGCCTGAGAGGTAGAACCCGACGCGTCTTGAGTCGAGAAATCTGCCGTATCTTTACCCATTGGTAAGTGGTTGATGTAATTAGACAGATTCAAATGGTGTACGCAGCGACCATCTTCCGCACGGATCTTCATCGCATTATGGTCTGTAACGATGTACTCACGGCCATCACCAGGAATGTGGTCATAAATCGAACGTTCAATGGCATTTAAAAGCGTCGATTTACCATGGAAACCGCCGCCAACAATCAACGTGATACCTTTAGGAATGCCTAAACCCGTAATGTGGCCTTTGTTTGGTGCGTGCAGTGTTACTTGTAGTGCCTCTGGTGCCTTGAATTCAACGGCATCTTTCATTGGTAGATCACAGTTACCTGCGATACGTGGTAAAACACAGCCATTTGCTACAAACGCAACTAAACCATTCACTTCTAACTGTTCTCGAAGTGCCGCTTGGTCTTCGATTACCTGACAGTGTTCAATCATTGCTTGTTTATCCAACTCACGCTCAAGTGTCGCGCGGCGAATGAACTTTGGTAAATGGAAAGTAAGGATATTGATGGTCTTTTTACCAAGAACAGATCGACCATCTGCTGGCAAATTCACACGAAAACGCAGTTCGATACCTTCTTCAGTAAATACGACCGCAGTATTATCCAATACCGTTTGACCGCTCAGTGCGATAGATACAGAGTTTTCTTGTTTCGCAAACTGTTCAAAACTACGTGCAATAAAGTCACGCGCAGCACGTTGATATGCTGGAGATTCATCTTTTAACCATTCAAGGCCGGTTAATGACCATGCTCGAGTGGCACGCAAACGAGAAGGTGAAGCGTACGGGTCACCTTGAACGTGATCGATATGCAGGTTGAAATCACCGAAGTCGAACTGACCTTTGATTTGTTGGTAAGCACGATAGTTCTGCTTTTCGATTTTTTTTAGCGTGGCAGTCAACTGATCCATGAAGATATTGGCCTTTTTATTAGAAGCGGGTCGCGATTATAGAAACCACCGCAAGCAGAGTAAAGAAATTGCTTATGAAGAATAGGTGTATTGACCACCTAAGAGGTTTTGATTATACAAACTTTGTTCAAATTCATTGCTGGACATCGGTTTTCCATATAAGAAACCTTGTCCAATGTCACATCCCTCACCAATTAAAAATTGCTCTTGTTGGGTTGATTCAATGCCCTCTATAACAACTTGCAAGTCCAACTTCTTAGCGATGTGAATAATGGAACAGATGATAGCTCGGTCATCGTCAGACTTTTCCATTTGATGCACAAAACTCTTATCAATTTTGATGGCGTCAAAAGGGTACTTTTTCAAGTAGCTAAATGACGCATAGCCAGTTCCAAAATCATCAAGTGACAACGTCACGCCAAGGTCGTGTAATTTATTCAAAGTATTTCGAGCAACAACTTCGTCTGCTATCAGTGCGCTCTCCGTGACTTCCAACTCAAGAAACTTAGCGGGTAAATGGAAGCTATCGAGCAGATGCTCAATTTGTTCTGCAAAGTTTACGTTTTGTAATTGAATCGGAGATACGTTGACGGCAATTCTAAAGTTATCAATGATCTCAGACCATTGTTTTGCTTTATCTATCGCAGTACGTAAAACAAATGAACCGACTTCGAAAATCAATCCATTTTGTTCCGCCATATGAATGAGAGCTTCATTAGAAATATCACCGAGCACTGGGTGACGCCAACGTAATAGTGCTTCAGCGCCAATCCATTTGTGCGTGTGAGGTAACACCTTGGGTTGGAAATAAAGCATTAAGTCATCATTGCGAACGGCTTGGAGCAGGTAGCTTTCTAATTGATTGTGATGATGTAGATCGTGAATATGGTTGTCACTAAAAAAGCAGCTCGTTTCACCTGATTCTTTACAAAGTAGCATGGCATGACAGGCATTTTGGAGCAGCTGTTTTGCATGATAGCCTTGCTTGGCTTGCACGACCCCAATATACGAATGCAAATGTACTTCGGTATTATCTATCGGGAAGCTGCCAAGGCTCACATGTGAGATATCGTCAATCAGATGTTGGACTTTTAATTCTAATTCTTCTCCCCACATAAGAATAACGAGATCGTTAGAACTCGGTCTTCCCGTTACGAAATAATTCGATTCGTTATGGCCTAAGCGAAAACGAAACTCTTTTAATACTTGGTCAAATGCCTCAAAACCATATTTGGTTTGAATGCTGCGTGCATTAGTAAAACCTACATCAATAACGACTAACGTTTCTGTGTTGTGATCAAACGATTCAAGCGTTTCATCTAAGACGTTTTCTAACGCTGCTCGATTCAAGAACCCTGTTCCTTGGTCGTGCGTTTTTTGATAGCTGACTTGGCGTTCTGCCGCTTTTCTTCGATCAATTTCTTTATCTAACGAATAGCTTAACTGGGCGAGATCTGTTGTACGAGTTTCTACCCGGTTTTTAAGCTCGCTATTGAGCCGAAGGAGTTTATGTTGTTGAAAGACTACGGCTAGTTGTGCCTCAATCGCATCTTTAAATGTATTGAGCAATTGGCGATAGGTATCCGTATAATGATTTTCTTTAGAGTCAAGCATGCAGATTGTGCCAAATGTTTCACCATTCGGCCAATAAAGCGGCAACCCACAATAAGAAATCATGCCATATTTGATGTCTGGATTCTTGCACCAAACTTTGTCAGGCAGTGCATTCACTACGATGAGTTCGCGTTTGTTTTCAATGACGTGCTCACAATACAACCCGTGACCGAGTGCTTCTTTGTCTCCAACGTGATAGGGGTTGTTATTTGTTTCACTGGATGTGCTAACTTCAATATGATTTTGATGTACGCGCATAATTAAACTGGTAGGGACATCGGCGATTTGTGCAATCAAATTGACGATGTTCTGCCAATTCTTCTGCATAGATGCGGGTATCTCATAGTCTAATGTTTGAAACGCTGCCATTTTAAATTTTCCTTTCCCTTCATTTCACATCCTGTGATTCACCCTGGTGAAGACATAAAAACAGGGACGATAAATGCTCACCATTACTTGTACGTAACTTAAGTAATTATAGAGTTAGGGAATTCTGAGATAAAAAAAAAGCCCAGAAAACCGCTCTGGACTTACATTTATTTAACATGTTCTCTAAGATGAGACGCCACACTTCACACTATATAACTTCGAATCATGTTTAGCACAGTTTACTTTTATTAAGGTTTCAGTCTTTTTAGTGCTTTTAACGAGATGTCTTGTGCGTAATCGACATCTGCAAAGTTGAAACCGTTTAGTTTCATAAACTCATCTTTAAAACCAGCGTAGTCACCCAGTTCTTTAAAGTTACCCGCGTTCATTTGCTCTAGTAATTCAGAGACCTTTTGTTGTGCTTCAGGATCTAATTCTAAGTCGTCAATACGAATCAGGCGTTCACCATCCACGGGGACTTTGCTTTGGCCGTATAGTTTAGTCGTAAACAAACGCTGCATTTGTTCGATGCATCGCTCATGAGTACCTTTCTCTTTCATAACGCGATAGAGAGCGATTAAGTATGGGCTCAATGTAGGGATAAACACACTTGCTTTGGTGACTAGCGCCTTACAAACGGTAGCGTAAGCACCACCATTAAAGTTTGCTAGTTTGAGGTTAAGCGCATGGCTGGTTTGGTGCAAATCAACCTTAGCACGACCAAGAGTGCCATCTAGGTAGATAGGATGGGTGACTTCTGGTCCCATATAAGAAAAAGCAATCGTCTTACATCCCTCAGCTAAAGACTCAGCGTTAATTAAGGTATCAATCCAACTTTCCCAATCACCGCCGCCCATTACTTTAATTGTCGCATCGGCTTCGTTTTCATTGGCAGGCTCAAGCGTTGATTCAACCCATTGGTCGTTTTCAAGCATGATGGATGCACCGGTAACGGATTCACCAATCGGTTTGATAACACTACGCCAAAGCTCTTCAGAATCAGGATTAGGACGAACGCCCGTCGCTAAGCTATAAATCACTAAATCTACTTCACCCTCAAAGTAGGTTTCAATGGCTTCGATAACTTGGGTACGTACAGTATTCGAAAAAGCATCGCCGACGATATTAATCGCGGTTCGTCCGTGGTGAGTCGCTTCATCCTTAAAATAAATGTTGTTGTACCAACCAGCACTGCCAACGCCTTTATCTGATGGCCCTCTTTCAAACGAAACACCAATTGTGTCAGCTTCTGCTCCACCAAATGTAAGGGCAATACGAGCGGCTAAGCCAAAACCGGAGGAAGCTCCAATAATCAACACTCGTTTTGGGCCTTGTTTAATCTGTGGCGCCTGTTTAACGTAGTCAATTTGCTCTTTAATGGAAGCTCGGCACCCATACGGATGTGCTGAACGAGCGACAACACCTTGAATTAACGGTTCTATTTGCATTTTTATTATCTAACCTTGGTGAATAAGATTCAGATAAGGTTAACGTAAAGTTTGGTAAAACTTATTGAGCTAGACCAGTAAAATTAGAGATGTTTAAGCAATTCTTGAGCAATAAAGTCAGCGATGTATGGTTGGGCTTCTGGCTTTGGATGTAGGCCATCATCCATCATCCATTCCGGTTTTATGATGATATGTTCAAGAAAGAATGGCATCAGCGCGACTTGTTGATGCTCAGCCAGTTTAGGATAAATATCATAGAACATGTCGCTATAGCGTTTGCCGTAATTGGGTGGAACACGAATTTGCATCATGACGACTTCGGCACCAGAATCTTTGATCATAGTAATCATTTTTGAAAGATTCGACGTAATAAGTGTTGGAGGGAAGCCTCGCAAGCCGTCATTTGCACCGAGCTCGATTAAAACCATATCAGGCGTATGTTGCTCTAGCAGTTGTGGAAGACGAGCTAGCCCATTTCCTGTTGTGTCGCCAGAGATGCTTCCGTTTACAACTTTTACATCTTGGCCATGTTCTAATAACGCATCAGGGAGTAAGCTAGGCCAACTCTCCTCAATTGGCATTTGATAACCAGCGCTTAAGCTGTCGCCTAAAACAAGTAACTTTTCGTTCGCATGCGCGGTAACGGAAAGACAAAGAAAAAGAACTAAGGAAAGTAAACGAATCATGCAAACACCTGTACTTAATGCACCCATTGTTCAAGCTAATGTGGTTTCAAAACAAGTCTCTACTAATCAAGAGCAATTAACAATCCTAAAAAATGTAAATGTTGACATAAGAAAGGGTGAAAAAATTGCCATTGTTGGCACGTCAGGTGCCGGTAAATCAACATTAATGACCTTGCTCGCAGGTTTAGACGTACCGACCTCCGGCGAAATTACGTTGCTAGGCCATGAGCTTTCTAAATTGGACGACGAAGCGAGAGCAAAGATTCGAGCTGAATCTCTTGGATTTGTTTTTCAAAGCTTCCTCCTTATCCCGAGTTTAAGCGCTTTACGAAATGTCACTCTTCCTTGCCTATTAAGGGGGGAAGCTGAAAATGATGCAAGAGCGACACAATTATTGACGGCCGTAGGGTTAGAAAACCGGTTGGATCACTTACCCAGCCAGCTCTCTGGGGGAGAACAGCAGCGAGTAGCACTTGCCCGAGCATTTATGACGCAACCAGAACTGCTTTTTGCAGATGAGCCAACAGGCAACTTAGATCACCAGACGGCTGACAAGGTCATAGAATTGTTGTTCGAGCTAAATGAAGAACACGGAACAACCTTGATCTTAGTAACACATGACCGCCACTTAGCCAGTCGCTGTGATCGGGTATATCGGATGGAAGCAGGGGAGATCCATGAGGAGGTAACATGTCCGTGATCTCTTCAAGTGAAACGAATTCCCGCTCAGCCGACCCTACACAGAATCACTCACCAAATAAGAGCTTGGTCCGTTGGAGCTTTGGTGAAATACGTCAAGGAAACCTTTGGCCTATCAGTGTTGCTTTGATCTTGGTGATTGCCAGTATCTTTGCGCTATCAGCACTCGCAGAGCGCATGGAGCAAGTCATCGTTAAGCAAGGTAAAGATGCACTGACGGCCGACGCGGTGTTTGTCTCCGCGAATCCAATTCCAGAGTCGTTGTTGTCAGCAACAGACAAATTAGAGCGTGCGACCATGACGCGCTTTGCTACGATGGCATTTAGCGATACGGGGATGCAACTGATTTCCGTTCGAGCAGTGGATGAACAATATCCATTGATGGGGGAATTGGTATTAGAAAACAGTGAATCCGGACCAATTCAAGCGTCTCAACTTTGGTTGGATGAGCGCATCATGGCTCAACTTGATGTGGAAAGGGGTGACGTTGTCACCATTGGTGATGCTGACTTTACTGTGTCGGGGGCGGTTCTGATGGAACCAGGCCTAAGCTTTAATCCTTTCCAACAAATGCCATCGGCATATATTCACCAAAGCGACGTGGCAAAAACCGGCGCGATTCAAGTTGGTAGCCGAGTACAATATCGCCTTTTTCTTAAAGGGGACGATGGGGCGATAAGCCAACTTCAAGAAAGTACAGAGCTATCACCCAGTGATCGTTGGAGAACTCAAGATACAGCAAGCCGTAGCAATGAAGTATTTGAGCGTACGACTCAATATCTGTCTTTAACGGTCGCGATTGTGATTATTATGGCTGCAACGACACTGGTTTTGACTTGTCAGAATTATGTGAACAGCCGTACACAAACCATTGCTATGTTAAAAAGTCTCGGAGCCAGTCGTCGTTGGATAGAAAAATGGCTTGTAATTCAAGTGTCTATTCTTCTAGTTAGTGCCAGTGCAGTTGGGCTTCTGTTAGGTAGCGGGCTTGAGTATTTGTTGAGGATTCCTTTATCAGATTTATTACCTAATCCGCTACCTAGTTACGGCGTCACTCCATTTTTAACGTCGGTGGTTTCAGCATTGTTAATTACTGTGCCAGCGCTAGGGATTCCATTACTCGGTCTTATCAAGACGCCAGCATTGGAAGTACTGCAACAAGGTAGTAGTCATCGCTCTTGGAAGCACATGGTATTGGTGTTGGTTCCGTTGATACCACTTCTCGTGTTATACGCGAACAACACCTTGGTCTGGATTGTCCTTGCTGCGATTGCTGCATTATTTGTTTTGCTTGCTGTTGTCAGTGTGTTGATAACCAAGTTTCTCGCAAATATCTCAACTCGTCCAGCTATGAAATTGGCGCTCAGTCGAATAAATAGAACACCGGTAACCAGTGGATTGCAGTTTGGTGCTCTGTCACTTTCACTTATGTTACTGTCAATCATCTGGTTGGTTCGTAGCGATATCTTGGCGGATTGGTCAAGAACACTTCCTGCCGATGCGCCTAATGTTTTTGCGTTAAACATTGCTGACTATGAATTGGCAAGCTATTTAGAAACACTTGATGCTAATGGCGTGACAAGGTCACAAGCATTTCCAATCATTAGAGGTCGACTCGCGGAAATTAACGGTCAAAACGTCAAAGAGATGGAGTTTGCTGGTGATGGATCAGATGCCATTCGAAGAGAACTGAACCTCACTTGGGGTGATACGTTACCCGAGTACAATGACATACTCGAGGGGGATTGGACCAATAAGGTGAGTGTTTCCGTGGAAGCGCAAGTTGCCTCTGATTTAGATATCCAACTCGGCGACACGCTGCGATTTGTTATTAATAGCCAAAACTTTGATGCTATCGTTGACAGTATTCGCCATGTGGAATGGCGTGATATGAAACCGAACTTCTATTTCATCTTTTCATCCGATGTCATGGCAAGTCTACCGGGGTCTTATTTGATCAGTTATCGAATCAATGAAGATAATGAAGCATTACTTACCTCAATGTCGCGCGCGCATCCGACCGTTTCAGTGCTCGATATCCGCACAATGGGTGACAAAATCCAAGCGCTTATCCAACAGATTGTGTCTGCCATTACCATTCTTGCTCTGTTGGGGGTGGTAGCAGGGCTTTTATTAATATTCACACTGCTACGTTTAAGCCTTTCTCAACGTCAGCAAGAAATTCGTCTATATCGAACATTAGGTTCGAGCAAAAAACGAATCAATACCACATTGTGGGCGGAATACGGCATTATGGCGTTTGTTGCCAGTGGCGTTGCTGCATTGGCCGCTGAGTTGTGTGTGGCCGCGGTGATGACGTATGGCTTCGATCTTAAACCGCAAATTCATCCGGAATTGTGGATAGCTTTACCAACGGCAACGTTTGCGGTACTTGCACTCGTTGTAATGAGTCTTCTGAAAAGATTGTTAACGCCAGTAAGCACTTAAACGAAAAGCTATTCAGCACGTAGCACACCCCCTCATGACAGTTTTATTCCAGTTATCCACAAAAACGGTGGATAACTTTATGGATAACTGGATGGGTTCAAATGAGGGGGATTTCCGCAGGCTTTGTGCCGTGGGTGATAGCGGAAAGATGTTATTCACACAAGTTAAAAAACGCGTCTCACCAATAGCCTCGTCAAGCATTTTTTTCGAAAATTTGAGTTCCAAATTGAGAATATTAGGGCTGGAGTGTACCTCATGTAATCCCATGAACTTTTTGTGATTTTAATCATGATAAAACCCGAGTAGAATTCGGAAATATAAAGATTTTCCCTTATAAAACTTTCAGTGAAGCCATGAAGTCTGAGTTTCAAAATCGTAAAGATAAACACATTGCCATCATAGGTGGGGGTGTTGCAGGTTCAACCGCCGCTATTCACTTTGCAGAGCTAGGCTTTAGCGTGTCTGTTATTGAGAAAGGCGTTTCGTTGGTTAATGGGCCGCCAATTTGTCATTTGCATGCGGGTGGCAACCTATATCGTGAAATTTCTGAGCAACAATGCTTAGATTTACTTACTCAATCGATTGATACAATTCGTTTGTATCCAAATTCATTGAATATTCGTCCGACTATTATTGCCGTTCCTCATTCTGATGGAGGAGACCCAATGGCGTTATTACCACGCCTTGAGGTGATCAAATCTGCTTATCAATCACTGGTAAAGAGTGACGAGCGAAACAAAGTTCTTGGCGAACCAGAACACTACTTTAAGTTGTATTCGCAAGAGGAGCTTGAAGAGTTAGCGACAAAAACCCAACCTGAGTTTCCGCAGAGCATCGATGAGTGGTGCATTCCTTTCGCTCAGCATGCGGATCTAAACACGCTGAAGTACCCGGTGGTAGCCGTTCAAGAATATGGATGGAGTGTTTTTCGTTTAGCCGCCATCGCAAACATGACCTTAGCATCACTCCCGAATGTCGAAGTCATCACACAAGCTGAGCTTAAAAAAGCATTTTGGGATGGTTCTTCTTGGCAGCTGAGTTATCAACATGATGATCAGGAGTGCAAGTTAGCTTGTGATTACCTAGTGAACGCATGTGGTTTTGAAACGGGCTATATGGATGACTCCGTAGGGGTTTCGCGTGATCGCCTTGTAGAATTTAAAGCGGCTTACGTTACTCGCTGGCAAGAGTGTCATCAAAAATGGCCTGAAGTGATTTTCCATGGCCCTCGTGGTACGGATAAAGGAATGGCACAGTTAACGCCTTATGGTGATGGCTATTTCCAGCTACACGGGATGACTAAGGGTATTACGCTGTTTGATGATGGTTTAGTCGGTAGCACTAAGGTCTCTGCTCAGCCACAGTTGCCAACAAGATTACTCGCTAAAATTCGTCAAGGCTGGCGAGAAGAAATCTTAGAAGAACGCACCTACAACGCCATTCATCATATGTCACAGTTTGTTCCTAATTACCACACTGCCGTGAAAGGCGGCAAAGCACTGTTTGGGGCGCAGCAAATACCAGGGATCGATCCCGTGTTACGTGCGGCTGATGTTACGTTTGAAGATAATCATTACGCTCGTATTGAAGTCGTTAAAGCCTCATCGACCTTGTTAGCCGCTCAGAAGATGGCAAAGTGTTGGTTTAATATTGAACCAAACCACAACGTTGAAGACCAGCATCCTATCACTGTTCATTGGAGTGATGCACAAATTGAGGAGTACGCTAAGTCATTAGCGCACGAGCGCGGCTATCCTAGCGCCCTTGCGATACGTTACGGTATGTAATGACTTCACCATAAGCGAACCGAACCAATAGCCGTGTAAACCACGATGATGTGGTTTACCTAAATGGGCTCAATAGCCAAAAAACTGAGCCCACTGGCACCACACATCTTGTAAGCCTTTTCGATCACCTTTCACAAAACGCACCTTTTGACCGGGTTTTGCTTGTGCTAGCCTTGGTAAATCGATACGCGCAACGCAGCCCAATTTAGGGTAGCCTCCAATGGTTTGATGATCATTGAGTAAAATGATCGGATTACCATCGCTTGGAAGTTGAATAGCACCTAATGCGACCCCCTCAGATAACATGCGAGTGTAGGGGACTGCAATAGGCGTTCCCTCTAGTCGATATCCCATTCGATCAGAATTTACTGAAACATCAAAACAAGAGGAGTAAAAGGTGTGTTTCGCGGCGTCGTCAAAGTCATCACATTGGTAACTTTCAATAACACGTAACGTGATCGGTAAATTATAGTCAGGCTTAAAACGAAATGTCATTTGCCGCGATTTCGACCGCGGCAAAGAATGGGCCGGAAAAGAAAGCCTATCTCCAGTTTGTAGAGGCTGGCCATTTTGAGTTAAACCACCTAATGATTCACGTACCACGGTAGAAACGCTACCTAAATGGGAATGAACAATAAAGCCACCTTTGACCGCGAGGTACGCTCGTAATCCGTTCTTTGGTGAACCAAATTGCAATGTTTGGCCCCGTAACAAGGTAAAATCAGACCAATTTGGTATCACCTTGCCATTCACTGATGCGTTTAAGTCACCACCACAAACTGCTAAATGGCAATCTTCCAATGCCTGAAAGCTCGTATTACCGAATGTTATTTCAATCACGGCACTGCCTACAGGGTTTGAAAGTAAATGATTCGACCAACTGTAAGCGTAATCGTCAACGGGGCCACCTTGTGTGACGCCAATATGAGACAAACCAAACCGCCCAAAGTCCTGAACTAACGACAGAGGGCCGGGCTTTTTAACCAACAATGTGCCTCGCTTCATAACTCTCCCCCCAGATTGATAAATTCTTGTTTGGATATTGCACCAAACGTGACCTTGTCACCTACCTCGAAGGGGATAAAAGGAGGGCTATCAGAAAAAAAATGAATTGGGCTTCGGCCAATGATATTCCACCCCCCAGGACTTTCTGATGGGTAGACTGCGGTTTTGGCATCAGCTATGCCAACGCTGCCAGCGGGGACATGTGTTCTGGGCGTTTTACGTCGAGGCATTTGTAGCTCAGCCTCGACGTTAGAAAGAAAAGCAAAACCAGGTGAGAACCCAATCGCGGAAACGGTGTAAACTGGCTTGGTATGAGCTTCAATAAGTAAATCGAGAGTTATCCCTTTATCGATATAGCGCTTGATGTCTAGAGCCGTTTCTTCCGAATAGTAAACAGGAATTGAGACATAATTAGGTTGTTTGTTGTCTAAAGACTGAACATCAAACGCTTGGAGTAATTGTTGCAGTTGGGTAAGAAGTTGATGTTCAGAAACTCTGAAAGGCAGGTAATCTATTAATACGGTCCGATAAGCAGGGGTTACATTCATGATGCACGTATTGAACGTGTCGTTTATCTGATGCGCAAGCTCACCAACATGCTCAATCGATACACTTTCATCAAACCGAACGAAAATACTGCATTCAGAGATAAGTGAGATAGAAAACTGCCCTTGTTTCATTAACTTCCCCCGGTATATAAGTTCCTACGAATACTTTGAATTAGCGCAATTGCGTCATCATTATCTCCGTGCACACAAATAGTATCAGCTTCTAGAAGAATGTACTTACCAGAGGCTGTTTTGACTCGCCCAGATTCAGCAAGCATTTTTACTTGCTCCAAAATAGCATGTTCACTGCTTAGTACAGCATTAGGCTGGCTTCTAGGCGTTAATAAGCCATTATCCTGATACAGACGATCTGCGAATGCTTCAAATAACAGAGGGACATCAAAGTCATCTGCGATTTCTAAATATTTATCGTTTTCTTGAGAAGCAAGAATCATTAACGGAACTTTAAACAGAGCAACCGCTTTAACCACCGCACGAAAAACCGAGTCATTCATCATCATGTCGTTGTACAACGCACCATGAGGTTTTACATAGCCAATATCGGTATATTGAGCGCGACAAAGTGCCTGTAAAGCCCCAACTTGATAGATGATCATATTGGTTATGTCATCGTTGTTCATCTTAATGCTTCGACGCCCGAATCCTTGTAAATCAGGGTAGCTAGGGTGAGCACCAATTTCGACGTCATTTTGGTTTGCTAACGCAATCGTATCGTGCATAACACGAGGATCGGATGCATGAAATCCACATGCAATGTTGGCCATGTCGATATATGGTATGACCTTGTCGTCCGCGCCCATTTTCCAAGCACCAAAGCTTTCGCCCATATCGCAATTCAATGTTAGTTGTTGTTTATTCAGTGGCATAAATTAGTTCTGCTGTTGATCCCATAATTAACATGCAAGAAAAGGAGATGCATTTCAGTGACAAAGCTCATTATTTGTACTGGCTAACTGGTGTATGTCGCCTCCATCAAAATGAATACGCATTTGCAAGTTTGATATGTGACGAAAATTATACAAAATCATGCAATTACATTCCCATTAATGAGAATTTAAGCTTCATTTCACTCTGTCTCATGTTAATCTAACCCCTTACCAATGAGATAGCTTGCATAGCAATACTTTTTGTATGGTCACTGTGCAACAAGGAAACATATGTCTTTAAGAGCAAAGCTAATATGGCCAATCTTCGTTTCAATGGCGTTCGTCTTTGTTGCTAATCAAGCTTACACATTCCACGCTAACAATGAGTCAATCAAAAACTCATTGTCTGCGCACGTTCAATCACACATAAATGAACACGCGCAATCTATCACATCGGCACTCGTATCTAACGACAAGCAAGAAGTTCATCGTCTGTTTAAGCCTTTCCTTACACAGCCTAATGTATCGAGCGTTAAACTGTATAACAAGGGAAATCATCCCATTGTCTCTTTGGCACATGAGAGCGTTGAGTCGTCTGATACATTCAACGAAACCTCGACAAGAATTCACCAATACATTGACAAAGTCACACAGCAGTACTGGTCCATATTTGAACCGATTATTTACCAAGAAGAACGACTAGGCACAGTTCATCTCACTTTATCTAAAGATCTAGTAATGCACGCGATAATTGATATCGGGTCTAAAATACCGCTCTTTGCGATCTTGTTAATTACAGTTAGTGTGACGCTATGTTTTTGTATTGAAAGAAAAATCATGCGACCAATTGCTCGGTTGGATCGGTCATTACAAGATTTTTCTGATGGTTTCGACATTAAAAATAAGCCGGAACCTAAGGGCAGCGATGAGCTCAGTCGTACTTTATCGCTGTTTAATTTGACGGCTGGTAAACGACAAAACAAAGAAAAACACTTACAAGCACGATTAGAAACATTAGAGCAGCAAAGCCTATTTGCACTCGATTTGTTTGACACTATTCCTAACGCACTGGTCATCACTGATAATAGTGGCCGTATCATTCGTTGTAACTGGTTAGCACAGAAATTGTTTGATATTGATAGAAATAATCTAGGCGAGCAGAATATCTGTCACTTCATCAAATTAAAGCCGCCGATTCAGATGAGCCTTCTTTTATCTAGAGGGTTGGAATACGATGACATTCATATTGAAAGTGAGAATACAGAACAGCAACTTAGCCTCTCGAGTCGACGTTTAACAAAACAGGGGTATTTGCTGTTTACTATTCAAGACATCACAGAGGTCGAAGAAGCCATTAATCGTCAACGTGTTGCTGGGCGTGTTTTTGAGCACAGCCAAGATGGACTCATTGTGCTTAATAATAAAGGCATTATTACAATGGCAAATCCGGCCGTCACCAAGTTTATTGGAGAAGCGGACCAGCTGGTTGGTCGATCTTTCATGAAAATGATTCCATGGAAACGACTCGAATTCATCATGCCGACCATTGTGGAATCCATCGATAATTACGGTATGTGGCAAGGCGAAATGATTGAAAAAAATCACAATGGCGTGCTAATCCCCATGTTTGTCAAAGTAAACCGTATCGCAAGAAGTGAAGATAAGCATGCATACGATCTTGTGATTATTCTTACCGACTTATCGAATGCGAAAGAAATGGAACGATTAGAATATCTCACTCATCATGATGAGTTAACTGGACTTGCTAATCGAACCAAATTTCACTTGGAACTTGATAAGTTGGTAACGATGTCGTCTTACTTGCGAGATGAGTTTGCAGTTCTTTATTTAGATCTTGATGGTTTTAAAGGAATCAATGACAGTTACGGTCATGATGCTGGCGATGAAGTGTTAAAGCAGGTCGCAAGTCGTATGAATGACGTGTCACGCTACGGTGATTTAAGCGCAAGGTTGGCAGGTGATGAATTTGTGATGATCGTAAAATCCATCAATTCGGAAGAAGTCACTCGCATCGCTAAACGTTTGCTTGATGTCATTTGCCAACCTATCTCATATCGAGGTGCTTCAATGGCTGTTGGTGTGAGTATTGGAGCAAAACTTGTCAGCATTGATGAAAGAGACCCAACGGCAATATTAAAAAACGCCGATACCGCGATGTATCAAGCAAAGAAAGCCGGAAAAGGCCAAATTATCGTGATCGGATGTGAATCCGATCAGACAGTTTAAAAATCGACGTTAAACCGATACACTATTTTGATTCGATCAAAAGGAATAAATAAATGAAAGTACTTGTTACAGGTGGTATGGGCTATATCGGCAGCCATACATGCATTCAAATGATTGAAGCTGGAATGACGCCAGTGATTTTAGATAACCTGTATAACAGTAAACCGACCGTCCTAGAACGTATAAAAAAAGTGTGTGGCACCAAGCCAGAGTTTATTCAGGCAGACATTCGTGATAAAGCGGCACTCGTTGAAGCGATGAAAACACACGGCATTGACGCTGTTATCCACTTTGCTGGTCTAAAAGCGGTAGGAGAGTCAGTCGCTAAGCCTCTTGAATACTATGATAATAACGTAAACGGTACGCTTGTATTAGTCGATGCTATGCGAGAGGCTGGGGTTAAATCAATGGTATTTAGTTCTTCAGCAACCGTTTATGGCGATCCCGCGTCAGTGCCAATTACTGAGGATTTTCCGACGAGTGCAACCAATCCTTATGGTCGCAGTAAACTTATGGTGGAAGAGTGTCTAACGGATTTCCAAAAAGCAAATCCTGACTGGAGTATTACATTACTTCGCTATTTTAACCCTGTAGGTTCACATCCAACGGGTGAATTAGGTGAAGACCCGCAAGGTATTCCAAATAACTTGATGCCATTTATCTCTCAAGTTGCGGTGGGACGTCGTGAGTTTTTATCGGTGTTCGGCAGTGATTATGCAACCAAAGATGGAACTGGTGTACGTGATTACATTCATGTCATGGATTTATCTGATGGTCATGTTGCCGCACTAGACAAAGTTGGAACGAAAACAGGTCTACACATCTTCAATCTAGGGACTGGTAACGGCTACAGCGTATTAGAAATGGTTAAAGCGTTTGAGCAAGCATGCGGCCAACCTGTGCCTTATCAGCTGGTGGAACGTCGCCCTGGTGATATCGCTGAATGTTGGGCGGATCCATCGAAAGCGATGAATGAGCTGGAGTGGAAAGCGACACGTACGCTGGAAGAAATGACAAGTGATACTTGGCGCTGGCAGTCAAATAACCCTCAAGGCTATCCAAACGCTTAAAACTTTAGGTTTTACAAAATCATTACAAAAGGCGCGTATTAGCGCCTTTTTTGATCTAAATCGGAAAAATAAGTAAAGTTCTGGTTAAAAGGTAGCGTCTATCAATAGAACTGCTAGACTACAGGCGACTTATAATTCGAGTCGTAAATTTACTTTCAGCTATTGGGGTCGTTCATGGAGCTTGGTTTAATCATCGCTTTCATCGTTGCAGCAGCAGTTATGGTGAAAAAAGAGATGGCAAAACAATAAACTTTCATTTTCCATACTTTTCTTAACATTTTTGAAATGAAAGCGCACAAAAAAAGCCAGCATTAAGCTGGCTTTTTAGTATTTGTAACACTTAAAATTCGTATTTGACACTAATGTTGTAGTTGCGCTCTGCCTGCGTTTTATCTCGGCTTAGCTCAGTCTCACCACGAACATCGTTCCACAAATGGTATTCTTCGTTGGTTACGTTCATCACACCTGCACGAACGGTCAAATCTTTCATTGGTTTGTAATACGCCGTTAAATCAACAACGGTTGCCGATGGCAATGCTGCTTGATCCTTGATACCGCCGTTATCACTATCCGAATTAATGTCGCTGCTCGACTTCTTCGCCGTGTAGTTTACTTTTAGGCTCGTTCCCCACAGATCATTTGGTGAGTCGTAGTTGACAGCGGCAACGGCATTCCAAGGATTAACACTGTTTAGTGGGTTACCATCGCCATCTTCACCTTCAGTATATGCTGCCGCTAGGCGCGTAGTCATACCTTTAGGCAAACTAGCAATAGCATGCAAATCTAGGCTATTGGAAAGCTCAACACCTTTAATTGTTGCTTCGCTAATGTTGATGAATGTGTATTCTGTTAAACCACCATTATCCGAAGACGTTTGCTCAATAAAATCCGTGTAATCACTGTAGTAGAACGCCACTTCCGTTGCAGATACTGCCGTATTATGGCGGTAACCTAACTCATACGATAAACTCTTCTCAGACTCCAAGTCTGGGTTAGGTCGGTTAGTGTAACCGTGTCCCGGGTTATCATAGGTATAGTAAAGTTCATCAAATGATGGCGCACGAAAACCTTGGCTAACTTGAGCAAATATTGTACCAGGTTGAGACAGCTTATACGTCGCCCCTAGTCGACCAGTAAAAGCGGAATCACTGAACTTTTCAAATGCTTCGTCAGATGTATCTGATGGATCAGTAGAGAAGTAATCGTAACGAATCCCCGGAGTCAAAATTAGCTTATCGTCAAGCAAGGCTATCTCGTCTTGCAAGAATAGCCCAAAGCTTTCTTCATTTGCGTCTGGTGTGTATACGTAAACTCTATCTGGCGTACTAGGATCTGAGTTAAACTCGCGATTCGTATTGCTGATGTCACTGTGTTTGTAAGACAGACCATAGACTAAGTAATGATTTTGAATCTCTTTATCAAGCTGAGTTTCAAATTCGATTTTATCTTCAGTATATTCGTAGTCTTTCTTCTGTTGGTTATCACCACTAGGCGGAACATAAGGAGGGAAACCTGGGCTTGCTTCTTTGAATCGATGAGTTACCCCATTTTCTTCTTTACTCGTCCACGTTAAATTAGACGAGATGCTGTCGGCAAAAACCTGATCCGCAAACCAAATGTGTTTAAGACCAAGACGATTTTGCTTGGTTGAATCTTCAGCATTAAAGTTTTTGTATGATGTACTCGCTATGTCTGAATCAGTTTGGTTATAAATGACTTCACCCAGGAACTCTAGGCGGTGATCCTCATTTAACTGGGATTGCAGTTTAATCAAAAGGTCGTTCTTGTAATAATCTTGTGACTCAACCGAATAGTTGTCGTACGGTGCTTTTGAAAAGTTTTGCAGTTCAGAGCCATCACGGCGGGTATACGCTACAAGCGCTTCTAGACTGTCAAAGCGCTTTGCGACAGCAATATGTTCACTAAAAGAATTGTCTTCAGAAGAGTAGGAAAGTTTTGCTTGGCCGCCAAAGTCTTTACCGTCTTTCAAAAAGTCGCTAGGGTCTTTGGTTTCAAATGCTACGACACCGCCGATAGCATCGCTTCCGTGAAGACTGGATGCAGCACCTTTTACGATCTCAACACTTTTTAGCATGTCAGGATCTACCGTAACGGCACTTGAATTAATGAAAGAGTAGGGACCACCGTCAAAAACACCAGGTTGGGAAGCGCCGTCCACGAGAATCTTGACGCGTTTTCCTTCCATGCCTCGAATATTGATACTCTGAACACCTTGTCGTTGAGTACCATTAACTGTCACGCCGGGTGTGTATTCAAATACATCATTAAGATCTTTAGCCATGTTATCTTCAAGGTCTTTTTCTGAGATAACAGCAACAGATGCAGCAACAGTATCCATTGTTTGATTAGTACGAGTGGCAGAGACGACCACTTCGTTAAACGTGGAATGTTCCTCTGCGTATGCGCCTTGTGAGATGGCTAACAAAATAGAAGTGGTTAATACGGATTTATTATACATTGATTTCAATACCTTAGATCCATGGTAGGTAAACACAAACGCGGTGAGTTTAATTTAGTTGAATGATAATTGCTATCATTATCACTCAAATTATCATTGGCAATGTAACCTAAATGATGTGGTAGTCTTTATTTATCAATCTGTTATATTGTTTTTAATGATTTTTTCATATGTTCACAAAAATTTTGTATCGTGACATACATCACAGCATGGAGGGGGTTACATGCAGAGCCCGATTACTTTAGAAGCACTTCATATCTTAGATGCGATTGATCGACGGGGCAGTTTTGCCTCCGCCGCCAATGAGTTAGATAGAGCCCCATCTTCTCTTAGCTATCAAATTCAAAAGCTCGAGCAAGATCTGGATATCATGATTTTCGATCGTTCAGGGCACAAGGCGCATTTTACAAAAGCAGGAAAACTCATTCTTGAACGCGGTAGAGCCATATTGCAAGCAAGTGAAAAACTGGTCGCCGATGCGACATTGCTTGCTAATGGCTGGGAGCTAGATCTTACCGTTGCGTTTGATGGCATCATTCCAATTAATAACTTCTTTCCTATGGTAGAAGCCTTATCAGACGTCAGTACAACGCGGGTTCGATTACAAGAAGAAATCCTAGCGGGGAGTTGGGAGTCGCTAAATAGTGGACGTGCAGATTTACTCATTTGTCCTGCTTTAGATGCGTTACCGCAGGATGTAAAAGCAGAACGAATTGGAAAAATGTCCATGATTTGGGTTGCGGCCAACAATCATTATGTTCACAAACGCAACGGTGAGTTCGATGAAGCGGCACGAGAGAAATACCGTGTGATCGCTATCGCTGATACTGCGAGGGAACAACCTGCACTCACCATGAACATCACTCAAAAACAGCCGAGGCTTACTGTAACGAACTTCCATGCAAAGGTCGAAGCGCTGGTATCAGGCCTTGGTATTGGCACTTTACCTAGCCAAGTGGCACAGGAATTCATTGAGCGGGGAGAATTAAAGCGAATTGATGGTACAGAAGAGCATTCATTGGATATTATTATGGCTTGGCGAAGAAACACCATGGGTGAGGCGAAATCTTGGTGTGTACAGTATTTAAAGAAAAACTGGGCACTAAAGTGACGGCGTCACTTTCTCAACACGCATTAGCCACGCCATAAGCTAAAAGCACGCGCCAAGCTAAACCAATGGACGCTTCTAAGGCGTCCATTGCTGAGCATTCAAAGACTTAAAAGATAGGAAACTATCAACTTATCAACTTCAGCTCGCTTGCCAATATTCGTTCATAAGAGGCAGGGCGATGACGTTTAATTCAGTGGTAACACCATATCTGCGGTCCCGTCACTAAATTGTACATCCAGTTCAAAACCCAAACTTTGAGCTAATGACAGCATCCCCCGATTCGTTGGCATCGTCATCCCGGACATCTGCGCAGTACCTTTAATTTTGCAGTAGCTGATGATTTTTTGCATCAGAACTTTACCCAGGCCTTTACCTTTTAGATCCGAACGAACCAATATCGCAAATTCCGCGTCGCTGTTATCCGGAGTAATTAATGCACGCGAAACACCAATAATGGATGGGCCATTATCATCAAAGGCCACCGCAACAAATGCCATTTCGCGGTCATAATCAATCTGTGTTAAGTTGGCCAAGGCTTCATGATTAAACTCGCCAACATCCGAAAAAAATCGGTTATACAGATCTTCTTTTGATACGCTATTGATAAATTGAGCGTGAATAGGCTCATCTTCTGGGAGAATCGGTCGCAGTAGAATAGGCTGGCCATCACGTAAGGTAACCGTTTCAACAAACTCTGCCGGAAATGGACGTATCGCAAGGCGCTGTTGTGCATCACCATCATACTCAGACAAGGTAATATCTGCATCGACAATACTTAAATCACTGCCTGACACAAGCACTGGATGGATATCCAGTCTCTGTATTTCTGGTAACTCTACCGCCATTTGTGAAATACGTACAAGAAACTTAGAAAACTCATCAATATTAAACGTCTCTTTGTTTCTTTGTAGACGGATCTTTCCAGACTTAAGTGCAATCACAATCAAATAACGTGCAAGTGCCATGTTTAAAGGCGGTAATGCCGCAACGGCATCTTGCATGATATTCCAATCGGAACCGCCTTGTCCTATTAGTATGACTGGGCCAAACACCTTGTCGACTTTAATACTAACTCGCAGTTCTTCGGCACTGCCTAGCTTAGCCATACCTTGAACGAGTAGGCCTTGCAAATTGGCCTGGGGGTAGCTTAGCTTCGCCGTATCAAGAATGGCTTGAGCGGCACTCGAGACCTCTTGGCTATTGCGTAGGTTAAGCGCAACACCATGAACATCCGATTTATGTGGAATGTCAGGTGAACGCAATTTAACAGCGACAGGATAACCAATGTTTTCAGCCATATGAACAACTTCGGATACTTCTGAAGCAATCCAAGTAGGGAGGATATTAAAGCCAAACTGTTCAAATAACGGACTATTTTGATGGGTATCTAACGACACTGTTTTTTTATCCAGTAATTGTTCTTTAATCCAATTTTTAGCGCTATCAACACTTGCGGTATGAAGCGGTTCTGCCGTGGTTGGAGTCTGCATTAATTGCTTTTGGTTTCTCCGGTACTCAACTAAGTGCATGTAGGCAACCGCAGCGCTTTCAGGGGTTCGATAAGTTGGTATACCAGACAGAGTAAACGCGAGTCGAGCATCCCGCGATGTTTGTTCACCAGACCAATTACTCAGAATGTTAAAATGCTTGTGTCTCGGATGAGCTTTGATGGCTTCAATCACGGCGTTTGCAGTGTCCGTTGAATCGGATACTGCTGATGGACTATGCATAATCAAAATGGCATCCGCACAGTCATTATTCATCAAGGTGGTAATGGCTCGAACATAGCGTTCTTTTGTTGCATCTCCGCCTAAGTCAATCGGATTTACACCTTGCCAATTAGCTGGTAGGGCTGCTTTTAATTGTTCAATCGCTTCGTCATCCAAAACAGCCAACTTTCCGCCTCGTTCTAGTAGAGCGTCTATCGCCATGAGAGCAGGTCCGCCACCATTTGTCACAATGGCAAGACGCTCTCCCCGAAGTGGGACAGAGTGAGTGAGTGTTTCAACGGCGGCAAACAGTTCATGAGTATTTTTTACTCTTAACATGCCAGTTCGACGAATGGCGGAATCATAGATGATATCAAGCGTATCTATCTCTGGGCTTCCAAGTACTTGAGCTTCAGGCGAGCGACCCGCTTTTAATACTAAAATCCGGCGATTACGAGATGCAGCACGAGCAGCAGACATAAATCTACGTGCGTCTTTTATCGATTCAACATACAACAAGATTGATTCTGTTTTTCCATCCATGCTCAAGTAATCAAGCAGTTCGGCGAAATCAATATCTTGCCCTTGTCCAATAGAGATAAAAGCAGAAAATCCGATATTTTTATCGTTAGCCCAATCGAGAACCGTTGTACATACAGAAGAGGATTGTGAAACGAACGCAATTTTGCCTGGTTTAGCCGCCACAGGAGAAAAAGAGCAATTGAATTGTTGCCACGGTAAAATAATGCCTAAACTATTAGGCCCCAAAACACGAATTGATAGGGAAGAGAGATCAAGATGCTCAACATCATCGGATATTACGATTGCAAATTCAGTGCCTCTTTCATCTAACTCTTTTAGTAATTGTTGATTTCGAGAAACATTTGTACAGAGAATCGCAATATCAGGCGTGTAGGGCAGAGCATCAATGCTCGGATAGGCGATAACGCCAGATACGGTTTTATATTTTGGTGTCACTGGCATAATCGCGCCACCAAACCCGGATTGAAGTAAATTCCGCATGACGATATGACCGGCACGGAGCGCTTTAGGTGAGGCGCCAATAACGGCAACAGAGTTAGGTTTGAACAGTTTTTGCAGTTTATTCATAGTGACTCCTTGCCGACGAAATGCTCATTTTTTGGACTGTCGTTTACGCCATGATAACGGAATATGTTGCTCTTTAAATATGGTTGGCTCAGACAATTGCGCAAATCTAAACCAACCATGTGGAGTTTGTGCCACTCATCACATCAAAATTGAAGATTATTGTCTTTGGTGCTTGATAAAATAGCCGGCTATCGGCATGATTTATTGTAATATTTACTCAGAGCTTTTGTTACTTCATGAAAAAAATCTCAATCATTGGTTTAACGGTACTGCTTTCGGCTTGTGCATCGGAAACTTACATCACAGACGTTAGCACAGAAAGCTACCGAGAAGATTACCAATCTCAAGCCATCTCAAAACCAGTCATGTCGACCGATAATGTAGTAGAAGAAGACGTCAAGCCAACTTATGTTGAGACGACGCCAAAGCCTGAACAAAGTAATGCAGCGGTACAGCCTCCAAAAGAGCAAGCAAAACCAGTACAGATTGTGCCACCAAGCGAACAGCAAGCAGCAGTCCAACGTTTTGGTTATACAATCCAAGTTGTTGCCGTGGGTAGCCAAGCAAAAGTTGACCAATTTGCACGTCAGTTGCCACAAAATGACCAACCAATTTGGGAAAACTACAAAATTGTTAATGGGACTAAATGGTTCTCTGTTCTTTATGGAGACTACGCTACGAGCGCAGAAGCAAAACAGGCAATCATGCGTTTACCAGAGCAATTCCAACAGCTCAAGCCATTTGTGAAGAGCATCGATGCCATTAAAAATTCAGCGTATCCAACACTTAACAAACTGAATTAGAATTCAAAAAAGGGAGCTGAAATGGCTCCCTTATTTTTTGTTCACTTCCTACCCGAACAGTGTTTCTAACAGTAAAATTACTGTACGTTATCACGCAAAAGTTTATCATACTGAACAGTATCTTTTGGAAATCACGGAAAGATTGATTCATGATTAAAAATATTCTTCTACTTTGTGGCGGCGGCTCATCAGAACACGAGATCTCACTGCTATCAGCGAACTTTGTAGAGCAGCAATTAAACCTCATTGAGAATATCAATGTTACACGCGTCGAAATCAAAAATGAAGGTTGGGTGACTAACCAAGGTGAATTGGTTTACCTAGATTTAAACTCCAAGCAATTGTGCTCTGACAACTTAAATCTGACGATTGATTTCATCGTACCGTGCATTCACGGTTTTCCTGGTGAGACTGGTGATATCCAATCGATGTTTGAGATTGCAGGTATTCCTTACCTAGGCTGTGGGCCTGAAGCAAGCAGTAATAGTTTCAACAAAATCACCTCTAAGCTTTGGTATGATGCAATCGGTATTCCCAATACACCATATCTCTTCTTAACTCGTAATGATGACCAATCACATCAACAAGCATTAGCAGCATTTGATAAATGGGGTAAAGTGTTCATCAAAGCGGCAAGACAAGGTTCATCCGTTGGGTGTTACAGTGTAACTGAAAAGAGCGATATTTCTCGTGCGGTGAACGATGCATTTGGTTATTCAGAGCAAGTGCTTGTAGAAAAAGCAGTAAAACCACGTGAACTAGAAGTCGCAGCCTATGAAATGGATGGCCAACTTCACATTACCAAGCCTGGTGAAGTCATCGCGCCAGACGGAGCATTTTACTCATACGATGAAAAATACAGTAGTTCAAGCCATTCATTAACGGAAGTTGAAGCAAAAGACCTCACTGAGGCTCAATCTCAAGCAATTTTGAACGCATCAAAAACTGTATTTACTCAGATGAATCTGCGTCATCTTTCACGAATTGATTTCTTCCTGACTGAAGATGGTGAAATCTATTTAAATGAGGTGAACACATTCCCAGGAATGACGCCAATCTCGATGTTTCCTAAGATGCTTCAAAACAATGGCCACAAATTCCATGAGTTCTTGGAAAGTTGTATTAAGAGTGCAATCTAGCTAACGTTAGCTTCATACATTTTGTGGTAAATATAAACTCAACTGAGCATTATTCTTTCGCTTACATCGAATGCGCGATTTGAATAATGCTTAGCTACGATTATTATTTAAACAACGTATTGAAAGAAAGTTCAGTGGTATGGCAATTTCTAATTATAGAGGCTATAACCTCCAATCTAGCGGTTCCGACGGCAGCGTTTGGAGAGTTAAAATCAAAAACCACGTTTTACAAGGTAGTTTAGCGGCGGTAAAAAAGAGTATAGATTGGTGGTGTGACACGGCATCGATTATTGATCCAAAAGAGTTTTCATCTTTAGGGCAACGAAAGCAAAGTGCCGCAAATCCACTGTCTGAAGTTTTTAATGGCTACACGATAAAGAACGATACTGGCGAACCAAACGCTTGGTACTGCATGTTCAATGGCAAGTTGATAAAAGGTGGGAAAACTGCTATTCAACGCCATATCGAAGCTTATTTGATTGCAAAGCAAAAAGCGATGCAAGCTCAAGCACAGCAGCAAAAGAAGTAAATCTATGACACTCGTATATTCAACAGAAACTGGTCGAATCAAACCAGAAGAAGAGAAAGTCGAACGTCCTAAAGGCGACGGCATTGTCCGAATCCAACGCCAAACCAAAGGCCGTAAAGGTAAAGGGGTTTGTATTGTCACTGGATTAGATCTTGATGATGCGCCTTTAAAATTACTGGCCGCCGAGCTTAAGAAAGTTTGTGGTTGTGGTGGTTCAGTTAAAGATGGCACTATCGAGATTCAAGGTGATGCTCGTGACAAGATCAAAGCACACTTAGAGAAAAAAGGAATGACGGTAAAACTTGCCGGCGGTTAAACCAAGCAAGATGACCAACGTTTATAAGAGCGCCATAGTTTGGCGCTTTTTTACGTCTTAATCTTTTCTTCACGCGAGTTGATGAACTGAGTGCGACATAGAAAAAAGTGCATTTGTGACTACAAAGCAAAAAAACGAACCGAGATAACTTAAAGAGCCATATTTATAAACGCACAAGCCAATCTCTGAATAGACATTGGCTAATGGAAGATCAAGCAATCGCAGATTGATAGATCGATATTAGCTATTTTATGGTAAAGTTTTTTGGATCTCTTACTTGTACACCTATCTTATACAGCACTCTTAAATCAATTACTTACCTTAATAAAAAATAGTTTGATAATTATAAATCTCGCTATCTAATATTGTTCATAAAAGCCAAATCTATGAATGGTTGTTTGTTCATGCATGGAGCTGAATATTTTGGCTATGAGTCCTCTTAGTCCTTTTAGTCACTAGATATAGAGGATTAGTCAGGAAGTGATCCGCCATTTATCTAACAAAGATAAGATGCAATCAGATCTAACAAATTTACTCTAGCTCGGTTTTGCCCCAATATATGACCTGAGTTCGACAGAGCCAAAACTGCTCTCGCATCATAATTGCATAAGTACAACTGATGCATGGGGGCAAAAGGCAAGACCTGACCCTATAATTTGACACTACTAAGCGGCAGGATTTTTTATACCCAATTGACAGCGGATGGCTAATGGGTGGTTTCGTGGAGTTTTTAGTAGAAATGTGAGCAAAATTCCTATGTACTTAGCTTCAATCTAAGAGTTGCGTCAAAGGCTGCGAATATACTATGCCACAACAATGGCACTACAACCATGAGATAGATAGGGTAAGAGGTCATTAGTACCATTCTCGATTTGGAGCCTATAAGTCCTGTTTCGATAGTTAGATTGTGGGGTTCCAACTTCTTTGTTTCCTATTTTTGTTTAGATCGTCTTGCATAGAATTGAGTTCACACCGGTTCACTTCAACGTTATTATATGCGCCAAAATTAATACCGCATAAAGTGCTATTAAATCTGTTAATTAAGGTGTTATACAATGGAATTCGAAGTTTCTTCTACAAGTAGTTATCGCTCATCTGTTACGAAGCAAATTCGGCAAATGATCGAAAAGTACAATGCGGACTCCTTACTCAAAGAGTTTTTACAAAATGCAGATGATGCGAAAGCTTCGCGACTCACAGTCGCACTTGATCTCAGAAACCATGGCTCCTTTAAACAACAAGCGCTAAATATTGCTACTGGACCTGCTCTAGTCATTTCGAATGACGCGCTTTTCAATGATCAGGACTTCAAGGCAATTGATCAGATTATGGATGGTGGTAAGGTCGACAAAGCTCAATCCACTGGTAGGTTTGGACAAGGTTTTACATCTAGTTTTAGTATCAGCGATCATCCTAGCTTAATTTCTGGTGGTATGAGGCATGGTACTTCTAAATGGTTCGATGCACATAAATCGGCCGTTTGTAAGGAACTAGATGACGAAGTTGCAACCTGGAAGCATGATGAGGTAAACAGTAGTACCTATGAACGTTTAGAGCCATGGTTGCGGACTTTTCTTTTACCTGGTGAGGAAGATACTGTTGGCCGAACAGTTTTTCGCTTACCTTTGAGGACTTCCGAAACAGCGAAAACTAGCGAGATATCACGTCAAATTTTCACCGAGCAGCGCTTCTACAATTGGTGTGATGAATGGAGAAAAAGCTCAGATAATTTACTTTTTCTAAGGAATGTCCACACGTTAATTTTGTGCATAGTTCATGAGAATGGAAAGACGCAAGAACTATTGAAAATCGAAACTAAAAACATAGAAGAGATTAAATCAGTAAAGCAAAAGCTTAACAAAACTATACCAACAACGATGTCTCCCCAAGAGATTTGTCAATCTTGGCTATCGAATAATATTGATCTTCCAACTGTGACCTACGAACATGAATTTCAGTGCAATTATTTTGATCGTAGTGCGTCGCGTACGGAGTCTGTTAACTATAAATGGGCTGTAGTCAATGGGCTATTCAAAGGAACAGATAGTTTACTTCTAAAACAGGCTCTAAAGTTTTTGGGGTTGGGACCAAACTTCAGAAAAGTTTTACCTTGGGCTGGAGTAGCTATACCTATAGGTCAACAGATTCCTAAGAACGATGATATGGGGCAGTTCTTTACCTTCTTACCATTAGGTATTAGAACCAAAAGCAAAGCTCACATGCAAGGGTGGTTTGAACTTGATGATAAACGAACTTCAATAGTATTGAAAGCGGGGAATGACGATCAAACGCCTTTGGTAAAATGGAATCTCATGTTAGCTGAACACGCAATAGGCAAAGCGTGGGCAGAATTATTGCTTGAGTATAAACACAACCTTTCAGAGACTGATTACTATGAGTTTTGGCCGAATTTTTCAAAAGATTCAGATGAAATTACATCATATATACAGAAAGGCTTTTACACACGAATGGCGAAAGCTGAATGTTTGAAAGTTTGGCATAAAGATAGTTACTATTGGGCTAAGCCCTCTATTGAACACTTCTATTGTTCGCGTCAGGGTAAAGTTGCGGCTCCCACCAAAGAGCTCAAAAAAATAGTTCAGAATGAACTAAAATTAATCTTCCCAGAGCCGCCTAGTTTCGTTATATCAAATTTGAGAGCATTTGGTGGAATTATTTCAGAGTTCACGCCTGATGTTTTGATTGATGCAGTTTTAGAAAGATCCCGAGATTTAATTTTCCCTCAGGAAGAGTACTTACTTTCTGATCTTTTTTTCGCTAGTAAACAAAGTGTTTCTCATGTTCTTAAATATTCGTTGCTAGGGACGTTAGGGGTATCAGGTGTTGATGGCCTCCCGTTACAGTATTGCCTCGATGGAAAATTACATAGAATTCAAGATCTCTCATTGTTTTCTACTGGGCACGACCTATCACTTTTCAAAAATGACAAATCTAAGTTTGTTGACCAAAGCATTTATGACCTTGATCTAAGAGAAATGCCTATAACGTGGTTAAGTCCAACGTTAGAAAACAAGCTAAAGATCTTATCACAAATGATGTCATTAGTGCTTGTTGATTTAGATTGGTTCGATGAGCTGGTTGAGTTAATACGCAGATCTGGTGAATCAGAGAGGCAAACCGACAGGGTTAGACGACTTTTGGTGTCGCTTCCAGTTTATAAAAATAGTGCATCTAAACCAACTACGCTTAATGAGTTGAGGTCTGTGGGGAAAAGTACTTATCTTGAGTTAAAATCGGAAAATAGGGAATATTATGAAATGCTTGGTGTCTGTCTCTTCGATAAACACTGGGTGCAAAGTTATCAAAGATTACACGACCTTTTAGGACCTAGTGTAAGCCCTCTAAGTATTATTACTAACGAAGTGATTTTGGTTGAGATTGCTAACATGAATCAGTCGGTCAGGCTATCTTTGGAAGATCAGGACTTTAGACATTTTGTCTTGAAGTCAATTGGCAGGGCGAATAAATCCCATAGTGATTATAAATCTCTGATACATAAAATCAAAAATCATATCCCCTTAGCATTAACGCAGAATGGTTCTCTAACAAGCATTAACGGGAGAAAAGCGAGTTTATATCTACCTGGTGGGTTTAAAGTCGATAAGTCGTTAGCGCAGATTAGTGACCTATATGACCTTGTACATTCTGGGGAGCAAAAGTTCTTTGATGTATTCGAAAAACTGGATGTTTCTTCGATGTCGTTTTCTGACTACATCGAAAATGTTGTTGTGAAGCATTTGAATGGGTCTAGTGATATTGAGTCAAAGATCCGACTTTTGGAATGGCTGTGTAACGAACTTGAATCCGTTCGAAACGATCCAAACGTCATAAAATTACTAACATCCGCTAGTTTTGTACCTGCCGCGAATGGTTCTTTTCTAAGAGCAACTGAGGTTTACGCTCCAAACTTCTTCGGGACACTACCTGAATCGATTAAAGCGACTGCAAAAAAGTTACGCCCATTCCAGAATGAGAATTGGAATAAGTTACTTGAGTTGTGTGGGGCACAAAAGACGGTTTCTATTAAAGCTCTACATCAAGGTGCGATATACATCTCACAAAGGAGGGACGTGGAAGAGGCCTTTAATCTAGTAAGCTTTATTAAGCGCCACCTTCCTGAGTTTGAAAATGCAGCTAAACAATGCGCGACTGTTCACAAAGATTTCTCAGGGATTCCATGGATCCCATGTGTACAGGGTAAAAATGTCGTTGATGGAAAAGAAAATGCTGATTTGCAATTAGGTAGTCCTAAGTCAATCACGCTGCAAACACACAAATACAAACTGTGCCCGAGCTTTAATCTTCTTGCACCAAAAATTGAGCATGAAAATCAAAAAGAAAGGACATCTGGTCGAGACTCTTTAAGCTCTCTCTACAAGTTCTTAGGTTTGGAAACTTTTGCCCAGACAAGAGATCAAATTAGGAATTATCAGAAACTAATTGGGACGCCAATTAACCACAGTAACGAACGGTTTTTGTTTAATGCATCGACACGTTTTTATGCTGTGTGCGGAAGGGAAAAGGAACTCAGGTATGAAGATAAGCCAGAAAAAATACTGATTAATAGGGAATGGGTTCAACCCAAAAACGTATTCTTTAGGAGAGTATCTGGCTTACCTGGCTTACATTCTGTCGAAGATTTTCTTGGAGTCTTGAAACACGATCAAACTGATGTAACAAAAGGGCTTGAAAAATTAGGGGTCAGGACTGGACCGAGCAAAGAGTTTCTTATCGATTACTTAACGTTAAATTTAGGGCTAGATCGGGTGTTAAATTCTGATCAGGTTCTCGTAGCTAAATCTGCCCTTTCTTTGCTACAAAAAGAACATTTACAAGTGATAAACAAATGGGATGAAGTGCCTCTTTTGACAACGAATGGCAAACTTTGCATAAGTTCCAAAGTCTTTTTAGATGAGGGAGATGATCTTGTTTCAGCTAGCTCTAAGAATGAATACCTTCGAGTTTGTGTCGGTGAATTTACGAAGTTAGCAGCGAAAACGAACGCTAAGTCTATCAAGTATGACTCTGAGATGAGTATTAAGAATGACGAGACTGAGTTTCTATCGCCGAGACAGGTTCCAGATGATATTGCAAAATTTAGTAGGAAGTTGAAAACGAATTGGTTTGAAAATGCAGTACGAAGGTTAGCCTTTCATAACTTAAAATCACCACGTAGCGAAGTTGAACAGAGCTATAAAGATCGATTGATACCAGACCGAATTACCATGTGTAAATCTCTCACTTTATCTTGCAACATCGGTCTTCAATGGATCTATGATACAAACAGACAGAAAGTGTTTAATAGAGACGGTGAATTGTATGTTGTCCTTGGCTCAACGAGGGTACTTTGTGAAGCTTTGGCTAGTTATGTAAGTAACGAGTTTTCTCTAAACACTGAATCATCCATCATGATTGCGACTTTGGTAAAGGATATCGAGTCTGAAGAAGAAGCAAACGAATATCTAGGGGAGGAGAAGGGAATACCTGAGCTCCCTAATGAAACGAAGTTCAATCAACGAGTATTTTCTCATGACTTCGCTACTGTCGAGTCTGATGTTGTAGATTTGATTGAAGCAGATTTAGATGAAGAGGATTATCACACGGAAGATAGTGCCGTATCAGATGAGCCGCGTACGATTCCTGTAGGCGTTAATAACAATGTCGGTGAAATTGGAGATGTTGGGCTAAAACCCTCAAAAATAAAGGACGAAGTTCAAGACCCATGGGAGCAAACTCGAAGGTTAGATGCCCATCTTTATAAAAGTGAGCACAAAGAGAGAACCGTTAAATCTGGTATTTCTAGCAACCAAGGGAAAACGCAAGACTCATCTAAGGTGCGAACATCTAGTGAGCAAATAGAAAAGGGTAATTTGGGCGACTTAACTTACAATGCGCCAAGTGCTTCTCGTTCTAAATCACGAAGTCCAGCTGAGAAATTAGAGATACGTAAACTAGATGTTGGACATCGAGACTATGTAAGTCACAACAGGAAAAGTGGTATGGGGACAGCATTCACAGGTAATCAAACAACACTTCTAGGTGATGATGGAGAGAACAATGTGTTGAATGCTATCGAGAAGAGCTTACCTTCGGGCCATAAAATAGTAAAAGCGCCGAAAAACAACCCCGGGTATGATTTGCTAGAGATTGATGTGAATGATGCTGCTGTCAGAAAAATTGAAGTAAAAACTCTTCCTGCTGGTTGGGGAGAGCGAGGTGTGAAGTTAAGTAGAACTCAAGTTGAACTAGCGCTAATTGACCCTACATGGTCTTTAATTGTAGTTGTTGGACAAAATACATCCCAAGCTACATTTCTAGATTTGGGTAATCCGTTCAATAAAGTGAAGTCATACTTCCTTCCAAATGCTTGGAATCAAGAGTTAGTTGGTGATTGTGTCGAAATTTTGCCTTTGATCAGATAGTACTAGACCAATGCATTACCTTAAAAAATAGACAAACTGAAGTTTGTCTATTTTTTACGCCAAGATAAGTGTTTAGTAATGTTTATGAATCAATTATAAATTTTGAAACTGCTTATTTCGGTACTTGTATACATAGCCCTGTTCCTTGTTAACTGCGTTGTTGGAAGTACCCACCTGATTTCGCAAAAGCGTCCAGTTGTAGCTGATGAGGGAGTTTAGCTAGCACCATGGTTGCAAGATGAAAAGTAATCAGAAAGGCTAGAGTGTGCTAAGAATCGTAACTCGGAAATGTCCGTGCGACCTGAAGTCGTATGAAGCGTTGTTCACCACGATAAGAGTGAACCATCTGTATCACCAGATGACCCTAGGATCCTGAATAATGAATAGCCACCGACTTGATAGACACCTTTTAGTTAGACAAAATGACTAATAGAGAGGTGCTTATGAGCAGCAAAAGATATCCAGAAGAATTTAAAATTGAAGCAGTCAAACAAGTAACTGAAAAAGGTCATAGCGTGGCTGATGTTGCTGCGCGACTAGGAACAACGAGCCATAGTTTGTATGCGTGGGTTAAACGCTACGGCCCCAACTCTTCACAATACCAAGCTCAATCTGATGAAAGTGCTGAAATTCGTCGACTTAAAAAGGAATTGCAGCGGGTAACAGAAGAGCGAGACATACTAAAAAAAGCCGCGGTGTACTTCGCAAGCCAGTCCGACTGAGGTATGCCTTTATTAAAGCGAATCAGACCATCTGGTCTGTTCGACGCATGTGTAAAGTCTTTGGAATTCACCCAAGTGGTTATTATTCTTGGCTAAAAAATCCAGATAGTAGACAAGAAAAGCGGCGAAAATACCTTCTCGGACTGATAAAGCAATTTTGGCTGGAGTCAGGCTGTGTGTATGGTTATCGAAAAATCTACAGTGACCTGCGAGATGAAGGGGAAATCTGTGGAATTAACCAAGTTCATAGCCTAATGAAGCGAGAAGGTATTCAGTCGCAAAGAGGCTATCGAAAGCCACGCCCCAAGGGTGGTGCCGAAAACATCATTGTTCCTAACAAACTCTCAAGAGAGTTCAACCCGATCGCGCCCAATCAATCGTGGGTAACTGATATTACCTATATCAAAACGCACGAAGGTTGGCTGTATTTGGCGGTAGTTGTAGATCTATTCTCTCGGCGAGTAATTGGTTGGTCAATGAAAAGTAGAATAACTAAAGAACTTGTCCTAGATGCTTTGCTAATGGCGGTTTGGCGCCGTTCGCCTATAGGAAAAGTGCTCGTCCACTCAGATCAAGGTAGCCAGTATACCAGTCACGACTGGGACTGTTTTTTGAAACAGCATGGTCTTGAATCAAGTATGAGTCGCCGTGGTAATTGTCACGACAATGCGGTTGCCGAGAGTTTTTTCCAGTTACTCAAAAGAGAAAGAATTAAGCGGAAGTGCTACACCACTAGAGAAGAAGCTCGTATGGACATCTTCGAATATATTGAGATGTTCTACAACATTAAACGCCGACATGGTTCCAATAATCAGTTGTCGCCAGTAGAGTATGAAAAGCAATATGAAATCAAGTTAAAGAGTGTCTACTGATTTGGTGGCTATTCAGATATCAGATAAAGTCTGTAGAGCACCAAAAATTGTATTGGTTGATAGTGAAGAATTATCTATCACTAGTGAAAAGAAAGTCGAGACATTTTCTTCGATTCTAGAAATGATAAAGCAGACCAATACTTCGTATCAAAGCGTTATTCATAATCAAGAAGCTATGGAGTATCTGCTTAGACTCGGCTGCAAAAAGCTTTCAGAGATTCGAATTGATTCTCCAAATGCAGGAGGCTTGGTTGTCGCAGCTTCAGTTCAGCATGCTCAGGCCATAAAAAAGATACTCTCCCAAACATATGCTCAAACAGTATCAATTGTCACTTACCGCCACGAAGAGCCCTTGGCTGAAATTGAACGTTACCGTCAGAATGATTCACAGTGGATTGTTAGCGTAGGAATGATTAGTGAGGGAACAGATATTCCGCGCTTACAAGTGTGTTGCCATATGAGCTCGATAAAAACAGAATTGTATTTTAGGCAGGTTCTGGGGCGTATTCTTCGAGTAAATGAATCGAAAAACCAATAAGCTTGGTTGTATACGTTTGCAGAACAGAGTCTGATTAACTTTTCAGAAAGGGTTGAGCAAGACATTCCTGAGTCGTGCATGCTAGCCAAAATGAATAGTAAAGAAGACTTTGAATCAGACTGCCGCTTCAGTAGTTCAAATAAAACAGATCTCAATGAAGAACAAGCGGTGAAAGAGCATAAGTTGAAGTGGAGCCAGTCATCACTCCATTATCCTAATTCACACGATTCGCCGAACACGTACGATGAAATTATACTAAGAACCTTTAAACAACGAGTAATTGAAGCATTCTCAGTTGTCTCGTTGTAATTTCCATCCTATGCTAACAAAAATCCCTCACACTGAGCTGTGTGCAAATCCGCCCAGCGTGTAGTGACTTCGCCGTTAAAAACTGACGCAGCGTTTACCATTTTTGTTCAATCCCTTGGGCGCCTAAAAACACCGTGTTCTGACCTTAATATCGATTTAAATAATCGCTAGATGATTTAAATCGATATTAAGGTATTTATGTTCAATAGCCATTATGTTTAATTGTACATGAGTGGCGATATGTACATGTACACCGTTGGTAAAATAGCATCAATATAGTGCGAAATGAGGCATGTACATGTACAGGTGGTTGAGGCATAGGAAGCAAAATGATATTAACCAATTGATTTAAAGCCATTTTGTAGAGTATAACCAACCATGTACAAGGTACTCATCATAGAGATGGTAAATAACGATTATGTTTAATGATGCTGATAAAATCCGTCGGATTTTAAAATCTGAGAGGAATAGGAGCCCAAAGTATTGTAGATTACGAATACAACCATGCTATATTTAACATAATATACATAATGCGCACTGAATCTGTAAGCCCAAAGCGATAATATCCTAATATTTACAAGTGAATCTGTCCTATGTTTGCTTGGAGGTATTTGGTATGTTAGTAACTATGAATGACAAAGAGATTTTAAAACTTGGTACTATCCCAGTATCCCAGATGTTTGTGAAAAATGCTTACGACAAGTCGACGCTGCAGCGACAACAAAATTATCGAGCCTCATTTGTAAATTGTTAAATCACTTTGATTTTTGGCATTAGCAGAACTGTGTCGCAGAACGAATTACATTGCAATTATTTCAATCATTTTTGAATACTCGACATACACTTTACAAGTGCGCATCGTGGCATATCCAGCATTCAAAAATGATGCTCGAGTCTCAGTTTGTGTTAGGGACTTAGCCAGGACACAGCAAAGAGTTTAAGGTTAAAACAGGCAAAGAATAACAATTACTGAACGACCTATCCTAAAGAGCAAAAATCCGTGAATAGCGCGTCTCGAGAGCTATAATTTCTTTGCATATGAGACGCTAAATTCATAGGTGCGACGTTCTTTCGTGCAAACAATTGAACGAGATCACGTTTTTATATTTCAAAATGTTGATAATTCGCGTTGAAATATCTGCGTCAAAAAGCTAGAAAAATGAACAACACATTTCGAATAATATTACCGATTCTGTCTTTAATGTTACCCACTGTTTCTCATGCAAAAAACTGCCAAGATACAGCTTCTGGGAACGCGCACTATGAGTACTGTCAAAGTCAAAATGGTGATGCAATTTGGAAAAAGAAAACAATTGTTGTCGATGGGAAGTCGTTTCTTGATGGCGTCGATAAAAACGGCAATGATTGGACAGGCGTTCGTGAGATTCAAGGTCAAAAACACATTACGCGATACTACAATAAAAAGAATCAACTGATCGCCATTAACACATGTGAAGGGACCAAGTGTAGTCAAGAAGTCATATCCCATTACTCAGAGCACGGCGAGCTGAAACTCGACCTCGCGGACAAGTAATATCATCAAAAAATACAAGCCGAGTACACCATGTGTACTCGGTTTTTAACTATTTACCATTCCACAAAAACCTACCTATTTCCCCATTACTTTCACAATACTCACCAGCCAAACTATAGTGACAGCGTAACTTGAAGCTATACCTATAATGAAGACTTAGCGTGGCAACTGCCAAGCGGTAACGCTAAATCACGGCAAGAGAATTTGCTTAGCTGATACGCTACAGTGTCACGCAAAAACAAATCCGTACCTTAGAGATCGTAAAAACTTGCGTTTGAAACTGATCAAAATGTGGTGTTATAAATCGCCTCTTACCTATCCCATTTATCGGCTTTGTTGCTGATTTCAACATTCCTTAGTCTCAATTCATATTTAGCAAAGTAAGAGACTGCAAGTACTCACTGTTTGCACAGCTACCATTATCATTAGATATTTTTAGTGAGATATACGTGACAATGTCTCTTTTTGCTGCTCGCAGAACAATTCACTAGCTAACAGTTCGTCAGGTTTTCTTTTTGTAATTTAATTACATCTAACTATTCACCCTATTTACTCATAAGATTAAAGTTCTACTGTAACTTACTGTTTTATATGGCTTATAACCAGTAAGCATGAAATATCTAAGCCTGGTTACTTAGTTAACCTTTGGTGGGTAAAAGTCGATAAGTAAAATTTTATTAACTTTACCTGCTCAGATATTTATAGGCCTGAAAGGAACAAACGATACACTGTAACGTAATCCGTTGTTTATCGCGGACGATCGTTAAAGTTTAGAGAATGAGCTTGGGTAAGTAAGGTATAAGGCAGGCGTAAAAAAGCAGGGTCTGTACCCTGCTCTTTGTGATTGATCAGTCTTGCTGTTTGGCGGCGTATTCCGCTCGGATTTGCTGAGCAACTATTTTAATGGCTTCTGCGGTGCTGGTGCCCTTTGCCATCAATTCTTGAATTTGCTCTACAGCTCGTTGTTGTTCTTGATGAGACAGAGGTGGTAAATCGTCAAACATAAAAAAGCTCCTCAATATAAGGAGCTGACTATAACGATTCGCTTAATACGTCGCAAGGAAATTAATCGATGCACCCATTGCATTTTCATTTGTATATTGCGCTGCAATGTCTAACTCAATGAGATTCAGTGGTGTGAGCCCTATACCCGCCGTAATGGTCCCCTCGTTGTCTGAGTAAGCAAGATTTTTCTTATAGCCTGCACGAAGGGCAAGTTGACGAAGCAAGTCTACTTCCACACCTACTCTTAACATCTGAGTGTTATCATCAAACGACGAGAATTTTTTCTCTTCATTCAAATCATAATCAACACTTGCTGAAAAGTAATCCGCAACGTAACCCGCCCCCACGGTATAGACCGGGCGCATACTGTAATCTTCAGATGCGATTGTTGTGGTTCCATTATAGATGAATGCTTTAGTGCTAATGTCTCGACCCATTAGGTTTTTGGCTGAAATACCTAAGCGATATGGACCGAAAAACCACAGAGCACCAGCATCGAGATTAAACATTGTCTCTGCAGTTTCATTCTCACGGAGGTTTTTGGTATCAAAGGCCGCAAAGCTTGTTGCGTATGAATAAGTATAAATTCGCTGAAGCTTAGGAGTAATACCGAATGACATGTGCTGGTTCATGAAGTTGGTGTACTTCGCCAGCGAGATCCCCGCTTCTGCTACACCGATTGATACCCCACGCACGTAGTTTTTATTTATATCGGTAAGGTCCGTGATTTCTGGTTGGACAAAAGATTCGGTATAAAGCTTTCCGTAAGCCGTGGCAGATAAAAACCGGTTTGGAATCCCGACAGCCACCACGCCCCCAAGATCGAAATTCATCGTACTATTGCCCAGATTTTTTAATTCTGTGCCCAAGTTAGGATCACTCGGGTTCATTTTCCCAATTCTATCAATGGTATCGATGATGTTATCTTGGTCATTATAGTTAATACCAAAGCTTGGTACGATCATACCTGCATCATCATTACGTCGATAAATTGCAGTGAGAGCTGGATTGAAAAATGGCGCGGTAAGATAAGAAGCAGCCACTGTGCCGACACCACCCATCGCATCACTCCTTGCTTCGACGGCATAAGTTCCAGCAAAAGCAACGCCGCTAAAAGCAGCGGAAGATATCATGGCAGCTAAAATTTTTAATTGGGTTTTCATACTACACTTGTACTTTAGTTCGTCCTGAACTTATATCGGCACAAGTGCAGTTTCTTTAACTATTCTTCTTGAGAAACATCATAAGTTCGACTAATAGTTTGAGCTTGCTCAACAATTATCTCCCCTTGCCAACGTCGACTATTGATACTTACCGCTAAAACATAACGATCATTTGGGATCCCATCTAACTCCAACGCGTTTGGGTAGTTAGATTCATAGGTTTTATTCCAGACTTGATCGTACTGTCCATCAACATAGTCAAAGAGTCCTACTTCTAATTGAGGCAATGGGCAGTGTGGGTTTCTTAACGCACTTTTCTCTACTTTCCAGTTTTCTTTTGATGTCCAACGAACATATTGTGAAGAGCTGGAATCGCCAAGAATTACCCACGTACGGTAGGAACGTCCATCTTTAGCTACAATAGATAAATGATATAAACCGGCTTCAACTTTGCCTGTTAAGTTATATCGCTTTAAATAATTGCGCTCATTAAGTAACTCCGTACCTGGTATTGGTTGCTCGTGACTGAAAGAGCTGTCTGCGGAAATGGTCGTGTCGACCCAGCGTCGAAATGAAATTTCATCGATATCCGTTGTTGAGCGAAGCTTTACAACCAATCGATAAGTGTCACGACCGGGACTTTGAATGGTTTGTCGGATGACGTTAACACCGCTTATCCACTCAGGCAAAGCAATACTACTTAAAGATTTACCACAGTCTTTGGACAACGATTGCCCTAATAGGTCATTGAGATAAGGCGTAACGCGTTTGTTGGGTTCACTTTGCCAAAGCTCAACCAGTGAGTTGAACATTGCACCGAGGTCATCTTCAAGAAGATGTTGGTGCGCTTGGGTTAAAGGAGTATTAGATTGAAACCAGTCCATTGCTTGGACTGGTTTTATGATCATTAATGATAGGACTACAGGAAGTAGTGTTTTCATTATCGATATTACGCTTTCATTTTGTAACCAACGCCACGAAGCGTTTCGATCTCAAGACCTGGGAGCTTTTGACGTAGCTGAAGGACATGCGTATCCACAGTACGAGTCGTTGGGAAATGGTTATAACCCCAAACGTGGTCAAGTAACTCATCTCGTGTAAATACACGACCAAGATTTGATGCTAAAAACAGCAGAAGATCAAATTCTGTGCGAGTTAGCGTGATCATGTCACCTTTGAATACTACTTCGCGAGTCGCACGATCAATTTCAAGATCTTTTGCTGTTACTTTATCTGCATTGTCTTGATCGGCAGAATCTGGAGCACGAAGTTGAGCACGGATACGCGCAAACAGTTCTGCTTCAGCAAATGGTTTCGTTAGGTAGTCGTTTGCACCCGAGTCTAAGCCTGCTACTTTGTCTTTAACCGTTACAAGTGCAGTAAGCAAAATAACTGGAATATCCTTGGTTTTTTTCCATTCAGGAAGATGATTTACAGAGTCACCATCTGGTAACTGGCGGTCTAAAATGACTAAATCAGCCTTTTTCCACTGTGGTTCTACGTCTGAAATACGCTCCACATGCAAACACTCGTATCCTGCTTGTTCCAGGCTTACTAACAGGCCGTCAGCCAAGTTTTTATCGTCCTCAACGAGTAGCAGTGTCTGTTTCACAAGGTATCTCCAATATAAAGGTTGTAGGTGGTCCCATTAAGGACATTTTTCCGCCCATGCGGCCTACCATAGATTCAACAATTGTTAATCCAAGCCCTAACCCACTCTTACTTACGAATGGCTTTCTTAAGTTTGACCAATCTTTAGCCGTCAAATCGCCAGCATCTTGGACTTGGATAACTATTTTTTCTTCACTGGTCATTACATTTAATTCGACCGGTGCTACGCCATACTTGAGTGCATTGCGTAATAAATTATCGATACAGGTGCCTAGCCAGTATACGTTAAGTTTGGCCGCGATATCTTCATTAATACTGAACTGTACCGCGTTTTCAAACTCTTCTTCAATCTTATATTCAAGCCACTCTGCTACAGATGGAACCCAATCTGTGGCAAGCATTTGATTATCTGACTGAAGGTAATCTTTACTTGCTTCAGCAAGCTGTCTTAAACGACGAGTGTCTTCACATAAGCGACGAAACTCATCGTATACACTCTCAGGTAAGTGTTCAAACTCACGCCGAAATCCTTCTACCGTTAGAGACAAAGACGCAATTGGTGTTCTTAACTCATGGGTCAGAATCTGAAGAACCAGCATCCGGCTGCGCATTTCTTCTCGCTTACTGTTCCAACGGTAGACCGCCCAGCCAATCACGAGCAATATGTTCGCAATAACAAGGACGATCATGCTGATCCTCAACACTTGGGAGTGATCTTCCACATCCCAGCAAACGTTGCCGCGTTTTACGAAACAACTTCTGCTCTCCGAGGCTAATCCAAACGACAAGCCTGCGATATCTACGTTTTCTTTCCAAACATCTTTACTGAATACAAAGTAGTGATCGCCTCTTCTCAGCCATAACTCTTGGTCTTCAATAAACATACTTGCACCACCAATAAGCGCATTTATGGCATCATCATCCATATGCTGAAGGCTAGCAAGCAGTTCATCACCCTCTTCGTTATTACGCTCTTTGATATGCATATACTGAGCGAGCACACTGCGGAGCTCCGGGTATTTTTCTGCATATCTGGCTGCGTAACTCCCGCCTCCTGGATGAATCAACCCACTACGTGAGAACCATCTAGGTGTTAATTTCGTTCCTTTGCATAAGGCACGCGTAAAAACGAGAGGTTCGGTAATTAAAGGGCTGAGTGGCAATTTCCCGCGACAAGTATTTGCCAATCGGTACAACTGCTGTATGTCTTTCAACGGATAATCAGCTGTTTGAGGGAGCATTGAATCCGGTGAAAGAAGTTTGGTTGGGTAGTTAGATTGAAGTATGCGTATATCGTACGATTTAAGGGCTTGTTCATAATTAAAAAGCTCTGTAAACGTATCTATTCGTTCTGGTAATGAATCTGCAAATGCACTTACCGATATAAGAGGTAGCATTAAGGCAGAACGGAGCAAAAACTTTTTAATCAAACTGTTACCGTTACTATTCACATTAACCAGAACTATACATCAATCATCAAACAAAAGACATTAGGAGGATCAAGGATTTGCAGTACTATAACAATTGGATAAAAAAGAAACGAATAGGTAAAAATACAAACGAATCGATAAAAAAAGGGCCAGCATATTGCTGACCCAACAATTAACAATGTTTTTTTATTCGTTTGTCGCTATAACGCTTTAAAGATTGCCTCTACGCTTTCTTTTGCATCACCGAACAACATTGATGTGTTTTCTTTGAAGAACAATGGGTTCTGAACGCCAGCATAGCCCGTATTCATTGAACGTTTGAATACAACCACATTTTGCGCATTCCAAACTTCCAATACTGGCATACCTGCAATTGGGCTGTTTGGATCTTCAAGTGCAGCTGGGTTTACTGTGTCGTTCGCGCCGATAACCAAAACGGTATCTGTTTGTGGGAAGTCATCGTTGATCTCGTCCATCTCTAGTACGATATCGTAAGGGACTTTTGCTTCTGCCAGTAGAACGTTCATGTGGCCAGGTAGACGGCCCGCTACAGGGTGAATACCAAAGCGAACGTCAATGCCTTGAGCTCGAAGCTTCTCTGTGATCTCATGCACTGGGTATTGTGCTTGAGCTACTGCCATACCGTATCCCGGAGTGATGATCACTGATTTTGAGTTCTTCAGCATTTCTGCGACTTCTTCAGCAGAAGTTTCGCGGTGTTCGCCCTGCTCTTCATCACTTGAAATCACAACTTCTTGTCCAAAGCCTCCTGCAATAACACTAACAAACGAACGGTTCATAGCTTTACACATGATGTAAGAAAGGATCGCACCCGAAGAACCAACTAGTGCACCCGTTACGATCAGTAGGTCGTTTGCAAGCATAAAACCTGCTGCTGCCGCTGCCCAACCTGAGTATGAGTTCAACATTGAAACCACAACTGGCATATCTGCACCACCGATAGACGCCACTAAGTGGTAACCGAATGCGAATGCGATCAGCGTCATTACGATCAGTGCGAACATACTGCCATCCGCTTTTACGAAGTAAATCATAAGAAGCGTAGAAACGACGATCGCCGCTAGGTTCATTTTGTGCTTGTGAGGCAAGTTAAGTGGCGAAGAAGAAATCGTTCCGCGTAGCTTACCAAACGCAACCACTGAACCAGTAAAGGTTACCGCACCGATGAACACACCAAGGAAGACTTCCACAAGGTGGATCACGTGCTCAGCGTGCATACCAGCGAGGTCCGTTGATACTGGCGCAGGCGGCTCTAAGTAGCTGTTGTAACCTACCAATACTGCTGCCATACCTACAAAGCTGTGTAGAATAGCAACCAGTTCTGGCATTTGAGTCATTTCTACTTTTTTTGCATAGTGGATACCGATGCTACCACCAATAACCATAGCGATGATGACCCAAACAAACCCCTCCGCATTCGGGCTAAAGATTGTCGCAATAAGCGCAATCGCCATACCCGCAATACCGTAGTAGTTCCCCTTTCTTGCCGATTCTTGTTTAGACAGTCCCGCGAGACTTAAAATGAAAAATAACGCAGCAATTATATATGCCGCTTGTACTAATCCTGCAGACATTGGTTACTCCTATTATTTATCTTTGCGGAACATTTCGAGCATACGTTTGGTCACAGTAAAGCCACCAAAGATGTTTATGCTTGCAATGAGTACAGCAATGAATGATAGGAAGGTAACGACACCATTACCCTGACCAATTTGTAGCAACGCACCTACTACGATGATACCTGAAATCGCGTTGGTTACAGACATAAGCGGTGTATGCAGTGCGTGTGTTACGTTCCAAACTACGTAGTAACCAACCACACAGGCCAGAACGAATACGGTGAAGTGAGATAGGAACGCTGCCGGCGCTACAGAAGCAACCCAAGCAAATGCGCCCAAACCAACGGCTAATGCACCAAACTTCTTAACTGGTGACGTTGGCTCTTCAACTTTAGGTTCTCTTTTAATCGGCTCTTGCGGTTTAACTTGTGGCTGCGCAGAAACCTGAATCGGTGGCGCTGGCCAAGTGATCTCGCCCGCTTTCACCACTGTGACGCCGCGAAGTACAACATCTTCAAAATCAATGTTGATGTTGCCGTCTTTCTCTTTGCACAGCAGTTTTATAAGGTTTACAAGGTTGGTTGCATAAAGCTGAGAAGATTGCGTTGGCAGGCGACCTACCATATCGGTGTAACCAACGATCTTCACGCCGTTCGCCGTTGTAATCACTTGATCTTTTACTGTGTATTCACAGTTACCACCATTTGCGGCAGCAAGATCAACGATCACGCTACCGGCTTTCATGCTATCGACCATTTCTTTGGTGATGAGCGTAGGCGCAGGTTTGCCTGGAATTAGAGCGGTGGTGATAATGATATCAACGTCTTTTGCTTGTTCTGCGTATAGCTCCGCTGCTTTCTTGTTGAATTCATCCGACATTTCTTTTGCGTAGCCGTCACCTGAACCGGAATCTTCTTTGAAGTCTACGGTTAGGAACTCTGCACCCATCGATTCAACTTGCTCTTTTACTTCAGGACGAACGTCAAAAGAGCGAACGATAGCACCAAGGCTACCTGCAGCACCGATTGCAGCAAGACCTGCAACACCAGCGCCCGCAACCAATACTTTAGCCGGCGGAACTTTACCTGCGGCAGTGATTTGACCAGTGAAGAAACGACCAAACTCATGAGCAGCTTCAACGACGGCACGATAACCAGCGATATTAGCCATAGAAGAGAGTGCATCGAGCGCTTGAGCACGTGAAATACGAGGAACAGCATCCATAGCGAGAACGTTAATGTTCTTGCTAGAGAGTTGTTCCATTAACTTCGCATTTTGAGCCGGCCAAATGAAGCTAACAAGTGTTGCCCCATCTTGAAGTAAAGCGATTTCATCAAGGCCTTTTTCGGCATCAACAATAGGCGCATTCACTTTTAGAATGAGACCAGAATTCCAAACTTCTTCACTAGATACAATTGTCGCTCCTGCCGCTTCATAAGCCGCATCGTCGAAACTGGCTAGCACCCCCGCTTGTGATTCGATCACAACATCGAATCCCAATTTAATTAACTGCGCAACCGAATTAGGTGATGCAGCTACTCGCGATTCTCCTGCGAGTATTTCTCTAGGTACACCGATTTGCAAAACGCATACTCCTTGTATACATATCTATTAGTAATTTCTATTCCCCATGCCAAACAAACTTTGACAAAACTGCCCATAAGTCGTTTGAGAAAAGCAAAGCGTCACTCATTCTTTTGTATCTAACGTACACAGTGACTTCAAGCATTTTGTAACAAAAATACAAAAATTCATTACATATAACGCCTAGTCATGGTGAATCTTCCTCTCAGGATTGAAAAATAACCACGACCATTCGGACTACAGTGTGGTCCAACCAGAAGCTAACTAAGTGCTTAATTTACAAATAATTTGAGCTTAAAAACAAAAAGAGCCATCAGCATATACACTAATGGCTCTTTCATAGATGATTGGAATCAAGTTACCGTCAGATCTCAATCGAAGATTTTTTCACCCATTTGATCAATGAACATCTGCGATTTTTTTAACATCAGTTCATTCGCATCTTGTTCTGAACCAAGCAGGTCAGATCGAATGAAGCGGTGACTTTTCACCTCTCCATCAAATTCTTTTTCAATTCGACCAGCAATACGATATTGCCCATTTTCAGAAATGCTATCTTGGTAGATCAAAAAGCCTTTATACTCGATAGGCTCGATGTTTTTTACTTCGGCAGTACTTTTACCGCCACCAAACAAGCGCGAAAAAAATCCCACGGTTCCTCCTAGGGGTGTGCAATTTAGCAAAAAAATGCACAAACTACTTTGAATTGATGTTTAAGATTGGTTGTTCAAACCACTCCAGTTCTTTGTCCTCATCATAACTTTTATGAGAGAAAATTACAGGCACATCATTGTTACGATTCGTTCTTCTATCTTGTTGAATCATATTCGTTGCGTTTTCTAGAGCAATATCAACGCTATTTTTAAACCGTGTTAACTTATCTTCCGGAAGGGCAGAAAGAAAATCGATATCATGGCGAATGTAAATCGGTTTGAGTTGGGTTAAGGCCAAACAAGCAATATCTGCGAGTTGCTCATTCGTGAACTGTTGAATGTAAGTATCTGTACTCAGTACTTGCCCGACTAAGGTTTCCATATAATTGTGAACATCTGAACTAATTTGCATCGTTCTCTCTCCTTTGTCTTACCCTAGCTTTTGATTACAACGAAAGTATAGCAGTCAATAACACAGTGCAACTTGTTGATTGATTTAAATTTAATCAACCTCTCTCTTTTTATCCTCACTTACTGCAAAATACTTGGCAATTTCGTAAATACACGTATTCTTGTTAGTTTCGGAAGTGTTAATAATGTGCATTTGGCTACAACTCATTTATTCGCTTCATACAGGAACTGTCGATAAATTAAGTAGGTAATTTGTTGTAGATGGCATCATCTTTAATGACCTCACCCGGCTTTAGGTTTGCTTTCCCCATTGTATTAATGGGAGCAATCGGCCTAGGAATGGACCACATTGTTCAAATGACCCAGTCTAACTGGGGCATCGCTGCGAATATGCCGTATATTTTGCTCGGTTGTGCATTAATTCTATGCTACTCCTTTAAGCAAGGGCGAGAATCGATGGTGTGTATCGCCATGTTGTTTGCATACTTCGTCATCCAAAATCGACTTCAGACACCCTTGCAAACGGGCACAACACTCCTCGAACTCACTATATTAGCAACGCTATTACCCGTCTCCTTTCTCGCGGTATTCTTATTCAACAAAGAAGGCTTCGATTCAAAAGCCACACTGACCTACGTTGCTTTACTGCTTATGTTTATTTTTTGGTCTTACGTGACCTTAACATATTACGTGGTTGGTGGATTTGATGAATGGACTGACAGTATTCTTTTTATTGTACCCGCCGTGTCCAAATTGCCGCTGGTGCTTGTGCTCTATTGCATTGGTATTGTTTGTTTTCTTGGCATACTTGTTCTTAAGAAAAACAAGATTATCCATGCGATGACTTACTCTGCGATGGTCTTAGCAAGCGCGACTTTCATCTTCTTCGACGTTCAATATATCTCAAGTACAATGTTTACCTTAACGGGTCTATTGATCATCGTTTATTCAACGTCAGCGAGTCACCAACTTGCTTTCACCGATAGCCTCACTTTAATCCCTAGTCGACGCGCTTTGGACCTCGATCTTAAACATATGGGCAGAAAGTTTACGATCGCCATGCTCGACGTCGATCACTTTAAAAAATTTAATGACACTTATGGGCATGATACCGGTGACGATGTCCTGAGAATGGTAGCCGCACGTATTATGAAAACTCAAGGAGGAGCAAAAGTTTATCGATTTGGTGGTGAAGAATTTACCATTGTGTTTAAAGGGAAACACTCCGAAGAGTGTGAAGAATATTTAGAAGAAACACGTGAAGCCATTGCCCAGTATAAAATGACGCTCAGAGATCAAGATTCTCGCCCAGATGACAATAAGCAAGGTAAAAAACAACGTGGTACTGCCAGTTCTAAGAACAAAACGGTATCTGTCACCGCTAGCTTTGGTGTGGCAGACAGTCGCAGTGCACGAAACCCGCTTGAGACAATTAAATTAGCAGATGATGCTTTATATAAAGCCAAAAAAGCCGGCCGAAACTGCGTGAAGTTCAGCCGTGCTTGATCTTTACTCGAAGCCTAATAATGCCGTTCCCAGCGAGAATAACGTGTTACTTTCGACGATTGGTATCATTACATTTGGTTAAAGAAGAATACTAGGCTGCCACCTTTAAATGCACTTCCGTAATTTAAACTTAATCCAACCCCAACGTTTGTCACCAATGGAATATTGAATGGCGGTGTCATTAACCACCCCATGCTTGCCTCGTAGTAATGGTCCGTGTTGAGTGGCTTTTCTGTATCGCCGCCAACGTCAACGCGGTTAAAGCTGGTGTAAAACGACTGAACCATGTTTTGCCAAATCGCAAGCCGATAAAAGACTTTTATGCCGTTTACCCAATACCAACCCTCTGGATTAACCGTGTTATTTCCGTCCCCTAAATTGACGCCTACGCCATTAAAGTAGTGTGGTGAGGACCAGAAATACCAATTTCCGAAATGGCCGTTTTGTGAGTACTTAAGTGTCGCGTTAATTTCCCCTACCATCGCAAGTGAATTGGTATTTACATAGACACCATCGATCTGATCTTTGTAATCAAGAAGTGCATCACTTCGGTAAGCGTAATCATTCTGATAATACATAAGATGCGTACCTGCAGCACCGCTTAGCGATACACTGCGCGACAAATAGGCCTCATGCTCCATCTCTAGGTATCCACCCAAGATCAATTCATCTAAGTCATCTGCCATCGCAGAATCTAAAGCATGCACTTTCTGTTGGCTAGACAACAAATAGCCTCGCCCATTGACCTTTGTTTGGTAAGGCGAATAACGATAATTTCTTACGGGAACACTAAAAGGAAGTGACATGACAGTGATCTTTTTCCTTAGATCTACCGATTCCTCATCGCCAAGTGACTCATCATCTAAATTCAAATATTCATTCGGATCAAAGTCGGAGAAACCGACAGTAAACACATCGCTATCGGAAAGAACAATGCTGGATGCAAAATTATAATCGAATTCTTTTTCTAATTGTTTTCCGACCGTACCGGCATACGATGCTGAAGAGGCGAAGCACATCGCCAAACAAACCAACTTACGCATATCTCATTTAAACGAGTAAACGTCGTTCCATGACCTAGGTTATGTGTTCATCTTCCTATGAACCAAGGGCGCGCGATTTTGGCGCCAATATAGAAGAATTGCAAACGCTTTATTGGTCATTTAACCGATATAAAACTAGAGAAAGGATGACTATCACAAGTGAAACGTTTGCGACAGAACAAGCACGTTGTCACCAGTATGCACCACTCGTGAAAGGTGCTTCAAATTTGCACAAACAACGGCCTGCATGTGACAATGTAACTGACAGTGCTAGGAATAAACAAAAATACTAAGCATAAACAGAAATACCAATCAATATGCTTTAATATTGTTCAACATTAAGTCGCGTTAACTTTCAGATTTTATTGAACTTCTCAAGGTGTATGTATTTCTGCCATCTGATTTCGATTGGTACATGGCAATATCCGCTTCCGAATAAATATCTTCGAGCTTTTCCTTACCAAAAGGAACAAACGAAAATACACCTTGTGACACCGTCACTCTTGTTGATGTATAAGAATACTCATGTGGGTAGTTAAGATTATCAACCGCTTGTTTTACACGCTTCGCTTCTTGTTCTGCTTGAATTTCATTAGTGTTGCTCAATAAAACAACGAATTCTTCACCGCCATAACGGCCCACGTATTCTTCTGCTCGATTAAAGGTCGTTCTTAGCTGATCTGCTAGAGCTTGTAGACATCGGTCTCCCTCTAAGTGTCCATAGTTGTCATTGAACGGTTTGAAGTAATCAACATCTAATAATATCACCGTCATTGGCGCATTTTGACGACCATGCCAGGCAAGCATAGATTGGAGTTTTTTATCCATGTAGCGCCGGTTGTACAATCCGGTAAGGCCATCTTCATTGGCTTGATTTTTTAGCCATTGGTTCACTTTTTCTAGTTGAGCGGTTGCTTGTTTTAGCTCTCGCCTCATTTGTGCAATACGCTGCATCGCCATCAACTTTGACGTTAAAACCAACTTATCGACTGGCTTTATTAGATAATCGTCCCCACCAACATCAATGGCCTTAGCAATCATCTCAGGCTCTTCGTGTCCGCTAAGAAAGATTATAGGTATCCATTCTGGGAATGACTCACGAATATGAAATGCTAACTCAAAGCCATCCATATCGGGCATTGATATGTCCAACAAGACTAACTCAGGGTCAAAGTCTTTATAGACACCAAGCGCTTCAATACCGCTGCCAACGGCTTTAACTTCATGTCCCTGCTGTTTCAGACGTATCGCTAGCTGCATGCGTTCAATCTGAATGTCATCCACCAATAGAATGCGCATTGATGTTCCGGTCAGTTGCATAAAGAATCCTTTCTTCTTATCGGTATCTTTCAAAGATATATCATTTCTCTAATGTCCAGCAAGGAACAATGACTTGTACTCGTGAACTCTAAACCGATAAAGAACAATTGCTCTATTGTTATTGCTCTATTCTTACCATTAACAAGTGCCTTTCATGTCTAACAAATAACCTTAAATCGAAGATATCAATTTTCGTGCTATATTTTTTGTTTAATGGTCACGTATTCAAATGGTTCTTATGGTAGCTATTTGATGCATTTGGTATTAATATTCCCGCCTTTTGTAACGAGAGACACACCATGTCAGAAGCAACTAACAACGAAATCAAAAAAATCGATCTAGAAACCATTTCTCCTGAACTACGTAAAGTTATCGAATTTGACGGAGTTCCAGAAGAAATGTTCGAGATGGTTACCTCTATCCATGAAGTGTCTGAAGAAGCAGTTCGTGCGTCTTGGGACGAAATGCCAGCAAGTGCACAAAACATTCTGGACAACTTTGAGCAATTCCACGCTTTAGTATCAGTAGGCCAAGCATTCGCAGGTCTAAATGTAATGGAAGAGTTCCCTACGCTAAATCTGCCAGAAAGCATGACAGATCAAGACAAGGAAGAGTACCGCTCTCAACTTCTTGACAATGTTCTTCACAACTGTGTGAAAGACATGGTTAAGCAAATGAAGAAAGCACGTCGCGATCCTATTCTTAAGCGTGAATTCAAAGAGGTATTTGTGAAGTAATTCGTTCGCGGAATACTTTTACACTACTCAAAAACGAAAAGGCTGCAGTTGCAGCCTTTTTATTATCATTAAGATTGAGTTAATGATGCGCTAGAGCCATATCTCGTTGCGTAACACTAACACCCTTAACTTGCGCGTAAACAGAATCACCAACATTTAAATTAAGATCATCGAGAGCCCATGGCGTGATCGTTGCCCACAAATGGCACTCGTCAGCGAGTTTAAGTGAAACTGTAATACTTTGCTTGTCGTCACCTGCATTAAACTCTTCAATGGATGCGACCGTTGCGGGTAGAACATTTCGAATTGAGGTCGATACCGGTTTTTCTAATGCAATAGATACATCATTTGCACGAACTTGAAGGCGTATCGGTTGTTCAGCTTCACCATCGATTTTCTGCACCCATAAGCAAACGCTCGATGCGAGCTTCACACACGTCAATGCATATTTATCGTGATGATGAGCGATCTTACCCTCAAACAAGCTACTGTGGTCAGAAAATGACTGCCATGGGCGCATAGCGTGTGATGCCCACACCTCTTCCAATTTGCCAGACGTCATGATTCTACCTCTATCAAGAATCGCTAGATGCTGCGCAAGCCGCAAGATCTCTTGTAAGCTGTGGGTAACATAAATAATGGGAATGTTCACTTGTTCAGAGAGTTCTTCCAAAAATGGCATGACCTCTCGCTTACGTGGCATATCCAGTGAAGCGAGCGGTTCATCCATCAACAGTAGATTGGGTTTTGAGAGAAGTGCTCTTGCAATAGCAACGCGTTGTTTCTCACCGCCAGATAGCGAGATTGGAAAACGCTTTAACAACGGTTTAATAGCCAGTAATTCTGTGACTTTATCGAAATACGAATCGTCTTTTTCTGTCACACCGTACAGTAAATTCCCCTGCACGGAATAATGTGGGAACAACCGAGACTCTTGAAACACATACCCAATTTTACGTTGATGGGTTGGTAAATTGATGCCTTTCTCGCTATCGAAAAGTACATGGTCTCCAACGATAACTTTGCCATAGTGTGGGGTAACTAAACCACTGATAACGTTGATCAGCGTCGTCTTTCCTGCTCCTGAACGGCCAAATAGCGCACTAATTTCGTTACCCGGTAACGACAAGTCAACATCAAAATGGGTGTCGCCAAGCATTTGTTTAAATTCAATTTTTATACTCATTACTTGGTTCCCAATCTTACCGTCGCTTTACGATGTAACCATTCCGAAATCATCAAAGTCGATAATGCCAGTGCAATTGAAATAATACACAAGCGCGCCGCTTCCATTTCGGCTCCTGGCGTTTCAATAAAGTTGTACATCGCTAACGGAATGGTTTGAGTCTCGCCCGGGATATTAGAGACAAAGCTGATCGTCGCGCCGAACTCACCGAGGCTGCGTGCAAACGAAAGCATTGTTCCTGTGATAATACCCGGTATCGTTAACGGTAATGTGATCGTAAAAAAAACTTTGATTGGTGATGCCCCTAACGTCGAGGCTGCATGCTCTAGCTTCGGATCGACATTATCTAGGCTCAATCGTACTGAGCGAACCATCAATGGCAATGCGACGACAATACAGGCGACAACAGCCCCTTTCCAATTAAAGCTAAACACCAGCCCAAAGTGCTCATAAAGCCAACTACCCAGAAATCCTTGTCGACCGAGCGCAATCAAGAGCAAATAGCCAATCACCACTGGCGGTAAGACTAATGGTAAATGAATCAAGCTGTCTAAAACTGATTTTCCAACAAACGATTTACGTGAAAGGATCCAAGCTAGTGCTACGCCAAGCGGTATCAACCAGATAACCGCATATCCACCGACTTTAAGGCTCAACATCAAGGCTTGGTATTCAAGTTCTGTCACTCTATCCCCTTATTACTGATAACCATGCAAGGCTACTTAGAACCGACTTAGATTACTTATCATTGACTTTGATTACTCGAAACCATACTGAGCAAATACTTGTTGCGCATCGGATGACTGCAAATATTCAAAAAGCTGTTTGGACTCAGTTGAATCTTTAACAATAGCTGCTGGATAAATAATAGCGGTATGAGAGTCATCGGCTAATTCTCCGACAATTTTCACCTTGTTCGACAGTTGAGCATCCGTTTGATAAACAATCCCTAAGGGTGCTTCCCCCTTTCAACCAGTGCGAGTGCCATACGTACATTCTTGGCGGGTGCAATCTGTCTTTCTAAGGCTTTCCATATTCCAAGATGGGTTAATGACTCTTTGGCATACATACCCGCAGGGACAGACATTGGATTCCCTAACGCAAGACGCTGTCCCTCTAATACTTGATGCCAAGCATTCGAATCTGAAAAGTTAAAACTGACAGTGTCGGAAGACTTAGGTGCAATCACGACAAGGCGATTGTGAACCAAATTAGTGACGCCGTCACGAGGAGTTACCCCTGAATCCACCAAGTAATCCATCCATTGAGTGTTTGCCGATATAAAAATATCCGCAGGTGCACCATTGGTAATTTGTCGGGCAATCGACGATGAACCACCATAAACAGAGGTGACGGATACATCGTATTTATGTTCAAATTTTTGCACAATCTCATCAATGGCATTGGTCATAGAAGACGCTGCGTATATTTTGAGATCAGTCGCCGCGTACGCTGATGATGAAACACTCAATATTGCCGTTAAGCAAGCATGAACTGTCCATGCTTTCATAAAATGACTCCGCTGCTAAACAAGTGGTAAACAGAAAATTGGGATAAATCCCCTTTTGTTTAGGCTTCAAATGGTAATAAATGGTTTATTTAAACAAGAAATCAAGCGTCATATGTTGTTCTATCGCATCCGCAATACGATTGATGCCTTGTTCTTTAAGTTGTTCGAAGTTTTGTTGTTTTATTTGACTACCGTTTACCCAACCACTTATCAAGCTCAAAGCTTCAGCCTCATCAAAGAGACCATGTAAATAGGTGCCCATGACCTGCCCACACTCACTTATCGCGCCCTCGAACTCTCCTGATGAAAGAATGAAAGGTTGTTTCTCTTGTACTATCGTCTTCCCAACATGAATTTCATATCCTTTCACCACCGCAACTTGACCATCGAGGTTTAATTGAGCTTCGGTATGAGTGAGCTTCTTGCTATCGGTGAGTACTGTATTCACATTCAGTAAACCAAGACCTTGGCTTTGCCCTGGCTCACCCTCTACACCGAGCGGATCATCGATGATCTTGCCTAGCATTTGATAGCCACCGCATATCCCAATCACTTTACCACCTAAGCGGATATGGCGTTGGATATCTTTGTCCCACCCTTGGCTACGTAGATAATCTAAATCATCTCTTACCGATTTAGAGCCTGGGAGTATGACAAGATCGGCCTTATCAATTTTTTCGCCTTTGCCGACATATCGTAGATTAATATCTGGATTTAAGCGCAACGCATCAAAATCCGTATGATTACTGATTCGAGTAACCACAGGAACAACAACGTTAAGTTTTACTTCATTCGCCAATTCTTGTTGTGAAGTAATGGCGTCTTCTGCTTCTAGATTCAATCCATGCAAATATGGCAACACGCCGAGCACTGGCTTACCTGTTTTTTCTTCAAGCCAATCTAGACCAGATTGAAGTAAGCTAATGTCACCGCGGAATCGATTAATAACAAAACCTTTTACCCGTGCCTGTTCAGACTCCGATAACAACGCCAACGTGCCATATAGGTGCGCAAAAACGCCGCCTCGGTCAATATCGGCAATGATAATCACGGGCACATCCGCTTCTTCAGCAAACCCCATGTTAGCGATATCGTTTTCTCTTAAATTAATTTCAGCGGGGCTACCTGCCCCTTCAATCATCACAGAGTCAAATTCTTCAGTCAGACGTTCAAATGAATCAAGAACCGTCCCCATGGCGACTTTCTTGTAATCATGGAAACCAACTGCATCCATATTTGATAACGCTTTACCTTGAAGGATGATTTGAGCCCCGGTGTCACTATTGGGTTTAATCAACACAGGATTCATATGAACCGTTGGCTCTATATTGCTCGCTTGTGCCTGTACCGCCTGTGCTCTACCTATCTCGCCACCATCTTTGGTCACCGCGCTATTCAATGCCATATTTTGTGGTTTAAATGGGGCAACCTTTATCCCTCTCCGAGCGAGAACCCGGCATAAACCTGCCACAAGGACACTTTTTCCGGCATCTGAAGTGGTGCCTTGAACCATTAACGAAGGGATTGCTGATTTCATGAGCGCTTTTAATGAGAAAAAGAAGTTGTGCAATCATAACGTTATCTTTGCATGAGACTCAAGAAAATGAATCGAATATGAATGCACATATCAGCAAAGGTTCAAATATGGTTTGTTTTAATAACACCATCAAAAACGAACACCTATTTAGAGAATCAAATCATGAACAAAACGGTTATCGCTACAATCGCTGCACTGGCTATCGCTCCTACTTTCGCTATGGCTAAAGACCACCATCATGCTCAATCAAGCGTTCAATTTAACGGACCAGTAACCGTAGAGAAAGTAGATGCCCTGATCAAAGACTCCAATATGTTTACTGAAAAGAACGTTGTGGTTGAGGGGAATTTACTCCGACAAACTCGCGCTGATAAATTCATCTTTAGTGACGGTTCTGGCGAGATTGTTGTAGAGCTAGATGATGATATTCACTTAGCATCACCTATCGATCACACGACAAAAGTTCGTCTATTTGGAGAGTTTGAGGGCGGGAGTAAACCAGAAATCGAAGTTGAACAAATTGTTGTTCTGTAACGATTACTACCTAGCAGCTTTGGTTGTCATCTAACTGCTATTTTGCCTCTTCTTTAGGCAATATAACTACACGCATCAGCGCCTTGTCCTAGTGTGCTAGGTATAACGGAACACCTTAAATACCATGCGTTTTACATTTTGGTCTGCTTCTTGCAGGCCATTTTTTTAATTCGTATTTTATTCTTGCCCGGAGATACCCATGCTAGGTAAAGCTCTAAAGGTTGCAGCCTTTGGTTTATGCGCTGTTTTGCCACTTTCTGCACACGCTAACAATTTCAACTACAACGTGATGGAATTTCGTATGGGTACAAGCCCAGGTACATTCGGTGGCGAAGTGACGACATACTTTACAGAAAACACGCACTTTATTGCCCGTGCAGACAGTGAATTCAGTGGTGACTGGGACATCGCTGGTGGTATCGGTTTTAACGGTCCTGCAGGCCAGTTTGCTGATATTTTTGGCCAAATGCTCGTCCACAACATTAAAGAAAGCGGCGGCGACAAAATTGGCGATGTATGGAAAACCGAAGTCAACATCGGCACTCGTATTTGGTTAATGCAAAACATGGAGATTCACGGGCGCATTGGGCAATTGATTGATAATGAGGGGAACAACTCCGTATACAACGTAGGTGCACGCTTCCACTCAACTCAACAATTGTCTCTTGGTGCGGATTTTAAAAATACCGGTGTGTATGGAACACAATTGGTAATGTCTGCGCGCTTCGCATTTTAATCTAGGGCATTTCGTATCATGTAATCCCCTTAGACGTGGCTAATATCTACGAAAGTGATTTATCCACGAAACTGAGAGTTTTACTGAGAGTGTTCGGTAGACCATAATAAAAGCCTCTCGATGGAGAGGCTTTTGGTTTGTGGTTCAATTAACGTCTAAAGTGCACGTTAACTACGTAACTATTTTCCCACTTTAGGTTTGTTCTGAACGTATTTTTTAGAGACATCAATAACAGCAATATCACGGAAGAAGCTACGTCCAAGCAGGATCGGGAACTTCATATGACCACGTTCGGCTAACGTAAACTCCGTTTGCTCTTTTAAGTCACCCACTTGGATATAAGCGACAACCACCGCGCGTTTGTCCACTTCTTCCGAAGAAGATTGACGCACTTTTGCCCAACGCTCTACTGGCAACTTGAACTCTTTACTCGCTTTGCCATTAATATCAATTTTAAATTGAACCCAATCTTTACCATCACGCTCAAAAGGAACCACTTCTGTCGCACTGATAGAAGACGTTGTCGCACCAGTATCAATCCGAGCTTTAAACGTTTGTTTGATCGCAGGAACATAAACCCATTCCTCCGATCCCAGAATTAACATACCGTCTGGTGTTTTCTGTACTTTCGGTGGCTGTTCTGGCTTTGGCTGAGGTTTTTTCTCAGGTTTCGTTTCCGGTTTTTCTGCTGGTTTGACATACGGCTGTGGTTCTACCTCTGGTTTAACTTCCGGCACTTCAATTGGTTGCTCTATCGCCGGAGTTTCTGGTTCCGCAGGTTGTGTGGTCGTTGGTGTCGACGTACATGCAATAAGACCACCGCTCATCATTAGCGGCAGAATCAGTTTCCAATTCTTCATCAACTCTCCCAATTAACGTTGAGATACTTTTTGAATGGCGTCCGCTACATAAGGAATATGCGTTTCCGTTAGGCCAGCGATGTTGATTCGTCCATCACCTACGCCATAAATGCCATAATCTTCACGCAGTTGCGCCATCTGATTTTCACTAAAGCCTAGCACAGTAAACATGCCTTTGTGATTTAGTATGAAATCAAATTGATCTGTATTATGGTTAGTTCTCAACTCGTTACACAAACTATGACGCAAGCTGACCAAGCGCTGTTGCATTTCACTCAGCTCTTGCTTCCAGATCGCCGTCAGATTGGCATCTTGCAAAATTGTTTTCACAAGTGCAGCACCATGATCGGGTGGCATAGTATAAGTCGCACGAGCAAGCGTCAGCAGTTTACCTTTTGCATTGGAAACATCTTGCAGGTTCTTACCCACGACAATCGCAGCACCTGTACGCTCACGGTATAAACCAAAGTTCTTTGAGCATGAGGTGGTGATCAGCATTTCGTCGACATTATTGGCCATAAAACGAAGACCTTTCACGTCTTGTTCTAATCCGTCACCAAAGCCTTGGTAAGCGACGTCAACAAATGGTGTAAAACCATTCTTCTGAGACAGTTCAGTGATGGCCTGCCAAGCCGAAAAGTCAATATCTGCGCCAGTTGGATTGTGACAACAACCATGAAGAAGAACCACGTCAGAAGGGCCTGCTTTTGACAAGTCCTCTAGCATTTTTTCGGTATCAACTTGTTTAGTTTGAGGAGAGAAGTAATGATAAAAACGAACCTTAAGGCCTGCGGCTTCCATTACTGGCTTGTGGTTCACGTAGCTTGGATTAGAAATCCAAACGGTTGTGTCAGGTTGGGCAACTTTCATTAAGTCACCCAGCATACGCAGTGCACCACTCGCCCCTGGCGTTTGAATAGCCGAGACACGATCCATGGCTGACGTTCCGGTCAAAAGTAGATCAATCATACTTTGATTGAATTCTTCGCAACCTGCTAAGCCAACGTAAGATTTGGTTTTTTGGTTTTCCACGACCACGTCTTGTGCCATTTGAATGGCTTTCATGATCGGAGTTTCACCTAAGCTGTTTTTATAAACGCCAATACCAAGGTCAACCTTGTTTGGGCGTGCATCGCCGCGGTATGCGACGGAAAGAGATAAAATAGGATCTAATACAGGCGTTGGTAGATTAGAAAACATGAAAGTCATAACCCTTTGAAATTCAAGTATCGAACCTCACGGTAACACTTTCATTAACAATGGCGAAAGTGTTTTTTGTCGATTTCACCAATTTGAGGACAAAATTCTAGCAAGTACTGCGTTTCATGAACGCCATTGTTCATAAAAAGAACGATTCACTCACCGTGATGGCGATCTAAACGACCATTTCGTCTAAATTCTCGCGGCGTCATTGTCGACCACACCTTAAAGCGGGTACTGAAATTCGCGCCTGTGGGATAGCCTACAATCTCACCGATGTGCTGAATTGACCACTCGGTCGAACGTAGCAGCCTTGCCGCATATTCCATTCTCATCCGCGTTAAATGAGCCATAGGACTGCGCCCAAAGTATTGTTGCGAGAGTCTATGTAGATGAGGCTCTGAACAAGGATAGAGTGCAGCAAGTTGTTCTACTGTCCATTCTTTATGTAATTGCCTTTGAACAAGATCGAACACTCGATGTAACCTAAGTTGATTCCGAGAAAGGGAATCGGAATGCGGCATATTAAGCATCAGTTCGAGTTGTGCAACACTGTGTGCCCCCACTTCACCGCCATAGTCAATCGGGAGGTTAATGCTTCTAAGTAGTGTTTGAATACAGGAATACATCACTTCTGGTGCAGTCGTCAGTTGATATTCAATCTCATCTCCCACCATAGGCCACTCTTTTCCTTGGGCAAGAAAGACCCACGCAATTTGCCAGGTTTGATCTTCCATACCGAAGCCGTTTTCAATACCAGCAGGGACAATCACTAATGACCCTTGTTCTAACGAATAACGACAAGGACCACTCTCAAGCCACCCTTTACCCCTTACCGTATAAAGTAACATATGCTTTTTCTGGTTTTTTCGATACACAGAAAAGAAATCGCGACACGTTGCAATGCCACATTGCACAATCCCACGCTCTTCTAAAGCGATAACCTTGGTATGGTCAATAAACTCTTGATAGGTTTTGTCTGAAATGGCGTAGCGTTCTTGTTTTTCTTCCACGATTTTGTAGCTCACAACAATGTCATTGGACGATTTAATCGAACGACGTCTAAGAATGGATAGTTTGGCAAAACTTTTAGATGTATCTGAAAAATACACTGGACAATCATGAGGATAAACTACTCGCATAAATCTTAGCGGAGAAATGCGATGCTCTTAACACGTCAATACATAGACAAGACATTCTGGCAACGATTGATCGCGATCGGCGTCCCCGTATCTCTTCAATCAATGTTATTTTCATTACTTGGTGCCATCGATATTTTCATGGTAAGCCAATTAGGGGAATCGGCGACTGCAGCTGTTGGTGTCGGTAACCGTATCTTTTTCTTTAACCTTGCTGTTGTATTCGGTTTATGCGGGGCTGTCACCGTTCTGGCTTCGCAATATTTCGGCTCTGGTAATGTTGCAGGCATTCGGCGAACACTTGCTCAATCTTGGTTTATTTCAATAATTGTCACGCTGCCGTTTATTGTGCTCTATACGATATTCGACAAAGAGATCGTCTCATTTATGGCAGACGACCCACAATACGTCAGCTATGCTCGCGAGTATTTGGTGGTAACGGGATTAAGTCTCGTGGGCACTGCCATTGTCGTGCCTATTGAATCCGTACTCAGATCCGTCGGTGAAGCGAAGATGCCGACTTACGTCAGTATGGCCGCCATAGTTGTAAATATCTTCCTCAATGCGGTGTTGATCTTTGGTTTATTTGGCTTCCCACAGTGGGGGGTATTTGGCGCGGCAGTGGGGACGTTTATCTCGCGTTTTTTCCAAACTGCTGTGCTGGTATATTTCTTTTGTCGTCGCTATTCGTATCTGCTCCCTACTCGTTCAGACTGGCATGAGGGCGCAGTAAAGCAACATAGAAACAAGTATTTTAAAGTTTCGATGCCGATGCTTATTCATGACTCGTTATGGACTGGAGGCTTGATCGTTTACAGCATCATCTACGGACAACTCGGTGTTACGGAGCTTGCGATCATCTCTTTCCTTTCGCCAATAGAGGGCGTATTGATATCGACCTTTATGGGTTTTGCCGTCGCTGCTTCTGTATTACTTGGTAACGAGATTGGAGCAGAACAATATGACCGTGTTGAAAAAACGGCATGGTGGTATGTATTAACAAGTGCCGTACTTGCTACAGTGCTGTTCATCATGGTTTGGTTGTGTTCGCCTATTATCCTAAAGCTTCTCGAATTTAGCCCACTGACAGATGCACATATGGCACTAAATGTATGTCTCGTGCTTGCGTTAGGAATGATTCTACGCGTGTTTAATATGGTAGGAATTGGTGGTGTACTAAAAAGCGGTGCGGATATTCGCTATAGCATTTTCATTGATACATTTGGCCAATGGGCTATTGGTATCCCATTAACCTACTACACTGGGATGGTGCTAGGCTTACCTTTACATTGGGTATTGATGTCACTGTTAGCCGAAGAGTTAGTAAAAGGTATTTTGACGACACATCGCATTCAATCCAAACGATGGATCAATAACATGGTCGATGATGAACATAGAGTGACGGCGTAACATGTGATCTCAAAATTACATAGTAAACTAACGTTCATTGTAAATTGACAGGCACTCAAGAGACTCTCGTTAAAGAGCGCTCTCATTAAAGAACTCACACCAAAAGGGCACATCCGAAATGTACGAATGTGCCCTTTTCATATTCTTATCTTATTCGAGGCAAAGACGATTAGATGTCTGTGAAACGATGAATGATTTGGTTCGAACTTCCCCGCCATTCTAGATTCAGATCTTTCTTGTCTTGCTCAAATTTCCCATCGATCAATGTATCGATGTATTGCGTCACTTCTCGTTGGGCATCATCGAGTTCTTCCAGTGTGTACCCCGTCCAAACCCAAATATCTTTACCTGGGCACTCTTCTCTTACACGCTTTACTAGCTTGAGAATGTGCGGCACGTTCGCCGGATGCAGAGGATCACCACCAGACAGAGATAAACCACGGCGTTTAATGCGTGTGTCGTTCAAATCTGCGATGATTTTATCTTCAGCTTCTTGAGTGAAAAACACACCAGAATCCAAACGTTGCGTCGACTGGTTATAACAGCCACGACACTGGTGTACACAGCCCGACACAAATAACGTGCAGCGTGTACCTGGTCCGTTTACAACATCGATCGGATAATATTGGTGGTAATTCATAGTCATGCCTTTTGTTCTGGCTAGAAAAGAAAATCAACCCATGACAGGTTGATTTTCATTATTGGGTTTGAGCTTAAGTCAACCTTAAAGGTGCTTCACTCGACGCTTAACTTCTTCTTGCTTACCGAAGTTAAACGGGCGAGCATCTGGACTGCCTAGGTAGCCACAAACGCGGCGTGTTACTGATACTTTTGTTGAGTCATGGTTGCCACAACTTGGGCACGTAAAGCCTTTACTTGTACAGTCAAACTCACCGTTGTAACCACACTCGTAACACTCATCGATTGGTGTATTCGTACCGTAGTAAGGCACGCGCGTGTAACTGTAGTCCCACACGTTTTCTAGCGCTTCAATGTTACGTTGCATGTTCGGGAACTCGCCATAACAAATAAAGCCACCACTTGAGATTTCTGGATAAGGCATCTCAAAATCGATCTTATCGTAAGGGTTTACCGTTTTCTCAACATCTAAGTGGAAGCTGTTGGTGTAGTAACCTTTATCAGTCACGCCTTCGATAACACCGAATTCTTTCGCATCAATACGGCAGAAACGGCTACAAAGGTTTTCGCTTGGTGTGCCGTAAAGGCTGAAACCATAGCCAGTTTCGTCTGTCCATTGGTTTACCGCGTCTTTCATGTGTTTGATGATCGCGACTGCTTTTTCGCGCAATACGGCATCGTCATACAAGTGTGCTTCCGTACCAAACAGCGCGTTAATTGTCTCGTGAACACCAATGTAGCCTAGAGAAATCGAAGCACGGCCATTTTTGAAGATTTCAGCAACGGAGTCGTCCGCTTTTAGTCGAACACCACAAGCCCCTTCCATGTATAGAATCGGTGCAACGCGTGCTTTTACGTTCTCTAAACGTGAAATTCGAGTTTCCAGTGCTTTACGAGCAAGACGTAGACGATCATCAAGCAATTCGTAGAATTTAGCTTCACTGCCGTTTGCACGAATAGCGATACGTGGCAAGTTTAAGCTCACGACACCAAGGTTGTTACGACCCTCGTGAATAAGCTCACCGTTCTCTTCATAAGTACCTAAGAAGCTGCGACAGCCCATCGGCGTTTTAAATGAACCCGTAATTTCCACAACTTTGTCGTAGTTAAGAATATCTGGGTACATGCGTTTAGAAGCACATTCTAGCGCCAGTTTCTTAATGTCGTAGTTTGGATCTTCTGCTTTGTGGTTCAAGCCATCTTTAATACCGAAAACCAGTTTAGGGAACACGGCTGTTTTACGGTTTTTACCAAGACCCGCGATACGGTTTTTCAGAATCGACTTCTGAATCAGGCGTGATGCCCAGCTTGTACCAAGGCCGAAACCAAACGTCACGAATGGTGTTTGACCATTGGCAGTATGCAGCGTGTTTACTTCGTATTCGAGAGATTGGAATGCGTCATAACACTCTTTTTCAGTGCGTGATTTAGCAAACGCTTCAGGCTCTGCAATATCCCACTCTTTAGCGATAGCTAGATGTTTCTCGTAACTCGTATTGACATAAGGCTCTAGCACTTCATCAATACGGTTGATCGTTGTACCACCGTAAATGTGGCTAGCAACTTGTGCGATGATCTGCGCCGTAACCGCGGTAGCCGTTGAAATTGATTTCGGTGTATCAATTTCCGCATTACCCATTTTAAAACCGTGTGTCAGCATGCCTTTTAAATCAATCAGCATACAGTTAAACATCGGGAAGAACGGTGCGTAATCTAAATCGTGGTAGTGAATGTCACCGACATCGTGCGCTTGAACCACATCACGCGGAAGAATGTGAGTTTTTGCGTAGTGCTTAGCAACAATACCCGCCAATAAATCACGCTGAGTCGGAATCACTTTACCGTCTTTGTTCGCATTTTCGTTGATTAGATCAAGGTTGCTTTCTTCAATCAAGCCCTCGATTTCACGCGTTAGTGTGCTTTGCTTTTCACGTGCAATGTCACGATCATGGCGGTATTCGATGTAAGAACGCGCAAGTGATTTGTAAGGACCTTGCATGAGTTCATTTTCAACTAAGTCTTGAATCTCATGGATGTGAACTTCATCGTGATCTTGTAGTTGCAACTCAACAGAAAGCGCCACATTTAGTGCATAAATGGCGACTTCTTTTTCATGGTTATCCGCTGCTGCTTCCACTGCTGCTTGGATTCGATCCCTATTAAACGGAGCCCTTGAGCCGTCACGTTTGATTACGATTGGTTTCACTTTTTCTCCTTACCCAAGAATACTCACAGAGTTATCCACAAATACACTATATAGGGCGATTTATTATTCTGCTGACACAATATATTGTGGCGTATTTAACGAGAAGCACCATTTGAAAACATTGATCTTGATCAACAAAACATAGCTAGAGGATAAGAACAAATCGATCTTATTGCAGCTGATCTCAGATGAAAATAAAACTGTGAAAATTGCAAAATTGGAGGTGATTTCACTTGCTTTTTAGAGAGGTCTTGTAGGATAAAGGTTGCAAAGGATTTCACCTAAATTTGGGAGTGCAATGGACCAGTATGCGATCACTTTTTGTTACGGCAATATTATTATTTAGTTCTTTTTCGTTTGCTCAGGATTCAATCAAACTCACCAGTTGGAATATTGAGTGGCTATCCATAAATGGCGGAAAGGTATCTCGTACTCCGCAAGACTTTATAAAATTGAACCACTATGTGGATAAAACTGACATTGACGTTCTAGCATTTCAAGAAGTAGAAAGCCATGGGGCGATAAGCAAAGTCGTAGGAAGTGAATACACCATTTACTTATCAGACCGCGCTCAGCCCTCTCATCGTCATCTGCAGTTCAACGACACAAATCAATATACTGGTTTCGCGGTTCGTAAAGGAATAGATGTGGATGACAGACCCGATTTCTCAATCACCCAAGGTAATAGTAAATTACGCTTCGCTAGCTACATCGTATTAAATCCTAATAAAGATAACGAAACTCACCTACTCTCTGTACACCTAAAAGCAGGATGCAGCGGTGCGTATCGCAATAATCGTGACTGTAAGATAGTGAAACAACAAGGTCAGGTGCTGGCGAAGTGGATAAAAGCGCGCGAGGATAACAAACAACACTATGTGGTTCTCGGTGACTTTAACCATAACTTAGGTTATCGAGGGGATTGGCTATGGGAAGTGCTATCGAACAATACTGATGCAAGACTGGTGACCAAAAACACCAAAGCAGAATGTAAAGTGCGCTCTAACCGGAATCCGAATAAAACTCACCAATTCCGCTCGGTGATTGATCATATCATCGCAAGCGGCGATCTAAAAACGTCGCCTGGTATTCAGACTGTTTTCAAACCACAGGATGTGCTCGACTATAAACTGAGTGACCATTGCCCAGTATCAACGATACTTTCTTTTTAGCGAGCACGACTTTCTAACGCTGCAACACTTTCTTCGCAGTAAACGAACCAACTAACATCGCTGCGATAAATAGCAAGACCTGTGCGTTGCCAGTTAAAATGCTGGCAACTGCAGGACCAGGACACACGCCTAACAAGCCCCAACCAATACCAAACAACGCCGCACCACCAACTAATCTTTTATCGATGACTTTTGACGTTGGGCAAATGATCTCGTCACCAAACACTGATTTGCTTCTTGGTTTTATTAATAAAACATAAGCAGGAATGAAAACGGCGAGCGCTCCCCCCATGACAAATGCCAAACTTGGGTCCCATGCACCTGTGATATCAAGAAAGCCAATCACTTTTTCAGGATCCGCCATGCCAGAAATCACCATTCCGATGCCAAACAGCACACCAGAGAACATGACGATTGCGATTTGTTTTGCATTTTTCATTACGACACCACCAAAACTGTTAGCATGGCTGTCGCCATAAAAGTACATGTTGCGACCAAAGATCGGACAGAGAAACGCCCCATCCCACAAATACCATGACCACTTGTACAACCATTACCGATGCGCGTACCGACACCAACAAATAGACCCGCCAGTACGACCAGAAGCAACGAATCACTGTATTGTTCTGGAACATGGCCACGCATAACATAGAATGCGAAAAGTCCACCCAATGCCATGGCAAGCAAAAACACGATTCGCCAAATGCGATCAGTATTTTCTACCGCGCCATTTAAGATCCCGCTTATCCCTGCAGTCTTACCAGTGAATAGCATCAATATCACGGCTGATGCGCCAACCATTACGCCGCCAATGAGCGACATCCAAGGAACTTCGAACATAAGTACCCCCAAAATAAAAGTTTGAATTACTGTTTACAAAAAACGTGATTAAACGCTTCGATGAGCGGCCCCACTCTTTTATCAGAAATGGAATAAAACACTTGCTGAGAAACCTTACGTGCTTTGATGATGTCATGTTTTCTCAATACGGTGAGGTGTTGCGAAAAAGCCGACTGACTTAATGATGACCCTTCGAACAGTTCACCCACCCCTTTTTCGCCCTCTATCAACTTGCACATCACAATTAATCGTTCTGGATGAGCCATAATTTTAAGTAGCTCACTCGCTTCAGTCGCGCTTTGTAGCATACTGTCGCCCATTCTTATGCCTCTTCTTCAATACGTTAACTTTTATTAGATATTACTAATTAACATTATTAAGTCAACCCTAATATAGATAAAATAAAATTAGACAATGCTAATATTATTAAGTAAGGTGTAAGCGTTTTCGATCATTCAGTAGGAGAAATCCATGAGCAAAATCGTGATTATTGGTGGTGTTGCTGGCGGTGCATCTGCAGCAGCTCGCGCTCGTCGTCTCAGTGAAGACGCACAAATTATTATGTTTGAACGAGGTCCTTTTGTTTCTTTTGCCAACTGTGGCTTGCCTTATCACATTGGTGGCGATATTCAAGAACGCAGCAAACTGCTACTTCAAACCCCAGAAAGCTTTTTAGCGCGTTTTAATGTCGACGTTCGTGTCATGAACGAAGTCGTTTCTATTAACCGTCAGGACAAAACTGTCACGGTAAAAAACCTAATTGACGGCTCTGAATACCAAGAAAGCTACGATTTTCTTCTATTGAGTCCTGGCGCTGGGCCTGTTGTACCACCTATTCCGGGCATTGATAACCCGCTTACCCATTCTCTGCGTAACATTCCAGATATGGATCGCATCATCAAAACGATGGAGACAAACAAGGTTGAACATGCAACGGTTGTTGGTGGCGGTTTTATTGGCTTAGAAATGATGGAAGCATTCCACCAGCTAGGAGTGAAAACCACATTAATAGAAATGGCCGATCAAGTAATGACACCTGTCGATCGTGAAATGGCAGGCTTTGCACATGCAGAGATCCGCGAGAAAGGCATCGATTTACGTTTAGGTGTCGCCCTCTCTTCTGTTGAATACGTTGCCAATCAATCTATCGCCAACACAGAAGCAGGTGAAAATGATGAACATCAACACTTTCAAGGTAAGCTAACTCTGTCACTCAATAATGGCGATGTGTTGGACACCGATATTCTGATCATGGCGATTGGTGTTCGTCCTGAGACAAAACTTGCGCAAGAAGCAGGGCTTCAAATTGGTGCTCTGGGTGGTATTTATACCAATGAATACATGCAAACTAGCGATCCTTCAATTTATGCCGTTGGGGATGCCGTTGAGGAAAAAGACTTTATTACGGGCGAACAAACACTTGTTCCATTAGCAGGCCCTGCTAACCGTCAAGGTCGCATGGCGGCAGACAACATGCTAGGTCGTCAAGAAACTTACCGAGGTACGCAAGGTACTGCTATCTGTAAGATCTTTGATTTGGCAGTCGCTTCTACAGGCAAGAACGAGAAGCAGCTTAAACGTGACAACATCACTTATGAAAAAGTGTATGTTCATGCGGCGAGCCATGCAAGTTACTACCCTGGCTCTGAAACCGTGTCGTTCAAAATGTTGTTTGATCCAAAAACCGGTCAGATTTTAGGTGCGCAAGCGGTAGGTAAAGATGGTGTCGACAAACGCATTGACGTAATGGCAGTAGCTCAGCGTGCAGGTATGACGGTTGAACAGCTTCAACACCTTGAATTGACTTATGCACCACCGTATGGCTCTGCAAAAGACGTCATTAACCAAGCAGCTTTCGTTGCCAACAACATCATCAAAGGCGATGCTACAGCGATCCATTTTGATGAAATTGATAACTTGTCAGAAGATCAGGTGTTGCTTGATGTACGCAATCCTGGTGAATTGGAGTCTGTTGGGTTTATTGAAGGCGCGATTAACATTCCTGTAGACCAACTCCGTCAACGTATGGATGAACTGCCTAAAGACAAAGAGATCGTGATTTACTGTCAGGTGGGTTTACGCGGAAACGTTGCATACCGTCAATTAGTGAATTCAGGCTTTAAAGCTCGTAACCTGCTTGGTGGTTACCGTACTTACAAGTTCGCAAAAGCCTAATCTCTGATTCTTAATCGAAAAAGGGGCACATTACGTCCCCCTTTTTATATATTAGATTCAATCCATTGATGATCTTGGCTGACTTTCAAAGTACTCATGCTGTTGAGTTTAAATCCACCAAGTCGCCGCTTTCCTCAATAGACCAGTGTTATCTTTTTTGTGGCAAAAATAGCCAGAAACACAAATACTGTTTATATATACAGCAATTAATAAGGCAGCGAAAAACAATAATCAACTAGATGAATATTCTTGCGCGTAAGCCCATCACCCAAGTACTGCTTTTATTGGAGAATGCAGGGTCTTTGATGTACTGAATATCCGGAGTGATCTGAATATATTCATTCAACTGCATGTTGTAATAAAGTTCAGCCGTAAACTGTTCAGAGTCTCCAACGCCATAAGCTTGCTCTAGGTTGTCGTTTACATGACTCCAGTTCACTGCAAAGCCAAGATTGTTGGTTGGTTTACCCAAACCAAAGTAGCCAATCCCCATCGTTAACGAACGATCATAAAGTGCGACATCCCCCTCAGAGAAACCACCACGAACGAATGGCATCAATTGCTCTGTCGCAAAATAGCTTGCTGAGAAATTAATCCCTTGTCCGCTTTCTTGGTTGGTTAAGTTGTGTTGAGTTCCACCATCAAGGTGCCACGCAGTGATATGTACATTATCGGTATAGATCTGATCCTGTGATGCTGCCCAACCAAGTTCAAACGAAGTAAATAGCTTATGATCATTAAACAAAGTATCAAAACCATCAAATGGCTTATCAGAGCGTCCCTTACCATCGGCGACACCCGCAATCATGTAGATGTTGTCCGTTAGCATATGACCAACAGCCAATCCTAAAATTCCATCATCCGGCAAACCAATGGATCCACCACCCGTACTGAATGCCAAATTTGTAAAACCCGTCCAAGGACTTGCTAGTGCATAAGCATCAACATAATCCGAGGTATCTAAAAAACCAGCAATAAACGTTGTCTTACCACCGTTGAGACTCTGCTTCCAATACAAGTTAGTTAAACGCATCCCTTGATCACTGTACGCCGAACCGATCATGCCGGCATAACCTAAGCCATCACCAATAAAAGCAAATTCTTTTGGGGCTAACTCACTGTATGAATGACGATGTTCAACTTTCCAAACTAATCCGCCTACGTTGCCCGACTCTAAGCCAACCAAGTTCCAAGTACCGTAAAATCGAGCAACCCCAGAACTGGCTGAGTCATTGCCTCCTGTCACAGGATCTGTAGCTGATAAACCTAATGCTTGATAATCGAGGCCAAACGTAAGGTTATGCTCTTGTTCCAATGACTCGCGCCAGCTTTCTTTTTCATGTTTTGTCTCTGCCAAAGTATTACCAACCGTATTGGGACTACCAAAATTGGCAGCATACAGAGACGATGAAGTGACAATGGAAAGTGCAAGTAAACTGAGCCTAGGGATTGATGCGTTCATTAAAGGGCCTCATTAAGTTGATAGATAACAATCTTAACGATTCACGAAGCTGATAATTGCCATTAAACGACAATTGTACATTTCGATCATTTTAACTGTCATGAATTGATTAAGCGGTTTATTGATAAGCTCGAATAGAATCGGCATCCATTTGGTATACCGTCTCAACATCCATAGCTCCGTCTACGTAGGTAACGTCGGCTTTCACTTTTTCAATTTCTAGTTCGCCTTTTACCCAAACAGGCTCATAAAGAGACGTGAGCTTCAAACCTTTCGGGTAACTGACTAACACGATTTGATTGGCAGGTGGCGGTGGCGTGTGGACACAAGCTCCAGAGGTAGGAACAAGAAAGAATTTTGTGACAACGTCATCATTAAATTCTACGGGCGTAATAAAGCCTGGAATTTCATAACTGTCGGCGGTGAGATCAGTATTAGGTTGTGTCGCAATCTGTCGGCGATAATCGGTGATCTCTTGTCTCTTCGAAAACAACCAATCAACATCAACCCCTTCTTCATGAAGTTTCGATTCAATCTCTTTTTTCGTTTGAAGCTGTGATTCGTTCAACGCTTTGGATTGGCGATACTTAGCGAGTGTACCTAACTCAAATAGTTGCTCATCACTTAACGCAAGAAACGGATCTTCAATTGGTGTGATCGCTGGACGTAATTGTTCCCAGCTGATTTGCTCTGCAACGGCAATCGATGAGGCAGCGAATAATAAACCTGCTAATACATACTTCTTCATACTTTACCCAAATACTAAACAATGGAAATTTAAAAATTGGGGGACTTTTGCGCCCCCCATTATTTATTACAGGGTATTCTTATGAATCTTGCCGTCTTTCATAATGACTTTAAACTTGTCTTGGTAATCATTAAGAATAGAGATATCTTCCAGAGGGTTACCATCCACTAGCACAACATCGGCATAAGCGCCCGGCTCTACAACGCCTAGTTTACCGTATTTGTATGGATTCATACCGCCAGACCAACTTAATACCTCAGCCGCATTTGACGTACCCATTTTCATAATTTGATAAGGGGTAAAGCCTACTTTTTCCATCCAAACCATGTTATCTGCTTGGCGTGTATTGTACGCCGGACCAAACATATCTCCGCCAGTCACAACAAGTACATCATGCTTGCGAGCCCATTCAAACATCTGTTTAGCACCAGCATTAACTTTGGCCGCTTTGGATTTTTGATCAGGACTAAAGAACGTAATTTTTTCTGGTTCAGCAAATGCTTCTAAAGACATCACCGCTTGAGCAGAAAGCGCGACGCCCTCTTCTTTCATTCGTTTGATCGTATCTTCAGATACCAAGAAATTGTGCTCAATCACTTTAACGCCAGCATCAATTGCTCGGTTTACGGAGCGATCATGATAGGCATGGGCCATAACGTAAGTGCCATAATCTTCTGCCACACCAACAATGGCTTCCATCTCTTCTTTCGAGAACTGAGTCATGTGGATCGGATCAAATTCACTCGCGACACCACCACCAGCCATGATTTTAATTTGTGTGGCACCAGAGCGTAGATTTTGACGGGCCGCACGACGAGCCTCAGTAACACCATCAACGATGTAGCCAAAGCCATGACGCTCTAGATCATCAACACGTCCCGGGACATCATTAAAACTACCGGTATCAGCATGACCACCAGTTTGACTTAAAAATCCACCAGCAGGGAATAGTCGCGGTCCATCAATCAAACCATTGTTGACCGCTTTTGCCATTCCTAGAATGTTACACCCTGCATCTCGGGCAGTAGTAAAGCCTTGATCGAGATACTGCATCATCGATACGTGTGCGCGCGCACCCATTGCCATTTGATCATAACCATCACGGCCAACTAGCATCCCCTCTTGAATACACATATGAGAGTGCATATCGATCAGGCCAGGAATCATTGTCATTCCCTCTCCATTGATCGTTGTGGTTTGTTTATCAGCTTTAATCGGTTTTGATGAGATTTCTTTGATCAGGTTGTCAACAACAAGTACATTCTGATTTTTATGTATTTTGTCCTCAGTGCCATTGAACACATCGACATTTGTGAACAAGGTTGAAGCCGCATTCACATTAAAAGCAAGCGAACATGACAACGCAACGAGAGAGAGTTTCGCCTTTGAGATTTCCATTATCACACCTATCTTAATTTAGAGTCCATTCCCCATAACGACACTTGTTATGATGTAAGTACTATGGAGCAAACGTCTCAATGAAAATTTAAAAAATTACATATGAAACAAATTGTTCACATCAAAGATAGGTAAAGGTATAAGGTAGGTCAAACCAGTTTCGTATAAAATGCGACATAGGTTAAGCGCTTGGATTAATTGTAAAATAAATATAACCACCACAAGTTGTTTACTAAGATCGCTTATATCAAAGATTGGCGATACGCTTTTGGTGTGGTGTTCATCATACGTTTAAACGCACGAGTAAAATGAGCAGAATCAGAATAGCCCGTTTTCAGTGCAATATGTGTAATACTTAGATCGTTGTCTGCGAGCAGTTCTAAAGTCTGATTCAATACTAAACGCTCTATCACTTCGCGATATGTTGTCTTATCGTTCGCTAAACGACGTTGTATTGTCCGAGCATTCATATCTAGAAGTTCTGCTGCAAACTGTATTGAGACCTTACCCATCGATAGATATGGGGTTAGTGCTTTTGCCAATGCAGCACTAAATTGATTACAGCTCGTTTGATTGGGTTTAAAAATTTCTTTATGTGATAAAAATTGCTCTCGATTCGGTATAAAATTGATCGGCTTATCAAGCCTGTCGCTAGGCAATGAGATAGCGGTAACCGATCTACCTGTATAAAATTGTGCATGTTTAAATCCTGGTAACTGACGAAATGGCTCAGATTCAAGGTCTTGAACCCCCACTTCATTCAATTTACATTGGTGCCCAACCAGTTTTTTAATCAGCTCATTCATAAACATTGCGGAAAACATTTCTGCATAACGAAACCAATCTTTTTCTACATGTTCTTTTTCTCGAACGAGCCAAAATTTTCCACCATGTGATTCGATGGTTAATTTTACATTATCCGAAACACTATTGAGTAACTCAGCAACTTCTGTCAGTGCAGCTCGTAGCGATTGCGTTTGAGTAATTTGATTGGCAAAACGTGGAACATAGATATCGTGGCACAGTGTCCATGTCAGCAGAGAAAATTTATCTTGCGAGGCTTGCTCACCTAAGATCTGAAACACCGACTTTAATGCACTTTCTGGTACAAATGCATCCAAAGAGTGGTTAGATAAAATGTCCTGCGGCATTCTGGCAGATTCAAGCAGCAAGTGAAGGTCGCCATCTAGCTGTTTGAGCAAGGTCGCAAATAGTTTCACTTCTTCTGAATGCACTAAAGGAATGTCAGGATTTGCCATACGATCTATCATTTTCAAATTACCGATAATTTTTCAAGTTTAAGCATTAGTCTGTTGATTGTCATCAATAGCAATCTAAATGCCATTCCATATTGAGAGTAACCTCTCCTGCAGGCATTTGATATTCGTTAAGGTCTACTCGCGCACTGATCCGAATTTGCTTACTAGAGTCGAGTTGTTCTTGATTGATTTCAATGCCTTGTCGCCAATAATCGACATTACCGACAAATCGATCCGGTGTTTCTACTTTAAAATGAATTTTGTCATGACTGATCGTTTCCGCCCCCATCTCTACATTGATGTATGACAAACGAAAGACAAGGCGTTTATCTCGCTGATTAGCCAGTAACTTTAAAGATAGAGAATCATGCCCGTAACGATGCCCAAAGCTTATCTCGCCATGATCTTTAATAACTTCAATCCCGCACGATTCGTCTATTCGTTTATGAAAACGAACATTTGCAGATTCAGTATCAAAACTGACACTACTTATTGATAATATAAATAAAGTAAAAAGGTGTTTTTTCATAATAAATAAGCCCTAATTAAAGGGCCAAAATTAAACTAAGATTCACTAATCGCACTCAATGACCCAATTTGTAACCAAGGCATAGTCATCAGCATCCATATTGCTTTCATCGATATTAATTCTTGCAGATAGATCAACGAGATTATTACTTCTTATATCATCTCTAGAATAATCTATTCCATCTTCCCAATCACTCGCATTCATATTTGCTTGATGCACACCGCCTGATTGAAACCAAACATCCTCTTTTTTAATGTCATCTCCTATTTCATGGGGTTTTATAGGTTCAAGCTTTAACTTAATTGAACCATCCTCCTCATTATTAATAAGCTTCACCTGCGCTTTAGAATCATTATAGGCATCTCCAAATGCAAGATTAGCATTTGCTACCGTCACATCAATACCGCATTGTTCTTCAACCGTCGCGCTAAACGTGACATCTTCACTCGTTGCGTCTTCATGTCCTGGTGGTTGCGCGTGTACGCCTGCGGTTACGAATAAAGCCAGTAAGACAGCTTTAGATAACTTAGCGTTTTTGATATTCATAATTACTCCGAAAAAGTAGTTTGGGTTTGTTTCATTTGCATCAATCTCTGCTTCTCAGCTTCAATCTGCATCAGTTTTAATTCATGCTCTGCCTGTGCGAGCTCTTCCTGTCGCTTACGTTCTCTCAATTCAAACTCATAAAGACGAGTACAATCTACCCGGTCCTCACCACCAAACTGAAAAGTCAGTGCGGCGTATACTCCCGCCTCATCCTGGTTCTGTTCATAGTAATTGTCATAATAGTTATCGCTGTCTTCTTGGCCTGACGCCCCATAAGTACCAATCTGAAATGTTCTACCCGTTGATACCGCTTGTTCACACGTTGCCCCCTCTGAGGTTCGAATACGGTCTGTCCCTGAGGGATTCGATACACTAGGAATCGGATTTGCGTTAACAAAACTACTTATTAACAATATAAAACCAAGAACAGCGTTACGTAATAACGCTTGTAAGTTCATTATTTAATACCTTATTAAAGTAATATTTGAGCAGACCTCATAGCTATGTGGAGTGCCAGTAACCATACGCGTACAAATTTTCTTTTTCGTTGTTTCGCCGGGTGGAGTTTTGACACGAACATTAAGAGCGATTTCTTGTTCCGGTTCTAATGTGATTTTATTATCAAATCTTTTATCATCAATTCTCAAATAATAATCAGCTTTCTTGTGATATTTATTTTTTAAAACAAACTCAACATCTGACATATCAGTGTAAGATTTATAATCCCTTTTATTCCATATATGTAAATTTGCAGATGAACTGCTAGATATTAGCATCGTCAATATTATGGCTTTGCGTATCATTATTGTTACCTTTAGGAAATGTTTCACTTATATTATTGTGCTTACACGCCTAGTTCTTACCATTTTACGCCATAAAATAATTCCCATTGCTTTTCCTATAGCAAAAATCCACAACAAAAAAGCAGCCAACTGGCTGCTCTCTCAATGTATTGTTATAAATGATGATCTACGGCTGGCCGATAACCGCTAACTCTGATTCTGATTCTGATTCTGATTCTGAGTTAACCGAATGCTCACCAAACTCGCAACCATAATAGCCAAATAAAAACTGCCGACTATTGCCTCAAAGAATACAAAAAACTGAGCAACTGGCACCGTCGGTGATATGTCCCCGTACCCGACTGTCGTTAACGTTATAAAGCTGAAGTACAACGCATTAAACAGATTTGATAACCAAGGCTTTGCTTCTAACCCTGTAAATGAACTTGGGAAGAGCTCCAATACTAAGAGATAAATCACCGCCCACGCCAACCCCAACAATAAGTAGATACAGATAGAGCCAATAATGTGGTTCGTTGTTACCGATGTAGTCAGGACGACTTGCTTTAACGCAGAGTATATGTGGGAGAACAGAAATATGAGCAATGCACCCAATGTCAAAATGGATAAATCCAAATGCTCTAAAAAGGACATCCCATACGAAATCACGGTAACAATGAGCAATACACCATACCATGTACGATTGCCCTTGTGAGCGCGATTAACGCCAGCGATTGATGCGCCCAATGTCACAATAAGCAATGCAAGGACGGTTTCTTGCCCGTCCGGATAGAATTGATGCATCGCAGCACAGCCAAAGAACAGTGCTATCAAAGCAAAAAATAGAAAATAGAAATTATCTTGTCCCGTTACTGGTTTCACGATGCCTCCTCATCGATTATTTCCTCCTTGCGCTCGATACCATGATTTACATCACTAGTATCTTCATCCAACCAATTCACCATTAACTGATAAGTCAGGCTCAACACAACCGCACCGACGAACAGACCTACGATACCAGACATCGCCATACCACCAAGTGCCCCCAACAGTGTTACAAGCATCGGCGTATCTGAACCACGGCTTAAAAGTACAGGCTTAAGTACAGCGTCACTCGCGCTGACTAAAATACACCACACTAAAAATAGCCCTGCAACTAACGCAGATTCGACGCTGAATACATAGATAATGGCAGGAATTAGAGCCAAGATTGGCGGCAATTGAACAATGGCAACTAAAATCACGGCAACCATCCATAATGCCGCAGCGGGTACGCCAACAACGACCATGCCCACACCTGCCATGACCGATTGAATCAATGCAACGCCGATAACACCTTGTACAACACTGCGAACCGTTGATTTTGAGAGATTGACTAGCCTTTCACCTTTCTTGTTGGTAAGGCGGTCTGCCAATTTGGTAAAACCTTTTTGGCAAACGTCAGCGTTACTCATGAATGCTCCCGCAATCATGGTTGAAATGATAAATTGGACAAAACCACCACTGACAGATCCAACGATTGAGGCTGTTTGTGACAAGAAGCCTTTCACTTGCTCACCGTACTTAACGAGAAATCCTTCCATATTGGTCGAAGCATAGTTAACCGCAGCATATACCTGATCCCCAACAAATGGGATTTGTTTCAAATTGTCTTGTGGTTTAGGAACGACAAGCGTGCCGTCTTGAAGACCAGTCACCACTTCAGTTGCGCTCGTGTAAATCCCTGATGAGAGTGCAATAAGTGGGATCAAAAGTAGTAACACCCCTACCGTACTAATTAATGCGCTCGCCTTGCCTTTTGAAACGCCTAAACGTTTATGCAATGACATCGCGACAGGATAAAGAGCAATCGCAATAATTCCCCCCCAAACCACCAGCATAATGAAAGGGCTCAAGATCGAAAAACACCACCAGATCAGTAACGCTACGGCTCCGATCTTAATTGCAGCGTCTATCGCCTGTTTCGAGAAATCATTTGAAGCTTTCATAGCGTTACCTTTTAACTCTTTAAACGGTTATGTTTGCAAGAACTTCCATTGTCGGGTTTCCAAAAATAGCGATGCGACAATCATGTATGTCCCGACCATCACTAATTGGAAGATTCGGACAAATGTATTGCTGTCGATATCGCCGGAACTCATTAACGTACTGCCAATAAGAACAAGTAATGTACTGAATGCCGTCGCATATACGGGGGCTTTTTCCGGTATTGTGTATATTTTTTTGCCAATGATTATTGCTAACAACGCAATAAACGCGGTGTAAAACCAGATATTGGGTACAATCGCCAGTATCGAGAACGCGGCAATTGCTAGTAATCCACCAATACCGTTACTGATGATCAAAAACGCACTCAACTTGACCGATTTTTCGGCGGTAATCATTAAAGAGAGCAACGCAACGAACATCATCGTGAGTAAAGCTTCCGATATCTGAAAGATAAAAAAGAAGCAAACCAGTGGAAACGAAATCAACATCGCTCTAAAAGAAGCATGCCAGCGCTGCTGAGCACCAATTGGTGGCTTTGCATATCCCTCAAACTGACTTTCTGGTTCCGGTAAGTAGATGTGCATTAGAGTAAAAATCAAAACGGCAACCGCACCCGATGTGGCCAACCCTCCCGCGAGAATCACCGACATCGCTGGGTTTCCGATTGCCATAAACGGCAGCATCAATACCGCTATCAATAAGATAGTCGCAAATAAGTTCCACTTAGGATCTGTGAATAGGTAGTAGCCCCAAATCATCATCAAGCCGACAGCCAGCAACAATATGATGGGGTATTGCGTAATGCCTCCTGAAAGAAGCAACCCTAGCCCCATTGTTGCAATCATTGCCAATAACAATTCATAGACGGTTTCTTTATGCGCCTTAGGTTTATCGACCAAAAACTTTGCGGTGAACACTGGCGCAACAAACGCCAGTGACCAATTAATCCATGCCGCAAGAAACACGGCCAGACTCACCCCTATCGTAAAGCGCAATATGCGACGCTGAGTGGCATTATCTATGCGATCTTTATCGGACATAAGACAACACACTCTTTATGCGAATCCATAGCTTGCCTATTGCGTTGAAAACAAAGTTGTTCCCACTATAGACAATCACATCCGCTTGACCGCCGACGCGCAGCATTCCACTGACTTCCTCACGATCAAACTCAATCGCAATAGGCAACATTTGTGTTTGACGTAACCAACCCGTTTGTTGATTCGCTTGTGCCAATTTACCTGCTTGCTGATTCTGCCCCCAATCAACACCCCAATCGATACTGCTCACTTTGCCTTTGATGACTTTTCCTGGAACAAAATCAAGTGCGATTTCTACTTCATCACCAATCGTGATGTTCCCTAGGCTATTCTCACGGAAGTAGGCTTCTATCCAAATATCTTCGGTAGAAACAAACGTCATAATCGGCTGACCAACAGAAGCGTAAAATCCCTCTGTCAAACTAAAGTTAGAAACACCACCTTGCGTCGGAGCTCGAATAACCGTGCGCTCTAAGTTCAACTGCGCTTGCTCTAAAGCCAGTAATGCCGCTTTCACTTGGCTGTTTTCTTCACCCTCTTCACCTAGCTGCTGTTTTGCTTTTTCTAAATCAGCTTGCGCATTCACCACGTTAGCTCTCGCTGTTGCTAAAGCGGCTCTTGCTTCATCAGCATCAGACTTTGATACCACGCCCTTTTCAGCCATAGCTAAGATTCGATTTGCTTGGGCTTCCGTGTTTTGACGTTCTACTATTGCAGAAGTCAATCGAGCTTGCGCAGAGGCAATATTCGCCGTCTGTGCTCCGACATTTTGCCCAGCAATTTCTAAGTTTTCTTCCGCTTGCTGAACCGCTATCTCATAGTCAGATTTGTCGATAATGGCCAACTCATCGCCCTCTTCAACAAGTTGGTTAGGCTGAACTCGAATATCCTGCACATTGCCGGAAACCTGAGGTTTGATGGGAACGATATAGCCTTTTACTCGTGCATTGTCCGTAATCGGGATAATGCGATCTGATATAATGCTAAACCCCAACATAAAGACAATAAATAGAATCAGATAATTGGTGATCGTTTTGACTTTATCTTTCTTATTCGTATTTGTATCTTCTGCCACTTCCGTTGGCTTGTTATCTTTTTCGTTCTCGGACATACTTTCCTCTGCCATTGAATAGATCGAACAATTTTAAGAATATACCGTCCTGATGAAGGTTCAATATTTTCAAATGAAATTAGAGAGCTATATCTAAAATGGTTCATTTTGAACTAACATAAAAACTTGATATACCGGAGTTCTTCAAAGTTATTCGGATGGAAAAGGAGTTCCCATTAATGCCGAATCAAACGTTTCATTTACCCGTTGTCCAAACTAACTACGCACGAATTCTCGTCGAGGTATTTGCAGATTACGGCTTAGACAAACACAAACTGCTTCACGATTCGGGGTTACCTGCTGACTTGTTTCAAACTGACAGTGACTTCATCCCATCTAAATCCATCAAACGATTAATACATCTCACCTCAACGCAATTCGGTGTTACCAAATTCACAGATTTGTTAGGGTTTGTTTTTCGCCGAAGAATCATACCCAATGTCTTGCATCAGTTTACGCAATTCCCGACCATTAACGATGCCATGCAGCATATCAATGACATCTTTAGTTTGGATTCTCCTGGTAGTCTCGTTACTTTTGAAACCATTCATGATCATTCCTGGTTTTGCCGATTCTCTGAAGAGAGAGACACTCAAGTCTCAGATTGGTCGGAAACTTTTGCCGTTATTTACATTATTGAGTTAATTCGCATACTCACAAACTCTTCATGGACACCAACAAAAATACGCTTGCAGAGTCATTGTGGGGATGTTGTAAAAAGTGCACTCCCGAATTCATGCCAGATCTTCATCGGTCAAGAAAAAACAGGCGTACTGCTACCCAAAAGTGTACTAAATACCCCAATTCAAATAACCGAATCACAACTGAGTGAGGAGCCTAGGAAAATCCAATGGCATACCAGTTTTACCGATAGTGTGTTTGAACTTTTACGACCATACGTACGAGAACGAAATTTATCTATCGACGATGCCGCCCACATACTCAATTATTCTGTCCGCACTTTTCAGAGGAAGTTACAGAATGAAAGTACCTCTTTTCGTCACGTAAAAGAGTCTTTAATGTTTTCCGTTTCTTGTGAATTAATGGAAGAAGGACACTCTCTCACATATATTTCCAATCAACTTGGCTATACGAGTATTTCGCACTTCTCACGTGCATTTAAAAGAGTGTCCGGGCTATCTCCTAAAGTATATAAACAATCCATCGCACTGAATGCTTCAGGTGCATGATATTGCTAATCTATGCTCAGTGCTTATCTATGCTAAGTGTTTATCTATGCTCAGTCCGCTTGAGGCTTCATTTTTGGTAATTGTTTGAGTTTTGCTTGCATTAGCGTTGCTAGGTCGATTTCATCACAAAGCACTTCTACATCTTTTACTCGAAAATAAACAATCATGTCTTGCCCTCAATTGAAAACGTGTGGCTATTATGCCGTCGTCCGCACCAAGTTATTTACCATTTTACGCCACTGTTGACGTTCAGCTCATGAAATTCTGACCGGAATTAAAGTAGCTCAAACACTTTACACAAATTTGACATGATGAAATTTTCTCAATTTATCACGCTCACAAAAGTAACTCTTACAATGAGGAAACTAATTTGTAACCGTATTTCAGAGAGTTAACGACCATAGTAAGCTCGATAATTATCGACAAATACGACCAATCCACCACTCCAGTGTTTTTCCTAAAGCACGCAAACCCATGACACCGGATGGTTTTGTTGCAAAACGTATATAGAGCATTGTAATCAAGCTTCGTATCACTACAATTTCAAGCCAAACTCATAAAGAAATGTTTGTATGCCGAAACTAAACTTAGACAGCGCAAGGAACCGCTCTGCACTCTCTGATATGGAAAGCAGTCAAAAACTACAATCGGCATTAGAACCGAAATATCACCCAGCAGCGAAAAAGTTGTGCCTAAGTGCAGGTCTCACAGATAAACATCTTAAGCGTCGTTGGCATGTTCTTGAATCGTTGACGAACAAAGATCTTTTGCTGGATCCTTTCACTCAGTCCCACAGCCAAGCATACGCCAATAATATTGAGCACTTTATTGGAACCGTCAACGTGCCAGTTGGCATAGCTGGGCCATTACGCATCAATGGGTCATTTGCCAACGATGATTTCCTCGTTCCACTTGCGACAACGGAAGCGGCTTTAGTGGCGTCCTACAATCGTGGAGCAAACCTAATCACCGCCGCTGGTGGTGCGAGTGCATTGTTAATCAGTGAGGGCGTCAGCCGTACTCCAGTATTTGGTTTTCAAACGCTCGCTGAAGCGGCCCAGTTCGTAAGTTGGGTCGTGACGCAATATGATGCATTTCGTAAAGAAGCGGAATCCACGACTACGCACGGAAAATTAAAAGACATCAATGTGAGTATTGAGGGAAATCATGTTTACTTGGTATTCGAATACGTTACTGGTGATGCGTCGGGACAAAACATGGTCACGATTGCCACGCATAAAGTGTTCCACTACATTCTGCAGAACAGCCCTGTCACTCCTACTGACGCATTCTTAGATGGCAATCTATCTGGCGATAAAAAAGCAAACTCACACACGTTGCGTTCTGTACGCGGGAAAAAAGTCTCCGCCGAAGTGACCATTCCAGCCAACTTGGTGGAAAAGTATTTACATACCACGCCAGAAAGCATGGTCAAGTTTGGGGAAATGAACACGGTTGGTGGGTTGTTGAGTGGCTCAATTGGCATTAATGCTCATTATGCTAATGCCCTTACCGCGTTATACATCGCTTGCGGTCAAGATGCGGCGTGTGTCGCGGAGTCTGCCGTTGGTATCACTCGAATGGACGTCGATACCCATGGGAATCTCTACGCTTCAGTGACACTTCCCAATATTATGGTCGGAACTGTTGGCGGTGGTACCGGACTTCCAACTCAAAAAGCCTGTCTTGATATCCTTGGATTGCACGGCAACGGAAAAGCCAAAGCATTAGCAGAAGTTGCCGCAGGGTTATGCTTGGCAGGCGAACTTTCTATTGTCGGCGCATTCTGTGCTGACCACTTCTCACGAGCACATCATAAGCTCGCACGAAAAAAGTAGTTCCGATTTTGTGCCATACAAAAAGGGAGCGTCATCGCTCCCTCTCTATATTTAATCTCAACTTGGTATCAGCTTTAGGCCATCATGAGTTGAGGCTAATAAGTAGCTGCATTTATCGCTGACGTTCGTTGCACAGTTTGATCGCTCGCTCAAGTAACTCAAGCGCAGACTTATCCGATTCTGCTAGAGCTGCGTCACTTTCTGAAATTGGCGTTACGCGGTCACCCCATTTTAAAACAGCCGCGCCCCAAGTAAGACCTGCACCAAATGCAGCAAGAAGCATGTTGTCGCCAGGTTTTACTCGACCTTGCTCTAATGCTTCACATAATGCGATTGGCACTGTGGCAGCCGATGTATTGCCATAGTTCTGGATGTTCACAAACGCTTTTTCTTGTGGGATACCCGATAAATCACACAAGGTTTGAATAATACGAATGTTTGCTTGGTGCGGAATCACCACATCTATTTGGTCCGTAGAGAGTTGAGATGCTTTCAACACCGTTTTTGCAGCAAGTCCCATGCCTTTTACTGCACGCTTAAAGATCTCTTGACCAACAAAATTGAAGTCCCAGTAACCGTTGTCTTCAGCAAAACGGTCCATGCAAGTACCAAACTTTGGTACAGAAAGAATATCGCGCCCTTTTGCATCACAGCCAATTTGTGATTGCAGTAAGCCCGTTTCTTGCTCTGTGCGTGTCAGTACAACAGCACCGGCACCATCACCAAACAACACAGCGGTATCACGCATTGCCCAATCAATGTAAAAAGAAAGGCGTTCTGCACCAATGATGATTGCGTTACGGTAATTGCCGGACTGAATCAAACGCGTTCCGGTTTCAAGGCCATACACAAAACCTGTACATGCCGCGTTTAAATCGAATGCCGCAGCAGAGCGGATACCAAGGTTTTGTTGCACCTTAGAAGCAATATTGGGAATGAGTGAATCTGGCGAGCATGTCGCCACAATGATCAAATCTATATCGCTCGCTTCTACCCCTGCCCGAGCCATTGCATGCTGCGCAGCTACGGTGGCCATATCCGAGGTATTTACATGGCTAATGCGACGGTTTTCAATGCCTGTTCGAGTCCGAATCCATTCGTCAGAGGTCTCAAGGAAAGTACTAAGGTCATCGTTTGAGAGCGTAGCTGGCGGGAGGCATTTTCCCCAACCAGTAATTTCAGCATAGTAATTTGTCATCGCAGACCTATTTATTGTTGTATTTTAATGAAATTTCTTAGAACCTGTTTAGGTCCAAATAAAGACTTGCTACTTTTATTTTGTAGCAGGCTAAAAATTAAGTATACAAATAATGAAGCAGGCTGATAAGTCATGTTTTCATCAAGTTGTCATAAAGGAAGAAGTCATGTCATCGTTTAAAACTCGTTGCCCGTCTTGCGGCGGTTTAAATCGTGTTCCCAATGAACGTGTTGCTGAGTCAGCAAACTGCGGCAAATGCAAGAGCGCTTTATTTGACGGTACGCCGATTGAGGGTACTGTCGATAACTTTTCAGCACTGTTGCAAAGTAACACACCAGTAGTGGTCGATTTTTGGGCGCCATGGTGTAATCCCTGCGTCGGTTTTGCCCCTGTTTTCGCTGATGTGGCACAAGATCAGGCCGGAAACGTTCGTTTTGTCAAGATTGATACAGAAACAGAACAACAACTCGCCGCACAGTTTGGTATTCGTAGTATCCCGACTATTATGGTTTTCAAGGATGGACAACGTGTCGACATGATCAACGGAGCGCTGCCAAAAAACCAATTTGAACAATGGTTAAATCAAGCACTTAATAAGTAATTTCACACGCCAGCTTGGCCCTCAAGCTGGCGTTTTTATGCATGAATTCCTCATAGAATATCGATAAATTTATTTTATCGACACGGATGAAAATAATCGTTTTACTTGCCTATTAATTAGCCTCATATTCGCGCCGCATAACCCCTGATTTTTACTTAATTTATAGGCGCAAAACATTGGAAAACACAGCCATTCCTTCAGCATCACCACGAGTCACAGTTCCTGTCGTAGCACTGTCTCTTTATGCAGTGGCATCAGGCTATTTGATGAGCTTGATCCCTCTTATGCTTGGTGAATACAACATCTCTGCTGATTACGCGAGTTGGTTGGCGAGTGTGTTCTATGGTGGCCTACTGTTCGGTGCAATTTTCTTTGAGCGCATCGTGCATAGTGTTGGCCATCGCAAAGCGTTCATCGGCTGTTTAGCGGCATTCTCGCTAACTATCGTAATCTTACCACTTATACCGAATGGTATGGTTTGGCTACTTGCACGTTTCATTGCTGGTATTGCAGTTGCGGGGGTATTTGTCATTGTTGAATCTTGGTTAATGTCTGGTGACGAATCCTCTCGCGCAAAACGTTTAAGTCTTTACATGCTGTCACTTTACGGTGGTTCAGCACTAGGCCAATTTGGTATTGGCATTCTTGGCGTGAGTGGTGGCGTACCTTTCATTGCGATCACGACATTAATCTTAATCGCAATGCTTGTGCTGATGTTCATCGATTGTGAACAACCAAACAGCCAAGAATCAATGGCGCTATCGTTTAAGCAAATTTCTAAACTCAACCATGCTGCTATTATTGGTTGTGTGGTTTCGGGTCTAACGCTTGGTGCAATCTATGGTCTAATGCCGGTAGAACTTGCGAACCGCAAGATCAGTCACCAAGACATTGGTACGCTGATGGCACTTGTCATTCTTGGCGGTATGTTAGTTCAACCTATGGTTACCGCATTAAACAAGTACATGAGCCGCACCGTACTAATGGCGTTTTTCTGTATTCTCGGTATTTTCTCTATCGGTCTGACGTTCATCTCTTCGTCAGCGGTAGTGCTTGCGGCATCACTGTTCCTATTAGGCATGGCAACTTTTGCCCTTTACCCAATCGCGATTAACTTAGGTTGTGAGGGTTTAGACGAGCGCTTTATCGTATCAGCCGCTCAAGTGATGTTGTTCAGCTACAGCATTGGTTCTGTTGCTGGCCCTGTCGTTGCGGATAAATTCATGGGTCAAATGCACGGCTTGTTGGGTTACTTGTTCGCGGCTTTACTTGCTACGTGCATCTACATGTTACTTGCCGCGACCAAATCAAAGCACCAAATGGCTGCCGGCTTATAATCCTAACCAAATCATGATAATAAAAACGAGGACCTAGTGTCCTCGTTTTTATTTGTTCATTCTTCGATGTCGGTTAGATGCATTGGCAATCGGTTTTTCCGGAACGCGCCGTTTCTCATGCACTAAGTGACGAATGGCCAAAATAGGATGTTTGAGTAACATTCTTGGCCCCGAATAACGCATAACCAACCGCATTTGCTCTTTTGGCTCTGGTTTATAGCAGTGAATTGGACATTTATTGCACGTCGGCTTATCTTCCCCATACGGGCAACGATCTAGTCGCACTTCTGCGTATTCCAATAATTCACGACACTCTACACAAAGCCCACCACCGTCATGATGACGAGTACCATGGTGATCTTTGCAATAAACCTCTACCATCGCCTTGACGGTTTTAAATTCAGTGGCAAGTTTACCGATTAAAATGTCGCTCATACATCAGCCTTAAACTAAATAAACCTTACACTAAATCAGCCTCGACCGAAATCTAAGTCAACGTCAAACTACAACGTTGAACTACAATGCCATAGTGTAAAGCTGTAACGTTCTAACATTGTCGTAAGTTTGCTCGACACGTTCAAACTGGAAGCCGAGCTTACCTAACAACGAAATACTACGAAGATTGTCATTATTGGTGATGGCAACCAAGTTTTCTATTTGCATTCCATCTCGCGCATGACGCATTACCGCTTGCGCAGCCTCAATGGCATAGCCTTTACCATAAGCAGCTGGCAAATAGCCGTAACCAATGTCAAACGCGGTTAAAGTATCACGCTTCACCAAACCACAAATCCCAATTGGCTGGTTATTCGCTTTGGTTTCAACGACCAACAAACTCACACCTTTCCGTTCTTGCATGCGTAGCATGTTATCTTGAATATAACGTTCCGCTTCTTCAAGGGAGCGAATTTGCTTATCTCCAACAAAACGATAAAAGTCTGGTTGGTTGTAGAGCTCTAAAATAAACGGCGCATCTTCTACACTAACAAGACGTAGTATTAGGCGCTCTGTATAAAGTGTTCTCATAGGGTATCCATTAGGCTTGTAACTTAGCGGAAAAATCACTATTCTGCCCCGCTAAATTAAAGGACCAACACCATGAACCGCAAGAAGAAAATCAACCAAATTTTAAAATCAAAGCTAAAGAAGCAGAATTCAAAACTGCACAAAAGCAACAAGCCTCGTTACATCTCTAAAGCTGAACGTGCAAAAATGGAAGCAGAAGAGCAAAACCAAGCAGTTGAGCAAGGTGCTGATAACGCGGTAGAAAGTGAGGTTGGTGAGCAAAGTTAATAACTTTCGCTAATCCGTAGAGTTGAACAAGTGTCGACGTTCATCAGTTCTACGGCATCACAACGGTGAATTGATCGTGCGATCAATTCACCTCTGTTCTTAACATTCATCACCACAAATAAGCGATTACAAAAAAAAGAAATTACAACGAATAACTCTTTACAGCCAATCACCGTCTGCAGCAAAAAATCACTTTCTACAGCAAAAAATCATCTTCTATTGCAATAAAACTGTCCGCCGCGTCTATAAGAGTCTGAGACGTGAGCTTCGGTACGCCATAAACAGTGACTTTCTTATTAAAACGTTGCTGGATACGCTCAACTAACATCGTAAAATCACCATCACCAGAAACCAGAATCACTTCGTCTACCTCTGGAGCAATCTCTATCGCATCGAGCGTGATGCCAACATCCCAATCCCCTTTAGCGCTACCATCTCTGCGCTGAATAAAAGGTTTTAGCATCACTTCAAAGCCTACACCACGTAAAATATGATGGAATTGACGCTGTTTAGGATCGTTACTAGCAATAGCATAAGCGCGAGCACTGACCACATGTTTGTCCTGTGTCGCCACATACCAGAATTGGTTGTAGTCAAAATTAGCGCGATACGCTTCTCGGCAGGTGTAATACACATTCTGCACATCAGCAAGAATTGCGACTGTTTGTTTATTTTCCGAACTCATCTATTTCATACGCCTTATCTTTTGCTGCATACCCTAAGCGACTTTGTCCAAAAGCACAATGAGCGATTTCCACTAAACTTACGTATATAGACAAGTAATCTCAAGGTGCCTTTGTCAAAGACTTAGTTCAGCAAGAGTGACTTGGTTTACAAGCGTGACCAGACTTGTTGTTCGCGTTTAAAGGAGTAATGTCATGATACACAAAGTACTCGCTCTGTTGGTTTCGTGCCTCGTGTCCACTGCTGCTTTTGGCTATCCGTCACATGGTCAATACTGGCCACATAGAAGTGTGCTGTATTTTGCACCGACTAATGATGACCACGTTAAGCAGTTTTTGCTCGAAGCCTTGATGAACGAATGCGAACTCGAAGACCGTGACATTGTCACACTGGTGATTGCTGAAGATGGGTTTACCCAGCCGGCGTGGTTAAAAGAAGAATTCGATTTGAAGATGCTTGCCAAGCTCTACCAAGTAAAGCAAGGTCAACACACTGCAATTCTACTAGGCAAAGACGGTGAAGAAAAACACCGCTGGGGCGCAAAAACCGATTGGCAATTCATCAATAACCTCATTGATCAAATGCCAATGCGAAAAAGAGAAATGCAACAGAAACGCAGCCCTTGTGCTATCTAACGTTTAGCCATGTGCAGCCAAGTTATGATGAAACTTAGCTGCTATGACGCTTATTTATTATGAGAATTAGTTTTTATGAGGATTAGCTATTATGAAACTTGGCTATTATGAGACCTAGCTGTTAGGAAATTTGCTTTTGGAAAGTTAGCGTTTGCCAAACCAATCCAGTTTGTTGTGCAGCTGAGTAACGCTACCAACTACAATCAATGCCGGGCTTACTGCTTTCTCAGCCATATTCGCCAATTCACTCAACTTTCCTTGAAACACTCGTTGCTCTGGTCGCGTACCATTTTCGATAATAGCGCACGACATTTCAGGGGCTAACCCATGCGTGATCAGTTTATCCATGATATGACCACTTTGTTTGAGTCCCATATAGAACACAAGCGTGTTATTTGACTGTGCTAATGAGTGCCATTCAATCTCACGGCCATCTTTTTGTACATGTCCTGTAATAAATTGAACGCTCTGTGCGTGATCGCGATGCGTCAAAGGAATACCTGCATAAGCTGTCGCGCCAGCAGCGGCCGTAATACCCGGAACCACTTCGTATTTGATGCCAAACTCGGCTAACTGTTCTAGCTCTTCACCACCACGACCAAAAATAAACGAATCGCCACCTTTTAGGCGTACTACACGCTTACCCTCTTGTGCTTTTTGTACCAATATTTGATTGATTTGATCTTGTGGTACGCAATGAAAGTCTAACTTCTTACCTACATAAATCATCTCTGCTGATGCGTGCGCTAGTTCGAGAATGTCTTTCGACACTAAACGGTCATACACAACCACTTCAGCCGCTTGAATTGCTTTTAAGCCTTTTACTGTGAGCAAATCAGGATCACCTGGACCTGCACCAACAAGAGAAACAAAGCCGCTGTTTAAAGATGAGTGAGCAGTAGTCATATCAACGCCTATCGAAAAATTTAGATATAAAGAGTAACACTCGCATTATTCACTTAGGGCTAAAACCACTCTAAGGAGTTATTACTTTTTATAGCTAAACCAATAAAATATGTCGCGAAAGTGAAAGTTAAAAATTGAAATCCAAGTTAGAGAACAGTCCCGCCCATCCAGAAGCGGGACCATATTAAGCGAATTACCCTTAAGCGAATTACCAGTTAATGGTTATTTAGCCATTGCAGGATCTGCTTTTACTTCGTCCTGCGCATTGATAGAAGGCGCAGTTTTTGCGTGAGTTAGGTACAGTGGAATACATGTCATCACTAGACCACCAACAATGTTACCCAAAATGGTTGGGATTAGATTGAAGTTCAACCATGTCGCAATGCCAAAATCCGCACCTAGAATCATACCTAGTGGGAATAGGAACATGTTTACGACTGTGTGCTCAAATACTAACGCGAAGAAGATGAAGATTGGGAACCACATCATTGCCACACGACCAGACACTGAACGAGCGGTCATGTTGCCAATAACGCCTAGACACACCATTAGGTTACAGAAGATGCCGCGTACGAAACACGTGATCCATCCGTCCATACCCATATTCTCGAAACCAAGGCTACGTGCGGTAGAAACCGCGACAAATTTCTTCGCTACTGCATTTAATTCTAGAGAGAAGTTACCAGTCAAAGAGATAGCCACTAGGTAAGCAACGATCAGAGAACCGATTAGGTTACCCAAACCAACAAGTCCCCAACAACGGAAGATGCGATTCCACGTGATGCCAGGACGATTGGCGAACTTCGCTAATGGTGCAAGGCCGAAAACGCCGGTCACTAAGTCATAGCCCATGACGCTGAGAATCACAAAGCCAACAGGGAATACAAGTGCCCCTACAAGGCCAATGCCTGTTTGTACCATCGCCGTAATTGCTACCACAACCGCCAGAGAAAGAATAATACCAGCCATCGTGCCGCGAAGAAGAAGATCGCGAGTACTGGTGTTGGTTTTCGCTTCACCCACGTTGATCATGGTTTGCACGAATTCTGCAGGTTTAAAGTCAGTAGACATGAATGTGTCCTTATTCAAAAATGTGAAAGTTAAAAATTAAAGATTGAATAGAGAAAGGCTTCCCGTTAACTCAGTAACATCTCGCTTCCTTGTCCCCCGCAGATGACCAAGGGAAAGCCTTTGTCTATTGAATCTAATGTTCTTTGCATTCCCTCCCCCTGAGAGGAGGGAATTCAAATCGAGCTTATGCAGAAATTTCTACTTCGCCGTTGGTCACGCGCGCTTTGTACGCTTTCACGCTAAAACGCTCATCTTCCATACACGCACCTGTTGTCAGGTTAAAGCGTTGCTTCTTGAGTGGACTTGCCACCCAAAGCTCACCTTGGTGCTCACAGATCAAGCCGCGAGAAAGCACGTTTGATTGGAAAAACGGGTCTGTGTTGCTGATCGCCATGACTTCTTCTGCTTCCGTCGGACGAAATACGGCAACTTGCTTCCCATCAATCAGTGCACAAACACCTGTGCCCGGTACGATGTCGCTGATTTGGCAAATCTTTTCAAATGACATATCAACTCTTCCTTATGCTTCTGTAATCGCTACGTGTAGGATGTCGCCTTTCGCTTCAGGGTGTTTCTCCGTGAACGTTGCTGGGCGGTGTTGCTCACGCTCTTGAACAAACACAACGTTGTCATCGCGCTTGTCTGAGTTGATGAAGTGTGCAAAACGTTTCAATTGTGATTCATCGTTGACGGTCGCCGTCCACTCACACTCAAACTCATCGACGAGCTTCGCTACATCGGCTTCAAGCTGAGCGTTAATGCCAAGTTTATCGTTGACGATCACTTCGCGTAGGTAGTCCACGCCACCTTCCATGTTTTCCATCCAAACCGATGTGCGCTGTAGTGGCGCAGCCGTACGGATGTAGAACATCATGAAGCGGTCGATGTACTTAATTAGCGTTTCTTTATCTAGATCACTTGCTAGTAGGTCTGCGTGACGAGGTTTCATGCCGCCGTTACCACATACGTACATGTTCCAACCCGCATCAGTCGCGATGATGCCAAGGTCTTTACCTTGTGCTTCCGCACACTCACGAGTACAGCCAGAGACGCCAAACTTCATCTTATGTGGAGTACGGATGCCTTTGTAACGGTTCTCGATGTAAGAGCCCAAACCAACAGAATCTTGAACACCGTAACGACACCACGTTGAGCCCACACATGTCTTCGCCATACGAAGTGCTTTTGCGTACGCTTGACCCGTTTCGAAACCAGCGTCGATAAGCTTGCGCCAGATCTCTGGAAGATCGTCTTTTTGAGCACCAAACAGACCAATACGCTGAGCACCGGTTACTTTGGTATATAGGTTGTATTCTGCTGCAACGTTAGCTAGCGCACCAAGTGCTTGAGGTGTTACTTCACCGCCCGCCATACGTGGGATAACAGAATACGTACCGTCTTTTTGGATGTTACCAAGGAAGTTATCGTTGGTGTCGTGCAGCTTAACCAGTTGTGGCTTAAGAATGTGCTCACCCCAGCAAGATGCCAAGATAGAACCAGCCAGTGGTTTACACACTTCGCAGCCGTAACCCTTGCCGTATTTTGCTAGAAGTTCATCAAACGTTTTGATCTCTTCGATACGAATAAGGTGGAACAACTCTTGGCGCGAGTAAGCAAAGTGCTCACACACGTCGCTCTTCACTTCAATACCCGATTTCGCAAGTTCTGCGTTCAGTACTGACGTCACTAGAGGAATACAGCCACCACAGCCCGTACCTGCGCCTGTCACGGCTTTGATATCACCCAATGTGTGATGACCATCAGCCACCGCTTGCGCGATCTTGCCTTTTGTCACGTCAAAACATGAACAGATCACTGCGCTTTCTGGCAGAGCGTCTACACCGAGTGATGGTTTCTCTGCGCCTGCGTGTGCAGGAAGAATCAACGCATCTGGGTGTTCAGGTAGGTCGATTTCGTTCAACATAAGTTGAAGCAGATCGCCGTAGTCAGACGTATCGCCAACCATTACCGCGCCAAGCAATTTCTTGTTGTCTGCTGAAACGATAAGACGCTTGTAAACTTCTTGCTCTTCGTTTTGGTAAACGTAACTCTTACAACCCTCAGTTCGGCCATTTGCGTCACCGATAGAACCGACTTTCACGCCAAGCAATTTCAGCTTCGCAGACATGTCTGCGCCTTCAAATTTGCTTTCTGTATTACCTAGCAAGTGATCAACCGCAACGGTCGCCATCTTGTAACCAGGAGCAACAAGACCGTAGAACATTTCATTCCAAGACGCACATTCACCGATCGCATAGATGTTCTCATCAGAAGTCTGACAATGGTCGTTGATTACAACACCACCACGAGGGGCCACTTCTAGCTCCATCTGGCGAGCTAGCTTGTCTTGTGGACGAATGCCTGCAGAAAATACGATGAAGTCTGTTTCTAGCTCAGTGCCGTCTGCGAAGCGCATAACGTTGCGAGCGTTAGTGCCCTCTGCAGCAATCTCAAGCGTGTTTTTGCTGGTGTGAACGTTCACGCCCATACGCTCGATCTTTTGACGCAGTTGGTTACCACCAGCAAGGTCAAGTTGTTCTGCCATCAGCTTTGGTGCAAATTCAACAACGTGAGTTTCTACACCTAGTGCTTTCAGTGCGCCAGCTGCTTCAAGACCGAGCAGACCACCACCGATAACAACGCCGGATTTGCTCTTTTTCGCACATGCTTCGATCGCCTTTAGATCTTCGATAGTACGGTAAACAAAACAGTCTTTGCTTTCGTGACCTTTAATTGGTGGGACAAATGGGAATGAGCCAGTAGCAAGAATCAGCTTATCGTATCGAACTTCGCGTCCAGTGCTTGAATACACAATGCGATTTTCACGGTTAATGTTGATCGCGCGTTCGCCGATCAGCATCTTGATTCCGTGCTTGTCGTAGAAACCTTCTTTTACTAAGGAAAGCTCGTCTGCAGTATGGTGAGAAAAGTAAGAGGAAAGGTGTACACGATCATATGCGACACGAGGTTCTTCACAGAAAACCGTAATGTCCATATTAGAAACATCGGTTTTATCGACTAAGTCTTCGATGTAACGGTGGCCTACCATGCCGTTACCGATGACAACTAGCTTCAACTTGCTCATTCTAATTCCTAAGGGTTAGGTTCTTATTACTGAGCGCATTGTTAATTGTGAAAGAAAATTAATACATGATGTAAATCAATTACGAAATAAAACTACCCTAAAGGGGTAGGTGTGACTAACTTCGTATAATTTTATCTATTCTTTCGTAATTTAAACAAAATCAAAGAAAGTCAAACTATCCTAACGGCACTTTTGCCACATTTTTACACATAGAAACATCGTTAATTGATATTGAGCGTATCCGCCATAATTACGATGTTTCGGCCTTTGTCTTTTGCTGCATACAGGTTCTTATCAGCATCTTCAAAAGCTTGTTCTAAGCCAGTTTGGCAAGCTTCTAGAGTTATTGCGTTATCTGATGTAGTTATAGGAACGGCACCCACAGAAATGGTCACAACACCGGACGGTTCATTTTTAACATGAGGAATAGCCATCTGTTCTACAGCACGTCTGACGCCTTGTACTTTGGTATGTATTTCATCTATGGTATCGCCATAAATAAGTAAGGCGAATTCTTCACCACCTAAGCGAAACGCTGGTTGAGACTCCCCTAAATGCTCATTAAACACCTTGGCGACCTCACATAGCGCATTGTCCCCCTCGGTATGCCCGTAGGTATCATTAAACTTCTTGAAATTGTCGATATCACACAACACAAAACACACGTATTTATGCTGCTGAAGCCCGTTAAGTACAAGCGTCGGTCCCATACGGTTGTATCGAAAGCGAGAGCCTATCCCAGTTAAAGTGTCCGTATCCGTCTGCATACGCAGTACTCGTAACTGATTTTTAATTTTGGTAATAAGGCTTGAATACGCTCGTGCCAAATCACCAATTTCATCTGAGCGTGTAATTTCTGGAATATGTGTTTGATCGATCGTTTCAATGTCCTTTTTCATTGACAGCGACAAGCGAGTTAGTGGACTGACAATCCATATCGTCACCATATAGATAAGCACCATCGATATAAGCGCGGCAATAATCGCCTCATAAACAAGCTCTGTAATAAGCTGCAACTTGAATGCATCCAAATCACTTGCATCCAAAACTACCCAAATGTATCCCCCATTGATATTGCGCAATGGAACACACACATGTAATACCGAATGGAGTGAATCGTAGAAATAGTCCAACTGTCCTAAAGATGCTTTGCTCCAAGGTAGTTCAATAGTCGCACTAAGTTTCTGACTTGAAATCAAAGCATCAAGGTCAATGCTGGTTTTATTGACGAGGTAGCCCAACTTTTTCTGCTTAAGCGTATCTTCTGCGCCTGTTTTCGATAACATTTGCTCTAACAGTGCCTTGCGCTGCTTGAGTTCATTGACTTCTTGGTCAGACACATCCGTTCGCCAGACTTGATGATCTTGAGACAAATAACGTACGGAAACAGGTTGCTTGGTGTAATCAGAAACGCCCGAAATTTCGAGAAATAGCAACTTATCAATCGCACGGAGATCTTCTTTAGTAGACGGCATCATTAAATTGGCGTAATTACGGCCGGCGATAGAAGAAGAAAAGAACGTCATTTGAGCAGAGAGGTGAGATTTCGTAATGGCAGCAGCGTGCTCGATTCGCATTTCCCACTCGCTTTGATAGCGAGCAAATGACATGCCCAAAATGATAGACAGGACTAAAAACAGATGCGATACAAAAAGCATCTGATTTATCGTTAATAAGCCAAATAAACGCTTACTCAACGGAGTGATTACTTATCTTTGTAAACACCAAGCACCGGTTCAGCGCAAGTGCCATTGATACAGATATCTTGATAAGTGGTATGGCAACTTTGACAAAAACTTGGCTCTAAACTTGGGTGTGTATGACTGACGTCTTTACCCTCGCGATCGTAACTGCCGTAAATCGCTAACCCACCAATATGTTCCGTTACCCAAACAATGCCATCCACTTCTGAGATTGCAACGGCTGTTGGTCCATCCGTATAAGGGCCATGCGTTTTATATTGTTCCAATTTAGATGGATTGACGCGAATAGTCAGTGGCGAACCTTGCCCATTGTTTATCCAGCTGTAAGCTCGGACAGATTCTTGTATAAACAAGGAAGTATCAGGCGGAAGAACCGTATCAGCAGGTAGGTTTTGTGATTCTTTCACGACTGGCCAATCTTGCCACCCATCCGGATAGCTCGCCATAGATGCCGCGAATGCCCCCATCGATACAACACTTAGCAATAAAGCTGTAACTCCAGCTCGCCTACGATCTAGCATCTGTTACCCTCCTTGGACGTGATCGGCAATATTAGGCGCGAATTCTCATATATCCATAATATGAACAACCGCTTGAATAGATGATGGTATCAATTAGACGCATTAAATGCATCTAGTTTCCCTGCAACAAAATCTAATACGTGTAAACATTTTCTACCAGCTCAAGCAAAAACGTTAAGAAGAGTGTGCGAACACAAACATACTTAGATTCAATCCAATAGTTCAGAAGCTCGTGTTTATTATTGAACGAATGATGGGTACAAAAAATCAAACAATTGAAAATACGAAAGTAATAAATTAGCAGGCGAACGATAATTGGATGTAACGAATGGATGACTAAGGGATTAGGATGACAATCAGGAAAGACTAAAGGGGTAGTATTGAGACATATTTATGAGATGGAGGCGCCTCCCGGAGTCGAACCGAGGTCCACGGATTTGCAATCCGCTGCATAGCCACTCTGCCAAGGCGCCATCTTGTTGCTTCTGAATGAAGCTGTTTGAAGTATCAGCACGACAACTGCCGTTCCGATGGGGCGTACTTTAATGATTTATTCTAAAGAGTCAAAGAAAAAAACACTCTTTTGGTTTGTTCGATAAAAAAAGCAACACATTGCCGACTTAACATCCTAATACTGCCCTATCGCCTATTATTCTTAGCTTTTATTGGCACCGAATATTGTAAGTTTACGCGTATTCAGTTCAAAACCAAATAGAGTTATCGGCTACCTTACTAAGCACTAAGCACTAGAATATAAGCCGAAAATAAACAAACGCCCTACTTCCATTCTTTAAAAATTCATTCTTTAAAACTCTGAAACGGAAAAGCCCCGTCACATGGACGGGGCTTTCAAAATTCTTTCGCGATAATCGTTATCGAATGGAGGCGCCTCCCGGAGTCGAACCGAGGTCCACGGATTTGCAATCCGCTGCATAGCCACTCTGCCAAGGCGCCTTACCGATAGTGTTCTCTAATAAACTTGTATTTGAAGTAGATGGTGCCCCGGGCCGGACTTGAACCGGCACGACTCGAAAGTCGAGGGATTTTAAATCCCTTGTGTCTACCAATTTCACCACCAGGGCAACGCAATCATGCGATGGTAACACCATCTGTTTCAACGACTTTCGCCGTGAGAACGAGGCGTACTTTAACCCAATTAAATTTTCGGTCAACAAAAAAATTAGTTTTGAGCATTCAATCGCTTAACATACAGACAAATCAATTATAAAACATGCAATTTGGTTAAGTTTTAACAACGGTAATCACGTATTCAAGGCACGTTAAGATTCAGCTAGGTAAAACCCAATCAGAACAAGTAAGCAAAGTCGGTGATCCAAGTAATAGCTCAAAGTTCACATAAGACCTCGCCCGATAAGGAACGAAAATTATTGATAGTCCGTTATCATGAGAAACATGCCGAGTTATATACTACGATTGGCCTCAGTTACTACTGGTTGATATAGAAACCAAACTACTGATTGGTATAAGCGGCTATGATCGCTAGAAACGACTTTGATCGCTATAAGCGGACTAGAAGGGGCATAAACGGACTGATCTAGAAACGAAAAAACCCCGTCACACGGACGAGGTTTTCAATGTTCTTTCTCGATAATCGTTATCGAATGGAGGCGCCTCCCGGAGTCGAACCGAGGTCCACGGATTTGCAATCCGCTGCATAGCCACTCTGCCAAGGCGCCTTAATGATACCAATACCCTAAGATGAATATTGGAGCGACACACGAGGTTCGAACTCGTGACCTCAACCTTGGCAAGGTTGCGCTCTACCAACTGAGCTAGTGTCGCATTCATGTCTACTGACATAATGATTGATGGTGCCCCGGGCCGGACTTGAACCGGCACGACTCGAAAGTCGAGGGATTTTAAATCCCTTGTGTCTACCAATTTCACCACCAGGGCAACGCAATCATGCGATGGTAACACCATCTGCTCCAACGACTTTCGCCGTGAGAACGAGGCGTACTTTAACGCATTTAGATTCTGGGTCAACAAAATTTTTAGCTTTTTTATTCAAGTGGTTAAAACAGAAACACCAGAGATTACAACTCAATCACTTTGCTCAAACTCACACCATTTCATTCTGGAAAATACGTGTTACCAGAAAACGTTTTTCTTCCGAACCTGCATTTTACACCAATTAAATGACGACATATTAAAGGTCTGCTTTTCATTTTTCCTTAATAATCCCATCTTAAGGTTAAAACTTGGGCAACTCACCTTACCGTTATGTGAAACCATTAAAACGATACCAATACGAACGTTACGCAGTTCTCTGTAGCTTAGCCTACCCTAGAATCTTTAAGCAGACTCGATATGGGTTTGATCCAGATGGACAGCGGGTCATCAAAAACCAGTTCGGCAAAACCATGATCCGTGTACTTTGGAGCAAGAAACGCACAGAAGTGGTGGTCGTGATAAAAGGCTCCCACAATCTCTCGGATTGGTTACTGAATTTTTTCATCTGGCCACGTCGTTGTCACCACTTAGGCCTGCGTTACCGAATCCATAGTGGCTTCTATCATCTACTATTCCAAGAAAGTACACCGAGCAGAAATCAAGACCGTTTGGGCCTGAGCGTTCTAGAAAGGCTCGAAGCCACTGTTGTTCCACTGATCTTGCAAGGGAAACGCATTACTGTCACTGGGCATTCGTCAGGCGGGGCGATTGGTTGCGTGTTTGCTGATTACCTTGAAAAGAAATACCCCAAATGTATCAAGCGTGTTGTCACTTTTGGTCAACCTGCAATTGGAGACTGGGCGTTCAAAAAGCACTATCGACTGGGTCATAAAACCTATCGCATCTGTTGCGATATCGACATCGTGACCTTTATGCCTCCGCTACCCTTTCTCTACTGGCATGTTGGAAAAATGCTGTGGTTATATAACGGCAGGATTTACGAAAACACCCCTACTTTGATCCGCTTAGCTCGCTCTATTGTGAGTTGGCTTATTCGCCCTTTTTCTTATCACTTAATGAGCAAATACATCCGCAATAAAGATTTTTTCGACGAGCGATAATCCAGAGATATAAACACCTGATAGCTCAAAATACGAGTCAAACCTGAATTAATGAAACGAAAAAAGCCGAAAAGCAGCAAGCGTTTCGGCTTTATGAAAGTCACACAATGGAATCAATTTCTCACTGTAATTTGCAAAGGCGTTATAAAGAGGCTATTTCTCGATCCAGTTGATACTTACGATCAGTAACAATGCGCTCCAGTACTTCGACTCTTTCAGTTAGAGCGGCTACCTGTTTTTTAAGCGCATCACGCTCTTGCGTTGAAAGCTGATTACGTTCAGATACCTCTAACGCTTTCACATCTTTACGATGCTTTAAGACCATATTGACGATACCACCACCAAATATTGCCCCAAATACTATAAATACTATCAATACGTCTTCCATAACGTCTCATTCCTTTTATGTTATCTGCATCCAAGTCATTACAAGTTAAGCATTTATGATATAAATATCAAACTCAAATTTCATCATATGGATATATAACTTGAGTATCACCACACAGGAAAAAAATCACAATATTAAGCGCAACAATTACAATTGCGCTTGTAGCGGTCCATCATCCCTATTCCTGGGTTGAACGTATTCGTTGGGTCCAACTCATGGTAAAACTTCTGCAAACTACTTTCTGCTTCATACAGATGACCAACATTGTGTTCGGCTGGGTATTTCGCACCGCGGCGGTTTAAGTGCTCCAACATAAGCTTCTTCATTAACTTGGTGTCGGTGCCTTTCTTAAATATGTAGTCTTGATGGAAGACGTAACACATAAAGTGTCCGTAATAGAGCGACTTAACCAGATTCTTACTCACTTCTTCTGGTAACGTCTCTAGCCATTCATCATCGTTACGACGTAACGCAATGTCTAGCGCGACAATGTCCTCAACCTCTTTACGATGGATAGTTTCATAACGAATAGCGGCCCCCGCTGCGGCAAAACGATGTAAGTAAGCTTTTTTACCCTCTTCCGGCGTACATTCAAAATAGTCACAGTCGTCATGAGCATTCCACACGGTTCTTAAATACTTCTGCGCTTCTTCGATGCCCCCATCACTCATTTTAAGTACAAGATGGTGTTCATATTTGTCACGAAACGCCAACATACGTGGTGGCAAATGTTGGGGAAACAACTTACTCACGTAGTACAGCATGGTATCGGGAAGATATTTGTTCACGAGGGGCAAGCGATCTAAAATATTCTCAACTTTTGCTTTGAGTGAAAACAACGTTGGCAAATTATCCGTTCCCAAACGATCAATCGATAAAAACACGTCTTTGCCGTAATTTTCTGCCATGTTGAAAATATCACGGTGAAGATACTCCCCCATTTCTGGCAAGTGATTAAATTGAGTCAGAAAGTCTTTTCTTAACTGAGTTAGTTTATTTGGGTCATTGGTTCCGAGATAAAAAACCTGTTCTTTGTCTGGGATTGGATAACTGTCGACACGAACTGCAAACACCCCCAATTTGCCAGCACAACCACTCGCCTCAAATAATCGACGTTCATCAGCATTGAAGCGGGACGGAATATCAGAGGTGACGTCACGGACACGGTCATCATATTCTTTATCTGATGCCATGCGCGAATCATGAAGTACCTTATCTGGGTCAAAATTGCCGTCTTGGATGTTTTGCAAAATTTCTTCTGGTGAAGAGCCTAGCCCCTCAATACCTAAATGATTAACCAGATTCAATTTGCCTTGTTTATCCACCTGAGCAAATACGGCAAGTTCTGTATAAGCGGGGCCACGTTTCACTAGCGCCCCACCAGAGTTATTAGCAATACCACCAACCACAGTCGCACCTAATGTGGATGAACCGATCACAGAATGCGGCGCACGGTTAACCGCTTTTAGTGCTTTCTCTAGAGAATGTAAGCTTGCACCAGGTAAACATACCGCTTGCTTACCCCCATCTAGCAAATATATTTGCTTCATCTTGGTGATATTAATCACCACTACATCACGATCATAATCACTACCACTTGGCGCAGACCCCTCGGTTAACCCTGTTTTGGCTGCTTGCATGATCACGATGCAATTGTTTTCCACACATTGCTTTATTACATTCCATTGCTCTAAAAGCGTATTGGGGAATACCACGGCAAGTGCTTTACCGCCACCTGAGCGAAAGCCTGTACGGTAGTACTTTGTTTTAATCTGATCAGTCAGAACGTTTTCTTCTCCGACAACGGCTTTCAGTGTCTCAATTAACTGCTCTTGTTTCATATCCTTCGCTCTAATCCCCAAATCTTGTATCGCTGTCAGGCTGACGTTGTTTATTAACGATTCAATTCATTTCATTCGTGAAACAATAGCAAAGCTTTTTGTTAACAAATGTGCGCCAAATCGAGGAAACCAAAAGGTGTATGCCGCTGTTCTGTTTCAAAACAAATGTGAGAAAGATTGCTCAAAAGGGATCGTAGGAAAGAAAAGAAAATATAGGGAAAAGGGAAAGTGAGAAAGTGAGAAAGTGGGTATAACTGGACTGTCAGGTTGCTCACGCAAAACAACAGGCGCAAAACAACAGCCGCAAAAAACAGACACAAAAAAACCAGCTTTCGCTGGCTACTGTTCGATGTTTATACATCGTAATGTCACGACTGAACTCGTGTCGTAAAATGGAGGCGCCTCCCGGAGTCGAACCGAGGTCCACGGATTTGCAATCCGCTGCATAGCCACTCTGCCAAGGCGCCTTTATTTTCAACGCTTTGAAGACTGTGCCCCGCTGCGTTGGTTGCTACTTTACGGATTCCGAAAATAGAGTCAAACAAAAACCTATCTTTTTAAGTTTGTTTGCTTCGTTTTAAATCAAATGGATCATTATTCGATCTAATTGCACATTTCTTGTTTAGCCATTTGACACTCGTTGAAACAAACGCCCCACCACATTGGGATGATAAGACCAAGTATGATCAAACATCGACATCAATGCAGGATTTCCATATTTGGACAAGCTGATCGCATGGAAACGGTTTTTCTTGGCTTTTAATGCGTCAACTTTGGCAATCAACTCATCCTGCTGCTTCGGCGCAATAAAGTCAGAAATGACCACTAAATCTGCATTTTTATATTTATCACTGCTCATGAGGTCTATTGATTTGATCAGTGTGGGCTCTAAATCTGTACCACCATGAAAGCTGTACGTCAGAAAGTCCGCCGCTTCGCGTAATCCATCTTGGCGAGTAAGCTCATAAGTAATGTGTTCTGTTGAAAAGATGATAACGTAACAATCACGTTGCTCTGCTAACGCTATTTGCATCAATGCATAAGCCATCCCTTTCGCACATTGTTCCGGGAAACCACTCATAGACCCCGACGCGTCCACACAGACAATAAATGGCCCTTTCTCTACATCAACGGCTTTGTGATCTGGTTTATGGGCTTTTACTTTACGCAAAGTGCGAGACTTACCTTGCGTACGATAGTTCATCAAGCGTTTATCAACGAGATGTTTGTAAAACACGACTTCTAGCTCTGGATAAGCCAGAAACATGGTCTCATTAGGCAGCAGCTTGTTAAGATCGTCACTCTCATGGATACCGACGATATCATCCGTTGCTTCGTCGCTCTTTTCCTCGACCATTTGCAACTCTTCAGCGGGAGCACGGTTAAGATCAGGATCATTCACTTGGCCCGCCATACGTCCAAGCTGTTCAGCGATGTCTTGTAAGCCTTTGTGCTTTTTCAAAAACTCCGCATGACGCTTCATGACCGTTAAGTCCGTTTTACTCAGCTTGGCCGATGCCATGTCCCAAAGACGCCCAACGCTTTGCTCATCACCAGATTCTGTCACTTTGTCCATACTGCGCATCGTTTCCATACGCTGGTACAAATCCTCAAGGACTTTCTCTTTGTTGGCCTCGAGCTCAGTCAACTGCGCTTGTTTTATCGCATCGGCAAGGCTCTGATACCACTGGTCACAAAAATAATGTGGGAACATAGGATTATCAACACCCTTGTTCTTCTCCAACATTCGACGAGCCTGCATGTAAAACGCAGAGTGCCACTCCAGCTTTTTGATCACATCATCAATACGTTCAAAGAATTCTTCTTCGTCCCAGTAGATGACTTCTTGATACAGTGCAAGTTCTTGCTGAAAACGCTCGGTTTCACAGACTTTCGTCATGCGCTTTTTAACGTTGCCACGCCACTTGAGAAGATGGTTTTTGACCGAAGATTTCATTCCTCGGTTCTCGGACATCATTATGACTTGAGAGCGCGCCATGAGATCGTTCACTGCCCCATCGATAATGCCAGAATCCGCTACCATGAGCGCTAAATTGAGTCCGTCTGCACCTAACATGTTGTCTCCTTAAGAGAAAAACTGATGTAAGTTCTTAAAGCGTTGAATGATCTTCTCGCTTTCACCTTGGATAGACTCAAGTCGTTGAGTGACCTGCTGCAGACTCGACTCCATAAGACGTGGTAATTCTGGATCCACGAAACTATGTGGTAATGCGCCATGAAAGTTGGCTTTAACTTTACGCATATGATGCTCAGCGTCCGCGAGTTGGCTGACCGCTTTTTCACTCTGCGACAACCATTTTTGATAAAGCTCAACATCTAACCCTTGCTGAGTCACTAAGCTCACTAAAACGCCGCGATTAGCGATATCTCGGATCACCAAGTTGTTCGCAGCATCGATATCAAATCGAATACGACACATTTTGGTATTTTGGTTAACGTAACCATAAACATCACCGTGCCCCTCTTTAATGACACGATCTAATTCATCTTTTGGCACGTAAACCCAACGACTATCGCCTTTTTCAGCTTCAGAAACCGACATGTTGCTTTGCAAGATCACAAGCTTCACAAGATTAACCGCCGCACCCACTTTGTACGATTTTGCTTTTGACGTATCAAAACTCATGGTCTCTTTGCGCAGTAACCCAGTCGCCGTTTCGGTATTCAATGTCATGCGGTAGGCATCTTCTAGTTCATGCTGAACGTCCACTAAAGATTCTCGACAGTATTCAATCTCTTGCTCTGCCTCTTGCTGATCAAAGGCAAATTTTAATGCAAAGTCCTGAATAACAGCGCGCACAACGTCACGCGATTCTGGGCTATTCCAAAGACAGTCTTGAAGAAGCAAGAGGTCGAGCGGGTTGATTTCATCACGGCCATTAAAGAATGCGCTTGCCTTGAGCAGTTTTACGGCTTTCTTCCAACGGCGATCTGACACATACATCTCGGTAAGAGAAGCATCGCCAAACTCAGCTTCAACTTTACTCTCTAGCATGGATTTTAACTGGTACAGTTTTTCGAAAGCATTATCAGTGAGCGTCAGTTTATCCAGCTGCTGCTGCCAACGATGATACTCTTCATCAGTGATTGCCAACCCCTCTGGTATTTGCGCTTCCTGAGCCGTCCCCACCGTCAGCATCGATTTAAAATTCTGTTTATCTTGAATGCGATTTACAAACACGCGCACAAGCATCCGGTCATAGAGCGCGTCTAAGCCGCTATCTTCATCTGGCAGTTCATTCGATGCAGATACCAATAAGCGCATAGGAACGCGTTCAATATCACTGCCATTTTTAAACGTCTTTTCGTTCACTACCGTTAACAATGTATTAAGAATCGCAGGTCCGGCTTTCCATATTTCATCTAAGAAGACCACTTGTGCGGTTGGCAGGTAACCTTTTGTAAGACGAACGTAGCGCCCGTTGTCTTTTAATTCTTGAATGCTTAATGGGCCAAAAACTTCTTCAGGGGTTGAAAATCGCGTCATCAAGTACTCAAAATAACTGCTGTTATCGAATGCTTGGATCAGACGTTTAGCGATTAAGCTTTTGGCAATACCAGGAGGCCCCAAAAGAAACACACTTTCACCCGATAAAGCGGCAAGTAAACAAAGTTTGATCGTGTGTTCACGCTCATAAACGCCATCAGTTAAGGCTTTAGCCAGCTTATTGATACGCTCTGAGAGAAGCGCTTTTTCGGCATTTGATGCGAAAGATGGTTGTATCATAACGGCTCCGGCTGTTGAACTGATGCTGTATATATAATTTTATACATTTGTTATAACTTTGTTACAAGTGTATTTTTTAGTGAGTCTCGTTTATACCAGATGCGCTTCGCGCGAGTGCACGAGCAACCAAAGTTTTCATTTATGGGAGATAAATCACTGAAAGCCGGGGGCTTATTAGGGTATGAGGACACTTTTCTCTTTTGTTTCTGTGTGTTTATGGTTAATGTTCAAAACACATCGATACGCAGTGACAGTCAAGGTTTGAACTGCAATGAGCAATACTATTCATACATGGAAGCAAATTTCTTTAGTTGAAGAACAAATCAAACTTCCAACTGGTCGGACAATTACCCACACCACTATCCAACACCCCGGTGCTGCCGTTATCTTACCCATTACTTCGGACGGGGAAATTGTGCTGGTGAATCAGTTTCGTCCCTCTCTAAACAAATGGCTGCTCGAATTACCGGCCGGTACGCGTGAAGGCGATGAAGAGCCTTTGCATTGCGCCCAAAGAGAGTTAGAGGAAGAAACTGGGTACAGCGCAGAAAAATTTACCTCGCTTGGTCAAGTCACGCCATTAGCTGGATTTTGTGATGAGATTCAGTATTTATTTGTTGCTGAACAGCTTAACAAAACCAATCGATATGAATGTGACGATGACGAAGTGATTGAAGTAGTGACGCTGTCACTAGAAGCACTCGAACAACAAATTATTCAAGGCATTATTACTGATGCCAAAACTATTGCTTGCCTAAGCAAAGCTCGTCTTTGTGGTTATATTTAGGTCATTTCGACCGAGGAGAGAATTATGGACTTTCGATCAGATACCGTTACCCAACCAACACAAGCCATGCGTGAAGCCATGTTTACCGCTCCGGTTGGCGATGATGTTTACGGCGATGACCCAACGGTAAACGACTTAGAGCAATTTGCCGCAGAGCTTGCCGGATTTGAAGCGGCGATGTTCACCACATCAGGCACACAAGCTAACCTACTCGGTTTAATGGCGCATTGTGAGCGCGGCGATGAGTACCTGTGTGGGCAACAGGCTCACAACTATAAGTATGAAGCTGGCGGCGCCGCAGTTTTGGGGTCAATTCAACCTCAGCCTATTGAAAACAACCCTGACGGTACATTGCCGTTTGATAAATTAGAAGCGGCAATCAAACCAGATGATGCGCACTTTGCTCGCACCCGCCTACTGAGCCTTGAAAACACCATCAACGGTAAAGTGCTTCCTCTTTCTTACCTTGCACAAGCTCGCGAGTTCGTAAACAAACACAACTTACAAATGCACCTCGATGGCGCTCGTGTGTTTAACGCAGCCGTTGCATTAGATGTACCTGTAAAAGAAATTGGTCAGTACTTTGACTCTATGACGATCTGTTTATCAAAAGGTCTAGCAGCACCGGTTGGTTCACTATTGCTTGGTAGCAAAGAGTACATTGCAAAAGCACGCCGTCTAAGAAAAATGGTCGGTGGTGGGATGCGTCAAGCCGGCATTCTTGCGGCAGCAGGTAAACTGGCACTGACAGAGCAAGTCGAACAATTAAAACAAGACCACATCAACGCGAAAACATTAGCCGTAGGCTTAGCGCAACTTCCTGGATTTTCGGTAAATCCTGATTTAGTGCAAACCAACATCGTCTTTGCCAAACTGGATTCGCAAGTCGATATTGCTGGCATTGCTGAAAAATTGAAACAGCAAGGCATCACCATCACACCAGGAAATCCGGTTCGCTTTGTGACGCATAAAGACATTTCCGTGCAAGACATCGATACGCTTCTCTTAAGCCTAAAAGCCTTAGTTTAAATTTTGTGCTTTAAGCGGTTTGATGTTTTAGCGTTTTGATATTTTTATCTTGGCCTGCTTGGTTTTGCCAACATAGTTTGAGTATCTAGCTTCTCACATTGGGAAGCTAGATACTCACATTGGTAAGCTAGATAGCACTTCCAAAAACTAAACAGTACTTGGCCAAATCGTTATTATTTATTTCGAGAACTTCCATGCATTCCATGCTTAAACACGCGCTATTTGCGTCTGTTCTTCTTTCTTCTTCGGCCGTAATCGCAACACCTTTTGGTGATGCAGATAAAGGCAAACATAAATCACCTAGCTGCATTTATTGTCACGGTGCAACCGGGATTTCGAATAATGATTCATACCCGCACCTTGCCGGTCAAAATGCGAAATACCTGTATGATTCAATGAAAGCGTATAAAGACGGTTTACGTCGTGGTCCATTAGCGGACATGATGGCGGCACAGCTAAGAATGTTAAACGATGATGATCTACGCGATGTCGCTGCTTTTTATGCACAGCAGTCACCGCAAGCAAAAGACTGAACATTGAAAGATAGTGGCCCAACTAGGCTCGCAAAGGTGAGCTTAGTTATCCGCACTAAAAAACAACATTCCACCAATATTTTTAACCAATAAAACATTGATATATAACTCAGCCCACCTCAGATCAAATTATTGATGAATTTATAGTTCGCCAATTCACTTAATATTGACTTTTTATTCCGTTTTATCGATATTTCATGCTTTCTAAATTTCGACGTGAAATAGGTTATGTCTCACACACACGCTCAGCCATCGGAATCGGCGGCAACCCCAAAATCATGGCAGATGCCTGATACCCTCATTTTGATTTTCATTGTTGGTATTCTTGCTGCGATTCTTACCTACTTAATCCCTGCTGGCCATTTCGATAGCCAACAAGTGACTTACATGGTCGACGGTGCAGAAAAAACACGTACTGTTATCGACCCAACGTCTTTCGCTTATGCAACCGATGAAAACGGCGAGTTGGTATACAACACGGTTAGCCTTTTCGCTTCTGGCGGTGGCATCGGTTTGATGAACTTCCCATTCGAGGGGCTTGTATCTGGCTCTAAATGGGGTAGCGCAGTTGGCGTTATTATGTTCATGCTGGTTATCGGTGGTGCATTCGGTGTGGTTATGCGCACTGGTACTATCGACAACGGTATCCTACGTCTTATCGACAAAACTAAAGGCAACGAAGCACTATTCATTCCTGTATTGTTCCTCCTATTTTCTCTAGGTGGTGCTGTATTTGGTATGGGTGAAGAAGCGGTGGCATTCGCAATCATCATTGCTCCGCTAATGGTTCGCCTTGGTTACGATGGTATCACCACTGTGATGGTGACGTACGTTGCAACGCAAATTGGTTTTGCGACCTCTTGGATGAACCCATTCTCTGTCGCAATTGCACAAGGTATTGCCGGTATCCCTGTTTTATCTGGTATGACGGTTCGTATGGCTCTATGGGCTGGCTTTACTCTGATCGGTATCGCTTTCACTATGCTTTACGCTGCGCGCATTAAGGCAAACCCTGAGTTTTCTTACAGCCGCCGTACAGACAAATACTTCCGTCAACAAGAGCTAAGTAACCACGATTCTCGTTGGAACCTTGGCGACACACTTGTGATCCTAACGGTAACCGCAACCACGATTTGGGTTGTATGGGGCGTAGTCGCAAACGCATGGTACATTCCTGAAATCGCCTCTCAGTTCTTTACGATGGGCTTTGTGGTTGCAATCATTGGTACTATCTTCCGCCTTAACGGCATGACTTTAAACGGCGCTGCTGATGCATTTAAAGAAGGCGCTGCGATCATGCTTGCCCCTGCTCTACTTGTGGGCTGTGCAAAAGGCGTACTATTGATCCTTGGTGGTGGCACAACAGACGAAGCAAGCGTACTTAACTCGATTCTAAACAGTGCGGGTAGCGCAATCAGTGGTCTTCCTGATGTGGCAGCAGCATGGTTGATGTACGTATTCCAATCGGTATTTAACTTCTTTGTGACGTCAGGCTCAGGCCAAGCAGCGCTAACCATGCCACTGCTTTCTCCTCTGGCAGACATCGCAGGTATTACTCGTCAAGTTGCGGTACTTGCATTCCAGCTTGGCGATGGTTTAACAAACATCATCGTACCGACTTCAGCATCTCTAATGGCAACGCTAGGTGTGTGTCGTATTGACTGGGGTGACTGGGCGAAATTCTGCTGGCGCTTTATGCTATTACTCTTTACCCTATCGAGCATCGTCGTTATCGTAGCTCACATGATGGGTTTTGCGTAAACTGAATACTATTTAGTCAAAAGGCGAGACGGGTTCTCGCCTTTTTTATTTCAAGCCAATTGGTATGTACCGAAGTAGCTACAAAATGTGCCGTTCTACGAGAATGCTCCGTATTTTGTCGTTTGACGTTACTTGGGTATAGACATCAACATCGATGTTTTTTGGAGTATCCGCTTTAATGGCAACACAATTTTTGGATGACGTAATTCAAGGTCATCAAGTCATTCAATCTCTTGATGTAACAGACTTACCTGCGGGTGAGCATAAGTTTTGGTTCCGCGTCGCGACCAATGCAATTTCTCAGTGGCAGCATTTGCCTGTGTCAGTTTTCAAAGGCAACAAGCCTGGCAAGAAAATCATGATCACAGCCGGTGTTCATGGTGACGAATACAATGGTGTTCTCGCTGCACAACAAACGGCACGTGAACTGATCGGTGCGGATTTAGCGGGTACAGTGACCATTGTCCCGATGATCAACTTAACGGGTATGTTGAATCATAGTCGTGATTTCTTCTCTGCCGATCCTGATGCCTCTCCAGCGAACTTAAACCGTTTCTTCCCTGGTGATGCGAACGGCAACGAAGCAAACCGTTTTCTGCATGCGCTTTGGAACCATTTACTCAAGCCGAACGCAGAGCTTGCGATCGACTTACACACTCAAACGAGCGGCACGGTTTACCCACTCTACGTGTTTGCTGATTTCCGTATTGAGCAATCATTAGAAATGGCTCGCCTGATCAACCCTGACGCTATCTTGAATGATCCAGGTGATGCAGGTGTACTTGAAACCGTATGGAACAACAGCGGCATTCCAAGCATCACCATTGAAGTGGGCATGGGTCGTTACACGGAACAAGAACTGATTGATCGCACCGTTGTTGGTATCTTTAACGTACTAAAACGCCACGATGTCATTTCTGGGCAACCGAACGAACTTATTCCATGCATTGAGGGTCAAGACGTTGTGAGCATCCGAGCGGAACTGGGTGGCTTTGTTCTCCCTCAGGTTAAAATGATGGATGTGGTTGAACAAGACCAATTGCTTGCTATTCAATACGACAGCTTTGGCGATGAGATCCAACGCTATACCGCACCAACAAGTGGTACTGTATTAAGTCACAACATCGAATCGATTCGTGCGCCAGGCTCTTTAGTGGTTCGACTAATTAAATAGTTATTTTTGCGGTGAATATTTTTTAGCCCTACCAATTTGGTAGGGCTTTTTATTTCTGGTTTATTTCATTTTGTGTGACATCGTCACCAAACACACAAGCAATGCACACACCAACAAAACGATCCCAAGATTTTGTAGCATTCCTGCCAAACCTAACCCTGTGCCAATCATGAGATAATACATCAACCCTAATAGCGCGCCTGCACTACCCGCTTGTTGTTTATAGCCCACTAAGGCAGAGCTCAACACGTTTGGGATTGCAATGCCAAATGCCATCACAACGAACAACATTGGAACTAAGAACCAAATAGCTTCTTGCATCAGAAACACACCAAAACTGCCGACGAATAAAAGTGCAGAAGCAAACCAAAGAAGATTTGATTGTGAGCGCCCTTTAGCAAGCAGCGCTTTATTCATCAAACTGCCGATTAATGTCCCAACACCAAGTACAACGCCGCTGTACCCAAATTGTTGTGAGCTAAACCCCAACTGTTCAAACGCAAATGCCCCTAATTGGTAGTATGAGAACAGAGCAATGTTGTATAAAGCCACCAGCATCGCTGAACGCCATATTTGCCCATCTTTTACCATTCTTGCAAACAGCAAACCGATATTTAAAGGCTGCTTTTGCGTTTGTGTTTGTGTTTCTGGCAGATTGATTGCGTTATAACTCAGCAAGACTATTGCCATGATACACAACGCCAAAAACACCGTTTGATAACCACCAAATGCCGTTAGTTGACCACCAAGCAACATACCAACAACAGGACTAACTGAAATCCCCACCCCCATAATACTAAAGACTTTTCCTAGCTCCTCACCAGAAAAGCAATCACGCAGTATGGTTTGAGTAATCACAGAGCCAACAGCGATACCAAATGCACTCATCGCTCGAGCAAGCATAACCACCTCAAAGCGCTGCGTTTGCATCGCAATCAATGTTGATACACCGTAAACCAATAACCCTGACAGCATGGTTGGCCGTCTGCCCCACTTGTCCGCCAATATTCCCCATATCACGACACCAATGGCGAACGCCGAAAAATAGATAGACAAGGTTTGTGCTGCTTGTGAATACGTCACTGAAAATGATTGTGCGATATCACCAAGTGTTGGGCTATAGATGGTTTCTACAATTTGCGGAAACATCAGCATAACCACCATCAAACCAATAGACGGTTTCGTTTTCATTTTTACCTCTTTACTCCACGCTCCACCGTTTAAACACGGCTTTTGTGGATAACAAACTTAACTTGGCGAGCAGTATAGATAAGGTTATGCTTTACCTATTAACAACATTAAGACCAAAAACATCAAGATTCGGACAAATGGCCATTATTGACGACAATACTCAGTTCAACGCAGATACGTTGGTGGCAAACGTGGTTGGTATTGCCGCCGATGTTGGTAAGCACGACTCAGGCATGCATGACCACAAAAAAGGACAGCTACTCTATGCACCTCAAGGATGCATGACGCTTGCGCTTGATAATTCAATTTCTATTTTGCCGCCGACTAAAGCGGTGTGGATTCCGCCTCATACTTTCCATAGAGCTATCATGACGAATGTAGTCGCGTATCGTTCGATCTATTTCAATTGTTCTGAGTATCCGTGCCCTACTGAGTTTGTAACGATTGAAGTGAACGATCTGCTTAAAGCGCTTATAGATAAAATGGCATTGTGGGATTGGGATATTGAAGCAACAAAAACGCAGGCAACAACCGCACTTTTTTGGGAGGAGTTCCAGCAAGCTAAGCAATTTGAGTTTAACTTACCATTGCCCTCAGACAGACGCTTATCTTCATTTCGCAAGTCTGTCATGAAAGATGAGTTTATCGCCCCAGAATTAATCCAATTGTCACTCACGATTGGAGCAAGCAGCAAAACTATTACCCGATTATTTAAAGCAGAAACCGGCATGTCCTATCAGGATTGGCGCCAGCAATGGCGTTTATTCAAAGCGATAGAACTGTTGTGTGAAGAACGACAAGTCAGTGATGTGGCCCATTGTTTGATGTTTTCATCCGACAGCGCATTCATTGCGTTCTTTAAAAAACAAACTGGACAAACACCACTGAGTTTTATGAAACATCGAACCTTATTATAAAATTCTGTCTTAACGTTAGTGACTAAGATTTCAATTCAAAGCACTTACTGCCTAACTCGTTTCTGCCCCTTTCCTTGTTAGTGCAAGCACTCTTTCACGGACTGCTAGCTCAAGCTGTCCATGTGAACACTAATAAAGCTCATAGAGTGGTAAGTTCACATGATTTCAAAGGCGGTGTAATCAGCTAACATAGAGTGGATTAAGGTTTACCTCATTATTTTACAAAGTAGATTACATGTAATACTGCGGTTCAAAAGAACGGAAGTCCTACTCTGCCAACGTTAAGAGTTATTAGATACAATACGGTTGAACCAAAACGTGCCCAGTCTGTAACACATAAATTATGATACAAGCCGCAGAGATTATGAACGAAAGAATCGCAATCCAATGACTTAGTTTGGCGAAGATACTTATTTGTAAGAGTCGATGAATGAGGTTAGACCTTGCTTCTGATTCAAAATATGAAAATGCCCAAATCCCATTAAAAATGATTGAAAGAGTAAAGCCAATCGACGCGACTTTGAGGGCCAATGAGTCTTGGATTAGGGCGGCATCCCCGACAATCGCAAAATAAAATGCCATACTTGTGGCGGTAAATGCATGATGGATCCATTTACCCGTTTGATTTTTGATTGCTGAAGTCACCGCTTTCTCCCGCCTGGAATCGTAACTAAGTCATTGTAAAAATTATATTTATAGCTGGTAATTGTATTCCAAGCGAACATTTGTACTATCTAATGATTTTCCCCAGTTAACAAAAAAACGCACGTTTTGCTTAGAGTCAATTTGATAACTGACTGTAGCTTCATGTAAAAAACCAAACATTGATTTCAGCTGATTATCTCCCCCTAATTGGGAAGAATAGGTAGGGTTGTAGTTCATCCAGACATCATCACTGATGGCAAGCTTAGAATAGAGCCCAACAGTGGCATAGCTGGCTGGTATTTCATAACCTTCATTGTCTTGAAGAACAATGCCTGCTCCCGCTAAAGGGTATAGCTCTAGTGGTCCAAATGCGGGAAGCGCTTGGAGAAAAGAGTATGATGCGAGCCCACTTTGCTGCTCAAAGTTCCAGTTAAAATCAATTTGACTACCCATACCATTTGAGGTGTTGACTTTAAAGTGACGGTACCGCCCTTCGTTAATGGAATCATTGCCCTCTAAACTTAAAGAATCACCCAACGCCCCTTTAAGCTCTAGAACATGCATTGCGATTGTTTCTGGGTCCATGGTGTCGTATGCGCTACCAAGTTTTAAATTGAGCCCTTTGTTGGTGATCCCGCTGCCTACTTGCGTGTAAACGGCCATAGGATCACTCATGTCTTGAAGGCCGTCTGAACCAGTTGAATCAGAAGCAAGAGCAATAGTATTGGGTAGTACAGCAATTAATGCCATGAGCAATTGTGATTTCATTTCTATGCCTTTTTATGTTTACTACTCGTCATTGAGCGGTCAACACATTTTCTATTTGTGATGCTTATCCAAAACATCAAACTGGTTACAAATGTTAATGAGTCTCAGGCGAGGAATGAAATAACTAGATTAGCGTTAATAAATTACTGTTGGTTATTTTATACCTTTGTGTTTTTCGTAATGGAATACCAAAACATAAATGCTAGCTATCACATAGCCAGGCAATCCATTGAATTGTAGTTGATGACCATGACTTGATCGCATTGTTACCTAGAACAGAAAGCCTAAATATAACTATTTGGAATATTTTAATGTGCACTAAATCATTTCAGTTAGGCTCACTGACTTCCCTATTATTGCCCCAGTTGATTAACTCCTTCTAAACAACAGAGGCAAATTATGAAAAAGACTTTACTAGCGGCATCTCTAGCACTACTAACAACAACGGTTACTAATGCTAGCACTACTCTAGACGATACAGATTTTACTGGATTACGCGTATACCATCATATGGAAAACATGGTTGAACATATTAAGGCTAACGGCATTAATGAGTTTGAGCACCCAGACATAGCGGACCATACATTCTTTGTTATCACCCCTGCGCTTGATCATTTGTACTCAAAGGCTGTGCTAGATGTACGCAATGGCCCTGTCATCTTAGAAACCCCGCCACGCGACAACCGTTACGCTTCGGTTCAAATTATCGATTCAGAGCATTTTACTCTATACGCTGAGGCGTCACCTCAAGAGGGCGGCAAATACCTGATTACTCGTCAAGGTGCAGATTACGGCATACCAGAAGGGGACTTCACTGAAATCATCGAAGTGAATGACGATCTGCCATTTTTGTTCATCCGTACTGAAACTAAAATGTATCGCGACGACGGCTACGCAGACCAAAATCGCCGTCAACTTAAACTAACTCCAGTGGTTGCAGCAGAGCCTATAACACTCCCTAGCACACAAGATCCACGCGAAGTGATCAATTTTGCGATGTCATTAAACGATGGCTGGGAAGAAACAGAACCTTACATGCTGAATGCATCTACTGCTTACACGTATGAGCGTTATGAGAAAACCGTAGACTACATTACGTCACAAATTGCCAACGGTGTATTAGTCAATAATGAACACGGATTTGAGCCACCAACGCACCCTGACGCTAATGGTGACAACATAACTCGCGCCGCCATTACGCATATCGGTCACCTAGGTTTCCCTGCATACCATGCTTACTATGAAAACATTCCAATGTCTCCAGAGGGTAAGCCTTTGAACGGATCTGAGCCGTTTGTGTTGACGATGGAGCACAACTTAGATCTTGATTACTTCTGGTCTGTCACTCGCTACAGCTCGGCTACACGCTTACCGTTAGATCCAGCCACTATTGATGGCAGTAACCGTCAGGCATTTGCACTGCACAATACGATGCCAGACGAGAACGGTATGGTAACCATCACCTTCAGTGCAGATGACCCACAAAATGGTACTTACTGGATGCCAGTGATCGAAGGAGAGCAGTATTACTTTGTCGCACGTTACTACGGGCCACGTGAAGGTCTACAGGGAAAAACAGCAGCAAGTATTATGTACGAAGGCACGCCGCTAGAAGCTATCTTTGCGCCAAAGGCTTCATTTTAAAATAAACTGACTGCGATTAAGCCATCACCAGTAGTGCCATTTTTTGCATTCCAATGGTGATGGCTTCTTTATTTTCGACTGGTAAGCCGTGAGTTTACCTTTGTTATTCACTCCGAATCGAACTGTGATAACCTATTCGAACTTGCGCAATAGGAATCACTCATGAAAGATATTGAAATGCTGAGGCTTGATTTTAATAGCTTGAAGTTACTAAAAATTCTTGGTGAAGAAAAAAACACCAAGCGCGCGGCAGAGCGGCTTTTTATTAGCCAGCCAGCGGTGAGTAAGTCACTCAAGAAGTTACGAGAGCAATTTAATGATCCCTTGTTTACGCGTCGACTACATGGATTGGAGCCCACCCAAAAGTGTGAAGAACTGCTTGCTCAACTTCCTGATATTCTCTCTAGGCTAGAGTTTTTGTTCGAGCAAGGAAAGAGCTTTGATCCATTCACCTATACGGGAGAAATCAGTATTCACCTTAATACGGTGCTTTATCATCCTCTTATGGGTGCTCTATTCAATCAACTTACAACGCTTGCCCCCAATGCCACGATTCGATTTGAAAACTGGTCAGGCGAGACTGAGCACAAGATCAAAAACAACCAAGTCGATTTAGGGATCAACTTTGAACCCATTGCTCTATCGAAAGAAATCATTCAAAAGCCAGTGCGTATCTCTAGAATTAGGATGTGTTGCCGTAAGGACCACATACTGACTACTCAAGCTAAATTTACTGCAGAAGACGTTGTTCAGCATCCCCTCGTTTTAATGCTCATGCCAGATTATAATCCTGGAGAAAATTACGCCGCCATCTATTTAAAAAGCAGAGGGTTAACACCCAAAATATTGTTGCGCTCCGATAAGATGGAGTTGTGTTTTGATGCGGTGAGAAATCATAATGGGCTTCTTCCCGTAACTGAAATTGTTGAACATATTTTACCCAGCGATCTTACCATTTTACCTTTATCTCATTTGGACGGTATTCCAGAGTATTCCATTGGTTGTTTTTATTCTCACCGAACGCGCAATTCTCCTTATACTCAGTGGCTTAATGATGTCGTGGCTTCCGTTATTAATGATTTATTGGAAAGCAATGAACAGAGTGAAGATTAAAGAACAGTCGGTTCTAAAAACCGACGGGGACAGGTCTAACCTTTTTCGTGTAAGGGTTTTGCTCACTTAAATTAATTTATGAATTACTAATTTAGTGAAGTCACTGACTCAGTTTTGTCCAAAAATGAGCTGTAAGTACAAACATTGTCTGTGAGCACCAAGCGATTCTGTCATACCTTAATTGCTGAGTATCGGTCAGTTTAGCCATTAGCTTAGAAGCGCATCTTTTAAGATTCCTAATCTCGCTTAGACTCGCCGGAATGACCCAAAAAACAAGGCGAACCAATTGGCTCGCCTTGTTTAATGAAATTTGATGACTCAGTTTTGGCCTAAGTCTTGTTGCGTTCAGCAATATTAATTCGCTTTTGATGCCGCGTGCTGCTCTACCATGAACGCGATGACTTCTGCATTTAAGCAAGATTTACTGACGTATTGACGTTGTTTACCAAGATGAATGATGAAGCCTAAATCGGTTTGCTCAAGTTGGTCGATTTCATTCCAAGCGATACTACGATCGATTTTACCGCTTTTGTATCTCACACCGTTTGCGTTAACTTCAAACACTACTTTACTTCCACGGCTCGAGCTGATGTTTTGTCGCCATAGCCACCAGGTACGTTTGCAATAAACACTGAACGCTTCAATCACACTCAATACAATAAAGAACCAACCGACATAACCGTTAGGTAACAGCTCAAACTCTAATAAAACCACACCAAAGATTAGAAAGAGTATCCCTTTCCAATAAGCTTGTGGGAACTTAACCGGCAGGCTCGTTTGATCATAACACTCCGCAAAGAAAGGCTTGTCGAGCGTGTATTCTGTGGTGAAATCGAAATCTTTAGACATGTACGGTTACTTTAAGGTTTCTGTGAATGAGTATTCTTAGTTGCACGCTTGCAACGCGAGTATTATATCGCTTCTCAGGGCTGATCTTTAGTATTTTTGATTCTGTTTTGTAAATCAATAATACCGAAAACGCTAGGACAAGAGCTTTCTGAGATTCTTTGTGTCACTAATGCTCTAGAACAACGGCATCGTATTACGCCAAGATCAAACAAGGCGAACCGTTCGATTCGCCTTGTTATTACTCACGATGATTTTTACTTTAGCGGGTCATTGTCTGGCAACGCACTATGAATCCATAGTGCCAGTCTGTGTTTGATGTTTGCGCCGTCAAGTTTGCTATCAGGTAATGGCGTGATCTGTTTAGCATCAACCAAGAATAGATAAATCGCTTTTACTCTCAAAGGCTGCGGTGATTGAGGGAGGTCAAAACCTTGCATCTTTGCCATCTTCCCGGCAATCTCAAGTGCCTTTTTTACCAGTTTATCTTCATTATGAAGCTTGGAACTTTTTGACATTGATAAAATCCTCTTCTTCGCTTTGGCTAAGCATACAGTAAGTGTCACAAATGGCGTGTTAGTCAGCTCTCATATTGATGATATTACGCCCCACAATCCGTTAACTGATTGAAAAATGAACTTAATCATTCACTTTCTATACTGAACGGTTCTTCTCTTACATGCTACTTAAAGGTTGGGTAATATCAATTTACATATTGTTACAACTAACTGTGAGATAAATTAATAAAGTCGCCGTACTATCCGCGCCAATAATCCAATAGTACGGACATTCCCTTGAATAAATTCGCAGTTTTATCAATGGCAATCTTGCTCACTGCCTGCAATAGTGGCTCTGATTCCAAGCAAGCTTCATCATCCAAACAGGTTCTATCCACAATGACGAATCCTGTTGTTAATTATCAAACAATGCAACAATCAGAGGCTTCTAATAAAAGTGCCAGTAACAGCGGTTTTATCTACAAAGACAAAATTACTGGCGACTATATTGATATTAGTTTTTTGTATGAGTGCCACAACTGCGATGACCCACAGATTGAACAGCCAATCACACCGTCTATAACACGCATCTTTGATATTAATGATCGCTACGCCATGATCAACATGTCTAATTCTACGGTCAAATGGAGAGACCAGATTTATACTGGCAACTATCCAATGATCTTAAATAAAATAGATGGGGAACTTTATCCTATCGTCTACGCAGACAAGCCTGTTGAATATGATTCGAATCTAAACCATCAAAGACCTTTTGTTGGTAGCGCTACGTCTCCAAAAGTGGCACCGCAAGACAGCCTATATTCAATTCAAGATCCTCTAAACAATCGCTTCAGTTTAGGCGAAGGTTTGTACCAATTTGATTTCGATGGCAGTGCATTTGTAGGTAAGCAGCTTCTGCCAAACAGCGTCAGTGTTTATGAGAGTGATCTACACGTAAATGCTGAAGGCCTTATATATGTAGGTTATGAAGATAGACGAGGTGAAGAAACTGAAACTTCAATGTATTCGGTTATCGAAGCCAACGGGAATGAAGTTAAAGTTGGCCGAGAGTACTACTCTTACTATTCTCATTGGCACCTCCAAGATGGCCGCTTGCTTGCATTTGATAATCAAGGCAGTAGTGACAAACCATACAATTATATGAATTGGAATGGCTCAAAATTTATTCAAGAGCCTTCCGAATACACTAATGGTGGTTATTTAGCTCTGACTGCTACAAATACGACAGCGCCAATTCGTAGCGGTTACGAGATGAATGATAGCTGCATCGTAAACAAGCTAAACGAAAATAATGAATGGGTTTTTGTCACTAGTGACTCCCTTGCTGATTCAGGGTATAGACCTTACAACGGCCAGGTAGTGACGGCACAAGAAACGATGTATTGTGTTGATTACCAAATCGCTTTCTCTGGTGGGAAGACTATAACCGCATTCGCTTTTAATACTGAAACGAAAGAAGCGTTTGAGTTCGATACTGGCATCCAGCTACCACCTAGTGGCGCAAACTATGGTGTGATTCCAGTATCCAATGAAGAAGTTATGTTCTACATCAACGATAATGGTAACATCACAGAGCATTACATTAACGTAAAACAGGCTAACTATTACACCAAGAAACATCACGGCCACATTACACCAGTCGGGTTCTTGACTCTTTTCTAAACCGTATCAATTAGGCCACTGCATAAGTGGCCTAATTCTTAGATTTCATAGAAGTCCCACTTCCCACACTCTCAATCATCCCCCGTTACTGGCCTCCCCCTCCAAACTCGCTTACTATGCTAAGTATCTGAAAAGCTTGGTGAGTAGCTCATGAGCAGTAAAAATAACAAAAACCTTGGTATTCTCCTTAAACTCAGCACCTTTGTTGCGCCTTATAAATGGCGAGTAACGGCCGCCTTAGTGGCTCTGGTTGCGACAGCGAGCTTAACGTTGTCGGTGGGTTATGGCGTTCGTATTCTGATTGACCAAGGGTTTGCTCAGCAATCGTTGCAAGAACTCACTAGTGCCATTCAGTTTATTGTCGGTGTGACACTGTGTATTGCCGTCGGGACTTTCTTTCGGTTTTATCTTGTTTCATCGGTTGGCGAACGTGTCAGCGCAGACATTCGTCTTGCGGTGTTTAACCATGTGATTACCCTGCATCCTAGCTACTTTGAGACCAACAGCAGCGGCGATATTATGTCTCGCCTCACCACCGACACGACCTTGCTGCAAAGCATCATTGGTTCATCGTTTTCTATGGCGATGCGCAGCGCGTTAATGTGTATTGGTGCCATCATTATGTTATTCGCCACCAATTTTAAGCTCACCTTAATCGTGCTTACCTCTGTGCCTTTTGTTTTGGTGCCTATTTTGGTTTACGGTCGACGCGTACGTGCCCTATCTCGCCAAAGCCAAGACACCATGGCCGATGTCGGCAGCTACGCAGGCGAAGCCATTGAACACATTAAAACCGTACAAAGTTTTAGCTCAGAACAACATGAAAGAGCAGCGTTTGCTATCGAGGTAGAAAAGGCCTACGAGGTCGGTAGGCAGCGAGTGAAACAACGTGCGATTCTGATTTCCGGTGTGATTGTTATTGTATTCAGCGCCATTGCAGGCATGCTTTGGGTAGGTGGCAGTGACGTCATTCAAGGTAAGATGTCGGCGGGCGATCTGGCGGCGTTTGTGTTTTACGCCATTATGGTTGCCTCTTCTACTGCGACCATTTCAGAAGTGCTGGGTGAATTACAAAGAGCAGCAGGCGCAACCGAAAGATTGATTGAAATTCTACAAGTAGAAAGCGATATCAGCGCACCAGACAATTTCTTGCCAATCAGCGAAGATATGCCTGCTGAAGTGAGATTTGACTCGGTAAACTTCAACTACCCCTCTCGCCCTGACCAACCTGCCATCAAAGGGTTAAATCTTACAGCAGAGCAAGGAAAAGTGTTGGCATTGGTTGGCCCGTCAGGTGCGGGGAAAACGACACTATTCGAATTGCTGCAACGTTTTTACGACCCGCAGCAAGGGCAAGTACTATTTGGAGGAGAAGATATTCGTCAGTTCGATCCTAACGATCTTCGTCGCCAAATGGCATTAGTGCCACAGCAACCTGCTCTATTCAGCCACGATGTATTCCACAATATCCGTTACGGCAATCCAGATGCCACCGACGAGCAAGTGATTGAAGCGGCGAAAAAAGCCCATGCCCATGAGTTTATCGAAAAACTGCCTGAGGGTTATCACAGCTTTTTAGGTGAGCGCGGTGTGAGGCTTTCCGGCGGTCAAAAACAACGAATCGCGATCGCTCGTGCGATCTTAAAAGATCCGAAAATTCTATTACTTGATGAGGCCACCAGCGCACTAGACAGTGAAAGTGAGTACCATGTTCAACAAGCACTTGAAACCTTAATGAAAGGACGCACAACTTTGATCATTGCGCATCGCTTATCCACCATTCAGCATGCGGATAAAATCGCGGTATTAGACGGTGGCGAGCTTGTCGATATCGGAAACCATCAATCTTTAATGCAAAGCTGTGAGCTGTATCAGCGACTGGTCGCGTTGCAATTTAAACACCTTGGCTAATGTGCTATGAATAACCGATCTTTCTAGATTGTTATAACCAAAAAAACAAAGTTGTTATAACCAAACAAACAAAGGCGAACCCAATGGGCTCGCCTCTATTTTTTATCACGTTTTGACCAGCAGTTAAGCGCTCAAAACTAAATCACCCATGAAAACGATGAGTCTTATGGGTTTTGTTTTGCGTTGATGTCTGCGTAAGTGTGCAGAAGTTCTGTCAACGTTTTCACCCAAGAAAATACGTCTGTTGGTGTGTTTTCTAATAGCTTTTCTACTTGCGCACAGTGGGTTTCAAGCGTGATTGCTTCTTCTAAATTGAATGAAATCGCATAGAAATGCCAAAGCACTAGACGGGTCATTCTCTCGCTGTTTTGTTTTGCGTTTTCTGAGTCATCAAACGCTTGCTGAATTTCACTCAGTGCGATTGCCGTCATACGCAGCATCGCATCAAGTCGTGCTGTCAACATACGTTCTTCGCTATCGACTTCTTCTTGTTCAAAAGTAAACAGCTCATTCATGACATCTTCTGGAACCATTTTACTGATCATACGAGCGCTAAACTCTTCCAGCTCATGGCGAGGCATGGTTACAAGGCAATCGAAAGTGTAATCACGAAGCATAAAATCACTCTACATCTGTTATAAGTTTCTGTGTGCGCATTCTAAGCATTGGGGCTTCAATTACCACTGTTTATTGTGATTCGTTTTGCGAAACTCCCACCGAACGTCTTTCATTTTTATCTCACATCGCGTATTTCTGTGTATGTGATTGAGCACAACAACTCAAAAACCGGTTTTACAACGGCACTGAATTAGTATTTGTTGATAGACAGAAGCGGTAAGTTTTAATTGACCTAGAATTCTGCTAAATACGGTATAGATAAACAAAACTCAGGTATAACGAAATGGAAAAAAATAAAATTAAAAATGTCGTTTTCGATGTAGGTAACGTTATCGTTCGATGGGCTCCACTAGAAATCATCAAACTAAGCTTTGGGGATAGCGAGTCACCTGAACAACGGGCTAAAGCAATTTTTCATTCTGAAACTTGGCTCGCGCTTAACAAAGGCTTTATCACGGAGTACGAAGCGAAATCTCAATACCAAAAAGAGCTAGGATTATCAGAGTTAGAATGCGAAAAGCTGTTTTATTATGTCAAACAATCGCAAATTTTGATTTTCGGTACCATTGAGTTGATTCAACGTATTAAAGCTGCTGGCTACAATGTTTACGCGCTAACAGACAACGTTCATGAAATCGTATCCTATTTGAAGTCAACTTATGAATTTTGGCCATTATTTGATGGTGTAACCGTATCTGCGGAAGTTGGACTATTAAAACCTCAGCCAGAAATATATCAAACCTTGTTAAACAGCTTTGATCTTTTGGCTTCAGAAACTGTGTTTATTGACGACATGCCCTACAACGTTGAGGGCGCACAATCTGTCGGAATGTCTGCCATCCAGTTCAGTGACTCAGAACAATGTGAACAAGCGCTCAAGTTGTTGGGTTTGAGCTTCTAATCAATAGCAGTGTGTCAACTTAACGCTACCTTAATCAGAGGATTTGTTTTTCTGAAAATACTGGCACACTTTCCAGATAACAACCCCTGCAACACCAACGATCAGAATAGAACGAATGAGAATTGGTGCATCGTGCTCAAGTTGACTAGCATGTGGGACAATGCTGGCAAACAATCGGCTAGTAAATAGTAGCCCCATCACCAACATAACAATTTTATTCATACGACCTACCATTCAACTTTACGCGCTGACAAAACTTACCGTTATCAATCGCGGCCTTTAATACAAGCAAATAATGCCCTGAGTGAGTGTTAAAGGATGCGCTTGATAAGCGTGAGGGTCAATACGACCAGACGCCAGAGGACCGTAAGCTAATGTTGCACATTTGGGATAAACGGGCGCTAAGCCTTACGAAGACGAAAATAACTCACACCCCAAAGTATTGATCTTTTCTTTCATCTAACCACAAGTTGTAGTTTTTCATTACTTTGGAAAACTGAGGGCTTTGGATATATCGGTTCAACCACGCTTTTAACTTAGGATAAGGGCTATTGCGAAACCACTGTTTGTCAATTCGAGCGTACTTACGCAAAAATGGCAGCAGCGCGATGTCGACTAAACTCTCTTCTGCCGAAAACAAGAACGTGTGCTCATTTAGCTTTACTTCGAGCTTGGCAAGTTCAATTTCGCACGCATTGCGAAGTTCACAAGCGTTTTTTTCATGATAGCGTTTGGCACACCCAAAGGCATTGAGTGCTGGAACAAAGTGATTCTCAAACTCTTCTATTATCGTAAGCATGGTTGGCAGCGCTTGCGGGGTATCCGCTCTCAATAGGTTGTCAGGGTCACTTATCGACAATGCCCAAATCATGATCTCGAGACTTTCTCCCAGGACGTGAGTTTCCTTTTCGTCTTGGCTGTTTTGCTGCTCCTGTGAAGTGAAAACTAAAACCGGGACACTGCCCTTTGGCGAGGCGTCTAACATCTCTTTTGGCTTGTTGTCGAGCTTGATTGAGCGGATCCGAACTTTTTGATGCCCCTTAAGCACAGCAAATCTCGCTCGGATGGCATAAGGGCAATTGTGCAGTGAATATAGAATGGGCAACAAATGGTCTTCCATCTAAACTCCATCAAACATTAACGTTCACATTAAGACTACACCAATAGTGGCGGACTTTTCTGAACGCTAACACTACTTATCTATCAAAACCCTCCTCAGTTCACACTCTTACGTTACATATATTTGTGCCATTAAATAGGGAAATATCTGCTGCCTAAGTTCACCACGTTTTATGCGATTACCTATGGTTAAAATATTCGGTAAATCAAAGACGTTATCGAATATGAGGTGGTGCTCGAATGAACAACAAAGCGAAACATCTTCTTCGTCATCTGTGCTGCCAATATGACGAGCTCTCAAAAGATTTCGAGTGTCGACCTTTTCCGGAGTTTTCGCAAACCATCACTCACCCATTAGGGTATTGCTATGTCCGTTGCCCTGTTGGTAGCCAACGCTTTTCAATTGTATCCGTTCACTTTGATCCCTCGGTACGTGGACAAGGCGTTCTGACAGCGTTTATAGATTACGTTAACGCTCATCCCCACCATTACCAAGGTGTTGAGGTAGCAATTATCGAAAATGCACACTTGGCCAAACGACTTATTTCTCGCGGTTGGCAATACAAATCATGGTTTAGCAAACGCTTCTTTTCCAAGAAACCAACATTGATAAAGCACTTTCAATCGGCTTGATATTACGCTTCTCAATCAGAATCGAAAATCATATCGATGAAGATCTGTCTGGACTCTGCACGGTTATCTCGATGCGTGGCATACTTCACGTGGGTGTCTTCCGTCACATTCGGAGAAAGTTGGATGCTCCATAATGCATCAATCCGATTTGGGATCATCGAGTAACGGACGTCGATAATGCGAAGTTTGTGGTTAGGATCTTGGGCTAGATAGTCGTTTGAGAAGTGACGAAACCGTTCGATATCTTTCGCTTGTTGGGATGTAGGGTCAAGCCACGGAAAATCTCTTCCAACCGCCAATTTTGGAATGGTATCACCTGAATAAGTTTTGATGGAGGCCCCTACTCTTACTGCATCCACATAGTAATTCTCCGGCGTTTCATAGATGACTTTCCAAACTAAGATATTACCAAACGTGGGCTTTGCCTCTAACCGAACCGGCGAGTGCTGACGAGCTTTCGCTAACTGCCAACCTACAGATTCACCCTTGTCTCTCTGGCTTGCTCCCAACACCAGGTAGATCAATGCCCACATTAATGCAACCCGAGGCAGCCAAGGGTTTCGCATCAACGTTCCTCCGATGATAAGCACCAAAATTGGCAGAGAGAATGCAGGATCAACCACTGAGACTGTATTCCATGCATAACGAACATCGTTTAATGGCCAAAACAGTTGAGTCCCATAACTGGTACACGCATCCAACAAGCCATGTGTGCTATAACCAAGCGCGCAATAAAACCAGGTTTGTTTGAAAGACAGTCCCCGTTTTTTTGCGAACAAGAGATGCAAGACCAACGCACAAATGAGGCTACCGATAGGAATGAAAAAGAGTGAATGGCTAAATTGCCGATGGAACTCTAAAAAAAGCAATGGATCCGTCGATGAGCGGATGAATACATCCAAATCTGGAGCCATGCCAGCAAGCAGGCCTAAAACGCCAGCAACCAGCACATGCTGTTTTTTCCCTACCGCTTGTGGCAGCGTTGCACCGACTAAGCCTTGCGTGATTGGATCCATAATTTACGCTCTCAGAACAATGAGTGGCACTTACCAGACGCTAAAAGTAAAAACCGGAACACTCTCTACCTCAAATCATCCGTATTTGGGTTAAGAAAGGCCATTTGGTAACTCGATTAAAAACAAGCGCCTATCTACTAGTGTAAAAGATTATGTTTCATTTCGCTTTGCAAGCCCATTTGAGTCACGAGAATCAATCTCAGATGTACTGCTTTCTTATCACTTTTATGATGAAAAGCTTTACCCACGTACAGGTTGAGCACTATCCTATTTGTAACAATCAGAACACGTGATGCCTCGCGTCTGTTCTTTTAATAAGCTCGCCTAACGTCACGCGCGCTTGAAGATTCACAAAATAAACGAATAACCAACATGAACCAATACGTTAATGATCCATCCAACTATCAGCTACTGATAAAGAATCTGCTTTTCTCACCTGTTGCTTTTAACCCTGAACAAGAAATTGTCTACGCCAATCATCGACGCCACAGCTACAAAACGTTTCATGACCGTGTGAAGCAGTTTGCGAATGCTCTGACAAAAATGGGCGTTAAGAAAGGTGACACTGTCGCGGTGATGGATTATGACTCACACCGTTATTTGGAATGTTACTTTGCGATCCCGATGATTGGCGCAAAGCTTCACATGATTAACGTGCGTCTTTCTCCTGAGCAGATCCTCTATACTATTGATCATGCAGAAGACGACATTGTATTGATCCACGAAGAGTTTTTGCCGATTCTGGACCAAATTAAAGGCCGCATTGATACGGTGACTCGTTATGTTGTGCTGCGTGACAACGAAGAATGTGAGTACGAACGTCTTCTTGAGCAGGAAGAAGCGCAGTTCAATTTTCCAGACTTTGATGAAAACACCGTTGCAACGACCTTTTACACCACGGGTACAACGGGCCTACCGAAAGGCGTTTACTTCACTCACCGTCAGTTAGTTCTTCACACGCTGGGCATCCTAAGCACTATCGGGACAAACTCAGTTCAAGGACGTTTGCACCAAGGCGATATCTACATGCCAATCACCCCGATGTTCCACGTTCATGCTTGGGGACTTCCGTATATGGCAACGATGCTTGGTGTAAAACAAGTTTACCCAGGTAAGTACATACCAGATGTTCTGCTTAATTTGATTGAGCAAGAAAAGGTAACGTTCTCTCACTGCGTACCAACTATTTTGCATTTGCTACTAAGCTCACCAAAATCTCAAAGCATCGACTTTTCCGGTTGGAAAGTGGTGATCGGCGGCGCTGCCCTGCCAAAAGCATTGTGTAAATCGGCACTTGAACGCAATATCGATGTGTTTGCTGGTTACGGTATGAGTGAAAGTGGGCCAATTCTTTCTATCGTTCAACTCTCTCCAGAACAGTTGGAGCTCGATATCGACCAACAAGCGGAATACCGCTCTAAAACAGGTAAAAAAGTCGCACTGGTTGAAGCTCACATTGTCGACGAAGAGATGCAAAAACTCGCACACGATGGCGAAACAAGCGGTGAGATTGTGGTTCGTGCGCCATGGCTAACGCCGAGCTACTACAAAGACAATAAGAACTCAAAAGCGCTTTGGCGCGGCGGTTATTTACATACTGGCGATGTAGCCACGATTGATAACGAGGGCTTTATTAAAATCACAGATCGCGTGAAAGATATGATCAAGATATCCGGCGAATGGGTCAGCTCACTAGAACTTGAAGATATTCTTCACCAACATCAAGCCGTATCAGAAGTCGCAGTGATTGGCATGCCTCATAACAAATGGGGTGAAGTTCCACTTGCATTAGTGACGCTAAAAGCCGATACGCAAGTGACCGAAAAAGAACTGGTCAGCTTCGCTAAAGAGTTTATTAACAAAGGCATTCTTGCCAGAGAAGCCCTACTACTGAAAGTAATGTTAGTTGACGAAATTGCGAAAACCAGTGTTGGTAAAGTGGATAAAAAAGAGCTTCGCAGATTGCACCTGTAAGCTGATCATCTGTTCACCTGATTGTCTTATCTTATATAGACTTACCGCAAATATGCCGCCTTATGTTTAAGGCGGCGTTTTTTAATAGCATCACTACAACTCTTTTAGCTCTTGCACTTCTGATGCCGTGAAATTGGTTTTAAAGGTGAATGCGTAAGGTGTATCACCATGTTGTTTCAAGTGATTGAGGCGTGCTAAGGCTTCCTCCGATGTTGGGGTATGATCATCTTCAATCCACCAAAGCACGTAAGTATCTTCTGCAAGACGATGGAACCACTCGCCTTTTCTTCGCATAAAGTCGCGATGGTGAGTTCGAAACATGAAGTTTTTCAGTGAATCAACAGACTCCCAAACCGACATATTAACGATCATGTTTGGGTCATCAAACAACTGAATACTGGTTGCATCGCCCGATTCATCCTGTAACCGCCAGATAAAACCCTCACTGTTTTCAGCAATGCCATTTACCAGCTCCAGATTATCAACAAACTCTTTAATTTCTGGTGCATCTAAAGGGTATTTTGCAAGGGCGATGTTTAACTGCGCCAGCTTCATTCTATGCCATCCTTGGTTTATGAATGTAAAAACCAACTATAGCAAGCGTTTGAGGTTCTCGCAGCACCATTGCCATTACTTATCGTTAAGATTAAACATGCAACGCAAAAGCCATCGATTCTATGACCAGAGCTTGAGCGAATGATATACATTTTCAGTCTAAGCTTTGTGTTCAAAATTCAATAGGGTTCGAAAATGATTTCGGGCTTTCACTACATTTTGAACCTTACTGATATTGATGCTATCAACTTCAGATCTCACCTCCACATCATCTAACCAAAATACGTCAAACAACAAACGTAAATCTTCCATCAGTATCTCTTCCGTTGTCCATTTTTTTAACGATTCATGATTCTGAATTTTAGAGACATCGACAATGATCGTTCTTTGATTTACATGTGGCGCTTCATTATTTGCAACGTATTCCGGTAAATCTAAAACAATCACGATTGAGCACTTACCCTCTCCAATATCGAGCACATCGTACGGCCTATCATTAAGGTAAATGGTTCTTTGATATCTTTCTTCGGTCAACATTACACTAATATTCATGATTTTCTCCAATATACGCCTCATGAACTCACGTTATATTGTCGTCATAAAAATGGATATGAATAAGAGATATTCATTTAATAAAAAACACAGCAATCAATTCTGCATAACTGTTACCCATATAATTATCTAAAAATAAATTTAATATAGTTTTCGTCAAAGGGATGAAGTCAAACACAAGGATAATGATTATTCAGAGAGATATACGAACATGAACAAGAAAAGCATTTTAACCGCAGCAATCCTATCTTCATTCACAGCAAGCGCTTTCGCTTTAGACGCGTCACGCTTTAGTGGTGAAATTATTTTTGCAACTGGATACATGTCGACAAATTCCAACTTAAGTACCGAGAGTGATGCGCTACTTAAAGACCGCACAAAGAAAGGCTCACATAATGATGATGTTGTCGCCATCCCACTCGGCAGTCTTGCTTATGATTTAGGTGAAGACCGTAACCACCGTGTTTACATTGGTACTTCTCGTGACGATTTAGCGGTTGGCGATCTTGCCTTTGAACTCGGCTATCAATATGACATGCGTAACGGCACACAAATTGACGTCGCTTACTTACCAACCATCTTATCTGGTGAAGTATGGCAGAACCCATACTTAGAGGGGCGCCGTAGCAAAACCGATATTGACGGCCATGCATACCGTCTAAAAGTGAGTAACATCGCGGGTTCTGGATTTTCAATCGATACAGCTTACGCAACAACAGAGGTTGACCAAGAGCGTATTCAAGCCTCTGAGCTTCTACGTGATAGCGATATGTATTATGTAAAAGGCAGTTATTTGACTCACTTTGCACCGAACATGGGATTAAGCACTAGCATCGGTTACTTACACAATGATGCTGATGGTAAAGCAGAAACTTATGACCAATACGAAGTTGAGATGACTTACTTCTTAACGCATCAGGCTCATACCTTGGCAGTGACGGGCAGCTATGCGTATCGTGATTACGATGGTTATAACACCCTTTATGGAAAAACGCGTTCAGATAATCGACACAAATTATTTGTTGCGTATGAATATGCGAACATCGCTGGTTTTGATAACTGGAACCTTGTCTCCTTTGCTGGTGTGAACTATAACGATTCCAATATTAACTTCTATAAAAACGAAGAATATTTAGCAACCGTAGGTGTGAGTTACAAATTTTAATTAGTCGTGTTCAAATAAATATATTCCGCAATTTAAAATTCATTCACTTTTTAAAGCCTCTTTTGTATTCCCCCGATGCAAAGAGGCTTTTTTGATTCGTCGATTTAGAAACTTAATGTTCCGGCTGAACAATTGAGTTAAAAAAGTTCTGTACCGCTTGATGCAAGCACTGGTTCAATGGATAACCGCGCTTAGATTGCAAGTACCCTCCCGATACACCAATGGTTTTAATTCGTTCTGGCATCTCTGGCAATGGATAACATGCCAACCGATCATCATGTTTCAATAGATAACTGCTGCTAAAAGCCATAGCATCCGACCGCACCAATTTGTCGACCATAATAGGAACACTGTGACTGACCAAAGCGATGTTAGGCTCCACGCCTCTTGCCAGAATTTGCTCATCATACATATCGTGCTTAGCGAGCGACGAATCCGTCGCATATTTTACTCGTGGAATGTGTTTCACTTCATCCCAATCGGAAGTTCTGCTCAGAATAGGATGATCTTTTCTCGCGACAAGATTAACAACAATATCAGACAGGTGGTGAGTGTAGACATCTTGAGGTAGTGGGAAAAGAGTATAATGAATAATGTAGTCAATCTCTCGGTCTAACAATTCTTGTAACGAGTTATGCTGCCAATAGGTTATTTTGAACTTCGCTTTGGGCAGGGCCTCAGACAATACGTTAAACAGGCCTTTACCAAATACATCAAGCAATGTCAGTTCAACCGCAATGACTATCGTGCCAGTGTACTCTTGGGAGTCGAATTCTTGGTATGCCTCAAGAACTTGATTGAAGGGGGTTAACATATGCTCTGCCGCTTCTGCGAGTTTTTCAGCCAACTCTGACGGCTCTACCCCATGCGCTTTGCGAATAAACAATTGATCGCCAAATGTTTCTCGAAGCTTGGCCATACCTCGACTCACACTGGTTTGAGAAATGCCCAATTTTTCTGCAGCTAGTGACGTATTGCGTGTTTCAACAACAATTTTCAATAACCGTAGCAAGTTTAAATCCAAGCTCTCGAGATTTTTTTCCATAAATGACTTTACCCATTTTCCATAACATCTTCTTTTATAAACATAACATAAAAAACAATGCTGAACTGTATGGGAAACATACAAACTCAAATAGAACATACAAGAAAGCCGCCGATTGGCGGCTACAAATTTATATATCAATGACCGTAGTGGTAAATTAGAAATGCCATTGCAGGTATAGAGAATTGTAATCACTCCCTCCCTTGATGCGGCCAAAAGCCGAGCTGCTGGTAAAAATTCCGGATCGGTGGTGCAAGCTGTAGCCTAACCACAAGTTATTTAATGAATTTCTGCTCAGCAAGTCACCCATGTTTACATCAACACTAAAGTCGAGATAGTTCATCAACTTACTTGGTTCATAGCCTTTTTCAGTTAAATTTTTGCTTTCAATATGACTGATCTTGGTGCTGTAAGAAATGCCCTCTGCAAAACCTAGTCGCGTTCTCACCGCCCAATCGAATGTGTAATACGCTTTAATTGCAAGAACGTATTCATCAAAGGCATTCTGTGTATCTGAATTGTGATGGTAGACATAACCCGGCGTTAGATAAAAATCCAACGGTAAACCAAACACACTTCCCGCCAACGGATGACCATAAAATAGCGATGTCATCGTGTTCCTATCTGGATCCGTTTCATTATCTAGCATAATGATGTCGGTAGGGCCGGACTGCGTAGCTAACCCGCTCGCCAACCTTAGATACGCACCATCAGGCAGACTAGGCTGTGAAGAAGATGCACGGCCAAACATCGCTAACCCTAGATACCCCTCCCACTGAGTATGAGAATCGATCGTTTGACTAGAGTATGTGTCATGGTCAAAAAACGTAGCACCGAAATGACCAACAGCATAGAGGTTTTGATACAGTTGAACTCGACCTTTAACACCGATTTGGCTATCAAACCCGGAGCCGATGTCTTCGATTTGCAGCCCATAGTACGTATCATTAAATCGAGAAGATTTGGCTCGTAAAGACGCATACAGTGAACCATCCCAGCTGTTGCCTTCTAATTTGTAATCCCCAGTCAGGGTGGAGTACCAACGCCCATCATTATCGCTGAGTGCCGCTAAACTAATATCAATGTCTGGAGAGTAGTGCCATGTGGCCTTTCCACCAAAGTCAATCTGTGAAGCTTGAATAGCGTTTTGAGCGTAACGTGGAATATCAAATAAACGAAGCTGCGCAGCAAGATCGAAACTGAATTGATCACTTTGAAAGAGATGATACCCCCCTGCTACACCATCAAGATAGAAATTCTCACCGCTATAGAAAAGCAAAGGCATGACATCATTAACGGTATGACCATCGGTTTTATAAGGCATGTTAGTACTTCTCACACCAATACCAACACCCCAATTCGCCTCTCGCTCAGTACCGTAATAATCAAACTCACTCGCTACAGATAACGGCATAATAAACAGTAAAGGTAATATTAACTTTTGCTTCATCTTTCATTCTTTTCAATTGTGCAATCACAGCGGTTAAGCGATCAGAATTAGCGTTATCACAAGCTAAAATGACCAGTTATTTACCACGATTGATAATCCTCTACCCTCCTGACATGTCCGCCGATGTCACTGACATGGCTTATTGTGTCCTTTCGCATTCTATTGTATTCATCACTCCAACTTATCAACATGTATTACAGATATTCAATTCTGAAAATTCATCCCAATATTCATTGTTCTATTTCTCGAAATGTACGTACTCGCTATTTATATAACCAATCCACCTTTAGTAAGAATACAATACCCAGTCGCCTAAAGATGCTTGGGTATATAAGGTGTTTTTAAAAAGAAGCAAATACGAAAAAAGCCCATCAATGATGAGCTTCATTTTCGTTTATTTAGGCTTAACAAGCGCGGTGGTTAAATAATTATGCCGCTTGCGTACTTCCAACCGCTTTAGGTTTCACTCTAAAAAACAGCGCATAGTTAAGTGGAATGACGACCAAGGTCAATACCGTAGCAAAGAGCAAACCAAACATAATTGTCACCGCCATACTCTTAAAGAATGGGTCAATTAGCAGTGGCGCTACACCTAAAATCGTCGTTGTTGCTCCCAAAATCACAGGGCGAGCTCGACTCATCGCGGCATCAATGATGGCATCATAAGGCATTTTCCCGTTGTGAACTTCTTTCTCCGCCTGATCTACCAGAACAATGGCATTTTTGACCATCATGCCGATTAAGCTCAGAAACCCTAAGGTTGCCATAAACTCAAATGGTGTCTGGAAAACCACCAAACCAATTGCAACACCAAGAACAGCAAGAGGTACGGTACACCAAATCACGAGCGCTTGGCGGATACCATTAAACATGAACACAACCGCCAACACCATTGCAGCAAAGCCATAAGGTGCAGATATCATTAAGCCCTCATCCGCCTCTTTGGCATCTTTATATTCTCCGTGCCATTCTAGTTGGTAACCGACAGGCAAAGGCATACTTTCGATTTTTTCTTTCACCGCCTCTAATGCTTCCGATGTTAATATTCCAGAACGCGGATCAGCTTGTGCCATAATCGTAGGCACTCGGTCAATACGGCGAAGCATCGAGTCTTGCCACTCCAAATCAACACGGTCAACGAACTGAGCTATTTGTAAGTATTGTCCTGCAGTCGAACTAAAAACTTGCGTATTTTCAATCGTTCTTTGATGTGTACGCTCGTTTTCTGGGGCTCTAACAACAATAGGAACCAGATCATTGCCCTCACGGTACATTCCTACTCGTTGTCCTACTAGGGATTGTTCTAGCGCCTGATTAAGCTCTTGTGTTGTTAAACCAAATTGCTGTGCTCTCTCAGATGCGTAAATCGGTTTTACTACCGGAACTTGCTGTCTCCAGTCATCTTGAATAGCCACCAACTCCGGCGTTTCTATCATCAATTGTTTCGCTTGCTCAGCCAACTGTCTTAATACCGCACTGTCTGGGCCGCTAAACGCGACTTCAATTTTTTTCCCCCCTCCAGGGCCCAACATAAACTTCCAAACATTAATAGATGCTTGCTCATATTGAGCACTGAGTTCTTCTTGTAACTCTGCAACCAAAGGTTCAATCTGATTAAAATCATCTACATCCACCAACATTTGTGCATAGCTGGTATTTTGCGCTTGTGGGGAGTACGTTAGCATAAAGCGCAGCCCACCTGAGCCAATAAAGCTGACCGTGTCTTTCACGCCCTGCTTTGCTTTTACGTCTTGTTCGATTTCGAGCATTACTTGTTCGGTAGTACGAATGTCCGTTCCTTGCGGCAAAAACACATCAATCGCAAACTGTTCTCTTTGAGATTCTGGCATAAATCCAGGAGGAACATAACTGAACATTTTCACGCCAGCAATAAAGACGACGACCACTATCACCAGACCTTTCTTTTGGTTATTCAATACCCACTCTAGCGTCGATTTATACCCTAGGCTCAGTTTGCTTGGTGCTTCATCTTTCTTGTGTTGGCTTACTTTTAGAAAATCGTGGCAAAGTAACGGTGTTACGGTAATGGCAAGCACCCAACTTAGAAACATTGAATACAAAATTACCCAAAATAACGAGCCCGCATATTCCCCCATATTTGATGGTGACAAACCAATCGCACTGAAAGCGCAGATACCAACAATCGTGCCACCAAGCAAAGGCCACTTGGTTTCGTTGACAATATCATTAACTACGGTTTGCTTATCAGCATTTGGATTTTTTTGAAGCCTTGTAATAACGCCATCTGTCACGACTATTGCGTTATCCACTAACATGCCCAGAGCAATGATGAGTGCGCCGAGTGAAATCCGCTGCATGGCTATATCATCAATGAGCATGACAATCAGAGTACCAGCCACTGTCAGTGCAAGTACGAAACCAATGACAATACCCGATCTTACGCCCATGAAAAGAAGTAGAACCACAAAAACAATCACAATTGCGGCGATTAGATTATTAATGAAGTCAGAAACGGAATCACGAACGGAATCTGATTGAATCGAGATTTCGTGCAATTCAATCCCATGTGGACGTTGCCCTTCCAGTTCAGCAATACGCGCTTTCACTGCATCGCCCATTTCAACAACGTTACCACCAGCCACATTTGAAATACCCAAACCGACCGCTCGCATGCCGTTGTAACGCATCAATGTCGATGCTGGCTCTTCGTAACCTCGAGTGACATTGGCGATGTCTTGCAGACGCATTACGGTGTTATTGTCGCCAAGGCCAATTTGAAGTGATTTTAACTGTTCAAAAGAGCTGATGTTTGCACTTGGTGTTACAGAAACTCGCATACCATCAGTATCTAATGCCCCCGCAACGGTCACAACATTTTGCTTTTCAAGTACTTGATAAACGTGTTGTGCTGACATTCCAAATTGAGCTAAACGCTCATTTGAAATTTCAACAAAAATGGTTTCTTGTTTCTCTGCAAATGTTGCTGTCTTCGCAACGCCAGGTACAAGGACAAGCTCTCTTCTCAAGGTGTCTACATAGTCTTGCAGTTGCTTGTCAGTATAACCATCACCTGTTACCGCATAAAATTGGGCATAAACGTCGGCAAAATCATCGTTAACAATAGAAGAAGAGGCTCCCGGGGGTAACGAGCGTTGAGCATCGCTTATCTTTCTTCTTAATTTATCCCACACCTGTTGCAACTCAGCTTCTGTCTTAGAAAACTCACGCTTAATCTCAACGGTAACTTCTGAAATGCCTTGCTTAGAAACAGAGGTAATTTCGAGCACTTCTTGTAATGATTGAGCCGCTCCCTCAATGACATCAGTCACTTCATCCGCGACTTCTTGAGCGGTTGCTCCCGGATAAGGGGTTACTATCACTGATTGGCGAATGACAAACTCTGGATCTTCAAATCGTCCCAGTTTTAGATAACTAATGTATCCGCCAATAAGCATTAGTGCGACCATCACCCAAACACTGGTTCTCTTTGCAATGGTGTACTTCGCAATATTCATATTAGTAACCCTCTGCTAGTTCAGGGCGTACTTCGAGACCCTCTTTCAAACTTTGCGTCCCAGAAACCACCACTTTCTCCCCTAGTTTTAAGTTCGATGTTATTTGAACACGCTCACCGTTGAGACTGCCTGTCGCGACGATACGTTTGTGGAGCTTATTTTGCTGATCGACCACCCAAACGTATTGATTGCCCATGTTGTCAGGGTTCACAGCTGACAGGGGGATCTGTATGGATTTTGATCCACTTTGCACACCGTTAGAGTAAACATGCACATTCATGCCCGGCAATAAACGGCTCCCCTCTGTCGTGTGAATAGCAAAGGTCACTGCGTAAGTACCAGTCACAGCATCAGGCTCAGTTTCGTATTTTTTAAGTGTCAGTGTAAATGTTTCATACGGTGCAACGGTTGACTGAGCGAGCACCTCACTCTCTTCACTATCGCGCGTCATCAAACTGTCTGGAACGTGAATAACCGCTTCCAATTGGTTCAGATCATGCATAGATAAAACGACTTCGTTACTCTGAACCAATACATGATTGTCAATAAAAGTACGGCTCACCACCCCAGAAAAAGGGGCCTTTAAATGGGTATCTTCTAAACGTCGAATGGCTTCTTCATATCGATTCTGCGCAAGATTGAAGCGTAAAGTCAGTTCTTCAAATTGGCTTTTAGAAATTGACTGGCGATTTTCAAACAGTGTCTTGCCGCGTTGATATTCTGATCTCGCATTGTCTCGCTCCACTTTTGCAGCGGTAAGTGCAAGCTCTGCATCCACTGAATCTAATCGAGCGATCAATTGATCCTGTTCAACAACATCGCCCTCTTTCACCAACATCTCTACAATACGGCCACTGGTTCGAAAAGAAAGATCAACACGGTTTGACGAATAAACCGTACCATTGAATGACAAATCAGCCACTCCGTTATCGGAAGTAACTTCAACCAACACAGGACGAATAACGGGCTCAGAAACCATCTTTACATCTTCAGATTTACACCCTGCTAACAAGACTGATGCTGACATTGCTAGCGCCATTGCCATTGGGCGTAATTTCTGCAAGTTTAAAGTGTTCGAGTTTTTCACAACCATCTCCAAATTAACTGAATCATCGATATATTGCGTGTTGTTCCACGCTATCCATCCCTATTGATTTTCCTTCTACTAATTAGTCTACCGAACTCAAAATTTATCTCGACGGGTAAGAGTTATTCATTTTTGCACTATCAGAATTCTGCACCTTCAATTCATTACATAAATGGTTGTCGACACCGTCTTTTAATAAGTCATCATCAAGTATAGGTGGTATTGAGGCATGTTCGGAAACGTATTTTAGATAGCTGGGTGTTGAATGATCATCGAGTAAATCACTGCTGCTACTGTAATAATTCAATGATGCTAAAGTGGAGACAAGGTTCTTTATGTATTTCATGTGCCACTCCTTTTCGTTAATAAATCTAAGGTCAGGTCTACAATAAATGAATAACTTACGGTATGACTATGGGTTAGAGATATTCATATTTGGCGCATCCGACTCGTTATCCATCAAATTTGAATAACTCCTATTCGTATAAATTCACCCATACTTACGACAAACTATCTCCAGCATAACAACTGGAGAACAACATGAAAGGTTATTTCCCTGCCCTCATAATATTTATCACCTACTTAATGTTCTTTATCGCACTCATACGCCAGTTAGCATAATTCTCTTATTCCATTCACTTCCGACTCGGTAAATAAATCATGCAAGCAATACAAATTGACAGTTTTATATCTTTCACGCTTGCTATCGTATTGTTGTTCATTGGTAAGTTCGCAACGATGCGATACAAGGTTTTACAAAAATACAGTATTCCAGAGCCTGTTATTGGTGGCTTTATTTGTGCTGCGGTTGTTGCCGTTGCCTATTCACTGTTTGATGTCACTATAGAATTCGACCTCGCGATTCGAGATACATTGTTACTCTATTTCTTCGCTGGTATCGGCTTAAGTGCGAGCTTCAAAACACTTATTTCTGGTGGCAAACCGCTGCTTATTCTCACCCTACTGGCTATTATCTATATCGTACTGCAAAACGTGATTGGTATTAGCGTCGCATCACTCTTTGGTTTAGAGCCTTTATTAGGATTAATGGCTGGTTCCATCTCATTAATTGGGGGCGTCGGCACCACCATGGCTTGGTCACCAACCTTTGCTGAAATGGGTCTAGATAGTGCTGCTGAAGTCGGCCTTGCCGCAAATACGCTAGGGCTAATTTCTGCATGTTTGGTTGGGGGCCCAATTGCAAACTACTTAATAAAACGACATAAACTGACACCTAACGACGATCACAACTTAGATATTGGTGTGTGCCACACCGAAACCACGAAGCTCGACCACTTTGGATACTTGTACGCGTGGTTAATGCTCAACCTGAGTTTAATATTTGGCTATTTCATCAATATTGGATTTGAAGCCGTTGGTTTACAGCTACCAATGTTCGTCGCATGTTTAGTTGCGGGTATCATCATTGGGAATGGTAAGTCACTCCTATTACGTAAAGAAAAAAGTAAAAATGCCCAGCAGGGTCATGCGCTTATCTCAGACATATGTTTAGGTATGTTCTTAACCATGGCGTTGATGGGACTGCAGTTATGGCAACTCCAGAGTACGATTGTATTTTTGGCGACAGTGATGTTTTTCCAGGTCATGCTCTCCATCGTATTTACGATTTGGGTGGTATTCCGTTTTATGGGGAAAGACTACGAAGCAGCAGTGATAGGCTCAGGCTTTGGTGGCATTACTCTCGGCTCAACCGCGACAGCTATCGTCAATATGACCGCCGTGACGCAGCAATATGGTGCCGCACATAAAGCCTTTATCATTGTGCCTCTCGTTTGTGGTTTCTTTATTGATATCGCCAACGCGCTGATCATCAATGCGTTTATTTCTCTTGGAATCTAATGGTTAGGGGCGGTTGCAAACACAATCATCGAAGAAAAACCAAAAGACGGCGAGTTATGGCCGTCTTTTGGACGTTAAATGGCATCATTGCTTACGTTGGTTTTTATCGGCTTCTAACTTCTCACGTTCAATAACGTCAGCGACTTCTTGCGTCTCTGCGTCTACCCATTTCATGAATACTTGGTATCCCGCTGCCAAGAACGCAGCACCAATAAACATACCCAAAATACCGCCCGACATCATACCGCCAATAGCACCGATAAGAACAATTGGCATCGGCACTTCCAATCCTCGGCCTAAGATCATTGGTTTTAAAAAGTTGTCCACTAAACTCGCAACAATCAATAATATGGAAAAAATCGCATTGTGCACTGTACCACCATCACCAGACCATAATAAGCCAACTGCAACTAGCGCAATGATAGTGACGGGTAATTGAACAATCGCGAATACCAATGCTACAACGGTAAATAACGCAGCGGCTGGCACACCAGACAAGGCAACAACAGCACCAAATATCATCGCGGTTAAAAATGCGATACCAATAATGCCCACTGCGACTTGTCTGATGGTAGCGGTGGTCAGCTCGTGTAGCTCAGGGCCCTTGGCTTCATCCGAGAAGCTGATAAAGATTTTGCGAATGGATTTGGCCGCTGGTTCTGCCCACGCCAACATGATACCGGCGATAATTATTGCTCCAATCAGCAAGAATACATTCTTTGCAGCGCCACTTGCCGCATCCACAAACCAGCTCAACGCGCCTTTCATCTGTGGTTGACGTTTTTCAATAAACTGCGGCAAATCATTCGATGCTTCAAACCATACCGCATGCAGTTTCTCTCCTACGACGGGCCACTCTTTAACGCCCTGAGTTGGAGACTTGATAACCAATGTCCCCTCTTTATACGCATCGAATGCACCAAGTGTTTTAGAAGCTAAAGAGTTACCGACCATTGCGGTTGGTGTACCTAATATTAATACCCCTACAAGCGCAATCACGGTTGCTGAACGCGCCGATGTCCATCCCAATTTAGCTTGAATAAATTCACTAAGAGGATAAAGCGCAATGGCTAGCACCAAGGCCCAAAGTAAGATTGGAAGAAATGGTAAAAACGCCCAACAACAGACAATCACAATAAACGTAATAACCGAGAATCGGATCAGAGAAGCCGTAAACGCTTTTGACAGTATTTTCTCTAAATGTTCATTTGAATTATTCAACTGCTTATCCTTTTGGTTTATATCCAACACAGTATTAGACGATGTACCACGACACGCGGTAACTAAACATAACCTTTATCAAATCACGATATTAAAAATAGTACATATCGGCATATATTCAATAAGTTACTTAACTTTTCTATCACTTTATTTGAATACTTGGTCGCGTGCTGACAAACTTCACAATGATGCTTGCAATCACACCCATTTTGTACCTATGTTCCATTCTAGCTCACGAACCTAGTTTTAAATTTCACGTGATTTTGCTTACCCTCTCAACAAAAAGCCAACCGAATCCACAGTATGTACATATAACAACGCGATATAGTAACCCTTTAATTTTTATGGATTATCATATGCACCTGTCCGCTCGTTCATTACTGCTGGCTTGTTCTTTGTCTGTGTGTTTTGCCTCTCCATCATTCGCTGAGCAAGAGGCTCGCTTTCCTATCACTGAGGATTGGCTAACTCATGCTTCAAGCGGATTGGCACCCTACTGGATGCAAACACAAGCCCTTGGTGTACCTATTGGGAACTTTCCGACTTTTCGATGTGATGATGGCAGTTTGCTTGACGTAAATAATGTTTGTCCTGAACTTAATCACAGTTGGATTACGCCACACTTCGACCGTGAATATACACGCATGAAGTCTCGCCAAACCTACGCCTATGGTGTGCTGTTTCATTTAACCGGCGATACCAAAGCATTAGCACTGGCTAAGCAAGGCGCGTATTACCTTATCGAACACCTGCGTGATACTGAACACGGGGGATTTGTCTCATTCACAAAACAGGGCAATCCCGGACTTAAATGGACACAACGTACATCACAGGACCAAGCTTACGCACTAGTAGGCTTGGCGATGTACTACTACCTCACTCGCGATCCAGTTGTTGAAAATGCGCTGATTGAACAACAGCGCTTTATTTTTGAACATTACAAAATTGATGACAAAGTAGGACTTGCATGGGTGCTTCAGGATGGTGATGAACAAAGTGCCAAGCAACACGAACTCGTCGCCCAGTTAGACCAAATCAACGGGTACTTATTGTTAGTCGCCCCTTTATTACCGGAACCACACAAAGCGCAATGGTTAGCGGATTTAAATTGGTTAACAAAGGTATTAGTTGAGCATTATCATTCGGAGTCGGAGCAACGATTCTACGGCGCCATTCACCATAAAGCGGTGATGCAGCCCGATGCGAAGCATAATGATTTCGGACACACGATCAAAGCTTATTGGATGACCTACCTGACAGCCAAATTACTTAACAATCAAGACTGGCAGTCGTTTGCAGAACAAGGCATGAAGATCACCTTGAAACGTGCGAAATATGAAGTCCCATTTGCACAAGTAAGCCCATTTTTCAGTTCAACATTACAGACTCAATGGCAAGGGGCACGATCCCAGGATGGCAGAGCAGACCAAATAAGAATAGAAGCTCCTCTTGGGAATGGGCAGAGCTAGACCAAGCGGCGATGACTTTAGCGATGAATACTGGTGTAGCTGGGAACATATTGCCCTATACGACTCGTACTTTTATGGATGTTTGGGTCGACCATCAATATGGCGGAGTTGGGCTTAACCCGAAAACAACCAAAGCATTTCACTGGGGAAATGGTTACCACCAATTTGAGCATGCTCTGGTCGGAACGATTGCATCTGGCTCACTCAATAAAACACCGGTCACTCTGTATTACGCGATCAAGGACGCTAACCAACCAACGCTGACTCCGTATTACTTCCAAGGGCAGATCAATGACGTAAATAAAACTGAAACAGGAGTGATTGAATCTGTCACCTATAGCCACATCACGCCTTAATGCTTTCACTCTAAGCCATTTTTCACTCTATACCCAAGTAACCTTAAGATGCTTGGGTAGATGATTCACAACATGGTTCACAAGACAATGGCCAACATATTGTAACGTTGGCCGCTTTCATTTTTATTTCACCATTTGACGATTCCAAGCGTCACTTTTACCCCACCAACAAGGGTTGACCCACCGTAATCTTTCGCGAGCCGCAGTAAGGTGTCATGAAAACCTAAATTTGGAAATGCCGCCTCTACTTGCTTAATCATTTCCTTACTTAGCCCCTTACGTACTTTTCCTTTAGATGCATCAATCCAGTCGGCTTTTCGACAAGCTTCAATCACTTTTTGGTGAGGTCCTTTATAAGGCGTAATTTTATGATGCCAATGTATCGCTCCACGAAGTGCGTCTTGATCAAGCCCCCATTGGAAATGGTCGTTATCAGCAAGCGCGGTTGCTTCTGATGGTTCAAGGTACGCCAGTTGATGGTCAGTCCATAGTCCAATGTCATGATAGACAAACGCGGTCTCGACAAGCTGTTCAAATTGCTCATCGTTATCAAGAAAATGCATCGCATAGGTAATGGCGCGATAAACATGATTACGATAACCAGGGAAATCATCCCCTATCTGCTCTTTATATTTGGCAAACAGAAATTCAACGCGAGGGCGTTCAAGTTTGATATCTATCGTATTCATCTTTGATTCGTGTTCCTTTCACCTATCCAGACAATGATTACGGAGCGCATTGTTAACGACACCAAAGCTATCGAATCATGCTGTTTGATGACTGCTGACTTCTAAATCGATCATAATCTTCAACTAATAATTGATGCTGATAACGTCGGTAAGAGAGTGCCTCATTCGATACAACAATCTGGCTTTCTTTTTCTATTAACTGCCCACGAAGCGTTTCAATTTGTTGATGCTGCTGGCTGTAGCTCTGATACATGGCTATCAAACCGCACACAGCAGCAAAGAGCAACACAGATAGTACGCCATTAATGGTATGACTTTTCACTCGCATAACCTCTCCTTGTCATTGGGTGGCTTTCATTTCTATCAAAGCCAACGATGATTGGGACGTTTACCGACTAAGAGTGCAGCACTCTAAAACGTCTTTAAAGTCGCTTGAGGTTGATTAACTTGTAAACCTAATTATAGGTTAATAAACAAAAAAAAGAGAAAGTGTCATGCGTTATCGGATTTCAATACATAAGTTAAACTGTACTAAAGAATGCAAGCAACCAACGATTTAGCATTGGCTACTTGCGTATTCTCAAAGGTTAAATGATTCTCTCGCCGAGACCAATTTGAACCAACGAGCGATATTTGGGTAGTTCTCTAGCACATCCAATTTCAGGCCGTTAATAGCAAAAGCGACAAAGATGTGCCCAGTGATATCAACAATGGTAAAGCGGTCTACTGCAATATAGTCACTCTCACCTAAACGCTTATCCAAAGTAGGCAAAAACATCTCGACACGCGCCTTGGATTCTTCACCCCACGCAGAGACGCAATTTTCACGATCTTGATAAATGGCAGTGATATTTCTTAGTGCTTGAAATGCCGTATACAGCCCTTGAAACTCTACGATGCGATGCCACATTTCTACTTGAGCTATTTCCAGTGCTCCGTTACCAAACAGAGCAAGGTCATTTTCAAACACATCATCTAAATATCGACAAATGGCGACACTTTCACACAGTGTGGTTCCATCCTCGAGTTCCAATACCGGTACTTTTCCGTTCACACTTTTTGCTTTAAACGCTTCCAATAGATTGTCGCCCTCTCGCACATTTAACGAAATTCGATCGACATCGCCACCTATTTCCTTAAGAAAAATGCCAACTCGCTTACAACTTGGCGTTATTGCTGTTTCATAGAGCTTCATTACACATCCTTTTGTCTTTTTCTAACTGAATGGTTAGGTTATACTGTAGTAAGTTTATAAACGATCAGTCAAGAACTTCACTGCTAAATTTTTATCGGCTTTGGGTCTGTTTGCCGTACCAATATTTAGATGTCGTCTGTGGGTTCATATGAACTTGGAATTGTTTTAGCGCATATTGACCATTTGGGAATTGACGCTGCTAGCACTTCCATATACTCAATCAATACAAAACAGATCCAGGCAGGTAATTTATGGCGAGAAAAGCCAACTTCGATCGTGATGAAAAACTTCTTGTTGCTATGGATCTATTCTGGCGCAAAGGGTTTTCTAATACTTCCATCTCGGATCTCACTGATGCAATGAACATCAACCGTTTCAGTCTTTACAATACTTACGGTGATAAGCAGCAACTTTATTACGAAGCGCTCAACGCCTATTTAAAAACAGTGTCGCTTCCGGCAATTGATGCGCTTGATAAAGACGGAGCTTCACTGCCACAACTTGAGCGTTTTTTGCGATCGTTCGCGACACTTCAACGTAAACGCAGTTACGGTTGTTTCATCCAAAATGCGTTGGTTGAACATGCTGGCGAAGATGATGATGTGTTACGCAAAGGACACTTCTTGTTTGATCACCTGATAGGCATCATCACTGAAGCCGTCAAAACCGCTCAAAAAGAAACACTGATTCCAAAAACGCTCAAGCCTGAGCAACTGGCGAGATTTATCCTTACAAACATGCAAGGCATGCGTGTGCTAGGCAAAGCAAAGCGCTTTGAAGATTTGGATATCGCATTATCTTGCTTGCTTGTCTTGATCCGGAAATAACATGTCGATTGAAGTGATAGCAGTACGTCTTACCAAAGGCATGGACTTAAAACTGAGCTTAGCGAAATTGGTCGAGCAGCACGGTATCAAAGCTGGCTCGATTGCTTCATGCGTTGGCTGTGTGTCTGACCTCACACTTCGCTTGGCTGGTGCGCAGAGTACATTAATTAAGCAAGAAGCATTTGAAATCGTCTCTGTAATGGGAACCCTAACGCCTGAGCATCAACACGTTCATATCTCGGTGTCTGATCGTGAGGGACGAGTCTGGGGTGGACATTTACTGGATGGCACCATCATAGATACTACGGCTGAGTTGATCATTCACTCCTACTCAGATCTTGAGTTTACCAGAGCGATGGACGACTCGACTGGCTATACCGAACTTCAAGTGAATCCTTCCAAATAGTAAAGCTCCAGAGCCATACTGTGCTGTCTCTGGAGCTTTATTCGCTTGCCTCTTACGCTAAGAATTTACTCATATCGAGCAAGCTAATTTCGAGGATCATTCTTCGACTATATGACAAACCTGATTATCGTCGACCGTTACTTGCCACGTTTTTAGACAGTGCGCATCGTCTTCCAAACAATGCCCGCTCTTTAAGCTGAAATGCTGTTTGTACAGTGGTGACGCAACACACATCTCACCATCGATATCACCGACAATCCCTCGACTCATTACATAAGCCTTACCTATTGGGTCCCAATCCTGAACAGCGTAAACACCGTTATCAGGAATGTAGAATAACGCAACGTGCTCGCCTTCAATCAATACAGTGGCACCGATAAACGGCATTAAGTCATCAAGCTGACACAATTTCACTTTGGTTAAAGCTGCCATTTACACCTCCTGTTTCACGGGAATACGCTGACCGCGCACACGTTGGTACGGTAAGGCTTTGCTGCCCGACGTGCTGTTCAAGAAAGGACGGAAGCGTTGCAATTTTTGCGGATTATCCAACGTACTCTTCCACTCACATTGATAGGTATCTACGACTCGTGCCATTTGTTCATCCAAAGAGTCACATAGATTCAGAGAGTCATCCAAAATCACTTGCTTAAGGTAATCTAAGCCCCCGTCCATGTTCTCCATCCACACTGACGTACGCTGCAAGCGATCAGCGGTGCTGACGTAGAACATCAATACTCGGTCGATCATGGTGATCAACTCTGTTTTGGATAAGTCGGAGGCAAACAAATCAGCGTGTCGTGGTCTCATGCCACCATTACCACACACATATAAGTTCCAGCCGTTTTCAGTGGCGATCACCCCAATGTCTTTACTTTGCGCTTCTGCACACTCGCGAGTACATCCCGATACGGCAAACTTAAGCTTATGGGGCGCTCGCAATCCTTTGTAACGGTTCTCCAACTCAATGGCTAATCCAACCGAATCATCAACACCATAACGACACCAAGTAGAACCCACGCAAGATTTCACAGTGCGTACCGATTTGCCGTAGGCGTGCCCTGTTTCAAAACCGGCATTAATTAAGGTTTGCCAAATTTCAGGAAGTTGCTCTAACTGCGCACCAAATAAATCCACGCGCTGACCGCCAGTGATCTTGGTATATAGATCGTATTGCTGAGCGACTTCGCCTAGCACGATGAGTTTATCTGGTGTGATTTCGCCACCCGGAACACGAGGCACAATCGAGTAAGAGCCATCTTTTTGTAGGTTTGCCATAAAGGCATCGTTAGAATCTTGCAGAGACTGATGCTGCGGCTCCATGATGTGTTCATTCCACAAAGAAGCAAACACAGATGCCGCTGTCGGCTTACAGATATCACACCCATGCCCTTTGCCATGCAGTGCAATTAAGGTGTCGAAGTCTTTGATTTGTTCCACTTGGCAAATATGGAACATCTCTTGGCGACTAAGCTCAAAGTGCTCACAAAGGTGGTTGTTAACCTCTACCCCCATAGCTGCCAGTTGAGTATCCAATACCGATTTGACCATATTGCTACACCCACCACAGCCAGTACCGGCTTTGGTGTTGGCTTTAAGGTCCGTCAGGTTGGTGGTGCCAGCTTGAATCTCGGCAACTAAGTCGCCTTTTGTGACGTTGTGACAAGAACAGATGATGGCGCTGTCTGGCATCTCTCCATCCAGCATTCCGGTATCAAACAGCAGGTTCGCCGCGTGGTCTGGCAGAACCGTTTTGTTCAAATAACACTGTAAGAGTGCATCGTAGTCACTGTTGTCACCAACGAGAATTGCACCAAGCAATTGGGTACCACTCGCATCAACCACCAGCTTTTTGTAGATGCCTGCAACCGCATCTTGCAACACCATTTCCTGTGCGCCTTCGGTTTGCATTTGTGCATCGCCGATAGACGCCACATCCACCCCAAGTAGCTTGAGTTTGGTGCTCATGTCTGCACCTTTAAAACCCTCGCTCGGCATACCAGTCAAGACATCGGCGGTGGTTCTCGCCATGGTGTAACCGGGTGCGACTAAACCAAAGATCTTCTGCTCCCAAAGGGCACATTCACCAATCGCATAAATGTTCTCATCGCTGGTTTGGCATTGGTTGTTAATCACAATACCGCCTCGCTCGCCTACTTCTAGCTCTGCCAGCCTTGCCAACTCATCTTGAGGACGAATGCCTGCGGAAAAGACAATCACATCCACTTCGAGAGGATCTTTGTCTTTAAACACCATACGATGCTTAGCCGTTTCACCATCGCAGATTCGTTCCGTACCCGTTGAGGTATGTACTGTTAGCCCTAGCGCTTCAATCTTCTCTTTTAGCACTAAGCCAGCACCATCGTCTAACTGCACGGGCATCAGGCGAGGCGCAAATTCAATGACGTGAGTTTCTAGCCCCAATAGTTTGAGTGCATTTGCTGCTTCTAAACCCAACAAGCCACCGCCAATCACTGCGCCTGTTCTTGCGCCTTCACATGCCTTTTTGATTTGTGAAAGATCATCAAGCGTGCGGTAGACAAACACGTTGTCGCGGTCTTTACCTTCAATTGGCGGCACAACTGGGGACGAGCCAGTCGCGAGCACGAGTTGGTCGTAACCCAGCACATCTTCACCATCAAGCTGAATACGCTTTTGTTCTCTGTCGATGCCTGTTACTTGGCTGCCAAGTACGAGTTGGATGCCATGCATGTCGTACCATTCTTGGTTACTCAACATCAAATCATCATGAGACTTACCTGCAAACAAAGAAGAGAGTTGTACACGGTCATACGCGATAAAACGCTCTGCACCAATCACGGTAATTCCGTGCTCCATATGCGCGTTTTTCTGCACTAATTGCTCGACAAGGTGCTGCCCGACCATACCGTTACCTACCACAACGATGTGGCTCAATGCATTCTTTACTGGAATCGTTAAAGGACTGTTCATCGCTGCCTCCTTACGCCGTTTGTGCTGCGGTTTTGTTTTTTTCTTCTTTCGAAGCGGGAATCTCGACTTTGGATTGCTTCTCGTAAAGGAACTTCAGCACCGCTTGTCGACACTTCTGATACTGCGCATCATCCGCCAGTGCGACACGCTCGCGAGGACGCGGTAGATTTACTTCCAACACTTCACCAATGGTCGCTGCCGGTCCGTTGGTCATCATCACGATTTTGTCAGATAGCAACACCGCTTCATCCACATCGTGGGTAATCATGATGACGGTGTTGTTTAACTCGGCTTGGATCTTCATCAACGCATCCTGTAGGTGTGCACGTGTTAACGCATCCAACGCGCCAAATGGTTCATCCATCAGTAGAACCTTCGGTTGAAGTGCCAGTGCTCTGGCAATGCCGACTCGCTGCTTCATACCGCCCGAGATTTCATCGGGCTTTTTGTGCGCAGCATGCTGCATTTGAATCAACTCCAAATAGTGATTCACTTGTTCCTGAATCCACGCTTTGCCCTTTTTACCGGCAATTTGCTTTACTGCGAGCTCAACGTTTTGATATACGGTGAGCCATGGCAATAATGAATGGTTTTGGAACACCACTGCGCGGTCGGGTCCCGGTCCTGCTACTTCTCGTCCATCGACGATCACGCCGCCGTCTGTTGGCATGTGCAGACCCGCAACTAAGTTCAATACCGTTGATTTACCGCAGCCAGAGTGGCCAATCAGGGATACAAACTCACCTTTATTGATTTGTAAATCGACGTTCTTAAGCGCGATGAACTCGCCATTTGGCGTTGGGAATCGCATCCCTAAACGCGTTAGATCTAATAATGCTTTTTCCATGATCGTTTCCCTTATCTCAACGCTTGTTGTTTATTCCAAGACAGCCACTTTTGAAGTTGCAGCATGCCTCTATCGAGCATCAAACCGATAAAACCAATGGTAATGACTGCCACCATGATGCGACCCAATGACGCTGAACTGCCGTTCTGGAATTCATCCCAAACGAACTTTCCTAACCCAGGGTTCTGCGCGAGCATTTCTGCCGCAATCAACACCATCCAAGCGATACCTAAAGAGAGACGTAAACCTGTGAAGATCATTGGAATGGCAGAAGGTAATACGATGGTGCGGATGTGCTGCCACCACGAAAGTTGAAGCACTTTACTCACGTTGATTAAGTCTTTATCAACGCTTGTTACACCCACAGCGGTGTTAATCAGCGTCGGCCATAAGCTACACAGCGCCACAGTGATCAGAGAGTTAATGAACGACTTAGCAAACATCGGGTCATCACTCACATAAGTAGCACTCACCACCATAGTAACGATAGGCAGCCAAGCCAAAGGTGATACAGGCTTGAGCAATTGAATGATTGGGTTGAACGCTTGATACAGCCCTTGATTCAGACCAAGCACGATGCCAAGCGGAATCGCAATAACCGTCGCCAGCAAAAAACCCGCAGTCACAGTAACTAAGCTTGTTACGATTTGATCGAAGAACGTCGGCTTACCTGTGTAGGGACGAATCTTCACCTCCGCGTCCGGATTCTTGGCTAACTTCGCAGCATTACGTTTTTCCTGACGCTCGATAAACGCTTGTTCCTTTTCTCGCTCTTGCCAATGGTCATCGACAAGGTTGCTGAACTGCTGAAAAGTTTGCACTGGTCCCGGTAGCGTACCTAATGAGGTTTGCACTTCTCTCGCCGTTAAGTGCCACATTGCCAAAAAGATCAGCAAACCAATGACGGGCAAAAGCACCAACCGACTTCGGTTCACTACCTGCTTAGCAGGAAAAAGGGAAATGACATTACTAGACATACTCACTCCTAAGAAATTTACATCCTTGTTATTGCGGGCAGACTCACTTGCCCGCTGTATTTTTTGTAGGACAGCTCATCCTAAACTTTGTCTTTTCCTTTAAGCCCGATAGAGAATTTCTCTAGATATTTATTTGGCTCGCGACCGTCATAAACGATGTTGTCGATAAAGTGTGTTTGTGGCGCACGGAAACCATCTTCAGCACTAAAATCTGGGAAGTCTTTTTTGCTCAACACACCATCGTCAATCAGTGCTTGAGCCGCTTGTTGGTAAATGTCCGGACGGTAAACCTCTTTTGCGACATCCATGTACCAATCATCGGATTTCTCGCTTGAGATCTGTCCCCAGCGACGCATTTGAGTCAGGTACCAAATCGCATCGCTGTAATACGGATAAGTGGCGTTATGACGGAAGAACACGTTGAAGTCTGGCACGTCTCGCTTGTCGCCTTTCTCGTATTCAAACGTCCCGGTCATTGAGTTCGCGATAACTTCGGCATCGGCTCCCACATACTCGCTTTTTGATAGCATCTTCACTGCTTCTTGGCGGTTGGCATTGTCATTTTCATCCAGCCAATGTGCCGCTCGAATCAAAGCTTTCACTACGCGAATGTGCGTGTTTGGATACTTTTTTGCCCAAGCTTTAGAAACACCAAATACTTTCTCTGGGTTGTTCTTCCAAATCTCGTAATCGGTCACGACTGGCGTACCAATGCCTTTGAATACGGCTTGTTGGTTCCATGGTTCGCCTACGCAGTAGCCTTTGATCGTACCCGCTTCCATTGTGGCTGGCATTTGTGGTGGCGGTGTAACACTCAAGAGAACGTCAGCATCCAATTGACCACTGTTATCGCCTGAGTCTGGTGCGTAAAAACCTGGATGAATCCCCCCTGCCGCTAACCAGTAACGCAACTCATAGTTGTGCGTCGATACAGGGAACACCATGCCCATGTTGAACGGCTTACCTTTATCCAGATAACTCTCAACGACGGGCTTTAGTGCATCCGCTTTGATTGGGTGAACAGGTTTGCCATCCGGTTGCTTTGGAATGTATTGCTTCATCTGCTCCCAAGTATCATTGGAAACCGTGATTGCGTTGCCGTTCAAATCCATGCTGAACGCGGTAATCACTTCTGCTTTTGTGCCGACACCAATCGTCGCGCCCAATGGCTGACCAGCAAGCATGTGCGCACCGGCAAGCTCACCATCGATGACTCGGTCTAACAGCACTTTCCAGTTTGCTTGCGCCTCTAATGTGACGTACAAACCCTCATCTTCAAAAAATCCTTTCTCATACGCGACCGCCAGCGGTGCCATATCGGTCAACTTAATAAAACCAAACTTCAGGTCTTCAATTTCTGGCTCACCCAACTCTGCCTTTACGCTGACCGTGGTGAATACCGATAACGAAATCGCTGACACTTTCAGCATCGAACTCCATTTCATTGGTTTGCTCCCATAAAAAAAGCGCCACTACTCCGAAGAGCAGTAGCGCCGTTGCTAAGTCTACAATTACCGCCGTTGATAATTGAGATAAGCGATTCAACAATAAACCCAAACTATCTATTACATTTATGGCAATCCAATTACTGTGCCAACTTATTTTTATGTTAAATACAATGACTTACGGAATGCTACTATTAACTATTCCCCGTTATTGCTTGCTGATAGTGCAACACGCACCACGTTAGAAAATGCACCCTAACCCCAAAGTGGTAGAAAACTAATCCAGCACCTCCAAGGTGGTTATCAAGTTCTTGGCAACTTGTGCGAGCGTTTGGCTCGATTGCATGGCGGAGTTTCTTAACGCTTTGTAAGCCTGTTCTTCATCAACGCTGTGCATCTTCATCAGCAGACCTTTGGCTTTTTCCACCAGCTTGCGCTCTTCAATCTTGTGGGTCAGCGATTCAATTTCCGATTGCATACTTTCGAATTTCGTTCTCACTAATGTCGCATGTTCAATCCAAGGTTGAAGTGAAAACTCACTATCGTGCGGCATGAGAACATAGTCAATTTTCTCAGGTAACCGATTGATATCATTCGATGATAACTGTTTTAAGACGATAAGAAGTGGTGCCGATTTTCTGCGGCAGAAATCGACGATCAAACGCAGTTCCGCCGTAGGTTGCTGCCAACCAACCACAACGCTTGCTGACGGTTCTCGCGGCATAAGCGTTTCAAGTTGTGCCAATTGGCAACCGATAATGTTGTCGTAATCTTTACTCAATAAGCCAGAAAGTCTAGCCTGCTCTTGGAGACTATCACAGCACACAATGATGGGTGTTTTTGATGTTAATCGAGTCATGCACATTCCTTGTTTATATCTCTCTCACTAAGAAAGACATAACAAGGACTGTGCCAACTAAAGTTGAAGCGTTTTAACTAGAGGCGAGATGTTCTTTGAAGAAGCCGAGTGTACGTTCCCAAGCGAGTGCCGCTTCTTCTGGTGCGTAGCGTGCTGTTGAATCGTTATGGAAGCCATGGTTTACATTTTCATACATCAAAGCTTGGTATTGCGCGTCGGTCGCGATCAATTGCTGTTCATAAGCAGGCCAAGTGTCATTAACACGCTTATCGAGCCCTGCAAAGTGAATCATCAAGGGGCCTTTGACCTGCTTTTGAATTTCTTGCGCCGCTGGCGTTCCGTAGAAAGGCACACCAGCGTCTAACTCTTCTGGCATTACCGCCGCAAGCATATTGACAATGTAGCCACCGAAGCAGAACCCGACCGCCCCCAACTTACCGTTCCCATCCTCATGCTGTTTGATGAAATTAGCCGCCGCAATAAAATCTTGCTCTATCTTGGCTCTGTCCATATCTTTCTGCATGGCGCGACCTTCATCATCGTTCCCCGGATAGCCACCAAGTGGATAAAGCGCATCTGGAGCGAAAGCAATAAAGCCGTCTTTCGCGAGTCGTCTTGCGACATCTTTAATGTAAGGGTTTAAGCCTCGGTTTTCATGAATAACCAATACGGTTGGTGATTTGAGAGTTTTCTTTTGCGGCATGACCAAATAACCACGCCCTTCTCCATGCCCATTTGGGGATGAAAAGGTTTCGTAAGTTGCTTTGATTTCCGGATCATTAAAGGAAACTTGTTCTGCCAGTGCATAATTCGGAGTTAAAGCATCGACAAGCGCTGTCATGCTAAACCCAAGCACCGCTAGGCCACCCAGCCTATTAATAAACTCACGGCGAGAGATCTTTCCGTGTGCATATTCATCGTACCAATCGAAGGCTTCTTGCGGGATGGGATGAGAAGCCTTTTTACTCGTAGTGGTATGCTTTAGAACCATTATCCATGTCCTCTGTGTCTTACCATAAGCGGATTTCAAATTCTCAATCGAACATAAAAACCAAGGCGATTGAGGCTAGAACTGCAATTTCACCACTCTCATACGAAACAGAGTGGTGAAATATATCATTGGTGAGCTAGGATCTTTTCCTTTCTTCAAACAATAGATAATGGATTCAGATTCAACAACTTTGCGTTGTTGGTTTTACATTAATTGACAGTAGTGCGTTATTGTAGGCGGCAATATCCTTGCCAGTAAGAAAAGGCACGTTCGAATGCTTTTTCTCTGTCGTGCATTTGCGCAAACAAGACCACTGTCATCGTAGCCAAAACCGTATTCGCCATTTGGTTCATGTCATCTTCTGATGTTCCAAACGGGCAGTTCGCAGGCGTTGGCACCTCAGACAGCATCTGCTCCGTCCAGTAGTGCGATGTCACGCCAGTTGTTTGGCTTAGCCATACCGTTTGGCTTACTTTCGGATTGTATTCGGACTCACCCGATTGCCCTTTGAATGACACAACAGCGTGAGCGGTTTGACCAATTTCATATTCGACTTCAGCATGAAGTTGTTGGAATCCAGGATGGAAGCTACCACGAATACCAACCGTTGCTTGCCCTGGATTCAATGCTCGAACCACGGTATTAATCGGCGTTCTAAGCCCATAACGATTCTTCCAACCGATCATGGTTTCTGCTTGAGGAGCAAACGCACTCAACGGTAGATACACGATGTTTTGTGTTTCTAAGACACGCTTTGCTTCTTCTGCTGATTCCGCTTTCTTGATAGCAAACTCGTCGAGATAGTCTTCGGCGTGTAAACGACCAGATTGACGATCGTGATAGCCGTGCATCAGCACTTTATGACCATTGTCGGCAAGGATCTTCGCCGCCAACAGGTGCCAAGGCTGACCTGCCGCTTCACGTTTGCCTGCATAACATGGCCAATCAATGTCTGCACCAATGGCTGGCATGCGGGATTGGAATGCTTTCACAAAGCCAGCGATTTCTTGTTGAGTCTCGTTCTGTACGCGGATCAGCATCAATAACATTGCCATCTGATCGTCGTCGCACTCACCGTTTAGGTATTCATCCATAACTCGAAACGCTTGGTCAAAGTTCAGTGGTTTTCTACCACGTTCACCGCGACCGACTGTTCTAATACATTCCAAAATGCTGCTCATATTCCCTCGTATTCCGTCACTGACTGTACGGTTTCTATTAGTTGTTCGCGCAGTTTGACAACTTCTCCCATCACAATCAATGCTGGGCTCATGCCTTTAAGTGTAATCGATAAATCATTGAGCTGATTGAGTTGGGTAACGTGCACTTGTTGTTGAGGGCTGCAACCATGAGTGATGACCGCGACAGGGAAATCTTCTCTCAAACCTGAGCTAATTAAACCTGTTTGTATTTGCGATGACTTTTCTAACCCCATATAAAAGACCAACGTTTGTCCGCTTTGCATCAGTTGGCTCCATGCCTCAAATGCGCCTGTCACCACTTGCCCCGTAACAAAGGTAACGCTGCGAGCAACACCTCGATGAGTAAGCGGAATCAAGCTGTTTGCTGAACACCCAATCGCAGCAGTAATACCGGGGATGACTTCATAAGCGATTGAGTGTTTGACGAGTGCTAATGCTTCTTCCCCTCCACGGCCAAATACGAAAGGATCTCCCCCTTTTAAGCGTACAACTCGCTTTCCTTGCAGGGCGAGCGACACCATCAAATCACAAATTTCTTCCTGACCAATACTAGGTTGTCCGCATCGTTTGCCCACGTAAATCCAATCGGCTTGTGGCGAAGCCAACTCCAAAATATCTTTGTCAACCAGACGGTCGTAAAGCAACACCTCTGCCCCCATAATCGCTTTCACAGCCTTTACCGTTAACAAGTCAGGATCGTGCGGCCCAGCTCCAACAATCGAGACAAAACCTTGGTGGTTTGCATCTAGATCTGCGGAGTTATTTTCTAAAAGTTGGTTCAGTTTGCTTGCTTGATCATGCTTATAAAAGCGAGACGAGCGTTCTTGTTTCTGACTCGCTTGTCCTTTCTTAAACCAAGACTTTTGATAAGGCGCTTCCATGTGCTTATCCTCTTTAATGACTTACTTTATTTGAATCGCCAGACTTTGCTGGCTCGCGTGCTGTTTGCCCTTTTGATGCTGATGGCTGTCGACCATTTGTTTGATTTGAGAGACGCACGAACCACAATTAGTACCGCATTTGAGTTTGTTTTGTAGTTGGGTCAATGAAGTGCAATCTTGTTTCTCCATCGCGTCATGTATTTGTTTATCGGTGACGCGGAAACAACTACAAACCAGCTTGGCACTGCTTTGCGATTGAGTGATGGTAAGCAGTTGCGATAGCTCCATCGGTTTGCCAATCAAGCCGATAAAGTTGGTGTAGTCAGTTTGAATCGGTTCGCTAGACACCACCAAAACAGAACGAATGATACGAACGTCTCCAACAAGGTCGTAATCCACCGCTAGCCAACCTTGGGCAATATCTATCGTAATTCTCCGGCTCTTTTCCGTTCGACAAAAACTCTGCTTCTTTGGTCGCTTATCGTGTGCAAAGCGCCAAATGCCCAAATTGTTTTCTGCTTGAAATGCGCTGTAGAGAAATTTGCCGGAATCAAACTGTGTACCGATGAACATACCGTAGGTTTTTACCGCTGCGTCTTGCACTTCAACATAAGACGACTTAAACGCAGGTTGACCAGAAATAGGGTCTTTCGCGCTGTTTACTATTGCGTTAACGCTGCTTTTTCCGCCATATCGACCTGCCCAATGCATTGACATAAATAGCTCCTGAAAACCTAAACCGTCATCAATAGCAACTTTGGCATAAATACTGGTGTTTGAAGCAGGCTGGAACAGTTTGGCGAGTTGCCCTGCTTTTAAACGATTTTGAGTGGCGGAAAGTGTATTCATGTACACGGTTGGTTCTAACTCAGAGGCAGCAAGGTGTGCGATGTGCCCTGTTCGCGTCATGGTGTGCCATTGGTCACGTTGTCTGCCCGTATTGAGCCACCAGCCTTTTGTTCTCTCTAAACGCGTTGGAGATTCACTGGTCACGACAAAACGCGCTTTACCATCTGAGTGCGAATAGATTCCATCAGCAAAAGGACGCTCTCCTCCCCATTGGGTCGGCATCCACTCTTCGTATTCTTGCTCTGTTAAATTAGCGTAGTGAGACAGGTCTAACTTCAAAGGTGACTTCGCATTTATGCCCGTCATCGCTGCATATTCATTAAACACGGCTCGTTCAGAAGTAAACGCAAAGCCATTCTGCGCACTTTCCAAAGCACAAAATGCTTGTCCAACTTGACTGATCGCCCACCAATCTGATTTTGCTTCACCGGGAGGGTTTTGAAACTGACGTTGTCTTGAGATCCGACGCTCCGAGTTCGTCACCATGCCCTGCTTTTCTCCCCAACCAGCGGCGGGCAATAACAAGTCAGCGTAATGCGCCACATCCGAATCAGCAGTAATATCTGAAACAATCACAAACGGGCAAATCTCTAGTGCACGCTTTACCAGTTGGTTATCTGGCAAAGAAACAACAGGATTGGTTGCCATGATCCACAGAACTTTAATCTCACCACGCTCTACCGCCTCAAACAATTCAACAGCTTTAAATCCGGGCTTAGTGGCAATCTCTGGAGAGTCCCAAAATGTTTGCACTTGTTTGGTAGATTTAGCATCAAAAGTACGATGAACCGCTAATTGATTTGCCAACCCTCCGACTTCTCGCCCGCCCATCGCATTCGGCTGACCTGTGATAGAAAACGGCCCGCAACCTGTTTTACCAATCTTGCCTGACGCCAAATGTGCATTAATAATGGCATTGCCTTTATCGACACCATTTTCGGCTTGGTTAACCCCTTGGCAAAACAGAGTGATTGCCGTTGGGCTTTGCGCAAACCATTGGAAGAATGTAGTGAGTTTTTCTTCAGAAATACCAATAGATGCAGTTAAATTAGTGACATCGTAACGTAAATCCGATACCTCTTTAGCTAATTCATCAAAACCCTCGGTATGAGTTTGAATGTATTGAGAATCAAGGCATTGCTGCTCTATGAGAAACTTGAGCAGCCCATTGAAGAGTGACACATCCCCATCGCTTTTAATCGGTAAATGCAAATCCGCTTGCTGTGCTGTAACCGTTTCGCGCGGATCAATAACCACCAACTTTAAATTAGGGTTCTTTTCTCTCGCTTGTTGGATTCGGCGGAATAACACTGGATGTGTCCATGCGGTATTGGCTCCGCAAATGATCAACAGCTCGGAATTATCAATGTCATCGTAATTGACAGGCACCACATCTTCACCAAAAGCACGCATGTGAGCTGCAACCGCCGAAGACATGCATAAGCGAGAGTTGGTATCGATGTTAGCGCTGCCAACATAGCCTTTCATGAATTTGTTGGCGACGTAATAGTCTTCGGTTAATAACTGACCTGACACATACATCGCGACGGAATCTGGTCCAAACTCCGCTTTGGCTTGATGGATCTTGTTTGCAATCAGATCCGTAGCCTGTTGCCATTGCACTTCTTTACCTTTCGGACGCTCCTCGCTGACGAGTTTTGGATACAACAACCGCGATGGCATATTGAGACTCTCTGCAAGCGCCACACCTTTTACGCACAGTGACCCTTGATTTGCCGGATGATGTGCATCCCCAACAATTCCTTTAGTATTGACCTCGACACCACATCCAACTCCACAATAGGGACAAGTGGTTTTCTTGCATCCTTTCGACATTACGCCCCCTGACTCTTTTCTTAGAATGACGGGCTTTAAGCGACAAAAAAACCTCTCTCGAAATGAGAGAGGCTGCATTGCCAATAAAGCTTAACAAGTAATACCCTATCCGCTTAACCGCCTGCTAAGGAAAAGCGGCGCATCGAGTTAACGATGAACACATTCTAAGTTGCAAACCCGATGCCAAAATAAAATAATCAATTATATCAATAATTTAAAATTAATTATCTTTGATTAAGCTTTTAGGTATGCACTGATAAGGTGCGAGGTTGAATCACAGAAGTGCAGCGTTAACGGGTCAGTTGCATCACAAGCCTAGGTTCTCCATCGCCGAAGTAATTGTCTTCTTCTTCAATGACCGAAAAGCCCATAGAGCAATAGAGTTGATAAGCAGGAGCATTGTTCGGATCAACCGTGAGTTTCACTGAAGACCCAACTTCGACTTGACTGATCGCATCCTCAACCAGTAAACGAGCGATCCCTTGGCCGCGATATTTCGTTGCTACCGCTAACGACAAAATCCAGTAAGTACGTTGTTCTAAACTTGGCGTTAAAAGAACATAACCTGCTACATCTTGCGCCTGTTTTGCCACCATCAAGCCACGACTCCAACAGTCATAAGCTTGTCGAATGAAAAACTGTGGGTATGAATGATCACCAAAAAGCTGGTGTTCCAATTGGTATACTGCATCGAGATCCGTTTTCTCTGCACATGATATTTTCATGTTAAACTTCCTGAATCATAATTTTCGACAATATACCCAAAGCGCGTTCGAGTATAAAGAGCATACACACTGCGCCAAGTTTGATATTAAGAACATCGCCTTACGATGTTAATAAACACCAAGCTGAGCAAACATTAGCCACAACATCAACTACTAAAAAATAGTAAAAATTCATGATATAACTTCAATTTAAAAGGGAAGTCTTGGAGTTAAATATCGCATTTATTAAAAATTCATGGTTCGATAGTTTACATCCGTAGCGATTCACTAGCACGATTCACCACCTAACGCATGTGATATCAATCACTAAAGGAGATAACATCCGCGCGATTATTATTTCTATACAAGCGACTCTTAAGTGAAAGAATCTCAAGAAACACTATCTGTTAGTGACGTAAACACAACAAACACATGGACTAAGCACGATACACACTGGTTATTGAGCTTATTTGGCACAGCCGTTGGTGCTGGCATTTTATTCTTACCGATTAACTTGGGAATTGGTGGTTTTTGGCCATTAGTCGTTATGGCAATTCTTGCTTATCCAATGACCTACTGGGCACACCGTGGATTGGCACGTTTTGTATTGTCTTCAAAAATTCAAAATGCCGATTTTACTGATGTGGTAGAAGAGCACTTTGGTGCGAAAGCAGGTCGTATGATTTCACTGCTGTACTTCCTATCGATCTTTCCAATTCTTCTTATCTATGGCGTAGGCATCACCAACACTGTCGATAGCTTTATGGTCAATCAGGCAGGAATTGAGCCTTTACCACGCGCACTACTATCTGGTGTGTTGGTTTTTAGCTTAATCTCAATCATGATGGCTGGCGAAAAAGTCATGCTGCGTGCTTTTGCCATGATGGTTTATCCGCTGGTCGCGATCCTCGCATTTCTTTCTCTCTATCTTATTCCAAACTGGCAAGCACCGGTTCTTGATGCACCAGAATGGTCTTCATTTGCGAGCACGATGTGGCTTGCCATTCCAGTTGTTATTTTTTCTTTTAGTCATGCAGCAGCGATTTCAAGCTTTTCGAATGTTCAACGCCGTCATTATGGTGCAGATGCCGATGCGAAATCCGAGCTAATCCTACGTCGTACAAGCGTCATGCTTATCGCCTTTGTTTTGCTGTTCGTCTTCTCATGCGTACTTGCACTGTCACCAGAGCAACTAGCAGAAGCAAAAGCGCAAAATGTTTCAGTATTGTCGTACTTAGCTAACGCAACCGAGAATCCGTTTATTGCAACACTTGGGCCGTTGGTTGCGTTTGTCGCGATCACTTCATCATTTCTCGGTCACTTTCTAGGTGCTCGAGAGAGCCTAAACGGCCTGATCAGCAAACATTCGTCTATGCCAACAGTGCGCATTGATAAAATCAGTGTGGTGATACTTTTTGTGTCGATTTGGGTGGCGGCAATTATGAACCCAAGCATTTTAGGTATGATGGAAGCATTATCTGGCCCCGTGATTGCCATGATTCTGTTCATTATGCCAATGCTGGCTGTATACAAAGTGAAAGCGTTGCATCAATACCGTGGAAAAGTATCCACCTACTTTGTAATGCTAACGGGCGTTGTTGCGGTAAGTGCGCTAATTTTTAGCTTATTGAGCTAGTTGTGATAACGTAAGATGGATTTTCAGGGGAATACCTTAACATTTATTGGTAATTCCCTGAATTTTTCTTGTTATTTTTAGACTGTTCTAACTCAGTGGGTAACTCGGTTAGAATAAGATGAAAGTACCCGCCATCATTATGATTGAAGCAATACAAGTGCGGCCAATAATACCGAAGTGGGATGGTTGAATCATTTCATTGTGCATAGGCAAACTCCATTCTTATGAAAACAGCCAATTTATTTTGGCTTACTATCACTATGTATAAAAACGCATTTTTTCACAACCACAATAAAATGAAACTTTTATGACAGTAAGATGATCTTTTGCAGAACACTGAAAATTTCCCAATGCATCTCCCCTTTCTAAACACCCTTAAGAGTAAGATTCTCTGCTGATAACCACTCTCTTTGCGACACATCACATTAGCAACAACTAACGTCGTGCCATCTTCCTAATTGCATTTTGTTAGTTGCACCGCCCATATCTCAAAATGTATCCTTGAAAAACATATACATTAAGTCCTAACAAAGCCTTGGAAAAACCATGAATAAATCTCTCATTGTTGTGGCCATTGCATCACTGTTTTCTACCGCCTGTAGTAACCAACAGGCCGCTCAACTTGGTATGAGAGGCAGCAGTGTTAATGTCTATGCGCAGCAAATGAGCAACATGCAATTGTGTGAAACCCTTTATTACAAGCGACCATCAAACCAAACTCGTGTTGCCATTGGTGCGGAGTTCAATCGCCGTGGACTTAACAAGCGTTGGTGTGATTCAGAATATAAGCAACTCTATGTAGAAAAAGTCGTAAACAGTGTTTTCAGAAAAAAAGAACAAGTCCCTACAAACTCTGAGGCAACTATACAACCTGCCATATAAGAGCCCTCTTATCATAAGAAACAGCAAATCTCGCTAAGTTTGCTGTGTTTTTTCAGATTAACAATTTTCTCAGTTATCTAGATTCCAACTTCTATTCAAGCAGTTATCGTTAGTTTAATGCCATGCGTCGAAAATTAGACGTAAACAGAATGTAAGCGGTTTTCATCTTTATCGTTACCCACTAGCTTTGTTTAGGCCTGTTTAAAGGAGTATCAAACAGGAATAAAAATTCCAAACAAAGACATGAGGTCACAAATGGAAACACGTATAAATCGCCTATTTGCAGCAATGCTAGCGATAGGCCTTTCTCCTGCCGTTTCGGCATACGATCCGCTCTATTCTGAGCAATGGCATCTAAACAACATCGGACAGACCGCCTTTGCAGCTAACCCAGGCTTAGCTGGTAACGATTTAAACACTCAGCTAACTCAAGCAATGGGTATCGCCGGTGTAGGGATCAAAGTCGCTGTCATTGACTCTGGTGTTCAAATTGATCACCCAGATCTTGCCGGTAACGTCGTCCCTGGGAGTCGAAACTTTATTGAAGACTCCCCATTCCCTGATCACTACCCTGTTGATACTAATGGGCATGGTACTGCTGTTGCGGGTTTGATTAGCGCCGTTGGGAATAACGGTGAAGGTGGACGTGGTGTTGCTTCACGTTCTTCACTGATGGGCTTCAACTGGTTATCTAGTCAAACACTTGAAGGGTGGTTGATTTCCCATGGCGCAGATCCATCAACTAACGATGTTCGCGTCTTCAACCAGAGTTATGGCTTCAGCCCAATAAATCCCATTTCATTCGACGAGAATGATCCTCAGTTCAAACTTGAAATGGACGTGATGAAAAACGTCAGCGAAGGCAATGCTTGGGGCCGTGGTGCACTCTTTGTTAAGTCTGCAGGCAACGGCTATCGTTATTTCAATACGGGTCGATATTTTGTATTGCCTGGGGACTTTTTTGCTGGTGGCGCTAACCAAGGGCTACCAATGCACAACTCTGCTCAGTCTTATGACAACTCGAGTTACTACAACCTTGTTACGAGCGCACTGCGTGCAGATGGTACGCGTGCAAGCTACTCATCGGTTGGATCTAATGTTTGGGTGGCCGCTCCAGCGGGAGAATATGGCCAAGATTTCCCCGCAATGGTTACGACTGACCTAATGGGTTGTGACGAGGGGCAAAATACGAGCGCAGGTCTCGGTATAAATGGGCTTCATGGTGGTACCGAACAAGATCCAAACTGTAATTACACCAGTACCATGAACGGAACCTCATCCGCGGCACCGAATACCTCTGGTGCGATTGCAGCCATTATGTCAACAAACCACGCGCTAACGGCACGCGATGTCCGTGCCTTGTTAGCTGAAACCGCGAGCGTAACGGATGCAGAGCACCCTGGTGTCCAACTAGAGTTCGTGAATAACCAAGGCGAATTAGTTAGCTATGAAGCCATCTCTCCATGGCAGAAGAACGCGGCTGGTGTCGACTTCCACGCATTCTATGGCTTTGGTGCGGTGAATCTAGACGAGGCAATGAAACGTGCTCGAATGACAAATAACGTTCTACCTGCACAAATTATCACACCTTGGGCAAGCAATACTGCTCAAGTCAGTGTTCCTGATGCGAGTCTAGAGGGAGGTTCTTCTTCTATTTCGCTGACCGATGATCTTACGGTTGAATCTGTGCAAGTTAAGCTCACTCTTGAGCATTCACGCTTACCTGATCTTGCGATCGAGTTGATTTCTCCATCAGGGACACGCTCGGTCTTGCAAACGCCACGCAACGGCTTAGTCGGTCAATCACTCGATCCGAGCATCGGAGGCTATGAAGATCAACTGATGCTCTCCAACCAATTTTATGGTGAGAATGCAAAAGGTGAATGGACACTGCGTGCTATCGACACCAACGGTGATGAAGTATTCTCATTCATTGCCTACTTTAACTCTTCTGCTATCTACGATGTACCGATGGCAAACAACGCAAAACCGGGTGTTATCAAAAACTGGTCAATGCGTATCTTTGGTCACTAAGGAGTCATTCGCATGAAATTTATGACATTTTCTATTCTGGCTCTGTCTACGGTTGCGGCAACAGCAAGCGCCGAGCAGCAATTAGCACAGCAGCCGTCACCAGATCTGTTTGTTGCCTCTGATGCCGTTGAGATCAATGGACAAGACTATCGCAAATTATCAGTAAACAATTTGTCTGAAGCGGCAGAACTGCACGCCGGAGATGAGGTGTTTAAGAATGCGTTTAGTAACGTATCTAAAGCCACTGGCCTTATCTTTGTGACCGTTAGTAACCCTACAGACGCTAAATCAGTCGCCAAAGCACTTAAACTCGAAGTGGTTTTCGCACAAGGTGAATCCGCGGTGTTCCGCGCCTCTGACGGCCAAGATCTTCTTGCTATCAGCGATTACTTAAACGCAGACAGCCGAGTAAAAGCGTCGAAAATTGAACTTAATAGCGGGAAATTCCGTGCTCAATAAGTCTCTAACAAAAGACGTTGGCTAATCCACCAAATAAGAGCGCCTCAGTCATTGCTGAGGCGCTTTTTTTGTTCAACTTGACCACTGACGCTGATTGAAAGACGAGATTTTCCTATCAACTAACAAGATGATAACTCTCTTCTTTCCCCCTATTGAATGAATCCGATTAACTTCTTAGCGATATCGGTATTATTTTGCGAACCAACAAAAACGTCAGCACCTTTACCATAGCTAAACACTTGCACATCTACCGCCGTATGCCCTTTCGTTGTCCAACCTGTATAGCTCTGTTGGTTGATGATCGCTTTAACTTGGCGGTAAAGCGCGACAGCTGGCTCTTCACTTTTTTTAGCGGTCACCAACTGCTGAATTTGTTCCTCGGTCAACGCCCAATCTACGGACTCACGCCATGTTTTTTGCATATCATTCGCTTTAGCAAGAGACATTGCTAGGGGCCATGCGGTTTGGCGAACACCTTTAATGACGTCCGTATTCCATTTATATTTTCCGTTTGCACCAATCGTTAAGCCCCCCGTCGAATGATCAGCGGTAACGACGAGCAATGTATCTGGATGGGCATCTACGTAAGCTTTCGCCAGTGCAATTGACTTAGCAAAATCATCCATTTCAGCCATCGCACATGCAATGTCGTTTGCATGCCCACACCAATCGATTTGGCTGCCCTCAATCATCACGAAAAATCCAGCATCTTGGCGCTGCAACAGTGAAAGTGCCTTATTAGTCATGACCTCTAGGCGATTGGGGTTTTCATCCAACGCAAAAGGAAATGCTTTATCTGCAAACAACCCTATAGCCGGAAGCGTTTGCAAAGATGGCAATGCATCAAAATCAGAAACATACTGATACCCTTGCAGTTGAAATTCTTCCACTAGATTCCGGTCTTCACGTTCAAAATAACGCACGCCGCCACCAAGTAGAAGATCAACCGGAAGTTGGTCGCTCACTTTATTATCAATATAGTCATCCGCAATTTCATCGTAGTTCTTTCTCGACTCATTATGTGCGGCAAAACTTGCTGGCGTTGCATGGTTAATTTGTGACGTTGCTACTAAGCCGGTCACCATTCCTTGCTCTTTTGCCATTTCTAGCATGGTTTTGACAGGTTTTTTCTCCACATCGACGGCGACCGCTCCATTATAGCTTTTGATGCCGCTGCTTAGCGCCGTTGCACTTGCTGCACTATCTGTGACTACGGTATCGTCTTCTGGATAGGTTTTTGCCATACCCACTAAAATAGAATCAAAAATCGTCGACTCAATTTCTTTGGTATCTGGATTATCATGATAATAACGATAGGCAGTAGTAAAAGCAGGTCCCATTCCATCACCAATCATATAGATGATATTTTTGGGCCCGTCACTAGAAAACGCAGAGCTTGAAAACAAGCATGCTGTAATTAAAGAGTATTTCAGTTTCATTTCTCGTCCATGATATTGCTTTTTATACATTCGTCGCGTGGCGCTAACGAAAAATTAATCCATGTAGCGCATTAACGAATATTATCATGCAGTTAAGATGAAACTTGGTGTTCGCTCATAATTTTACAACGCACATCATTCCTAGAGTATCTTTCCGTAAATCCTCAATATGAAAACATACCTCAACGCGAGCACTCGACGAAAAAGCCAGAGACGATGCTCTGGCTTAGTTTAAAACGGATAGTTAGTCGAGAGATAGTTAGTCGAGATACCGTTATGACTGTTTAGTAAAATCCACAATCGCAGTAAATTTGATGCCATCGTCTTCCAGTAAAAATGACCAATTCATTCTTTCACATATGCGCTGCACAATCACCAACCCACAACCATAACCTGCATTGTAAGTTTCATTGCCATCGTGTCGGTTTGCGATGGTTAGTCGTGTACCATTCAAGTCAATTTCTATATCCCCGATACTATAGCTAAATGCATTCTTTATCAGGTTATTAATGACTATCGTCACGAAACTCTCTGGTGCATACACAACGCCACTCTGCACTTCCGACAATACATAGGAGGAATCTTGCCTTGCAAACAATGGCGCCAGTTCATTCAATTGGTGACGTAAACAATGGATCAAAGCATGCTCACCATAATGTTGTGGCTCAACTTTCTCTTTACCAAGTAATAAGAACGCTTCTGTCAGTATACGCATGTCTTCACATGCACTTTGCATACGAGCAATCGCTTTTTGCGCGACTCTTGGCTGATCTGGCACTTTGGCTAAGATGTCAGTAGAGCCTTGAATGATCATAATTGGCGTGCGCAGTTCATGAGAGGCAAATCGACTAAATTCTTGTTCGCGACGAAAGAAAGCCGCGATATCAACTTTGCTACTCAATAGCGTTTGTTCGATATGGCGCGTTTCACTGAATTTGGTATCAATTTGGAACACTGGCTGATCTGGCGGCATTTTGCCAATCTTATCTTCAATTTGGGATAATGGACGAGACAAACTGCGCACCATATAAATACTGTACGCCATAATAATGAGCAAAAACATGCCACCTAACACAAACGTCACTTGGTGCAACGAGCTCTCGTATTCATCCAAATAATCATCGGAGTCATCTTGGAAAACGATGTACATCACCCCCTCACCTGAAGGGTGATCAAATACAACGAAATGCTTATCCTCAGAACCTAAGAGGTATTCATAAAACCCTGGTTTCTTAAATGATAACATCCAACTTGGCGTTGGAGCCTCACTCCAGTACGAGTCAAACTCCAGCACATTCGGCAATGGCGCATCCCAACCAAGTTCTTTGTAATTTTCTTGATAGAGCGCTGCTTCGGTATCCAGCCAGTGATGCAAACTCAGAATTTCTAACTTGTTTTCTGCTACGTAGATCAACGACCAAAATAGCGTGAACATGACAAAAGTCATCAGACCAAAACCCCAACGTATTTTGCGATAAATACTTGGGTATTCGTCATGCTTTGAGTCGGTAACCTTGTCCATGAATAGTCTCTAATCGGGATTCATCAAAGCCTTTGTCTAAGGCGGTTCTCAAGCCATAAATGTGACTACGTAGAGCATCGCTACCAGGAGGTTCATCACCCCAAACATTATCAATCACTTCATTACGAGAAACGGTTGCAGGCGCTCGCTTGATGAGTAACTTGAGAATTTTAGTTTGAATGCGGCTCAATTTAATCATCTGCCCCATTCTGGTCACTTGGTCGGTGCGAGCATCTAACTGAATATCCGCAAACTTCAGTGTTCCGATATCCTGTCTTGGACCACGGTTCGCCAGTGCATGCACTCGTAAACTGAGCTCTTGCATCGCAAATGGTTTCATTAGGTAATCATCACCACCCGCATGAAAAGCAGCAATTTTGTCATCCAACGTATCTTTAGCGGTTAAGAATAGAATCGGCGTACCGCACAGCTGCTCTTGGCGTAGTTTTTGTACAGTACTGATGCCATCGAGTTTTGGCATCATGATGTCCATAATAATGACATCGTAATGGTTTTCTTTAACTAAATTTAGCGCAGCCTCTCCATGATAAGCGCAATCAATTGTCATTCCTTCGAGCTCTAGATAATCCGCAATGGTTTCGGAAACATTGTGGTTATCATCAACAATTAAAATTTTCATAGGGCTCACGTTTCTTCACGAACACTTCACGATATGAAACATAAGATACATCCAAATTAATAAATAAGCTTTCAAATTTAGGTCGATATCATGAAAAAACTGTTACTTGTCTCTGCTGTAGGTCTTGCGTTGTCTGGTTGTGGCGGCGGTTCTGGTGGTGGCAATAATGACAACAATGGTGGTTCAGTGACGCCTCCTGTAACTGAACCAGCGGTTGCGTCAGTGACGGGGTCGATTGAAAAGATTAACGGAAACGAAATCACGGTAAACGGCCGTTCATTCACCGTTGAAAGTGTGAAGTTCAATAACACTACTCTTCCTAACTTCACTTTCAAACAAAATATGACCAATATGATGGTTCAAGTGAATACTGCAGAAAAAGCAAGCTCAGCAACTGTGACACTAGAGCCAACAATGGCAGGTCTCGTTACTTACCGCAAAGGCACTTCATTTGCGGTAAACGGCATTACGCTTGATTTTGCAGCGCTTTCAGATGATATCGACGTTGGTGATTGGGTGTTTGTGTCTTCGCTACCAACAGCAAATGCGGGTTACAAAGTGCTTTCTGTTGTGGAGATCGATGTAGAGCATGAGTATCCGGAATTAGAAGATCACTATGAAATTGAGGGTCGAATTGCAAGCATAGAACAAGGTACTCAAATGTTTGTCCTAGGCTCAAACATTGACGTTTACTACGGAGATGCAGTTTCTCTACCGGCTAAAGGCTTGAAAGTAGGCCAATGGGTAGAAGTTGAAGGCCGTAACGCGGTGGATCATTTTGCTGCGACAGAAGTTGAGCTAGACGGTTATGACATTGATGATGCATTTGAAGACAGTGATATCGAAGGTATTGTCACTTCAGTTGAGAACTTACATACAGGTGAACCAAGTTTCAGCCTAAACTACCGTGGCTCATTCGCGACCGATTCATCAACGTGTTACCGCTTAGATGATAGCTACCGCTGTGATTTAAACCTGATGAAAAACCTAAAACAAGGTGTGGAAGTTGAAGTGACGTCTAAGTACGTAGCAGGTCAACGTATTGCGTCTATCATCGAATTTGAACAACCAGATTGGGATGACAACCAAGGTAACTGGCAAGGCAAAGAATTCGAGTGTGAAGGTCGAGTTTCTAACGCCATTTACAGCGCAGATACTAATGAACTAGTATCGTTTATAGTATCTCGTTGTGAAAATGACGCAGAACAAATTCTTGCAGACAATAAAGTCTTCATCGATGCACAAACTCGCTTCGAAAATATCGATAAGATGAACATTGACGGTTCACTAGTTGAAGTGGAAGGCCACATCATCAACAAAAGCAAAATTGCCCTTGAAGTAGAAGCTTGGGAAGCTGACGATTAATATCCCCATCAAAGCACCACACGCGTGGTGCTTTTTTCATTTGTGCGCATTAACACTTTCTCAACTACCTTATTTTAAATACGTACAACCAAATGAAGGATTAAATGATGCGTAAAATCACACTGCCACTATTCTTACTTTTCGGCGCTTGTGTTTCTTCAACTAGCTTTGCGGCAACTCAAACGGATACTACTCCAGAACAACTTGAATCTTTTGAGTGCGCTGGTCTAGTAAACAGTTATGATGCCGATACTCGCAGCTTTGTGCTTTCATGCCAAGCAGAGCATGTACCAGATTTTCAAACAAAAACCGTAATGATCGATGACGATACACAAATCACCGGCATTCAAGAATCAAACTTAGATGGTGCGACGGTCGAAGTTGAAGGCGTAGTGAGTGGTGGTAAAAATCTTGCAAAAGAAATAGAACTATCTGACGACTAAGCGACTTAAGATCGAACATATTTAAGATAAAAAAAGAGCACCACTTTATGAAGTGATGCTCTTTTTAATATCTTGCCGTTAAGCTGCTTCCGCTTGACCAATCCAGTGATAATGATTATTCGCTTTCTTACCAACTAAACCCAGTTCGGTTAACTCTTCAAATATCTTATCGACCTCTTCTGAAGAAAGTCGGAACTGTTTGGCTACCGCTTTTTTGGTGCACGTCACTTGGTGGTTTTTTAGTGCATCGCTCACTTGTTCGAACAAGGTTTTGGGCGCTTCTGGCTCAACGCTTTCGTGTTGCAAGTCAGAGGTTTCGTCCTCTTTAATGTGGGGCAAATAACCTGCTGGCTCCATCTCAATATCACGTACCGTTGCTAACGTAATGCCACCGTGACGACGGTAATAATGACGGAAACGTTGCTCTTCACCAATCAAACCAACAAAGAAAGCGGCAAAGAAGTCCAGTAATATTGAAAGGAACACAACCAACCCCAATTGAGCTTGAGATGAGGTTGTGCCGAATGCTTTTGCTAAGCTATCAATCAAGCCAATGACCGAACCTTGAGCCACGGGAGGCAAACTGTCGCGTTCCATTGCAAGACGTTGCTGCTCTTCACGTAGCGTTTTGTTTTGCTCTTGAATTCGCGTTACACCCGTCGCAATACGCTCCATTTCAATGTACTTTTGCGCCGCCATGTTGTTTAGCTCGATTTGATTGTCGATCGCAGCTATTTGACGGTTATACGATTCGACTTTCGCCTGCTCTACCGAAATGTGGCTTTGGGCCGTATTCGTTGCACTATTGATACCACCAATACTGCCACCGATGGAGATAGCCGCAAGAACCAAATAGAACACGAGTGCAGTGATGGCACCAGTATAATTTCGATGAGCACGACGCTCTCCGTATTCATACCACGCGTAAAACTTACCGGCTTCGAAAATGATAGCCAAACCACCAAATAGCGTTTGCATCATTGGGTTGTCATCAATCGACAAAAACAGTAAAAGAGAAAAAATCGTCGATGCTAAAATTGCAGCGCCAGTGAATGCATAGACACTCACCATAGCGAATCGACCTTTCGGGTATCGATATCCGACTTGTTGTTCGTATTTCATTCTTGGAATTTCTTGATTTTCCTTAAAGCCCCGTCAATTCGGCACTTCAGGCAATGATAAAGGTGCGAGAGAATACCGTATCCTTGCTAAGATTACTGTCATAATTGCGTTAACCTAAAACGAATGCGGAATAGATAATCACTTTGTGGCAATAACCCACAAAAGTAGCACGTAAAATCACCGACAAAAAAGCCCTGCTCGTTTAAGAACAGGGCTTTGCAAATCGCACGCTTGAATTATTTAAAACACACTTCAGCCCAACGAGCCAATCCTGCCGTTACTGAGCCAAAGTAGTTTCCACTGACAACGGGAATATTTGGCAATACCGTTTGTACTGCATCACGCAAAATAGGAGAACGCGCAGAACCGCCGGTCATAAAGATGGCATCAGGTTTTATTCCTGCTTGCTCAACGGCTTCTGTCACCAATGCCGTCATCTTGTTTTTTGGTGCTTCAATCGCTTCAATCATTTCATCACGCTGAACATCGACTTCAATCAACTCTGATAACAAATTGATGCCAGCTCGGTATGACGCTTGATCAGACAGGGCAACCTTCGCCTCTTCAGCACGACGAACAATGTTGTAACCCAATGATTCGTGATAGACCTCAAGCAAACGAGTGAGCTTTTCAGGTTCCTGCGCTTGTTTTTGTAAAAGCTTCAAGGCAGCTAAGTTTTCACGAGAATAGAAATCACTCTGCGCTTCAACGTTATTGATGGCTATTGGATTCCAAAATTGAGTCGTTGGCATCATAATGCCCGACTCCATTTTGCTCTCCATACCAAATGGAAACATGAGCTGTTTAAATGCCAGTGCGATATCCAGATCGTTACCACCAACACGTTGACCGCTATGCGCTAGCAAACTTGCCGTACGATCCGCTTTCCCACGCCAAGAGGGCCCCATTTGAATCAACGAACAGTCTGTTGTACCACCGCCGATATCCACGACCAGAATGGTTTTATCTTCTAAAAGCGTAGCTTCGTACTCAAGACCCGCTGCAACGGGCTCGAATTGGAATTCGATATTCTTAAAGCCAGCACGCTTTGCCGCTCTTAACAGAATATTTTCCGCTTGAATATTGGCTGCATCACCACCACGACCATGAAAGTTAATTGGACGCCCAATCACCGCATCAGAAATTACTTGTTGCGCATGATTTTCAGCTTGCGATTTGATGTTGTCCATCATCGCACAGACCAGATCTTCAAAGAAACTCAGCTGAACATCACGTAAACCTGAGGCCCCTAAGAATGATTTTGGCGATTTCACGTAATAAATATCACGCGGGTCAGCCAAGTATTGATTCAAAGCCGCTTGCCCAAAGGCGATGTCTTCAGGTTCGAGTTCTATGCTCTCTTCTTGGTTAAAGTTAATTGCACGGCGCAACACTTGCTCACCCACCTGATCAAAAGGCTTGATGCTGCGGTGACGAAATAAGTGCTCGGAAACAGATTCGCGCGTTGGTGCCGCTAAGGTGGAAGGTATGTAAGGGCTTTTACCCTCTAGGTTGAGCAGTTGTGGCTCACCTTGTTCCATTTTCGCCACCGAACAGTTTGCGGTGCCGTAGTCAAAGCCAATATACATAAGTCCTCCCACTGACAAAAAAGGTCGGCAATGCTACCTCAACCTCAGAGGAATTACTACAACGGCAGTGCACCTTTATTGTGTCAGGGCGCCTTATTTATAAGTAAGCCTCTTAATAAGCAAGTCTCTTCATAAGAAAGCCTCTCATAAATAAGCCTTGACCGCATATTTACTTTAGCCTTTATCGGTAGATTCTTTCTTCATAGATGGGAGCACAAACGCGAGCAGCAAAGCCAATAGCAAGAAGACTGGCGTGAACTTTAAGCCCTGCCAAATGGAATAGCCATCGTGGAAAAGCCAAAAAATCCCGACCGTCAACAAATAGGCAAAATAGCTACAAAACACCAAACTGATCGCGACGAATCGAGTCCGGCTGATGATAAGAACTCGTACCAAATATTGGCTTAAAATACCGGCACAGTGTACCGCCAGTTGCCAATTAATAATAAAGCAAGCCAAGGCAACAAAACCGGCAATCAACAAGGCATCATGGGTATTTAAAATAAAATAACTCCCAAAACGACTCATAATAATGGGGTAATCACCCTCATAAACAATCGACCAAGAAATCGCATTAGCGGCAGCAACAAAGTTGGCAAAATACGCGATAGCATAAAAAGTGGTTTGAGAACTGAATGGCTGAAAGACCTCAGAACAATAGCCTTGCCACTCTTCTTGATTCGCCGTAGGGCCCACCCAGTTACGTTTCTTATTTGGCGCACGCTCGGAAAAAGCGGGGCCATTACGAAACAGCAACCAAAATATGTACAAAGACAGTGCGACTAAGAGTAGTGTTAACATACTCTCCCCCTCAAAATTTACGTTTCCACTGCCAACCGTGTTAGGGGTCGTAAACTGCACTTCCCTGATAGACTTATTCGTTTTTACTGCTCGTTGTTATGTTATACCCGATATCATTAAGCCCTTTCCACCTAGGCTGAATCACTGTAATGCATAGTTGAACACTCATTTTTACAACGAATATTCAACTCATTTATCTCGAATAAGTACCATTAAGTTTTAGCACAGGATGGGAAAAGTTGCGTATCTAAACGGCTTTAAAGAAAAGAGCGCACACCCAAGTGACCTATACGCTCACAATATAGATTTCTTTCTACTGTAGCCTCTATATATGTGAAATATGATATATAAAAGAGCGTTTATGCGCAGTTACGTCACTTGGGTTGAAGCTATTTGACTTTAGTTCGAGTGATATGACTTTAGTTCAAGTGACATGACTTTAGCTAAAGCGATATGGCAGGATTTAGAACCGTTTGGATGATATTACACATCAAGCTTTTCTTCGAAAACGCCCAATTCACGACCTAGCCAAATCGCGCTCTCAGTATGATCACGAAGTTCTTGCTCTGTGACAGGATGGATAAGTACGGAAAATTCGCCGCGAACGGAATCAAGCCATGCGACCAATTCATCACCGACGGATTGCACATGCAGTTCAAACATTGGCATCTTGTGTGGGCCTACCAACTTACACACCAATGGGAATACTTGAGTCACATCTTGACGTTGTTGGCGAATCAGATCATTTAAAGACTGTGCTTTTTCTTTCTGCTGAAGAGGAAAATAAACGTGAACGTGGTACATAATTTCTCCATGAGTATCACTATGTCGCCACACTACCTGCATACCTTGCTAACTTCAAGGAACCTGACACCGCAATATGAATAGAATTCACATTGATACGATGAATTTTTCACCTGATTTTGTTGCAAATTTCTTGTCAAACCCAGTGAAACCATTCAACTTTAAAAACTAAGAACGGCTATAAGTAGACGTTTATCCTGCAAAGTTAGGGTGTAAGCAAAACTTTACTACATATTAAAACACTACTTGCAGCATGATTTAACATTTTGTTTACACTTAATGTATCTGGTTATACCAAGATTCATCACTGGATTGGGCGGTGTAGACAGTCATTACGAACAACGCCTGGCGTTTTACCAGAACACAGTTTTGCTAGAAAGACGAATGAGAGGTGACTTTCAATATAACGGCAATCCTAGGTATGACCTTTTGCGCTGATATCAAAGCCTGATTACCACGCAGGCTTTGCATTAACAATGATCAGCTGCGGTCCATAAGATCTGCAGTGTCAAAAGGAGCTTGAGATGAACGTTCAGGCATTATCCATGCATCGGTTTATCGACCATGATGGAAACCTTGTCAGCCAACTGCCCTATTGGGCTGACTTAGAAACGTTAGTTGGGTTTTACCGCGATATGGTACTCACTCGAACTTACGACAATAAAGCCGTTGCTCTGCAACGGACTGGTAAATTGGGCACCTACCCCTCACACCTAGGCGCTGAAGCCATCGGCATTGCGGTTGGTCGAGCGTTGAAATCCCGTGATGTATTCATACCCTATTATAGAGACATGCCCGCAATGTGGTGTCGGGGGATTGGAATGGAAAAAAACCTGCAATATTGGGGTGGCGATGAACGCGGCAGTGATTTTTCACCTGAAAATAGCCCTATTCCTAGTCGTGATTTACCATTCTGTGTCCCCATTGCTACTCAATGTACACACGCTGTGGGCGTTGCATCTGCTTTAAAAATACAAGGGAATCATGAAGCAGCACTCGTGATGTGTGGTGATGGTGCAACCTCTAAAGGCGATTTTCTTGAATCCATCAACTGCGCTGGCGCTTGGAATATCCCGTTAGTGTTTGTTGTTAACAATAACCAGTGGGCGATCTCGGTTCCTCGTCGCCTCCAATGCGCGGCGGAATTTTTATCCGAGAAAGCAAACGGTGCCGGTATTCCCGGAATAACCGTGGATGGAAATGATATCGTCGCGGTGTATGACGCAACCCAAAGCGCACTAGAAAGAGCCAGAAAAGGCAAAGGTGCCACGCTCATAGAAGCAATCAGTTACCGCTTGAGTGACCACACTACCGCTGACGACGCGAGTCGTTACCGAAATGAAGATGAAGTCCAAACCGCATGGCGATATGAGCCGATTCATCGCTTGAAAAAGTTCCTAACTCTGCAAGGCCTTTGGAGTAATGAAAAAGAGCAAGCATGGCAAGAACATTGTAAACAACGAGTTGAAGAGGCCGTCCAAAACTACCTCAACATGCAACATCAATCGCCAGAAACTGGCTTTGATTTCCTTTACGAGTCTTTACCTCAGGAGCTTCATGCTCAAAGAGACGCACTGATCAATAAAGCAATGCGCATGCAGGGAGGAAAACATGGCTGAACTCACGTTAGTTGAAGCAATAAACCTCGCACTGCACCACGAAATGGAACGTGACCCAAGTGTGGTTTTGTTGGGTGAAGACGTCGGTGATAACGGTGGGGTATTTCGTGCAACCGTTGGTCTAAAACAGAAGTTTGGCTTAAGACGAGTGATCGATACGCCACTCGCGGAAGCGTTAATTGGCGGCGTTACGGTCGGAATGGCAACGCAAGGCTTGCGCCCTATTGCTGAATTCCAGTTTCAAGGTTTCGTCTTCCCTGCGTTAGAGCATCTCATGTGTCATGCTGCTCGAATGCGCAACCGTACTCGTGGTCGCCTCACCTGCCCTGCTGTCTTTCGTGCACCTTTCGGTGGCGGAATCCACGCTCCTGAACACCATTCCGAGAGTGTTGAAGCGCTGTTCGCTCATACCGCAGGTTTTAAAGTGGTGATTCCCTCTTCCCCACAGCGCGCTTATGGGTTGTTGCTTGCCGCAATCCGAAGTAACGATCCGGTCATGTTTTTTGAACCCAAGCGAATCTACCGCACTGTGAAGTCGGACGTGATCGATAACGGTGAAGCGCTGCCTTTAGATACGTGTTTTACACTACGCAAGGGCCGTGACGTGACGTTGGTTACCTGGGGCGCGTGCGTTGTGGAATCTCTTCAAGCAGCCCAATCCTTGTCCCGCCAAGGTATTGAAGTTGAGGTTATTGATTTAGCGAGCATCAAACCCATTGATACCGCGACTATCTTCCGTTCATTGGAAAAAACCGGACGTTTACTTGTGGTTCATGAAGCAAGCAAAACCTGTGGTGTCGGCGCCGAATTACTGGCCCGCACTGCGGAACATGCGATGTGTCTACTCAAGGCTCCACCCAAACGCGTTACCGGTATGGATACCATCATGCCTTATTACCGCAATGAGGACTATTACATGATTCAGGAAGAAGACATCGTCATCGCAGCCCGAGAGCTCATGGAGGATTGGAAATGAAAACCTTTAACTTACCCGATCTTGGAGAGGGCCTCGCTGAGTCCGAAATAGTAAAATGGCATATTAATGTTGGCGATAGCGTTAAGCTAGACCAAATTGTACTCACGGTCGAAACCGCAAAAGCCACCGTCGACGTGCCTGCGCCGTATAGCGGTCGAATTGTCAGTCGCCACGGTGAGGAAGGTGATGTCATTAACATCGGTGCGCTGTTGCTTGAAATTGATGAAACAGGTGAGCAGATAGCATCTGAAAGCAAAAAAAATGCAGATGCGGCGACCGTTGTCGGCAATGTCTCTCAACATGCACATAGTGTGAATGTCGATGATTTTTGGATTGGTGGTGAACATAATCTTTCATCGAACAACCTGATCACTGCTCTACCATCCGCTCGGTTATTAGCGAAAAAGCTCGGTGTTGATCTAACCCTTGTCAAAGGCAGTGGCCCAAGCGGGCTCATTGTTGATGCCGATATCTACGACGAAGCGGGCAAGCAGCGGCCCGGAACAGAAGTGCTGAAAGGTGCTCGCCGTATTATGGTGACCACGATGGCCGAGTCCCATCACAATGTGGCGGCCGTCACTATTACAGAAGAAGCGGTATTAGACGGATGGAAACCCAACGAAGACATCAGTATTCGTCTCGTACAAGCGATTGTTCACGCGTGTTTAGAAGAACCCGCAATGAACGCATGGTTCGATGCTGAAACCATGACACGTTGCGTCCACAGTACCGTCAACATTGGGGTTGCGGTGGACAGTCGTCACGGACTTTATGTGCCAGTCCTACGTCATGCTGACGAATATGAACCGCAAGAAGTTCGCCAATGGTTAGATCAAACGGTAAAAGGGATCAGGGAACGAAAGATAGGTCGAGAGCAACTTCAGCACGCAACCATAACGCTTTCTAATTTTGGGGCAATTGCAGGCATTTATGCCACACCGGTTGTCACACCACCTCAAGTTGCAATCGTTGGGGCTGGTCGCATCATTGAGAAAGTGGTGATTCGTGACGGACAAGCGATGACGGTCAAAGCAATGCCTCTGTCTATCACATTCGACCATCGAGCCTGTACTGGCGGGGAGGCAGCACGATTCACCAAGCTCTTGGCAGAACACTTAAGAAAGCCAAGCGTTGCCTGAAATCGCAACAATTAACTTATAAAATCAGGGCTTCCGATTGGAAGCCCTATTTAGTATTACAGCTTTACTAGAACAGTCTTCAAATCTTGTCTAGTAACTCTGGCATGATTTCAAACAAGTCGCCGACTAGCCCATAGTCTGCTACTTGAAAAATCGGTGCGTCAGGATCGTTATTTATCGCAACGATGACTTTTGAATCTTTCATCCCTGCTAAATGTTGAATTGCACCGGAGATCCCAACGGCAATGTATAACTGTGGTGCTACGATTTTACCCGTCTGTCCAACTTGTAAGTCATTTGAAACAAAGCCCGCATCTACCGCCGCACGCGATGCCCCAATGGCACCACCCAGTTTATCCGCCAATTGCTCCACTAACGCAAAATTCTCTTTGCTACCTAACCCTCGACCACCCGATACCACGACACTCGCGGCTGGCAGTTCTGGGCGCTCGCTCTCTACTTTTTGCTGTGATACAAACATACTGTGCGCTGCTGCAATAATCTTCTCAGCCATCGTAACATGCTCGACGATAGGTGCATCAGACACCGCTACCGCATCGAAAGCAGAACTCCGAATCGTCATTACTTTGATCGTATCGTTGGAGCGCACTCTGGCTAACGCGTTTCCCGCGTAAATTGGTCGTACTACCGTATCTAAAGACTCTATGGCAATAACATCAGACAGTTGACCGACATCCAAAAGTGCGGCGACACGAGGCATAAGGTTTTTGCCAAACGTCGTAGATGGGGTCAGTATGTGCGAATAGTTTTTGCCGATTTCTGCAATGAGTTCCGCTAGGTTTTCTGCTAATGCGTGTTGGTATTCTTTGGCATCGATCGCGATGATATTCGAGACGCCGTGCGCGCATTTTATCTGCTCTAACACCGCGCCGCTTTGATAGCCAACCAATAACACGGTGACGGGTAGTGATGTACCCTCATGTTGGATTTGAGACGCCGCGTTTACGGTACGTAATGTGTCCACCGACACAGACTGATTGTCGTGCTCAGCAATCACTAAGGTCGCTCGCTGTATGTTATCCATCGTCGTCCCCTTATATCACTTTCGCTTCGTTCTTAAGTTTATCCACCAGCTCATTGACATTTGCGACCATTTCTCCGGCTTTACGCTCAGGCGGTGGCATCACTTCTAATACTTGTTGGCGATTTTCTAACTTCACACCAAAATGATCGGGAGTGACAACTAACAGCGTTTTTTTCTTGGCTTTCATGATATTTGGAAGTGAAGCATAGCGTGGAACATTTAATCGTAAGTCGGTACTGACAATCGCCGGAAGATCGAGTTTTAAGGTTTCAAGGCCTCCATCAATTTCTCGAGTGACAAGTACTGTATCTCCTTCAACGCGGATTTCTGACGCAAATGTTCCTTGCGGACGCTGTGTTAGCGCCGCCAGCATTTGGGCGACTTGGTTGTTGTCCGTATCAATAGACTGTTTACCTAGCAGCACCAGTTTTGCTTGCTCTTGTTCCATCACTGCTTTAAGCAACTTCGCGACGGCAAGCGGTTCAGGAACATGTTCTACATCAATATGAATCGCACGGTCAGCACCTAAAGCTAACGCCGACCGTAGCTGCTCCTGACAACTTGATTCCCCTATTGAAACGGCAATGACCTCATCAGCGACGCCCGCTTCTTTGAGCCGAACCGATTCTTCCACTGCGATTTCACAAAACGGATTCATCGCCATTTTAACGTTATTCGTTTCTACGCCAGAACCGTCCGATTTCACCCGAACTTTCACGTAGGGATCAATGACACGTTTAATCGCAACCAGTACTTTCATGTTCCCTCCAAACTGTTCACCAAAACGAATCCATTCGTTGGATATTAATGGTTTTCGATATTGATGATTTTTGACAACTAGCTAATGGCACTCATAGATGTGACATTGTCACTAAAAATAAGCAAGCGGCATCAATATCAATAGATAGCATCAAAAAAGAGTGCCAGAAAACGCAAAACGGCTTTCTACCATTGAGCTTAGTTTAGTTTACGTTTACGTCAACTGGACTATAGTTATCTATACAGGTCGTGCACATGAGAATGAACGTTTTATCTAAAGGTATAAGTAAAGGTATAAGTAAAGGTAAAGCGCTGAACCTATAGGAAGCAGAACATGGAACGAGAATGCATGGAGTTTGACGTGGTCATCGTTGGAGCGGGTCCCGCCGGCCTTAGTGCCGCGTGTCGACTAGCGCAATTAAGCCAAGAGCGAGAGCAAGGCCCTCTCTCCATCTGTGTCATCGAAAAAGGCTCTGAGGTGGGTGCACACATTTTGTCTGGTGCGGTATTTGAAACACGTGCGCTCGATGAACTTTTTCCTGATTGGCAAAACATGAATGCGCCACTTTCTGCCTCTGTACAACAAGATGCGTTGTTATACTTAACCACTGACCTTAACCACATTCAAGTACCGCATTTTCTAACACCCAACCCAATGCACAACGATGATAATAACTATGTCATTAGCTTAGGGAATTTGTGTCGCTGGTTAGCTAAACAAGCAGAATCTCTTGGCGTTGAGGTTTACCCTGGGTTTGCGGCATCAAGCATTAACTATGATTCTTACGGCTCAGTTACGGGTGTTAATACCTGTGATATGGGATTAGACAAACAAAGTGCGAAAAAAACGAATTACGAATCGGGTATCGAGCTCAAAGCCAGGTATACCGTCTTTGCAGAGGGGTGTAGAGGTCACCTAGGGAAAGAACTTATCTACCAATTCAGTTTGGATCATGATAAACAACCACAACATTATGCCCTCGGCTTGAAAGAAATTTGGGAATTACCACAAGATGCTGAAAATCAGACCGGCAATGTCATTCACTCGACCGGATGGCCATTAAACCAATCCGATACGACGGGTGGCGGCTTTCTTTATCACATGGAAAACAATCAGGTCGCCGTAGGTTTGATCATTGATCTAAATTACAGCAATCCCTATCTCAGCCCTTTTGACGAGTTTCAACGCTTTAAACATCACCCAGCCATTGCAAAACACTTAACTGGCGCGCATCGGATCGCCTACGGAGCAAGAGCCATTGCCAAAGGAGGACTCTCTTCACTACCAAAACAACAATTCTCAGGAGGCCTGCTCATTGGCTGTGATGCTGGCACACTGAATGTCGCTAAAATTAAAGGCAGCCATACCGCGATGAAATCAGGTTTATTAGCAGCCGAGGCGATTGTCGAAGCAATGACTCTAGAAAGATCGGAGCCCGATTATCACAGCCATTTTAAAAGCTCATGGCTTTATGAAGAACTCTGTGAAACGCGCAATTTTGGGGCAAATATTCATAAATTTGGTAGTTTACTTGGCGGAGCACTTTCAACGTTCGAACACAACATATGGTTACCGCTGATTAAAAAGCCATTGCCATGGACAATCAAAGACTCATCAGTGGATCATGAACAATTAAAGCCAGCTCGCGAGTGTTCACCTATCGCCTATCTAAAACCAGACGGCATTCTTAGCTTTGACAAGCCCTCTTCTGTTTTTCTATCAGGCACCCAACATGAGGAAAACCAACCTTGTCACCTCCACCTAGAATACCCACATATACCCATTGACATACATCTCGAAAAATTCGATGAGCCGAGTCAACGCTACTGCCCAGCTGGGGTATATGAAGTAATTAAAACCGATGGAAAGCTCACATTCCAAATCAATGCTGCAAACTGCTTACACTGTAAGACCTGCGATATTAAAGACCCATCTCAAAATATCAGCTGGCGTACACCGGAGGGTGGCGATGGCCCAAATTATCAGAATATGTAAGGGCTTTTTGGTTATTAGCTGTGGGCTTTAAAGAGATGTTATTGGTAATATACATCCGCGATAGTCAACGAGACCATTCGTGCAGTGCACATTCCCTCGCTTTGACACTATTACCGCCTCAATACCGCTCTGACTATTTAAATAGGTAATGGATTCTGCAACGGAAGAAAGAAAACCCGCTGTGCTCCAAATTTCACCATCAACGGAGTGCTCTGAAATGATGGTCAAACTGGCTATATCTGTCGAAATCGGCTTACCTGTGTTTGCATCCAACAAGTGATGATAACGCTGTCCGTTTAACTCAAAAAATCGCTCGTTGATGCCAGATGTCACCATTGATTGCCCTTGCAAAGGCACAATACGAACAACATCACCACGCTCTGATAATGGGTTCTGAATGCCCACATTCCATGCTTTGTTGCTGTTATCCGGCGAATGACCGATGGTCAGTACGTTCCCACCCAAACTGATAAACCCGCTTTGCACGCCTGCTTCAACCAGTTTGTACTTTACCTGATCGGCGAAGTAACCTTTAGCAATCGCCCCCAAATCAATCTCCATCCCCTTTTGACTTAAGAACACCGAATAGTCATCTTCGTTCAAAATGATCTTAGTAGGATCGACCAAAGATAACTTGTCGGTAATCACATCATGAGACGGCACTTTGGCATCCTTAAAACCGATGCGCCAAGCTTTTACAAGTGGACCGACTGCAACGTTAAAAGGGTTTCTTGTGCCTTCACTGTGCTGTTTAGCAAGCTTAATCAGTTCAAATAGGTCCTGCGCTACCCCAACAGGTGCAATACCCGCATTTTGGTTTACACGCATCAACTCAGAATCGGATTGATTGACCGTAAATCGCTCTGCGTAATCAGCGAGTTGTGCGTAGGCTTCTCTGATCAGTTGCTCACCATTCGAGTGATACACCACCACATCGATAAAGGTGCCCATCATCTGAAATCTGGCGCTGTATTTATTGGTGCTCATCGATTTCTCCAAACACTAAATACGGAAAAAGAGGGAAGCATCACTCCCCTCTTATTGATTACTTATCTTGCTCTGTTTCGCTCTTGAATGAGTGCTTAAACAAGATCAGACGCACTCTCACCGGCGATGCGACCATAAGTGAAGATATCGATCAGTGCGTTACCACCGAGGCGATTACCAGCATGGATACCACCCGTTACTTCGCCTGCTGCGTACAGACCTTGAATAACTTCGCCATCTTTACCGATTACTCGTGCTTTAGTATCAATCTTCAAACCGCCCATTGTGTGGTGAACCGAAGGTTGACGTGGCGTCGCGTAGAACGGTGCTTTTTCCACTTTCAAACCGAACGCGCTCTTATGGAACTCAGGATCGTGTCCTGCATCCACACAAGCGTTGTATTGTGCGATGGTATTAGTTAGCTCTTGCGTCGGAACGCCAATTTTCTCAGCTAACTCTTCTAGCGTGTCAGCTTGAATAATGATGCCTTCTTTAATTTCGCGCTCGATGGTTTCAACTGACGTATTCGCTGCGGTTTGACGAATATTTTCATCCGCGATCATGTAAATCAGACCACCATTATCGAAAAACGCATCAGAAAGCACATCACGGCTACCACACTCATCTATAAAGCGCTTACCTTGCTTGTTCACGAAGACAAAGTTCTCTGGTGGCACAATCAGACCGGTTAGCAACGCACCCGATTTAGGGTCACCAACTGGCATTAATTGCACAAAGCCCATGCCAACTAATTCTGCGCCCGCTTTTTCACCAATTTCAATGCCGTCACCAACCAGTGCTGGTGAGTTTGTGGTCTTGATATCATCCGCGATTTCTTTCCAGTATGTGTTGTACTTTTTGATCATCTGAGTGTTTGCGCCAAAACCACCCGAAGCCATCACCACACCATGATTCACATGAAGAATAAGCTCAGTACCGTCCGCTTGAACCGCTTTGATCCCGACCACTTTACCGTTATCAACCATCAAGTCCGTTGCGCGTGTATCTGTAATGATACGACCATTTTGCTCTTGGATGCGTTTTGATAGTTTGTCGACAAACTCCACGCCTTTTGGACGTTTAGGTTTGTGTGCACGACGCCACAAGGCACCAACAGGGATCTCAACGACGCTACGGTCAAAATCAATGCCCTTTTCACTCAGCCAATCAATGGATTCCATAGAGCGAGACGTTAGGGTTTCAACCAAATCGTATTGACCATAAATCGATTCACCGTTCAGGTCGGTACGTTTACCGCCAAGGTAGGTTTGAATGCGGTGTAATTCGACAGAATCAAACAAGTACTGCTTGCCGTTCTCAAGGTCTGTAAAGTAACCGTCCAGTTGCGCTTTAAGTACTTTAAAGTCTTCAAGGTACTCACCCGCAAACTCGGATTCCGCTGTTTTCGCTAGCAGCATCAAGGTTTCTTTTTCGCCAGGAAGTGCTGGGAAATCACCTTGCCATTTTGGTTCTGCCGCGTTCACCCAACCGCCAGTACGCACCGTGTTACCACCGATTGCAGGGAACTTCTCAAGCAAAATAACCGACTTGCCTTTATCTAGCGCCGTCAAGGTTGCACTCAAACCAGCACCGCCGCCACCAACCACCACGATATCCACGGTTTCTTCAATGGTTTTCGATGACCATGCCACCGCTTCTTTGGCTTTGCAGCGCAGTGCTTCTGAGTTACCGCCCGCCAGATCAACCGCGTTCGATACCCCGTCCAGTACTGCTTGGCTGCTGACTGTCGCACCTGAAATTACGTCGATGTTCAGTGTTTGACCATCAAGAATTTGTTGAGGAATACGTTCAAATGCTGGGTTTGCGATGCCGTCGGATTCTTTTGAAGAGTCCACCATAATGTCGAGGATTTTATCTTCAGAGAACGTTACCGTAACCGGCAAATCACCATTGTGACCACGACCATACGCCGTGTATTCACCGGAGTTAAATTTGATTGGAACGTTCTGTAGCTCTTTGATGCGCTGGTGCTTCAATGCTTCAGCTGCGCTGTCCACAATCATGTAATCCATGATTTCCCAAAGTGGCGTTGGAATTTGCAGCGCTTCTTGTTGCGCGATGTCCGCGAACTCGGCACAAGTTTCATCGTTAAGCGCTTTGTTTGCCCAAGTAGGTTCAACTAAATAACCTTTACCGACACTAACCATGTCGTAACCTTGCTCAAGTGCGTTTTCTGCATCTTTGCGCTGAGCAATACCACCAACACCAATCACTGGTACTTTCGCCACACTTTCAGATTGAAGCTTACGGTATTTATTGATTAGCGGCTCTTGATCCTCGGGCGTGACGATTGAGTTACGTAACCAGCTACCCATTGAGAAATGGAAATAATCCAAGCCCTGAGTCGCAAGCTTATCTAGCAGGAACATGGTGTCATCAAAACGGATGCCCGGCTGTTCAATCTCTTCAGGAGAGAAGCGGTAACCGATGATGAAATCAGATTTGCTGTGCTGCTCAGCCACTTGCTTAGTTTTAGCAAGTACAGCCAGTGGGAAAGAAGTACGTCTTTCAATGTTGCCACCCCATTTGTCGTTACGACGGTTTGAGTGTGGTGAAAAGAATTGCTGAATCAGGTATGTGTTTGCGCCGTGAATTTCAACGCCATCGAAGCCAGCAAGAATTGCACGGTTTACTGCATCACCAAAGCGCTCGATCATGTCTTCAATCTGCTCTTTGGTCATCTCAAGTGGCGTTTCAGCATTGTCACGTAGCGCAGCGACAGGGCTTGCAGAAATCGGTTGGTGCCCACCATTGAACTCAGGGTTTGCCATACGACCCGCATGGTAGATCTGCAGAATGGCTTTAGAGCCTTTTGCTTTAATCGCATCGGCAAGCTTAGTTAAACCAGCAATTTTGCTGTCGGTATCAATACCGAGCGCACCCGGGAAAGCACGACCGTAATTCTCTACAAACGCACTCTCGACAATGATCGCCCCTGCATCACCAGAGCGAGCCGCGTAGTAGTTGATCATCTCTTGCGTTACGCCGCCATCAAAGAATGCAGACTGAATCGTCATCGGTGCCATCACGATACGATTATGCAGTTTGACCCCTGATTGAAATGCAATTTCATCGACTAACTGAGCCATAAATAGTTTCCTTTAACAGATTAATTCTCATATCAAAGGCACCTCCAGTTCGACCAACGCACCACAAGTGTTTTTGATATGAAAACCAACATCCCGTTGATAACCACAGGAATATTATTGATTTATGCTCATGAGTAAAATGAATGGTTTGCATTTTAAATATGACTTTTCTGCATTAACATCTTGATGTAGCAAGAATTACCATTAAGAAATGCAAGCTGATTAAACAGATAAAAGGATGGTAAGGTGTAATAAAAAAGCCAACTCCACAAAAATCAAAGTCAGCTTCATTTTTTAAATAGAATATAATGACTTAGGATTGGACATTCAGCCTATTTCATCTCCAGCTTCATCTTCTTCAACAATATCGGTCTCTTTACTAGCGTCTTCTAACCACTGTTGAAGTGATGTACTTGCTAGCACCTTCTTTTGATAGGCCGCTGCATCGTCGGATAATTCAATCCCGTAGGTTTTAAAGCGCAGCGCAACGGGCGCATACATGGCGTCGGCAATTGACCATTCACCGAACAACCATCCTTGTGGGAATTGTTCTGCCTGTTCAGACCAAATCGCATCAATGCGTGCGATATCCTTTCGTGCACCATCACTAAGTTCCACCTTTCTGAGAGCGCGAATGTTCATGGGTAGCTCATTTCTTAAGTCAAAGAATCCCGAATGCATTTCTGCTGCGATGGCTCGTGCTTTAGCTTTTTCCACAGTGCTACTTGGCCAAGCTTTACCCTGCAGATATTGTTCGTTGACGTACTCTAAGATCGCCAATGAATCCCACACAGTTACGTCACCATCCACCAAGGTAGGTACTTTCGCCGTTGGTGTAATGCCTTCCAAGGCCTTGTAAAAATCTTCCGTGAATAATTTGAGCTTGGTGACTTCCACATCCAATTTGAATTGAGAAAAGATCAGCCATGCGCGCAGTGACCAGCTTGAGTAGTTTTGATTAGCAATAAACAGTTTCATGACGCCTCCATGCGGTTCGTGTTTTGATTACCCATTCACAATATCTGATTGTATTTAAGGGGACTAACGGATAGTTTTGATGGAACACTTCAACAAAAACGATGGATGAGTTTTAGATATGGATATCGATGCGTTACGCAGCTTTCTAGCTTTTGTCGAAACGGGCAGTTTCACTCGTGCGGCCAAGCAGATCAATCGCACCCAATCAGCGTTCAGTGCACAAATGCGTAAGTTAGAAGACGAACTCAGCGTCAGCTTGTTTGAAAAAGAAGGTCGCAACCTAGTATTGAGTGAAGCAGGATTAGCACTACGCTCTCACGCCGAGCAATTGGTCAGCTTGCACAATCAAGCGCTGAAACAAGTGAAACGTTATGAAAACAAGCGCCCTCTTCACTTAGGTTGCCCCGAAGATTACAACGACAATATCCTGCCTAAAGTCATTCGTGTATTGCAGCAAACCCAACCAACTTGTTCGATACAAGTATTTAGTGAACCAAGCATTCGGTTAAGAGCACTACTTGATAGCGGGAAACTGGACGCGGCGATTGTCACTCGAGCCCCTGATAGCGAAGAGGGTTATTGGCTCGCAAGCGATAAAGGAGTGTGGATCGCCCATCCAGATTTTAAAATCGATAAGACTCAACCTCTGCCCCTTGCCTTGTTTCAAACCGATTGCAAATACCACGCTGCAGCCATTGATGGTTTAACCAAACAAGGCACGGCTTATCAGTTGCTCGCTTGTTGCAACACCGCTTCTGCGCAACGCGCAATTGTGCGTTCAAAACTCGCCATCGGTGCGATGGGTAAAGTCAGTGTGACCGACGATCTTAAGATCCTCGATAACATGCCTCCCTTACCTAGCGTTGATATTGTGCTACTAACAGGCATAAATCCACATCCCATTCTAGATAGAGATTGCTTAACAAAGTTGGTTGAACTCATGCCAAATACAGCGTTAATAAACCGATAGCCCCCTCTCTACCTGTGTCTCTCTATCTGTACTTAGCAATATAAAGAAAGCACCTAAGAATAAACGTCCTTTGGTGCTTTTTTACAAACTTAAATTTCTACATCCAATACGCTTTAAGAGTCAGATCCAGCAAGTTAAGCGGTTTTAGTGACAGATAACGGAGTAAAGTTATCATAATTTGGGAACACATAACGAAGCGCAGATTCGCTTGTCATACCAAACCATTTAGCTAGACTGATATTGACTTGATCTGCTGCTGTTGTCGGTAGTAAACGTCCTCGTTGATAGACATCTTTACCATCAATTTTGTATTCTGGGAATGTACCGATAAACTTCCCGCCATCGATCGCCCCACCCATTAAAATCTGGTGTCCGCCCCAACCATGATCGGTTCCGGTGCCATTTGAGTGCAAACAACGCCCAAAGTCGGACATGGTCACCGTAATGACATCATCGTGCAAGCCAAGTGCTTTCAAATGATCATTAAACGCAGCCATAGCCTCACTCAACTCCAAATACTTTTCATCCAGTACTTCTTCTTGATTCGCATGCGTATCAAACCCACCTAAGCGTAAGAAGAACACTTGCTTACCATGCCCAAGATCCGCACTTTTACGGAGTAAACGAGAGGTAATACGGAACTGAGTACCCAATGCTGTTTCTGGGTAGAGCGAGACATCTTCCGCGTCATCAATACTGTTGATTGTGTCGATCAAACTGCTCGCAACATGGATCGAGTCTTTTCCTATGCCAAGTAGGGTATTGTCAAAAGGATCATCCGTTACTGTATCAAAGTATTCATCCATTGACGCTTGCATCGTTGGACTGGCATTGAGCTTAGCAATATTCTCGCCACGAATGATGTTTTGGTTATGCTCTTTTGCTCGCAGCAAATGCGCATCACCGGAATGACTAAACAGCGGACTAATCGTGGTTCCTGATTTCGCCCCCATTACGTCCATCATTCGGCCTGCCCAACCCGTCGTCAAACTGTGTCCGACGGCACCTTTTGCCCACTCGCTTCGCTGTGAGTTATGTGAAAAGAGAAATGGTGGAAGACGAAATCCTTCCGTTTCTGCTTGCTCCTTGGTCACAGGCTCACGCAAAATACCACTGTTTACAACAACGGTTGCTTCCAAGTGATTAAACACTTGTGCAAGTGCCGTCATTTTAGGGTGTAAGCCTAGCGTTACCTGGCGGCCTTCACGATCCAAACCTGTTGTCGGAATCGTAAGTAAAGCATCTTGCGCCAACGCAATTTCAGGGCGGATTGATTGATACTCTTGATAGTTCGCTGTTGAGGTAGGAACCACCATCTGAGCCGCATCGTTACCGCCATCGAGCAAAACATACACCAAGGCTTTAAACTGACTATTATTGCTTGCAAAACTCAGTGGTGACGCAAGCAGTGTCGGCATTGCAATTGAACCTATTGCTGCGCCTTTTAAGAAATTACGACGTGAAACCATGATGTTATCTCTGAATCAAAAACTCTGGACTTGCTGTGACGAGAAGCAAACTAACCATTACTTTATTATTTGGGTGTCTTTCAACTGCGGCTGCATTAGCAATTGAGGCCTGCAGTTCTGCACTCATTTTTCCTGCTAAAAACCTCTGGTTAATCAAATCAGGCAACGCGTCCACATCGTCTGACTTTGCTGCAGCTTGATACTCACTTACATCAATGTAAACCGCGTTGTCACATCGATTTTCTTGCATTGAACGAACGATATAAGTACGAATGGTATTTTGATATCCGATGAATCCAGCCCACGGTAAAATTTCAAATTCCGGAGCATAAAGCTGGCTGTCCATTAAGGGGCCGCTTGGCATAAAGTCAGGAGAATAGAAGTTGAACACAGAGTTTGCCGAATGCAAACCTTGATTTACGTTGTTAATGATGCTGTACGCATCTTGTTCATAATTACCCTGAGTTTTCGCACCCAGTATGCGCAGCACTTCTGCTACCGCCAAAATCGGCTCTTTCATCTTGGCAACAGGGTAAGATTCAGGCTCAGACACACCATTTCGTACTTCTGGGTTAAGAGCTTCTGGGTCAAGAAGAATGGCGGCAAATACGCTCTTGAGATCCCCACGAACACCATTGCCGTTATCAGTAAAAACTGCCGCAACACGTTCAACATATTCAGGTGATGGGTTTGACGTAACCATGCGTTGAATCAGTTGACGCGATACAAATGGCGCAGTATTAGAATGCGCAAACAAAATATCGAGCACGGATTGGATGTCTTCTAGTGGCGTTTGCCCAGCTGCAATCACGTTGTTTATAACGCGCTTTTCACCCTCATCATGATACGTTCCACGTTTATCTTCTAGTGGAATCATTGGCTTAATGTAGCCCTCTCCATGTAGCGCAGAACCATCAGGGTTCGTCATTTTGTCTGAATACGTCCAACCACTGAATGCTCGAGCCACTTCCTGTACATCATCTTGAGTATAAGAACTGATTGGGTTGCCATCCTTATCCGCCTTGGCTGTACCATCTTGGTTCAGTTCATATAAACCAATCGTAAACAGTTGCATTACTTCACGGGCATAGTTCTCGTCTGGGTACGTCCCTCTTTTAGGATCGTGCTTCTTACTGTTTGCCATGCTCAGAAACGCGCCCATCGATGGACTAAGTGTCACTTCTTCCAGTAAATCTCGATAGTTGCCAAATGCATGCTTTTGCAAAATATCGTAGAACGCAACAAGTGACTGCGGATTCCTACCATTTATCGGGTTATCTTTTTGGCTGACCACGAGAATTTGGCTCAATGCAAATGCTGCACGGTGGCGCAGTTGATCATTACCGTAAAGCAGAGCATCCCACCAGATTCCCTCACGAATATCGTGTGTGCCATAGTGAACATGCTTACAGCCATCAACTGGCACTCTATTTCCAATTGTATCTTTCGCGACCTCAAACTTCTGTAGATGAAGTCTAACCGGTGATTCAAATTGGTTATCTAGCCATTTGACATAACCAATACGGTTGATCTCGTCAATTTGAGCCGGAGTCAAACCAGAAGCAGCTCGAGTGGAAAAGCTCACCAATTGCTGTTCGTTTAAAGAAACGGGCGCATCTTTAGGAAGCCAATTCGGCACTTGATTTAAAGAGGACTGATTGCTGTTGTCTTCGTTACACCCTGTCAGTGCGGCAGAAATGAGCAATGCAATGATAACTTTGTTTGTCATCAGAAGTGAATCTATCGAAAAAAAGGTGCGCCATTATAAAGTTGTACTAGCGCTTATCAATTCAGAAAGCCCTTACAATCGACTGCTAAATTGCTTAAAGAAGCAATTTCTTGAACCTTATTCCAAAATAAAAATGCCCCAGCTTGAGAGTCAGTAAGCAGAGGCATCGTAAATTGAGTTTTGAGTTGGAGATTACACGACTTCAAACGCCAACGCTTTCTTCTCTACCTGACGGAATATCAAAGTAAGCAGGCCATTCACCGTTAAATAGAACGCGCCTGCAATACCGAATACCGTCAACGTATCATAGGTTTGTGCGTTGATGCGTTGTGCATAACCCATCAAATCCATAATCGTGATAGTGCTCGCGAGTGAAGTCCCTTTGAACACCAAGATGACTTCGTTTGAATACGCTGGCACTGCTCGGCGAATCGCATAAGGCAGCAATACTTTTAGCGTGGCAACCTTGTCCATTCCGAGTGCTCGACACGCATGCCACTGACCCGATGGGATCGCATTGAACGCCCCTTTAAACAATTGCGTACTGTATGCAGCCGTATTAAGCGCCAAAGCTAACATGGCACAAAACCAAGGCTGGCTTAGCCACGTCCAAAAAACGCTTTCTCTTACTGCATCAAACTGACCAGGACCGTAGTACACCAAAAAGATCTGAACCAACAAAGGCGTACCGGTGAACAAGGTGATGATTCCACGGCTAATCCAATTCAAACCCGGTGTTCGCAGAATCAAGGTCAACGTCATCAAAAGAGCAAGAATACAACCCACCACCAAAGAAGCCGCTGTTAATTGCAAACTGGTGCCTAAACCATCCAGCATTTGCCAAACGTGCTGTTCGTTCATGCGGTTGCCTCCTGTCCCATGCTCATGCCTTGAATCGAAAACTTCTTATCAATCACTTTTACTGCACGTTGCGTTACGATCGTGATCATTAAATAAATCGCTGCTGCGGTCGCGTACCAAGTGAACGCTTCGTGCGTAGCGGCTGACGTGAGCTGCGCTTGTTTCAATAAGTCCGTTACGCCGATCAGCGATACTAGCGCAGTGTCTTTCAACAGAACCAACCATTGGTTAGTTAAACCTGGTAACGCATGTCTTACCGCTTGTGGCAAAACAATACGAATAAAAGCGTGAGATTGGTTGATACCAAGAGCACTTGCCGCTTCTCTCTGCCCTCTCCCAACGGCTTTCAACGCGCCACGTAAGGTTTGAGAAGCGTAAGAAGCGAAGATCAACGACAACGCCACAACACCAGACAAGAACGGGCTAACCTCTATAAAGTCTCCGGTGATTAAAAACAGAACCTGCGTCGAACCAAAATAAATGAACAACACGACAAGGATTTCTGGCAAGCCACGTACAATCGTCACAAACGCCGTCATTGGCCATTTTACGATTACACGACGAGACATTTCACCGCTGGCGAAAACCACTGCCAGAATCAAACCGACTAAAAGGCTTGTAAATGCTAGCTGGACAGTCATCCAGCTAGCTTGCACAAGTGATAGAGAGTAACCCGTTAGTGCCATATTACTTACCGAAGTACTTGTTGTAGATTACGTCGTATTCGCCGTTCGCTTTCACTGTTTTCAACGCAGTGTTTAGCTTATTCACTAGCTCGTCGTTACCTTTGTTTACTGCAATACCGAAACCATTACCGAAGTATTTAGGGTTGGTTACGTGCTCACCAACATACGCTAGGTTGTCTTCTTTCTTGAACCATTCTGCGACAACGGCTGTGTCACCGAATACAGAATCAATACGCCCATTCTTCATATCGATGAATGCATCTTGGTAGCTCGAGTATGGCACTGGCGTTACACCCGGCATTTGATCAATCAAGTAACTTTGGTGAGTCGAGCCGTTTTGCACACCCACGCGCTTGCCCTCTAATGCTTTTTGGTCGGCCACTTTATCTTGGATAGAAACAAATGCCGCAGAGTTGTCATAATACGCATTTGAGAAGTTGACTTGCTCAAGACGCGCTTCCGTAATATCCATTGCAGAGATAGCCGCATCGTAGCGTTTGAATTTTAATGCAGGAATCAAGCTATCAAATGCTTGGTTATGGAAACTGCATTTTGCATCCATTTCTTTACATAATGCGTTTGCCAGATCCACATCGAAGCCTTGGATTTGGTTGTTTTCATCCATGTATTCAAATGGTGCGTATGTCGCTTCCATCGCGAATTTAATCTCTTCTTGTGCTGCTGCGTTTGCTGCCATGGTTGCAGAAGAAAGGCCGATTAGTGAAGCTAGTAAAATCTTTTTCATTGCAATACTCCGTGTGTACATCTTGGGCTGACACTCGCAATGACAGCCGAGCTTATCTGTATAAATTGACTGAACTGAGTTTTATTTATTTTTAGTGGTTTAGATAATCCGCAAACTGAGTCGTTTGTGGATGGGTAAATGCGTCATGTGTGCCGTGTTCCACAATATGTCCTTTTTCAAGGTAGAGGACATGACTGGCAATCTTCTTAGCAAAATCGACTTCGTGAGTGACCACAACTTGTGTAATGCCAGTTTCGCTTAAATCTTTAATTATTTTAACGACTTGATTGGTAATCTCAGGATCAAGTGCTGCGGTTGGCTCATCAAACAACAACACCTCTGGCTTCATCATCAATGCGCGTGCGATGGCAACACGTTGCTGTTGACCACCAGAAAGCTGCATTGGCCATGCATCTGCCTTATCTGCCAAATGTAACGTTGCTAGAATTTGCATCGCCTGCTTTTTGGCTTCGTCTTTGCCCATACCCGAGACTTTTACTGGCGCCTCAATAAGGTTCTCAATCACGGTCATGTGAGGCCATAAATTATACTGTTGAAATACCATGCCGACTTTACGGCGAAGTACTAACCCTTGCTTTTCTTTAATTTCTTTCGAAAAGTCGAACTCATCACTTGCGATGTTTAAACAGCCGCTATCGGCGTTCTCTAATAGGTTTAGAACACGAAGAAGAGAGCTCTTCCCTGCACCACTAGGGCCGAGTAACACAAGCGTTTCACCACTTTCACAATTAAAACTAACATCGTGAAGAACTTGTGTGTTTCCGTAGGATTTATTGATGCTTTTAACTTGAATACTCATGCTGACATACTGCATTAATTGTCACTTTGAGCTTATACTAGCAAGAAAGAAATTTTATGCAATAAAAATGTATAAAAATTTGAATTGTTAATTTATTGTATGAAAAACAATCAGTCGAACAGAGTTTATGACTGGTGTGAAGAGCGTGATTCGCCTTAGTTTAATAAAATAAAAAATGGTTTAACTATAAACCCGTATGTACCGACTATTTTTGGTATATGACGCTATCCTCTAGCGAGTATTAAAGTGAACGATTGTCACTTTGACTTGCTATTTGCTATTTGCTATTTGCTATTTGCAATACACATCGATGACACTACGTCGAAATTCAATATTAACGTTCAACGCCATTCCTACACAGCATGATTGTTCGTGCAAATCCTCTGGCACCTAATTTGCAGCGCCCCTTTGTCGAACTCACGACAGAAAGGAGACTAAAGAATGTTTAAACTGAAATTAACAGTTGCAGCACTTGGCCTTTCAATGACAATGCAGTCGCAAGCCGCCATTTTGGAGCTTGCTTTAGTTCTTGATGGTTCAGGGAGCATATCTTCAAGCGAATACAACCTTCAGCTGCAAGGTTATAGAGATATTATTGCAAGCGGCAGTTTTTTTGACGATTTCATATCCAACAGCATTTATGATGAAGTTCACTTGGCCGCATGGCAATTTGCGACTGGCGTGACATCCGAAATCGGTTGGACAAACATCACTTCTAATAGTATTGCAAACACTTTTGGTAACCAGTTTAACGTCATTGACATGCCCCAACTTGGGGGCTTTACAAACACCAGTGCTGCAATTAATGCCGCAAGCACTTCTATGCTCGGCAATGGGTTTGGTGGGGGGATAGATGACAACATGATCATCGATATTTCAACTGATGGTCGCCCAAACCGAGGGGGAGGACAAAATGGTGCTGTCAGTGCTGCTGATACATCTCGTTCACTCGGTATCACCACTAATACCATTGGTGTTGGCAACAATATCGGCACTGATTTTTTGACTGATTTAGTCGGCTTAAATAACCTCGACCTTTACACTAATGATTCCCCCACTGGTTTCTATTTAACAGCATCCACATTTAATGAATTCGGTAACACACTCAACGATAAGCTTACACAAGAGATCATAGGACAAGTTCCTGAACCAGAAAACTTGGGCATGCTGTTGATGGGGTTAAGTGGTATTTATATTTTGAGATCAAGAAAACAAAACGTATCGAGCGGAAAAAAGACCTCTTTCTGAACCGCTATGACCAACCTATATTTAACAGCCTGACGATGCTGAGTATAAAAAATGGACACGGTAAATTCGTGTCCATTTTTAATGTTATTCCCTTCAGAGAATAGCGAGAGTCAATCAATACATCGTATTGCCGTTTAGCGTTTCTTTCGGGATTTCTTGAAGTGAATCCCAGTGCTCGACAATTTTGCCATTGAGATCGAAACGGAAAAAATCCATCGTTACGTATTCCACATTATCAGGCCACGTTTGATGGGTGTGCAATGCCACTAAGTTGCCCTCAGCAACAGACCGAACAAACGTGATATCTTTCTCGGGATACTCTTCTTGCATTCGCTCAAAGTAATCAATGAATGGCTCAGTGCCATTACCCACCAGCGGATTGTGTTGAATATACTCATCACCAACAAACAGCTCAACGGCTTTACGGGGATTACCTCGGTAAGCCATCTCATAAAATGCGATAGCGTTACGTTTGTTCTCTTCCGTGTCTATTTGCATCGTGTTCATTGTTCTCTCCTGTATCGGTCCCTGCTAAGGCAGCCCAAGTCGAATACATCAACTCAGGCTAAAATGGCGAGACGGTTATTTCAGAACGGTACTCCTGTCCTTAGGTGTTACTCGACCGGTTTTCATTGCACTCGCCATGTGCTTAATGATTGGGCTTACTTCACCTTTACTGTTTTCCAAAAAGTATGTGTGGCCCTTGATATCAAACTGATTATTGAAATCATCACAGTCTACTTCATACACTTTACTGGGTAACTTAGACAGATCTTCCGGCCCTGTCATGCCCAATCGACGGGATAAGGTTTTATTCTTAATATTAGCAATCTTGGATGCAGGCATTGCAAAATCATCGTTCGCGAAATAAACCAGTATGTTCCGTCCCGAATCAACAATAAATCGCCCGTCTTCTTTTTTTTCTAGAACTTCATTTTCCACATCAGCCGCAATCATAAACACGTTACGAAAAAGCTGTGGCATATTCCCTGCCGCATACTTTCTCGCCCATTCTTGCAACGCGTTTTTCATCACTCGATTGCCCATAGAATGTGCTAATACATTAATGCGCTTATAACATGGCTCCTTTTGCTGCAACTCATCTCTGCGCCATGTATCAAACTTACCCAATAAGCGAGCAAAGGCAGGACCACTAAAATCGGCGGCTTCTTGATCGTCCCAATAGTCATCAATGATGGCGACAGCATGGTCATCATCACACGGCCAAATTAAAGGAATGACCTGTACAAGAGAGGGTGATTCATCATCCATGAGCTGTTGCAGTTTTTCCGCATTCTCAAATATGTCCCCCTCCATGTTGTTATTAAAACCATGGATATAAAACAGAAGCTGAGTGTCATCCGGTAAGGACTTTAACCTGCCAAAAAAGTGCTCACTCATGATTTCAACGTAATCATCTTGCCCATTTCGCTCACAGAAATAGAGATTTTGGGAAACAGAGACATTATTAGAGTCAAAACTGATATGACGCCCGCGTTTCGAACGTGCTGACTGCTTGGGTGTGCGGTTAGTGATAAATAACATGGTGATTCCTCATTTCCTTATGAAATCTAAACCTAGAGCTTAGAACTTAGAGCTTAGAGCTTAGAGCTTAGAACCTATCCTAGTTGGTCGACGCTGTGTGTATTGTCTCAATTTTATGACTATACCCAAGTAACCTCGAGGCTCTTGAGTATATTGAATATAAAAAAACCTCCGCAGCGATAAGTCAACGGAGGTTCAATTTTTATACTGACACTTGAATCAAATGTTCATAGTAACGGCATTACTACTTTCTGCGCTTATAGACCACACAGAAGTTGCCTCGTTTCGTTCGGCATTTAGAACAACGCTCGCAGTCCACTTCGGCTCGATTACCCTCTTTCCAGCGAGTGATAAGTTGTGGTTCTGCTAATAATGGACGAGACAATGCAAAAAACTGAATGTTAGTGTTTTCTGCCAAGTCTTCAATCGCGGCAAAATCGTTCAAACCGCCAACAGTAATCACTGGAATATTAATATCTTGACTGATTACTTGGCCGTACTCGTGAAAGTAACCCTCTTGTTGCAGTGTGTAGCCATCAAAAGACTCACCAACCATCGTACTTGCGTTGCCGTGAATGTTACCCGACACGATGATCGCATCCACACCCACTTCTTCAAGCTTCTTACATACGATGCGAGTTTCATCAAATGTTAAACCACCCTCGAAGAATTCAGTCGCGGTAAGTTTCACTAAAATTGGGAAGTCATCCCCCACCAACTTACGGGTTTCCGAATAAATTTCCATTAAGAAACGCATACGATTTTCTAAGCTACCGCCGTATTCATCATCTCGACGGTTGTAATATGGGCTCAAGAATTGGTTGATCAGGTAAGTATGCGCGGCATGGATCTCAACACCATCAAAGCCAGATTCTTGTGCGCGCTTGCTTGCTAATGCGAACGCCTTAACGATGTAATCAATCTCATCTTGGCTCATCGCCTTGCCTTCCGTTTTTGTACCTCGTTCAGGTACATTACTTGGAGCAAAGATCACTCGCTCACCGACGTTGTAAGTCGTTTTTGTGCCGCCATAAGCAATTTGCATGATGATTTTAGAATCATGTTGGTGAACAAGATCAGTCAGCTTTTTGTATTCATCAATAAATGAATCATTGTAGATCCCCATCATACCGGCATTAGGCTTTTCTTCTTCAACGATATTAGCGTAACCGGTTACGATTAGACCAACGTCACCTTTGGCAAGTTCTTCGTAGACATCATACAACTTGTCTGTCATATGGCCGTCTTCTGTTGCCATATTTTCCCACGTAGCGCTGCGCACGAAGCGGTTTTTTAATGTCATATTGCCAATGCGGGCTTGTGAAAACAAAATGCTCAAATCGAGTCCTCATATACTGTTTTTTGTTTTAGCGGCGTAACGAAAAAGGAACAGTCACACACCACCTTGATATAAGGTGTATGTGTGACTGTTCCTTTTCTGAATTCGCGTTACGTCCAATAAGCTTCGCGCAACATAGCGCTGAAAAGAGTGCGTTTCCTTAATCTGGATTAAGCTTTCGTGCGTTTGTTATTTTTACATCCGAATTCCGCCATCGATTTCCAGTACCCTCCCAGTAAAATAGTCATTTTCAAGAATGTATCTGACTGCATGGGCAATCTCACTGGCGTCACCCATTCGTCCTAATGGGATCATTTGATGTAAGCGTTCAATGGCTTCCGGTTTCATTTGCTCAGCCATGGCAGTTTTGACAACGCCTGGCGCAATGGCTGCCGCGCGAATACCATATCGAGCCAGTTCCCGGGCCCACGTTGTCGCCATCGTCGCAACCGCGGCTTTTGATGCTGAATAGTTGGTTTGTCCAATATTTCCGGCTCTTGCAACACTGGAAATATTGATAATCACACCTTGGCTACCACTTTCTATCATTTTGACCGCTGCTTCTCGCCCGCATAGAAACGTACCAGTGACGTTTACGTTCATCACTAAGTTAAACTGCTCTAGAGACATCTTAGTGATCACGCCCTCTTTTGATTTAACCAATAATCCGTCACGCAATACTCCTGCGTTATTAATTAAGCCATTTAATTGACCAAAATCTTGGAGTATTTCGTCAAAGGTGCTTTCAACTTCGGATTCATTTGTCACATCTAAACGATAAATAAGCGCTTTCGCACTGAGCATTCGGCACTGTTCTTGTGTCTTAAGCAATCCGGTTTCATTCACATCCAGCAGAGCAAGATCAGCCCCCGCTTGAGCAAGCCGAATAGCCATCATTTGTCCAAGGCCCTGACCTGCCCCTGTAATCGCAATAACACTCTCTTTAAGCTCCATGCGACCCCCTAACGTTGATGTTTATAGAACTCAAACAAGCTAGAGAAATCGAGCTCTTCATTACCGTTTGCGTTATGAAATGCATACAAATTACGAGCAAGTGCTCCCATTGGTGTAGCAGAATGCGTTTGCAATGCCGCATCCAAACCAAGACCAAGATCTTTTAGCATCAATTTGCTCATAAAACCCGGTTGATACTGATTACTTGCCGGTGAGGAATCCATGACGCCTGGGCAAGGATTGTAGAGCTCCAAGGCCCAGTTTCGACCTGAACTTTGCAACATGATGTTTGAAAGCACTTTAGGATCAAGACCGTGATCAATTCCTAGATTTAACGCCTCACACGTCCCAGACATCAGAATGCCTAACATAAGGTTATTGCAGATTTTTGCCATTTGACCATCACCGGCTCTGCCCGCATGAAACACATTTTTACCCATGTAACGCAAGATAGCGTTCGCTTTAGAGAACGCTTGATCCGTTCCTCCTACGATAAAAGTCAAAGTGGCGGCTTTAGCACCAGCTACGCCCCCCGACACCGGAGAATCAACGAACATCAGGCCTCGATTATTGGCTTCATTTGCGACTAACCGTGCCGATTCTGGGTCAATCGTAGAGCAATCAATGAGCAAGGTATTTTCAGCCACAAGGTGAATCAACCCAACGCTGCCATGTAAGTCCCCTAAATATACGGCACGGACATGTTCGCCAGCGGGTAACATAGTGATGACGATATTGGCACCATCTATCGCTTCTTCCAATGAGCTCGCAACTTGGGCACCAAAGGTTTGAAGTTGTTTTGCCGCTTCAATATCAAGATCGAACACTTGCACATTAAACCCCGATGCAAGTAAGTTTTGTGCCATCGGACTGCCCATGTTCCCTAAGCCAATAAATGCTATGGTACTCATGTTGTTCTCCTTATTTTCCTAACTGTGCGAGTGGGTGTGCGTCATCGCTCCAAAGTGAGGTAAACAAATCATCAATCATCTTTTCGTCAACACTGCTAACGCTATCAAACTGCCATTTTGGCGCATTGTCTTTGTCAATCAGGCGAGACCGAACCCCCTCTTTAAATTCACCGAGCAACGCACTTTTTACCGATAAGGTCAGCTCTAGGCGAAAACAATCCTCTAGCGAAAGGTTATGGTACTGCTTTACTTGGCGATAACAGATATGGGCCGTAATGGGACTGCCAGTAACAAAGGTGTGCTTAGCATTATCTAACCACTGACTATGCCCCTCTATCGCCATGATGCGTTGTGCAATTTGATTGATGTCCTGCCCTTTGCACGCTGCTTTAATTTGGTCAAGGTAAGGAACAATTTGTGTGGTAGGCTTGCTATCAATAACCTGCTCTTCAAGTAGTTGCAATAAAGCACTGACAATGGACTGAGCATTCGCAGATTGCCAATCAATTTGTTTGAGTTCTTCCAGTAACGTTGGGTACTGCTGTTCAAGCAGCAGCCACTCGGCCAAACCAATAGTGACAGCGTCACTCGAATTCACCATTGCGCCTGTTAAACCGAGAAACAAACCCACTTCAGGATCAATTTCACTGAGAAACCAAGTACCACCAACATCAGGGTATAAGCCGATATTTATTTCTGGCATGGCAAGGCGTGATGTCGGGGTGACGACTCGATGACTGGTGCCCATAAAGAGTCCCATCCCACCGCCCATCACAATGCCCTCACCCCAGCCAATAATCGGTTTTTTGTAGGTGTGGATGAGATAATCACATTCATATTCGAGTGAAAAATAGTCGGTACAAAACGTTGCGGTTTCTTCTTTGCTCTTGTCATGCATAACGTGATACATGGTGCGTACATCCCCGCCGGCGCAAAAGGCTTTTTCTCCGGCTCCGCTTAGAACCACGCAAACCAAATGGGGATCATCTTGCCATTTCAGTAACTGGTCATTAAGTTGTACAAGCATGTCAAATGTAAGCGCATTGAGTGATGAGGTATTGTCCAATGTCGCAATGCCAATGCGATGAATACCATCCAAACATTGCAACTCACTTATGGTAACCATCCCTGCCATGAGGCCTCCTATTGATTTTTCCAATTCGGTTTGCGTTTTTCTAAGAATGCCTGAACGCCTTCCGTTTGGTCTTCGGTATCAAACAAATTCAGGAACAGCTCGCGCTCTTTGATCAGCCCATGCTTAAGTGGCGCAGAGCGCATGTTTTGAATCAGTGTTTTACATGCGGAAACGGAAGATGGCGATTGGTTGGCTACCGACTCCGCAAGTTCAATGGCTTTACTCAATGCATCACCCGTTGCGACAACCTCTTCCACTAGGCCGAGTTCCAAAGCTTTCGCTGCACCAACTTGTTCCCCACATAAAATCATGCGTTTTGCCCATCCCTCACCAACCAAAGCCGTAAGATTCTGAGTCCCACCAGCACAGGGGAGCAACCCTACTTTTGCTTCCGGTAAAGCTAGAGTGGCCTGCGCTTCTACGACTCGAATATCACACGCCAATGCGACCTCTAACCCTCCTCCCATCGCATAGCCATTGATAGCGGCAATCGATACGCCACGAAATGCCGAGAGCGTTTCAAAGGCCTCTCCAAATACTCGCGCCATTTCTAGTGCAACCGCTTTATCACCGCTAGCAAAGAGTTTGAGATCCGCTCCAGCAGAAAAAAACTTGTCACCGCTTCCGGTTAAAACAAGCGCGTATACTTCTTTATCCTCGTTAAGCATGAGCACCAACTCTTTTAGTGCAGTTAAGCTCTCTGCTGTCCATGTATTAGCAGGTGGATTATTCATCGTCACTACCGCAACATGATTTTGAATTGAGTGCTGAATCGCTTGCTGATCTGTCAATGACATAGTTCTAAGTCCTTTTCATCCAAGTGGGAATTAAAGTAACGCCGATTCTTGAGCAAGTAATCGCCGAGCGATAATGACACGCATAATTTCATTCGTGCCCTCTAAAATTTGGTGTACTCGAACATCTCGGAAATAGCGCTCCATTGGGTATTCTTTGATATAACCATAACCACCATAGAGTTGCAGCGCTTGGTCACATACCTGAAAGCCCACATCCGTCGCGAAACGTTTTGCCATCGCACAATACGTACTGGCATCTGGATCCTCACGATCGAGCTTACTCGCGGCATAACGCACCAACTGACGAGCAGCAATCAGCTCTGTCGCCATATCTGCAAGTTTGAATTGCAACGCTTGGAATTGAGCAAGAGGTTGACCGAACTGTTTTCGCTCTTGCATATATTGAGTCGCTTGGTTCAAGGCTTGCTGAGCCGTGCCAATAGAGCAAGTCGCAATATTAATACGGCCACCATCGAGCCCTTTCATTGCAAAGGTAAACCCTTGCCCTTCTATACCCAGTAAAAAGACTTCAGGAATCGAAACATTATCGAATGTCACTGCTCGTGTCGGTTGGCTATTCCATCCCATTTTCGGCTCTTTGCGGCCATAACTGATCCCATCCAAGTCGGCGGGCACTATAAACGCAGACACACCTTTTGCGCCGGATTGCCCCGTTCTTGCCATCACGACCAACACGTCTGTATCTCCCGCACCAGAGATAAAGGCTTTGCCTCCATTCAACACGTAATGGTCGCCTCGTTTTGTGGCCGATGTGGTGAGAGAAGCCGCATCCGAGCCTGCATTTGGCTCAGTCAAACAGTATGAACCAAGGTATTCACCCGTCATTAGTTTTGAGCAAAATTGATTTTTCACCGTATCCGTTGCGAAAGTGGCAATCATCCAAGTCACCATATTGTGAATGGTCATGAATGCTGTCGTGGATGTACACCCCATTGCAAGTTGCTCAAACACAATAGAAGCATCTAAGCGACTTAAACCGAGGCCCCCTTGATCTTCTGGCGTGTAAAGGCTCAGGAAACCCAGATCCCCCGCTTCACGTAAGATCGCCTTAGGGAAAATCTGATTTTCATCCCACTTAGCCGCCATAGGGGATAAACGTTCAAGCGCAAATTGCCGAGCCGTGTCTGCAAACATACGCTGCTCTTCATTAAGTTCGAAATCCATTCGCCCTCCTAAAGATTTACTGGCTGCTCGTTGCGAACTGCTAGCGTAAATTGATAGTGAGATTCGGGCCGGTTGGAATGTCGTCATCAAACCATCGAGCCATCACGGTTTTTGTCTCGGTATAAAAACGCACCGCTTGTTTCCCATAGGCGTGAAGATCGCCATAAAAACTGCCTCGCCACCCCGTAAACGAGAAAAATGGCAAGGGCACAGGAATTGGAACATTGATCCCCACTTGTCCTACAAGGATCTCATGCTGATACTTTCTTGCCGCAGCACCATTCGCCGTAAAGATGGAAGTGCCATTGCCATAAGGATTTCGATTAACAAGATCAATGGCTTCTTGCAACGTCTCTACCTCAATACACACAAGCACCGGACCAAAAATTTCTTGCGTGTAGATCGACATATCCGTCGTCACTCCACTAAATAGCGTCGGACCAACCCAGTTACCATCAGGAAAGCCCTCGACTTGACATTGACTGCCGTCGAGTTCACATGCAGCACCCTGTTTTTTCCCCTCTTCAATCAAACTCAATACACGTTGCTTGGCTTGTGCACTAATAAGCGGGCCATAAGCGGCAGCGTCATCATCCCACGCACCAGGGTGCACTTTCGCCATTTCTTGCTTTAAATCTGCGACCCACGCTTTTGAACTACCAACGAACACTGCAACAGAAATGGCCATGCAACGCTGTCCAGCGGCCCCAACAGATGACCCTACAAGATTATTCACCACTTGCTCTTTGTTCGCGTCTGGCATCACAACCATATGATTTTTTGCTCCAGCAAACGCTTGCACTCGTTTAAAGTGTTGTGTAGCTGTCGTATAGATATATTGCGCGACTGGCACAGAACCAACGAAAGAGACCGTCTGAATGTCTTGATGTTTCAGTAAAAAATCGACCTGCTCTTTACGACCGTGGACAATTTGAAGAATGCCTTTTGGCGCGCCTGCTTGCTCAAATAATTCTGCCAGTCGAATTGACGTTAATGGCACTTGTTCTGATGGTTTAAGAACAAAGGCATTGCCACTTGCAATCGCAATTGGAAACATCCAAAGTGGAATCATCGCGGGGAAGTTAAATGGCGTGATCCCGCAGCACACACCTAGGGGTTGAATCAACGAGTAACTGTCGATGTCTGTTGCGACATTTTCTACGGTTTCTCCCATCAAATTACTGGCGATATTTGCAGCCTGCTCTACGACTTCGATTCCCCGCCAAACATCGCCTTTTGCGTCAGCAAATATTTTTCCTGTCTCATGGGACAACAGATTGGCAAGCTCATCATGATGTTCTTTAAGCAAGTGCTGATAGCGAAGCATTAATCTTGCCCGTTCAGACACCGCAACATTTTTCCAATCATTAAACGCCGTTTTCGCACTCTCAATAGCCGCATGCATCTCCGCATTCGTTGAGCACGGTACGTATGCAATGACCTCATTCGAGGCTGGATTGGTGACTTCTAACCACTCCGAACTGAGCGATTCAACAAATTCACCATCAATAAATGAGGGAACCAAACGAGTCATAATCAAGTCCTTTTAGTTTAGCGGTATTTCGATACCAATCGCGGTGGCTTCACCGCCGCCAATACACAGTGATGCAACACCTCGCATCACTCTTTTATTCTCCGAATTGCCATCCACACCCAAAGCTTGTAGCTGACGTAAACCGTAAATGAGCGTGACTAATATACGCGCTCCGCTTGCTCCAATCGGATGGCCTAGCGCACATGCGCCGCCTTTAATATTGACGCTGTCTTTATCTAACCCTAAATGCTGTACTGCGATTTGGGTGACAACGGCGAATGCCTCGTTGATCTCCCAAAGATCGACTTCATCCACGGACCAGTCCAATTGAGACAACAATTGCTCAATAGCAAACACGGGGGCAAGCGTAAATTCTGGCGGTTTTCGAGCATGAGTGGTGTGGCCTTTAATGACCGCCAGTGGTGTTAAACCTTGATGACGAGCCGTTTCCGAATCCATTAATACCAATGCCGCAGCACCATCAGAGATCGCACTTGAATTCGCCGCCGTTATAGAGCCTTGTTTATCAAATGCGGGTTTGAGTTTCGGGATTTTTTCTAGCTGAATTGAACGAGGATGTTCATCGTAATCCAGTGTTAATTTGTGGCGACGCGTATCAACGTCTATTGGGGTGATTTCATCGGAAAAGAGGCTTTTTTGCTGCGCTTCTAGCGCTCGGGTCGCAGACATTGTTGCCCACTCGTCCATTTCCTCGCGAGTAAATTTCGAGCTATCTGCGGTCTTTTGTGCATACACACCCATTAAGTGTCCATCATAAGCATCCTGCAAACCGTCAAGGAACATATGGTCGTAAGTGGAGTGATGCCCTATGCGCATGCCATTTCGTGCGTTTGTAAGCAAATACGGGGCATTGGTCATACTTTCCATCCCCCCGGCGACGGCAGAGCGAATCGTCCCCGCTTTGATCAAATCATGTGCCAGCATTACGCTCTTCATGCCGGAACCACAGACTTTATTAATGGTCGTGCAACCTGTCGTAAAGGGTAAGTTTGCGGCTAATGCTGCTTGTCTAGCCGGTGCTTGACCGCATCCTGCAGGTAACACGCAACCCATAAAGACCTCATCGACTTGAGCAATGCCGACCGAGTCCAAAGCAGCATCAATCGCCACCCCCCCTAACTGAGGTGCAGAATAGCTTTCAAGCAGACCTTGAAATGCACCTATTGGCGTTCTTTTCGCACTGACAATCCAGATGTCGTTTTCCATGATGTCGTCCTTACTGACGATGAATCACAGCTCACTAATCCATTCCTCACACCTGCTACCACGGAGGTTGAACATGTTCAATGCACAACCACCAGCCTCTAATAAAGCGACGAATTTTCGCACTGTGATTTCTTGACGTTTACGTAAGCATAGCACTAACATTTACGTTAACGTAAAGAAACACATTAATAACAAAACAAATCTACTCTCTTGCCTTGTGTCGACATCGTTTAGAAAGTCGTCCAAAGGGAATGAAAACCGTTATGAAGCCAAAATTTTAGTGAAAGGGAATCGCCAAGTGGAAAGATTTAAGATTAGTGAACTCGCTAAGGAGTTCGACATTACCACGCGAAGCATTCGGTTTTATGAGGACGTAGGTCTGATTGAGCCGGAGCGAAAAGGCAACATTCGTGTCTATCAACGCAGAGATAAAATTCGCTTAAAGCTGATTTTAAGGGGTAAACGTTTGGGGTTTTCTCTCGCAGAGATCCGCGAGCTCTTTGAGCTTTATGATACTCAACAAACCGATGGTCAGTTAATTAAGATGCTCACTATCATTGACGAAAAACAAGCCCAATTACAACAACAGTTGGACGACATTGGCGCCGTTATGGGCGAATTGGATGCGGCAAAAATACGTTGTGAGCAGGCGCTCCGCAGCGGTCAGTAGTCAGTAGTCAGTAGTCAGTTTCTAAATAAACATATAAAAATCACCACAAACAATAGCAACACACGTTTAGCCCAAGCAGTGTAAACCGGCTTTTTCACGACTGAACTTTTACAAGGAAACGTTATGAAAACGAGTTATACCCCACTTAATTTTGGGCTTGGTGAAACCCTTGATATGCTCCGAGAACACGTCAATGCATTCGCCACTAAGCACATCGCTCCTATTGCCGCAGAAATAGACCACAACAATCAGTTTCCAAATCACCTTTGGCCTCTATTTGGTGAAATGGGGTTGCTTGGTGTAACCGTCGACGAAGAGTATGGCGGTGCGGGTATGGGGTATCTCGCCCACGTTATCGCGATGGAAGAGATCAGCCGTGCTTCTGCGTCTGTGGCACTCAGTTATGGCGCGCATTCCAATCTTTGTGTAAACCAAATTTTTCGAAATGGCACCCAAAGCCAACGTGAAAAGTACCTCCCTAAACTGATTGATGGTTCTCACGTTGGCGCACTTGCCATGAGTGAGCCCAACTCCGGCTCTGACGTGGTCAGTATGCAATTACGAGCTGAGGACAAAGGCGACCACTTTGAACTCAATGGCAACAAAATGTGGATCACCAACGGCCCCGACGCTGACACGCTCGTGGTCTACGCCAAAACCGATCCAAGCGCCGCTTCCCATGGCATCACCGCATTTATTATCGAACGAGATTTTGAGGGGTTTAGCCACGCACAGAAACTCGACAAACTGGGCATGCGAGGTTCCAACACCTGTGAATTGGTATTCAAAAACTGCCTCGTCCCGAAAGAAAGCGTATTAGGCAAGCTTAATCATGGCATCGAAGTATTAATGAGTGGACTCGACTACGAGCGTGTCGTACTCGCCGCAGGTCCGCTGGGAATTATGCAAGCTTGTATGGATGAAGTCGTTCCTTATGTACACGACCGAAAACAGTTTGGGAAATCAATTGGTGAATTCCAATTAGTACAAGGCAAACTTGCAGACATGTATTCTCGAATGAATGCCGCGAAAGCCTACGTTTATACGGTTGCGGCGGCGTGTGACCGAGGTGAATGTACTCGTAAAGACGCCGCTGGCGTGATCCTCTACAGCGCCGAATTGGCAACAAAAATGGCCTTAGATGCGATTCAATTACTGGGCGGCAATGGTTACATCAATGAATATGCTACAGGGCGTTTATTGCGTGACGCAAAGCTATACGAGATTGGTGCGGGTACCTCGGAAATTCGTCGCATGTTGATTGGGCGAGAACTGTTTGAAGAATCCCGCTAACCCACTGACAAGGAAGTCATCATGGCCATCATTAAAAGTAAAATTAAGCCAACTGACGAGCTATTTCAAAATAACAAAGCCGTCATGACGGATTTAGTACACAACCTCGAGGCTAACATCAAAGTGATAAAGCAAGGTGGCGGTCCAAAAGCTATTGATCGTCAAAGGCTCAAAGGTAAACTTTCGGTACGAGAACGCGTATTACATTTGCTCGATGAAGACAGTGCGTTTCTTGAAGTTGGGCAATTTGCCGCATGGAATGTGTACGATGAAGCTATCCCGTGTGCAGGCGTCGTAGCAGGAATAGGCACAATAAGCAGGATTCAATGCATGGTCATCGCCAATGATCCATCGGTAAAAGGCGGTACCTATTATCCGCTCACGGTGAAAAAGCACCTGCGAGCCCAAGAGATCGCCCAACGCTGTCGCTTACCTTGTGTCTATCTGGTTGACTCTGGCGGTGCAAACCTTCCTCATCAAGCCGAAGTCTTCCCTGATAAAGAACACTTCGGCCGAATCTTCTTCAATCAAGCGCGCATGTCTGCACAGGGCATCGCTCAGGTCGCAGTCGTAATGGGGTTATGTACTGCCGGTGGCGCTTATGTACCTGCGATGGCAGATGTCTCGATTATGGTAAAAGAGCAAGGCACCATTTTTCTTGCTGGGCCTCCATTAGTCAAAGCCGCGACAGGTGAAGTTGTCACCGATGAAGAACTCGGTGGTGCAGACGTACACTGTCGAAAATCAGGCGTGGCCGATTATTATGCCGAGAGTGACAAACATGCCCTCCAATTGGCTCGTGAAGCCATTGCCAACACAAACCAATCAATGCCGACTGATACAGAAAAAACCGTGTTACCCCCGCGTTACGAGGCTGAGGAGATATACGGCATCGTCAACGCGAATCTGCGTCTCTCTTTTGACGTTCGAGAAATCATTGCCCGTCTTGTAGACGACTCGGATTTTGATGAATTCAAAGCACTTTATGGCAAAACACTGGTATGTGGATTTGCTCGACTTCACGATAATTTGATTGGCATTGTGGCTAACAACGGCATTTTGTTTTCAGAATCATCACAAAAAGGGGCACAGTTTATTCAATTGTGTGCCAAACGAAAAATCCCCCTACTGTTTTTGCAAAACATCACCGGTTTTATGGTCGGCAAAAAGCTAGAAGCTGAGGGTATCGCCAAACATGGTGCAAAACTGGTGATGGCAGTCGCCTGTGCGGATGTACCCAAGTTTACGGTAATCATTGGTGGTTCATATGGCGCAGGGAACTATGGCATGTGTGGGCGTGCTTACGATCCAACTATGATGTGGATGTGGCCTAATGCTCGAATCTCCGTCATGGGGGGCGAACAAGCGGCAGGCGTGCTCACTCAAGTGCGCCGAGAAGTCAAAAAACGTCAAGGTGAGCCGTGGCCCGAGCAAGAAGAAAGGACATTTCGAGAATCTATCTTAGACTTGTATGAGTCTCAGGGGCATCCCTACTATGCCAGTGCGCGCTTGTGGGATGACGGCATCATCGACCCAAAAGAGACGAGGCAGATATTGGCTCAAGCCTTAGCTGCCGCCCTTAATGCGCCAATTTCTGACAGCAACTTTGGTGTTTTCAGAATGTAAAAACAAAAAAGTAAAAGGATGTCATATGCAGGATCATCAACCGAGCATAACCCCGAATCCAAATCGACAAGATGAGGTTCTTTGGAGCGTCAACGAGTTTGGTGTTGCGACTCTCACTTTAAATCGTACAGAAAAGCACAACGCATTCGATGCCTGCATGATTGACTTGCTGATTCATCGGCTTGACTACTTGGCATTGAGAACCGATGTGCGATGTTTAATTTTAAGGGGCAATGGCAAACATTTTTCTTCTGGTGCCGATTTAAACTGGATGAAATCCATGGCCAATAGCACCCGTAAGCAGAACTTAGAAGATGCACAGAATTTAGCTCGACTTATGCGTACCTTGGATGCTTTCCCTCAACCGACAATAGGTATTGTACAAGGCTCAGCATTCGGCGGTGCTTTAGGATTGGTTTGCTGTTGTGACATCGCTATTGCTGCCAACGATGCCAAGTTCTGTTTAAGTGAGGTCAAGTTGGGTTTAGTGCCTGCAACCATTTCTCCTTATGTAATGCGTGCTATGGGTAACCGTCAGGCACGCCGATTTATCCTAAGTGCAGAAGTTATCGATGCCGCCGACGCCAAAAACTATGGCATTGTGCATGAGGTTCACCCTCACAAACACATTGATCATGTGCTTGAAAACTTAATCGACACCTTACTACTCAATAGTCCAGATGCGATGCGAAAAGCCAAAGCACTGTGTCAGCAATGCCATCAAAACCCCATTGATGAGCAACTCATTCAGTACACTAGCCAATTAATTGCCGATATTCGAGTCTCGCCTCAAGGACAAGATGGTTTGCAAGCTTTTCTCGAAAAGCGATCGCCATGCTGGATCAACAAATCCGATAAGGATAAAAAATGACATTACCAAACCATGTGAACATTGTAGAAGTGGGGGCGCGTGATGGCTTGCAAAATGAATCCCGCGTCTCGACGGAAGCCAAAGTCCGATTGATCGATTTACTCTCAGATACTGGACTTACTCATATCGAAACCGGAGCATTTGTTTCTCCCAAGTGGGTACCTCAAATGGCGGACTCACGAGAAGTAATGCGCCGTATTACTCGCCGAAAAAACATTACTTATTCCGCTCTCACACCTAACTTGCAAGGTTTGGAACAAGCTCTGGATGCCGGAGCCACTCAAGTGTCGATATTTACCTCTTCATCGGAGCGTTTTTGCCAACACAACATCAATTGCTCTATTGCAGAGAGTTTAACTCGGTTTGAACCGGTAATGGCATTAGCGAATGAGCACAACATCCCCGTACGCGGCTATCTTTCTTGCGTTGCAGACTGCCCTTACGACGGCGCAATAAACCCCACCCAAGTTGGGAGAATCGCGCATTTGTTAATGGAACTTGGTTGCTATGAAGTTTCTCTTGGTGACACCATTGGAACTGGCACTCCCATTCGTATTGCAAACATGCTAGAAGCGGTGCAACAAAAAGTACCGACCGACAAACTCGCGGTTCACTTTCATGATACATGGGGCCAAGCTTTGGCCAATATCTACCAAGCGCTCACGATGGGCATCAAAACCATTGATAGCAGTGTCGCAGGACTTGGAGGTTGCCCTTATGCTCCCGGGGCATCGGGCAATGTTGCGACAGAAGATGTTCTTTACCTCTGCCAAGGGCTCGGTATAGAAACTGGGGTCGATTTAGAATTGTTAGCGAAAGCCGGATGGATGATCAGTGAAGAACTCAATCGTCAACCGACTTCAAAAGTCTCTCTCGCGCTAAAACATCGCTCAGAAATATAGAACCAACATATCAAGTGATGTTGGCTCTACTCTCGTTATCCCCGCTTGGGAAGACAGAACTTACCACCTGTTCGGTATATCACCAGTGAAAACAAAATCAATGTACAGCCTATCAATTTGTTAGCTGTAAGTATTTCGCCATACCAAAGCACACTGAGTACCACAGTCCAAACCGGTTCTAAGATCATAATCAGTGCCGCATTGCCTGCTTGAACAAACTTTTGCCCCATGGTTTGCATAACGTACCGCAAACTCGTAGCAAGCAATGTACTTAACGCGAACCACATCCAAATGGTCGAATCAATCTCTGTTGGTCGAGATTCCACAAAGAAAGAAACGATCAGGCCTAAACATCCTGCAGTAAACAGCTGAACACAGGTCAATACCAGCACTGGTAATTTTTTGGAGTACTTACTGTTAACGTTGAAATGCAGCGCTAATATCAAAGCCGCGATAAGAAACCATAATTGGCTCGCTGATTGTTTCCAGCCACCCACAAGAGACAAACACGCTAGGCCAGCAACGGCAATTGGCAACGATACCCAGAAAATCCGTTGAGGTCGCTGACGAAACATCACCCAAGCAACGATCGGTACGAATAACATCGACAAGCTCATGATGAATGCGCCCTCGCCCAATGTGTCACTGATCGAAATCGCAGATATCCAAGTCATGACTGCGCTTCCAAGCAACAAGCCCACACCACCAGCAGACAGCACATCTTTCAAGTTTGCAGCAAGTAAAGGTCGAAAACACAAAGGTAGTAAACAAACAGAGGCGATGGTGAATCTGAGTCCGATAAAACCAAAAGGTGGCATCCCTTGGATCGTTTCTTTCGAGAAAATCCACCCAAGTGCAGCGATCATGGTTGTCGCGACGAGCACGAGTGCAGCTTTGCGTTCTGAGTTAAGCATAATGACTCACAAAAGTACCCTGCCAGAGGTTAATCAGGGCGTTATATATTATTAATTGGAATGCGTGATAGCGGATTACATTTAGATCGCAAATGCTGACAGAACATGTCATGAAATAAGTGCAGATCGCGGCAAGTATACATTGAGACGTAGCTCTCATCGAGACAATTCCCTGCAATTGTGCCGATTATTTTTCTCGTTTGAATAGCACATAACAGCCCGGTTAAAGCTCATCTAAACCACAGAGTAACCACCTCATTTTTCGATCATTTTGTCTCTCCTATTTTTGCTCTTTTCGCCAGTTCACTACGTACTAACCATAAAAATGACAACAAAATACGCCTGTACATAGCGAGAACGCCAGTACCTGCTTACTCTTTAAGCTATAGCAATACGTTTTGAACTGATAACAATAGGTTTTAAACCGACAACAATACGCTTTAAAACGACAATAACACTTTTAAACCAACTCATTCACCCGACAGATAACCGTGAATCGTTGGTCATTTAACGCCCGAGTTTCTGACGCTTAGTTTAAGAGCACGTTCATATTACTAGGGAACCAGTGATGAGAATAAAAGACAACTATTGGAAGCAAACCGCCTTGAAAATCGCACTCAGCGCCGCGGTATGCATTACCCCACAAACTTTCGCCTCTCAAGAGGATGAACAGTTCAAAATCGGTCGCGAGAAAGCAAAAGTATGCATGACCTGCCATGGTGCTGATGGTATTTCCACTATCGATGCCTATCCTAATCTACGCGGTCAGAAAAAAAGTTACCTAATATCTTCGCTTAAAGACTATAAGGCACGGGAAAGAACGAGTGGCCTCGCGGTATTGATGCAACAGCAAGCCGATGCGCTTTCTGAACAAGACATGGAAGACATTGCCCACTATTACTCCAGTCTTGGTACTGAGCCTCAGCTAGATGCTGAATCCACACTAGGTGCTGGCTCTCAGCCTTAATCGAGGAGCGTTCTAATGGAACAAGTAACGACACAGTACAACATTAAGGTTGTGAAGTTTTTCGTACTCGCCTCTTTGGTTTGGGCTATTGCGGGTATGATTATTGGCGTCATTTTAGCCGCTCAACTGTATTGGCCAGTGCTTAATTTTGATTCTCAATACTTCCAATTTGGTCGACTCAGACCGTTGCACACGTCTGGAGTCATATATGGTTTTGTGGTCAATATTCTCATGGGAACGTCGCTCTACATTGCTCAACGCACGGGGCGCTGCGAGCTGTTTAATCAAAGTCTATCTTGGATGGTTTTCTGGGGTTGGCAATTGGTACTGTTCCTTGCTTTGCTGACTCTTCCCGCAGGTTACACAACATCAAAAGAGTATGCGGAACTCGAATGGCCGATCGATCTTCTGATCGTGTTAGTTTGGGTCCTTTATGCGGTACTCTTCTTCGGCACATTAGCCAAGCGCACAGTTGAACACATCTTCGTCGCCAACTGGTTTTTCACGGCCTTCATTATCGTCATCGCGATGATCTTCATCGTGAATAATTTGGCCATGCCAGTTTCTTTGATGAAATCCTATTCCGTATTTGCAGGGGCTCAAGATGCCATCGTTCAATGGTGGTGGGGGCACAATGCTGTGGGCTTCTTACTCACTGCCGGCGTGATTGGGATGAACTACTACTTCATTCCGAAAGCGGCCGACCGCCCTATATATTCTTACCGCTTATCCGTGATTCACTTTTGGGGGCTCGTCGGGTTTTATACTTGGGCTGGAACACACCACTTAATCTACTCTTCCGTTCCAACATGGGTGCAAAACATTGGTATCGTGATGTCGCTGATCCTTTGGCTTCCCTCTTGGGCTGGGGCATTCAACAGCGCCATGACACTGTTGCAGAACAAGCAAAAACTCAAATCTGACTATATCTGCCTGTTCTTTTTTTCCGCCATTCTTTACTACTGCTTAGCCACTTTTGAGGGACCTTTGCTTGCCATTCGTTGGTTTAATATGGTGGCCCATAACACCGAGTGGGTAATCGGCCATGTTCACTCGGGTGCCCTTGGATGGGTTGGGATGTCGGGGATCGCGGTTTTCTATTACTTTATACCTCGTCTTTGGAATAAGACCGAGTTGTGGTCACCTCGATTAATTAAGTGGCATTTCTGGCTTGCTCACGCAGGCGTGGCACTCTATGCCATTGCACTTTGGGTTGCGGGAATTGGTGAGGGCTACATGTGGCTAACACAAAATGAAAATGGCGAGTTAGTTTACAGCTTTATCGAGGCGATGAACTTCAAGGCACCTTGGTTGTTCATGCGCTTCTTTGGCGGCGCACTGTTTGTACTTGGCTTATTTTTAATGGCGTTCAACTTGTACAAAACCGTCCGCTCTCCTTCAGTATTAGTCGCTAAGGAGGTGTCATCATGAGTAAAGACTTCACACATTCCGTCGTCATTTTGATCATCACAACGGTGGCTGTTGCGTCGTTCTCGCTGGCAGTGTGGGTTGTTCCCAATATCCTACGCACTGATGACATCGCCAAAGGCAGCTTAGCCAAACCGCTAACGGCTATCGAGCTTGCTGGCCGTGACATATACATCAGTGAGGGGTGTCATGTTTGCCATACGCAAATGGTACGGCCTCTCGATCCAGAGGTAAAACGTAATGGTCGCCCCAACTTAGAATCTGATGATATTTATGAATTTCCAAATTTGTGGGGTTCTAAACGTACCGGACCAGATCTCACCAATCTGGGGCGTAAGTATTCTGACCAATGGCATGTCTTGCATCTTGTCGACCCAAGACAGGTGATTCCGACTTCCATTATGCCAGCCTACCCTTGGCTATTCGAGCAAACCCTTTCTGGTGACGCCATCGGGGATAAAATGGAAACACTGCGCTTTTTGGGCGTTCCCTATACCGATCAAGAGATTTCCGATGCACGTTTACAAGTGAGGGGGCGAACCAAAGGAGAAGCTCTGATTCGTTATCTTCAAAGCCTTGGTCAAGATACTGCACAGGAGGTGTCACCATGAGCACATTCTGGAATGGGTGGGCAGTTGTCTTTACCCTTGTTTTTTTTGCATTAATGGTGAGTGTGATTGTCAAATACTGGCGCAGCAATCATAAAGCGGACCAGAACCATACTATCGCAAGTTTTGATGGTATCGACGAAAAAGATGCCCCACCACCAAAATTACTGTTTATAAGTTACGCGGTCGCGTTTTTGCTTTCATTAGGCTACCTCGTCTTGTACCCCGGATTAGGAGAATGGAAAGGCCTCGTCGACTGGCAGCAAAGCGATGACAAATTGAGTAATCCCACCATGACTCTCGATGATCAATTTAACCAAGTGAGTGACACGTCTCTGGCAGTACTCGCGCAAAATGGTGACATCGTTCGTACTGGCAGTATGCTATTTCAAACTCACTGTGCAGCATGCCATCGTGACAACGCACAAGGTCAAAAACACTTTCCAAACCTTATCGACAATGAGTGGTTGTATGGTGGAGACGACGATTCCGTTATCCACTCCATCGCCAAAGGGCGAAACGGAGCCATGCCTGGCTGGGTAGAAGTTCTCAGAAAAGATGAAGTCGACAAAATTTCTTACTACCTTGCCTCACTCAACCAACGCCACAGTGATGTGCCAGAAGTCAAAATCCAATTAGGAAAAGATTTATTTGTTCAATATTGTGCATCTTGTCATGGCGATGGTTCAATCGCGAACCAGCAAACCGGAGTCCCTAGCTTATCAGATAGCACCTGGCTACATGGTGGCAGTATTGAAGAGATACAACACACCATCAACTATGGGCTCAATAACCTCATGCCTGCATTTGAAAACCAGCTAACCCACAACGAGATCCTCGCAATTGGAGCGTATATTCGACACGCGGGTAACGTGCAAATGGAAAAACTCGCCGCGTTAAATGCTCAATCTGTAACACGGGGCGAATATATTGCCCACGCCGGTGATTGTATCGCTTGCCATAGTGCAGAGGGTGGTGAGCCATTCGCTGGCGGCCTACCATTTGTTACGCCATTTGGTACGGTTTATTCGACTAACATTACGCCACATGCCAGCGAAGGCATTGGTGAGTACAACTACGAAGACTTCCGTAATGCTTTGGTCAACGGCAAAGGTAAACACGGCTATCTATACCCCGCCATGCCGTACACTTCATATCAATACCTGACGGAAAAAGATATGAAAGACTTGTGGGAGTACATGCAATCCATTCCCGCTGTCGCAAGGCGAAATGATGAGAACAGTATGATGTTCCCATCCAACATCCGACTTGGTTTGCTCGGTTGGAATATCGTATTCATGGATACCGATCCCATTAATTACGACTTACCATCCGAGTTAGAAAATACCGTAGATGACATCGAAAAGTGGCAAAAAGGAAAATATTGGGTTGCAGGTCTCGGCCACTGCTCTGAGTGTCACACACCGCGTAACATTGCTCAGGCATTAATCCCGGAGCGAATCTTCCAAGGTAATTTGATTGATGGTTGGAATGCACCTGACATCACCGCGACCGAACTGTATGTCGGCGGATGGGATGAAAAATCACTGACCGACTTTTTGCACACTGGTCATTCTGACAAAGGCACCGCGTTCGCTGGGATGGCAGATGTAGTGAAAAATAGCTTGAGTCAAATGACGCGTGACGATGTTTCATCCATGTCGTACTACCTACTCAATGGTGATGTGAACAATTTCATTGCCTCTGATGCTGTACCGCTCGATCCAAAAGGGTTTGATGAAAGCGCATACCAAGACCCAATATATGCGACCTACAAACAAACCTGTGGGGCTTGTCATGGAAACGACGGTAAAGGTCGTGACCCTATCGCACCCACGTTGCTTAATAACGGCATTATCATGCACAGCGACCCTTTCAATACCATTGCCGTTACTGTGCGTGGGTTGCAGCCAACTTACATCGATCCAGAGAAGAACTTCATGCCGATGGCAAGCTTCGAGGATATATTGTCTGATGCACGCTTAGCCGAGTTAATCACATTTGTGCGCAAACACCTTGGTGATCAGCAGGAGCCTGTCACCGCTACCGATGTTCGTGCAGTAAGGGAAACGCTCGAAGAAGCGGGTTACGCAGGAGGGCTACATACCACACCAGACATGTATGACCGACGAGATAACAACATCAACATTAAGTAGCTCAATATCAAGTATGTTTAATGCTCGTTACCTTTGCCATTGTTCCCTTTAAACATAAAAAAAGCCCTCTCCAATTGGAGAGGGCCTTTGACTTAGTTCCCAAAAATTTTTGCTGTATTACAGCAGTTCCACCGACTGTTGAGCGATAACCCACTCTTCATTGGTAGGAATAACCAGTGCTTTCGCACCAAGCAACTCAGATGTAGCAACCACACCTGCGTTACCGAATCGTGCGTCTTCGTTACCTTTCTCATCTTCAACAAAACCTAGTAGTTTTAGGTTTTTAAGAATCTGACGTCGGATTGGTAGAGAGTTCTCGCCAATGCCGCCTGTAAAGATAATGCCGTCAAATGAATCCAGAGCAGCAAGGTAAGACGCAATGTATTTTGATACACGGTATGTAAAGACTTCAAATGCAAGCTTAGCGCCTTCATGGCCTTGCTCCATCGCATCCAAAATACCGCGAGCATCACTTGTCAGGCCGGATACACCTAAGAAGCCAGAAGCCTTATTCAAAGATGTAAACACTTGCTCTTGAGACCAACCTTTCTTAAGTAGGTACTCAATGATACCTGGGTCAAGGTCACCACAGCGTGTGCCCATCATCAGACCTGATAGCGGTGTAAAGCCCATAGAAGTGTCTACAGACTCACCATTGTTAATAGCACAAACAGAAGCACCGTTGCCTAAGTGAACTGAAATGAAGCTTGATTCTTCAACTGGCTTGTTCAACATTTTCGCAGCTTCGCGGCTAACGAAGTAGTGGCTAGTACCGTGGAAACCGTAACGACGAATACCGAAATCAGTGTAAAGTTCTTTTGCAATCGCACCTGTGTATGCGCGCTGAGGCATAGATTGGTGGAATGCAGTATCGAATACAGCAAACTGAGGAAGCGTTGGGAATGCTTCGATTGCAGCACGAATACCGATAGCACCTGCAGGGTTATGTAGTGGAGCAAGATCTGCAAGCTTTTCGATTTCTGCCGTTACTTCTTCAGTAATGCGTACTGTTTTCGTGAATTTTTCACCGCCGTGTACGATACGGTGACCTACCGCTACGATGTCTTTAGCTAGACCATATTCTTCGGTTAAACCTACCAGTTTGCCGATAGCGATTTTGTGATGGCTATCGTCACCTTCGATTGCGATTTCCGTTTTCTCGCCGTTGAATTTCCAGCTCATGCGAGCGTCTGACAGACCAAAGCATTCGCCCAAACCACTTAATACAGCATCGCCAGAAGTTGAATCGATAACTGCAAATTTTAGTGATGAGCTACCAGAGTTGATCACCAGTACAAACGAATTAGACATGAAATAATTTCCTGTTGTGGAGCAAAGGTTGTAATTGCGCTGACGCGCCGAGTACTTCTTGTTTGTGTACTCTATTATTCAATAATTTTTTAATCTTTCAACTATCTTTTAGTATTAGTTACTCGTTTGCGCGAACTTTGTTGATCTACGACAAGTTTAAAATTTATTTGAAGCATGAAATATATGTCATAAATTCAACTCAAGTAGAATCAAGTACATAAAATCATCAATTTATGACTAAGAATGCTGAGAAATTACAAATATTTTTGAATGGATAAAGTATAGAAGACCAGAGACAAAAAAGCCGAGCTGTTCGCTCGGCTTTCAAATTCAACTATTTTTTAGTGCGCAAATATTATGCGTCTTGAGGGCGACGAGTACGGCCGTGACCACGTTCACCACGATGTGCGCCACGGTGATCACCACCACGGTTACGATCGAAACGACGTTCGCCACCTTCGCGGTTGCCCTCACGATTAGCATCGCGATTACCGTCACGGTTGCCACGGAAGCCACCTTCACGACGAGCGCCACCTTCACGGTTGCCACCCTCACGATTACCACGGTAACCGCCGCCTTCACGGTTGCCACCTTCGCGGTTACCACGGAAGCCACCTTCACGACGACCGCCATCACGACGACCACCGTCACGGCGACCACCACGAGACTCGCGGAAATCATCGAAGTCACACACTACAGCACCAACATCTTGTTGACGAATGCGTAGCTTGCTTAGTTTGCTCGCTGCATCAGAAGTCATTGCTTTTGGTAGCTGAACAAAAGTGTGACCCTGTGCTAGCTTGATTGCACCGATAGAGCCTTTACCAAGACCTAGTTCGTTCGCTAGAGCACCAACGATGTCTTTAACTTGAACACCTTGCTCACGGCCAACTTGTAGTTGGTATGTATCCCACTCTTGGTTGTTGAAGCTACGACCACCCTCGCGGCCGCCTTCACGACCACCCTCACGGCGATCTTTACGACGTTGCTTGTCGCGTTCAATCGCTTCTACCATTGGGTCTTCGCCAATGTAGAATAGTGGGCGCTTGCCTTGCTGACGCTTAAGAAGCATAGCTGCTAGCATTGCTGGTTCGATTTCTAGAGAAGTTTGTAGTTTCTCTACAAGCTCAGCAAACTTGTCTAGTGCTTTGTGCTCTTTCTCAGCTTCTAGCTCAGCCGCTAGTTTGCTTAGACGCGATTCAGCAACTTGGTCACGTAGAGGAAGTTGGATTTCTTCCATAGATGACTTAGTTACACGCTCGATTGTACGTAGCATGCGGATTTGGTTAGTGCGAACTAGAAGAATCGCTTTACCTTTACGTCCAGCACGGCCAGTACGACCAATACGGTGGATGTATGACTCAACATCGAATGGGATATCGTAGTTAAATACGTGAGTAATACGTGGAACGTCAAGACCACGTGCAACAACGTCAGTTGCAACTAGGATATCGATAACACCTTGTTTGATGTGATCAACAGTACGCTCACGTAGAGACTGAGGAATATCACCGTGAAGTGCAGCAGCTTTAAAGCCACGTGCAGATAGCCAATCAGCTAGGCGCTCAGTATCTTGACGAGTACGTACGAATACGATTGACGCGTCAGTTTCTTCAGTTTCAAGAAGACGAGACATTGCTTCATCTTTCTCTACACCTTTTACTACCCAGAACTGCTGTTGAACTTTGTCTACAGTGTGGTTCTTACCAGCTACGTCAACAGTCACAGGATCGCGTAGGAAGCGCTCTACAATGTTTTTCAGCATCGGTGGCATTGTTGCAGAGAACAATACACGTTGTGCTGAAGATGGAGCGTGTTCCATGATATTAGTTACGTCGTCAACGAAACCCATGTTTAGCATTTCGTCAGCTTCATCTAGTACGAATGTGTGTACTTCGTCTAGGTGTAGACGTTCACGGTTGATAAGGTCTTGAACACGGCCAGGCGTACCAACAATAACGTGAGCACCATTTTTAAGTGCACGCATTTGGTCTACGATAGATGCACCACCGTAGATTTCTAGAACTTTAAGACCATTGATATTCTTACCAAGGTTTTTCATTTCAGCCGCAACCTGAATCGCTAGCTCACGAGTTGGAGCAAGAACGATAGCTTGAGGTTTACGTTGATCAAGATCTAGTTTGTTTAGAAGAGGCAGTGAGAACGCTGCCGTTTTACCTGTACCCGTTTGTGCCTTGCCCAGCGCGTCAGCACCTTCCAATAGGTGTGGGATTGCCGCAGCCTGAATTGGAGTTGGTGACACGAAACCCATTCCGTCTAGAGCAGAAAGGATAGAATCATTCAGAGATAAATCGCTGAATTGAATAACAGAATCTTGCATTGGGATCCTACTTAATTAACAAAAAAACAGTCCCATATGCTCTTCTAATTCGATACTGATCCATCCAGATACTAAATCCATTCAGATAGGAATTAGCACAGTACACAACCGCGATAAGCCATTAGGGACGACTAAGGGAGGCGGATTATTCCCTAAATGCATAAAAAAAGCCAGAAAAAATTGAATTACATCACAATTTATTTCATAAACGGTATAAAATGCATAATTTTCCACCTCTCCCCCCATTCTCAGAGAGAAACGCACCTTAACAGGATATCAATTCATCAATAATTCACATCGAAATTGTGCGCTATAGGTAGTAATAATAGCTCGCAATGATTATAGTGGGCGCAATTCCATTGGTAAGTTAAAAAAGATGTTTCAAGATAACCCACTATTAGCTCAGCTTAAGCAACAAATTCAAGAAAACCTGCCTAAAAAAGAAGGTTCGATCAAAGCAACAGACAAAGGCTTTGGCTTTCTGGAAGTAGACAGCAAAACTAGCTTCTTCATTCCGCCTGCGTACATGAAAAAATGCATGCACGGAGATAAAGTGGTTGCCATTATCCGTACAGAAAAAGAACGCGAAGTTGCTGAACCTCAAGAACTACTAGAACAATCTATTACTCGCTTCATTGGTCGAGTAAAAATGTTCAAAGGCAAACTAAATGTTGCTCCTGACCATCCGCAGCTTAAAAAGCTCTCTTTAAAAGCAAAACTAAAGAAAGGCCTCAAACCTGACAATTTTGCTGAGGGTGATTGGGTTGTTGCACATCTTATTCGCCATCCATTAAAAGATGATAACGGATTCTTTGTTGAGATCTCTGAAAAAATCACCGATGCGAACGACAAAATCGCACCTTGGTGGGTGACACTTGCGCAAAATGATCTTCCTAACTCTGAACCTGCTGGCCTAGAGAACTGGGAACTGAAAGACGATGCAGATTTAGAACGTGTTGACATGACTCACGTGCCTTTCGTGACCATCGATGGTGAATCAACCAAAGACATGGACGATGCGCTTTTCGCGAAGAAAACAGAATCTGGTGACTTTGAACTTACCATTGCGATTGCGGATCCAACCGCATACATCACACCAGAAGATGAGATGGATAAAGTGGCGCGTGAACGTGGCTACACGATTTATCTTCCTGGCCGCAACATCCCTATGCTACCGCGTGACCTTGCCGATAACCTGTGTTCGCTGATTGAAGGTGAGATTCGACCAGCTATCTGTTGTACCGTAACGGTGAGCAAAGATGGCGTCATTGGTGACGATATCAAATTCTTTGCGGCAAACATTAAGTCACATGCGCGTCTTGCGTACAACAATGTTTCAGATTGGCTTGAAAATGGCCATTGTGATGCATGGCAACCAAGCGAAGAAATCGCGGTGATTGTTCGTGATCTATACGACTTCTCTCTTGCGCGCGCAGATTGGCGTGAAAAGAACGCAGTGGTATTCCCAGATCGACCAGACTACCGTTTTGAACTAAGCGAAGACAACGATGTTGTTGCTATTCACGCGGACATGCGTCGTTGTGCAAACCGTCTGGTTGAAGAATCAATGATCACCGCTAACATCTGTGCAGGCCGCACTCTGCGTGACAATTTCGACACTGGCGTGTTTAACACCCATGCAGGCATCAAAGCAGAAAAACTTGAAGAAGTCGTAGAGCTCGTAACTCAATCGGGTGCAACTGACTTTACAGTTGAGTCGATCTCTACATTAGAGGGTTTTGCAGCATTGCGTCGTTGGTTAGGCGAACAAGAAACGGCTTACCTAGACAACCGCATTCGCAAATTCCAAACGTACAGTGAAGTTGGAAATCAACCTCTACCTCACTATGCTATGGGCTTAGATATTTACGCTACCTGGACTTCGCCAATTCGTAAATACGGCGATATGATCAACCACCGTATGCTAAAAGCGGTCATTCTTGGCAAAGAGCCAATTCAAAAACCCGATGACCAAGTGGGTGAAGAACTTGCTCTACACCGTAAGCACCACAAAATTGCCGAACGAAACGTGTCTGATTGGCTATACGCTCGCACATTAGCCGAGGAACCAGCAAAGCAAACTTGTTTCACAGGTGAGATTTTTGATATTAATCGAGCAGGTGCACGTGTTCGACTTCTCGAAAATGGTGCTGCAGCCTTTATTCCGGGCAGCCTAATCCTTGATAATAAAGAAAGAATTGAGTGTAACGGCGACAACGGTACCATCTCTATCGATAAAGAAGTGGTATACAAACTGGGTGACACGCTGGAGATCGTTTTAACAGATGTGAACCAAGAAAACCGCAGTTTAGTTGCAAAGCCTACCGAGGTATTTGCTGATGTAGCAGCAACACAAACAGAAGAACCTGTTAGTGAATAATACCGATTAAGGTGAAAAGGCGCTCAAATGAGCGCCTTTTTTATACGTAATCAGAAATAAGAATAACTATGCTGAACATTGAGATCATTCACTTTAATCATTTCTCCGCTCGTAAAAGTGAGCGCTACCCATCCACTCATTACGGAATTTACGTGGTCGAAACTGGTGCACTCACCGTAAACCAACCTAACGGCGAACAGTTTGAACTAACATCTGGCGATTTCACGCTTTATAACTCATCCGATCTCAATAGCGCAGAAGCTCAACCTGGTCCATTCAAAGCGCTCGCCATCGTGTTTGATATCAATCTTTTTAGCCAATTTAAAGCAGCCCACCCCGATCTCGTACTCGAATCGACTGAGCGACGCTTCTATCCATTTTCAGCCTCTGAACATAGTCAAATTGCAGAGTTGAAAGATACGCTCATTGCACTTTCTGACAATCAAGACCCTCAATATGCTCAGGCACACATCGCACTCGCTTTACTGTCACTAATGGTAAGGGTAGAACCAAACATACTATCGATCATCAGTGATGCCTGCACTCTGACCGCTTCCCAAAAAGCAATACAATACATAGAAGCGAACATAGAAAAAGACATCACGTTGGAAAGTTTAGCGACGTACATGACCATGTCGATTGCGACACTAAAACGTAGGCTTGCTGCAGAAAACCTCTCTTTTTCCCACATACTAAAAGTGAAACGCATCAATCACGCCGCTACGCAACTTCGGGTTTCACCAAAATCCATTACACAAATTGCATTTGAATCCGGATTTAAGAGCGCTGCACATTTTAGTACTGCATTTAAATCCATCTATAGCATCACTCCAAAAGAATTTCGGAGTCAGATTAGCAAACAATAAAGCGCACTATTGCCAAAAACAGGCGTGTGGATCGCTTTCTAACTCATTTAAAAGCGTCTCTAATGATGAGCTAAATGGAAGGGTTTTATAAGGTATCCAGTGAATTTCTTCACCAAACTCTGTGGGTACATAGAAGCACCAAATCTGCTTTTCTATATCGAATAAAATCTTAGCAATGGGAGATGTGTATTCACTGTGCTGGGAATCAAGAAGAAAATGAGCATGGAACAGCTCAACCCCTCCCTCAATAGGAGTGTATAAGCACTTCCCCTGCTCGATGGGTAAGTTAACATTACGTCTCGAACATAGCGACTCGACCAACTTATGCAGACGGCTCATTGCCATTTGTGATACCGACATTTACCTACTCCTATACTGTTCTTAGTATATACCCAAGTCACCTCAGCGTGTGTGTTTCCGCAAAAGCAGCTTAGCTTCCGTACTACGTAAGCGATTTATAATTTATTGATATCAAATCACTAAAACCTAAAAGCATATAAAGCAATACACCCAACCTTGTGAGAGAAAATCACTGTATCTTGTCACTCTTTCGTAGAATACCATTCCATTTGTAGCCGAAAAGCTAACTGCGTCACCTCTTTACATTTGCTCATCGCTTGTTAGATGTACCAATTTAAAATCGCATTGCAAACATTCACAAAAGTGTAACTTGAACGAAATATGATGAGCGCTGCAAATTACCGTATATGGAGTTCAATATGTTACGCATTACTATGGCATCAATCTTAGCCATGGCCCTCACTCTCCCAACCGCAGTAGCAAAAGAAGTCAATATCTCTGGCTCGACTTCCGTTGCACGTGTGATGGATGTATTGGCAGAAGAGTACAACAAGTCCCATCCTGATGATTACATTGCCGTACAAGGTATTGGCTCCAGTGCAGGTATCATGATGGTAAACAAAGGCATCGTCGAGTTGGGCATGAGCTCACGATATTTGACAGAAAGTGAAAAAGGCGAGAATTTGAATGTCTTCCCTATCGCTTTTGATGGCCTTGCCGTTGTGGTTAATCGTACGAATGTGGTAACAAACCTAACAGAACAACAACTTTATGATATTTATAAAGGCAAAGTCACTAACTGGAAACAAGTTGGTGGAGATGAGCAACCTATCGCCGTTGTGACTCGAGAAGCCTCTTCGGGCTCACGCTACAGTTTTGAAAGCTTGCTTGGCCTGACTACCATCGTTAATGATCGATTAGTTTCTGACATTAACCCGAACAATCTAGTGGTGAATAGCAACAGTATGGTGAAAACCATCGTAAACCATAACCCTCATGCCATTGGCTTTATTTCTGTGGGTTCAGTGGATCGTTCAGTAAAAGCCGTTCAGTTTGAAGGTATTGAGCCATCTGCTAATAATATCGCAAACCACAAATACAAGTTGGCAAGACCTTTCCTCATTTTATACAAAGTTGATGGGCTCGATGCGGCAGGCAAAGACTTCGTTAAATTCCTTAAATCGGAAAGTGGTCAAAAAGCCATTGCGGATTACGGTTATACTCCCGCCAAAAATTTTAACCAGTAAATAGAACGCATAAAAAAGAGAGCCAAATTAGGCTCTCTTTTTTATCGAAACTTTTACTTAAAAGTGTAATTGAATCACCGATACAACTACCGCGCCTGGGCGACGAATGCCTTCGATTTCCACTTTGATTTCACGCTCAATCTCCAACCCTTTCTTAATTGGAGTAATTTTAGTTAGCGTACTTGATGCACGAACGTTGTTACCCGCTTTTACTGGGTATGGAAAACGCACTTGGTTCAATCCTAAGTTCACCACAAGCTTAGCCGTTGGGAACATTGGCTTTTCTGCATCCACTGAATCCGTCAATTTAGGCAACAATGCTAGCGTCAAGAAGCCATGAGCAATCGTTGTTTTAAATGGGGATTCTGTCGCCGCTCGCTCAGGATCAGTATGGATCCACTGCATATCTTCCGTAACGGCACCAAACTGGTTGATACGTTCCTGAGATACGTGTACCCACTCACCTACGTGAATGACTTCACCAATTTTTTCGTTTAACTCATCGAAAAGCACTTGAGCTTCTGGCTTTAGGACAATAGGTTCAGGTTGTGGGATCACTTCTTCATTAACAGCTGGCTGTTGGTGATCACGCACTTTAGAGAACAGAAAGCTACCTTGAGCTTTACCTAGAAAATCACTCCAATAGTCGCGTAACGTTGGAGACATCCAATTCATAAACTCTGATTGATGTGTTGAGATCGCACCAACTTTGTCTTTAAATAGATTCGTGACTTTCATATGTACCCTTAAAAGAATTAAGCACAACTGGCTATACCAGTTAATTTTGAATTAGTTCACACTATGTTGCAAACACTTTCGGGCGTACATGTGTATCCTCAAAGGGTATAAACTTTATATTTTCAAACACATAGAAATAAAACGCCATTTTATTAACTATGTACAATATAAAGTAAAAACTCTACCAATTTGTACTCTCTACCTATTAACTTCGTAACTTATAGCATTACAAGCACGCTGAGCTTGCGCATAAAACAAGCAAACGAAACTTTTTGTGCAAATCAGTACTTTACAACGAACCGAACACCCCCTATCATGCGCCGCAACAACGGAGAGATGGCTGAGTGGTTGAAAGCACCGGTCTTGAAAACCGGCGTACGTTAATAGCGTACCTAGGGTTCAAATCCCTATCTCTCCGCCACATTCAAGCCCCTGATTTATCAGGGGCTTTTCGCGTTTTTGGCACTGCATTAAGTCACCACTTAGGATTGACTGAGACAATGTACCTTTTTCGCGCCCCAAACTCGACCTACTACACTCGCATCTGTTTGCCTAAACCTTTAAAAGATAATGGCTTTCCTTTTGACTTAAAAATTTCGCTACTTACCAAGCGACGTGATGAAGCTGTAGAGCGTAATTTTATCCTTGCTCCCCCACTTAAAAAGCTCATAGACGAAGCTTTCCAAGAATTCGATGCTGCTTCTTTTCGTCTTAAAGTAGACGAACTCGTTAACAATGTGCGAGATGGATTTCCATTGCGTGATACGGTGCGTCTACCAATTCGACAAGTGCGAACTGCAAGTTCGCTTCCTTCACTGGCAGCAGTGAACGTTGTAGAACCAACAACTATAAAACCAAATATCGTCATCACCCCTGAAAATGCGTTAGAAGAATTTATCGTTTCTAAGCAGCACGGCAAAGTACGCCCCCTTACCATCGAGCAACTAAATCAACGTACTGCTCATTTTCTGACTCCTTTGGCAATTGCTTGTGTATCCAGAATAACAAGTGCTGATGCAGTGCGCTTTCGTGACCGTTTGTACAAGGAAGGAAGAAGCTACAAAACCAATAAAGATTACATAGCATCCTGCCGTCAGTTCTTCAAATGGTGTAAGCAAATGAATTACATCTCGGAAAATCCATTTCAAGAAATTGCTGTTCAAGACCAAATGAAGAAGAGAACTCAAGATGAAGAACGTGAACGTTGGTCAATTAAGGACTTAACCAAGCTCTTTAAGTCTTCTGAATATCAGTCAAAACCAGAAGAGTTCAAGTGGGTCACTAACATCATGCTTTATCATGGCTTAAGGCCTACTGAAGCTTGTCAGTTACGAGTAGCTGATGTTAGGACTAAAGATGGTTATCATTGCTTTGTAGTGTCTGAGGATGGTGAAAATCAACATGTGAAGACAGCGAGCAGTGTTCGGTATGTACCTATCCATAGCAATCTAATTGATAGTGGTTTTCTTGACTACGTGGCTAAGCGTAAATCAGCGCGATGTATTCAGCTTTTTAGCTATAAACCTGACGGTAAGTGGGAAGACTGGTCTAAACGCTATTGTCAGCAATTTGGACGCTTACAAACGGAAATCGGCATGCCAGCAAAAGCTCGCCCGACGGCGTATAGTTTCCGCCACACATTTGTTGATGAGTTAAAACAGGCTGGTGTTGAAGAGTCGCTGGTTGCACAGCTAGTCGGTCATACTCATCAAAGCATGACATTTGGTCGTTATGGTAAAAAATATCCTGTTCGGATGTTGGCATCAGTGATAGAAAATGTGCAGTTTCATAAGCTGTAAGGTAAGAATACTGCTAGCAAAAAGACTTTGTTTGACTACATTTTCATAATGGGACTATATTGCTGATTATCGATTTATTGTTTACCAATGAGGTCAAACTGATGATAGTCCCAATTAAGATCACTGATGAAGGCGAGCATTACTTTGAAATTCCAGACCAATATTTAGAGGAACTAGGCTGGAGTGCTGGCGACATCGTTGTTTGGACTCAAAACGACGATGGTAGTTTTTCACTTGCTAAGTCTGAAGATTCCCAACCGTGACCTCATGTTCATCTAAGCTTTGATATACGCCAATGATTGTGCCTGACTAAGATGAGACAATTACCACGCAGTACAAGTAACCTTATCGACTTTATAAACTAATACATTGTTTTATTAACTCTCTCGACAATCTAAAATCTGCAATTTATTCAGTTACTTAGATACAAATCAGTAAGTGAATAGTGAGACTGATCAAAACGCTATTGTCGCCAGTTTGACCGCTTACAAACAGAAATCGGCATGCCAGCAAAAGCCCGCCCAACGGCGTATAGTTTCCGCCATACATTTATAGATGAGTTGAAACAGGCTGGTGTTGAAGAGTCGATGGTTGCACAACTAGTCGGTCATACTCATTCAAGTATGACATTTGGTCGCTATGGGAAGAAATATCCCATTCAGAAGTTGTCTTTGGTAATAGAAGATATCGTTACTCAACTTATTACCGCCCTCCTCATTTAAAAGATCGTGATTCAAAGGGATTGAATCTCAATATTTATCCTTTAAGCAACCCGCCATTACACGAAAATAAGAATGAAGTGATAGGTTGCTCAAACAAGGATTACAATATTTCAGACTTGAACTTTTGAATTAAAATTCAATAGCAGATATAACATCGATCAATTGAGATATAACATCGTCCTCGATATTTTTTGCCTCGACAGCCATTCCTATGCGTCGAAAGACTCTCGGTGCTTTCAACGCTCTTGACACGACTTTAGTCTCATTTTCCATCAAACCTTCTGGTAAAAATGAGATGCCATATCCAGCTTTTACCAATTGTAAAACTTGCAATTTTGTATCAGCTTTTGCTTCTATAACAATTGAGCGGCGATTACCTGTTTTCATCTTTGCCATCTGAGCATGAGATTCACAAGTCGGGCATTCCATAAAAACCTGCTCTTCAAGAGCGATTGGTGGCACGATGTCAAATTTAGTTAACTCGTGCTCCTTAGGTAGACAGAGTAAGTAATCCTCCTCCCATAACGGAATAAATACTTCACTGTCTTTTTTATGAAAATCTAGTGTAATTCGTGCATCACACTGGTCATTCCAAGCTTTTAGGTGCAGAGAAATATTTGGTAATTTTAGCTTTATCTCTTTTAATAATAAGCTTGTTCTTGAAGGACTTAAATCCAATGGTAGTCCAAGCGTTAATGTTGTTTTTTGCTTATCCAACAAAGAAGATAGATCATTTATCTCCGCTAAAAGCTTTACAGCTCGGGGATACAATTGTTCTGCGGCAGGTGTCGGTTCTACGCCCTTGCTGCCTCGTGTAAACAGCTTGTAACCTAACTGTTCTTCCAGCATTTTTAGATTTGAGGAGATTGATGGTTGTGTCACATGACACCGCTCTGCCGCAAGAGTTATATGCTTTTCTTCATACACTGCAACAAAAGTCTTTAGCAAACGAGTTTTCATTGTGAACCCTGATAGAGGAAAACTATCATTGAACATTATACCAAATCATTTCTTGAGTATAATTTTTTTCTATAATGCCTAATAAATTAATACGATGGTAACGGGGAATTCAAGTCTTTAAACTCACACTATACCAAGTAACTTCAAGAGCCAGGCGTTTAGAACGTCGTCATTGGCAAACATATTTCGTCAATGGATGTTGATTTAGAACTACGAGCTTCAAGTCGTTGTCTGATCAACAAACTAAAGAACTGTTTCTGAAGCAATCACCTTGAAGTTACTTTGGAATACTTAGTTTAGGAGATTGCATAATGCGCACAACCAAAAAAAGTTTAGCTATGGCGGTTACCATGGCTATTACCATGTCCACAATTTTACCTACAGGCTTTATCTCAAAAGCGGTCGCGGTAGATTTTGTCATGCCTAACCCAGCGTCTAGTCCAGCAGCTAAAAAATCACTTGGGGGTCAATCAGTTAGCTTTAATGTTCATGGGGAAAAAATAGCAGCTAATCTTTACCTACCAGCAAGTTATGATAGCAGGAAACGCTATTCTGCTGTTGTAGTGGTTGCTCCACAGGGAGGTCTAAAAGAACAAACCGCAGGTATATATGCTAAAAAGCTTGCAGAACAAGGGTTCATTGCTATTGCCTTTGATCACAGGACTTATGGTCAAAGTGGCGGAGAACCTAGGCAAACAGAAAATCCGTACTGGAAAGCTGAAGATATCAAAGGTGCTGTAGACTATTTGTTAACACTTCCCAATCTAGCTGATAGCAAAGTGGGTCTTCTAGCTCTTTGCTCAGGCGCTGGTTACGGTGTATTAGCTGCGGTGAATGATTCTAGAATTGATGCATTTGCGACAGTAAGCGGTGTATTTGACTTTAGAGAGCGAGAGGCTGGTCTAGATGGTATAAATCCCCCTAGCGAAATGCAGAAAGAGCGTTTTCAAACATTGATGAATAAGTCAGCAGAGGCACGTCAGAAATATGTTGAAACTGGTATTATGGATTATACGCAATTAGTTCCAGATTTAACTTCAAGTACAAGCGATTTCTGGAAGCAGGGCTATGACTATTATCGTACTGAACGAGGTTTTATTGATGGCTGGGAAAATAAGCGTTCAGCAATTTCAATTGAAGCAAGACTATCGGTAAACACATCATTTATGTTGCCTCAACTAAATGATCTCGGAACACCTTTCCTGGCGGTTGCAGGAACAGAGGCGTTTACTTACCCATTTAGTGTTGCGGCAGTAGAGCGTGCAGAGGGTAAGAAAAATCTCTTCAAGGTTGAAGGAGCAACGCACTTTGACCTTTACGACAACCCCAAATATTTGGATCCAGTAACTAAACAGTTGAATGCGTTTTTCACTAGTGCATTCGTAACAAAATAATTTCCAATCTAAAAGTACATGATACTCTCTTAGGTCTTCTTAAATGGCGGTAGTACGTAGTTCTAAGGTAACCAAAGGTGGATAATTGTCATGTACTTTCTTAATAAACACTCTCAATCCTGCACTAGGATAGAGTGGATTCTAAACAGATGTAATTATACACTGAAGTGTTAAAGGCTTTCATTGAATACTCTATCTGCATCTTCATGGAACACTTTTCTTAGATCACGATGCTGATAAACATACCGTCCCTTTATATCCCACTCATGTAATCTTTTGATTGCTTCGCTCTGTTTCATTCCAAGTCATCATTAATACGCCATATAGTTAGTATAACTGTCCACTTAGCTAATTCAGCGCACTCTCTGTAGAGTTTTGGCTCTGCATCATTTTTCTGATTTCACGGCAGTTTCCACTGTACGCAAGTGTGATCAAGATTCCAAAACGTAAAACTCTCAAAAATTCTTTTTCCCGTTCAGATTACCCACCAATGAGCCAAAAACTCTAAAATGAACTCGGTTGATAAATTAGGGGGAATTTCATTTATTTTTTGTTCTGTTATACATAACTCACGATTACTAGTCATGATTTATGTGTTAATTATCATAAGCTTAGGCGTTTGACGTATTTTCATCTTCATCGTAATTTCCATTCGAAACGCAGCATTTGGGCTGCGAAATGAGTGAATTATGAAAATAAAAACAATCAACGATTATCTAGATTCTTACCTTGCTGAAAGGCGATTCAGTGTTTCTCCTTCAACACAACGCTCTGAAGCAAGTAAGGCGAACAACATTAGAAAAGCAATCGGCAAACGTGCGATCGACTCTGTACTGCATAGCGACCTTCACGAGCTTATCTTCAAGTGGCATAAACGCTTTTCGAATAAAACCATCAATGGGCACTTAACTATTCTGCGTGCCATTTTTAAGCGTGCGACGCTAGACGGCATCATTAAACGTAATCCGATGACAGGTCTAGAAAATCTAAAAACGCGAAAAATGAACCGAATCCATTTATTAAATCAGATTTAACACTCATGTTTGAGTGCAAGAACGTATGTGAACAAGGGAAGAATGCAGCGTTGTTTGACGCACTAACAGGGCTGAGGATTAGCGAACTGATTGCAGCTTCTTGGGATGATGTCGACTGGCAACGCAATGTACTTTACGTTCGTCGTGCTCGTGTACTGAACGATTATAAAGTGCCTAAAACACCAGGTTCTGTGCGTGCGGTTGATTTGAATCCGTTAGCTGTGGATATCCTAAAAAAACAGGTAGCCATCACAGGTAAGCGTCGTCGCAAGACTATTGTTGTTTTACAGCGAGACAATAAGACCATTCAGAAAGAGTCGATTGCATTTATTTTTATCAATAGCAAAACACGTCAACCTTTTCTCAACGCCAAGCAGTTCGGTAAAGCCTTTTTCACTCCATTTTTAGAAACTGCTGGTATCGCACATCGAGGTGTTGGTCAACTGCGCCATACGTTTGCTTCGCAATGTTTGACCGCTGGTATCAGCAAAGAGTGGATCAGCCAGCAAATGGGGCACACTGGCACTCACATGATCGACATGCATTATGGAAAGTGGCTTCGTGAAGATGCACCAGATTGTGCTTTACTTGCCTCTCAGCATCTACAAGATGCATTTGGAATGCCTGAAGTAAAGCGCACTGTTTCTCTACCAGCGGTGCCTGATGCAGCTTCCAATATGCTCGGCAAGCTGACTAAAAAGCCGCAACTAATGCAGTTGATACAAGCGATGCTGGAGGATGCATGATGGGAGTCTTCTCGCTTGAGAACAACTCAAGAGTCGTGCATTTGGTTAATGTGACGACAACGCAACCCGCTGCGCTTGCGTCACACTTTTTGTTCCAAAAAGATGCACGCAAGCTGCGGGCAAGAGGAGTACCTCTTGACTCCCTAACTAGCTCCCCATGGGAGCTAGCATGAAATCGATTCGATTCTTCCACCGCCGATACAATTTCACTTCAAATCAGAAAGACCGCTCGCGTTGTGAGCGGTCTCTGATGCACTCTCTACGTATCGTAACAGAGGCAAATGCGGCTAAGCAATTTGAATGGGATGAGAATTTATCAGACTCAAATCTCATATGGCGAAATGATGAAACTTTGCCATTAAACTCGCTTAGTGATGAACATAAAGAACAGCTACTTTTTACCGCCGCACCCGCTCCGTTAGTCCGTGATCATACTAGGCTACAAACCCGTCATCGGCAATACCGTAAGAAAATGAAAACAACGATCACCGCTGAATACAAAAATGGTAATGATGCTGCGGCGAAGTTTCTAGAAGAGATACTTGATTCATCAGGTCATGTCTCCTACAGCAAAATTGAAAAGTTCAAAACGATGGAAATGTCGCGGAAAAACCAACGAGTCAAAATGCTAGAGACTTATCTTAATGCACATAACCAGACTCAGAGTCGACCTAATCTTAACTGCACATTTATCCAGGAGGGTATCTTTAAGATCCCCCACCAATGGAAAGTGAGCAATAAACAGATCTCATTGCATGAGTATATGGACTTTACTGTTAAGTTTTTAACTCACCACTTTCCTGACTATCCGATCAAAATGGTGATTGGACATGATGACGAGCGCGATGCCGAAGAGAACACTGGAGCGCATACTCATTACTTTTTATCAGCTAGGAATAAGATTACTGGTGAATTTGACCTATTAAGAAGCCAGAAGATCGTCGTTAATCAATACATAGAAAAACTAGGCTTAAAAGATAAGGTTATCCCTGTCGACGAAAATCTGTCCGTAGAGCAGCGAAAGCTCTTTGGTGAGATGTTTCAGAAAATGGTGTTTGAGTTCGCTAACCAGCATCTTTTTAAACACAAGGGGTTGATTGCTGAATTAGCACCCGAGACAGAACGTCGCTCAAAGCAACGACAAAAAATGAACCAAGAAGCCAAACTGCCCAAATCTCAGCGAGAGTTCAATTTCCATAATCTGAGGCTCAAAAAGCAACAAGAGCAATTGGTTGAGTTAGAGCATCAAGTTATGAATTCGGAGCAAAAATTAGTAGAGAGCAGCTTGAAGCTCAACATTATGCTTGGTGAGTTAATGATGTTGGAAGATAAGCAACGTGAAGCCAAAAAGGAACATGTCGTTTTATCTAATCAGGTGCAGGAATTGCGCGCTGAAAAACAAACGCTCTTGATGACGCTGCGCACTTTCAACGATGAATTGCTCTCAAAACTAACCGCATTCTGTAGCAATTTCTTTATGGCTGTGCATACGAATGACTTAGGTTATCAAGATAAAGCAAGACGTTTTCTTGAACAGACCATCAATACCCTCTGGAGTCTTCCTGAGCCGCTGAGACTAAAGGCTAAAGCGTTAGTTAACCACTTATCGTCTCAAAGTATAGATGGTCGCCATGAACGCTCTCAACAGAATACAAACGAGCGTTAATGTCCCGCCATATACGCTCAAGCGTATAAAACCAGAATATACGCTACAGGGTATACGAGTAGCGTTTATTTGTTTGTTCATAAGGTTTGTTCGGAACAAATCTTATGAACAAACAAATCCCCATACTGAAATCATAAAAGCAATAACGGTGAAAAAATGGCGAGACCAAAATCTTATACAAACGAAGATGTTATTAGAGCGGCGAATCAGTTGATTGAGCAAGGAGTTGAACCTGTTGGCTGGAGACTGCGCGAACTCATTGGGCGTGGACGACGTGAAACTTTGGATCGAGATTTAAGGCAATTGATTGAACAAGGTCAAATAACTATAGAGGATAAATCTAGCGTAGAATCTCAACAGTCAGTCATACAAGCTGAACCAACGGTAATCTTACCGCTGCCTGTTGAGATACAAGAAGCGCTTAAACTTATTGAAGGCCAGCTATCATCATCACTTACGAGTCTTGTCACTCAACTCAATGCGTTGACAGATGCTCACTACGAACATCTAACTCGTACTCGGCTACTTGAATCAAAAGCACTGGTAGATGAAGCGCTCAACAAACAGCAATGCGCCGAGGAGAAACTTGCTGTTACAGAGGAGCGTGTCAGACTTCAGGTTGAACTAAATGAGCAATTTGAACAAGATTGTACTGCGTTAGAGGAACAACTAGCTATAGCAAGACTCCACGGTGATGAACATCTTGCTGCGTTAGAGTCAATGACGAACGAGAATGCTTCTTTACTGAGCGATTTAGAAACCTATCAACAAAATGAATCACTGCAAAACGAACAGATACAGGCGCTTACTAGACAAAATACGGTGCTTGAAACGCAGTTAGACAACTGTCGAACGGAAGCAGTAAAACAATGCGAAGCAAACGGTCTACTACAGGCTGATTTAGACCTCGTGAGACAGCAACTCACGATCTTATCAACAAAATATGAAAGTGCTGTTCAGGCAGAAAGCAAATCACTGGCGCAACTAAATACACTAGCAGCGCAGTTAACAGAATCACAAACGTTGGCTGCCGTTCTGTCTGAAAGGATCAGTCATTTAGAAAAGCCGTTGAAACAAGATGAGGTTGTAGCTTAACCTCTAAGTATCACTTTGAGGGAAATATGTATGCTAGCTAATTATCCAAGGGCGTTAGCCAATTGTATGCGAGAGGCTCGCGAGACTTTAGGTTTAACCCAGAAGCAAGCATCAGAGTTGAGTGGCTTGAGACAGGCTACAATCTCAAAAATAGAGAATAACCCAACTAACTGTTCAATCAACTCTGTACTGCTCTTGGCTCAAGCTTATAAGTTGGAGTTACACCTTCTACCAATGCTCAAAATGGAAGAGTATTACGAGCATGATGTTGTTAAGAGTGAATGGTAGCAAGTTTGCAAAATAGCGTGCGCACTCTTTGATGTTTGTTTGGATAAGTCAGGATACAATCTTTCACTTCTCAATTCAAAACTATGCATAGTTGGTCCCGTATCCACTAGTTTCCTCGTGGTCGACACGTTACCTGAGGAACCAGTTATTAGTTCCCTTTCATACTTATGGGTTACTTAAACCAACCTTTAGATTGAGCATCTTTAGCCATACCTGCTAACTCACCAATACCAACAAAATATTCAGTAGTCCACCTAATGAATGTTGTATTAGCTTTCTCATTGTCACCGTAGTAACGAGATAATAAAGCCACAGGATACATAACAACCATTAGTGGAATCATGATCGTTAAAATAGTTAATGTTAGAGGTAAACGAGTAATTGCATTGGTGTCTGCGACACATACTGCAATAATTACCCAAATAATACCAAATGCGCCGAATGTTGCTGCTGCATACATCATTACTAATACTCTATATTGAAAATATCTTTCCCGTTAACTTTACACCAATTTTCTAAAAATAACATCAGAAATCTAATTTTTGACATACCCATTTAATATGTACCGTTCATTAATTTGCAGTTTAACTATCCAAGATGGAAGTATACTTTGTCTAAAATTCACTCAACAGATGAGTATATTCGAAATCTAAGTCAGATATCTAGAAACGCAATGTTTCCAGACTAAAAATAGAGCATTTTGCTCATTATTAGATCAAAAAAGTTAGCATGCTCACACTCTGGTTTAGCGACCTAATACTCGCTAGTCTAAAATCATCCATAGTTCATCATTAAAAAATTAAACAGCAATAACTTTCTAAATAGCATTACTTTTAATTAGAAAAAAACAGTAATTTACATGTAATTAAAGGAAGAATATAATTTAGCTATCCTGAAAATCGTGATAAGGAGTGTCAACTTCCCAAAATTATATTTATGTAATTTTGTTGATAGAAAGGTTAGTCTACTTAATATATCTTTGAAAAAAGTATTATTAGTGTTTTGTGTTTTATTTAGTGAACGATTTTTACCATGCTGCTACACTGTCAGGAACTATTTTGTGTAAAAGAAAGGTTTGGTAATTAGACAATATAAGGTTTAAATGTGAATAATTATTTTCTAGCTTTTTTGATTTTATTTTCCAATTCTGCACTTGCTGCAGAGTGGCAATCAACGAAAGATGGTATTGCTATTCTAGATAAGGAAAGTAACTATTCTGCGGTTGTTACTGGGTATGATGATGTTATATTTGTATTTAGACAATCTTGCGAGAGTGAACAAGATGCTCCTGTTATTGGTATGGTTCCTATTAATGGGTCGTTATACAGTTCTTTTATATATTGCGATCCTAAAACCAATTTAAAAATCATTAAGCCTAATAATGATGAAACTAATAAAAGTGTATATGAGTTACTAGAAAAAGAAAATGATTTGCTTATTAATAATAAGTTGATTTCAACCAAGAACTTTAATCAAGCCTGGATTGAATTTAAAAGTAAATAACTAAAAGCCCCTCAGATATAGGAGGGGCTAACTATATAGGATTTAATGAAGATAAAAGCAATCTTTAAGTCAGCCTGGTATATACTACAGAGCCCCAAAAACCGAGTCTAGTTTTTCTCTACACTTCGGATTCTGAAATAAAGATATTTCTATGTCACCTGTAGTTTGGCATACAACAGTATGTAATGCACTATCAATAATTCCTACAGCATAAATCCTTTTTGTATGAACATATCCGTCAGAACTTAAAGACTTTTCAGTCACAGTAACCGCACCAACTGGAATTTCATATAGATTGAACATTGACACTTTGCGACCAGTTAATTGAGGAAGTGCTTTTGTAGAATAGCCATCATTCTTGAATTGTGCCTCAAGTATTTTGTTAACGCTATCATGATAGGATTTCTCCAACGCATCCACAATATTCATATCGACTTCAACTCCATGTAGTTCTTCGTCTAGTTCTTTTGAATGAATTACCGTTACATCATTCTCGATAGCTTTTTTGGCTTCAGGAGTTGACTGAGTTTTATGTGTTTGCAGCAGTAAGCTTTCGGCTTGAGATCTGTTATATTTGTTAATCATAATAGAACTTGAACCAACGGTCACCAACGTAAGAATTACCATTTGTACTCTGCAAAAAGTCTTTGCAGTGCTTATGATGTTTCGTTTCGATTGAAATAGCCAAGATATTATAATTATTGGGAGTGGTAATAATAACGAAATTACTGTTGAAACACCGATGAGTAAAAATAAACTGATGTTATTTTTTAAGCCGCCACCATAAATTGAAGTAATGACTACACAAAATGTACCAATAGCAAGCCATCCTAGCACTTTCTTTAAATGTGTTTTACTAGTGTTTAAATTGCGAGAATCGTTCATAATCTAAATGATATAAATAAAAAGGATGGCGTTTATATGGCAAAATCAACCTTCTGTCAATCACTCAATACACGAACTTAAAACTAACATCACCACAACAAACCATCAAAATTACTTACCTTTGACAAAATTCAGAGTTTGTAACACATTCATTGAATGCGAAGGAAGAAAACGAAGTAAGTTTTTTATAAGGTTCCGTGACTACAATTACGGTCAATAAGTATGAAAGGGATCGAAAAGCAAGGAGTGCATGCATTAAACACTATGGTCATACTTGCCAAGCGTGCGGGTTTGACTTTGGTAAGAAATATGGAGCACTTGGGGAAGGGTTTATTGAAGTACATCATTTAAAGCCAATTCACCAAATATGTGTTGAATATGTGGTAGATCCTGTTGCAAATTTACTACCACTTTGTGCTAATTGTCATGCCATGATTCATCGAGAGCATGGCATGACATTAGAAGCTTTGAAAGCCCTAATTGCTTAGGTTGTAAGGGGGGGATCGCTAAAAATCACTCAACCCAAGCGCTTCGGAGTTGATCCTGTTCATAACGCTTTGAATGATTCTTTCGATGAACTCTGCTTTATCAAGTTGACTGTTAAGAAAATCATTTTTGAAAGCTTCAGCTTGAGTATTGACTTGTTTTAATACAGCATCTTCATTCGGAATCTGACCATGAATCTGTATGGTTGTTTTTATTATCTCAGAAAATGCGATTGATTTTACATCTTTGAAGTCATGGTAACTTGGTAGACGGTTATTGTTAGGAAAATACAATACATTCATATCTATCACCTTAAATGTAGGTTTATGAGTTGAATTATCGTAACGAATGTTGGTTTGAGCACCCGTTACGAAAGTTGATAACGGAATGCTAATATGCAAATAGTGTCCTAAACGATACTCTGCTGAGTAATAAGACTCTTACTTCATGCTGTTGAAAAAGTGCATTAAAGGTAATTTTTGCGGTATTGGAAACAGACTTTTCGCTAGCCGAAAATAAGGGGGTCACCAGAGAATACAGTGTTTCTTTGGAGTGTTTTCGTTTAAAACAGGAGTAATATTTCTTCATGAAGAACCTCAACTAATCAAATAAATAAAATCATTGCCTGAGAAAACTCAGACACCTTCGTGTTTACAATTTATTTATTAATTAATTAAGGCTTCCAGCTATACACAAAGCAGACACTTTGTTGCTAAAGCTTGTTAAGAATGCTGACGTGCTCCCGAATGAGTTCACTGAATCAGCTCATGTAACTAGTTTTACAACGGCAATAAGTTAATGTCAATGCAATTTTTTTAATTTTTTTCAATGGTTTAGTTAATTTATTTAAGATACTCACTCCTGAACGGTACTGAAGAGCCTCACTGGCGCATATCTGGCTCGATAACCTTGATCCAAAGCCGCTTGACTCTCAAGTTTCCAATCAGCATTTTCAATTGGACAAAGATCTCTCAATGCTGTAGTTTTAACTCATTGATATAAATCAGCTTAATGTAGGTTTATGAGCTGGGGATGGTGTTCAAATCCCTAGTTGAGCGCAACCCCGGCACTCCGCCACATTCAGTAAAAAGGCCGCTAAGAAATTAGCGGCCTTTTTCGTATTCTAGTGCTTGCTCGATTGATTTATTATTCAGTCGTCTAATCACTATGACCAAATCGTTGCCGTGTCACGAGTCCCCACTTTTTGTCTTCGTACTTATCTTCGACAAAGTGGTTTGATGTGTAATCACCTACCACCTCTCTCCAAAAGTTAATGGCATGGTCAGCACCTGCGACCTGTTTAATTTCCCATGAGCCGCCTAGCTTTTCGAACAGATTTGTGATGAATCGCTTACCAACTTTATTTTTACGAAAATATGGCACGACGTAAAAATCACAGATTTCGTATTCTTTGAGAGATTTGTCTTCAATTGCCGCGAGAGCAGCAGGTACATCATCGATGTATAGTAAGTAACCAGTCACGTTACCCTCTAGCTTCGGGTAAATTTCAAACACGCCGTTTTCATCCGGTTTATCGTCAATAATTCTCGAAAACTCTGCCGCATATCCTTGATAGAGATTGGCATACACGTGCGCATTACTGTCATCGACTTTCACAATTTTCATCATGGTTTCTCATCAGGTGGTTGAACAACGTTTTAATCTTAACGTTCTTATATCCTATACCCCACAGCAACACTAGCAAGACCGTTTATGTCCGTTCAAAAACCAACCTCCTTGCAATCTTTGGTCAATCCGACATACTGATTACTAATCGTACTTGCTAAGGAGACTTCATGAATAGTATGTATCTATGGATTGGAATTGCGATTGCGCCTGTTCTGTTTAGCATCATCATTCTTTGCTGCGTTAAGCGAGGTGTGCTTGATAAACGCTAGTGTTCGTTAATTCGCCATCCAATGTATTTCAAAAGCGCTTAGCGTAAGCATCTCGTGCTCTTCGTTAGCTTTATGAATGACCTCTCGACATTCCCTCAAAGCACGCCATGTACCTATTCTCGTTTTTAGTTATAAGGGTGTTATACGTTCCGCGGTATAAGTTATTAAATTATTTTCCGTCACGATAAATAGTGTTAATTGAGTAAATATCCTCGATCACTACACTACGGCCTCGCCCTTTACCGATGGAACACCATGACCCCAAATTTATCTCGGACATTTGCCCGTCATTTATTGCCAGTAATGAAACTGGCTACGCTAATGGTCATTGTCGTTGGATCATCATATACGTTATACAACGCGGCGCTGTTAACTAAGCTTTCTAAATCCATTGTTACGGATTTTAATCAAGTATATTCAATTAGCCGTCGATTTGCTCAGTATTACAACAATACAGGGACCACTTTTTTGACTAAAGGTACCCACGTCCGAAACGATGTCAGTATCATGGTTTGGGAAGATACCAACGCAAAAATTCTGTCTGAGGGTGTGAATAAGCTTCGAAACCAACTTGAAACCATCGCACCTGATCATATTTGGACCGTAGCAATCTTTGAAAACCCGTCGACTTACGGCCACTTTGATCCTCTTAGAGAAGAGTACTCAAAACGTTATAGCATTTATAAGGCTAACGAAATTATGACTCGTATCCTAGAACTTGAACGGCTTGAAAATACGTTCGATCAGTTCTATGGCTGCAATATCAAGCTTTCCGAGCCCTATGTTGAAGATGGCTCAAATGCGTTACTCCGTACACTCTATTACCCTGTATACAACCATCGAGAGTTGGATGCGCTGCTAGTCATCGATATAAATAACAGCCTCGTGGATGACAAAGTAACCGAGTTCAACGATGACTTTTTGACGGCAATAGATACAGAAACTCATTGGTTCTCACTCCGTGTTCCCGTGCAGATTGCCTGTACTGATGCGGAGCCAGTTTATATTGGCTTTGGCGCGTGGGAGATCTTTGAGCGTATTCTGATCCCGTCAATATTAATGGCGTTATTTATCCAGTTTTTACGTACCGCTTTCAAACGTTACCAGAAGCTATTACACCAAGACCGAATGACAGGCTTCTATCGTAGAGACTTTTATGAAAAGAGATTAAAACGTCTAAACACGTTTTCTCTTCTTCTCATTGATATCGACTCTTTTAAATCCATCAATGACACGCATGGGCATAAAAAAGGTGACGATGTCATTACCGAAGTGACAAAACGCATCTCGAGCCAAATTCGAGCAAGCGATGTTGCTATTCGTTGGGGTGGTGAGGAATTTTTGTTAGTCATGCGAAACATGGATGAGTCTAAGCTCAAAGAAAAAGCAGAAACAATCCGTCGACACATTGCTAACGACCCAATTGCAGGCCTTGATGTGACCATCTCTATCGGTGGTGTACATCTACAACGCAGTAACTTTACAAAAGCGTTTAAACTTGCGGACAAGGCGCTGTACGAATCTAAGCAAAATGGTCGGAATCAAAGTACCATCCTACCGGCCCAGCGTTAGCCAAAAAAAAGAGTCAGTGACAACATCACTGACTCTTTTTGTATAAATATTTAGAACACTGTCTTGGGTGAACAATGTCTTGGGTAAAATCGTTAGATTGCCCAACCGCCTGCGTAAAACGCAACAAGCGCGATGGTAATAATCACAGTACCCATGTTCAGCTGTTTCCATTCACCAGCAATCACACGACCACCAACAAGGCAAACAAAGCCCAACATAATACCCGTTACGATATTCGAAGTAAGAACGATAAACACCGCACAGACTAATCCAGCTAGCGCACCGACCAAGTCGCTAAAATCCAATTTGCTTACGTTGCTTAGCATAAGTAGACCAACGTACATCAATGCAGGCGCTGTAGCATAACTTGGCACCAAGTAGCTGATTGGTGAAAGGAACAACAACAGTAGGAATGCCAAACCAACGACAACCGCCGTTAAGCCTGTTTTACCACCTGCTGCCGTACCCGTTGCTGATTCGATGTAAACCGCAGCAGGAGAACCACCAACAAAACCAGAAAAAATACTACTCACTGAATCGGCTGTTAGCGCTTTGCCGCCATTGATAATATTGCCTTTGTCATCCAGTAAGTTGGCCTGTCCTGCAACTGCGCGTATTGTACCTGTTGCATCAAAAATTGCCGTCATCACCAATGCTAAAACACTCGGCAATACCAGTGGGCTCATCGCCCCCATAATATCCATTGATGCAATGAGCGAGTTTTCACCACCGAAGCTCGGCACTGCAAACAAGCCGTGGTAAGTCACTGCTGGATCAAAGATCAAACCAAGGATAGAAATCGCGATAATCACAAGCAAGATACCACCAGTCACTTGTTTCTTCTCAAGACCAATGATCGCAGCCAAACCTAGGACAGACATCATCACAGGGAAAGAAGTAAAGTCACCAAGTGCAACTGGAAGACCTGCGTGAGGGTTTTGTACAACAAGGCCTACGCCATTTGCGGCAATCAGCAGTAAGAACAAACCGATACCAATGCCGGTACCATGTGCGATGCCTGATGGTAAGTTCGTTAGGATCCACTGACGCAGGCCTGTGACGGTAATTGCCGTAAAGACAACACCCATCAAGAACACCGCACCCAGCGCGACTGGAATCGAAACACCTTGGCCTAGCACCAAACTAAACGCGGTAAATGCGGTCAGCGAAATCGCACAGCCAATCGCCATTGGTAGCTTTGCCCACATACCCATAAGAAGCGAACCAAATGCGGCTACCAAACAGGTTGCAATAAAGACAGCGCTTTGGTCAAAACCTGCGGCACCAAGCATGTTTGGCACAACAATGACCGAATAAACCATCGCTAAGAACGTTGTTGCGCCCGCTAATAATTCTCTGCGAATCGTACTACCACGTTCAGAAATCAAAAAGTAACGGTCAATCCAACCTTTATCTACGGTTTGAGTTGAACCATTTTCGGTCTGTTGTTGAGGAGTTGAAATGTTCTCGGACATTGTTTTACCTATTTACATGCTTAAGTTTATGAGCAACTGAATTCCTAAATTGTCGCTCTAAATTGCCCTAAATTGACAGATTTGAGGATCACATATCCTTCGTGAATAGCGTAAGTAACGTCGCGTAAAACGATGCGCGCTAACCGTTACTTCAATTGGGGCGTGACAATACTCTTTTCTCACCTCGAAAACAAATAATTTTATCGTTTGCGCAAACGGTCGCCTTTTGCTTCTCAAATGAATTTAAAATGGTGCCAACTTGATGTGCGCCAAATATACAATTCGATAATGGACTTTTGACCTTTCTCTTGAGCCTTTCGCCCTAACACGGTTAAACTTTATCCAATTTCACTCAAATTAGAATAAAATCAAGGACGATACTCTGAATGCTTATTCAATTTCAGCAGCTTGCAGCAACACAAAATACCGCGACCCTTTCTATAGACAACTGGGATATCGAGCCTGAACAATCTTGGGCCATATTCAGCGCTGATGGAGAGATCGGTTCTATACTCGGCGATCTACTTTGTGGTGAACTAAAGCCTATTTCAGGTGAAATCAAACTGAGTGGTTATCAAGTAGCCCAGGTATCGCTTTCTGAGCAGCAGCGTCTTTTAGAAAGAGAAATCGAAAATGATGAGACAGATTTTTTAGATCGTATCGATCAAGGAAGCAGTGTTCATAAACTGATCATGGAAGTATGCCAAGATGACACCTTAACTGACGAATTGATTCATGATCTCAACCTCTCTCATCTTGTGAACAGTGGATTTCGCGTATTATCTACCGGAGAAACGCGCCGAGTTATGCTGGCTCGCGCCCTTGCTTTAAAGCCAGACTTGATACTGTTAGACAACCCTTTTACCGGGCTCGATATTCATCATCGAGCATCACTCGCGGCCTATCTGCACAAATTATCCAAATCAGTGCAAATGCTCGTGACTTTTTCACGCGAAACTGACATGCCAGATTGGATTGAAAACATCGCATTATTCAGTACGGGTAAGTTAGAAAGCGTAATGGATAGAAAACGTTGGGATACTCACCCTATTATTGCTCAAATCCAATCTCAATCGAACAAGCAAACGGAAGAAGTAATGACGTTGATTCGCCAACATCAGCATTCGACTCACTTCGACAATCCGATTTTCGAAATCAAAAATGGTCGTGTCGAATACACCGACAAAACCATTTTCACCGATTTAAACTGGCGCATAGACAAGGGGCACCATTGGCAAGTAAAGGGCCCAAATGGCTGCGGTAAGAGCACCCTACTCGGCTTGATATTTGGCGATCATCCCCAGTGTTATAGCAATGACATTCACATCTTTGGTAAAAAACGCGGTACAGGTGAGTCAATATGGGAAATCAAACAACACATCGGCATGGTGTCATCGGCATTACATCTACAATATCGTGTCAATTGCAGCGCTTTGGAAGTGATAATCTCCGGGTTCTATGACTCAATCGGCCTCTACTCACAACCGACAAAAAAGGAAATCACAGTAGCAAAAGAGTGGTTGGCTATCTTACACATGGAGCAATACGAGAAAACGCCTTTCAAGCAACTTGAATACGGCCAGCAACGCCTGTTATTGATTGCACGAGCCATTGTAAAACAGCCAACATTGTTGATTCTCGATGAGCCTTATCAAGGCCTTGATTATCTTGGCCGCATTTTGGTTAAGAACACGCTAGAGTTAATCGCAAAAGAGAATTTAAGCCAATTGCTGTATGTTTCACATTATCAAGAAGATGGCTTAGAGAGCATTCAAAACTACTTGGAATTCGTCTATTGCGACAGTAACGATTGTTATAGGGCCGAAATCGAGAAATCGCTTTAGCTCGTCTTTTTGAGCAAACGAGTTCTTAGATCCTGAGTAGGATTTGTATTAATATGCCACTTTCTCATTTTGTGAGAATATCTCATTCTAATTATTTTCCTTTTCTCAGCAACTAAGAATTATAGTTGTTGCACTGCCACTAACACGTTACAACAGACTCATGACGACAAACAAAGCCAACGCGAATCAGGTAAACGAAAAAGCGCTGCAATTACTAATGCAAGTTGCGGTTAGCCCATTCCCAGTATCTGCGAAAACTCTCAGTGAACAATTACACGTTCCATTGAGTAGCCTCTATCGACATTTGAAGCTGCTAAAAGAATGGAACTTGATAGAAGAAAGTGTTCATGACAAGACATTCGTCGTAGGCCCAGCCGCTCTGCTGCTTATGCACAGCTATGAAACCTCGCAACATGGTTTGGATATGGTGGAAACCATATTGGCTCGCTTAGTTCAGCAAACCGGCGAAATGGCCGCATACATGGTACCAGCTGGTTATCGTGCGCTTTGTGTCAGACAAAAAGAAAGTATGCAGGCGCTTCGATGCAGCTACGTCCAGGGTCAAAGTCAACCACTGCTTCGTGGTGCCTCATCTAAAGTGATGCTGGCTTTTATGCCTCAGAATCGTTGTGAGAAAATCTTACGTCATTTTGGCGAAGATCATCGTCTCAATGAATGGGAACAAGAGCTCAGCACCATCCGTAAAAACGGATACGCTGTCAGTACATCAGAAATTGATCCTGGAGTCTCCGGTATCAGTGCGCCAGTCATGAAAGGAAGTAAATTGATTGGCGCGGTATCGGTCATGGCTCCGGCTCACCGCGTGGAGAAAGACAAGCAGCGTATCATTTTGCATGTGTTGCAGGCAGCAAGGGCGTTGCCACCAGAAAGGTAATTCACAATGTTAAGCTTTTTCAAACGTTACAGACTTCATCGAGATAAGAAACACGTTCATCATTACCCATTTTCATTTATGACGGTATGTGAACATTTAGCTCCGATGACATCAGGGACGTTTGAACTAGCTAACCAGAGCCTAGAAAACGCAAGTGACTGGTTATATCAGCAACACAATAAAAACTCTGCCGCGAATCTTGGCCATTTTTCTCACGAGCAAATCCAGAGCGGTGAATTTCAAGAGTCATTGAGTTTGGCTTTATCTCGACACTCCATTCCCGTGATTTTGTCTAACTGCACAGAAGCCGTTTTGTCGATTCTGCCTGTGGTCGTGCGTGATAGCGATGAAGTGGGTATTATTCACCTTAGCCATAAAATGAATCTAAAACCAACACTAGAACCGCGCATAGGTTCAGCGTTTCACTTTGCTCTTTCTCGCTATAGAAACGTGCGTTTGTTTTTTGCCGGAGCCAGTCAAGAAGAGACAAAGCCAGAAATTTGGGAATACGCTGAAGATCAAGGCTGTGACTGGGTCACTGATCGTGAATTCACGTTTCGCTATCGCAAACATTTAAAACAGCAGATTGGTAACTATTTAGACCATTGCGACCAAGTTATCATCTCTATTGATTTGTCTTCTCTGCTTGTGAAAAACAATCTGGATTCCGCATCATCTCTCGATATTCAAATGGTGCTGCGCACAATCCGTCATGGGCTCGTATCCGGAAAAGTCAAAGCCATTCAATTGGTGGGTGACCGTGATAGGCTCATTTATTCTAAACAGACAAAAGCCATTCTCGAAGAGTTGTACCAAATGTCCCCACTGGTTGATCACGCAGCTTAAAGAACCTTGCAAACTACTCAACCTCGGTAATTCAGCTCCCCATAGAGACTGAATTACCGACAACAAGTGTTCTAACAATAAATCTTAACCAAAAGATTCTTAACAATAAGTGCGACATGGTTCAACATAAACTATTGAACTAATGTCACATTTAAGCTCTAATACTTTCCAATAAGTACTTGATACCAATATAGATAAATTGAGTTCAAGACGAAGTAAGCGGAGCCAACACAATAATTAACCCGCTGATGTTACTTTCTTCGAGCCATTGCTCAAATGCTTGTTGCCATTTAGTACCTTTTGATAAGGACATTTGGTAATGCTAAAACGGATTTTACTTGTTAGTTTGTCGCTTCTTCATGGTGCGGCATTTGCAAAAGACTACAATCTTGACGACCTATCTACGCTCAATCAAATTTGTGATGACAGCGTATTTACCGTACAAGGAAATGACTACATATGTGCGAGTACGGTCTCTATCCCAACTGGGGCAACGATAAAAAATGGGGCAAACTCTATCCCAGGTCCTACTATCGTCGCTTACGGAGATATTACGCTACTTGGCAATAATACTGTTGGAGAACCAAGCAACCCCATCAATATTAAAACTCAAGGTTCCGGGCTAGAGATTCATGTCCAAGAAAATGAAAGGATAAGTACCATTTACGGTAACCTTCAATCTCATGGTCTCTTAACAATGAGAAATACTCATGTCCTTGGCAATATTGAAAGCAAAGGAGGAAGCGTTCATTTAAAAGGCAACCAAAACTATGTGTTTGGCTCGGTCGAAGCACTGCGTAAAGTAGAGCTAGAGAACGCGCAAATTAAGGGGGATGTGTATGCTGGATCATCAAGTTCTGGTACGAGTGATTCTGCGCTACTGGCAGTAAATAGTGTTATTGATGGCAATCTCGATAGCTTAGGCACAATACGTTTAAATCAGTCTCAAGTTTGTGGCAATCTTGATTCAACGGGTCAGCATATTTTCACCGAGGGGACCAACAACCTCATTGTTGGTCACGTTAAAGCGTTTCAAAAAATCGGCATCAAAAACACTGCATTATTTAATCAACTCGTATCAACACCTAGTGTGAAAGGAAACCAAGTTTCTATTGATGCGAATACTCAAATGTTTGCGGCTAAATTGGCTATCGACTCGTTCCAAAAAGCGAATGTTCTAAACGCCAATGTTTGCGGTTCTATAAAATCAGCAGTAGCCATTACCGATTATGTAAATAACTACTGTGGCTTTGATGACCCTAATTGCGATTATAGTAATCAGCAACCTTCTGTTTGTCCGATGCCAGAATCTATTCCTCAATGTGAAATAAAGCCGCCATCAGAAGACGATTTTGAGCTTGTCGTCACCCCACATGACGACATTGCCTTAATGTGTGGCGAATCTCTTCCGCAGTTTTTAGCGACGACAACCAACAATGGTGAACCAACAAGTACAAAAGTCACTGTAACTCTGTCCCACCCTAGCCTCTTCACCCTAAAAGTAATAAAGGGCGCAAAAAATGGTAGCGACTACCTCTCTACCGATGAGGGGCAATTGGAGTTGGAAATCATACCAAAGGACATTGACCAACTCGAACTTGGAGTAAACTATCGGCTGACATTCACAGTTGCTGACGATGCCGACAAAGCTCAAGCCGTTAAGTTCATGTTTGAACCATTCATGTTTGAAGCCTATTCAAAAGATCCAGGTACTTCAGTTGATGAAATCAGCGTTGTGGCCGGCAAATCTCAGATCGTTAACACACGTCTTCTGGCTTGCTCGGCAACCGGAGAGCAAATTGTTGCAACCAATTATGATGGTTTACCTAAAGTGAACCACAGCATCATAAAACCAGCGCAAGGCAGCAAAGGGAATTTCGCATACTCTGCAGATTTTACCGATGGTCTTTCTAGTCATGGACTTATCACCAATGAGTCAGGACTATTTAACGTCAGATTGAACGACTCGTTTGATTGTAAAGGGTATGAGAACTGCCCTACGAATGGGACTGTCACGGTACGTGGTAGCTTTGATGTGAAATCTCGCCCATGGACACTGGCGATTTGTGATGCAGGGCAACCTCTGCGATCTGGCACATCCTCATCTGGTAATGGATTCATCGCTTCTGGCGAAGACTTTTCCGTTACCGTCAAACCCATTGTTTGGCAATCTGGCGGTTCACTATCAAACCCCGTGAATACGCGAAATTACTGTAATGCTGCCGTCACTCGTAACTTCATGCTTGATGATGCCCCTGCTGCAAGCGTTGTTCTGTCAAGTACACAAGCGACGCCAGAAACTACCTCTTCTGGTCAAACTAAACTATTAGAGAGCCCTTTGGGATTAACCAAAGCGAATAAAGAACATTCTGGCGATGGGTACGTATTTTCACAGTTATCTTGGCAGGAAGTGGGCAGTTTACGCGTGAAAACTAACCTGAGTGGAGATTATCTTGACCAAACTGTAAACGAGGGGTTTCGCAACATCGGTCGTTTCTATCCGAAATATTTTAAAGCACGAGATGTCGAGTGGGCATACCCGTCTGGGCAGAGCTTTGTCTACATGAATCAACCGATGGATAGCATCACTTACGACGTCATTGCATTAAATGCGGATAAACAGAACGTTCTTAACTATGTTCATTTTGCGCCTAACTATAGACAGCACTTTAATCTGGGTGAGCTGAGTAGTTACAGCGACCGATTTATTCCACCACGCTCTTCACAAGGTGAATGGAGCAAAATCGGCAATGCCAGCGTTGGTAGATTCACCATTATTAAAGCGGCATCTGGAGCGACGTGCTTAAACAGCCCATGCTGGGAAAAAGACGAAACCGATGGACAATATCCAGACGGTCCGTTTAACAAAACCAACAGCGCCGCTACCAGTAAAATCGGCTTAACTTATGAGCTGGGTAATGTTGTTGATGAGGTACACTTTCTCGATGCTACGCATATTTTTTCAACGCAACCTGACGTGCGCTTCGGCCGACTGAACTTCAAAGACGTCGGTGGTAATCAAGGAATGACGATTCGAGTCCCGCTGGATGTTGAAGTTTGGGAGGGCGGTCGATTTGTCACCCATTTTAGTGACAGTTCAACCACCACCGATGGCGAACATCATGACAGGGCTGCAGTCTGGTCCAATTCAGCGCCTGACAATACTCAGTTATCAGGAAGTGGGAAAATGTTAGCTGGGCGTTCTACAGCCATTGTTGCAAGCCAAAAGGATTCTGCTCGAGAACAAGTACGATTCCAACTCGATTTGAGCAAGGCTGGGAACAATTTGCCTTGGCTCCAATACAACTGGGATAAAGCGGATTCCGATGAAGAAAACCCACCAGCAGTGGTCACGTTTGGTATTCATCGAGGCAACGATCGCGTTATTTACCGCGGAGAGGCCAATATGATAGGCATAAACTAGCGATATAGAAAAACGCCCCTTTCGATAAGGGGCGTTTTATTTGAAAGCGATTCTTTAGTGTCAGCTAGTTAAAAGCAAATACTGATAATTAAAACTGACGTTCAGATTACTTGGTCGAGCGACGCTCTTTAAGGCGCTTCACCATAGCTAAACGGCGTTCAGCTGAACCTTGGTCTGTTGCCGATTGATTCGGGTTATTACGGCGACCTTGGCGATTTTTAAACGCAGGCTTTGAGTTTAATTTCTCAATGTACGACTCGCGTTGTTTTGGTTCATAACCCGCAAGTTCAATACGGCGAATATGTTGTTGAATCAAATTTTCAACTTGTACTACCGTCAACTCTTCTTCGCGGTTAACGAAAGACACCGCATGACCTTGCTTGCCCGCGCGACCTGTACGGCCAATACGATGAACGTAGTCTTCTGCTAAGAATGGCATGTCGTAGTTTACAACGTGCGGTAGGTCTTCAATATCCAGACCACGAGCAGCAACATCCGTTGCGACCATGACACGCGCTTTGCCTGTTTTAAACTCTTCTAGCGCACGACGACGAGCACTCTGTGCACGGTCACCATGACAAACTACGGCTTTAATGCCATCAAGCTTAAGTTCTTTAACGACATCATTTGCCGTTTCTTTGTAGTTCACAAAGACCAGCACCTGTTTCCAGTTTTTGCGACCAATCAGTTCAGAAAGAAGCTCTGTCTTACGTTCTTGATCAACTGGGTACAACACGTGAGCAACGGTCTGTGCTGTGGTGTTCGCACGTTCTACTTCAATACGCTTTGGCTTACGCAGAATATCGTTAGCTAACAAATTCAGCTGGCTTGATGTTGTTGCTGAGAACATCATGATTTGAGGGTCAGTGTCGACATCTAGCATGATTTTGCGCACAGCGTGGATGAAGCCCATATCCAAAATGCGGTCGGCTTCATCAAACACAAGAAACTCAAGGTTAGCGACTGACACGTTGCCCTGCTCGATGTGCTCTTCTAGACGACCCGGCGTTGCCACTAGGATGTCTACGCCACTTTCTAGTGCCGTAACCTGAGAAGACATTTTACGACCACCAAAAATGGCCACAACAGAGAGATCCGTATATTTGGTGTAGGTCTTAATATTGTCAGCAATTTGTTCTGCTAGCTCGCGAGTTGGAGCCATGATCAGCGCGCGCGCTGTTTTACGAGAAGCACTGCGACCACTGTCCAATAAACGTTGAATCATTGGCAATGAAAACGCCGCCGTTTTACCGGTACCCGTTTGCGCTGTAGCGAAGATGTCATGGCCTTTGCGAGCCATTGGAATCGCTTTCTGTTGAATTGGTGTTAACTTTTCATAACCACATTCTGCCAGTGCTTTAACCACTTCTGGCGCAAAACCTTGAGATGAAAATGACATTGAGCGTATTCCTTAAACAAACCACATAGATAGCTATAAAAATTTTAGCCGTGAACTATACCCGAATTTGAGTGATTTATCTCACTTTTCTTGCGTAAGTCCTGAAATCACTATTGATCTAATCCGCATAGATGCAAAAGGATGCTTTCTAACTGATCCCACGGCATTAATTGAGAGTCGATCACTTCAAGACGAGATTCAAAACCCTCTAAACTCATTTGGTTCACTGACACAATACCATTCGCCACGTTAAAGGCGTAACAACCTTGATCCGTATTGACGACCGCCTTTACACGCTCGGCAGTCAGGTCTGAGAGCATGGAAAACAACAAATCAAAGTTGAACGTGTATTCCGCACCAAATAACCAACCACAGCTAAAGTAACCTTGGCCCTTGTTCTCTTTACGGATAAACGCTTCGCCTGGTGGCAGTTGGAACTGAGGCTCTTGATGCGCATGATCATGATGATGCGATTCGATGTGGGATGACGCACTGCCATGTACACGTTGAATATCTAATACTTCGATCGCTAAGTCACCATCGTGAATCAGCTTGCTGAAGACTTTCGCTGGTGTTTGGTCTGTTACCCAATCATTAAACACATCAATATCGTGACTTGAACACAAGTCCACTTTGCTACCAATGACGACATCGGCACTATCCAGTTGATCTACAAAGTTTTTATTGGATAGGTACTTTTCATCACTTAGATTGCGCGGATCCACAAGTGCAATCGTCGCCTTTAAATCGACATAAGGTTGATATTGCTCAGACGTCAAAGTGGCAATCACTTCTTTTGGATGACCCAATCCTGTCGGTTCAATCAACAAGCGATCCGGCTTTTGACGCAATAATGCAGTAATCCCGACCGACATTGGAACACCGGCAGTACAGCACATACAACCGCCTGGCACTTCTTTGATCATCGCACCTTGATCGCTCATCAATGCGCCGTCGATACCAATTTCACCAAACTCATTGACCAACACTGCCCAATTTTCATTTTCTGGCTTATTTTTTAGTAAATTAAGGATAGTCGTGGTTTTACCAACGCCAAGGAATCCGGTCAGTATATTGGTAGGTACTCGATTTGACATGCTTTTCTCCGACACATACGCGCTTTAATGCTACTGCGAAGTATACGGAGAATGTCGACTGCTTCAACGCTTTTATACCCGAGTAACTTATCGGCGCTGCATTGTGCAAGATTAAGAAAGTAAAATGCGCTAAGACTCATCTCTCTTCACGCCAGATAAATGCATGCTGGTGTTTATCACACAAACGAAAAATGCCGCGATGGCGACGAGTATTGGCATTAAGCCTAAGGTACTTTCAAACTTAAGCGCTGCAATCGCCAAAGCAAAAACAACGGCAGAAGAAAGCGCAAGGAACTTACTTCTATTGTCTTTCATGATTGTTCACCTTTTGAAATGGACGCTATTGATGCTACTCCTTTCATGAAATCGAGTTTTTGAGCGACTTAACAGATATAAAAACACCGAGCAAAGGCTCGGTGTAAACTCAAATTGCAATATCTAAAATGCAATAAACGTTAGCAAATTTGCCCTGCGGTGATCGCTACATCACTCTCGTTATCGAGTGTTGCTTGGGCAACCAAACGCAGCCCTTCTACAATCACCTCTAGAGACATCGTCGGTTGGTTCCCCGACGTATCTTGTTCTGGCAGTAGTGGAATATGAACAAAGCCATGCCCTACTTCTTTATCGCGTAGGTAATGTTGAATGCCATAGAACACATGGTTACAAACAAACGTTCCCGCAGTATTAGAAACCTGACAAGGAATGCCTTTCTCTTGCAGAGTACGAGTGATCGCTTTAATCGGTAACGTCGTGAAATACGCATCAGGGCCATCAACGATAACTGGCTCATCAATAGGTTGATTACCACCATTATCTGGAATACGGAAATCATCCACATTAATAGCCACACGCTCTGGAGTAATGCCTGCACGACCGGCGGCTTGGCCTACCGTGATCACATAATCCGGTTGATGTACTTCAATTGCGGTGATGATCGCATCTAACGCTTCATAACGCGTAACGGGCACTTCACACGTAACGATCTCGCCACCATCCAGTTTTGCGTTCGCTAACTGCTTAACCGCTTCTAGTGCCGGGTTGATAGACGCACCACCAAATGGTTCAAAACCGGTAATTAGTACTTTTTTCATAGTTATTCTCAAAACGCAAAGGTATACATAACAAAGATATTGAAGACAAGAATCGCCAAACCTGGCACAACCTGCATCAAAATGACATGGTGTTTATTTTTTAGTTCAAGCAGTGCTGCTGGCACAATGTTGAAGTTTGCCGCCATCGGAGTCATCAATGTACCGCAATAGCCTGATAGCATCCCTAATACACCAATAATGGCTGCATTTCCGCCGTTCTCTACAATCAGCAATGGAATGCCGATACCGGTCGTGATCACCGCAAAAGCGGCAAATGCATTACCCATAACAACGGTAAACAGCATCATACCAACACAGTACGCAATCACCTTAACCAGTAACATGTTTTCTGGGATCATCATCTTAACGATGGCAGCCACCGTATCACCCACGCCAGCTTGGTTAAATAGATAACCCAATGCGGCAAGGAACTGAGATAAAATTGCCGCCCACCCAATAGAGTCAATCAGACGTCGACCCTCGTTCAGACTGTGCATCGGTTGGCTGCGAGTAATCATTAATGCAACCACAATGGCAGCAATAGAGCTGAATCCAAGACCAACCAATGCGCCCAATGAGGTGAATTGACTAATCAGTACGGTACCAACTGGCACAACGATCGCAGGGATGAACAACTTGTTCTTAAGTACAGAGGCCGTCTCTTTACGCTCTTCATCAGTGGTCGTGCCGTAATTACCTGTCCCCATGAAGCCACCAGCGGCAAGCGCTGTCAAAGCCAGAACCATTGCACCCGTTACCCAATGAGGGATCATCGCACCAAAGATAAAGGTAATACCGTAGATCAACCAAAATAGGCCTGTTCCTACCCTTTTTGGATTGTTCTTATCTAAAAACGTTTGTAGAGAAAATGCCAACAACAATAGGCCCGTGGCCTGATATACGTACTCAAGCATGGCTTATTTCCCCTCTTCTTGCGCAGTAACTTGCTCTATCGATGGCGATGTATTCAGTCGCGCACTGATAAACTTGGTGTAAATGCCAAATATCACGAACGACACAATCGCAGTAGGCAATGCCCACAACGCCATCGTTTCCAACGCAACATCCAGTTGGTTATCACTCATTACGCCTTTAATAAGCAGCAAACCGCCCGTACCAATGAAAAGTAATTGGCTAAAGAAGTTACCAAAGTTCTCACTCGCGGCAGACAAAGCACGAATGGTTTGACGTTTTTCTTCAGCTAGATTTGGAGAAGACTTTTCCGCTGCGGCCTCTGACATTGGCGCAATCAATGGACGAATCATTGATGGGTGGCCACCGATGTTTAGCCCCATACCATTGGTCACTTTGCGCAGAAGCAAGTAAGTCATCAAGATTTTACCGACCGATGCTTTTTTCATTGAACCGATCAGGTCTTCTGCACGTTGACGCAGACCATAACGCTCAAGAATGCCAATCATAGGGAGGATAAGAATAAACAAAGACATATAGCGGTTTTGAGTAAAAGATTGCCCCAAAGTAGATAAAATATCCATCACCGCAATATCAGCAACCAAGCCTGTTGCTACACCTGCAACCAAAATAACTAGCAATGTGTTCTGCTTTAACGCTAGCCCCACTGTAATAATCACAATGCCAATCAATGGCCATAAATCAATCATAAAATCACTCTGCACTGCCTGTATTCCTAAACGTTTTGCGCATGTTCAGCTCTGAACATCTCATCGCCATCTAGGTTTATTTATTATTGTTAAACTTAAACAAGGGGTTTGAAATCTATTGGCAACTGATGCACCGACAGACATTAACCCATGGTTCACACCAATATGACTTCATACCCATTACTTAACTTTATTTTTCAACGCTTTGTATTTCTGCGATGACCACACGAGTATAAGTGCCAAAAAAGACGTGCTTCAATCAAACATTTTTGTGATGTCCAACAAGATTATTTTCATGTTTACGATAGAGATCGGAGCTCTTGAGACTAGATTTATGCTAGAGAGACCAATTCCGTCATAGTCTATTAATTTTGATAAGCTGGAATTTACCAGTGAGATCTTGGTTTATTCGCCTAACTTCGTTAGAGTACGCAGCGATGAAGTATCTTCAAGAGATTGAATACGATGAATATTGATAATCAAGTTATCGAAACATTAGAAGAGTTAGAGGCGTTTCTTCACCTAATTGAAAGCGGTGCATTGGGTCTTGATGGTGTAACAGGTGTGGCACTGGCAACATCCAATACCGATGGTCGCCCTTTTGTCGCTGTGCTTGGCGACAAACATCAGCTACTTTTAGGCCGTTGGGTATCCCAACATGTTTACGACAATGGTAAAGAGATCGTTCGTAACGGCCCTCAACGTAAACACTAAAAACCGTCTCATTTGATAAGCTCGCGAATTTGCGAGCTTTTTTATGTTGGGTTGTGTTACTTAGCGTCTGATATTAATGACGTATCTCAAAACAAGCTGTCATCATCGCCAAAACCACCAAAGTCTTGGTCATCGCCGCTAAAGAAGCCATCGCCTCCACCAAAGCTATCGGCATCATTGCTCGTAAATGAGTCATCGTTAAACGTATTCCCATCATCGAACCCTGACGATTGAAAGCCTGAATTATCATCAAAGCCTGAGTTTTGGCTCCAGCCTCCGCCAGTATAATCTTGCGTATAATTATCAGTACCATCTAGAAAACCACTGCTGCTGTCAGTCGTATCTGTTGATTGATTATTGGCATCCTGCGCGGGATCAACGTGGTCATTCGCGCTCTCTTCAGACTGTTCTATGATGGTGTTATTGGTGATATCGTCAACCATTGGTGAAGTATGCTCACCTCCGAAAAATAAATGGCTCAGTGCATTTCCTGCGACCATACCAGCCGCAACCCCAGCTGCCGTTTGCATAAATCCGCTAAAAGCACTTGGTCGGTAAGCTGGCTGAGGTGGTGGCGGCGGCGTTTTATCCCCACCAAACATTCGATTTAGACTACTTCTGCTCGATTCTTGTTTATAAAACTCGGCATTGCGTTGCAAATACTCGTTTCGTTCTTTTAACTCTTTGAGCGCGACTTCCTGAGCAAGAGCAACTTGTGTCAGACGATAAACAATGTCGGGTTGAGAGGTGATCTGTTCTTGGATGAGCTGAGCGGCGGCTGTATCTTTTACGTTGTTTTGATTAACACGCATTTTTTCGGCTAACTTCTGGATAAGTTCTTGTTCTTGTGGGGTCATAAATATCCTCGCTTAGTGACGAGAAATAGGAATTAGATAGCCGCACAATACGCCGATTCCCCTACGTTGATCGCAAGACAAACTTATATTGCAAATTTACATTCTCTTATATTTATACCCAAAGCTTGGGATCACTACGACAATCTCTCCTACTTAGGATAATGGCCGTACTTAAGTGGCTTCACAAATGAGTCTAACCTTCAATTTTTAGAGCTAGCAATAGTATTTTACTAGGCGCTGTAAATCACATTTGGACAATGCCTGCGAGCCAAGTTTTGAAGTGGTGATAGCGTAGTAAAGAGCGAACAAAAAAGGGGGGACGTTCTATGATCGTACAAATGATCTTAACTACGCTGGCGTGGAGTGTACCATTCATCATTCTCAGTGATGAGGCCCCTAACTGGCTTAAGGTTTTAGCTTAGGTTTATCTTGGTGGGGTCATCGAGGGGGGCTTGATTCTAAAAGCCGACCAAATTTCAGCGTGGTCTGATAGGAATCTACTGAAGAAAGACAAAGAGTTGACGTGATTATGAAGCTCTAATATCGGTCTTTAACATGATAAAAACGAGTAACCAAATGAAATGGTTCTCGCTTTTTAATCAATTACCACGTTTGATTCGAGATAAAAACTACCCAGTAAACTCTTCAGAATCTGGACGATTGGTAAACTGCACACCATTTAAGAAGTCGCAAAGCAGTTGGTCTTCACACTGTTTGTAGTTTTTGTTGTTTGGCTTGCGGAAATATGCACCAATTTCGTATTTACTTAAACTAATGCCAACCACTTCTAATACGTCCAACACATCTTCTGCTTTCATGTCTAGCGCAATGCGCAGCTTCATGAGAATCATGTTGTTGGTCAACGCGACTTCTGGCTTAGGTTGCTCGCCGTCTTTTTTGCCTCGCTTGAGGTTAATAAAGCCATTTAAGAATACCGCCAACTCTTGATCCTTCATCTTAACGCAAGATTTGTCGCTTTCATCTTTTAACCAGTTTGCGACTTTATCGTGAGCCACAGTGACTTCGGCCTGCTCGAAAGCTTTCATTATCTGTGCGTTTTTAAGGTTTAACGCGTGTTGGATACGACGTAAAATTTCGTTGTTAGTCACTAGGGATTCCTAAAATGAGTTCTAAGGGTGAATAAAAATCCATCAATTACATGCGATCTGTGGGTGTCTTTATTCAATAGCGTAGTTGACGGTGACTCTAACAGAGAACACGTTTCTTCGGTAGGTTAAAAAATGGAAATAAGACGGCCTATTCGAACTAACTGGCGAAGTTAAACGTTACTGGCAATGAATGGGGCAAAAAAGAGTCGGCCTAACGGTTGGCTCTTTGTGAAGACGGACTCTTTTGAATGAAAACACATGGCATCGTGGAAAAACTTAGGGCCTGTGGCAGGTTACACTCGCTTACTCCTTGAGCAGGTAACCCGTCTTGTTCGCAAACTGTTGCATCGCCTCAGCAAACGTTGTTGTCCTGCCTTTAGCTTTAACCTGTATTACCTTATATCCCATCTTTTCTAACGCTTGGCGTTCAGCCAAAACCGCTTTATCACCTTGCTGACTACCTTGAGCAGGCTGATGAATATAACACCCTTCTAGTTGACCATCTTCGACCAATTGGTGGTGTTTCAGAGCATCGATATCAAAATTCATAATAAGTCTTTTAATTAAAATGAGGATTTCTGTGGCAGGTTACATGCGCTTTAAAGGTTTTACCACACTGTCTAAACCTTCAATTTTCAGTGCAAGGCAAAGCTTCAACAAATCACCTAGCTCCCCATCTGGGAAACCTTTTTTGTCGAACCAGAGTAAGTATTCTTCTGGTAAATCAATCAGCACACGTCCTGCGTACTTACCAAATGGCATTTGCATACGAGCGAGCTTTAATAGGTTTTCTTTTTCTAACATGGATTACAGCGTGGTTTGTGATAAGTCTTGGCTAAGGGTAACACCCAAGCGATCGACCCACCAGTTAATTGCATCTTTAGCATCATCCAAAGAATCAATCATGGTCGAGAAGTCTTTATTTCCCGCTTGACGGTCTATTGCGGCAAAAAGAGGTGTATCGGTTTGGGAATCGCTAACCAGTAACTCTACCGTTGCCGAGCCTACATTGGTGTGCTCGCCTGTTGTGATTTTCGAGATGGTAGAAATCCCTAAGCCGACAGGAAGAATGCTTGATGTGACAGCCAGTACTGGATTTGGCGTTTCAACGTTACTGATTGCGATACTCAAGCGAAGTGTTTTCTCTCCGGGCTGTTCAACCATCTTTTTTACTGGCGAGATGCGCATTTTTAGCTTATCAACCATGTAGGTAGTTAACTCACTAATTTCATCATCATCCAGTTCGGACTCTTTCACTACAACCATGACTCGGTCGATAACTACGCTATCGTATTCATCGAGTTTGGTTTTCAATCGAGTCGCATCACGCAACCCAACTCGCGCCCAAACGAGATCCACACCACCCTCTGGTCCCGCACGAAAATCCTCATAAGAAGTGAATGTAGTGCCACTGACAATAGGACCACCAGCACAACCGGTTAACACTGCCCCCAACAAACCAACAGACACACATTTGATCAATAACTTCAACATATCTACTCCTTATCTGAAAAATACAGTCTATCATTCCATATAATATTGACCAGTATTTATTCACTAAACAGATATTTTATTGAGTGGAGGATAGAGATTCCCGAAGCATCGTTTCGTGTTAAAGTACGCCGTTTACTGGAAAGCATAACGAGAGAAATAATGAAGTCACCTTGCCGCGCGGCCTGTAAAAACAATGGCGGAATCTGTTCTGGCTGTCACCGAACCATGGAAGAAATAGTACAGTGGAAAGACAAATCCGACATGCAGAGAGATGCCATCATCGAGCAACTGCTTGGCAATGATTCAACTCACTCGTGTCCTGAATGCGGTACGAATGCACACTGCGATATTACAGCTGGGAAAGAAACGTGCTGGTGCTTTGATATTGAGACTAGAGATTTACCCAAGCCAGAGGCGGGACAACTTTGTTTGTGTCGTCAATGTTTGGAGAAAAAGCCAGTCGCCTAGTTCGTAATACTTGTTTATATTGATTGTTTATATAAATTGTTCATATTACCTAGCGAACTGACTTGCCATCGAAATTACGGTTGTTTGCGATCTATTTCAGAACTAACGCGTCGGATTCAAACTTCACGCCATTCCAACCTGTCACCATAAAGTTACGTATGTTTTGGTGGTCATTGTTCTCTGGGTTCGCCAATACATCTTCGCGATAAAAACGTCCAAAACACGCAAGTGTCGCGTCTTTATCTAAGTGATTCAGTAAACCGAATGCGAAGATCTTACACGATCCATTGTTTTCATCTGCGTTATTGTATGTTTCACCATTCGCAAAAGCGGTGGGCGTAAACTCGTAGTTTGCCTCAATCGCCGCCATTGTTGTTTCAAACTCGACGGTCTCCGGTGATGCCATTAGCGCATCCAAAAATTGTTTTAATTCCATTATTCCCAAATCCTAAAGTCATTGCGTAATGACATATTTGTTTCATAAAAAGCCAATATAAGAGTCATAAATCATACATATATTCATAACCTTATTAAATGACACGCCAATTAATACTCAACACTCTGAATTGATGCCCAAACATTGGTCCTCAGAGCACTGGCGTTGACTGATCACATAGACCATTTATAAGGAAATAACATGACCACCCCATTTAAGGCAATAGGTGTTTTGACATTATCATCGCTCGCCATTGCATGCGCATCACAGCCAGTAAGCTCGCTTTCTTCTTTCAGCGAGCAATGCAAAACCACTCAGGCACCTAGCGTTGGTGATACCGCAATTCAAGGCTTAACTTTCATGGGGACGTCCATTGCCAATGCACCTTTCGATACCTCAGCAGCAGAGATTGTCCAATACGATGCATGTACTGACAAACTGTATGTTGTTAACGCGCAAGCCAAGCGTATCGATGTTTTGTCAATGAATGACGCTGGCACACCCTCTCAGACCGCAACCATGGATTTAGAAAGTGCCGGAAAAGCGGCAGGGATCGCCATAGGCGCGGCAAACAGCGTTGCGGTATTTAATGGGTTGGTCGCGGTTGCAATAGAAAATAGCGACAAACAAGCAAACGGTATTGTGAGTTTATATCGCTCTGACGATTTGTCATTGATCGCCATCTACCCAACTGGCGCACTTCCGGATATGGTTGGATTCTCCAAAGACGGTCGATACATTGCGACTGCCAACGAAGGCGAACCAAATGGTGATTACAGTGTTGATCCTGAGGGCAGCATAACGCTAATCGACTTAAGCCAAGGCGTGAACAATGCCGAAGTCACGCAAATTGGGTTCAACGAATTTGATGGCGAGCGTAAATCTGAACTGCCTGCTGGCGTACGTATATCCGCCCCCAATGCGGCTGTCGCACAAGATCTAGAGCCGGAATACCTCACCTTTGCAGACAACGGCAAAATTTACGTAGCACTGCAGGAAAACAACGCCATGGCAATCGTGGACCCTGCAAGCAAATCTGTAGAGAAGATTGTAGGTCTAGGCGAGAAATCTTGGTCTGACTCGACACTGGATGCCTCCAACAAAGACAAGATCATTGGCAACTTCAAGCACTACCCTCAGCTTGTCGGCTTATACATGCCCGATACACTCGACAGTTACTCCGTTAATGGCAAAACCTACATTGTTTCAGCTAACGAGGGGGATGGTCGCGAGTATGGTTTCACAACAACCCAAGCACTTTGTGACCAAGCTGGCTTTAAATGGGATGAAGACAATTACCTCGGAACTGATAAGTACACTTCAGAGCAAGGGGCTTGCCTTAGTCATGTAGACGAAGTACGCGGAAAGAAACTGAAAGTGGCGTCAGACCACCCACTGGCAGAAACACTAAAAGACAACAAACAACTCGCGCGCCTAAAAGTGATCAAGCCTGAGCAAACGCTGACAGCACAAGAGAACGTGCAAGCGTTTGGCGCGCGTTCATTCTCGATTTGGGATGAAAATGCCAAGCTCATTTTCGACAGTGGGGATGATTTCGCGAAGATTGCGTTTATGAACCAGGGCCAAAACTTCAACAGCACCAATGATAACAACGAAAGCGGAGACGACCGTAGTGACGATAAAGGCATTGAACCAGAAGCCATTGAAGTCGCGTACATCAACGGCCGCCATTACGCATTTATTGGTCTAGAGCGCCAAGGCGGCATTATGGTCTACGACATCTCAAATCCAATGCAAGCCACGTTTGTTCATTACGTTAATCGTCGTGATTACCATCAACCTGTTTGTACCCAAGTGGAAGACGGAGACTGTAAGACTGATATCTACAACCCTAAAGCGGGAGATTTAGGGCCAGAGTCAATCAATTACTTTACACGCAATGGGCAACATTTTATTGCTGTCGGTAACGAAGTATCAGGTACCACGTCCGTATTCCGAATTGAGCTTTAGTGCTCATCTTTCACGACGAGACATTTGAAAGCAAAGCACCCGAATCTAAATTCGGGCGCTTTTTGTAAAGTTTAATTCCACGCGATGTCAAATCTCGAGTCTCTGTTCTTCATCTATTGATCTACCACAGCTAACGCATCGCACTTCGACGCACAGATGAAATCATTCTTATGTAACCCTTTGATTGAGTGGCTCCACCACGTAACGGTCACTTTTCCCCACTCTAGCAAAATAGATGGGTGGTGGAATTCCTCTTCTGCGAGCTCCGCAATCTTGTTACTGAATGCCCACGCTTGTTTGAAGTTCTTAAATTTATAGACCTTTTCTAATTGTGGAATCTCCTCTCTCTCCATGATCTGCCAATCGGACAATTGAAGCAGCAAAGATTGTTGCTCCTCTTTACTCAGGGCAATTGCATCGATACTGCAAGCTTCGCATTTTTGTTCATTCAACATGAGCAGGTTCCTTTGGTTCAAATAGTGGCGGAAGCAATCCGGCTTCAATCGCCAGATCCGCTTGTTTCAATAAATTCAGTTGGCTGATTTGGAAAAGCTGCGACAGATCATCTATCACAAAATATTTAGGCTGCATGATGTCAATACGATAAGGCGTTCTTAACACGGTTTGCAGATCAAAATCATCACGAATCGGCACATCACTTTCCAATGAATAGAGCGTCTCGCCTGGCGATGAAAGAATCCCACCCCCATAGATTTTGGTTTGTTTCCCCTCTCTAACCAACCCAAACTCAACCGTAAACCAATACAAACGTGCCAAGTATGCTCGCTGTTTTGGCGTCGCGGCCTGACCTAACTGACCGTAATGTTCGGTATAAGCGGCGAAATCTGGATTGGTCAACATTGCGCAATGCCCAAAAATTTCATGGAAAAAATCAGGCTCTTGTAGGTAATCAAACTCATCACGTGATCGCAGGAACGTGGCGACAGGAAAACGCTTATTTCCCAACAAATTAAAAAATCGATCAAAATCAATCAACGCTGGAACTGGCTCCACTTGCCAACCGGTGGTTTCCATCAAAACGCGATTGATCTCTGGTAACTGTGGAACACGATCTCTCGGTAGATCGAGCAACTTCAAACCATGTAAGTAAGCATCGCAAGCTCTCCCTTGAATCACGCTCATTTGCCTCGCCACCAAATCATGCCAAATTGCGTTCTCTTCAGTACTCCAATTTACTATGCCATCTTCACTGACGGGCTTAGAATGGTATTGAGTCATCACACGCCTCCGTTAACAATCCCTTTACATCAAGCCTATCCATTCTGATTTACGCTTCCAATATCTGCTTGGTTTTGTTCACTTATTCGGCGTGTAACGTTTTATTTACATTCACTCGTAACAATATGATTTATATGAGCTGATTGATTTTTAAACAGGTTTGACAATACCCCTGCTTCACTCCAGACTAAACCTGTTAAAAGTTTGTTATTGGGGACGCAAATGCATAAGGACAGCAAAGTTTGGCAGCCAACGGATGATCGAATTCACCAGGCGAACATTACCCAGTTTATTGACCACATTAATCGTCAAGGGCATGCGCTTAAAAACTACGATGACCTCCATCAATGGTCGATTGAGCAAGATGAAAAATTCTGGCAAGAAGTCTGGTTGTTTTGTGACTTAATCGGTAGCCAAGGCGATGATGTCAGTGTGTTGGGAACAAGCCATTGGCAAGCTCCGATCACAAATAGAGATCGGTTATGGTTTCCCGATGCACAAGTGAATTATGCGGAAAACTTACTGAGTTTAGCATTTCAAAACCCAAATGAACTCGCGATCTGGTTTGAGAACGAACGGGAACATCGTGAAACTTACACATGGCAAGCGCTCTGCGATGAAGTCTCTAGTGTGCAGCAATGGTTGCAAGAATGTGGTGTCGAAAGCGGTGATGTCGTGGCCGGCTATTTACCGCATATTCCACAAACGATCATTGCGATGCTCGCAGCCACAAGCTTAGGCGCAATATGGACATCGACCTCACCCGATTTCGGGGTTGAGAGTGTGATTGAACGCTTCGGCCAAGTAAAGCCCAAAGTGCTGTTCACCTGCGACGGTTATACGTTTAATGGCAAAATGTTTGATATGGCGGAAAAGAACCAAGAAATTGCAGACCAATTACCCGGCATTAAACAAGTCTGTCAAATTGGCTACCTCAAGCCTCATGTTTTTGAGTGCGACGTTTGCACCCAAGATTGGGACAGCCTGTTAAGTCAATACGCTCCCCAGTCATTGAGCTTCCATCGCGTTAAGTTTAATGATCCTTTGTTTGTTCTGTATTCTTCTGGAACCACAGGAAAACCGAAGTGCATTGTTCACTCCGTAGGTGGCACCATGCTCAATCACCTCAAAGAACATCAACTTCACTGCGATATTCAGCCAAAAGATCGTGTTTTTTATTATACAACTTGCGGGTGGATGATGTGGAACTGGCATGTTTCAGCACTGGCTAGTGGTGCGTGTCTAGTGATCTACGAAGGTAGCCCAGTTTTCCCACACACCGACGTGCTGTGGAGTCTCGCACAGCGCGCAGAGATCTGTCTATTCGGAACATCTGCTAAATATTTAGAAGCCATAGAGAAAACAGGCCTCTCGCCCATTGATCATTTTGAACTACCGTCACTTAAAACACTATGCTCAACCGGCTCTGTCCTTTATCCCGAACAGTTTGATTATGTATACCAACACATCAAGCACGATGTGCATTTAGCTTCAATCTCTGGTGGGACGGATATTTGCGGCTGCTTTGTATTAGGAAACCCCATTTCGCCCGTCTATAGGGGAGAATGTCAAAATGCGGGGCTCGGCATCGATGCTAGAGCAGTTGACGAGAACGGTGTGACGGTAACAGAAGAACGTGGTGAACTCGTTTGTGGTAATTCTATCCCCAATTTCCCCGCAGGATTCTGGCACGACTCGGGAGCGCGTTACCACCATGCGTATTGGGATAAGTTTGAGAACATTTGGCATCATGGTGATGATGTCATGCGAACGAAAACGGGTGGTTTTATCTTCTTTGGTCGCAGCGACACGACACTCAATCCTGGTGGTGTCCGAATCGGCACTGCGGAGATTTATCAGCAAGTTAACGCGCTTGAAAGCGTTGTCGATTCAATAGCTGTCGGAAAAGAAATTGAGCGTAATGAGCAAATTTGGTTATTTGTGCAACTCAAGCAAGGTGACGAACTGACTGAAAGCCTAATCGCAGAAATCAACACTACCTTGCGGGCGGCTTGTTCACCGCGACATGTGCCTAGCGAAATTTTTGCAATCAGTGATATTCCCAAAACTCGATCGGGAAAACTGGTCGAGCTTGCGGTGAAACAAATCATTAATGGTAAGCCCGTCGAGAACATGGGGGCCATTGCTAACCCTGACATCTTGCAAGAGATCAAAAAGATGACGATGAGCAAATGCTAACCCTAGTGACTCACTAGAAAACGATATGACTGGCAACCAAAGTTAGCTACTTACGAACAAAAAAACCGAACAAAAAAGCGAGCAACACCGCTCGCTTTTATCAAAATCTTTATCTCGTTTAACGACGTCCAATACCCATTAAAACAGACATCGTTTGTCCATCTGACGTGATTTCAAATACTTTCTTTGATTCCACATCTTTAAAGCCCGCATTCACTAATGCAGCCTCTGATTTTGCTAGTGTAAAGCCCTCTTTTTCGGATTCTGCAATCCAATCAAAGTGAACAAAATAGCCATCTTTATTAAGTAACGAGCGCGATATTTCTAACGATGCGTCAGCATCTTCGACAAACGCCAATACAGAGGAAGCAACAACAAGGTCAAACTGACCACGAAAAGCTGGGTGCTGGGCAGCTAAACCACGTGACAACGCATCGACAACGGGTTCAACATTGAGCAACTCTTTTTTATCTAGCTCTTCAATCATCGCTTCTGATGCATCCAGTGCAACGATGTCTTTCGCAAGTGGAGACAACAATTGGCTTAGTTGCCCGGTCCCACATCCAAAATCCAATATTTTAATGCCATCAAGCTGAGTAAGCTGTTGTAACTGTGCAAACACCGACTGAGCAAATTGTTCTGTTGCTGGGTTTGATTCCCAGTTCTTTGCTAAGCCGTCCCAATCTTGTGCCATCTTGGCCTCCATGTTCACTTCTTGTAACCCTCATAGAGTACCGCAAAAACATCAAAACACCATAGAGTTATCTGGCAGAAGCGCGTTTTTTTCGTTAATCTCTCTAAGCATTGGGCATCCATTCCAACACGTGTTGTTTTCCCATTGCTGTTTTACCATCATTTCTGTTTAGGTCTTGCTGAATCATGAACTTAGCTCAAGTTGAAGCGTTTTGTACAATTGCGGATAGTGGATCGGTTTCTGAGGCCGCTCGACTGCTCGACTGCAACCGAACCAAACTCAGTATGTCTATCAAGGCACTTGAGAAAGACTTGAGCGTCGAGCTATTCAACCGTACCGGTAATCAGCTCACTCTTTCTGAAGCGGGTAAAGCGATTTACAAAGATTGCGAAAGCTTGTTAGTTACCGCGCAACGCATAAAAAAGACCTGCGCCCAAGTCTCTGATGGTTTCAACGCCGAAATATGGGTCGCTCGAGATGATTCGCTGCCAGATGAGTTATGGCAAGAATTATCCCATACGCTCAACAATCGCTTCCCCTCTACGACGTTTAACCTGATTTTGGCGTCAAGTGGTGATTTAGCAAACCTTGTCAGTACGCAACAAGTCGATTTTGCTTTTGGGGTCGATTACGAACGCGTCGACGATCCACACATTGTTTACAACCCTTTGGGTAAAATCCGCATGATGTCGGTTTGTAGCTACGAGCATCCATTAAGAAAAATGCGCCGTGTTACCGATGAAGATTTAAGAAATCAAATGCAAGCTTTGATGGTTTACCTTAACGAAAAAGATAATCCAGAGCTTCAACCATTCTCAACACGATATATCGGTTTCTCCAGCTTCGATTACATGCTTAATACCATTTTAGAAGAAGACGCTTGGGGTGTACTGCCAGAACCTTTGATCAGACACTACTTGCGCCATCAAAAGCTCGCAGTCATCAAACACACCTATGGTTTAACACAAGAAGATTACTGCATGTTCATTCCAAATGGCCAAACCGAACACCCAGCAATGAGTTGGCTAGCCGATAAGTTAAGTGACTATTTATTTGACTTCTAAGTATCTATTCGACTTCTGAATACATCGTGTATCGAGTCATCCATCAGTGAGCGTCAATATTATTGACAGTAAGTTATCACAATAAGTCATTGTATTAAAACATATTACTTATAACTCCCTATTGCTTCGTTTAAAAGTTACACAGTTTCTATTTGCTTAAATTCGTCTGCAAGAGAAGAATGTAAGGACGTAATAAACGAAGGCAATTTTTATGTGTGACAGGACAAGCAAAAACGAAAACCGCATCTTAACTTTCTCAGCCCTTTTAGCTTCTGGGTTTGCGATTGGAGGCATGGTGCTAGGCTTGCTTGTTGGCTCTATTGTCATTGTGTTTGATGGTGTTTATTCTCTCGTCAGTCTGCTGTTAACTTTATTGTCACTGGCCGCGTCGTACTACATCAGCAAACCATCAAAATCTATTTTTCCTTTCGGTAAAGCTGTACTAGAACCTGTTGTGATTGCAATTAAAGCCGCTGTGATTTTAGTTGTTGTGAGCTTTTCATTGTATTCAGCAGTAACGGCATTGATGTCCGGTGGCCGAGAGGTGAATGCTTCTATCGCAACCATTTTTGGTATCGTAAACGTCGTTGGTTGTGGTTATGCTTGGTGGTTTATGGCCCAGAAAAGCCGTCGTTTTTCATCTGGTCTTATTGAAGCTGAGAAAAAACAATGGCTAATGGATACGCTGCTTAGTGTTGCGGTTACCGTAGGTTTTGTCGCTGCATGGTTAATATCACTTACGCCTTATGCGCACTACGCAGTTTACGCTGACCCAATGATGATGCTATTGATGGGCTTCTACTTTCTAAAAGTACCGTTTGATATGCTTGTGAGTGCGCTACGTGAGCTACTGATGATGACGCCAAGCAAAGAGCTTTGTCAGAGCGTAGGTAACGATGTACTTGAAATAGAAAAAGTGACAGAACACCAATTAAAGTTGGCAGGTGTCACTAAAGTTGGTCAAGAGCTTCGAGTGAATGTCGATGTTCATGTGGATGACGATACGCTTCAATTAGATACACTCGAACAAACTCGTAAACAGCTAACTAAACGTCTATCGAAGCACAGGTTCAAACTTCAACTAAACTTAAACGTCGCTTACTAGAGTACCATCAAGCGCAGTGGGATGTTTAAGAGCCGTAAGAAGCTCAAAAGCAGTAAGAACCACAAGAACAGTAAGAACCCGAAGCTCAGAAAAACCTCAAGATCAACGAAAACCTCACGCTCAGCGAGAATCTACAAGCTCCGCAAACAACAAAGAAACAACGAGCATAAATGAGAACTCAAAAAAGCGCCAAGCATCACTTCAGCTTGGCGCTTTTTTATATCAGAAAGCCATAAAATCATTACTTCGATGGTTGACGTTTTTCTCTCGTGACTAACCAACATATAAGAGAGCCAAGCGTCACCATGACCACCCCTTGCCAAAAACTGTGGCTTAACGTCACACCAAGAATGATTGAAGAAAACAGCGCAGAAAAAATAGGTGTGAAGTACGACAAGGTGGCAAGAAACACCATATTCCCCCCGACAATCGCGATATTCCACAAGCCATAGCCGCCTGCCATTAATACTGCAGCAGAAAACAAGTAACCCATTGCAGCCCAACTAAACGTCATCGGAGGCTCATCGGCAAATGCATACTTGACCCATAGAGAAACCGCGGTAGCAATAAAGAACAAAGTAATCGCGTTGTGTTTGGATTGTTGCCTTTGCGTCAAATTACAATATACGGCCCAAATGACTGCACCAGAAAAAGCCATAAAGTACACCAAAGGATTGCTGCTAACGTTATCTATTAACTGGCTAGGTGATAAACCACTATCGCCACTCACTGTCCAAGCGACCCCGACGAACGCGAGCGTAACGGCTGGATAAAGTAACCAATGAGGTTTCTTGTTACTTCCTAACACGGCAAACAATACCGTCAAGGCAGGCCACAGATAATTGACGATTGAAACTTCTATCGCTTGAGATCGCGAGTGGGAATAGCCTAATGCAAGTGCGAGAAAAATTTCGTAACAGGCAAACATCGCTCCACCAAGTAATAAGTACTTAGGCGAAAAATAAGAGAGCTTTGGAATACCCACAACAATCAACAAGAACAGAGCGCTAAGCGAGTAAAGTAAAGCGGCCCCACCAACAGGCCCTAAACTTTCTGTAACGAGCCTTGCGATACCAAGTAAACAGCTCCAGAAAAGGATGGCTACACAGCCATAAAGAGTGAAACGAAACTGTACGGATTGCATTTTATCTATGTGACCTACTACTCAGGGATACGATCGAAAGAGCAAGCTTACCTCAAAAATGATCAGCTTCAACGAAGTGTTTTTCCAAATTCGGTATAAAGAAGATTCTATTGAGCGGTTGGAGTTGAATATGAAGCATTTTCTACCATCGAGCGTCATGCTGACACCTTTTGTTGTACGCTACTATGATGAAGACAACGAAAGTGAAAACGTTGAAACACATTCGGAAAAACAAGACTTAGATAATGATGGTCAATCTAAGGGCAGCTCTGAGTAAGGGATTCAATCATGAAAAAAATCGCAGTTATACTAAGTGGCTCTGGCGTTTATGACGGCACTGAAATTCACGAAGCCGTACTCGCCCTATATGCCATTGAAAGAGCAGGAGCAACATGGCACTGCTTTGCTCCTAACATAAACCAACTCCACGTTATCAACCATAAAACCGGCGAAGAAATGGATGAAACACGTAACGTTTTAGTCGAATCGGCACGTATTGCTCGCGGTAACATTGACGATGTTGCGAAATTGAATGTCGACGAATACGATGCTCTGCTTCTTCCTGGCGGCTTTGGGGTAGCCAAAAACCTTACCGACTTTGCCATCGCAGGCGCAGAGTGTTCAATCAATACTCACGTGGCCCAGGCATGCCGCGCATTTGCAAAAGCAAACAAACCGGCTGGCTATTTGTGTATTGCACCGACCATTATCCCTATGATTTATGACCAAGGCGTAAAAGGCACCATAGGCAACGATGAAGCCACGGCCGCGGCATTTGATCGAATGGGTGGTGAACACATTGATTGCCAAGTTGATGAAGTCCATTTTGATGAGAATCATAAGGTCCTTTCCACTCCAGCTTATATGTTAGCGGAAAATATCTCACAAGCAGCGTCAGGCATCGATAAATTGGTCAATAAGTTGGTCGAAATAGCATAAAAAGGAAACGTTTGCTTACAACACATTATACCCATCCCCATTGATAGATAACATATTAATGGGGATTTTTTATACTTTAGTATAACTGAGACAAAAACCTCACAAGTTCCGCCAATTTCTGCAATCGTTTACGTGTTAAATAAATTATTTGCGCTAAGTTAATTAGGTGTTGCACCAACTCATTGTGCAACAAGACTGCCATCACACTTTCCGGCTTAAAGATACTCCTTAGGGGGTAAACTTGTTCTAGATCAAACTAAATCAAGAACAGGGTATGCGAGAGTTAATGACAGATTAAGAAAGATTATTAAAAATAACGACGGAGCAATCCAATATGACAAGTGCATTTTTTATCCCTACTGTAAACCTAATGGGCGCTGGTTGTTTGAAAGACGCAACAGACAGCATCCAATCTCAAGGCTTTAAAAAAGGTTTGATTGTTACGGATAAGATTCTTAACCAAATCGGCGTAGTAAAACAGGTTCAAGATCTACTCACAGAACGCGGCGTAGCAACCGTTGTGTTCGATGGCACTCAACCAAACCCAACGATCAGTAACGTAAATGACGGTTTAGCACTGCTTAAAGATAACGACTGTGACTTCGTGATCTCGCTAGGTGGCGGCTCTCCACACGACTGTGCAAAAGGCATCGCGCTTGTTGCTTCTAACGGCGGTAAAATCGGTGATTACGAGGGCGTAGATCAGTCTGCAAAACCAATGATGCCACTTATTGCAATCAACACGACTGCAGGTACAGCATCTGAAATGACTCGTTTCTGCATCATCACTGACGAAGAGCGTCACATTAAGATGGCTATCGTTGATAAGCACACAACGCCACTTATCTCTGTAAATGACCCTGAGCTAATGCTTGCGAAACCTGCTTCGCTAACCGCGGCAACAGGTATGGATGCACTGACGCACGCTGTGGAAGCTTACGTATCTATCGCGGCAACGCCAATCACTGACGCTGTAGCAATAAAAGCGATCGAGTTGATTCAAGCATACCTGCGCACAGCAGTGAAAAACGGTGAAGATCTAGAAGCTCGTGAGCAAATGGCATACGCGCAGTTCATGGCAGGTATGGCGTTCAACAACGCATCTCTAGGTTACGTACACGCAATGGCGCACCAACTAGGCGGTTTCTACGACCTGCCACACGGTGTTTGTAACGCGATTCTTCTACCTCACGTGCAACGTTACAACGCACAAGTATGTCCTGAGCGTCTACGCGACGTAGCGAAAGCGATGGGCGTAAACGTTGAGGGTATGTCAGCGGAAGAAGGCGCAGCTGCGGCTATCGACGCTATTGTTGCACTAGCAAAAGATGTAGGTATCCCATCAGGCATCAAAGAGCTTGGTGCGAAGCTAGAAGACATCCCAACACTTGCAGACAACGCACTAAAAGATGCTTGTGGTTTCACTAACCCTAAACAAGCAACGCACGAAGAAATCTCTAAGATCTTCGAAGAAGCGATGTAAGCTCACTGAGCCAATACTTCTCTATTGCTTAAATTCAATCCCCGATCTCGTATCGGGGATTTTTTACATTGTTATACAAGTAATGCTCTGCCAAACGTCCTCTTTTAGTGTTAGTTTTTAAGCATTGACACGATTCATATTGGAAGGATCCATGAGAACGATTGCTAGTGCCCTACTCACTTGTTTGTCCCTTTCTGCTAATGCCGCCGAATACCGAGCAAATGAAGTGGCAAACGGATTTCAAATACCTTGGGGAATCGAGTTCTTAGATAACCAACGCATTATCGTCAATGAAAAGAACGGTACGGTTTCGTTACTTGATATCACATCCGGCAAACCTCAAAAGCTGTTTAACGTCCCCGATGTAAACACCAGCGGTCAAGCGGGCTTATTGGATGTTGCGCTCGCTCCCAATTCCGACAAGCAAAAACCACAACTCTTCTTTACCTACAGTAAGCGCACCAATAAAGGCAACACTGTTGTGTTAGCGACGGCGCAATTACAAAACAATCAGCTCGTGGGTTGGAAAGACTTATTTGTTGCAGACGCGATCACGGACACAGGTCGTCACTACGGCAGCCGTATTGCATTTGTTGACGACAAAGTCTACTTCTCTATTGGTGATCGCGGAGAGCGCGACAATGGCCAAGACACCCAAACCCATGCCGGTAGCATTCTTCGTCTTAACCTTGATGGCTCTGTACCAACAGATAACCCATTCAAAGACTCGCAAGCCCGCCCTGAAATTTGGAGCTATGGGCATCGAAATCCACAAGGGATGTTCTATGATCAAACAACCAACCAACTTTGGTCTATTGAGCATGGACCGCGCGGTGGCGATGAGATTAACCTGATTAAGAAAGGCGCAAACTACGGCTGGGCAAAAGCCTCCCACGGCAAAGAATACTGGGGGCCACTTGATGTAGGAGAAGCAAAATCTTTACCAGGAATGATCGATCCAAAACTGGTGTATATCCCCTCTATCGCACCTAGTAACATGATTTTATACCGAGGTGATAAATACCCAGAACTGGATGGGAAGATCTTGGCTGGCGCACTGAAGCTTGCGCACATTAATGTGGTCTCGATTAAGAATGGAAAACTCACTGAATCGAAACGCTTGATGGAAAACCTCGGGGAGCGTGTCAGAGATATTACGGTGAGTCCTGATGGTTACATTTATTTTTCCACAGATAGCGGAAAGATCTTTCAGCTTGAGGTCATTGAAAGCACTCCTGACAAAACATCGTGACTTAAACCGCTTTCAAACTTTGTGATACGTGATTGATTTATTTTCGTACAAAGCAACCAAGGAGTTCTAAACTAAATTTAATTAACTTTTTGTTTTTAAAAAGATAGTTCAGTTAGGTTAGAAGCTAAATTGATTACCGTTCCGATTATGTTGTACGAGGTCATTATGGTTCCATTCCGTTTGCAGCTCAAAAAAATTAAAGCTGTCGTGTTTGATTTAGACAACACCTTGGTGAGCTCTGATATGAACTTCACCGATTTACGCCGCCAACTCGGTTGCCCCCCAAGCGAAGACTTATTGAATTTTGTCGATGCACTCGATCATCCACATCTCAGGGAGCATGCACATAACGTCATTTTTGACCATGAAATCTCTGATGCCGAACACTCCTCCCCTATGATTGGATGCCATGAACTCTTGGCGCATTTACATCAAAAAGCGTTCAAGACCGCCATCGTTACCCGTAATTGTCAAATCGCAACGCAACGAAAACTTGAACACAACCAAATCACCGTAGAGCGAGTTATCACTCGAGAATGTTTCCCTCCAAAGCCCAACCCATTATCGCTACAAGTACTGGCTAAAGAGTGGCGCTTACTACCACATGAGGTTCTTTATGTGGGAGACTACTTATACGACTTGCAGACCGCGTATAACGCACAAATGCCCTCTTGTCTCATTCATCATGGTCACGATTTGGCATTCAACAACTCAGCTTCTTTATCGCTTGGGGAGTTAAGCGATTTGCTCGGTTATTTTCTCTCGTTAGAGCGCACATAGCAGACATACTAAAAGGGGCACCAACGTGCCCCTCTGACTTATTCCCGATTGATTCGCGCTTTCCCAAACGCGCCTCTTACTTTCAACTTAACTCTGTAGGTAAGCGTTCAGCATCCACATTAGTTTTTCTTGCTCACGGATGTAATCACTCATCAATGCCGCCGTACCCTCATCACCCGCATCACCCGCATTTTGTAAAATGTCACGCTGCTTAATGAGCAGTACGCTAAAGCCATCGACTAAGCCTTGCACACATTCCTGACCGGAAGTTGCATTTTGATGTTCTTTGATTTCACTCGATTCTAAGTAATGACTGAATGCATGCGCAGGGGTGTAACCCAGCGTCAAAATACGTTCAGCAAGTTCATCAATTTTTAATTGTAGATCGGTATAAATTTCTTCAAATTTCACATGAAGTTCAAAGAACTGTTTGCCTTTAATGTTCCAGTGATAACCGCGTGTATTCATATAAAACACTTGGTAATGCGCAAGAAGTTGATTCAGTTGTTGTACAAGTTGTTCTGATTGTTGGCTGTCTAAACCAATTAGGCTTGCTTGTTTACTCATGATCTTGCTCCTAAGAGAATAAAGTTAGAATTCTTTTGCAGTGTTTGCTGCCGATGAAGTGATATTACGACTCAGCGAGAATGATGAAAATTTGGTTTTATCTATGATTAAAATAGCTAAATACAATGAGCAAAATGTAGAATATAGGAGTACAATCCAGCAAAAAGCCCAGCACTTTGTCTCAACTGTGCTGGGCTTTTGCTATTATTCGTGCATTTATGTGGTTTTAAACGTCGCCATTTGTTGATTGAGTTCTGTCACTTGTTGCTTCACCTGTAACGATGTATCAGAGGCATGTTGACTGTTGTTAGACACTTCATCAACGGATTGAGTAATGTCAGACATCAAATCTGTGATCGAGTTTGTGGCATGAGATTGCTGCTCGGCGGCGGCGGCAAGTTCAGACATTTGCCCATTCAGTGAGCCGATCTCTTCTGTGGTAGACACCAAACGTGTTACGGCTTTCTCAATGTGATCCGAGCCTTGCTCAGCCAATAATTGGCTCTGCTCTATTTCTTGAACCACAGAGTTTGTTGAACGCTGAATGGCATGAACAATACCGTTAATCTCAGTGGTTGATTCTGTCGTTCTGGTCGCAAGCATACGTACTTCGTCAGCCACAACAGAGAAACCACGACCTTGCTCTCCAGCCCTTGCAGCTTCTATGGCCGCATTCAAAGCCAATAGATTCGTTTGTTCTGCAAGCCCCTCAATGACCTCTGTTACTCGGCCGATGGCTTCGCTTTCCCGACTTAACTGTGAAACTTGTGTATTGGCTGATTCTATTCGTCCATGCAAATCTTCCATCGTAACTTTGTTTTGCTCCAGCGCATTTCTTCCGTGTTCAAGTTCCTCTTTAGAGTCCGACAACTTCTTGACCGATTGATGCGCTTGATCCAATGTGTTTCGTGCAGCCATAGCAATCTCATCCAACTGCTCACCCATTTGCACGATGCGCGCTTGTTGGTGTTCAACGTTCGCTGTAGTCGCTTGGGCAGAGTCGAGCAACTCACCCATGCTGGCATCCACTTGGTGTGCTTTATCGCTTACTCCGGAGACAATGTTTGCCAATGACTCGTTCATGCGATTAATAGAATCGGTCAGATCGGCCAATTCATCAGTTCCAACGACAGCTAAAGGCGATTGAGATACATCACCTGAAGCGATCGTGCTTGCTCGCTCAGATAAATTCTTCACACGTCGACCAATGGTATTACCCATGTATTTTGAAATCACAATCGCAGATAAAAGTACCAAGCCTGCTGCAATCAACATGGTTGTGAGCACGTTCTTAATCGACTGATTGATCCCCTGACCGCTTAGGTCCGCGCGATGTTGCTGCGTCACGACTATGGTTTCTAAACTCTGCTCCAGCAAACTTGCTGCTGGCAGCAACTCATTGGCCATTAACACGTTCGATGTGTTCCATTCTGGTGACTGTCGCAATGCAATCACCTGCTCAGCGAGGGGAAAGTATAGCTGTTGCATCTCTTTAAACAGTGACCACAACGATTTATCGTTGTCCGAAAGCCTATCCAGTTTACTGTCGATTTCCGCTACAGATTGATTATGGTATTTGATAAAGTCTTGGTACTTTTCTAAATGCTCTTGCTGCCCATACAGTAAAAAATCGCGCAATGCAGAAAGCGCATTTGCTAGCGAGGTATAGCTGTCAGCATAAACTTTAAAAAGTCGCTTTCTGTCACCACCAAATGGGTTCCCTGACTCCTCATTGATCAAACTTTGCAGCTGATCCAACGCCACCTCAGCAATCGGAGCCGCTTCGTTTATGAATAAATTGTGCGCGGGTAAATTCTCGTCACTGTGGCTAAACTCAAGCAACTGATTTAACGACTCTTTCACCGCATTCCATTGGCTTTGAGTCGTTTGAAAATCCTGTTCTGAGATCAAAGTCTTTAACGTAGGAAGAGATTCGTCCGTTGATGCCATAATATTACGTACATCTTCACTTAGACGAGCATTTGCCTCTTCATCGCCTCCTAACAGCATGTAGGCTCGAATAGAAGAAAGCGAGGCTTGAACGGACTGTTGAATACCTCGACTGGTATCCACTGTCGGTAGATCAGATTTAAGTAACGAAGAGGCGTATTGCTCAACGGACGCGACGTTGCGATACGTGAATACCGCTGATGCCATAAAAAGTACGGCTAGCAGCACAAAACTGAGCTGCAACTTCCCTGATATCGTAAGGTTCATCCATAAACTCCTAACAACGATGAGCTTCTAATATAACGACATCTGAACAAATGTTAAGGGTATGTAGCATGTAATGTTTAAAAACAACGAATTACTCACTTAGTCAGCGCTCTTTTGTGTAATGCTCGACCTCGTAATGCCTGATCCCAATCACAGTCACAGTCACAGTCACAGTCACTAAGCGAACAGACTTAAGACAGAGAAAAGCTTGAAAACTTTGCTTCGATTGGTATGAAAGTCATGTTGAGTTAGAAGCTGTATTTAATATTGGCAAAAACTAAAGTGGTTGGATCCTCACCAAATAAGCTATCGTCACCGCCACCAAACGCTTGAATAACCGTAAGGAGTTGCCAGTCATTCGCCAAAGAGTACGTACTCGATGCGCCTAAAAAGTAAGAATGATCATCATAATAGCTCGCGGATAACGTTAGCCGATTTAATGAAGTAAGGTCAAAACTCACATCACCATACCAAGTATGACGTGTGAAGCTTAAGGTTTTTGCATCTAATGGGAGATTTAAATATGCCAACGCACTATTCACATCTTGAGGTGCAGAAATATACAACCATGCCGTTCTGCCTAACCAATTCCGCTCTCCACCAAAGCTGTAATCCATTTCAAGACTTGCCACTGTCGTTTGCTTGGTGCTTTTGGTTTGTGGGGAGCTTCTAGTTTGCGGGAGGCTTCTGGTTTGCAGGGTGCTTTGGTTTTGAATAGTACTTTTAGTCTGCATAACGCTTTTTCCTTGATAAGTTGCGTTAACAGGGTCAAACCAACTCACTTCCCCTCGAACACCAGCTTCATATAAATCCGTCGAAAATCCCGCTCCAATTACGTAATCCAAGCGTGAACGCCCTACTAGCAATTGATAATCCCATCCTGCCTGATTCGCCAAATAACGCAGTGCTGTACTGTCTTGTCCGGAATCCTTAGCAGGAGCAAAAATCACATCAACTCCATCGGCAAAACCAAGCGATTTCGAGATGGAAACGGCATCTGTCCCTGCTCGCTCTTCATAATCGAAATCATATATGGAATAAGCGTTATAAATATCGTTGGGGTTCCAAATCGTATTCATGGACCAATTGACACGAAAGCGCCCTGCTCTCACCCTCCATGTATCTTTGTTCCACGTCACATTCAATCGATCGAGTTGCGTGTTGAAAATCACATCACCTTCTCGCCAATTTTTGCTCAAGTCGAAATATCCATTATCCAACGCTACAAGCTCTGCATACCCCGGCAAATCTAAAGCATCTCCCCATAGTGCTCGATTGCGCATTCCTACATTGACTCGCCATTCATCAGAAAAGCGATATTCAAAATTCATGCGATTGTGAAGCAGATGATCAAGCGTATTGGACTGAGTTTTTGGCATCGCATACGTCGCCATGTATTTAACGTATCCATCGAGTTGCCAACTTTTTTTAGGCTCTAATCCCGGCACAGCAGAACGTACATTTAAAGAGAGAATCACGAAAAATAACAACACTAACGCTGTCCTAAACAGCCTAAGTATTCTCAACATATTGTACGTACCCGTTGGGCTAGGCATGGTTTTTCTCAAAAGTGCTGTCGATATTCGCGAAGTCCCTCACTAATCGTCCATCCTCGAAAACGATAATGCGATGAGCGCGCTTTATCACTCTCGTATCATGAGTAGAGAAAATGAAAGTCGTCCCCTCTTGTTCACTGAGGCGCTCCATAATATCGAGTAGCTCTGTCGTACTTTTAGCATCCAAGTTTGCCGTCGGCTCATCCGCCATGACAAAGCGAGGCTTTGGTGCAAGAGCCCGAGCAACAGCGACTCTTTGTTGTTGCCCTCCGGACATTTTTCCTGGCACTTTATTCATCTGCGCAGAAAGGCCAACTTGCTCCAATAATGAACTAGCACGATCGTAACACTCTCTTTCCGTTTTGCCCTGTAACTGCATGACAAACTCAACGTTCTCTAATGCCGTCAATACAGGCAACAAGCTGTAGTCTTGAAAGATAAAGCCGATGTTGTCACGCCGGTAGGCTATGAGTTCTTTCTCTGACATATCAGAAACAAGGCAGCCATCTATCTCTACACTTCCAGAGCTTGGAACATCAATGCCACCAATCATATTGAGTAAGGTCGTTTTGCCTGAACCTGATGGTCCCATAATAGCGACAAATTCCCCTTGTTTGATTTCTAGATCGACGGACTTAACAGCATGAACGGGAAAATCACTGTCTGGATTATAGGTTTTGGTTAATTTTTCTAACTTTATTGTCATCAGATTTTCTCCGCCATGGCGTCTACGGGTTGATGCTTTAATATTTGTTGCGCTGGGTACAATGCCGCGAGCAGGCTCGCCACGATGATCGCCAGAAAAATCATCTGATATTCTGAAAGAGAGACTCGGGGGTAAAGTAACGTATCCACACCATACATACCAAGACCATCAGCAAGACCACCTAATGACAGCCCCGTAACGCCTAACACGTTGAGTAACACAACACTGCAAAGTAACCCTAACGCACAACCGGTGAGTCCCAGCAGCAACGTTTCTAAAACAATCAACATCCTTATTTTGTGCTTTTGCATTCCGACAGCCATTAAAACGCCAAATTCACGAGTACGCTCGAACACTGACATCAACATAATATTGATGATGCCCAACGTCATCGCGAGGACAAAAACCACTAGCGTGATCTGGTTTGACACTTTCATGGCATCCATCATGGTGGATAGCAAGGGTTGTATTTCTGGCCATGTTCTTACAATAAGAGTATTGGAGTGCTGAGATGGGAGCGCGTCTTCAACAAAGACTTTCGCTATATCTAGGGAATCACTATCGTTTGTAGTGAGAAGTATCGCGATTTCATGTGCCCCTTTGATACCCGCAAGTTTTTCCAAATCTCCTTTTCGAACATACACATTTCCCTCATCAAAAACCGTTGATGGGGTACTGAATACACCGCGAACTCGAAATGCTGCGCCCGTTACGTCACCATGAATATCAGATAAGGTGATCACCACTTTTGACCCTACTTTTAGCTTAAGGCGGTCCATGATTTTTTGAGAGACTAAAATGGGATTGCGCCCCTCTTCATCTAGCCATTCACCATCCGTAATATGATCAACTAACGGTGTAATTTGTTGCTCTTGAGAAAGGTTAATACCATTAATTCGTACCCCCCTCGAACTTCGCGCCGATGCAATCATTCCGTCAGCTAAAAACCGTGCCGACACCGAGGCGACGCCTGGCTGAGCAATAAGATCATCAGATAATTCACTTGCGTTTGGAATCACCGCTTTTATCTCCGGGTTAACCAAAAACGTTTTTTGATGAACTTGTAAATGACTGGTTTGCCATGCAATGGCATTTTTAATCATGCTGTCAACTAGGCCGTTCATGAAACCCATCATTACAACCACCCCAACCAAACCAAAGACCATCGCCCCAAGCATGATTGACGTGCGCAATTTATTTCGCCATAAGTTTCGCCAAGCGAGTTTAACCAGCATGCATTCCTCCTTTTAACCCATCAACGATAGGCAAACGAAGCAGCCGTGAAATAGGGTAAAGCAGACACAGCATCATAATGAATAAAACGACGAGTATTTGATCCAACAATAGCACTGGGTCAACAGAGACCGGAACGATAGGATCAAAACCACTCTCCAGCATCAATTTTGCCGCATCCCCCGTGATCTCGATAGGATGGAAATAGAAGTAACTTAAGACAGGAATACTTAATGCGACGCCTAACACGATTCCAATGATGGATATCAACAGAGATTCAATCGCCAATAACGTGACCAATTTCGATCTCAACATGCCTGTTGCCAACATAACGGCAAATTCTCTTTGGCGCTCCAGCGTCGTCATAAGAATGGTCGCAAACAAACCAAAACCGACCATGCCATACAAAATATATATTAGGAAAATACCGCCCGCTTTATCTAAGGCGATTTGCTGCGCCATTTCCGGAGACAAATCTTGCCAATCTCTAACCGCAACACCCTCCCCATAACTGCGCTGCAATTGATATACCGTTTCTGGCAGTGCTCGTAAACTCTCCGCATTGAGTACCCACGCGGTCACTTGATTATCGAGAGAGTATAGCTGTTGGGCGATATCAATTGGCATGTACACCAGTTGAGCATCGAGCTGCTGCAATGGAAATTTCATAACGCCTGCGACACGATACAAGCCTGCCGCAGTTTGCCCGCGATATCCAACCCCATAAAGTATCAGTTCATCACCCACATCGAGTTGCAAATATTGAGCTAAACCACTTCCTATGACTACGGATGGCTTTCCCCTAACAATAAAGTTGCCTTTAATGATTTTACTGCTGATTTGGGAGTAATGGTCTTCTGCGCTAGGATCGACACCCAGCACCATGACGCCTTTTGAACGCTCACTTTTTGCCGCCAACGCGAATGACTCTATCCGCGGCAGAACATTATCAATATTGGCGTTACTTCGCGCATGGGATATAAACGCATCACTTTGCGGTAATACGTCATCAATACTTGAAGATTCATCAAAATCAGGATGCTGAAGTTGGATTAGTCCACTATAAAACTTGGCTGCGTTTTTTATGTTGGCCGTATAACTGCCCTCTTGAAAAGAGCGAGTAACCAAAGAGAGGAACAAGACCAATGCCAAAGCAGAAGCGGTCAGCAACGTACGACGTTTCTGACGCCATAAATTCCGCCAAGCCAATGTCATCAGCATCGTTATTCCTCCTATCAGCCCTGCTGTTGGCAAACTGAAAAACTGAGTTTAATCGCGTAGTGCCTGCATTTGCTGCTGCGAAAAAAAACGGTCCTCAATATCAAAATCAAACTCTGCCTCATGCGTTGTTAGTACCGTTTTATTTCCTGGCTCATCCACTGGGTGCATCTCCATCCGAGTTGCCAATGCCCTGCCACCCAGTATTTTTACGTCGTATGTCGTCAGTTCATTAACGAGCTCATCGAACTCATCATAAAAATGCACTTTCCTTTGCAGATAATTAGACTTCGAAATCCAAAGCGTCACCTTACTCCAAACAACAGGGGCATCTGGCTTCGCTACGGCTTCAATTACCCACATACTACTTCCATCAAACGGCTCTTCACCGATAAGCGAGTGCTGATAATCCACAACAATAGAGGACTGATTGATCAAGTCATCATTGGTGAAGTCAGAGCCCATCCAAGATTGGCTGAGCATGGATGGTGCAATTTTTATCACCCGCTCGATGCTAGGCACCCAATTCCACATTTCTCTGTGGCGTTTCAGTGAAGCCGACCCTTTATCTTTGGCCGGTGCAGTAACCAAAACTAACGACAATTCTGTCCCTTTGGTCCAACTTTTCATGCTCATTGAACGCGTCCAACTAGGTCGCACAATCTCCATGGTTGATTCGCTATAACTGGATTCGCCTCTCATCGCGAGGTCCGATTTTTTCACAATATCGAATGCACTCTCTGCAATTGACGAACAGGAGAACAGTGCACACAGTAAAAATACCATTGGATTTCGCATGGTTTTCCTTAGGCTTGGCGCCATTGACTCGTGAAAACAACAACAAAAACATCAAGTTCATGTGAGTATAGCAATAGAGCAACAAAGCGATGGGGGCTCGGTCAACTTTTGACCAAGTTAAAATTGAACACCCAAGCAACCTCAGCTTGGCTCTGCAAGAGTATTTTGATTTACAAGATGCGGCAGCGATTTGAAGTTCTAGCGATTCTAAGTCAAATAATCGCCAACAATGCATGCGAAGAAAGACTACTTGCCCTTAGGGAACTTTCCATTTTCTTAAAACCAAAATTGAATTATTCATTCTTAATTGTATTAATTCACATTTATGATGCGACTTGTTGATACATCAAAAAATAATAATTCCTCTCGTATATTTATGTCATAAGAATTAAAACTGGGCGTTTAATAGTCACTAAATTCTGCGTTTCACTAAAAGTAAATCCATTCAACATTTACTTAGTTCACGTAAATAAAGAGACGATATCTACTTATTCTCTCGCTCTATACAATGGTCTTACCAGCAAGCTACTAAACTGAAAACGCTAGTCAAAATCATTGAAAAACCGACAGTTTTTACTTTAATAATTCACAAACTCGTCATTTAATTGCAATTTCATCTAAAGCACGCTGCTTAAAAAGTGACAATATACAAATATTTGTTCTTTGGCTGGCAATATCTGTTGACTCTGACAGTATTTAACCTAGACTCAATCTCGGCTAGAAAGAAAGTTCTTTGTTTGCACATTTCGTTGGATTACTTGTGATTCCGCCGTCCTGTGGTACGCAATAGCAATTTATTTTTCCACGCTATAAGCGCCGATAAAGGCGAAAGATTACACAAACATTAGATATTTAGGATATTAGACATGTCTAACACAGCTACTGGTACAGTTAAGTGGTTCAACGAAACTAAAGGCTTCGGTTTCATCCAACAAGAAAACGGTCCTGACGTATTCGCTCACTTCTCTGCAATCACTGGTGACGGCTTCCGTACGCTTGTTGAAGGTCAGAAAGTAGAATTCGTGATCTCTCAAGGCCAAAAAGGTCCTCAAGCAGAGCAAATCAAAGTACTTTAATTTTTAAAGAATTTGATATGATAGCCGGCTTACTAGCTGGCTATTTTTTTGCCTACAATTTACTGATATTTCTATGGCCCTTAAACCAACAATATATAAGTTTCGGATTGCTATATCCGATATGAACAACGATTACTACGATTCTAAAAATCTAACCATCGCTCAGCATCCATCCGAAAAACTGCAACGTATGCTGGCGCGTATTTTTGCATTTTGCCTTAATGCTCAACGTGATTTGGAATTCACTAAAGGTCTCTCGACGATAGAAGAACCTGACCTTTGGCACATCGAACACGATCAGAGCATTCGCGATTGGATTGAAATTGGTGAACCAGACCCGGAGCGAGTAAAAAAAGCCACACGTCTTGCGAAAAACGTTCATGTGTACGCATACAACAGCAAAGCAACCGTTTGGTGGGATAAATTTTCGACCAAATTCGCGGGACTTCCTGTTTCGGTTTCAAGCTTTGACTATGATGCGATTGATGAAATTTCAAACCACATCGATCGCGGCACGAGTTTGTCCGTGATGATAACCGGGACATCACTGTTTGTTGATGTTAACGATCAACATATTGAAATCAACGTTAAGGAGCTTAAAAGTCATGACCTCGCTTAGTGAACTTATCCAACAAATGGGGGTTAAGGACATTGCTTTTGTTAAGAAACATCAAGCAGCAAGGCGTCGTTGGACAAAAGAACATGCTCCGTTATTTGTCCGTGTGTGTGAAAACAAGCCAGACAAAGCCCCTGCTCTACATTTATTGGGCTTACTGACCAAATCTCATATTGAAGCAACCGCGAACTACGAGCAGAGTGCATCTTCTACTCAGCAGATGCAGCAAGTCTTGAATGAAACGTTGGGTAATGAACATGCCGATAAGTTTACTAACCAGTCTGCTGAAGATTTAATTTTCATTACACACTTATGGTTGTTCACGCAGGGCTACCTGCACATGGATTATAGTTTGGCGCATGATCATGCAGAGCAAACTCAATCCACATTGAATCATGAGCTCATCATTAAGCGCATGGATGTCGATGCATTCAGAACTGAATTGATGCAAAGTTTTTATATGGGCAAAGAAGCAAACCCAACAAAGAAAGTCAGCCTATTTGGCTGGTTTAAACGCTTATTTTCCTTATAAAAACCAGGGTTTTGTTCACACACAACTACTGATAGACTGAAGCAATAAGGTAGCGACTAGCACTAGTCGTTACAAGTTGAGGACACACTGAAAACATACAGTACATCAAGGGATCATTATGAAGTTTATCCGTTGGACTTTGGGAAAGATTATATTACTTCTCAACGCCATTTTTTCACCTCGTGGCATCAAACGCACCGAAGAAGCGCAAAGATTTATTGATAAAAAAGCTGAGCACTATTCACTTTACCAATTCGAAGCCTGCCCTTTCTGTGTCAAAGTACGTCGTGCTATGAAACGACAATCTGTAAATATTGAGCTGCGAGACGCTAAGAATGACCCAACCCACCGTGAAGCACTAGAACAAGGCGGTGGTCGGATCAAAGTCCCTTGTTTACGTATTGAAAAAGACGGTGAAGTTCAGTGGATGTATGAATCAGCAGATATCATTGGTTACATCGAAAAAGAATTTGCTTAATCCATCGCTATGTTTATTTTTTCACCACTCTAGTTGCTTGTTCATTACTCTATTCGCTTGTCAATTAAAGCAATGAAACGTAAAGAGGCACATAATGTGCCTCTTTTTAAATCTTATTGACCCACTATCAAGGTTAGTTCCACCCGGCGGTTGCAGGCTTTACCCGTGGATGTTGCATTCGTGCACTGCGGCATATGCTCACCAAATCCTCGAGAAAAAATTCGTTGTTTCGGCAGGTTCGTTGCTAAAAGCTGTTTTTCAACCTCTTTTGCCCGATATTCTGAGAGGTTATCGTTAAAATTAGCATCACCCGTATTATCTGCATGCCCATCAATAACCACATCAACATCGGTTCGCCCAGCTAGATAATGGCCAAGGCTTCTTAGCCAACCTTGAGATTGAGGAGACAATTGAGCCGATCCCGTTTGAAAGTGCATTTGTTCTTTTAAGCGAACCATTAAATGCTCACCACTTACCGATTCATAAGCAATGTTATTTCTGCTTAAAAACATTTCTAGCGAAGTGATGCCTTGAGTCGACTCCGATGATGCGGTTTGCCTATTTACGACTCGCTTTGTCGATGGAACATATGGCGTGGTTACGTAACCCCATTCAGGGTGTCTCAACTCTGAGCTAGAACGTGGCGCGGTGTCTAACATATCCCCTACTGGAACCATATCTGAGGGAACGCTGCTACAGCCCGCTAAAATACCACATATCACCAATAACCAATGCTTCATAAGAATACCAACGTAAGCCAAACTACTACTTAAATCTCTAAACAAGTATCGGCCGCTGATGTGATTACTTTAGATCTAACGGCCAACACAATGTCACTTAAGTACTGATTTAGCACTAATCATGCCAATTAATGTAAAGCATACTGCCTGTGAGTTAAGCATCGCTAAGTCAGCTTAGGTGAAATATCAATCTAAAGTCTTAATATGTTGTCTAAACTTTCTTCTATTTACTTACTTAAATGTAACAAGCCTTTTTAAAGGTTTTCGTTAGGTTCGTTAACCGATAAACTAGGCATAAACTTTATATTCAGAGCGTTATTTATGTTCAAATCCATTTTAAAAGGTTGTGCAATTGTTGCCGCTACAATCGCCCTGTCTGCCTGTGACAACGGCAATTCTCAGCCACAACAAGGTAAACAATACGAGGTATTGCCTGTTTCTCTTCAAGAGTACAACGTTGCTCCCCTAACAGAAGCTTTCTCACTTAATTGTGGCCATTGTCGTTCAATGGAAGAATTTGTACCTAAAATCGAATCTTTAACTGACCAAAAAGTAGAGAAACTGCACGTAACCTTCAATGAAAGCGCTCAAGTTAGCGCGATTATTTTTTACACGGCAGTCATGCAGCTTGATGGCACACCAGATAAAGCATTTATGGCCGACTTATTTGCCGCAGTTCAAATGGGGGCTGATGCAACAGAAGAAGAGCGTTTGGCCGCAGTGAACAACGCATTTAGTTCACGTAATCTTAAAAGCCCATACCAGTTAGAGAAAGATCAACAAGCGAAGTTATTCGATTACCTCGACAAAGCGGAACAAATCACGACTAAAGGCCAGATCAACTCGGTACCTGCTTTCATCGTAAACGGTAAATACCAAGTGATTACAGGTGGCCATGAGACTGTAGAAGCAATGGCAGACACTATTAATTATCTGCTAACACAACCAAAATAAGACAAGGAGTAATTGTGTCTAAATTTTTGTTTCCTATCATTATTTTTATTCTTGCGGGCTTTTTCATTTACCGTACTTGGACAAATCATAAAGTCGCAGATGAAAACTTTTCAAAAGGCCAACAATTCTTACTAGAAAACGGTAAAAATGAGGGCGTTGTAACGACAGAAAGCGGTCTCCAATACCTAGTGTTAGAAAAAGGCACAGGTGACGTGCACCCTACTGCGACAAGCAAAGTAAAAGTTCATTACCACGGCACACTGATCGATGGCACGGTTTTCGATAGCTCTGTCAATCGCGGTGAACCAATCACTTTTGGCTTAAACCAAGTGATTAAAGGTTGGCAAGAAGGCCTGCAGTACATGGTTGTGGGTGAGAAAATCCGCCTGTTCGTACCAAGCACACTTGGTTACGGTAAAAACGGTACGGGCCCTATCCCACCAGCAAGTGTACTGATCTTTGATGTGGAATTATTGGATATCCAATAAACTTTGAGAAGTCTAAAAAAACGCCGCTTCAATTGCGGCGTTTTTTGTTGTCAGCTTATATAGCGCAATGATTTACTGCCGTTGTACAGGTCCTAGTAGGCGATCAAACTTATCGTCATCTCATCTTCATACTGACCAGCAGCAGCACCAGGTACTGCTTGGTTTTGAAAGGCCATATTGAATCGAGTCTGTTTACCTTTTCGTGTATTTAATATCGTCGGTGTATCTAGCTCTAGTTTTCGGCCTTGCAAGAACGTGGTGTACGGAATTTTATGACTTGCTTTTTGAGTGTTCACCAAGTGCCCATTGTTTATTGATTCCACTTCCAATCGCACTGTCGCGTTACTCAGCACATAAACGTCTAATTTACGTGTATTTTGTTTTGTTAGATTGCCCATATCAACCGACACGCTTGTTCCCGCGACCGAAATCCAAGCATTATTTGGCGCTTCGATACGCGCTCGAACAAATGCAGGTAAAGTGTAATCTAACGATTGAAAATGATTTCGTTCAGAGGTGAGGTCACCATTAGCAATGAATTCAAAATCGCCTTTGTAGAAACCTGGATCCATAACTTTTCCTTGCGGCACATGAATCCAAAATGGCACTCTTTGCGAACCACCTACTGGTAAAACAAAGTTACCGCTCGCATTTCGATTTAAGCTTTTCTTTTGTTCATTAAGCACGGTCGAAGTGACTTTTCCGTTTGGCCCATTGAGTACATGCTGCCAGCCGCTTTTCGCACTGATCTCAACATGACGAACACACGTGATGAGATCTCTATCTAACGTTACATGTCCTTGGAACCAAAGAGCATTAGGCTTACTCGCTAGTGGCTTTTGAGGCATATTGTCGATCTCAACGCTATACGTTCCATCACAACTCGCATCATGATTTGGTTCGGCATTCACAATGCCAGAAAAGCTCAATGCAATTGCTGAAATCGCCGTAGCAATAGCATAAGTGTTCATTCTACTTTTCATCATATCTCCCCCATCTATATTCCTAAACAAAGCTCGAACTTTCACCTTGCTATTTAGCGAATACAGATAACTTTCCGAGATTAATCAAACTCTCTTTGGAAGCAGGAATCGTCACGCTGATTGCTGGTATTCCACTCTGAGAAATTTCCATTCGATACGTGCCAGGACGAACACCTTGAATATAGAAACGTCCTTGCTTATTCGTAAAGAAAGCAACGTCCAATTCTTCAAGAATCATTCGACCTTGAACATAAGCCAAAGGCTCGCCATCGCCATCTTCAATAAATCCTGTTGCAGTATAAAAGGCATCAGAACCAATATTTAGGATATGCCCTGTCGCTGATCCTGGTGACACCTCAATCTTACCGTTACCCCAGTCGTACCCCAAAGGCGCATCGTCAACGTTATAATCCATCGCGTTACGAACAAACGGTTGAGAGACGGAAACAATACCATTGAACTGCGATGTGGCATTAGCTGTTGCTTTACCCTCCGAGTTTACGTCAAGGTTCGCAGTGCCTCCCTCCAAGCTTGGGTGCACATTTGCCAAAACAAATGGGCCCGAAGTCACTCTTCCCCATCCCCATTGGCCATCAACCATTCCAACGGCTGTCGCTAATCGTACCGACCCTTGATACTGTTCATCATCACTCGAGCGGAGTTTGTTTCGAGAAACTTCGACTTCGGTTCTCAATCGGCTCGCGGTATAACTCATTTGCGCTTGTTGATTATCAATGTTCTTGTCCCTTTCTGCATCGACTCGAACACCGACATCCCCAACGTAGTTATTTGCCTCATTGCTGAAATAAGCTCGACTACGTTCATCCTTGCTGTTGTAAGATAAACCTAAGCGATTTGAACTGTCTGTTGAGTACCAGTTATATTCAAACGTAAACAAAAACCGCGTGTCGCCATCCTCATATTGAGGAGACTCTTCATATTCAGAACCCACACCGATAGTGATTCCCCCACGACGCCAATTGAATAGTCCCGTTCCACGCTTTTCGCTACTGTCTTCTTCTGTTACCCCATAACGCCCTGATAAAGACAAGTCGAGTTCACTGGTCATTTGCCAAAAATAGTTGACAAGAAACTGTGTAGAATCACTGTTGGGTAAGGAATCCCCCCAAGGCTTACTATTAAAATTGTCAGATCGCTCGATGGCAAGTCTCAAATTAGGGGCCTGACTGTCACCACTGCCTATCACACTATTCTCATAATCTAGTGAGGCAATCCATCCATCGCCATAATCAGAACCACCACTCCACGAGTACCTGCCGGTCACGTTTCCGATTGGCGTTCTAACGGTTGACAACACGCCTAGCACCGCACCATCATCCGCAGCCAATCCGTTGCTGCCAATGGTTAACCAGTCCGTCAAGCCGTACTCAAGATACCCTGTTCCAACCCAAGCATCTTCATAACCAACCGCTCGATCACCGTATTCAATAGGGCGACCGAATGAGATAGAATAGTCAACAAGCCCTTTTGCTAACAGTGTGGCGTTATAAAATTGGGTAAACTGCAATACTTCTTGTTTACCAGAGACATAGTTGATCACGACAGTAATGTCATTGGCACCATTGTCTAAAATTAAGTTTTGTAAGTTATAACGCCCTGGATCTAAGCGTCCTCCCGAAACTCTTTCACCGTTGACATACAGTTCAACTTCCGCAGACTCGAGTAATACCAATTGTTGGCTACTTTGAGGACTAATCTCTCTATCGGGTTGCAAGTCAGAATAGTGACTACCTATTGAGATCCCGCCAAGTGACAAACTATACAAGTGACCGGATTCACCACTCTGCACATCACCTGCTGAGAAACGCACCGGGACATTTGGTCGATCATGAAAAGCGACCCACTCACCTCGATAAAACTCTGTACTTTCTTCTGTTGCTTCAAGGTAATTCGCTAAAAGGAAATTTACGCCCTCGGCTCCGCCGATATTTGCTTGAGATAGCCAATCTAAAGAGGAGTTCCAACTTTCACTGTCATCTTCCCAATAGTGATTGTAGGTGAGATTAAAGCTATTTAACCAACTTACATAGCCACTTTCAGTTGGTTTAAAAAGCGGGTAACCTGATGATAAATTGATATTTCTTTCATTGATAATTTCAGAGTCTAAGATCGCTTGCAGGATCAATAACTCAGGGTTAAGTGATATATCTACCCCTTTCGTCTTCAATGCTTCAACAGTGACAAAGTCCGCCCCATTTTTTGGCGTATTTTCCTGCCACCACTTCGCGGTGATTCGTTCACCTAATACGCTATTCAATCCAGAGATAGAAACGCCAACCAGTGACATGCCATTAATTTCAACTGGCAAGTCTCCAAGTTGTGTCTCTCCATAGACCAAAGGAAGAGAGAGTCTATAAACACTCCCCCAAGCCGAAATGGAGAATAAAATCGTAATGACAATAAATACTGACCGCCACATAATCGACCTACGTTATTGAAAGGTGTGACGTTATTGAGTAAAAAGAGACTCTGCGTTGACTTTCACTTGCTGGTTTGGAACCAGATACTGCATTGGAAGCAAAGATTCTAATTGTTCCCAATTCCAAACTTTCTTTTGACCATTCCATTCAACCGAGTAACTGTGTCTGCTCAACTCAAGAATACTTGTTCCGGTATTGCTGATTACTAATTCTGGCGTATTGTCGCTATTCGTGTTTACCGCACTGGTATAGTCATCTTTTGCACTTTGAGGTGAGACAAACACCAAAGCTCCGATACGAAACAGCATTTGAATCGCATCTTTTTCGGCTTCAGATTTGAGCGGCAATTGGCTAACGATGATGCGGTAAGATTCAGCAGATTGCTTTGGCGCACCAATATACTGTACCTTGACCGTTTGAGACTTGCCTGGAGGAATCATAATTTGTGGTGGAAATACCATCAGATCCTCTGTATCTAAGAGCATCTCTTGATTATTAAGCTTTACACTACGTTTACCCGTTGTGATTTCTACAGGTAAAGGCACTAAAGAGGTATTGGTCACTTTGAAAAAAGCGGTTGTACCTTTTCCAAGATCTTCTAGCGATTGGACCATTGGAAAAAGTTCAAAAGCCAACACTTGGATTGGCATCAAAATAAACGATAATAGTAATCCGAGCGTTTTCATACTGCACCTCGGTTGGGGGGAGTGTTCCCCCCAACATATTTTGTATTACATATGGAAAAGCGATACATACATTGAACCGCTGTACTCGCCCCAAGCTGCGCCTTTTTGTGGTTTAGACTGGATTGTTAACTTGTGTTTAGCTGACATTTTTTTATCAATATCGTTACTAATGTCAACTTTTTGAACAATACGTGCTTCCATTACAGGGGTATTACCATCTTTCACTGATGAGCCATCTGCAAAAGAATAATGCATTGGAATCTCATTGCCATTGCTATTTTTAAAACCATATGGGTCAATCAAAACGATGCCTTTCGTACCGTAAGAATTGCACCAAGTCTTGAAAGCAAACGTCTTCTTATCTGACTTTTGAGTCAAATCAAAGTCAATCTCTTTTAGGCTACTATCTGCAACCATTTCACAGCGTTTTGGTACTTCACCTTTGAATTTTACTAAAAAATCTGCGCGACCTTCTCCAGGATTAGCATCCCAATTATCTGCTACTGCACCTGCTGAAAATAGCACTGCCATTGCTGCGATACTTGCTAAACGTTTCATAATTGTTCTCCTTTACATTCGTTCCATCGGCTTCAGCCAAAGCTTAAATAAAATCTACGCTTTAAATTTAAGCGAATTTTCATTTTTGCCCATCAGTCAGGTGACTAAAGAAGCGAGGAAAAAAGGATGAGGAAAGAACATCTAAATAGTAAGTTTGAACTAGATCAAAAATATTACTCAATCATGAGTGAACTAAGTTGTGCCCGACTCTGTTTTCCTGTTTTTGATAAAATATGTGATACATGTGTTTTTACTGTACTGAGGCTAACATTAAGCTGCTCAGCAATTTCTTTATTAGAAAATCCCTGTACTAAGTACATAAAGACTTTTTGTTCTTTACTAGAAAGTTCGTACTTCAAGCCTAATACTTCCATCGAGCATGAACCTTGAATTTGATTACGAACAATATTTCTCAAAGAGTGAGACATGTCTTCTCGACTAAACCACAACTGACCGGAAGCAACCATTCTTACCGCTTTGTGTAATCGTTCCAAAGTAAAATCTGATTCCAGAATTCCGCACCAGCCTAGAGATATCAAGGCCTGAGCACCTTCAGAATCGATTTTCGTTGCATTAGCGAGAATCCACCCACCGTTGCGAGACATGGGTGACACTAAATGAATAGATGGATTTCCAAGCGTTTGTCTATCATAGATAACGATGTCATCACTATGAAGACTCCATAAGCTATTTACGTTATTATTAATAACAAATGAGTACTGCTTAAATGAATGCGATAAACCCGCAATAACAAGATTCGACCACTCCGTGTCTGTGGATACAACATAAACTTTATTCGTAACCATCAACCTTCCTTGTAATTTGAAAGAACAAAGGAATACAGACTATAACGAACCAAAGTTATTAATACTTTACTACTATCGGATTTTTTTAAATTTATTTACAATAGTGTGATCAAGATTGTCTTACGCGTAAAGAGAACCATCCTAGACTGAAATTAAGTCAACTTCTTATATCAGGTTCTTTACCTTTTTATATGCCTTTCTTTCCTCTTAAGAACATATAACAACCGGTAAATATAAAATTAAAAAAAGTGCCGTATTATTCACACAGCACTTTATTGATAATTTTAAAATTCACGATATTATAATGAGCACTTTTATAGTGGATAGTGAACTAATTTTCCATCTTCAACCATAATACAGTCCATACCCGCTGCATGAGCCGCTTGTTTACCTAATTCAGTATCTTCAAATACGACGCATTGCTCTGCACTCAAGCCTATTTGTTCAGCAGCCATTAAAAAGGTATCAGGAGATGGTTTATGGTTTTCTACATCACTGGCTGTCACTAGAGCATCTAATTTACGTAAAAGTCCAGCCTTAGCAAGTAAACGCAATGCCGTATCTCTTTGGCTTCCCGTACCTACTGCAATCTTTTTACTGCCAAGAAACTCATTTAACACATTGCCAGTACAAGGAATGATCTCTCCGTGGTGCTCCATTTCAGAGAACGTGTCCATTTTGTAACGTGACACCGTTTTCGGATCAAGAGACAGTCCATGTTCACGATTGACTTCGGTAACAATTCTAAAGCTTGGCATACCGCCAAGACTATGCAGCCAATTTTGATTAAAAGGAAAATTGAAACGCTCTGCTGTTGCATGCCATGCAGCCAAATGTGCAGGCATGGTATCAATTAACGTCCCATCCATATCAAAAATCAGGCCTTTATAGGGACTAAAATCTATCGTATTCATGTCTATTCTTCTATTTATTCAGTTCTGATGGTAATTTAGCAGCCATCGCAACAATCCTTATTGGCACTTAGTACCTATGCTCAAAATCTCGAACTCCGTCACAATTCAAGATTGGGAAATACAATTAACGCCTATCCGAGCTCAAGGAAATGGTGGACAAAACGTTAATAAGGTATCGTCTGCGATACATTTGCGCTTTGACATACATCATTCCACACTGCCGGAATTCTATAAAGAGCGTCTACTTGCGCTTTCTGATAGCAGAATTACCAAAGATGGCGTGATCATCATTAAAGCACAACAGTTCAGGACACAAGAGCAAAACAAGGAAGACGCGCTCATTCGCTTACAAGCGCTAATCCAATTTGCCATCCGACAAGAAAAAGCACGCATAAAAACAAAACCAACGCGCGCTTCACAACGTCGCAGACTTGATAGTAAAACTAAGCACGCGACAAAAAAACAGCAACGCCAAAAGCCGTTGTATTAGCAAACGTCAGAGCTAGCCATTGGATTCTTTATTGGGATCTCATTTTAGTCAATTATTCAGGACGCACTTATGACTATTAGGAAAAAGCTCTACTTCTTGGGAGCGATCGCTATCTTTGGCATCGTCGCCCTGTTGGGTACATCCTCACATTTTGCCAATCAAAGCCAAGAGCTAAACCATGCCATCAAGCTCGTTGGTGATTTAGAAATTCGTCTCTTAAATTTACGCCGCAATGAAAAAGACTTTTTGTTGCGCGGTGACGATAAATACCTTGGAAAATTTGATGACAATGTCGACAAGTTTCTCACCATTGAAAATGAACTAGCCGGCATACTCGATCATTATGAACTTCCTTCTAGCCGTCAATTCAAGCAAGACCTCATTACCTACCAAGTAGGTTTTCAAAACCTTGTGGCGGCCTATCAGCATTATGGCCTCGATAGTAAAAGTGGCCTTCAACGAGATTATGAGCAAGCCCTATCGGATGCGATAGACAATGCCAACCAGCAGCAACTACTGGCATTGGATCAGTTTGATGAGCAAACAAAAGCGGGTTATGCGGATGAGAGTTTAATTGAGAGCGTGAATGCACCCGCTTTGATAGCGCATAGTAAACAGCTTGCTGCGCAGAAACAACTGATTGGCACTTCATACAAAAAAGGGTTATTAGGTGAGACTCGTTCACTTTCTCACACGGTTGAACAACAGTTTAAGTCGTTTTCTGATGCACTAGGCACCGCTACTGCCGCGCGCGACAGTCAAAACACACTTATTAAGCAAGGCATTACCGGAGCCGTATTGCTCATTATCTTTGCTCTCATCACACAGATCTCTCGTTCAATTAACCAAAGAGTGACGAGTTTGCTGATCACCATTAAGACGATCAGCGTGAGTAACAATATGGGGCTACGTGCGGAGCTTGAGGGTAAAGATGAACTGGTCGATATCGGTCACCACTTAAATGACCTATTGGATAAGCTTGAACACCTTATTCACGATACTCAAGAGAAATCAGCACAACTTTCCACTAGTACAGATAACATGCATCGCGAACTTGAAGGTGTGATGGTGCAATTTCACACGCAAGCGGATCACACGTCATCAATGGCGACAGCCGTTCAACAAATGGTGGCCACCATTGGCGAGATATCTGAAAGTACCTCCGTCGCAGTTGAGGGGGTACACCAAGCGGCGAATAATGCAGAACAAGGCCGTGCGGTTGTAGAAACCACGGTAAGTAATGTGAGTCAGTTAACTGGCATTCTATCAAACAGCCAGCAATCCATTGGTTCTTTGAACGAGCATGTCGACAAGATTGGTGGTGCGGTAAACATCATCCAAGAGATTGCTGAACAAACCAACCTACTTGCTTTAAATGCGGCCATCGAAGCCGCTCGGGCTGGTGAGCAAGGTCGAGGTTTTGCCGTAGTGGCTGATGAAGTTCGCGCACTCGCAAGCAGAACCCACCAATCAACAGAAGAGATCACTCGCGTGGTGTCCGACATTCAATCACAAATGTCGATGGTCGTGTCTGATATCGACCAGTGCAACGATCAAGGCCAACAGACGTTAGACGCGTCTGAAAAGTTAGATGCGAGCTTGCAACAAATCATAGCTGACATGCAGACCATTCAAGGCAATTCTGAACGCATCGCCTCTGCAATTGAAGAACAAGGCATTGTGATGAATCAAGTGAGCGATTCTATTACTGAGTTGAACGTCATTTCAGAAAGCAACATGCACTCTGCTCAAGAGTGTTTGCAAGAGGTGAATGCGGTCTCTGCGCAGGCTCATCAAATGGATGATGCGGTCGCGGAGTTCAAAACGCGCGACGTTTAACGCAAACTTTCACTGCCATTCAACGCTAAATACAGATTTCTGAGCCCAAGTAAATAAAAAGCCCGAAGCTATTATGCTTCGGGCTTTCCTTTATCTTAGGCAATACCTTTGCTTAACCAATATTTATCACTAACAAGCAGTATTTATCTCTAAAAAACAGTACCTATCTAAAAAGCGATATAACACCAGTAGACTGGCAGTTATTCGTCATCGAGAGGAATCAGTTTCGTACTTCCACCATGAATTTTTTCACGCTGTCTTTGAACCAATGCATAGAAGCCTGGTATCAAGAAAGTACCCGCTAAAAGCACACACAATAAGCCGCCAATCAAAGAGATACCTAATGAGTTTTGACTTACGTGACCAGCACCGGCAGCAAAAATCAATGGGAAGATACCCAATATGAATGACCAAGAAGTCATGTTCACTGCACGGAAACGAAGTCTACCGCCCTGCACTGCCGCACTATCAATATCAACCTCTTTCTCTTCACGCTCTTGTTTGGCGAATTCCACAATTAGGATTGCGTTTTTCGCCGCGAGCGCTATGAGCAGCACGAGACCTATCTGCGCATACAAGTTAAGCGGAGTACCTGTTAGGTTCAGTGCGAGGAATGAGCCTAACGTTGCCACTGGTACAACAAGAATAATCGCGAGAGGAATACTCCAACTCTCATACTGCGCGACCATAAACAGGTAGATGAAGATCAGCGCTAATGCAAACGCATAAATGGCTTGGTTACCTGCTAACACTTCTTGATAAGCCATGCCTGTCCACTCATAGGTGTAACCCTGTGGTAGCACTTCTGCGGCAACGCGTTCCATTGCAGCAATCGCATCACCACTTGAATATCCCGGAGCTGGCTGACCTTGGATGATTGCGCTGCGGTACATGTTGTAACGCCACGCGACATCCGGTTCGAATACTTGTTCATAACTCACAAGCGTGCTTAGGGGCACCATATCACCGCTTGAAGAACGAACGTGGAAACGCTCAAGGTCTTCCATGCTACTACGGTGCTCACTGTCTGCTTGCATCGTTACGCGGAAGTTCTTACCAAACATAGTGAAGTCATTCACATACAGTGAACCAAGGTTACCCTGTAGCGTTTGGAAGATCGACGACAATGGAATACCAAGTTGTTGTGCTTTTTCACGATCGATGTCGACATAGTAGTGAGGCACATTTGCACGGAACGTACTGAATGTATAGGCGATTTCCGGTGCTTGGTTGGCAGCCTGAATCATCTCGCCCATCACCATAGACAGATCAGTACGGCTGCGACCTAGCGTATCTTCTAATACAAATTCAAAGCCAGATGCTGCCCCCATACCCGGAACTGCAGGTGGTCCCATCGCAAAGACGATTGCTTGTGGCAACTCCATTGCAGCACGACCATTGATACGGTTCGCAATTGAGTTAGCAGAGTGCTCCCCCGATAAACCATTACGCGTGTCCCAGTCATGAAGCTTAATAAACAAAGACGCGCCATTGGATGCCGCTGCACCTGTCATGAATGAGTAACCATTCGCAACTGTAACGCCATCGACACCCGGCTCTTGCTCAACCATCTTCATCAAGTCATTCGTCACTTCCTCTGTACGAGAAAGCGATGCAGAGTCTGGAAGTTGAACGTTAACTAACAGAATGCCTTTATCTTCTTGAGGTACAAATGCCGTTGACGTGGTCTTTGCAAAAAACGCAACGGCTGCCACCGCAACAAAGAAGAACGTGATCAGCAGTAACGACTTCTTCACCAAGAAACCCGCGATTTGACCATAGCGAGTTGTCACACGCTCAAGGCCACGGTTAAACGCTTGGAACCAGTTCGCAGTATTACCACCACCTTGCTTCAACACCAGTGAACATAAGGCAGGAGAAAGCGTTAACGCGTTAATCGACGAGATCACGACCGAGATACAGATCGTCAATGCGAACTGACGATACATAATCCCCGTAATACCCGGAAGCATGGCAACTGGCAAGAATACCGCGAGGAGAACCAAGGTCGACGTAATGATTGGACCGGTTACTTCCTTCATCGCCAACAACGTCGCTTTTCGCGGTGAAATCGTCGGATCTTTTGCCATTGTGGTATCGACGTTTTCGATAACCAAAATTGCATCATCTACGACAATACCGATGGCCAGGATCAAGCCAAACAAAGTCACCGTGTTTATGGTAAATCCGGTTGCCTGCATGATCGCAAACGTACCAATCAAAGACACCGGAATCGCAACCACTGGGATCAAGGTGGCACGCGCGCTACCAAGGAACAGATACGTCACGGCAATAACCAGTAAAATCGCCTCAATAAGCGTCTTCACAACCCCCTTAATCGACTCAGCAACGAAGACCGTTGTATCGTAACTGGTTTCGTAGGCCATTCCCTCAGGGAAGTTGACGCTCAAGCGATCAAGTAAATCCATCACCGCTTGGCCACTTTCTAGTGCGTTCGCATCAGATTGAAGTGAGAGCGCTACAATTGAAGCATCTTGACCACGGAACTTACCGTTGCCGTCGTAGAACTTCTTACCAAGCTCGACACGAGCCACATCTTTCAGGTACACCGTGGAGCCATCTGAATTCGCACGAAGAACGACATCTTCGAACTCACTGACACTCTCTAGACGACCTTTAGTCACCAAGTTGAACTGAACTTCTTGTGGATTATTGTATGGTGCCGCACCAACACGGCCCGCCGCAACCTGAACGTTTTGCTCAGCCAATGCCGCATAGACATCTGTTGTCGTTAAGTTTAAGTTGGCCATTTTTTCTGGGTCCAACCAAACACGCATTGCGTATTCACCACCGCCGATAACGTTAACTTCACTGATGCCTTTAACACGCGCAAGCTGATCTTTCACATTCAAGTTGATGTAGTTAATCAAGAACTTGTCATCGTATTTGCCATCTGGCGAATAAAAGTTCAGTACCATCAACAAATCTGGCGAGCGCTTTTTCACCGTGACACCGACCATGCGCACTTCTTGAGGCAGTTTTGACTCAATCTGCGATACTCGGTTTTGTACGTTCACCTGAGCCATATCAGGATCTGTACCAACATCAAAGGTCACATTTAGGCTGTAAGAGCCGTCATTAGCACTTTTAGAAGACATGTAGATCATGTTTTCTACGCCGTTCACAGAAGTTTCGATGGGGTCCGCTATCGCCTGCTCAACGACCTCTGCACTTGCGCCCGTATAGAACGCCGTCACACTCACTGATGGAGGACTGATTTTTGGATATTCTGCCACTGGCAAGATCGCGAGAGAGATGGCACCAGCCAACGTCAAAATGATCGAGATAACCAGAGCAAACTTTGGTCTTTGGATAAAGAAACGACTTAACATTCCGCCCCCTACTGTTTATCTTCAGCAGGCGCTTGAACACGCACTTCTACACCATTTCTTACACGTTGCAAACCTTGTGTAATAACGGTATCACCCGGCTCTAAACCTTCCGTGATAATGATGCCCTGCTCTACTTGTGCACCAAGTGACACATTTCTTCGCTCTGCGATATTACCCTCCGTCATGATCATAACAAAGTTACCCTCAAGGTCGGTTTGTACTGCACGGCGGGGAACCACTGTCACATCTTGTGCATTTTTATCACGCAGATTGACTTTGATATGCTGACCCGGTAAAAGCTGCTGCTCAGGATTAGGCACCAATGCACGCATCGCTATCGTACCGGTTTGGGTATTGATTCGATTTCCTAAAAAATCCAACTTGCCAAGATGTTGGTAATATTCACCATTTTCAAGCTCTAACTGAACTTCGACACCATTGGACTCGGTACTTCCATCGCCCTTTATGCGATCCATTCCGAGTGAAAGGCGTTCGCGTTCACTGACACTAAATGATGTATGAACAGGGTCCAAACTCACCAATGTGGTTAACACACCAGAAGACGGTGAAACAAGATCACCAGTACTCACTTTACTATCACTAATTCGCCCACTAAATGGCGCTCGAATTTGCGTATAAGAAAGGTTGACTTCGGCAAGTTTCAATTGAGCATTTGCAGCCTCGAGCTCCGCGCGTCCACCTAATAGCGTTGCGGTAAGTGCGTCAAATTCAGATTGAGAAATACTACCACGTGGTAATAGATTCTTCCCTCGCTCATGGTCAAGTTCTGCTTTCTTCAATGCGGCTTTTGCTTGGGCTAACGCTGCTTTAGCACTTGCCACTTGCGCTTGAAAAGACGAGGGCTCTATTGAGTACAATAGTTGTCCCTCTTCAACCATTTGCCCCTCTTCAAAATGGCGAGCTTCAAGATAGCCAGAGATTTGTGCAGTAATATTGGTGTCTTCTACTGCGCCAATACGACCAATGTATGACTTACTAGGTTGATAATCGATAATTGCGACGTCCTGAGTCACAACAAGAGGCGCTTGGCCTCCCTTTTTAGCATTGGTTGCTTCTCCGCATCCTGCGAGGATAGCCGTAGCCGCCATGAATGCGACAAGTGGTTTCTTTTGCATGTATATACCGTCTTTATAGAACAGGATTTATTAAAAAATACCCTAACCTTACCGTGTGCTTTGTCCGAAAACTTCAAGGTAAACAAAGGAAAGTGTTTCAAAGTGTAATATGATGAAACCACTCGCAAATATGACGTAAATACAGATGAATTAATGATGATTGACCGAAAAATTAATAATGAAAACATAAAAATCATCATTACTGTGAATGCTTTTTTAAGAGATTGATGGAACCGATATTGGTCAATAAAAACTCTTTTATCTCTGTAATTATTCTGCGTTAATTTAGCTAAAACAGATTAAAACTCTCGCTCAAACACGTGAATAAACAATTTGCCTATTCTTTTAAAAAAAATACGTTATGATGCAGATCATTTACAGCTTTCGACCGAGAGGAAAATATGACTTCTAAATGGGCGAAACGTTTTAACCAAATGGCAGAATTGGTTGCGTCTTGGAGCAAGGACCCATCAACTCAAGTTGGCGCGGTAATTACCAAGCAAAACCGTATTGTATCTGTTGGTTTTAACGGTTATCCACATGGCGTATCAGACAGTGTCGATACAGATGAGCGCGAACTCAAGTACCTAAAAACACTGCATGCGGAAGAGAACGCGATTTTGTTCTCGAAACGTGATTTAGATGGATGTGATATTTGGGTAACACATTTTCCATGCCCAAACTGTGCAGCCAAAATCATTCAAACGGGAATATCAAGAGTCCATTGCCCAGAGCAAAGTGAGGATTTTTTATCTCGTTGGGGTGACAAAATTCAAGTGAGCCAAGATATGTTTGATCAAGCAGGCGTTGAAGTCGATTGGCTACCAATTGATGAATTGAAAGATCAAAACGCTCGCTAGCATTCGCTTTGTGGTCTTCACAAGCCGATAACAGCAAGTAAGAAAATAGCCCTAAAAAGGGCTATTTATGTTTAGATTGAATGATGGATTAACGGTATTTATGTGCCGTCAACTCTGCAATTTTAACAATAACTTGGACTGACTTTTCCATCATTTCAACAGAGATAAATTCATGAATCCCATGGAAATTGTAGCCACCAGTAAAGATATTAGGGCAAGGTAAGCCCATAAACGACAATCGAGCCCCATCCGTACCTCCGCGAATTGGCTTGATAATCGGCTCAACATCACACTGCTCCATCGCACATTTCGCCAAGTCGATAATATGGGGATATGGCTCGACCATTTCGCGCATATTGTAGTAACTGTCACTCAGCTTCAACTCTACCGAGCCGTGCTTAAGATCTGCATTCATCTCATCAACCAACTTCTGCATGAATGCTTTACGACTCTCTAAACCCTCGCGGTCAAAGTCACGAATGATGTAACCAAGCTCACTGTAAGCCACGCCTAACTCACCAGATTTGAGATGGAAAAAGCCCTCGTAGCCCTCTGTGGTTTCTGGTGTTTGGTCTTGAGGCATTTGTACTTGGAATTTTGCTGCTAAATTCATCGCATTTACGAGCTTCCCTTTCGCCGTTCCTGGATGAACACTAACGCCATGGAAAATAACATCAGCGCTTGCCGCATTGAAGTTTTCGTACTCAAGTTCACCCTGCGGACCACCGTCAACGGTATAGGCCCACTGCGCACCAAATTTCTCTACATCGAACAGATCTGCACCACGGCCAATCTCTTCATCTGGCGTAAACCCAATGCAAATATCTCCATGCGGTATCTCTGGGTTTTCAATTAACATCGCTACAGCAGAGAGAATCTCAGCAATGCCGGCCTTGTTATCCGCACCAAGAAGTGTTGTGCCATCTGTAGTGATAAGGTTGTGCCCGTGAAGCTCATGCAAATCTGGGTATTGAACAGGAGATAGCACTTCATCACCTAACCCTAAGGCGATATCACCACCTTGATAGTCTTCAATAAACTGCGGGTTTACATCCTTGCCGGAGGCATCTGGTGCGGTATCCATGTGCGCAATAAAGCCAATAGCAGGCACCGCATTATCGACATTAGACGGTAATTTCGCCATCAGGTATCCATTGTCGCTCAACGTTACCTGGCTTAAGCCTAGTTCAATCATTTCCTTTTTTAAGAACTCTGCAAATACACGCTGTCCTTTGCTACTAGGACATGCCATTTCATGGGGATTAGATTGAGTGTCGAACGTGACATAGCGAAGAAATCGTTCTACTAAATGCTTCATAATTATTCTCATTGCTTTGGGTGAAAGCGTAAACGCGCCTCTTAGTTTAGATCGCGAGTCGCCTATCCAACATGGTTCGACGAATCATGTTACGCTCCTAGAGCAATAAGAATTTGCTTTGAATCATTTTTTCATTGAAAAGCAAAGAAAGGATGATCTCCCTTTCAATTTGCGAGCTCTTCCGCCAACACTCGCCACTCTCTCACTTTATGTCGGAAGTGACGCCACTGTTTATCAGACATAGATTGTGCTATCTCGACGGTAAATTGATCGGTAAGTCGCATATTCTGCTCAATATTTTTACTAAGTTGGTCGCTATAATAGCTGTCCGGCTCAAAAAGAAGCTGCATAAATGATTGTTGGTACAGCATATTATTTGACTTATTGTCAAAAAGGACGACCAATTCTTGATGAATGGTAGAGCGATAGTCTCGCCAATACTCACTATTGATAACCACTTGCCCCGCTAGCAATTTTGCCCGTGCTTTTTGCTCTTTTGTAATGCTGCCAATCCAATCTTCCATCCATTCTTCGGTGTTTTCGAAGATCATCCCTCTAATTTCTTCGTCAGACTTACCTAAGTATTTCTCATTACGTTCTTGGTAGCGCTCCTGTACATTATCGAGGAACTCTTTCTCCTGCTTTTCCGTAAGCAACATACTTAACGAAAACAACTCCGGAGCCGCTTTAGCAACTAGCCGCTCATAATGCGCTCTCATCTTTTCCCGATTTTGTTCGAGTGCTTCTAACGTGATGTCTTTCTCTTGTAAGTTTTCTAGCTCTTTCAAGTGGCTGATGTAGTTAGGTAGCTCTTCGCTTTTGTGCCAATCCGCCAACAGCAACACACGCTCTTCTAATAGCGACTCTTGCTCACCATCAAGAGATACATAATTATCCAAATACTCAATCACAACCCAATCAATATTGCTGTAAAGCAGCTTCTTCGCGCAACCGCCAAGAAGTATGAGTATCAGAACCAAAAAACTGAGACGAAATACTCTGTTTGTGCCCATTTTAAACTTCATGACTCGTCATACTCCATGTTACAGATTTCACTTTACTCTCATTGCCTGCCCGCAATTTGGCTTACTGACAATTTACCTGGCTAACAATTTGCAAGGCTAACCATTCATTCGCCTTACTAACAATGACTCACACTTATTGCTTTGATTGCTTTAGATAGGTTGATTTGCCACTTTACTCAACTCATTACCCAATTATTGCGGCAAACTTACGCCTAGCTGGCAATGTCCGGTTGCCGCCCTTATAGTATATAGAGTCTTAAATTAACTTTTTGATCACAACTATTCGCAAAAAAGTGAGTAACAACGCATTTTTTGACGACAAATCGAACAAAACACCATTCCATAAATGGTATGAAAATTGCATATTTGACATCAGGATAGTTTATGGAGGCGTAGCATGGCTGCTGCTGAGCAACTAGATACCAGTGTGGAATACGAGATTCTCTATTTCGAACAGGGAAAAATGCACAGTATGAAAGTCGTCGCGGAAAACAAAAAAGCGGCACATCAATACTATTTGGCGTGTGGCAAATACAACAGTGATTTGTATTCAATCCGCCCTGACAATTAAAAAAACCGCCGATTGGCGGTTTTTTTATTCTTATACTATTTCAACTCACCAAATCGCTCTAAATAGAGCACAGTCGCCGCTGTGCGTGACGGTACTTTTAGTTTCTTAAGCAAGCTTTTCATATGTACTTTCACCGTCGACTCGGAGATAAACAGACGATCGGCAATCTGTTTATTGCGGAAACCACGCGCCACTTCTTGGAGAATCTGTGTTTCACGATCAGTCAACGTATCAAACACATCCTCTTGTCCAGTTCGTTCATCCAAATACTTTGCCACGGCTCGGCTATACGCTTTATCTCCCTCATGCGCTTGCTTAAGCAACTCAACGAGTTCATCTGGCTCGGTATCTTTTAACAGATAACCATCCGCCCCGCTGCGCACAATAGCTTCGATATCTGACGGGCTATCAGATACCGTTAAAATCACAATTCGAGCCTCACAGCCATCTGCGCGCAAAGCTTTAAGCGTGTCTAAACCAGACATGCCTTTCATATTAAGATCAAGAAGCACCAAATCCAGCTCAAGTTCGTGCGCTTTTGCGACCGCATCTGCACCGCTGCTTGCTTCTGCGATAACTTCAAATTCTGGCTCAAAACTGAGAAGCTGCTGAATACCACGTCTCATGAGTGGGTGATCATCCACCAGCATAACTTTACACACTGTCAATGTTTACTTCCTTACTATGTTGGAATTCTAGTCTTACCGTACAACCACTATTTGTTGCAGCCTCAATTTGGAGGTTAGCGTGCAGCCTTGCTGCTCGCTCTTGCATAATGCTCATACCATAATGATTTAATTTTTCGTCTTGCTGATCAAAGCCTATGCCATCGTCTACAACGGTCACTGTCACTTTCCCATCAAAATCAAGACATTGAATCTCAATATTCTTCGCTTTAGCGTGCTTGATCGCATTAATTGTCGCTTCTCTGATCAGCTGTAGCAAGTGCACCTGTTGATGAGCGTCTAACTCTGTTGAAGAGAGCTTGTTGTTCAGCGAAATATTCGCTTCTGTTTGGTCATCTAACGTAGAAACCATTTCTTTTAACGCTTGGCCAAAACTGCCTTCTTTGATTGTAAGTCGGAACGTCGTCAAAAGCTCACGCAATTGAGTGTACGCAGCCGAAAGGCCCGTATCGAGTTCAGCGATCACTTGATTGGTTTGTTCGATCGCTTTTTCATCGGGAATATTTCTCACGCTCCGCTTAAGTAAAGACACTTGTATCTTCAGGTAAGATAAAGCTTGTGCCAATGAGTCATGCAACTCGCGGGCAATGGTTGCGCGCTCTTCCATCAACAATAACTGCTCGGCTTGTCGTTGAGCTCGATTGTAATATACCGCACGAGATAAGATTTGAACAAAATTATCAATAAGCGATTCATTGGGGCAAGGTAACCCTGCTTTCCAATGCAGATAACCAAGATGTTGGCCGTCAAGCGTGAGCACTTTACTGTGGCATTCACTATCACATTCGTGACAGCAACTGTCCCCTTCAGTCAAAATCCAGTTCGGTTCGTCGATTTGGTCAATTTCGAGCTTAACTGCACGAATGCCTTCAATACTGGCAATATGTTGCAATATTGCTTGAAAGTTGTCTTGATTTATTCGTGACGCCGTCAGTTCTTTCGATGAGTCATAAAGCACTTGAAGTGATTGATTCGCATGCTGCAATTTTCGCGTTTTCTCATCAACCGCTTGCTCTAAACCCCGGTACAACTTTCCTAAATCACTGGCCATTCGGTTAAACGTTCGGGTCAATATCCCCATCTCATTATCACTAGACACATTCAGCGACACATCAAATGAACGATTCTTTATCTGCTCACTGGCGAAGACTAAAGCACGTAGTGGCCTTACAACTTCTAATCTCACAAAATGTACGACAAAGATGCTTGCACACAAAATCCCCCCAAGACCTAGGCCGCCAATCCACGCCAAATTGATCAGCTTTTGCTCAGAATAATTCTGCAGCTTAAATACAAACCCATCGATTTGCTTTACAAAGCCAGCAACAAGTACCAAATATTGCTCCCTGTCTTGACTCTTAAGTACCGACTTAAGTTCATGCCAACGAAGAATCAGTCGGTAATAGTCTTGGGTTATGTCATCAGGTACAGACCAATGTTGAAGTGCACGCATCGAGTGTGAATAGATAGATTCTTCAAATAAGTCAATATGTCCAGAATAATCAACAGACTCACTCTGAATATCATGCGCTAAACGATAACTCTGCATGCGCATCGATCCTGAGACATTCACCGCTTCTGCGTCATTCAAACTCGAGGCTAGGGTAAAAATTGCAAAGCCAGTTGTTGCCACGGAAAGAAGCAAAATTAACATCATGGCTGACGCGATCGTACGCGTTACTGACTTTTTCACATTTTTAAACAACTCTGAACTCCGCTCTTTTGATAACCATGTTTGGGGGATATCCCGAACACATTATCTTTCAACTTTATCAATATGTGATCACCTGCGTCGGAATTTATTGATCCAAAACAAGATAGCATCCTAATTACCTCCTAAGAGGTATTTATAGATATATGTCAAAAACTACAATTTCATGAGCGTAAATGACAGATTGTTAATGATATTGTGGTCTATGCTTAGTTTGGGTTTCAATTGTTGAGGTGTGTAAGTGGTAGACCTTTCTAGACGAAGACTCTTTGCACGAAAATTGCGAACCGAGAATCCCGTTCGTCTTCCTTGGTTAGCAAAATCTTCTCAATTCACTGATGACTGCACGCGGTGTGGTAAATGCATTGAGGCTTGTGAAACTAAGATTATAACCAAAAGCGATGGTGGGTTTCCTGCTGTCGATTTTTCTATTGATGAATGCACCTTTTGTTACCAATGTGCAGAAGCTTGTCCAGAGCCACTATTTCTTGCAGAGGCTGAGCAACCTTGGCAAGCAAAAGCGAACATCAATGATAGCTGTTTAGCAAAACAAAATGTCGAATGCCGAAGTTGTGGGGATATGTGCGACCCGATGGCAATCCAGTTCAAGTTAGAACTTGGCAAAGTTGCACAACCAAATTTAGACCTTGATGAGTGTAACGGCTGCGGCGCCTGTGTTTCAGTGTGCCCTACTTCATCCATCAATGTGAGCAATATAACAGCCTAGTCGTCAGTGGTCGGCGCAAAAGGCAATAAAACGAGAGAGATGTATGTCACTAAACGAAGTGCACATTTCAAGTCTGGTAGTCCATGTTCTGCCTGAACATCTGGCCGAGGTCAAAACCCAGATTGAAGCGTACGAAAACGCAGAAATCTACGGTGACAGCCCAGAAGGCAAAATTGTGGTGGTGCTAGAAACCGAGAACCAAGGTTTCATCACCGACACTATCGATGCGATTAATAATTTACCGAATGTCTTGAGCACAGTACTGGTTTATCACCAAATCGAAACTGGGCTAGAAGAAACGGACGAAAAAGACACTGGAACACAACATTCCCAAATCGAGGGTGAAGTATGAAAATGACAAGACGTGCGTTTGTGAAAGCAAACGCGGCTGCATCAGCTGCTGCTGTCGCAGGTATTACACTACCAGCTTCTGCAACCAATCTGATTGCAAGCTCTGATCAAACCAAAATCACGTGGGACAAAGCGCCTTGTCGTTTCTGTGGTACAGGCTGTTCTGTTCTTGTTGGTACACAAAACGGCAAAGTGGTTGCGACTCAGGGTGACCCTGAAGCACCAGTAAACAAAGGCCTAAACTGTATCAAAGGTTACTTCCTTTCTAAGATCATGTACGGTCAAGACCGTCTGACTCAGCCTCTTCTACGAATGAAAGATGGCAAATACAACAAAGATGGCGACTTCGCTCCTGTATCTTGGGATGCCGCTTTCGACATCATGGCTGAAAAATGGAAAGCTTCTCTAGAGAAAAAAGGCCCAACAAGCATTGGTATGTTTGGTTCTGGTCAATGGACAGTAATGGAAGGTTACGCTGCGGCTAAAATGATGAAAGCAGGTTTCCGTTCTAACAACATTGACCCGAACGCGCGTCACTGCATGGCGTCTGCGGTTGTTGGCTTCATGCGTGCATTTGGTATCGATGAGCCAATGGGCTGTTACGACGACTTCGAGAACGCAGATGCATTTGTTCTTTGGGGTTCAAACATGGCAGAAATGCACCCTGTGCTTTGGACTCGTATTACTGACCGCCGTTTAAGCCACCCTCACGTTAAAGTAAATGTGCTTTCTACTTATTACCATCGTTCATTTGAGTTGGCAGATCACGGCTACATTTTCACCCCTCAGTCTGACCTTGCGATTGCTAACTTCATCGCGAACTACATCATCGAAAACGATGCCGTGAACTGGGATTTCGTGAACAAGCACACCAACTTCACTCAAGCAGACACTGACATCGGCTACGGGCTACGTGACGATGACCCGCTACAAAAAGCGGCGAAGAACCCGAACTCTGGCAAGCTGACTTCTATTTCATTCGAAGAATACAAAAAGTCAGTTGCGCCATACACAGTGGAGAAAGCATCTGAAATCTCCGGTGTTGAAAAAGAGAAGCTAATTGAGCTTGCGAAGCAATATGCCGATCCAAATACGAAAGTGATGTCTCTATGGACGATGGGTATGAACCAACATACTCGTGGTGTATGGATGAACAACTTGGTTTACAACATCCACCTACTAACCGGTAAAATTGCAACTCCGGGCAACAGCCCATTCTCACTAACTGGTCAGCCATCAGCGTGTGGTACGGCTCGTGAGGTTGGTACGTTTGCTCACCGTTTACCAGCAGACATGGTAGTTGCTAATCCTAAACACCGTAAGATCGCAGAAGACATCTGGAAGCTACCGGAGGGGACTATCCCACCAAAACCTGGTTTCCACGCGGTACTGCAAGACCGTATGCTGCATGACGGCGTGCTGAACTGTTACTGGGTTCAATGTAACAACAACATGCAAGCTGGTCCGAACATCAACGCTGAACGTCTTCCTGGTTACCGTAACCCAGAAAACTTCATTGTTGTGTCTGACCCATACCCAACCGCAACCGCTCAAGCGGCTGACCTTATCCTCCCTACCGCAATGTGGATTGAGAAAGAAGGTGCTTACGGTAACGCTGAACGCCGTACTCAAGCTTGGTACCAACAAGTTGGCACTATTGGTGATGCAAAGTCAGATCTATGGCAGGTAATGGAGTTCTCGAAACGCTTCAAGATGGAAGAAGTGTGGCCAGAAGAACTACTTGCTAAAGCGCCAGAGTACCGTGGTAAGACTATGTACGACATGCTGTTCAAAAACGGTCAAGTCGACAAGTTCCCTATCGAAGAAGCGCGTGAGATGAACGATGACGCTCACCACTTCGGCTACTACGTACAGAAAGGCCTATTCGAAGAATACGCGACGTTTGGTCGTGGTCACGGTCACGATTTGGCACCTTACGATGTTTACCACACTGTACGTGGCCTACGTTGGCCAGTGGTTGATGGTAAAGAAACGCAGTGGCGATTTAAAGAAGGCTCAGACCCGTACGCGAAAGCTGGTTCTGGCTGGGACTTCTACGGCAATGCTGATGGTAAAGCGAAGATCATCTCTGCCCCATACGAAGCGCCACCAGAAGTGCCAAACGAAGAATTCGATATGTGGTTATGTACAGGCCGTGTTCTAGAGCACTGGCACACTGGCACGATGACTCGTCGTGTACCAGAACTTTACAAAGCCGTACCGGATGCCGTGGTATACATGCACCCTGCTGACGCGAAAAAACGTAATGTACGTCGTGGTGAAGAAGTTCTGCTTGCTAACAAGCGTGGTGAAGTACGTGTTCGCGTTGAAACTCGCGGCCGTAACCGCCCACCTGAAGGCTTGGTATTCGTACCATTCTTTGATGCCCGTATTTTGATTAACAAGTTGATCCTTGATGCGACGGACCCTCTGTCTAAACAGACAGACTTTAAGAAGTGTCCAGTCAAAATCACCAAAGTCGCTTAACCGTCAAATAACGAACGCAAAGGCCGTCTGCTCGACGGCCTAAAAAGAATTAAAGCCATAAGGCGGAGATGAAATGATGAAAAAATACCTTATCGCACTTTTATCTGTAGGTGCTTTATTGACCGGCGTTGCACAGGCTGAACTGGATAATCCAGGAGGCACTGGTGGTCTGGATTCACTGCGAGGCGCGACGCAACTTGAAGACACGCGTCCTGCCGATGATTTCAAAGACTTTCCAAAAGACCAAATCGTTGCAGACAGCTTTGTATATCAGCCGCCACTGATCCCACATAGCATCCGTAACTACGAAGTGTCTTTAAACGCAAACAAATGTCTAGCGTGTCATAGCTGGAAAAATGCTAAAGACGCAGGCGCGACTAAGATCAGTGTTACGCACTACGTTAACCGTGAAGACGCGGTACTGGCAGATATGTCACCACGTCGTTACTTCTGTTTGCAATGCCACGTTCCACAAACAAGTGCTACGCCGCTAGTAGAAAACGAGTTTAAGGCAGTCGATTCGCTTCAGTAATTGAAACGCGAGTACTAAGAGGTTACTTATGAAAATACTTAAAGCGTTTTGGAAGAGACTGTCGAGCCCGAGTAAAGCTGCCGCTGGTGTGGTTTTATTCTTAGGCTTTGCTGGTGGTCTTCTATTTTGGGGCGCATTCAACACGGGTATGGAAGCAACCAACACAGAAGAATTCTGTTCTGGCTGTCATGCTCCGATCGTCGCTGAAATTCAAGAAACGATTCACTACTCGAACCGTTCTGGTGTTCGTGCCATTTGTTCAGATTGCCACGTACCACATGAATGGACAGATAAAATCGTTCGAAAAGTTCAAGCATCTAAAGAGTTGTTTGCACATTACGTAACAAAGACCATTGATACGCCAGAGAAATTCCAAGCGCGTCGTGAGCACTTAGCAGAACGTGAATGGGCACGTATGAAGAAAAACGACTCTCTTGAATGTCGTAACTGTCACCAGTTTGATTACATGGACTATTCACAACAAGGTAAACGAGCTGCGGCTCAACACTCAACCGCTTTGGCTTCAGGTGATAAAACGTGTGTAGATTGCCATAAAGGTATCGCACACAAACTGCCAGACATGCACGGCGTTGAAGGTTGGCAATAAGGAGAAATACAGACAATGAGCAATCTTGAATCCTTTATCTGGCATTTCCTTGGTTACAGTGCAATGCCTTTCATTATTCTTTCCGGCTTTGTGGGAGTAGCAGCAATCTCTCTATGGCTACTCTCTCTAGGTAAGGATAAAGAGGTCTAAACACCTCAACTCAGTCAACACTTTTGCCTATTTTGTTGACGAACAACGCCGAGCACTCGCTCGGCGTTTTTTTTGTTTCTTTATTTCTTTATTTCTTTATTTCTTTAGCGACAAAGCCTAATCATACCCATTACACAGTAAACAAGATAAGAGATAAACGCTAGCGCAGACAATAAAAAAGCGGCCATTTATAGACCGCAATAACTACTTAAGGTGTAGGGAACTTTCACTATAAAACAGGTTACGAATCTTCCAGTGGTAACGTCTGTTTGACGTAATTGCCTGGCGCTTGACCAATAACAGGGTTGTTCTCTGATCCCACGGGAAATTGCTCAACCTGCTCTTTCGGATTAAATTGCTGAAGCCACTCGTTCCAATGTGTCCACCAAGAGCCCTCTTGATATTCAGCATTACCAAACCATTCATCGGCAGAGTCATCAAGAGTATCATTTAGCCAGTAACCATACTTATTCTTAGCTGGTGGATTAACGATACCTGCGATGTGCCCAGATTGACCAAGCACAAACGTCTTGTTGCCTCCGGTGTTTAATGCGCCTCGATATGTTCCTTGCCAAAGGGCAATATGGTCTTCTTTCGTTGAAATAAAGTAGCTTGGGATCTTGATCTTGTTTAGATCAATCCACACCCCACCAATTTTAACCCCTTTTTCTTGAACCAGTTTGTTTTCAAGATACAACTCTCTTAGCAAAAAGTTGTGGCTGGCAGCACTCACGTTGGTGCTATCACTATTCCAGTACAATAAGTCAAAATCGACTGGGCTGCTGCCTTTCAGGTAGTTATCAACGTAATAGTTCCAATACAAGCTGTTTTCTCGCAGCAAGCTAAAGGTGACACTCAACGAACGTCCATCCATATATCCTTTGGCATTATTTTGCGCTTCAATAGCACTGATAATGGTGTCATTGATATACGCCCCCACTTCCCCTGGCTGTGAGAAATCCAGTAGCGTGGTAAAGAAAGTTGCTGACTTAATCCGCTTCTTCATTCGTTTAGCTGCGTAGTATGCCACTGTGCTCGCAAGCACTGTACCACCTATGCAGTATCCCGCAGCATTGATTTGTTCTTGCCCTGTGATGTCTTCAATTGCTGTAACAGCCTTTACAACCCCCTCTGTGACATAATCACCAAACTCTACGTTTGCCTGCATTTTGCCCGGGTTTCGCCAAGACATCATGAATACACTGTGTCCTTGCTCTAGCAACCAGCGAACCATAGAGTTCTTAGCCGTTAGATCAAGGATGTAGTATTTGTTGATAAATGGAGGAACGATAAGAAGTGGCGTCGCATTCACTTTTTCGGTGAGAGGACGGTACTGAATGAGCTCAAACAAATCATTTTGGAAGACAATGTCGCCCTCAGTGGTCGCAACATCTTCACCAAGTCGAAACGCGTTGTTGTTTGTCATGCGCACTTTCAAAATATCTGCGCTTGATTCAATGTCTTCACGCAACTGCTCTAAACCACTCAATAAATTTTCACCATTTTGCTCTAACGTCAACTTAAGCAGCTCAGGGTTAGTGGCGATAAAATTGGATGGGGAAAGCGCATTAATGGCCTGACGAGAGAAGAAAACGATACGTTCTTTGGTTTTTTCATCCAACCCATCTAAAGACTCTATCGTTTCTAGATAAGTCTTGCTAAACAAAAGGTAAGATTGCTTGATGAAGCTATACATGATCTCATTTTGCCAAGCTTCATTTGAAAAACGTTTGTCGCCTTTTTCAGCTTCGATAATTTGTGATTGATTACCTGCTAAAGCCACATTTTGCCAGATTTGAAGTTGCTGCTCCCACCATTGTGCTTGTAACTTCAAGATAGCAGCTGGCTGATTTGCGATCTGTTCAAACAGTTTAGCAGTGTCCTCGAGATTCACTTCTTGCATTGCCTTGTTCAAAGGAGAATTCACGACTGCCTTGTTGACTTCGAGATCATGCCACCACTGTTGATTGGTTTCTTGAAGCTTAACAAGATAGTCCGAAAAGAAGTGTTGAAACATAGTCTTACTCCTATATTCGGATAAAAAAACGCCGCCTCATACTCGGGCGGCGTAAAATGAACAATTACGCAGGAGTAACCGTCTTTAGATTGTCCGAAGTCATTTTTTCAACATCATCTTTAAACTCTTTTGCGATCGCTTGCAGCTTGTTGCTATCGTCCATCATTTGTTGAGAGAGCTTTGTTAGCACACCCAACTGCTGGCTATTGAATGCCGTCAATGAAGTGACATCTTTGATTTCAGATGCCGCTTTCATCTGGTTTAAGCCTACCTCACTGTAGGTACGAATGGCGTTCAATTGAAGCTCTGTCAACACTTCGACGTTCTTAGTCACCAACTTATTGAACTTTAGGTATGGTTCTAGATTTTTTTCTGTTTGATCGCTAAATGTCTTGAAGAAATCAGTGTACATAGTTTATCTCCTAATAAAATTTAAATGTCCGTTTAAATAATTACTTAACTGCTCTTACAATCATTGCAGTGCCCATACCGCCACCTACACAAAGTGAGGCAACACCGTACTGACCGTTCTGTTTTTGAAGTTCGTGTACTAACGTAACCAAAATGCGATTACCCGATGCACCTAAAGGATGGCCTAAAGCAATCGCGCCACCATTAGGATTTGCTTTGTCTTGAATAGAGTTCACTGAAACGTTATTCGTTGCTGCAAGTTGATGAATCACGCCAAGCGCCTGAGCTGCGAACGCTTCATTTAATTCGTAGATATCAATATCTGCCGTCGTGAGTTCTGCTTTGTTGAGTGCCTTATTGACCGATTCGACAGGCCCTAACCCCATCACTTTTGGATCCAAACCCGATTGTGCATAACTCACAATCTCTGCAATTGGGGTTAAACCTAACGCTTGTACTGCACTTTCAGAGGCAACAACCATCGCACTTGCGCCGTCATTGATGCCAGACGCATTTCCCGCCGTCACCGTCCCCTCTTTATCGAAAGCGGGACGAAGCTTACTTAAGCCCTCTAACGTGGCGTTTGCTTTAGGGTACTCATCGGTATCAAACAACACGGTTTCTCGGCGCTGCTTTACTTCGACGGGAACAATTTCATCTTTAAATTTGCCTGCTTCAATAGCCGCTACCGCTTTTTGTTGACTAGAAAGCGCAAACTCATCTTGTTTCTGACGCGATAAACCGACCTCTTTCGCTACATTTTCAGCGGTAACCCCCATGTGGTATTGGTTATATACGTCTGTCAATCCGTCGCTAATAAGAAGATCTTTAAGCTCCATATTACCCATACGGTTACCATCTCGGATATTGCTTGGCACAATGAATGGAATTTGCGACATGACTTCAACGCCTGCTGCCACGACCACTTGCGCATCGCCACTTCGAATGTGAGTCACCGCATCCATAACGGTTTTCATGCCACTTCCGCAAACCATATTGACACCATAAGCAGGTACAGATTCTGGGACGCCTGCAAGCAATGCCGCTTGACGTCCGATTCCCATTCCTTGTCCTGCACCAATCACATTACCGACAATAACTTCATCTACGTGATTCACAGGGACCGCACCTGCCTCTAATGCGCCTTTAATCGCAACCGCAGCTAGTTCACCTGCGGATTTCTTTTTTAAACTGCCACCAAATGCACCAATTGGCGTGCGTTTTGCCGAAACGATATACACTTTTTCCATGTTATTTCTCCTTAGTTCATGTGTAGGCCGCCGTTCACTGACAATGTCTCGCCAGTGATATAAGCGCCCGCATCACTTACTAAGAAGCTAACCGATGCTGCAATTTCTTCAGGCGAAGCCAGTCGCTTCATAGGTATTTGACTGGTAATCGACTCCAACACTTCTGGGTTCATTTTTTCAACCATCGGCGTACCTGTGTAACCCGGTGCAATCACATTTACGGTCACCCCCGAACGCGCTCCCTCATAAGCCAGAGCTTTCGAGAAGCCGATCATCCCCGCTTTTGCCGCAGAGTAATTGGTTTGACCAAACTGCCCTTTCAATCCATTCACTGACGATATATTAATGATACGACCACCACCTTTCTCACACATCGCAGAGAAGACTGGTTGGGTCACATTAAACAAGCTGTTTAGGTTGGTGTTTATGACATCATTCCATGCTTGTGCCGTCATTTTTTTAAACACACCATCACGTGTGATACCTGCGTTATTTACAACGACATCAATCGTCCCTTCTTCCTGAAGTAGTTGAATTAATTTATCTGCACATTCCTCAGTATCCGTCACATCTAACTCAAATAAACGAACCTGATCTTTATCAAATGCTTTTTCGTGAAACCATTTTTGTGCTGATTCATAATTTCCTGTCGAGTATGTAGCGACTACTCGGAAACCATCATCGACTAATTGAGAAGTAATGGCTGAGCCAATTCCACCTTTTGATCCCGTGATCAACGCAACTTTCTTCATAGAAGACTCCATTCTTTACGGCTTTAATGATAGCGAACTAAGACTAAGGCAATTTTTTTGCCAACTAACGTGTTATTTATTATTTCAACAACAATTCCATTGCTGCCTTTATTTTAAATTAACGAAGAATTATTACATTTCAAATAAAAATCTAATTCATTTGCATAAGATTGATTTAGATCTCACTAACACTGAAATGTTATATTCATGTTAATTCAGCATAAGATATTGTTTAATAACAAAAAACAAAAACGAACCATGTCTACATCCGTTTGTAAAAAAACCTATTAATCATGCAGTTACGTAGAAAACCATCGCTGTTACATTCATTATTGATTAAGGATCTTTGTCGATGATTATTTGGCTGTTTGCTCTATTCTCCTCCGGGTTATAACTACTTTAATATCCATTTTTCAGTGCAATGTTTATGATGCAAAACTTGGAATAAATTCCTAATAAAAGTTAGCTCAATTATATTTAAAATTAAATTCATACATCCTTATTTGCATCTTCCATTTGGACTATATCCATGAAATATAGCTTTTTGTTTTGCTTTAATTTAGTGCATAACGCACAGCAATAAGGCAAAAAAAACGCCACTCAGATGAGTGGCGCATGCACTTTTACCTTATACTTTCACCGCTATGGTGCGGTATCAATTTCCACCGGCAAGTAATGCTTTGGTTCTAATTTTAGCCATTCAGGTAAAACCGTACCAATTGATATTGATGACCACGTACCCGAAAGCACACCGATAAACATCGCAGTAGAAAAGCCCGCTAACGCAGAGCCACCCATAATCCATAACGCGCCGACGGTGATTAACGTTGTACCAGATGTCACCATAGTACGAGAAAACGTTGCTAGGACCGCTTCATCATTAATCTGCTCGGTTTTCCAATTCTGTTTAGCGACTAACAACTCACGAATTCGGTCTGCAATGATGATTGAGTCATTCAATGAGTAACCAAGGATAGCCAGAATTGCCGCGAATACGGTTAAGTTAAACTCCATCTGCGTTATTGCGAAGAAGCCAAGTACAAGGATCACATCGTGAGCCAATGCAAACAGTGAACCGCTCGCTAAGCGCCATTCAAAACGGAAACACAAATAACCCAGAATTGTCAGGACTGAAACAAGCAGTGCTAAACCACCTTGTTCAAACAGATCTTGCCCTACTTGTGCCCCAACAATACTGTTGCTCACCACCTCAACTTGATGAGAAATTGGCTTTAGAACGTCTGCAACATTGGGTACTGACTGACCATCCGTTGGAGCAGAGTAACGGATCAACCAACGGCCATCTTCTCCTGAACGCGTCACCGACGTAGACTCACCTAGCTTTGGTTGCAAAGCATTCAATAAATCATGATTGGTCAATTGCTTATCGACTTTTACTTCGGTAACCATACCACCGGTAAAGTCTAGACCAAGGTTCAGCCCTTTTACTCCTAAAGCAACCAAAGCAATGATTGTCAGTACTACTGAGACAAAAGTAGTGAAATAACGAATTTTACGAATATTATGCTTTAACATTTCGACCATGATTAAACCCTCACATCACGACGGCCATCGCGGCCCCAAACTAAATTGATCATTGCACGAGAAGCAAACACACCAGTGAACATACTGGTCATCAGACCCAAGCCCAGTGTGAGTGCAAAACCCTGAATTGGGCCGTTACCAATGGCATAAAGAATCACGGCCGTGATCATGGTTGTGATGTTGGCATCAAGGATGGTCGCAAATGCGCTGTCAAAGCCGAGATCAATCGCCTGTGCGAAGCTACGACCTTCACGCATCTTGTCCTTAATACGTTCAAAAATAATGACGTTTGTATCAACCGCCATACCTACGGTCAGTACCAAACCAGCAATACCAGGAAGCGTTAAAACCGCGCCAGGAAGCAAGGCGATTAGACCAAGTAAGCAAAGCATGTTTGCACATAGTGCTACGTTTGCAACCCAACCTAGGCGTCGGTACCAAACCGCCATAAACAATAGAGTCAGGCCCATACCAAGCGCTAGAGCAGCGAAACCATTTTGAATGTTTTCTGCGCCTAATGAAGCACCAATCGTTCTTTCTTCAACAATAGTGACTGGCGCAGTTAATGAGCCAGCACGAAGCAATAGAGCAAGCTCTTGCGCTTCATCCATGCTACCCGCACCAGTAATGCGGAACTGACTGCCTAATTGAGATTGAATCGTAGCAACACTGATCACTCGTTCGCTGCGTTCCGTCATACCACGTTCATTTGTTTTGTATTCGCGGTAAACCGTCGCCATTGGCTTGCCAATGTGTGTCGCAGAGAAGTCGCTCATTTTCTTACCACCAGCGTGGTCAAGAGAAATGTTAACTTCGGACATTCCCATCTGATCGATACCAGCACGCGCATTCACAATGTGCTCACCAGTCAATACAGGTCGTTTCGCTAGAATGACGGTGCGGCCATCATTATCTTGAAGAACAAGATCTTGGCTACTGCGTGCTTGACCCGCATCTTTTACTTCATAGAACGCAAGGCTTGCGGTTGCGCCTATCACGTTTTTCGCTTGCGCTGGATCCTGAACGCCCGGTAATTCGATACGAATGCTCTCTTTACCTTGGCGCTGAACCAATGCTTCTGTAATACCCAACTCTTCGATACGGCCGCGCATGATCTTCAAGTTTTGTTGAAGTGTCGTCGTTTGGAACTCTTGAATATTCTGTTCGCTAGGTTGAAGTTCAAAACCACGGTCAGAGCTTGTCATTTGCCAACCTGGGTAGTTTTGACGAATGAACTGACTTGCGGCTTTCAAGCCATCTTCGTTATCACTGTTTACGGCAATATGATTGTGCGCTTCTGCTCGAACTTGAACACCACGAATACGCTGCTCTCGCAAACTCGCTTTAATTTCATCGACTAAAGCATCGCGTTGCTCTTCAAAAGCTTTGTTTACATCGACGTTCAGTAAGAATTGCACGCCGCCGCGAAGGTCAAGACCAAGCTTAATTGGGCTAAAACCCATCTCATTGAGCCATTCAGGGGCCACTGACACATAAGAAAATGTGATGCTGTCATCATCGTCCAACTGGTCGTTTAACAATGCACGAGCTTTACTTTGCGCATCTTCACCATCAAAAACGATGGTCGTTTTGCCATCTTTCTCAATGATCTTAGAGGCTGGAATGTGGTGCGTCTTTAGTAACTGGTCAAGCTGAACGACAGACATCGCGCTATTGCTATTATCAGCAAACGATACCTGAATGGATGGCTGCTCACCAAACCATGTTGGGATAGCACTCAGCGTTAAAACAATGATTGTCGTAATGAGCACGACATACTTCCATGCTGAATAATGATTCAGCACTTTTCGATTCTTTTGAGGTTTTGGTGTTTTCTTCATGTAAACATCATCCCTTCACTCATCAGTGAAGTTTCAATTAATTGATTCAAGACACGACAAAGTACCCACCTGCAGAATAAACAGGCATTGAATGCACAGAGATCTTTATTTGCTCTGTAGAAAATCGTCGTGTTAAGAAAGCACTAGACGTGCAGATTGATGGTGTTTACGCAGAGTATTGACTGTTGAGCGCAACGTACATGGCATTGGTTTCTTTCCAACCAGACAGTCGGTGATCACTTGTAAAGTGGTTAAAAACGGATTGGTTTTGACGCCAACTGATGTCCATTAAGCTATAGGCATAGCCCGCATCAGCATAGAAAGGGGTGGTTAAGTCGCCAATGAACTCTATATGTTCGTCATCGACGTTCTCGCGTAAATGGGTAACCCAACGTTGAGAATTAAAAATGGCGAGTGAATCTTGAAACGCGTGACTTTCCGAAACCGGAGCTTGTGTGCTTTCTTCACTAAACTCAGTGAAGTCAACCAACGCGTTCGCTGCAACGTGACTGACAGTAAAAGGCTGCAGCTTAGAAAAGTGAGGCAAATAGGATTTCTGTTCTGTTTGCGCAGCCGTCGCCTGCATTGGCGACAACGCCATTGCAAGAAGCAGCAAAAACAGTTTTCTAACGTAAATCCAAGGCATAAAAGCTCACTTAAAACAAAACAAGCCGAGTACTTACACTCAGCCTACTGATAGTATTCCTAATGGTTATTGTTCACAACTAAAAAATTATCAAATACTATTTCAGTGTCGCAATACCCAAGCAATCTCTCGATGCTCAGTTATCAATTGTACTAATTCTACTCTTACTTCTAAGTTAAGTGGCTGATTATCCTAAGTGCATGGGTATCAATATGCGTTTACCTATCTGTCCTAAACACTTCGGAAAAAGAACAGCAAAATCGGTTAGCGATAGAATATCTCACCTTTATCGACATCCAAATAAATTTTGTTCTCTTGCTCAAGACCGCCACAGTAGATGAAATACACGTTACGAGGCTTGTATGTCACCGAACGAACCCACCCTCCTAACTCATCAAAATCACTCGGTCTGCATGTTTCATCGTCTAATAACAGCTGCGTCTTATTTCGGAACACGTCCAAATGTACTTTCAAGTCGTCTGATTTGTGCAAGTAACCGTCTAATATTTCCAGACGTTCTTGCTCTTTGATCACCGGTTGTGCATCAGACAGACCTTTTGAATTGACCCATTCAGCGGTCTCTTCTCCACCCTCTTCATACACAATATAATCAGATAGACGAAACCAACCATCGTTTTGTTCTAGTACGGCAACCTTTTCACCTTTGTAAAGGGTATCGACAACCAATGCGGTCTCTTTGGGGTGATTGTAAACATCAATCCGACGCTCTATCACATAGTATTCACTTGGCTCTTGTAACACGGGCTCGGCCAAGGTTGGCACCTGCTCACTTTCTTTTAAGTCAAGCACCGGCGTTGATGCTACTGTCTCACTCGTGTCTTCTGATTGGTCTTGCTGCATCACAAAGAAATAGTAGCCAGCGCCGATGCCTCCAAACAGGAGCAATATTCCTAATGCGACGAGTGCTTTCTTCATGTTCTTTTGATCCTTATGTAACTATACTCATGAGAAGTAAGGGAGTTTTCGAACCTATGATTAAACCCAAATGGATATTGGTAATAACGTTGCTCTCAAGTTCGGTCAACTCTGCGATCGAATGCAACCACATATCGTGGCATCACAATCTTACCCAATTCAATCAATTAGAGTCCATCTACAATATACATGTTGACTCGTACAATCTTCTACTCAAGCAGCACCAACAACGTAAACTGATATCTCATCACTTCTCATTGTCTGAGCTAAACCTATTTTGGCAAACACCGTCAAATCGAGAAATATTACTTGGGCAAATAGACGCCGCCATTAAATTCGGTGATGAACTCATAGTACGTTCCAATCATTTGCAAAGCCTGTCTATTCAATCACAACGTATAGCAACGCAATGGCAACGCCTCAGCGACACTTGCGAAACATCTGGCTCGTCTGAAAACGCGACGAACTCTACGCACTATCATCGGCATGCCAAACAACTTGGGAATGACTATATGCAACTTTCCACACAATTGCGTAAGTTAGCCGAATTATACTATTCAGAAGCCAGTACTCTTCAAAAAGCAAAAAACGCATCTCACTGAATCTGTTAACAATTACAACATCTGCGATTTTACCCGATGTCAAAACGTTCAAATAACCACCATTTAAGAGACGTGCGTCACAATAATGCTTTACTTTCGACCAGAATTTGGATACTTTACTCATTAACAAAATTTAATAAAAAGTCATATTTGGCCGGAGATGATGATACTCATATGGTTATCAATCGATTAAGTAACAGGGAATGTCCTAATGCTACTAAAGCCAAGTTCTTGTCAGTAGTTAGGCACGTTAAACAGTTCGGTTCCATCAGTGATTTGGAGTTGTGTAAAATCTTTGGAGAAACTATTTGGAATGATGGACGGGAATACCATTCAGCCGCTTTCTCGTTTAAGGTTGATAGAAACACAGGTAACTGTGAAATTTCAAAATACAAATACCAATAAGGCTTAAAACAAATTCTTTAAACGGAGACAGGAAACTGGCTCCGTTTTTTATTGTTTTTCTTCTATATCTCTATAGATTTCAGCACTACAACAGTGAAGCCGTGCTCAGAATATCCCTCGACCCGATAACTTTCCGGGCTCAACAAACGGATAAACTGATGACTAAATGGATAAGCTGATCAGTAAATAGGTAAACTTCCGTTTCCTTTTACTTGCCGTATTGCAAGATGTGAATGGATATCTTTGACATTGCTAAGTCGCTGAATTTTTCGCATAAACGCTTCATAGCCTTTCAGATCGTTAGTCACCACTTCAAGTAAATAGTCGTATGCACCGGATACGACATGACACGATATGATCTCTTCAATTTGAGTGATCTCTGACTCAAAATCATCAATGGATGATGCTTGGTGATTGTTCAAACTGACTTCAACAAATACCGTCATTGAGATGCCAATCTTACTCCGTGAAAGTACAGCTTGGTAGCCAGAGATGACCCCTGTTTGCTCTAAACGTTTGATACGTCTAGCACAAGGAGAGGCTGACAGTCCGACCATATCGGCCAACTCTGAAGTCGTTAATGTTGCATTGTTTTGAACTAAATGAAGCAGCATCTTATCTATCTTATCCATTCGGCCTCCTGCCAAATTTCATCAAAATTTCACCATCTCGCGCTAGAGTTAACTAAAAGACCTTGATATTGAGCGCTATTTTGCCACCAATGAGCCGAACATTCACGTCATAATTAACATATCGTTTACACCAAAAGCATGAATAGGAAAATGGCAATGGGATACGCTGCAATCATCACGACAGTACTGCTGTGGTCAGGTTTTTTTCTGTCGCTCAAAGGTGGTGCAATATCAGCCTTACAACCCGCAGATATTGCACTGACACGTTTCTTATTGCCAGCTCTCGTCATGCTGCCTTTCGTCATCAAGCATAAATGCCGTATCACGGTCATTCCTCTACGTTACTTGTTCGGCATGGTCGTGGGGAGCGGCTTTCCCTACCTCTTAATTGCGAGCACTGCAATGCAGTATGCACCAGTCTCACACGGCAGTGCGCTAATCCCAGGAACCTTACCGTTGTTTGTCTCTTGTATTGCCATTGTTTGTTATCAGCAACCCTTGAGTACAATCAGAAAATTGGGGCTAACTATGTTATTGATTGGCATTATCGTTTTTTTACTATCGAATCTTGGTTCTCAATACCATTGGAAGCAACTCTATGGGCACTCTTTGCTATTACTAGGCAGTTTAATGTGGGCACTATTCACCATCAGTGCACGGGTGGCGAATCTTAGCGCCCATGTGGCCGCTGGATTCGTCGCACTGATTTCCTTGGGCTTACTCATCATTAGCGTCAGTATGGGGTGGCTAGAGAGTTACCTCGCACAAATCCCTTTGAGCGAATGGCCGTGGGAAACATTACTCGGACATATACTACTCCAAGGGATTGGAGCGGGATTAATCGCTTCTTATACTTTTCTTTATGCGGTTCGAACAATTGGGGCGGAAGCAAGTGCCGCATTTGGTTCTCTCACGCCAATGGTTGCCACATTACTTGCGATTCCCATTTTTAATGAGACTCCAAACACTTCAACATGGATAGCGCTCACTTTCATTACTTTTGGGGGCATTGCCGCCAGTAACCTCTTTAATAGAGAACCTATTAACCAACAATATTGCCCACCTAAACACAAGTAGCTAACTGAACATAGTTAACTGAACATAGCTAACTGAACACAAGTCGTTAACTAAACAAACACCGTTGACTAAATACAAGCAGGTAAACAAGCATTGTTATGTTGTTTTCATGAGACTAATCTTTTTTCATGAAACTAAGCTTTTTCCATAAAAAATCGCTGCTTGAAGTCGACAAAAGCTTCATGAAGAGCTTTTTCTTTAATCGGCTTTAATAACACATAATTTGCGCCAGCAGCCATAAATGCATCTCCGGTTTCTTTTGCGGTATCGGCAGTACATGCATAAATAGGGGTACCTAACCGTAAATTGAGTCTGATTTCCTTGGTTGTCTCAATCCCCCCTAAATGAGGCAACTGATTATCCATCAGAATCAGATCATAGCTGTATTCTTGTAAGTTTTCGATCGCTTCTAAGCCATCTTTGGCCCAATCGACATTCATCTTATACTTTTGGCAAAAGGCTTTTAAAATGAAGGCGTTAGTATGGTTATCTTCAACTAATAACACTTTCAGAGATTCATCAAATAACTGGCCTGCAGGCATTCTATGATCAGCGTCTTGTGCATCAAATACTCTCTCTCGCTCCTTGACCGGTAACTTCACGAGGAATGTTGTGCCGTATCCTTTGCGACTGCGAACCTGAACATCACCATCCAGCATATCAACCAAGTTTTTCACTATGGTTAGTCCCAAACCACTGCCGCCATATTCTCTTGTTGTCGAGGCTTCTTCCTGAACAAAAGGTTCAAACATTTGCTCAAGCTTACTCGCCTCGATGCCGATTCCGGTATCTTCCACTTCAACGACTAAGGCTCCGCTTTCTTTGGCGTAATACTGTCCTAACTTGGCCGTTAAGCGTATTTGCCCTGAAGGGGTAAATTTAACGGCGTTACTCACCAGATTAAACAAAATCTGATTCAACCGAATTTGGTCAGTAAAAATCTCAACGCTTGGATCAAGTTGATTCTCAATCACAAACTCGACCCCCTTGTTAACACAAATCGGGCGATAAATATTTTCTAAGGTTCGTACCGTGTCAGCAAAGGCAAAAGTGTGCTTTTGAATATTGAATTTCCCTTGCTCAATTTTTGAGAAATCTAAAATATCATTCAGTACCGCAAGAAGGTGTTCACCACTGTGACTTAAAACATCAATTTGGCTTTTCTGTTCTGGCGTTTCCAGTGAATCTCGCATCAACTGCGCAGCACCAAGTATGCCGTTGATTGGAGTACGGATTTCATGACTCATTTTAGCTAAAAAGTCTGCCCGAGATTGTGCTGACTTTTCGGCTTCTCGACGCGCTAAATTACTCTGTTTTTCTGCTTCAATCAGCGTCGTGATATCCAGTCCTTGTACGATAATCCCGCTGATGTCATCTTCCACGCGGATTGGAGACAAATTCCAACGATACACTTTATCGTCAATCGGCACGTTAACCCCGGTTAGAGTCGCCCCTTGAGCCGCCATTCGAAGGTGCGGAGCTAACTTCTCCTTAAACTCGGTGAAGACTGGAAGAATGACTCGCTGATGATCATCAATCGATAGCTCTTTTCCCGCCGCTGGGTTAATTTGAATAAGTACACCGTCAGCAGACCAAACCATAATCGGGGATAACGCAAATTTAAACAGGTCTCGAAATGATTTTTTCTGAGCTTCTAGCTCTTCAAATGTATTTTCGAGAGTCGAACCAATATCATCAAATTCCTCGATATCTGAACCATTAAAACGTTCGAACCCTTTTTCCTCTCTGGCAGACCGCGTGTATGACATTAGCGATTCAAGCTGTTCAGAAACTTTACTCTCTATCCACTCTTTCGTAAGCAATGCAATCATGATCATACCGATGATCGATGCAAACATTGCCAATATGTGCTGGATCTGCAACGTCACAACACTTTGATTATCTTGAACCGAAAGCAAACACAGATCTGTCTCAACCGAATTTACTTTGATTGGCGTATCAATGATCAGCAGATTTTCGAGTGTTCGTTGCTTACCTTTATTTTTAACGACATCGCCTAATGTATAACTTTCATTTCCGGTCGTTGAACTTGCAAGTGGAATCTCATTGGCAACAAGCACAACATTGTCGACGTTTCCCTCACGTTTGAGCTTCTCCATCAGAGCAAAGTTGTTATCCAACACAACGGCATTGTATGAGAACCCAAGCACTTCACCATTTAAAGCTGCTAATACTGGCACTCGGCGAACCAACATGTGCCTAGAGCCTAACGATGTCATTACGTTGATGTAGTACCAATTGTTACTAAAGGCGATCTCGCCAGCAAGGTTGTCCAGTGCAAGGTCATTAATGCCATAGAACTGTGCATTCCCATCATCCCAAATGATTCCCTGATGATTGGTTAAAAAGCGAAATTCTGGGGTATGCGATGGGTCACTTTGATCCACGCTCAAATAGTAATAATTGAGGATTTCTTCATTTCTATCGGCATAAAACTGGCGAACTACTTCACTCTTAGAGTTACTGTCGTGATGAATTTGAAGTGCAGCAAACTGACTATCAAAGATGCTATGAACCAACGCAGAGGTCTGTTGTTTGGTGCGTGCGACTTCCTGCCCGATGATTTGTTTAGAAAAATAGTAACTTTGAACAAATATCCCAAGAATGATAGGAGCAAGAACAAGAATAATTATCTTGGTAATAAGCGTCGCGAGTGACCGACGCTTTTTTGAGTTTAGGATATTCGTCATCAGTTATCTGAGTATCGAAATGCTCGTTTTTTCAGAGCATTGATTCGCTCTGCCGAGTCTGATTGAGTCACAACTTCAAAGTCCCCAGAGTATACGGTCGGAACCGACTTGCCCTCTAGGTCCCACTTTATTGCTTCTGCCATTGCGATACCGGTGTCGTCATTCATTCGCATTACAGTAATATCCAAGTCACCGTTTTCAATCGCTTTTAGCTCAGCAGAACCGCCTCCCCAGCCATTAATCATCACATCATCACGACCAAGCTCTTTCAATGCATCCACAGCCCCCAAAGCCACATCGGTTGAACAAGCGTAGATAAACTCCACATCTGGGTACTTCGATAAACTCGCTTTAGTGGCATCATATCCCGAAGCTTTCGTCGCTTTGGTATAATAGGCTGACTGTAACTCAAACTGATTGTTGCGAGTGACTTGCTCTATGAACGTGTCACCGCGAATATCACTGATGTACCCCTCAGAAAAATAGAGCACGCTGTAATTGCTGTGCCTAGGAAAACGCTTACCAAATTCCTCAGCGAGCTTTCGGCTTCCCTCTGCATGGTCAAAACCTACATACAAAAAAGGTTGGTGTTCATCCCAGTCTCTTACTGGCGTGGTGATATTTTGCAAAATGAGTTTTGTTTTTGATGAATCAAGGACGTGCTCAATGAATTTGCGATGCCTTGTTGTATCGAGTGTAAAAACCAAATAATCCGTTTTATTCTTAAGTGCTTCCATTAGTGATAAGCTTTGTTGCTTAACATCTGAGTTTGGACGCGTAAATACCTGATTGATTTGATAATTAATATTAAGCTTGTCGAGACGTTGCTCAAAAGCATCAATATTTCTTACCCAATAATCCGATACCTGCTGACCGGGATAAACGACTGAAATTCGAAGAGGACGCTTTTGTGAAACCGATAGCGGTGTTGGGCGATCTCTAACGGCTTTAGACAACTGTTCGGTTAACTGTTTTTGTTCCGGAAATTGTTCTAAAAAATCTTGATAGGCCCAGTAACCATTCAATACTTGAGTGGCTTGTGCTACTGGCGAAAAGCCTGCTATCGACATCAGGGAAAGTAGTAACGATTTTCTCATTTGTTGCTCTTTTCTCTTTATATTGAGCGATTCTCGCTCTCTTCTACTACCTAGCCGAGTCATCCCTGTACTCGATTCACTCATTTCATGTGCCATTATTATTCCCAAGTAACTTCAAGATGCTTGGGTATATGTATATAAGCCTAGTTGGCACATTCAATATTATCTGTTAGCGCGTTAAAAAATGATATATCCAAACCGCATTTGTTTAATGAAAGGCAAACAAAATTAAACCGCCATTTAAAGCGGTTTATTTAAAACAAGAAGCTGTGGTTCTTAACAGTCCACAACTCTGATTTTCTGCTCATCATCGACAACTATCTTGGTCCCCAATGAAACCAGTGCTTCTTTGTTATTTTTAGATAGTTGTTTAATGAAATATTCGACTTTCATCGCAGTGCTTTTGCTTTCAAAAGGCGAGAACCATTCTAATGTCAGAGGCCCTTTCCCTTTCAATGCTTTTGCACCTTTGCCACATTGATGCTGTTTGAAGCGACGCTCTACATCATTGGTAACACCGCAATACAATGCATTGCGGTTATTACGAATCAAATACACACTCCAACGGTGTTCGATGAGTTCGCTCATGAAAGTAGCGATTCAACCTGCTCTTTTAACGCTTCTAATTCTTCTTTTAATTGTGCCACTTCTTGTTCAAGCTGTGTAATACGCTCAGCGCTTGCAGAAGATGGTGCCGTGACCGCAGCAGCAAGTTCGCTCATGTCCACTTCGCCACAAAACAGGTGCATGTAACGAGATTCACGCTTGCCAGCCTCACGTGGCAACTTAACCACTAGTGGACCTCTCTCATCGCTTGCTAAATGCTCAAGGACATTTTCGACTTCTTTTACGTCACTGAATGTCGCTAGACGATTGGTACGTGTGCGGATTTCACCGGGTGTTTGCGCACCACGAAGTAACATACAGCAAACGATGCCTTTCTCTTGTTCTGTCAGTTGTAAGTCACCAAATTCCGTATTGCAGAAACGATGTTGATATTTGCTTACACGGCTATTAAAACTGCTTTCATCACTGACAAGTCGACGCTCAATCAAGGCGTCGATAGCATCAAGGACATCCGCTTCAGACAATGACATAACCGGTTCGCGGTTACTTTTTTGATTACACGCATTCGTCAGTGCGTTAAGGCTTAAAGGGTATTGGTCAGGGGTAGTCACTTCTTTTTCAATTAAGCAACCAATAACGCGCGCTTCAATTGCCGTTAGCTCAACTTTCATAATGCATTTCCTTATTATTTTTGCATTTGAATTTGGGTATCAGGCTAAAGCATAGCGCATAGACCTGACACCCTTTGCGAATCGGGGTAAGTCTTAGTGCTCTGACAGAATGGACACTTTGGTCATCTTTCCGTTCTCATCTATCATCATGATCTTTGAACGGTTCAGTTCAACTTCGATGATTTCAAGTTGCGTTCTCGCTGCAACGTATGCTGCCTTGAGTCTATCAGCCAAAGAGTCTCTGCTGTTCTCGTTTTCTTGGCTTTCGATTTGCTCCGCAATAATCTCAGCGTTCATTTCGAGCTTCATTTTTCTGTATTGAATGAGACCGATAATATAGTGAAGAAACGCCTATGACAATGAGTCACAGTGCTTGAATCTCAGATTGCACACGCTTTTAAGTAACGAACATTTTCAGCCAAATAGAATTGATGGATAAATGCTCAACTCGACATTTGGTTTGATCTAAAGACTGTTATGAAAGGACATGTTGTGCTTTAATCGAGTCAGATATTTCACAAATTAGGAAAGGGAACCATGAGTAGCGTATTTGAAATCGTTAACCAAGCTCGCCGTAAAAACAAACTAAAACGTGAGCTACTTGATAACGAGAAAAAAGTTCGTGACAACCGCAAACGTGTAGACCTATTAGAAAACCTACTAGACTACATCAAGCCAGAAATGACGCACGATGAAATTCTAGCAATCATCAAGAATATGAAAGCTGACTACGAAGATCGCGTGGATGATCACATCATCAAGAGTGCAGAAATCTCTAAAGCACGTCGTGACATCAGCCGCCGTATCCGCGAATTGACTGAAGAAGACAAGCAAACTAGCGGCAAAAAGTAAGCCCGAATAGTTTAAGTATTCAACCCCGAGCAAGGACGACTTGCTCGGGGTTTCTTTTTGTTTCTTCGCCATACGGCATGTACAATACGAATACTATCTACTCATACAATACCCTAGGACGCTATGTCTTCTCTTTCTGAACCTGCACAGCCCTCTCTTGCAAAACAACTGTTTACTATGACATGGCCCATGCTATTTGGGGTGTTGTCTTTGATGAGTTTTCAGCTTGTCGACAGTGCTTTCATTGGACAACTTGGTATTTTACCACTAGCCGCGCAAGGCTTTACCCTTCCTCTTCAGATGGTGATCATTGGCATCCAAGTAGGCTTAGGCATCGCGACAACGGCAGTTATTTCGAAAGCGCTAGGGGCCAACGATTCTCGCTATGCTAAACAGCTTGGTGGTTTGGTTCTTATGATCGGTTCTATTGGTGTTGCGATATTTGGAGTAATTATCTGGTTACTTCGCTACCCAATACTCTCGCTACTGAGTGCACCGGAAACCGTGATGCCAATCATCGACACTTATTGGCCTTGGTGGTTAGTCAGTTCATGGGTAGGTGCCGTACTATACTTCTATTACAGTATTTGTCGCGCGAACGGAAACACGATGTTGCCAGGGACCATGATGATGGTAACCAGTGTGGTGAATTTGATCCTCGATCCACTGTTTATTTTTACCTTTGATCTCGGTATCAATGGCGCTGCAATTGCAACCATTCTCGCATTTGGGTTTGGTATTTTAGTCGTTGCACCTCGTGTACAACGGAATCATTGGGCAACATTCCAATGGCACGATTTAAACATTATGAAGAGCGTCGCTTCAATTGGAAACATTATGGGGCCAGCAATGATAAGCCAATTATTGCCACCTTTATCGTCGATGCTAGCCACTAAGCTCTTGGCCAGCTTTGGTACCGCAGCTGTTGCAGCTTGGGCACTCGGTTCACGCTATGAGTTTTTTGCAATTGTTTCCGTGCTGGCTCTAACCATGTCGATGCCGCCAATGGTTGGCCGTCTATTAGGCGCAAAAAACTATACCGACATTCAAGCGCTCGTCACCATTGCAGTAAAATTCATCCTCGGATTCCAGTTTCTTATTGCAGTTGTTACTTTTGTTGCGGCAGACCCGCTCTCTTTGTTGATGACCAGTGACGATCAAGTCAAACACGTACTCGACATGCACTTAATGATTGTCCCAATCAGTTTAGGTTCTCTCGGCGTGTGCATGTTGATGGTGTCCATTTGCAATGCTCTTGGCAAATCCTATACAGCGTTGACCATTTCTGCGTTGCGTCTGTTCTTATTCTTCCTACCTTGCTTGTGGATTGGCGCGCAGCTAGGTGGTATTCAAGGCCTGCTCATGGGAGCCTGTATCGGTAATCTATTCGCGGGGATTGCCGCTTACCTGACGTATCGTAAGACGATTAATAAGTTAACCTTGTGCCAATCACAGTAAGTCATTTCGTTAACACCTAAATCAGTGTTAGCACGTATATAAACGTTAAACCATTCAACCCAACTTCCCATTCAGCCCAACTTCCGAGGGCTGAATGGCATTCATAACGACTAAGGTTGATTGCTCCACCACGGCATTGTCGCACAAAGCAAGCACTGTTTTATCTGCTGGGAAACATTTATCTACTAGGAGACATTTATCCGCAGGAAAAACCATTATCTGTAGGAAAAAGAACGCCGGTTTGCATTCGAATTTCAGACAGTACTTTCGCTACCGTCAAAGATCGTTGCTTTGTTTGTTCATCAATCAAGCCCAGTTTTAGCTGATGCGCAAATGCTTGCGCTTCATAAAACATGTGGTTGTCTGTTTGAGGTAACGTGAGTACTTCTTTTTCTCTACCCCGCAAAACACGTTCTACGCCACGTCCTGTGGCAATCATATCCACCAACACACTGCCCTGCTCTCCTTGAAACTCACTCGGAATAAGAGAGTCGCTCACTTTTGAGTGGAGTAAATTCACGTTAAAGCCATCGTATGCCAACGTAACACTGCCACAACCATCTACGCCCGATGGTAAAACATGAGCACTTGCTTGAACGCTATTTGGTTCCCCAAAAAGTTCAATCGCGGCACCCACGCAGTAGTAACCAATATCCATGATTGACCCATTTGAAAACTCAGGGTTAAACGTATTTGGGTTCTCACCATTTAGGTATTTTTGATATCGTGACGAATACTGACAATAACTGATGGTCGCATGGCGCAAAGGTGCAATGCTTGGCAAGCTGTCTCGCAATACTTGGAAATTCAACGTGTAAGGTGACATAAACGCCTCAAAGAGTACGACGTTGTTTTCTTCTGCACACTTAAACATCGCTTTTGCCAATGAGTAATTTGACGCCATGGGCTTTTCGCAAATGACATGTTTTCCTGCATTTAGCATCTGGATTGCTTGAGGAGCATGAAATGAGTTAGGACTCGCGATATAAACAGCATCAATGTCCGCATCTTTTCCTAGCGCTTCAAGATTATCGTAATAAGATTTTGCTTTATAGGGTTCGCCGAATGTGCGTGCTTTTTCTAACTCTCGGGAATAGACCGCCTGAAGAGTGAATTCTTTGGTTTGAATCGCGGCCTCAACAAATTGTTGGGAAATCCAGTTTGTTCCAATCACAGCAAGTTTGAACATCTTACATCCTTTTTATTCTCACTCTGTAAGCCACAGATAATGTGGTTTTGTAGCGAAATTAAAACAAGCTTTGCTTATGAACTCAACCAATCATAGTTCGAGTTGCTCATAATTCATCTTTTCTCAGTCAAGATGACCAATTGAACACCTACGCGCAGATGCAAAGCAAACCTCAACCCTGTTTTAAACTGTGACATGTTACAAAATTTTGTATTTGAATCATTTTTAAATTAGGCCCATTACGCCCTCAATGGGCTTAGACGTAAGATGATTGACACCATAGCGGGCAATTCTGCATCAACCTCTCTCATTTTGTGATCAGAACTAAAATATGCCAATTCGACATCTCATATTTGCACCTAATTAATTGAACTCAAACATTATCATCAAAAATTAAGTTATTAGAATTTTTAAAGTCAATAGGATAAAGGTGTTACACTAATCACGTAAATCGAACTCAATCACGATAAAAGCATCAGCTAGTGCTGTATTTATTTTTCCTAGCAGAATAAGCGTCCCACCCGTACAATCCGCACACATAATTATTACAAACCAATTACAATCCTTATTTCGTACTCTACTGCTGTGGTGAAATTATACGTTACGGTATCGGTCGAAATTAAGGTCAGCCCCCCAAACGTGAAAGGTCCAATACAACAATGAGTCCAGAGAAATATCTCCAAGACTGGCAAACAAGCCAAACAATTGCTGAATCTATCTCCCCTCTTATTGGTAAGCTATACCGTCAAAAAGGAATCGAAGTCGTCCTATTTGGTAAAACACTTATTAACGCAACCACCATCGACATTCTCAAAACTCACCGTATCGCAAGACGTTACACTGGAAGCCCTCTTTCTCTTGAGCAAACCATGCCGTTTGTCGAAGCGCTTTGCGAAATGAGTATCTCTTCTTGCCGTGTTGATGTTGGTCAACTTGCGGGTATGTACTGGAAAGATCACGATGATGCTTCTGCGTTAAATGATTTCTTACACACCGCTCTGCACGGCGCTCGTGATGCTGACTCTTCCATTGCCGCACGTGATGTCGTTCTTTATGGATTTGGTCGCATTGGTCGCCTACTTACGCGCTTGTTAATTGAAAAAAGTGGGCCTGGTTATCCACTGCGCCTGCGAGCAATCGTCGTTCGTGGTGGCAAAAAAGGCGATTTGGAAAAACGTGCTAGTTTGCTACGACGCGACTCCGTTCATGGGCAGTTCAACGGCAGCATCATCATTGATGAAGAGCGTAAAGCCCTGATCATTAATGGTAACTACATTCAGATCATCTATGCTAATAACCCAAGTGACGTTGATTACACAATGTACGGCATTAATAACGCACTGGTAGTCGATAACACGGGAGTTTGGCGTGATGCCGAGGGCTTAAGTCAACACGTGGCATGTAATGGCGCAGAGAAAGTACTTCTGACTGCCCCAGGTAAAGGTGATATCAAGAACGTCGTGTTTGGCGTTAATGAATCCGTCATTCAAGACAGTGACACCATCATTTCTGCGGCAAGTTGCACCACGAACGCAATCACGCCAGTGCTAAAAGCATTGAACGACAAATACGGCGTGCTTTCTGGGCATATCGAAACGGTTCATTCGTACACAAACGATCAAAACCTAATCGATAACTTCCACTCTGGTGATCGTCGTGGTCGAAGCGCATCATTGAACATGGTGCTGACCTCAACGGGTGCGGCAAAAGCAGTAGCAAAAGCACTACCAGAACTAGCAGGAAAGCTGACTGGTAATGCAATACGTGTCCCTACACCGAACGTATCAATGGCAGTTGCAAACCTAAACCTAGGTGAGGATGTGGATCGTGATTCACTCAACGAATACCTACGTGACATAGCTCTGAATTCAGAATTGTCTGCACAAATTGATTACACGGATTCCACTGAAATCGTATCAAGTGACTTGGTCGGTTCACGTCATGCAGGTGTCGTTGATGGACAAGCGACTATCGCTCAAGAGAAGCGCTGCGTGCTGTACATCTGGTATGACAACGAATTCGGTTACAGCTGCCAAGTTGTACACTGTATGGAACAAATGATGGGTGTTCGTTACCAAACTTTCCCAAAAAAGTAGGTGACTTTGCTCCACAACGTTAACCACCACGGGTAACGAGCACAACAACATCATTTAAGATAATAAGCGCTTCGCGCAGTACTAATATAATTTCCCCCGCTTATACGCCTGATTCACTCAGGCGTTTTTTCCTAGCGACGTTTCCAAGTACCCCAACGAACAACACCGATAATATCTAGGTCTTCTTCTTTGCCTTGGTGAATAGGGTCTCTTGCTGTATCTTCTTGGTAATAGACGATGATTCTATCTGCCGCTCGAATGAGCGTATAAAAATCAGGTGTTGGACTCGAGCCCAATCTCGCTAGTACCATATCTTCGTTGTACCAATACTGCCCACTTTCCACAACGGCGTAACAATCCCATCGAGAACCATGGCTTTGATGAACCGGATACTCCACACCAAAGCATTGTGCATATTGGCTATCCACTAAAATTTCATCAATCGCTTTTGCCTCCTCGCCTGCAATATAATGACCAGCCTCAGCTCGAGAATATACCTTAATACGAGCCCCACCGACGTCACTCATCTTGTTGAGTTGCTCAGCGCTACCAGTTCTTTCACCAATACCAAAACACAACCAATGCGCAGATACGCCAAGTGCTTTCGCTAAACTTTCCATGTCATCTAGGTTTGGGGTAGTTCGATTGTCACCATTAGATAGGTAACGACTGATCGTCGCTTTACCTTTGCCTGATAGTTCTGCGAGACTTTGCTTAGTCAGGTGCTTTTCTCGCATAACCATCATGATTCGTTCTTGATAATTTTGGTCATTCATATTCTTATATACCCTAAAACACATACCACAACATTCAAATATGAGATCAAGTGTATTTGAAATGAAACCCCTTGAAAAGAAAAAGCTCCAAATATGAATGCACAAACAATCATATAAGATATAACCCTATCGCTTAAAGTAACCAAAAACTATGATTGTGATGAGCTTAAGTGGCTAACATTTGGCGCCATACTGTAATGAATCAGATCGACCTAACATAAACTAAGCTATCCAAAAGATAATATTGCCATTGGTATTATTTCTACAAAAAACGGACTTTGCTTACTTCTACAGCTCAACATAATTCTAAGTGATAACTTTGTTGCCCAACTGATGAATCACGTCGAAAATAGTGCGGATGCATGTTGTCAACGTCTTTTCGAATCTCATCAATCTGTTCTTGAAGTTCTAATGAATGCTCACGAATATTTTGATTATATCCGCCTATGAAGAGCAATCCGACGATAAGACCACCAAGCATAGCACTAAGCATCAGTGCAACAGCAACAAGTCTCACTGTTAGTTTTGGACGATTAGACATTTGTGATCACCACAGACCAAAAAAATGTAATCGCGACAAAGTATGTGATCACCAAAGGACTAAAAATTTTCTGGCTACCTGTATAGTACCCGTTCTGTTCATTCTTCTTAGTTTTCATCAATAAAACCCAGTAAACAGTAATTAATAACGTTATTGTCGTAATAGCCCCGCACACTGTTGGCGTTACCATTATTTCCGAAATAAAGGAGTAATAACCCATCATCTCTTTATCAAAATGAATAATTGAGTATGATTCCTTGTGCATCTGTTTTTCCAAATCGTGCAGGGGCGACACTCAAATTTGGGTCATTAAATTCAGTTGTGACGAAATGACTGACGGTATAGGCTAATGCTGCTCCTGCTAACACATCGATATCCCAGTGCTTAGAAGCATAAACACGAGAGTAACCAACATACGTTGCTGCCAAATAAGCAGGGAGTCCATACTCAATACCGTAGCGATGATGAAGAAACGAAGCGCCACTAAAGGCCGCTGATGTGTGACCACTTGGAAAAGAATTAAAACTTTTACCGTTTGGTCTTTCAGCTTCTACCGCCCATTTGGTCGCATGGGTAATTGCCGCAGTGATCAACATTCCTTTACCCAACTGCCACATCCCTTCTGTGTCATTCTTGTGCCACGCAACACCAAAACCCGCTAGAGGTACCGCAAACTGGAGGTAATCACCTGCCGATTCCGTTTTTGATTTTGCTTGAATTGAAAAACTCATAACTAATGTTGCGAGTAATAGGATTGCTTTTTTCATTTAGGATGCCTCTTAAAATATTTTCTTATCTTGGGCATCCGATGCCTTCATCTTTCTCATCGCGACTGAGTTAATGCACCTTTCCATGTCGTCTAGGTTCATTGTTCCGCTTGCTAGCATTGCTGAATAAGCAATGCCCAAAGCCGTTAGTGCAACATCGACGGCTTCACCTACGACTCCGTCAGTGCTGCCTTTATGTTTTGGGATCCGACCGTTCATAACTTGAACTTCAACCGCGAGATCCCCGACTTCTTCCATTAATTTGGCTAAATCAAAATCGATGCAGATGCCTAAACCACCAGCACTAACCTGATAACATTTTTGGAGTTTCTTACGAATCATTTTTTACGCTCAAGAAAAAGGACTATGTTCTCGTCCATAGTCCTTTGGTCGATAATGTTGAAGTGTATTGTTGGACCTAAGGTCCGATTCCTAACTAACCACTAATTAGAATTTGTATTGAGCACCAACACCTGCAGAGAATTGTCCCTTGCTGTGTTTGCCCTTTGTTTCGTAGTTCACTGTGGTTGATGCTGACCAGTTCTCAGTCATCTGCATTGCACCACCAAATGCTAGAGCTTGCTTAGAGCCTGCAGCCCCGATACCAACACCCACACCGTATTCACCTACAGCAGATAGAACCGGACGAGCGTTAGTGACTGCATGAGAAGTCGCAACAACACCATCCATGCGCTCTTCTAGCTGTAGCATTTTATTGCCCATCTTCTTCATGCTTTCTTCAAGACCAGAAATTCTTTCGTCTTGCTTGTCCATGCGGCCATCGATGTATTCTTTACCATCTTTGTAAAATTCGTTAATTGCTTCACGGCTAGCTTTATCGATGTTTGCAATTTCGTGGTCAATACGATTATGAACGTCGTCAATCTTCGCTTTGTTTCGATCGCTTTCTTCACTAGTACGGCTATTGCTGTCACCACCATTGTTGCGCAGATCATCAATTTGGGCTTGTAAACTAGCAATTTGAGAAGACATATCAGCTTTATCTTGGTTATAAGTCTTTTCAATATCATTGGCCGCTGCAGTTACAGATTTCTCAACCTTGCTATATTCTTTAGTTGCTTCTGCACGTAGTTCTTTCTTGATCGAATCTGCGGCGATACCACCATCGGCACTTGATTGCTTAATTTCGTCACGAACTTTGGCAAATTCGCTCTTTATCGCAGATTCAGCCTTGGTGGCTTCCGTAACGATATTCTTGCTTGCATCGTTATACGCTTTCTCAGCATCAAGGCGGATACCTTTGTTTACACCCTCAAGCGAAGATTCCAGTTTTGCCACTTCACGGGCGCCTGCGTCATAAAGTTGTGTTGCTGATTTGGCGACTGCGGCATCCGCTTTTTCTTCAACGTATTTGGTTCCATCTTTTTCCATTAGATTCATCTTTTTATCTAACGCATTTGTTACCGATTCAAGCTTCGCTACTTCACGGCCACCTTCCGCTCGCAGACTGTTGTACGCTTTCTCACCATCAAGACGGATACCTTTGTTTACACCCTCAAGCGAAGATTCCAGTTTTGCCACTTCACGGGCGCCTGCGTCATAAAGTTGTGTTGCTGATTTGGCGACTGCGGCATCCGCTTTTTCTTCAACATATTTAGTTCCATCTTTTTCCATTAGATTCATCTTTTTATCTAACGCATTTGTTACCGATTCAAGCTTCGATACTTCACGGCCACCTTCCGCTCGCAGACTGTTGTACGCTTTCTCACCATCAAGACGGATACCTTTGTTTACACCCTCAAGCGAAGATTCCAGTTTTGCCACTTCACGGGCGCCTGCGTCATAAAGTTGTGTTGCTGATTTGGCGACTGCGGCATCCGCTTTTTCTTCAACATATTTAGTTCCATCTTTTTCCATTAGATTCATCTTTTTATCTAACGCATTTGTTACCGATTCAAGCTTCGATACTTCACGGCCACCTTCCGCTCGCAGACTGTTGTACGCTTTCTCACCATCAAGACGGATACCTTTGTTTACACCCTCAAGCGAAGATTCCAGTTTTGCCACTTCACGGGCGCCTGCGTCATAAAGTTGTGTTGCTGATTTGGCGACTGCGGCATCCGCTTTTTCTTCAACGTATTTGGTTCCATCTTTTTCCATTAGATTCATCTTTTTATCTAACGCATTTGTTACCGATTCAAGCTTCGCTACTTCACGGCCACCTTCCGCTCGCAGACTGTTGTACGCTTTCTCACCATCAAGACGGATACCTTTGTTTACACCCTCAAGCGAAGATTCCAGTTTTGCCACTTCACGGGCGCCTGCGTCATAAAGTTGTGTTGCTGATTTGGCGACTGCGGCATCCGCTTTTTCTTCAACGTATTTAGTTCCATCTTTTTCCATTAGATTCATCTTTTTATCTAACGCATTTGTTACCGATTCAAGCTTCGCTACTTCACGGCCACCTTCCGCTCGCAGACTGTTGTACGCTTTCTCACCATCAAGACGGATACCTTTGTTTACACCCTCAAGCGAAGATTCCAGTTTTGCCACTTCACGGGCGCCTGCGTCATAAAGTTGTGTTGCTGATTTGGCGACTGCGGCATCCGCTTTTTCTTCAACGTATTTGGTTCCATCTTTTTCCATTAGATTCATCTTTTTATCTAACGCATTTGTTACCGATTCAAGCTTCGCTACTTCACGGCCACCTTCCGCTCGCAGACTGTTGTACGCTTTCTCACCATCAAGACGGATACCTTTGTTTACACCCTCAAGCGAAGATTCCAGTTTTGCCACTTCACGGGCGCCAGTTTCTTCCGCTTGCTTTATTGATTGTGTATTAGCTTTAATTTCAAATTTGTTTTTGGTTATATCTTGTGTATTGCCAGCAGAGACATCGATAATTCCATCAATGGTTTCTTGATGGAGATCAACACGCTCGTTCACCTTGATAATATCATTCATGTTTTTAGTAATATCATTAGTATTGTGCATAATTTCATTACGACTATTCACAATATCTTCTTTTACTTTGTTAACTGCTTGCGTATTAGATTTGATATCAATTTTTGCTTTTGTTATATCATTTGTGTTTTCAGAAGAAACATCAATAATCCCATTAATGGTTTCTTGATGAACATTAACTCTTTCCTTTAAATCATTAATAGCATCATTTGAAGCTCCACTAGCAGTTGCAGAAAAAATTGATGTTATTGATAAAGCTATAAACGTTTTTTTCATTTTGTATTATCTTAAATTTAATATATTAGATAAGTAATCGAAATCCTTTTCTAAATAGGGGAGAATGAATCATTCACTCTCTAAGAATTAATTAAAACATTTGGATAAATGGTTTTAGAACACGAATTCCATACCTAATTTGACCTTGTTATCATCAAAACCCTTTCGATATGTGTGGTCTGATGACAATTGTAGGTAGGGTGCGATGCCATCGAATGTAGTAAGCGTTGCTTTAAGTTCCGATCCCCAACGACCACTAGTACCGTACACTTTTCTATTGAAATGATGTTTATTAAGTTCGTACTTATGAATCGCTTTTCCTTGGATTGTGACATAATCAAAAGCAAAGCCAGCGGTTAGATCCGTTCGGCCAGTACGTGATTTTTCACCTTTAAAAACTGTTTTAGAAAAAGACTCGTTTACATCATTAAACTCAGGGTCCATTCCTCCAGAGGTATAACGAACAAAGCCGCTTTCTTTAACTTTTGTAGACTCTATTTGTTGTTCGATACGATATCTCGCTGATGCATAGAATCCACTTTCGAACTGCATACCAGCTTCTAGAGCAACTTTCACAATATCCGATGCTAACCCTGTTGCTTCTAACTTATAGCCAGCTTCTAATTTTTGATCTTCAAAACTATCACTTGTATTCCAAGCCGAACTCTTCTTGTTATTTTCGCCATTAAAGACATACGCAATATTAGGCTTTAAATAAAAGTTATCTGTAAGGTCAAATTTCATACCGCCTGTTAGTTCTATATCTGTATTTGTCGTCACCTCAACTTCACCAAATACCGAACCAATGAGGGTATCCTGGCCATAGCCGATAATAACGCCTTGTTTTGAAGAGCGATCGCCAGAAGTCTCTGATTCGTTATAAAGATCAACTTTAAGATCAGCCGCTGCGCTAGCAGAAACAGCAGAAAGAACGAATACTGAAAGAATTGTCTTTTTCACAAGTTAACTCCGAATAATTTAGATAAACAATTTCCATAGCGACTCATTGAAGCGCCATATTTAAATCACATTCGATTAGTGCGGTAATCATATATGATTAAAAAACCATTGTTAACAGGATGAATTTCATTTATCGATATCTTATGATGACTGGTATATACAATAATGAAATGCAAGGATGCATCCTGGAACTTACAGAAAACATTAAAAAAAAAGACCGCGAGTGCGGTCTTTTTTCTTGGGAAATATCATCAAAAATAATATGAAACCCCAAATTCGAATTTATGGTCGTTATCTTTTTCAGAGAATTGCGTCTGTTTCACTTCCATATTGGTGCGTGTGTAAGTGTGAGAGACTTCCACCCACCACTTACCGTCTGTAGAGATTGGCTGACCGTAGCCGGTTTTGACTTTAAACACGTTTGCATCGAGCTTGCCGTCTAGCTTCTGGCCGTTGACCTTGCTCTTACCGTCAAGGTGCATAAATTGAGGTTGTACGACTATGTATTCGCCAGATTCACCAAGCGCCAGGGAACCGAAGATATTTAACTGGTACCCTGATACGTCAATCTTGCCTTTGCTGCCGCTTTCCTTGGTTTTACCCTCACCGGTTACGTAGGCTACATTAGGGAAAATAGAAAGCGCATCCCAAGGAGTCGTAACCTTAGCAATACCGCCAAGTGCCACGAGGTCCGAACCGAATCCATTTGTTTTCTCCCAACCTTTCATGTAATCCACTGAAAAACCAACTTGAGGAACGCCTGACATATCCGTATCTAATACTTGGAAGTAACGAAGACGTGAGTTCTGGTCCTTTTTACCAACGGAATTGTTCTTGGTAGCGGTGCCATGCTCGATAAGGCCCATAAAGTTATTGCCCTCACTGTATTGACCGGCAAGCCCTACCATTCCTTTTAGTGTCCCATCGTTATCAATGGTGCCAAACACAAATGAATTAACCTGAGTTAGGTCACTTGGGTTTGGCGCGCTATCCGCACTGCCAAGAAGTCCCTCTTCTGCCGTAATAACGACTTCATTTGTTTCTTCAGCTAAATATGCGGCTTGTGCGCCAAATGTTGCGGCTAACGCTAACGCTAATACTGCTTTGTTCATGTTTTACTTACCTCTAAGAATTAAAAGGCCAGAGCTTCCCCTAGCCTTAAATGAATTGGTGATTAGTAGTTTTTGATGTGAACTTCTGGATGGGCTTCATCAGTCTTGATGAACATATCGACTTGCTCACCATTGATTTTGAATACAGTCGAAGTCACTGTACCCATCATTTCACCGCGACCTTTCCAAAGAGGTTTGCTTTCTAAGACCTGACGGATTTCATTTTTTGGTGTGTTGGCATCTGCCTGACTAACGAACTCTTGAGCCTTAGCAAGACGCGCCATTGAGTTAGCGGCAAAGTTTTCATCAACAAAATCTTCTGCCTCACCTTTGATAGTGTGATTAGAGTGAGCTACCCAATCGCCTTTAGTAACGTTCACTTTACCGCCGTAGACGTTTTCAATGTTCATTGCCGGCTGATCTGCTGCTGCTAATGTGTAAGTAAAGAACGCCGTGTACTTAGGGTATTTCGTAAATACATCCACCACATCGTCATAGCTTTGTGCGTTATAAGCGTCCCACGATAGATAGAAAGATGGGATAGCATTCTTATCAAGAATTTCACCACCGGCGTTTTGACGTAACAAGCCAGAATCGGCCATTGTGTTTACAGAAAATGCTTGAGCGCCTTTTGTTACACCACCGTAAGGAATAAGACCAATCCACGTTTGGATAATACGAGTCTTACCGTCTACGTCAGTATGGTTAAGCATCATCAAACCATCGTAGTTCACACCCATGTAATCAAAGTTATGTGCAACCCACGATTTACCATCTTTGCTCTTAACTGCCATAGCCGTACATTTAGCCGGTGCGCTTGGATCATGAGCTGGTTTCTCAGCTTGTAGGAAGCCAACGCCACCATTACGCTGTGATTCTAGGATTGCCTCGTCAGACATACCGACAGCCAGTAGATAGTTAGGGTCTAGATCTAGCGACTCAGATAGGCCTTGAATGTAACGCCCTGCGTCTGGTGAGCTCTTAACTAGCTTATTGAACACGTCATTTTTAGCGAATGTTGCAGAAAGACCTTTAACGTTCAAACCCGGTAGCATTACACCCAATGTATCGTCGAAGCGTTGAATACCATCTAGGATTTGCTCCTTACCCACTTCACCAACGTGCTTACCAAGCTCATAAGTAGAACCTGTGAATTTAATCTCTGCAATTTGGTCAGTGTGTTGAATCAGGTCAGCCTGTACACCAAATGTCGCCATCATTGAAATTGATACTGCCAAAAATGATTTTTTCATAACTTTACCCTCTAAAATAAAACTAACTAAATCTGAAAGGCTCACTTGTGAACCAACTTGAGACTAAAGGTAACATCAAAAAATCATAATTGAAACTATTTTTAATCAAAAATGACTAAAAATAATTTCAATTATGATGATAAAAACAAACCGAACGCCCAGTTTTGATTTCACAACACCAAAAAAGGTCGCATATAGCGACCTTTAGGACTTTAAGTAAGGATGATTTTTAGTTCATATAATGTGAGCCTACCTACAGGAACAATATTGAGCTTAAACCTCAACATTCTGTTCATGACTTCTGCTTATAGACCACTAAAAAGGCAAGGTTTTCTCCTTGCCTTAAAGTATGTTTAATCCGATAGCATTACTTAGATTGTGCTTCTTCCGCTGCACTAAAAACGCCATCAATAACGTTGAAGAAAGTGGCGATCATGGACGGGCCACTCGGCTTACCAAAACTAGAAAAGATTGATAATGTATTACCTGTTTTCCAATCAATAACGTTAAATTGGCCATTTACACCGACCATGGCGGAAATCTTTCGTCCGTTGATATGCACCGTTCGAAACTGATTAATGTAAAATCCATCTGCATCTGCAATTTGTTCTTGATTATCTTTGTATTTCCACGCAGCTCTAACATCTTCATTTCCGTTACGTACTTGTTCTACAAACCATTTAGGAATCAGCTGTTCTCCTTTGTAGCTAACACCATCGTTTGCCATAAGTTGAGCCATGAGGGCAAAATCGCGCACGGTTGGGTTCACTCCTCCACTGTACGGCATTCGACCATGATTAAGATCCGAATAAACCGCAAGCGGCATCTGAAAACCACCTCTTGACCACAGTTCTTTTTCCATAAATTCGTTAAAAGAAAGTCCCGTCGCCGCTTTAACAGCACGCTCCGTAACAACGCCAAGAATCTCCGTGTTAACACACTTATAGTTGTAGCCCTCTCCATGGCTGTTACCTAGCTTTACGTTCTGTCCCAGAACCTTAAGAAAATCATCAATACCATCAAGGCGGCCATGAGCCCCTTGTTTATTTATTAAATTGCCATTTTCATCTTTATCAAACCCGTTATAGCCCGCAGCTAAAGGCATAGCCCAATCCCAAGTTGACCACTCCCCCATTGACCAGTGATAGCCGTTCTCATCATCGTAATTCGCATCAATAGTACGCACGCCTGCTCTCATATCGGCAAATTCTTGAACAGAAGCCCCTTCCAATGGCGTGCTCTTAAATTCCGGAATCCATTTCTCTATTGGGTCACTCATTTTGAAGTAACCTTTTTCCACAGCTATAGAAGAAGTCATCGAAGTAAACGATTTTCCTGCGCTCATTGCGTGATTTGCCGTTTTCTCATCCGTACCGTTCCAATAATCTTCAGCCATAATACGCCCATGCTTATCCATCAGTACAAAATTATGGATATTGGCACGATCACGCATAAACGAGTATAAATCCATCATCTTTGTACCATTAAAAACACTCACCTTTTTGATATCGAGTTGTTCTGGTGATTTCTTCATTGGCGCAATGCTGCTGGTATCGTTCATAATGTAAGCGTGTTTATGATAGAGGTGTGCATCAGGGTATGTGAATGCGCCTAAGTGCTGCTCCTCCCAGTTATCAATACCTGCACCAAACGTATTTAGGCCAGCCTCTACTTCTTGAACTGGCTCGTGGTAGGTTACCGCTTGCGCTCCAAATGCAGTAGATGCTGATATTAATGCCGCTAAGATTGATGGTTTCATCTGTTTACCTCTAAAGAAATCAAGGAAAGGGAGTGTAGAGATACACTCAACATAAATACGTAAGTAAAGAGCGCTACTTAATAACCGATGCGCACTGTTTAACTAGCCATTAACTTGAGTTAAAAGCGTTGGTATCACTTCTAGAAATGTCATTACGACCGTTCGAGGGGACTCCATTTCATCCTGGGCGCCATTAAATGCCAGCACGATGCCTGTAGCAGGCTCCCCAACAACAACTTGTCCATGAATGCCAATAAACGCTAAAAACTTATGGCTACCTACATTGAATGTTCTGATTTGGTCTTTGTACCAGGCATCTGGTGCCAACTTTGATTCCTTGCTGTACTTCCATGCACTGCGGACTTCTTCATTCCCCTCAATCAAGCTATTGACAAATTTCTGAGGAATGATCTGTTCACCATTACGATTCTTACCATCATTGACAAGTATATCCATCATCACGGCTACATCTCGCGTCGTTGCATTCAGACCTCCAGAGCCAACCGCTTCACCATTAGAGTTAGACTGTAGATATGCATCGCTAGCAAAACCAGCACGCTTCCAAATCAGCTCCTCCATCACATCAGCAAGTTTCTTACCCGTGACCGACTGCACTACCATGCCTAGCATTTCGGTATTAATGCACTGATAGTCATAAGCCTGTCCTGTTGTTACATCATCACGAGAGCCTACCAGTGCTCCAAAATCGACAACTGACTTTAATTGAGGGTACTTATTAGGCCCATTCCATTCTTGGACATTTGTCATTCGATCATCCCAAAGCTTGCCCTCAGAAAACTCAATTTTGATTCCCGAACGCATATCAGCAACTTCTTGAACAGATGCCTTTGCATAAGCCGGTGATGACTTTAATTCTGGCAAGTAGCGAGTGATTGGAGCGTTCATATCGACTAGTCCTTTTTCAACCAAAATTGAAAGTGTCATCGATGTAAACGACTTAGTAATGCTCATCATTAGGTGTGTTTGATCTTTATCCATACCTGACCAATAGTACTCATCAACTAATTGCCCGTTTTTTAAAATGACCAGAGATTCTTGATTTAAGCGATCTCGGATAATCACAGATAAAGGATGAACACCATCAACATCACGAGCCGAAAAACTATCTAAGTCAAACCCTTTCGCATCGCCAAGGTCATGAACAAACGTGCCTTTTTCCATTTTCATACTATGCGTAAAACGATAAGCATTTTTCATGGTGAGTTTTGCTGCTTTGCCTGAATCCCAATTATCCAATGTAACACCCACTGTTGCGGCTGTATCGATGAAGTCTCTATCTGGTTTCACTAGCGTCGCTGCCTGCGCTCCAAATGTAGTCGAAAGAGCAATTGTGGTTGCAATAATGGTACTTTTCATGGGTACACCCCTTAACTTTGAAACTGAAAATAATCAAAAATTCAACGTTGAATCATTATGGTGTAAATCATACCAATTAAGAATCACAATTAAAACCTCCAATATCAAATTCAAAACTTAAAACCTTAATTAGATGGTATTTTAGTGATATGTGGTTTCACATTTGAAACGTTAGGCGAGAACATGGTCACTTGTGATACAAAACAGCAAGTGTTGGTATAAGCTTTATCACCATCATTAACGGTCTTCTCACTTTAAATGACGATAATGAGTGCCCGTGCTCTCTTCGCTTAATAGCGAGAAGTTTACTTAGCTAGATTTAAGCAAAAAAAAAGCCGCACAAGGCGGCCAATCATGTTATCGTCATCAAGTTGATTTACTCATAAACAGTCAATTAAAATATTGAATTAATGGGCTTTATATAAATTTCCTAAGCCGTATGGCCCGCAATAACACCACCATACAATGCGTGACATAAAGTGATTATTCATCATTGCGCAATGCCTCCAACCTATCAAAATCGACAAACAAAGTACTTATACGAGTTTTACCTTGTACGTATCCAAGTTCACGTAACTTAGTTACTGCTCGGCTTACCGTTGCTTGTGTATAACCGAGCTCTTCCATGACTTGTTTTTGTTTAAAGCTGCACAACCAAGAACCTGAACTCGCATTGCTCGCAAGCCAACCAAGCACTGTCTTTTCTGAGCGTTCTAAATCGTTTAGCTTTCCCCAAATATCAAAAATCATGTTCTCTCTCTACAATACGAATAATCACAAATTAAACCAATGATTTATATGACAAATCTAAATCATAACGTAACAGATTAGGCAAAGGCTCACGCTCTCTATGTCGCTCAATCATTATGGATAGAAATCACTCCGGTCTGGACGTTGCTTTGTTTCACATTTGGACAAGAGCTCTCAACATAGTTGCTCTTATCTGTCATTCCCCAGATCGCTAGCATTATTATCATTAATGAAACTGACACCAAAACTCTCACAGAGCCTCCCTAAACTCGTAACGGCCTATCGTTAGCAATAAAGCTCGCTCACTTAACTTGCTCTACATTAAATGCATAACCATAAGACCCGTCGTAGTAATAGCTTTTTGCGTCAGTCAGCTTAACGTTTATCCCTTCTTTTTGGGCATACTCCATCGCTGCTTCTTCTGCATTTTCTTCAGTAATATTCGTTGTAAGAAATGCAAATGGTGACCACGCAGTGTCCATTACTAAAACACGGTTATCGTTATCACGGGATGCATGGATGTTGATTTCAAGTCCGTTTGAAGCTTTATGTTCAACTCTTTCCGACATATCAAATGCAGAAGAAGTGACGAAACTATCAACGCTTGCAGCAATATGACCAATACCCGGATTAGCTTGTACAGTGCCAGCGATTGCAGAAGTAGCTAGAATTGATGCGATGATTAATTTTTTCATGTTTGATTACCTTTAAGTAAATTTAAGTTCGCTACTGGTATCAATCAGTGAACATCGAGTCACAACTAAAACTTAACTCACCACTCTTGAAACCACAAAAGCGATGTTAGCAATCAATTATGATTAATGCAATACCTTTTTTGAAATTAATTTGAGCTTGGAATTTCATTTTTGATTCATTTGTAGTTTAAAACACTGTTTTTAAAGCAGGTTGGACATCCTAACTCAACTTTTAGTCTCAATGATGGATTCAAATCTCAGCAATGTGATTAATCCGCGTACAAATGTTTTCACCAGAACCTGACATTAGTTCGACATTAACCAACTAAATTGAACGATATATTCATGTTTCGTTCATGTTCGAGACGCTAATCTAAGCACATAGATTGAAAGAGAGGTCATATAGATATGAATCGAATTATTGTTACAGCATTAGCATTGGTTACTGGCTTTTTTACCTTGGTATTTAGCCTAATCATGGCGATTCCATTGACCATCGCTGCACTAATTACTGGCAAACGTATTGAAAAACGCATGAAACAGATGCAACAAGAAGTGCATCAAGAATATGAATTCAATACAGGAAAAGCCGATGCGATTGAAGGCGAGTTTGAAGAAGTGCGTCGCTGATCGTAAACCACTCCCTATGTTCCTGAGCACAAATCCTTGCTAACGCCCTATCTTATGATTCCAGATAGGGTGTTTTTTTATCAAGCACAGTAAGCTATCCGTCAGTCAACAAGTTATCACTCATACTCAAAAGGCGACCAATGCGGTCGCCTTTTGAGTAATGCAGTTATTGGAATTGGTATTCTCTTTGAGAATCACTAAATCGTCACGACAACGCGAACCGCTAGTAACATAAGCACAACTCCCGAAAGTCGATCAATCAATACCGCTTTAGAGCGAATGCGTTCAACGACTCGTGAATTAGAGAGTATCAACGTTATGAACGTATACCATAAGCCATCAACAACAAAAGGTGTAGCGACAATGATCATCTGATTGCTTAAATCATTGCCAAGCGCGACAAATTGACTAAATAGTGCAATAAAAAACAGTGCGATTTTCGGACTTAAAATGGAAATTAAAAATCCCTCTCGCGCAGATTGGAGCACCGTTGTTTCCTCACCCGATGCCAACTTAGCGGCTACACCACCTTTTGAACGTAACGCATTGAACCCCAAGTATGCCAAATAAGTCGCACCTGCTAGGCTAATGCCTTTAAAAAGCAGTGGACTTTGTTGAAGCACAACCGCTAAACCAACCAAAGTGATGAACGCATATATACCAATACCGAAAGCGTGCGCCCAAGCCGTGGCTAAACCATTAATACGCCCACCAGCAAGTGAATGCTTGGCAACAATCGCTAAACTAGGTCCCGGCGACATTGCGCCTAATAAACACACAGTAAAAAGTGATAACCAAACGGTCAGTGTCATAATAATCTCTCCCTCTTTGCGCTAATCTAACAACAAAGACGGTATAAATAGAAATCAAAGTTATTCATAATTGCCATGATTTAAAATCATATCTTTAGTGAACATGGTTGAACGAACATGGCTGAACGAACATGCTTTAGTGAACATAGCTTAATGGACATAGCTTAATGAACATAGCTTAGTGAATCGAATACTCAGAAATTTGCATAACGGCACGAATCTCTTCTCGTACCCATCTATGTGCAGGATCGTTGTCATATTTAGGATGCCACATCAACCAATATTGATGTACAGGTGTCTCTATAGGCAATGCCTTATGAACTAAATCCCAATGTTTCGCGAGATTAACCGCAATATGCTCGGGCACCACCATCAAATGCTCACTCGATACCAAGCGTTGAACTGCAACTGAAAAGAAAGGCACCTTGAAAGTAATATGACGCGCATAACCACGTGCTTTTAACGCTAAGTCCGTACTGGAGTCTTTATCCCCACCGCCAGTCACCTTAATGTGCGAGTAAGCCGTAAGATCCTCAAGGCTCATCATGCATTTAGCAGCCAAAGGATGAGTAGCTTTCATAAGACACACCGATGAGTCGGAACCAATATGAATGCTTGATACGCCTTGTGGTTTTTCTGGATACATGGAAGACGCAATATGGATGCCGGTCTCATGCAATTTATCCAAAAAATCGGGTTGCCACAGTCGATAAGCCATATCCAATTGAGGAGTAAGATCGCTCAAGTGAAAGGCGATATCGGGCAATACGTATTGAGCCACATAGTCACTCGACGCAAACACCAACTCTCCTTGCCAATCAGAGGGTTCAAACGACTTGTCATCCAATAGATGATCGAACTCAGAAAGCAGTGCATCCAGCTTTTGTTTTAAAAGCAAAGCTCTTGGCGTCGGAATCAATTGGTTTCCGTGCCGAACCAATAAAGGATCACCACATAATACACGTAACTGAGCTAACTGACGACTTACTGCGGATTGTGTTATGTGTAGTCGCTCGGCCGTTTTACTCACGTGACACTCTTCAAGCAACACATGCAAAGAGCGTAACAAATTTAGGTTAATATTATTCAGCACGTTCTACCCATTTTGTACGCCAATCTGCCGCTTGATACTCGTCTGGCCAGTACTCAACTTGTTTACAAATCAGTCCATTTCGAACTGTATGAAATGTAATCGCACGATCTGAACGAACACCATCACTCACAATCACATCGGTGACCACTTGCTCCCCCTCACCGACAATACGCTCTACCTTAAAGCACCACTTCCCATTTGAGGGATAAGCAGAGTTCAATTCAGCAAAGTTCTTTCTGCCGCGTATCACTTCTTTCGTGAGCGGCCAAATCACATCACAATCTGGGGTAAGGTACTCCGCTGCTGCATAGAAGTTATTACTTTCCATCGCTTTCCAAAAATTTAAGACAACTTCTTTCTCTGTCATTGAGATCACTCTCTCCTTGATACTTCAAACGCTGTAAGTGACATCAGCGGCCACTTAGGTATAACTCCGTCTTTTCTCTCTAGCCTATGAAAGGGAGCATAACGTAGATTTTCAATCCTAAGAAAATTTGAGTAAAAATAATGCCAGTCAGATCAACGGACTGGCATTACTTATTGCTTATTACTTATTGCTTATTACTTATTACTTATTGCTTATTGCTTACACGATTATTATTTGATTAACCATGCCTACTTACGCTGTTTGTACTTTTACGCGGAAGAACATCGCATAAAACAGTGGGATGACCACCAGCGTCAGAATCGTTGCAAACAATAAACCAAACATGATTGTCACCGCCATGCTCTTGAAAAATGGATCAATCAACAATGGGGCGACACCAAGAATCGTGGTAAACGCACCAAGCAACACTGGACGAGCACGACTCAGCGCTGCGTCGATGATTGCCTGATAAGGTATTTTCCCATCGCGAATCTCCACATCAGCCTGATCCACCAATACAATCGCGTTCTTCACCATCATGCCGATTAGGCTCAAAAATCCGAGAATCGCCATAAACTCAAACGGCGTCTGGAAAATCACCAAGCCGACTGTCACGCCGACAATGGCTAATGGTGCAGTCAACCAAATCACCAACGGCTGACGAATGGCGTTAAACATAAAGATAACCGACAAAATCATCGCTGCGAACCCGTATGGTGCAGAAATAACAAGGCCCTCATTAGCATCTTTTGAGGCTTTATATTCCCCATACCATTTCAGTTCATAGCCAGATGGCAGATCAATCGCTTCAATTTGGCTTCGAACTTGATTGAATGCATCTGCTGTCAATACGCCTGGCGCAGGATCCGCTTGCACGAGAATAGTCGGCATTCGGTCAATTCGACGGAGAATAGCATCTTGGTAAACGACATCAACAGAGCCGACCACTTGGCTAACCGGAATGAAAGCGCCTACTGTTGGGCTGAAAACTTCCGTGTTTTCGATTGCACGTTGATGATTACGCTCGCTTTCTGGAGCTCGGACCACAATAGGAATGAGATCGTCACCCTCGCGATACACACCAACATTACGCCCCGTCAACGTTTGAGCAATCGCTTGGTTAATTTCCATCGTTGTCAGACCATAGCGCTGCGCTTCCTCTGCAGAGTATTCTGGTTGAAGCACCGGAACTTGTTGACGCCAGTCATCCTGAACCGCGATCAAATTTGAGTCCGCGAGCATAATTGCTTTCGCTTGCTCTGCCAGCTGACGTAATACCGCACTGTCTGGGCCTTTGAATCCCGCTTCTATTTTTTTACCGCCGCCACGACCTAGCATGAATTTCCAAACTTTAATTGATGCGTCTGGATATTTCGCTTCAAGCTCGCTTTGTAGCTCACCTAATAAAGGCGCGATTTTGGTGTAGTCGTCGATATCAATGAGCAACTGGCCATAACTAGGGTTACGAGCTTCTGGTGCGTAGGTCAACATAAAACGTAAACCACCACCACCGATGAAGCTGGTAATATTCGTGATGCCCTCTTTAGCTTTAACGTCTTGTTCAATACTTGCTATCACAGATTCAGTGCGTTTAATGTCTGACCCTTGTGGTAAGTACACATCGACCACAAACTGAGGGCGTTGAGACTCAGGCATAAAACCTGGCGGTACAAACTTTACGCCCCAAATAGCGGCAACCATCATTCCTAACAATAATACGCAGCTAATAATGCGGTATTTCAAAACCCATGCTAGCAACGCTTTATAGCCGCTCACGATTCGGCTCGGCTTTTTATCTCCACTTATTGCTTTCACTTTAAGGAAATCATGGCAAAGCATTGGCGTAATCGTCACGGCAAATACCCAACTCAATAGCATCGAGTATAAAATTACCCAAAATAGCGAACCTGCGTACTCCCCCATGTCCGATGGCGATAAACCAATGGCACTAAACGCACAAATACCGACAATGGTTCCACCCAAAAGCGGCCATTTAGTTGCATCGACGACTTCAGACACCACCGCTTTACGGTCGGCCTCAGGATCTTGCTGCAAACGAACTAAGATACCGTCAGTTACCACAATCGCGTTATCCACTAGCATACCCAGCGCAATGATCAGGGCCCCTAATGAAATGCGCTGCATGGCGATGTCTTCTATCAGCATGATGCACAGCGTCCCTGCCACCGTTAGCAGAAGTACAAAACCGATAATGACGCCAGATCGAACTCCCATGAACAGTAGCAATACGACAAACACAATCCCAACCGCGGCAATCAAGTTGTCGATAAAGTTCGCCACCGATGCCCGAACAGAATCCGACTGCATAGAGATAATGTTCAACTCCATACCTAAAGGACGTTGGTTGTCTAATTCAGCCAAGCGTGCCTTTACTGCATCACCCATATCAACCACGTTGCCGCCAGAGACATTGGAAATACCAAAGCCCACTGCTCGCTCGCCGTTGTAACGCATCAGCATGGTTGCGGGTGTTTTATAGCCGCGAGTAATTTCAGCAATATCACCTAAACGAAGAACGGTGTTGTTATTCCCTAAACCAATTTGTAGGTTTTTCAGATCCGCAACAGAATCAATATTCGAACTTGGGATCACTGGAATACGCATTTCATTGGTTTCAATACTTCCAGCGACTGTCACTACGTTTTGCTTTTGCAATACCTGAAACACTTTTTCCGCCGATACACCGAACTTAGCTAAACGCTCACTCGATATTTCAACAAAAATCGTTTCTTGCTGCTCTGCCAGTGTCGCGGTTTTTGCAACACCTGGCACCAAAACAATCTCGCGGCGCAGTGTATCGACATAATCTTGCAGTTGCTTATCGCTGAATCCCTCCCCCGTGACAGCAAAGAACAGTGCATATACATCAGCAAAGTCATCATTCACGATAGACGGCCCAGAACCTGGCGGAAGCATACGTTGCGCATCGGCGACTTTCCGGCGAAGTTTGTCCCAAACCTGTTGAAGTTCAGCAGCGCTGCCAGCAAACTCGAGTTTGATCTCTACGGTGACCTCAGACATTCCCTGCATCGAGACCGATTTCACTTCTTTGACTTCTTGCAAAGCCTGAACCGCACCCTCAATAACATCCGTCACTTCATCGGACACTTCCTGTGCGGTTGCACCTGAGTACGGTGTCACAATAACGGCCTGACGGATCACAAACTCAGGGTCTTCAAAGCGACCAAGTTTCAGGTAGCTGATATAGCCACCTAACAAGGTAAGCGCGATCAGCACCCAAACACTGGTGCGCTTAGCAATGGTATAACGTGCAATGTCCATCATTACGCTCCAGTGCGGTCATCGGTGTAAGGGCGCACTTCCATGCCCTCTTTCACACTGGATACACCAGCAATGATCACCTTTTCTCCGGCCAATAGATGATCGGTCACAATGATGCGATCTTTGTTCAATGCACCAATCTCGACGTAACGTTTTTGTGCTTTGTTGTCACTGCCCACCACCCAAACAAATTGCTTGCCTTGGTTGTCCGGCACAATCGAAGTCAACGGCAGCGTAATTTGCTGATCTTGTTCGGTGTTAGCACTGGTAACGGGTAATACTTTTACCGCCATTCCCGGCAATACATGGAAGCCATTTAGATTCTCAAAGCCAAGTACGACTGGATACGCTTGAGAAATCGGATCCGCGACAGTTGCAAAGGTACGCAAACTCAAAGGAAAAGATTGCCCCGGAATGGACGATATCTCAGCAATAGCACGAGTCTCATCCTTACCCGAAAGCATGACTTTGTGAGGGATATGAATGACAACCTCTAGATCATTAAGATCATGCACGGTCAATATCGGTGCATTCGCTTGTACTTGCACATAGTTATCAACGAGTTTGCGACCAACAATACCGTCAAAAGGTGCAAAAATCTGGGTATATTCTAAACGGCGAGTCGCATCTTCAACGCGGGTACGAGCAAGGTTGTAACGTGTTGTAATTGCATCAAGATCAGCTTTAGAAATGGCTTGGCTTTTCTTATACACCGCTTGTGCGCGTTCGTATTCAAGCGAAACATTCTCAAACTCTAGCTGCGCAGAAATCAGCGAATTTTTCGCATCACGAGCATCTAAAGAAGCCAACAGCTGGCCTTTGGTTACCTCATCCCCTTCCTTAACTGGAATATTGGTCAGTTTTCCTGACACCTGAAACGCTAAGTCGGCACGTTCCGCTGCGCGCACGATACCATTAAAGCTTAAATCCGCCGTTCGTTGCGTTGTAACAACTTCGACAAGCGCCGGTTTAACCACTGGTAAAATGGGAGCTTGTTGTGCTTCATTACCACACCCGCTAAGGCTAAGAGAGGATATTAAAAGTGCTGATATCGCACTCAATTTAAGAGCTTTTTGGCCAACTTCAATAACGACCATAGGAATTTCACTCCAAATACGTGACCACTTGTTTTTGTGGCGCACAGATAATTAACAATGATACTTGAGGGTAAACTTATGAGTTTATTCTAGAGTCTCTTTTTGGACGGGTAAACTTATAAGTTTACCAATTTGTGTCAATTTGTTAGATTGCGCATAGAACCGTTAGATTTCATATAAATACTCAGGAGGGAACCCGTGGCACTATTAGAAGAAAAGCGGCTAGCGATCATCGCAGCGGCAAAAGAAGAGTTTATTGAGCACGGTTTTACTGGGGCAAACATGGATCGAGTTTGTACATCAGCCGAAGTTTCGAAACGCACTCTGTACCGCCATTTTAAAAGTAAAGACGTGTTATTTGAGTCCATACTTGGCATCATTAAATCATCGATTAATGAAAGACAGAGCTACCCGTTTGATCGTCAAATAAGTATTTACGATCAACTCGTTAGCATCACACGCAATGAAGTTGAAATTCTTTACCATACTTATGGTATTCCTTTCACACGTGTCATCATGTTCGAATTTTTACGCCAACCAGAATTGGCGCAACAAATAATCGCTAAGCTTTACCGCTCTAAAGCGTTGACGGTATGGTTTGAACAGGCTCAGCAATCAGGGGCAATTAAGCACATCAATATCAGTTTGCTTTCTGACACCTATTCAAGCATTTTCAATGGGTTGTTCTTGTGGCCATCAGTCTTCAATATGCAAGAGCTGCCAACCGAAACCGAGATTGAACAAAAAGTGGAACATTTGGTGTTCGTTATTACCAGCACTTGCGAAGCGGCCAACACTAACCCAAATCTGACGTACAATGAATAAGTGCTTTGGGATCATCGAAACAAATTGGCATCAACGAAATAAATTAGATAGCCGCTTAATTAGGCTATCTATATCCTCTAACGCGACATTGCCATAACCCAACACAGCACCTTGCCAATCTCGTGTACGAAAATCAGCATGTTCATAGTAGCTTATTGGTCTGAGAATGATACCCTCAGCCTTAGCACGTAGCGCCCATTCATGTTCGTCGAGCCCACTTTGCCATTTCAACGTAATATGCAATCCTGCAGCTTGGCTAATCACTCTTACTTTGCCGGCAAAGTGCTTTTCAATGGATTTGCACATTTGTTCATGTTTCATCTTATATAACCGACGCATCTTGCGAATATGACGAAGCAACGCTCCTTCAACAATGAAATCCGCCAATGCTTCTTGGGTATGAGTTGGAGAATCACCACTTAATGCATCCTTAACCACCAAACAATCGTTCACTAAACTTTCTGGAACGACGAGATAACCTAGCCTCAACCCATTAAACATAATCTTGCTAAACGAACCCACATATAGTACTCGGTCATCTCGTCCCATCTGAGCCGCCAAGCCTTGTAAACTGGTGTGGGGCCGATGCGCAAATTGAAACTCACTATCGTAATCATCTTCAATGATCCAACGCGATTGCTTAACTGCCCAATTGATAATACACCCTCTTTGCTCTGTGTTGAGTGTGGTTCCCATCGGGTATTGATTACTAGGGGTGATGTATAAAGCATCCGCATCACTAGAAGTCACATCATCGACATCAAAACCCACTTTTTCTTGCACGAGCAATGGCTCAAATTGATAATTCTGAAACTGGATTAGCTTTCGCATTTGCGCGTAACCCGGCTGCTCCATCAGCACTTTATCACCTTGTTTGAGCACAACCATACTCGCAATAGACAGCGCCTGCTGCGCACCAGAAGTAATAATAATACGCTCTGGCGTACAATTAACGGAACGACTTGACGCAAGATAGTCTGCCAACGCACGTCGAAGCGCCTTGCTACCTTGGATATCTTGATTCCCTAATAAGCAAGGCCGGGATAAATGCCGCGAAAGGTACTTCTGCCACAGAGAGCTAGGGGACATGGCCAGATCAGGCACACCTGGCGCGAATGCTCGATTAACATCAGGATCAAGCTTGAGTGCGAATACCGATTGAGTTTGCTGAGGTTCTAGCGAACGTCGGTCTGACAAGTATAAGTCTGGCAGCTCTACCGCTACATAAAAGCCGGATCCTTTCTTACTGATTAGATAACCCTCTGCCACTAACTGCTCATAAGCGGCTATCACCGTATTCCGGCTTATATTTAATTCTTGTGAGAGTTTACGTGTTGAGGGCAACTTGCCGTTTTTCGCCCACAAACCTTTTACAATTTTCTCTCGTATCGCAGAAAATAATGCCTGCTGACGTGTACCATCATCGTGTTTTAAGCACAGATCACCGATATCAATCAAATGCAAAACTGGATCCATCCATGAGTTAAAAGTGGCACTCCTTACGCTACCAGTTACGCGATACATTGCAATCAAAGATTGAGGCACATCAACCTCGACTCAAACGCGTAAGGAGAAAAAATGCTATCAAATACAAGTCGGACAGAAGTTAAAAAAGCCGCCCACAAAGCGGTATTGGATATGGAGCATTTGCATGCCATCATTGATGAGAGTCTTATCGCTCACATTGCGATTATTAACGAATCGGGCCCTATCGTGATTCCAATGTTAGCTTGGCGCGTCAAAGAGCATATCTACATCCACGGCGCCAACAACAGCCGCTTATTACGCTCACTTAAAGATGGCATGCAAACTTGCTTAACATTCACCCTATTCGATGGTTGGGTACTGGCTAGAAGCGCTTTTCATCACAGTGCTCATTATCGCAGCGCTGTTGTTTTTGGGCAGTTTGAAAAAGTCGAAGACAATCATGAGAAAAACCGATTACTCAATCACTTTATTGAACAAATCGCGCCAGGACGAACACAAGACATACGTTTGAGCAATGAAAAAGAACTTGCAGCCACTATGCTCCTGCGCATGCCACTAACGGAAGCCTCGGTAAAAATAAGTAACTTTGGCGTGAATGATGATGCGGAAGACGTAGACAAGCCAATTTGGGCAGGGGTGCTGCCCTACAGGACCGTAGTCGGCCCTCTACAAGCATGCGAAGATTTATACGATGGTATTGAGCAACCAGACTATCGCAGCGCTTACTTTAACCGCTGGCAAGAGTGAGTATGCTACGAGAACAAGCTTTTAAAAAATACATAAAAAACCTTTAGTTGCCTACAAACATCTGTCAGTTTTCAGCCCTCAGCAAAAACTGTTTAGGGGTAACCCCTCGGTGCTTTTTAAACATCCTATTAAAGCTGGTGACATTGGTATACCCCAAACGAGTGGCAACGTCGCTTACCGCCACTCCTTTGTTTAACCACTCTACGGCAACATTGCTAAGCACATACCCTGAAATGGTCGAAAAATTAAGTCCCAACTTTTGTAAACGGCGCTGAAATTGCTGCTCAGACAACCCGAGAATGTGCGAGACTCGTTCTAGGGTTGGCAGCCCATAATGTCGGCTGTAATTCACGACTTCGTATATAACTTTCAACTCATCTTCCGGATCAGGCATATTAAGCAAATCATCCAAGTCCGAAAAGCTCATGGCAAGTCTGCGTTCTTCACGGTAAAGAACTTGTCTAGTGGCAAGCCTATCGTGGCTCTGCAACCACACCTCCGTTTTCGGCTGATTCCACTCCACATCACAACCAAAATACGCTTTGTAGAGTTCATTATTCTGCCTAGAACCCGACAGTTTCACTCGCAATGGCTTGTAATCTTTTCCTAAAAATTCTCTTAGGATCTTCACCATAAAAACAGCACTACGAACGCTTTCATGTACCTTGATATCAGCATCAATAAAAGGGTTGTGATACGTCCATTTTAAGATATTTCCTGACTGAGCCCCGGCAAAAAATGCTCCTGACTGCAAATTGCTCACACCATAATTGACACGACGAATCGCACTTGCAAGGTCATTGCCAGAAAACAACCAACGCCCAACTGGCCCAAGTTTTAATATGTCGACGTCACGTAACAAGTTCAGCACCAAATCAGGATCACCACTCAATTGCTCGATGCGCCGATACCACTCATTGATCACCTTGAGGGGAATCAACGTCATCGGATTGTGGAAGACCGTATCTGGAATACCAAGCTCTTTAGGCGTCAATTTGTACTCTGATAGCGCGTGAGTATGCAGATTAAGCACTCCCATTGCGCGAATAAATCGAACTGTTTTCATGACCAATTACATCAAATAGAACTTAATTATGACTGAATTTGTCACAAAACATCACTTATTTCAATTACAAAACACAATACACATTCAGTTTTATAGAGGAGCATTAAATGAGTTTACTGAGTGTCCCATTTGTCGGAACAGGCGCAGACACCGCTTTGCATGTGGTTGCGGCTGTTGTTTTAATTGCTAGTGTCGCTGGCGCATGTTACGGCTTTTGGAAAATCCATGAACTACCAATCAATAAGGCACACAGCAAAGATCACCACCAAATTGGACTCATCACCGCCCTCACATGGATAGGTTTTGTCTGGCACTGGGTATGGGTGTTAGCCGTGATTTTTGCATTCGTTGATATGGAAAAAGCCATCATCAACCTGCGTGATACATGGAAAAGTAAGCCGCAAGCAGACGCACAACCACAAGAGGAGGCGTAATGTTAGAAGGTTTAGCGGTTTGGGCACTCTTTATTTATTTGCTTCGTTTAGTCGGCATGCCTTGGAACAAAGGCACTAAGGCATTCTCTTACCTTGGTGGTGTCGGTTGGTTAATGTTCGTTTGGGTTGGTTTGATCAACTTTACGCCAATGGACTTATCAGGTGGTTCCGTTGTGCAGTCACCGCATATTCAATTACGTCCCGACTCCACCACCGTAAGAGGTAAAGTCGACCATATTCATATTGAGCCAAATCAACAAGTAGAAAAAGGTCAGTTAATTTATGAACTTGACCCAACCCAATATGAAATTGCATTAAATCAGGCAACAGTTTCAGCGGATGCTGCGCAAGTGGCATTAGAAACCGCTCGTGGCGATATCGAAATTGAAGAAGCCAATCACGAAGCGCTTGTACAAGATCTAGAAACGTCAAAGAGCCAATTAGAAGCAGCCAAAATTGACTACACATTGCAGAAAAAGATGTTGGACCGCTACGTAGAGCAAAACCGTGTAGTACAAAATACCATTACAGAAAGTGATATCGACAAACAAACCAGTGCGGTGGATATGGCTCACCATCATGTTCTGACACTTGAATCTCAAATGAAAAAGAAACAAGTGGATATCTCACGTGCAAAACTGTCCATTCACAAAGCAGAGCTCGCCGTGGAGACAAAACAAGCCGAACTGCGTCAAGCGAAAGAGCAGATCGCAAAAGCGCAATGGGATTTGAACAGCACCAAAGTGTACGCGCCGAGCGATGGTTTTGTTACGAACTTTATCCTGCGTGAGGGACAACGCGTTTCAACAATGCCTCGTATTAACATGTACACCAACGAAAAGTATGTCCTGATGCGCGTCAACCACCAAGCGATTCGCAACATCAAACCAGGTCAGCCTGCCGAGTTCGCATCGTCAGTTTACCCAGGGAAAATATTCTCAGCGACCGTTGAAGGCATTGTCGAAGCAACAGGTGAGTCACAAGGAAACCTGCTTGGCTTAGACGATTCAGTACGCATGACAACTGGCAAGAACTTGCAGAACAAACATCACTTTGTACGTTTAAAAATTGATGAGCCAGAAGACTACGACATTCCCGTGGGCTCGGTCGGCCTTGCATGGGTAAGCGGTGAAAAGCCTATTGGTTTCTTATCCTTCTTAGATGCAATCCGAGGTATCATCATTCGAATGAAGTCCCAACTGTACTTCTTCTACTCTATCTAACTTCACTAACCGCCAGTTATGCTGGCGGTTTTCTTTTGATTTGTATCCGTGCACGTATTTTTCCGTATAACTGATAGCAAGTAATGTATAACTGATATTAAGTAACGTACAACTAGTCGTAAGTAACGTATAACCAGTCGTAAGTAACGTATAACCAGTCGTGAGTATACAACGGAGAAGATTCATGTCGGCAAAGGAAAGAAGCCTACCTACCCATCGAATTTCAAGATTTGGAAAGTTCGCATCGTTAGCGACGCGTGTGGCTGGTAATGTGATTGCTGAGGGTACAAAACAAATCGCCAAAGGCAACAAACCCAATACAAAAGATCTGTTGCTGACACCGAAAAATATCACCCGCTTAACCGAACAACTCGCCCACCTGCGTGGCGCAGCCATGAAACTGGGACAAATGCTTTCCATGGATGCGGGTGACATGCTTGAGCCAGAACTCGCTGATATTCTCTCCCGTCTTCGCTCTGATGCTGATCCTATGCCAGCAAAACAATTGAACAACGTCATGGAAAACGCTTTAGGTTCAAATTGGAAAGCGGAGTTTCTCTCATTTAACTTCAAGCCCATTGCGAGTGCATCGATCGGACAAGTACATCAAGCCTACAGCGATGCTGGCGACAATCTCGCCGTCAAGGTACAGTATCCAGGCATCCGCAAGAGTATTGACAGTGACGTTGACAATGTCGGCACACTGCTCAAGATCGTAGGATTAATCCCTGAGTCTGTCGATTACAAAGGCCTGCTTGAAGAAGCAAAAAAACAACTTCACGATGAAGCCGATTATGTGCGCGAAGCGCAATTTGCCACTCGCTATTATGATGTATTGAAAGATCACCCTCACTTTGTTGTGCCAAAGATCCATACCGAAAGTTGCTCAGATTCCGTGCTGGCCATGGCGTTTATAGACGGTTGCCCTATCGAAAGAATCGAGCACTATGACCAAAGCACGCGTGATTTTGTCATGTACAGCTTGCTTGAGTTGCTGTTTAGAGAATTGTTCGAGTTCAAGATGGTACAAACCGATCCGAATTTCGCCAACTATGTGTTTAATGAAAATACTCGCCAAATAGGTTTATTAGATTTTGGAGCAACGCGTGAATACAGTGAGCGATTTAGTACGGGATACCGCCACGTGTTTTTATCGGTCGTAAACCATGACGAACAAGGCTTGAATGATGCATTGGAACAAATTGGATTCTTTAGTCAAACCATCATGCCTGCACAACGAAAGGCAATTCTTGATTTAGTGAATATGGCATGTGAACCAATGCTGGTTGATGAACCTTATGACTTCAAAGCCAGTGGTCTAGCGCAGAAGTTACGTGAAGCTGGCACCATATTGAGCATGGAGCAGGACTACTGGCATACTCCGCCCGTCGACGCACTCTTTCTTCACAGGAAAATTGGCGGCATGTATTTGCTGGCTGCCCGTATTGGCGCTAGAGTCAACATTCAACAATTGGTTATGCCTTACCTTGATTTAGATGCTTCAAAAAATGGCCTTTAAGCACTCCCTAATTGCAGGAATGTGCACAAGAGCGTCAACGCTATGCACAAGAATTTACCCGTCAATTAAAGGTTGGGTATAAAAGCATCACTTCCACCTAAATTCCGTACATTCTGACGGGCAGGCTATTGTTTTTCTGTGGCTTTCAAGTACCTTGGACAACTGTCAAAAGAATAACCAGACTGTCGGGGTACTCGGTGAGTAAGTTTCAAGACCTCTCCACTCTAATTGAACAAATTGTAAAAGCAGAAGAAGCAGATCGAGTTACCGCTTTAAACGATTCTATCGAATTCGGCCTAGAGCCAGGTTCGGTCGCATTGATTCTAGAAGCGTTCCCAATTGAAGAGCGTGTGCGTTTATGGCGTGCCCTACCTCTTGAGCTTCATATTGATGTTTTAACAGAAATGCGTGCAGAAGTGCGCCTTTCCATCATTGATGCACTATCAGAAGTTGAGCTGAAACTCACATTAGCAAAACTCGACAACTTGTCGTTGATCGAATGGGCAGATTCGCTACCAGAAGAGTTCATCAATGAAGCCTTAGAGCTTATCGAAAAAGATGAACTTGAGCTCTACGATCAAGCAAACGAATACGAAGACGAAGAGTTAGGCCGCTGGGCTGAACGTAAAATCATCACACTTCCATTTAACATCACCGTAGATAAAGCGCGCCGTTTGATGGAACGTTACAGTTACGATACGCCACAACAGGTTTACTTAATCAACCGTAAGAAACAGTTTCGCGGAGCTGTGAACTATTACGAAATCTTGCGTAGTGAGTCTGATACTCGTCTAAAAGCTCTCGCCATCGAAAATGTCACCACTCTCGATAGTAAAATGGAGCTACCTGAAGCAGTCGAGGCACTTGAGCACAGCTCGTTACCCGCCTTACCCGTTACCGATGCCGATCAAACTTTGATCGGAGAAGTAGATTGGCAGTTTGCTTTAAGTACACAACGCGAAATTTACGAAGCACGCTTAATGGCGGGTACCGGTATGGATGAAGGCGATGACTTATTCGCTCCCGTACTAAAAAGCTCACAAAAACGTGGCGTATGGCTCGGCATCAATTTGCTCACCGCAATACTCGCATCCGTTACCATTGGCATGTTTGAGGATGTGATTACGCAAGTCGTTGCGCTTGCCGTATTGATGCCAATTGTTGCCTCAATGGGGGGCATTGCAGGCAGCCAAACACTGACACTGATGGTCCGAGCAATGGCTCTCAATCAGATCACGCCGGGTAACCGATTTGCATTACTCAAAAATGAACTTGGTATTGGTTCACTTAACGGCCTACTTTGGGCACTGATCATTGGTGGTTTAGCTGGGCTTTGGTTCCAATCGCCAATATTGGGCGGGACAATAGCGCTGGCGATCATTGTTAATATTATTACAGCCGCGTTGTTTGGTGTGTTAATTCCTATCGTACTGGACAAACTGGATCTGGATCCTGCACTAGCGGGCTCGGTTATCTTAACAACGGTCACAGATGTGGTCGGCTTTTTCGCATTTTTAGGTACCGCAAGCCTCGTCATGCTGTAAAAATACGATACAACATTGAACGAACCTCTGTGCCAATCGCGCTCATTCGATTGGCACTTTTTTTTTGCGCTCAGTTCCTCAGAGCACTTTACGACCTACTTTCCTCCTTAACTGTTTTGCACCAACTAAGGATAGCCAGCTTCTCTGGCAACACTTTGCAACCGATTACAAGATAATTTCCCCAAATAAAACCACAGCAAATAGCCACTTAATGCAAAAAGCAGTAGATAACACTCATAAGAACAAGTAAATTTCGTTTTTTTTGTTCAAAAGACAACCAAACCAAACTAACACCCAAAGTAACCGTTTGCCTCATGCGCATAGAATAGAAAAAATTACATATAGAAATACAAACATGATGATTAAATCAGTTTCCAAACAAAATAAGAAAATTGAACCTCTGATTTAAAGTTTCTAGCAGCTGGAACAATTATATGAAACTTTTTTAAATCAAAAATTAAAAAATAAACCGTTGTTTTAATTAAACTTTAAAAACAAAAACTTCAAAGCAAACGGTTTAATGACAAAAAACTCATTGACTATGAGATTTACATCACGATAATACGCGCCGTTTACCCAGATTTTGTGGGCAATAACTTATTTTTTTATTTTTGTGGAGGTAAAAATGGCTGCAGACAATAACTACAGTCTTGGACCGGTTCCTAACACCGCTAGAAAGGGTGTTGCTTCATTAACCATGGTTATGTTGGGACTCACGTTTTTCTCCGCAAGTATGTGGACGGGTGGCTCGCTCGGTACTGGCCTCTCTTTTAATGATTTCTTCCTCGCTGTTCTCATTGGTAACCTCATCCTCGGCATTTACACTTCTTTCCTCGGTTACATCGGCGCTTCTACTGGTCTTTCTACTCACCTCCTCGCTCGTTTCTCTTTTGGCTCTAAAGGCTCTTGGCTTCCTTCCGCACTTCTTGGTGGAACGCAAGTTGGTTGGTTTGGTGTCGGCGTCGCCATGTTTGCCATTCCAGTACACAAAGCAACAGGCATTGACACCAATACACTCATCATTATCTCGGGTCTGCTAATGACCGCGACGGTTTACTTTGGCATCTCTGCGCTTATGGTTTTGTCTGCTATCGCCGTTCCAGCCATTGCATTGCTAGGTGGTTACTCAGTAGTAGAAGCGATAAACAGCATCGGTGGCGTAGCAGAGCTACAAAAAGTACAACCTGCTGAACCAATCGACTTCTCTGTTGCATTAGCGATGGTAGTAGGTTCATTCGTTAGCGCAGGTACGTTGACCGCCGATTTCGTGCGATTTGGTAAAAAGCCAAAAGGTGCCGTAATCGTGACAATGGTGGCATTCTTTATCGGCAACTCACTCATGTTCATCTTTGGCGCGGCAGGCGCTTCAGTGACTGGTCAATCTGATATTTCAGAAGTGATGATCGCACAAGGTCTTCTTATTCCAGCTATCATCGTTCTTGGCTTGAACATTTGGACAACCAATGACAACGCGCTATACGCATCTGGCCTTGGTTTCTCAAACATTACTGGTCTACCTAGCAAATACATCTCAATGGTGAATGGCTTAGTCGGTACTTTGTGTGCACTCTGGCTTTATAATAACTTTGTTGGCTGGTTAACATTCCTATCGGTTGCTATTCCACCAATCGGCGGGGTTATCATTGCGGATTTCTTCATGAACCGTAAACAATACAAAAATTTCGAAGCTGCGCAGTTCCAAACCGTGAACTGGGCTGGCATTATCGCAGTAGCAATTGGTGTCGCAGCGGGTCACTTCCTACCTGGAGTGGTTCCGGTTAACGCTGTACTAGGCGGCGCAATCAGCTACCTGATTCTCAATCCTATTCTAAATAAAAAAACACTGGCACAGCAGCCAGCGTAAGGAACCATCATGACAACACTATTGATCAAGAACGTAACGCTAAAGGGACAGGAAGGTCTCCAGCAAATTCTGATTGAGGATGGTCAATTCAAGCGTATTGAAGACAATAATGTAGAGCTTAATTACACAGGTGACGTTCTTGATGCAGAGGGCGGCATGGCTGTTGCCCCTTTCTGTGAACCGCATATTCACCTAGATACAACACAAACAGCAGGTGAACCAAGCTGGAACATTTCAGGTACCCTTTTTGAGGGCATCGAACGTTGGGCTGAGCGCAAAGAAATGCTGTCGATTGAAGACGTAAAAACACGCGCAAAGCAAACCCTAAAATGGCAAATTGCTAACGGTGTGCAACACGTTCGCACTCACGTTGACGTTTCTGACCCGACTCTTATCGCGCTAAAAGCGATGGTTGAAGTGCGTGAAGAGATGAAAGAGTGGGTAGACATTCAAATCGTTGCTTTCCCGCAAGAGGGCATTCTCTCTTATCCAAACGGTAAAGAGCTACTAGAAGAAGCCGTTCAGCTTGGTGCAGATGTTATCGGTGCAATTCCTCACTTCGAATTCACTCGCGAGTACGGCATCGAATCTCTGCATTATGTGTTCGAATTGGCACAGAAATACGATCGCCTGATTGATGTTCACTGTGACGAAATCGATGATGAGCAATCGCGCTTTGTTGAAACACTGGCTGCGCTAGCGCACAAGTTCAACATGGGTCACAAAGTAACCGCTAGTCACACAACGGCAATGGGCTCATACAACGGTGCATACGCATCTCGCCTATTCCGCTTGCTTCGCATGTCAGGGATCAACTTCGTTGCAAACCCGCTAGTGAACATTCACCTACAAGGGCGCTTCGATGATTACCCGAAACGTCGTGGTGTGACTCGTGTGAAAGAAATGCTGAATGCAAACATCAACGTGTGTTTCGGTCACGATGATGTATTTGACCCTTGGTACCCACTCGGCACAGCAAACATGCTTCAAGTGTTGCATATGGGCCTACATGTGTGCCAAGTAATGGGTTACGACCAAATCAACAATTCGCTTGATCTGATCAGTACAAACTCAGCGCGCACACTGAATATTCAAGACAAACACGGTATTGAAGCGGGTAAACCTGGTAGCCTGTTGATTCTTCCGGCTGAAAATGGCTTTGATGCAGTGCGTCGCCAAGTACCAGTGCGTTACTCAGTACGTCACGGTAAAGTCATTGCAGAAACACAGCCAGCAACCACGCATATCCACCTTGATGAACAAGAGCAAGTGACTTACAAACGTTAATTGAACCAACGTTTCAATGGCTCACACTTAAAACGAAAAAAGGGTCCGACTAATCAGACCCTTTTTTTATTTTTTGATTTTTTGCGTAAGTTGCCCAAGACAACTCAATACGTTTCTCAACATAGACGTTGTACTTCCGAGGTAAACAACGTTGCCTTGTTTATCAATGATCGCAGGTACAACTTTTAAGCCTTTCATATCTGCGCCACCCTCTACCAACTTACGCTCTAGTTCATATAAATCCTGCATAATTTGGACTCATTTTATAATTTTTCTTTACGTGCGCATGCTATCCCTCTAATGAGGTATAAATCTTGATAGAGATCATAAAATTTTTATCCTTTACTTTTAAATTCATCGATTGTTGACTCGAACGCACCCAAGTTGGTCAAGAACCAATCATCGTGTAAATGTAAGTTCTACCAACCATTTTTATCTTCCCACCTCACAAGGACTCAAGCTGATAACTAGCGGTTATCAGCGAGATAAGTGGATTACAATCAAACACTGTTCAATAATACCCCCGAACCAAACATCTCGGAGTAAATACATGAACACTTTTAACAAAACTACTTTGGTCGCTGCGTTATCTCTTCCCCTACTTGCAGGATGCGTGACTCCGGGAGAAGACGATCCAAATGCATTAACCAAACAGGGGGCTGCGGGTGGCGCACTATTGGGGTTAACGATGGGTGCACTAACGGGTGATGCCGATCTCGCTGTAAAAGGTGCTATTGCGGGTGGCGTTACTGGTGGTGTCGCTGGTGCGAGTGCTGATATCCATAACAACCGCGACAACATTCGTCACGATAGCCGTAATGACGCGATTGGTGCAATTGGCGGTACGCAAAACACCACGAATACACCTCAACAATGGCAAGAAATCGACAATTTTGTCGGCAATTGGAATGTGAACATTCAAAACCACAACCGAGATTTTAAAGGCTTAACTGGTTTGTCTGCACAGGGCTCGCTCGCAAAAACAACCGAAGCAAATGTCAAAGTGACGAATACACAAGGTGTCGACTTAAATGCCGCATTCACATTCGATTCGCAGTCAGGCTACCAACTAACACTGACCAATGAAGCAAAGAACGTCTCTGTCGCATTCGCGGGTGAGCAACAAACGCAGACCAGTCGTTACAACTTCTACCCTGTGAATATTAACGATGTCATTTATCAAGGCATCCCAACAGGCGATGTCCGTGTTGAGCTTGGTTTTGCTGGTCCTAATGTTTGGACTATCGACAGTTATGCTTACTTAGATGGTTCAGAGCAAAAAGTGCAAACGTTCCGTTTTACCCGAACTCAATAATTCATTTTTCGTCGTATCACAACCTCACAATAACAACGTCTCTTTTGGCAATTTTAGAAAGGCTTAGGCATACTGAGTACCCTGTACTCCACATTGTCTAAGCCTTTATTTTTCTGGCCAATTTATGACCCAATCTGCCCCATTAGATCTCAATAAATTTGAACCGCTGTTGTTGCAGTTCATGAAGCAAGAAATGCAAACCGATGCGGCGCACGATCTTAGCCATGTCCTTCGTGTCGTCAAAACAGCAAAGCAACTTACAAGCCAAGAGTCGGCGAACCTTGCGATTGTATTACCAGCCGCGTATCTACATGATTGCTTCACGTACCCTAAAGATCATCCCAATCGTAAACAAAGCGCTTCTCTCGCGGCCAAAAAAGCCCTATCGTTTTTAAAAAGCATTGGTTATCCAACCCAATATTACGACGCGATTGCTCATGCGATCGAAGCACACAGTTTTAGCGCCAATATAACACCAACCACATTAGAAGCTCAGATAGTGCAAGACGCAGACCGACTTGATGCACTTGGCGCAATTGGGGTCACACGCTGCATTCAAGTTAGCACTCTGTTTAATGCCAAACTTTATTGCGACGAAGACATGTTTGCCAAGCAGCGAGCATTAAACGACAAGCAATTTACTATCGACCATTTTCAAACCAAGCTGTTTAAAATTGTCGATACCATGAATACACGATCCGCTCATGAAGAGGCGCTAAAGCGCAAAACATTCATGCTTACCTATTTAGAACAATTAGCGGATGAAATCGAATCGCGTGATGAAACACAAAGTTGATCAGACAAAACGCCAGGATATAAATCATCAATGAACTGTCCGTGAGTTGAATAGAAACGCCACTTGTTACAAAAAGAGTGCTTGATTTGCGAATTTACTGACATACGTTAAGTATCTAATTTAGTAGGCTATCTCTATATCCGAGCCGTGTTATCTAGACTTAGCGTCTTGGGTATAATAACGTCATAAATCTAGGAGGTATTATGCGAATCATTATCTTACATGGTCTTTATATGCATGGGCTGGTCATGCAGCCTCTTAGTCAAAAACTCAAAAAACTTGGGTATGAAACTCGGGTTATTAGCTACAACACGGTATCGATCCACGAACCATCATTGTTCGATTCGATCGATCAGGCGCTCAATCCTTTGACGGCGAATGTATTAGTTGGACACAGTTTAGGGGGCTTAATGATCAAGCGTTATCTTGCAAGTCGACAGCCTACTACCAGCCTAGTCTCCCATGTGATTGCGATAGGTTCACCACTAAAAGGGGCATCCATCGTGTCACGCATTCAAGATCTAGGCTTAGGTGCAATTTTGGGAAACTCACCCTACCATGGCCTCAATAAACATGAAGACGTATGGCGCTTCCCGCAAAAGCTTGGCAGCATCGCAGGGACAATGGCGATTGGAGCAAGGCCGATTCTAATGCATCGAGACCATACTCTTTCTGATGGCACAGTCACCGTCGAGGAAACACGTTTGGATGGCATGCAAGATCACATTGAAACCAAACAAACGCATACCAGTTTGATCTACAACACGTTCGTTCCTGCTCAAATTGATCATTTTATCCGCACTGATCGTTTCAACCGATAGCACAAATTTCCACCATTTAGTCGTATACGGCTTTTAAATTTCTAATCTAAACAGTAATATCGTTACTCCGACACCTCATTGGGAAGTGTCGGAGTCATTATGTCTGATCTTAAAGGTCAGGTTTTATGTTCTCAGGGCGGGGCGAAATTCCCCACCGGCGGTATACTCTTTAGAGTGAGCCCGCGAGCGCTCGATTCGTCGAGGTCAGCAGATCTGGTGAGATGCCAGAGCCGACGGTTATAGTCCGGATGAAAGAGAATAAGAAAGCATTCGAGTACTTCTTCGACATCGTATTTACTTAACACCTTGTTAGTTTTATACGCTGTTATGTGGATAAGCTCAGTGCGCTTCTTTTTGGATCGCGTTTATCTGTCGCGAGTAGTTATTCCACCTGTTGGATAACAGCTCGTGATTGCGTGTTATAAACAGCGATCCCTCATACCGCCCTGATTCTGGTGATATTTAGGAGTTAACCATGAATCAGTCATCACTACTTGCCGAATTCGGTAATCCAATTACTCGCGTTGAAAACGCACTTATTGCACTTAAAGAAGGCCGTGGTGTGCTGCTGCTTGATGATGAAGATCGCGAGAACGAAGGCGACATCATTTATTCAGTTGAGCATCTTACCAATGAACAGATGGCCCTGATGATCCGTGAATGCAGTGGTATTGTTTGCCTTTGTCTAACAGATGCACAAGCAGACAAACTTGAACTACCACCAATGGTCGTCAACAACAACAGTGCAAACCAAACCGCATTTACAGTATCTATTGAAGCTAAGCAAGGTGTCACCACAGGTGTCTCTGCTGCAGATCGTGTGACTACAATCAAAACAGCAGCAAACCCAAATGCAAAAGCAGATGACCTTGCTCGACCTGGTCACGTCTTCCCTCTTCGTGCTCGACCTGGTGGCGTAATGACTCGTCGCGGTCATACTGAGGGAACAATCGACTTAATGCAAATGGCTGGGCTGCAACCTGCTGGTGTTCTGTGTGAAGTGACCAACCCAGACGGTACCATGGCAAAGGCACCGGAGATCGTGGCATTTGGCCGCCTTCACAACATGCCTGTACTGACTATTGAAGATATGGTCGCCTACCGCATGCAGTTTGATTTAAAACTCGCGTAATCAATACGAACATACTTATGATAAAGCCGCTGATTCAAGCGGCTTTTTTGATCGATTTCGTTCCGAGATGAGTAGTTATACTTGGATTAACTTACCTACAAATTGAATGGAATGATCAAAATGAAACCAATTTTAGGCCATGCATTATGCGTTACTTTGCTTCTATTTAGTTCTTGGGCATTAAGTGCAAGCTGTCCAGAGATACTTCAAGGCAAACAACGACTACTCAACTCAACAGATGAAGTCGACCTATGTGAAGAATTCAAAGGAAAAACGCTCCTTGTCGTCAACACAGCCAGTCAATGCGGCTTCACACCTCAACTTGAACAACTAGAAACCCTGCATCAAACCTACAAAGATAACAACTTTTCAGTGATTGGCTTTCCAAGTAATGACTTTCGCCAAGACAGAGGAAGTGAAGAAAACACCGCAAAAATATGCTACCTAGACTATGGCGTCACTTTTCCAATGATGGCTCGAACATCGGTACTTGGTGATAACGCAAACCCAATTTTCGCCACGATCAGTTCGCAAGCTGGTATTACACCAAAATGGAATTTCTATAAGTTCTTAATCGATAAAAACGGTAAGGTCATTGCTACTTTCCCTAGTTCAACCTCGCCAATGAGTACTACGCTTACCTCTATCATTGAACAACAGCTTTAGGGAAATCAAAATGACAACAACACGATCTACCATGCTGCAATTGGGGTACTTAGGACTGCTACCTTTTTTATTTAGTTTGATCCTAATTCTCTCTGAAAGGACTTTATTCAACCTAACAGGTCAACAGTTCTTTATCGCTTATAGCGCCGTGATTCTGAGCTTTCTATCCGGGGTACTTTGGGGAAATGCCATTGACCACTACTATCACCGCCTTAGCCGAAATGCGCTTATTTTGAGTAACTTGTTTGTCTTGCTCGCTTGGGGAGCATTGCTTCAAGGGAACAAACACTATGCCATAGCTACGGTTCTTCTCGCGGCGGGCTACATCGCGGTATGGTATGCAGAGAAAATTATCAGGAAAGTTGAAAAAGAAGCGGAACCAAAAGGCTATCAGTTAATGCGTGGTAAGCTCACCTCAGGTGTCGTATTCATGCATGGGCTTGTGCTACTTGCATAAAGGTATTTGCATCAAGGTATTTGCATAAAATTACTCGTATGAACTAACCCACCTTTCATGCCTCATTGCTTAAAAGTGGCGACGTAAATCGCCGCCACTTTTACTTTAAAAATTAAAGCGTAAGCAAGTAGTTCACAAGATCGTTGTATTCATCGTAGCTACGGATTTCATTTGGTAGGACGATGTACTTATTGTTGACAACCACACCTGGAACGCCAGTTAAGGTGCTTTGTTTAAACTGCTTATCAAAACCCTTTTGCATCGAGTTCACAGCAAAACTGTTGTAAGCCGCATCAAACTTCTTCCCGTCTACGCCGTTATCGACAAAAATCTGTTTTAATTCAGCTTCATTCTTAGGCGCTTGATGTTTCTGATGAATTTGAGCGAACATTGCAGGCACCATTTTTTCCTCTACGCCCAAAGACACCATGGTCGCATAAGACTTCGCCATTGGCACCGCCATATCACTCCCCATAAACGCAACATGCACTTTCTCAAAATTTGCATTCTTCGGTAACGCCGGTTTCAAGTTGTCAATGACGGCTTCAAACTTATAACAATGTGGGCAATAGAAAGAAAAGTATTCAGTCACTGTTGGTTTAGTGGCTTTCTCTACATCCAGTACTTTGTAGTGCTTACCTTGCTCAAATTGTGCCGCATGCGCGGTAAATGCGAATAACAGTGTGCTGCAAAATGCGAATAATTTTTTCATGTTTGATCCTTTTAGGCATTTGATAGCCAAAATTAATTCGTTAAGCCTCAACGATGAATCAGAAAATCTACATTGCTCATTTGTGAAAGGCGTAGATGATTCCGAGTTGAAGTTTGTTAATACGCTGCCAGACAACTGGCAGATGATGAATATAAAGGTCAAACAATTGGAGGACGGTACGGCTGATAAATCACCACTACCGCTTTTGGCGTTGGTAGCTTGTCAATCAAGGCAAGCCGATGTGGCAATAACATCAAATCGTCTTGTGATAAATTCGTTGGCATTTTGACAATGCATGAGGAGCTACAACTTGTATGGGCTTGTTGCCCTTTATCAACTTGATGAGCAACGTGATGGGATTCATCACAGTCTGTATTCTCTACAGACATCTGCTTTTGAAATGCGAATTGAAGATCGTAATTTAACCCACTTTCAATTGGAACGGCGGCGGCACGCGCACTTGAAGCCATACTCGTCAGCAACATTGCTAACAAGCAGAGCATCGTCGTCATCCATGTACGGTTAAAACTCAACATAAAACATCTTCAAAATATGGTGAACCCTCATCATACATAATCCCGCTTTGCACACAAGCCAGTCAGCCCCGTTACCCCCACAAAAAAGAAAATTCAATATACGATACCGACTACAATCCCGATAACACTTGAAATTGCTATGAAACCTGAGTAATAGTTAGATCAGTTTTTGTACAAACAAGGAAACCTTAATGCTTAAAAAGAGATTTTTTAAAACCAAAGATGAAGTTGAAGTCACGTTCGAGCTAGATAAAAACCAGTGGGAATCGATTCAAATTGCAGGCGATTTTAACAACTGGCAACCAGAACCAATGAAGCTCGTTAAAAAAAGTGGCCAGTTTAAATTTAAAACGCGCTTGCCAAAGGAAAAAAATATTCAGTTTCGCTACCTATTCGATGATGTTGAATGGGAAAACGACCCACAAGCAGACGCTTACGTGCCAAATGATTTCGGTAGCGACAATAGTGTAGTAAGTACACAAACCCAATCCGCGTAAATATCTCTACTCCTCTTTTAGAGTATCGATTTAACTCAAGGCGCACTCATGCGCCTTTTTTCATCTACGATTATGAACAGTGATCACTCACACATTATTGCCAAGTAACATGTTATTACCAGATAGGTATCACGACTAGATACGCCATTGTTGTCATGTGACAACAGTGTTTTACCTAAAGTGATATATATCAACAAAAGGCATTTCCTTAATATATCGCCATCGCAGTGAGACAACTGCTCTCAAACAACGCTATTTTCAAGCAAGAATAAAAAGGAAACAAAAGATGAAAAAACTGATCGTAATTACTGGTGCAAGCTCAGGTATTGGTGAAGCCATCGCTCGTCGCTTAAGCGATGAAGGTCACCCTCTTCTTCTTCTGGCTCGCCGCGTAGAACGTTTGGAAGCATTAAACTTACCAAACACACTATGTGAGAAAGTAGACGTTACAGACAAATCTTCTTTTGAAGCCGCTATCGCAAAAGCAGAAGAGAAGTTTGGTCCAGCAGATGCGCTAGTGAACAACGCCGGTGTGATGTTGCTTGGTCAAATTGACGTTCAAGATGCTTCTGAGTGGAAACGCATGTTTGATGTGAATGTTCTTGGTCTACTAAACGGTATGCAATCGGTTCTAGCGCCAATGAAAGCACGCAACAGCGGTACCATTATTAACATCAGCTCAATTGCAGGTAAGAAAACATTCCCTGACCATGCCGCATACTGTGGTACTAAATTCGCCGTACACGCTATCTCAGAAAACGTGCGCGAAGAAGTTGCTGCGTCTAATGTACGCGTAACAACCATAGCTCCGGGCGCCGTTGAAACTGAATTATTGTCTCATACCACTTCTCAAGATATCAAAGATGGTTATGACGCTTGGAAAGTGGATATGGGTGGCGTACTTGCCGCAGATGATATCGCTCGCGCTGTCGTATTTGCTTACCAACAGCCTCAAAACGTTTGTATTCGTGAAATTGCACTTGCTCCAACAAAACAGCAGCCTTAATTTTTACCGAATAACAAAAAACCGATCCTGTGATCGGTTTTTTTCTATCTATTGTTTTATCGTCAGCGTTTTTAGCACATTTGTTTTTAGCACAAGTGTTCTATCGCAATTATTCTTATCGCAGCCCCTCTCACGCTCAATCTAAGTGCTTATTTCTGTCGATTGAAATTCCAAACAAAGTTGTATAAGTTTCAGTGACCTTTTCAGCTGTCCTGTCACTACTATGAATACTCATCATGCTAAGCCCTCTCTTTTTATCATTGAGGATGACTTCAAACTTCGCAGCATGCTCTGTGATTACTTTGTCACTCAAGGGTTTCAAGTCACATGTATTGATAATGGGACCGACGCACCTGACGCAATTCTCATTTCACAACCCGATCTTGTGTTACTGGATTTAATGCTACCGGGCCAAGATGGACTCAGCGTCTGTCGACAGATTAGAGAGGGTTATAAAGGCAAAGTCCTGATGCTTACCGCAAGTGATGACGATTTTGACCACGTTGCTGCGCTAGAAATTGGGGCGGATGATTTTGTCACTAAACCAATCAAACCAAGAGTGCTACTGGCGAGAATTCGAATGTTACTGCGTCGCCAACCAATAGAGGCTGAGACCGAAAATATGCTCAAAGTCGGTGAACTCGAGCTCAACCGTCTGCGGAAAGTCTGCACATTGCATGAAAAGCCCGTTTTACTTACTGACGGCGAATTTGATCTTCTGTGGGTACTCGCAAGCCATCCTGAACACCCCCTTTCTCGCGAGTGGCTAACAAAAACCTTACGTGGTATTGATTACGACGGCACGGATAGAACCATCGACAATCGAATTGTAACGCTACGTAAAAAGCTTAATGATACATCCACGCCTCCACAGAAAATCGTCACCATACGCGGCAAAGGGTACTTGTTTATCCCTGATGCGTGGGAGTAAAAATGAAGCGCATCTATCTGGAAAGCTTTTTGGGCCTCATCATTCTATTTGTTGCTAGCTTAATTGGTTACGAAGTGATCGTTTACCAATTAAATACCGATTACGACTATCTACTAGAAGAGCACGAAGCCCAAGCATTCCACGAATTTATTTACCCTATCTATCAAGAGAAAGGGGAAGAATATACCGTTAAACAACTTGAAAAATTAGCTACGTCTAGTCATATGCTATTGGTTGCTCAGGAGATGACGCATCTCCCTCCTGAGGTACGAATGGTATTTGAAAGAGCCCCTACCCTAAACACCGCTTTTGACCAAGACCGAAACTTATGGTTTCGTTTTGAACCGGACTCACCGGTTTTTAAACTGAGTGAGAACCCTAACAGCCCAATTATTCAAGCCATTCACTTTGATGATAACGTTGTCTGGGTATTTTTTATCGCAGGCTTCGCCCTCTACTGTGTCCTATTGATTTGGTTTTTGAGTAGACGTATTCGCGATCTCGAAAAAGTGACCATTGATTTCGCCTCTGGCAACTTCCAAGCACGCGCTGAAACGACAAGTGCCAAATCGGTCGGTTCATTGAATCGACGTTTTAACGAAATGGCCGAAAAAGTATCTCGTTTAATCACCAGTAACAAAATGTTGACCAATGCAGTTGCCCATGAACTTCGTACGCCAATATTTCGCTTACAATGGCAAGCTGATTTGTTAGCCGACACCTCCCTCAGCAAAGAGCAGAACAAGTATGTGACGAGCATTGTTGAAGATATTGATGAAATGGAAAATATGGTGGATGAACTGCTGTATTACGCAAAAATGGAGCAACCGGATGCTGAAATTCAGTCCTCACAGATCAGTATAAATTCGTTCATCCAGTCTTTACTACCAAGGTGGCAACGAGAAACCCCTATCACCATTTCTTTGCTTGAGTCGGAAATCAGCGACACGACAATTCTCATCGACCCTAAACTTCTACAGAGAGCGCTAGATAATCTACTGCGCAATGCCATGCGTTATGCTCAACGCGAAATCACTTTAAAAATACGCGATCATCATGAATCATTGTGCATCGACGTTCATGATGATGGCTGTGGCATTGATGAAACAGATTGGCCTCATTTGTTCGATGCTTTCTATAGTGCGCATAAATCTCGCAATAAAAACAGCAGCGGCTTCGGCCTAGGACTCGCTATCGTGAAGCAAATTGTAGAATTACAAAAAGGTTCAGTGTCCGTTGCACATAGCCATTTAGGCGGGGCATGTTTTACCATCTGCCTACCGAAAACTGATTTGTCATTACCCTAACTAGTAACGCAGTAAGCGTAAAATATTTCAATTCTCAGTCATCTTATATCGGGGAAATCTAAGCCATTACATAAACCGACAATTCAATACAATTGAGTGACAGAGGTTAACAATAAAACAGCGTACATTTAAAGCACAATTTCACAGCAACAATGGAACGCTCAAATGTACAAACCTCTTATTCTTATCGCCCTCTCTTCTACACTTGCAGCCTGTGCCTACAATCAAGAACCCGTTGTAGATATGACCAATGTTGACCAAGCAAAATACGAACAAGACTTTGCCTACTGCCAAGGCTACGCAGAAAAAGTCAATAAAGGTGAAGCCGCAAAAGTAGGCGCATAAAACAACGCGGTCACTGGGGCGCTCGTGGGTGCTGTCGCCGGCGCTTTAGAAAATGGACTCGGAGGTGCAGCGGTTGGTGCTGTTGCCGGAACCGCAGTAGGTGCAGGGGCTGGCGCGCTTGGTGGTGCGACAGATTCCACGAAAACCCAATCTTTAGTTCTGCGTCAATGTCTTGCAAAAAAAGGTTACACCGTTTACGACCTCGACTCTTAACCATAACCGATTCATGCAGAGCGAGATTTTTGTTCAAGACTGGGGAAATTTCACAATTGTTTCACGCTCTAGTCCTTATTCTGTCTCTGAATTTAATGCCTTTTCTTTTCGGGGAAGTATCAATATCAACTTCCCCATTTCTTTTGGCGATATAACGCCATATTTGAAAACCAAGATAAACAGGCTTTCGCTTGATTTATAACGTGAGCGTGTCACCTCAGGCATGAAGCTACTCTGGTGTTACGTTGTTGTCAGATAAGAGCCGGTAAGGATCCTCGTTCTATCTGTTTGTACGTTGTGTTTTAGTACTATTTCAGACTGCCATTTATGAAAATAATAAACTCTCCATCTAAAGGTATCTCATACGTTACTTTTACTCTTCTTTTAGCGCTTTATTTTGCGATTGTAGTAAACGTTCCTATCTATAAAGAACTGGTTCACATTCTCTCATCTCTCGAACAAGTAAAAATTGGTTTCATCATTACCATTCCAATCTTCTTTTTTGCTGCGCTCAATTTTCTATTCAACTTGTTCAGCTGGCCCTTATTCAGTAAGCCTTTCTTTATTCTACTGCTCATCACATCAAGTATGGTTAGCTATGCGAGCTATAACTATGGCACTTTGTTTGACACCAACATGATTGCCAACATCATCGAAACGGACACCAGCGAGGCTAGTTCATACCTTAGCACCTATTCCTTTTTGTGGACGGCGATTATGGGCGTGATTCCTGCCCTGCTTGTGTTTAAAGTGAAATTACAACCACAAAAAGGACACTGGATCCGCTTCATCCTGACGAAAATAGTCTCAATGTTAATTTCTTTGATTGTGATTGCGGTCATCGCGGCGCTTTACTACCAAGACTACGCGTCAGTTGGACGAAACAACAGCTACCTTAAAAAGATCATCATTCCCACTCAATATGTATACAGCTCAGCAAGTTATGTAAAAGAGAACTACCTAACCACACCAGAGCCCTACCGTGAAATTGGTGTAGATGCTAAGCAATCCGAAGGTGCACAAGTACAGGCTGCCGAGAAACCGACACTCTTAGTATTCGTTGTTGGTGAAACCGCACGCAGTCAAAACTATCAGCTAAACGGTTACAACCGAGAAACCAATCCGTACACAAGCAAATTGGACGTCATTTCATTCCAAGACGTTGCCTCTTGTGGCACTGCTACGGCCGTTTCTGTGCCTTGCATGTTTTCCCAACTTACCCACAGCAACTTTGATCGCCAGCAGGCCGATAACCAAGATAACGCGCTTGATATCATGCAACGCGCTGGTGTTGATATTGTTTGGGAAGACAATGACGGCGGCGACAAACATGTCGCGCACAACGTGAAGAAAATAGTGATAGACAGAGCGCAGCACAATGCACTTTGCGACGGGCAAACTTGTTACGATATGGCCTTGCTAAAGAACTTTGACCAGCAAGTTTCAGACATGCAAGGAAATCGAGTGATTGCCATGCACCTTATTGGTAGCCACGGACCGACATATTTCCAGCGTTACCCGAAAGATAAAGCCTATTTCCAACCAGATTGCCAACAAGCCGACATAGAAAACTGCAGTGTAGAACAAATCGTCAATACTTATGACAATACCATTCGCTACACGGACTTCGTACTGGCTGAAACGATTGCGAAATTAAAATCACTAGAAGATCGTTACAACACCGCCCTCATTTACATTTCAGACCATGGCGAGTCATTGGGTGGAAACGGTATGTTTCTACACGGCATGCCTTATAGCCTAGCCCCAGACTACCAAAAACGTGTGCCATTAATACTTTGGATGTCACCGGGCTTCAAGCAAGCAAAACACATCAATACCGACTGCTTGAATCAAGAAGCACAAAAGCGTGCGACGCATTCACACGACAATGTGTTCCACTCTCTATTGGGCATTATGGATGTAGAAACCAGTGCCTACGATGGTGCACTAGACATCTTTAAAACGTGTCGCACATCTTAGTGTAACCACCCTAAAATGCCTGACTTGCCTGTCCAAGTCGGGCATTTTTCTTTATCGAAAGCATGAAATATCACTAGCCACCAGCTTACTGAGGTACTTTAGCAATACATAGAAAATTTGTACCCAAGATAGTTACCTCACATCCACTATACTGTTCTCATACGTGACCTGAACTCATCGTTTCAGGCCATATTGTGAAAACGAGCTCAGTTAATTCAATAAGGATAAGAACATGAAGTGGATGTCGATAGTCTCACTGCTTTCCCTATCCGCAATAGTCGTTGGTTGTGGTGGAGATTCTTCCGATTCAGGCGTTTCAGTGAGAGCCCTCAATTTTCAAACGGTTAATTTGGTTGATCAAGGCAGTAGTGGCGTGTCCGATATAAGCGTCAACGCAAAATATAAAGAAAAACAAGAAGTTCTGTATTCTAATCTTCCCCTATATGGTTCATCAGAAAGCGGTGTCATGCTCATTCAAGAAAAAGCCAATAGCTTTGATGTTACTTTTGATTTGATTGAAACTAACTCTCAACAGGTACTTTCAACTAAAACCAAAACGATTACTCCATCGAATCCACAAATCATTTTTGCGTTGGGAGATGCTCGTCGTGACATTTATCAGCTCGTATTTCAAGACACGCCTGACACCATCAATCCTATCAGCCAACAAGTCTCTGTTTTCGTCATGGATGCAAGGCAATTAACTGGAGGTAGTAATATTGATGTTTGGGTTGACGGTTCACAACGTTCATTCAACCTGAGTAAACGAACACTTTCCGATCAAATTATTTTAAACGTTAACTCCTCAGATATTCCCGTAGAGCTTATAGAGACGGGAACCAATACTGTGATTGCCTCGTGCAATATATCTACACAAGAACGCGCGATCATGGTTGTATTCGATTCAAGAGGCGATTGTCGCATTCTTTCCGTGCTATCCCCTACGTTTTAAATCGGTCGTTCGCTTTTTCATCTTTGAACGAGGTATGCATGATGTGCATACCTTGATTCACATTTTATCATTTGCCTCATGGCGTACTTCTCTCTACACTTCGCGCTCTTTTTTCTACTTGAGCGCACAATGTATGCTTTTTTCTCAATCCATTTTCGCTCAGGTGCTGAGAATGTCTGTCATGCTAATTTTGTCATTAGTTATTGTTCACAACTCACCTAACTTATTGGAAATGTTGGCAGAACAAGCCATGAATAGTGGCTGTCATCAAACGACGGGCGACGGCGAACAGCAAGATCATTCTCATCACCACCATCATTAATAAGAGCAATTTATGAGTATTTTCCGATTTCCTGTTCTCGTTTGGCTGGGAATAGGGATTTTGATTATCTGTCTAGGGATAAGACAATCGTTCGGCATTTTTATGATGCCCATTTCAGATTACTTTCATACTGGTCGCGAGTTTTTCAGTTTTGCTATCGCATTACAAAACTTATTGTTTGGCGTGTTCCAGCCATTTATTGGTATGGCTGCTGACCGCTGGGGTGCGAAGCGTATTATCATTTTAGGTGCCATTTCTTACGCTTTAGGGTTATACCTCACCTCGATCGCAGTTGAACCAAGCACGCTGTACTTGTCATTAGGTGTATTGGTTGGCCTTGGTCTTAGCGCCACCAGTTATGTCATCGTACTGGGGGCGGTCGCGAAAGTCGTGCCAGCACAACACGCAGCAAAAGCCTTTGGTTTAACCACGGCCGCGGGTTCATTCGGTATGTTCGCAATGATCCCGGGTGCACAAACATTATTGAACGATTTTGGCTGGCAAGGGGCGATGCAAGCATTTGCTTTGTTATGTAGCTTCATGGTCGTGTTTGCGCTCTTCATGAAAACCGCTAAGCCAAAATCAGGCGCATCAGGGGGCACTCAAGAAGATAACCAGACGCTAAAAGAAGCCCTAAAAGAAGCATTTTCACACAAAGGTTATTGGCTCATTCATGCTGGTTTTTTCGTGTGTGGTTTCCATGTCATGTTCATCGCCACGCATTTACCGAGTTATTTGGCAGATAAGCACTTACCCGCTTCAACTGCGGCGATGGCACTGGCATACGTAGGCATTTTCAATATCTTCGGATCGTATTTCTGGGGTGTAATGGGGGATCGCTTTAACAAACGTCATGTCATGTCTGCTCTGTATTTAATGCGTACGGTCGTGATCGGTGCTTTTGTGACGTTACCCGTTACAGAGCACACTGCAGCCATCTTCGGCGGTGCAATCGGATTTTGTTGGTTAGGGACCGTCCCTCTCACATCCGGCTTGGTTCGCCAGATCTTTGGTGCACGTTACTTATCAACACTTTACGGACTGGTGTTCTTTACGCACCAAGTAGGTAGCTTCCTAGGCGCATGGGTTGGTGGTCGAATCTACGATTACTATGGTTCATATGAGCCAATCTGGTGGTCGACTGTTGCATTAGCGTTCATTGCAGCCCTGATCCACTTACCAATCAACGATAAACCCGTGCCTCGCTTAAGCACGGCGACAGCATAACTTCCGCGCGCTATTTCAATCTGTATTGGCTCTCAATGTTTTTCATTGGGAGCCTTTTTGTTTATGAGCCCCTGTCTCTTTTCATGAAACATAATTTCTTATTTAAGATAAACCGCATCCATTCATCCTCTGTTAAGATTGATGTGACATACTTAACACAAGCTATAAATCAAAAAGGTTTTTAAATGAGAACACTTGGCAACATCATCTGGTTTGTATTCGGTGGCGTATTCATGGGATTGTTATGGTGGTTTTTCGGACTGTTGGCGTTCATCAGTATCATCGGCATTCCATGGGGACGTGCTTGTTTCGTGATGGGTAACTTCTCGTTCTTCCCATTCGGTAAAGAAGCCATTTCTAGAGATGAATTAACCAATGAGATGGACATAGGCACCAGTCCATTAGGTGTGATTGGTAACGTCATTTGGTTTGTGTTTGCAGGTATTTGGTTAGCAATCGGTCATGTACTTTCTGCCGTGGCATGTTTTGTCACCATCATCGGTATTCCGTTTGCACTTCAACACCTGAAACTGGCGGTTATCTCCCTCGCGCCAATCGGTAAAACGGTTGTCACCACAGAAGAAGCAACAATGGCTCGCTATAATATCAATCGTTAATTCTCTATACCCTCTAAGGAACTACCTTAGAGGGTAATTCCAGTCATAAGTAAGCCGACAATCGCCATTACATATTCAATCATCGTTGGTTGTGTGTTCATGCTTTCATCTTAAAAATTAAAGTTAATGCCTAGCTCGACGCTGTTTTCTTCACTGACCTTGGTCGAACCCGGCGATACTCTATGTTCACCAAAGGTGTATTTCACATAAGGTTCTACCCACTTAGGTTTGAATGTAATGCGCACCTCATGGTTAGTACGATGCCCTCCCTCGGTCAGTTTTTTATCGTAGTTATAAGCATAGCCAAGACTGATAAGATCTATCGGTGTGTACGTCGTCCCGACTGTGTTTTTCCACTCTCTTGCCGTATTTTCAAGTGCAGGAAACACTTTACCAACCGCACTCTTTCGCCATTCATGAGAACTGTTGGCGTAAATCATCCAATCGTCACCTAATGCCGTTCCCGTAAATACACCCGCATCATAAACATCGAATAAGTCAGCACGTCCGTAACTCACAAATGCTTCTGTGTAAAACTGCCCGAGCATAATGCCGTATCCAGCCCCCAGTTCAAGGTAGCCTGTGGAGTCAATTTCCGCAGAAATATTCCATTCTTCCGTTGCTTGTAAATAACCACTTGCAGTAACAATCCATTCATCATCGGTGCGAGATGCGTCTAATCCAAACTCTGGCACCTTTTCGTTAGCAGAAAAGCACGGAGCAGCAAACAGCGCGCACAACAGCATCATGGATTTATTCATGGTGAGGACCTAATAGAGAGAACGTAAAAATAAAAAAGAGCCGCTTGAATCAAGCGGCTCCTTGCTACTTAGGGTTAGAACATTTGTCTTATAACACTCGCTTTATAAGAATTGCTTTGTAACTCTTATTTTATAAAACTCACTTTATAAGACGGGTTTTACGCGATGCGAATAACTTACGAGCGCTCTACTCGGTCGCGAATCGCTCTTTTTATTTGCTGACGTTGCTCTTGCGATAAAGATTGGACTTTTTGTTTTAGCTCCGCACGTTGTTCTTTTGTTAATCCATTTTCTGGTAAGTTCACTGGCTGTTCAATTGGATTGACAGGCTCTCCCTCGATTGGATTTGCTGGTTGCCCCTCAATTGGTAATGTTGGTACTCCCATTATAGGATGAGCAATATCCGGACGGTTCGTTACACCAGCGAACAAACGACCATCTTCATTACGAAATACCACTTCTGTTCCGTTGTCTAGACGAACAATGTAGTTGTCACCCTCTTTGGATGCGTGGCCAATGACCTCGCCATCCGAATTTCGAATCGCACCATCCGTAACTGTGTACATATTTCCAGAATCCCCAACGGCAACATGTACAACATCATCGGAGTCTTTACTCACGATCATTTTAGTCCCGTTGTCACCCACAATCAGTAGAGCACCACCAAGGTCAATGACATCACCATAAGTAGGAACGACACCACCATCATATTCAGGATCTTCCATAATAGGGTGGTCTGGTTTTTCAGCAGGGTGAATGTCTTCAACAATCAAGCGTCCATCTTGAACAGAAAGATGAACAATACCTTTATCATAAACAAAAACGAGTTCGTTATTTCTTACTTCAATATTACCAACAGGCTCATTTTTGCTGTTAAAGACAACGTCACCATCGGTGTAATATAACTCACCACCGACATTGAATACCGTTCGACCTTCTGAGCCACGAATAGCTACGGTGTTGTACTCACCGTTATCACCTTGAATCGCCATACCATCGAAGTTTTCGCCTTGGAAAGTTTGAACAGATGCAACACCCGCAGGTTCACTTGGGGAGTCAGAGGAACCTGATGATGAACAACCTGCAAGAAAAGACGCGGCGATGATGGTGCTCAATAATTTAGCTTTCATGATTTACTCTCTTAATTTGTCGAAATTCAGGGCTGCTTCTTGCAGATTCGGAGGACTCCCTGCCCGATGAAGAGAAGTATATGGAATGGTGCGTTCTGGCTCTAATCGCCTATAAGAAACCCGCCATTAACGGCGGGTTATTAATGAATCACGGTATTTGGCTCGATAACCAGGGGTTATTATTGAACCCAAGCGTTAGTGTCGAATATGACCAAACATCGAATACAACTAAATCACCTTATACCCGACGTCTTGGGGAATGACTTACCTTGTAAGCATTGCAACCTTTGAAACTCACTCCGGTAAATCTCTTTTCTCTAAATTTGAGACAATGATGTCGGTAATAATTTTACGTAACCAATGTACGGTTTCGTTACGTCGATTCTTATGGTGATAATAAGCATGCAAACAAGGCTCGACGACCAAACCATCATACTCAATATCAAGCCGACGTAGTTGCGACAGTTTCTTTTCATTAACCGTTTTTGATGCAGGAAAAACCATGTCTGAATTCGCAACGACATCCACAATTGCAGATGGAAGCTCAGATCGAAACCCAATTTTTGGTTCAACACCTTTAATTTTCATCAGTTTTTCTGAGAAAGAAATGTTGGAGTTCCAGTCCGAAGCAATGATGGTAGCGAATTCAAGATCGTGACAGTCATTAATTCTCAGACGATTACCTTTTAATGGATGATCTTTTCTTACATACGCACAGAACGTATCTTGAGCAATTAATTTGGTTAACAACTCTTTTGGTCCGTGAGCAATTTCGTAGTTCACACCTAACGTGACTTCACCTTTAATGATCTCCTCCATCGTAGAACGCGACCAGTTTAAAAGGTGTATTTGAACGTTTGGCGCTTGCGATCTGATCGCTTGAAATATCTCGCTCGCGTAAGAGCTAAGAATAAAAGGAGCCAAAGCCACTTTTAGCGTCCCATCTAACTCTTTGGGGTCAAAGTCTTTAGAGCCATTAATTGCAATTGATATTTCATTAAGTAAAGGGGCTAAGCCCTCCGCCAACTCATTGGCATATTCCGTCGCTCGCAAACCATGATGCGTTTTCACGAACAGCTCATCTTCGAAGTGATCCCGCAGCCTTTGCAGCGCTTTACTTACCGCAGGTTGCGACACAAACAAACGCTCAGAGGCACGGCGCATGTTTCGTTCTTGATGAAGAATAATAAATGTCCTTAACAAGTTTAAATCGAGGGTAGAGAAGAGATCTTTTGCCATGCTCACTCGCTAATAACTAGAGGTTATTAGTCAGCATAAGAATAGATGTGTATACATTTCAATCTTTCTATTTCAAATCTTTGCGCTAGATTCATCTATATTGGCTTGATCATATCGCCGATAGAGTAGATAGGACGTCTCTTTTGGGTTACAGTTTGTTACAGATACCAGAAGTCTTTCATTCTTATACTAAAAAGTGATTTTGACGCTTAGCAAGGATTCCTATGATAAATAAAAAAGTACTGATTCTCTTTGCTCATCCTTCACAGCATCGATCTGAAGTCAATGCTCCTCTTTTTAAAGCCGCCCAAGCCATTGAGGGTGTCACGTGTGTTGACCTCTATGCTGAGTATCCAAACTTCAGCATTAACATCGATCAAGAACAACAACGTCTGCGCGACCATGATGTCATCATTTTCCAATTTCCGTTGTACTGGTATTCAACGCCCGCGATTTTAAAAGAGTGGCAAGATCTGGTGTTGGAGTACGGCTTTGCCTACGGCTCTGACGGAACTGAACTGCATGGCAAAACCTTGTTATGCGTGCTCTCGGCAGGTGGCAAAGAAGAAGCGTATAAAGCCGAGGGTTACAATCACTTCACCATTCGAGAGCTGCTCGCCCCAATAGAACAAATGTCAGCCCTAACAGGAATGCATTACATTGCACCATTTGCCTTATTTGGTTCTCGTACCGCACTGGAGGAAGACCGGATTTCACACCATATTGAGCGCTATAAAAATCTACTCACTGCATTAGTGGAAGATAAACTCGACCTGAATGCCGCTGCTTCTTTAATTAAGCTAAACAGTGCATTGCCACAACTGATCAAGGATGTGTCATGACCGGAATATTCTTGCAAGCCTTTATTTACCTGATTGCAGCCGTAATTGCAGTTCCGTTAGCCAAACGTCTAGGGCTAGGTTCGGTACTTGGCTATCTGATCGCGGGGGTAGTTATTGGGCCAATCATCGGTTTAGTCGGTGAAGAGACAACGACGATTCAGCACTTTGCCGAGTTTGGCGTAGTAATGATGTTGTTCCTCGTCGGTTTAGAACTAGAACCCAAAATGCTATGGGCAATGCGTAACCGCTTAATGGGCCTTGGCGGTCTCCAAGTTGGAGGAACGGCAGCTCTAATAATGGGCATTGCGCTTTACTTCGGACAACCATGGACCATTGCTCTGGCCATTGGTTTGATCTTCGCATTGTCATCAACGGCAATTGTTCTCCAAACCTTTAGCGAAAAAGGGTTAACCAAAACTGAGGGCGGTCAAAATGCCTTTTCAGTGCTGCTATTTCAAGACATTGCCGTCATTCCAATGCTCGCGTTTATACCCTTGCTAGCGCTACCTGAACTCGTTGCACAAGCGCAGTCTGCGGCTCAATCCGCAGCAGAACACCACGAGGAATTAAGCTTAGTAGCAGGTCTACCCGGCTGGGCGTACGGAATTGTCATAACGGCTTCCATTGCCATTGTCGTTGTCGGTGGTCACTTCCTAAGCCGACCTCTATTCCGTTATGTGGCAAGTTCTGGCTTACGTGAAATTTTTACTGCAACGGCCTTAATGCTCGTGATCGGCATCGCTGCACTAATGAGCTTAGTGGGCTTGTCTCCTGCGTTAGGAACCTTCTTAGCGGGCGTCGTATTAGCGAACAGTGAGTTTCGTCATGAGTTAGAATCGAACATTGAGCCATTCAAAGGCTTACTGCTTGGTCTGTTTTTTATCACCGTTGGTGCGGGTATCGACTTCACAGTTCTGTTCAATGATTTCTTCTTAATTATTGGCCTTACACTGGGTGTAATGCTGCTAAAAGCCACTATTTTGTTCATCCTTGCGTTCATTTTCCGAGTGAAAGGCAGTAATCGTTGGTTGTTCACACTCAGTTTGGCTCAAGCAGGGGAATTTGGCTTCGTACTATTAAGCTTCTCTGTGCAAAACCACGTCATTCCATTTGAAATATCACAAACGCTTGCACTGGTTGTAGCGATATCAATGTTCCTAACACCAGGGTTATTCATTCTATTCGATAAGGTGATTCTCCCTCGCTATGAGAGTGAGTCGAATGAACGTGAAAGTGACACCATTGAAGAACAAGGAACGGTTATCATTGCCGGTATCGGCCGGTTCGGACAAATCGTCAATCGTCTGTTGGTGTCTAACGGCGTCAAAACCGTTGTATTAGACCACCAAACCACCCAAGTTGATAATATGCGCCAAATTGGTACACGTGCTTATTTTGGTGATGCAACTCGTCCTGATATGCTCCACACCGCAGGTATAGAGCATGCCGCTGCAATTGTTGTGGCAATCGACAACCAAGAAGCCAGTGTCGAACTTGTGAAATATGTTAAGCACACCTATCCGCAAGTCACCATCATTGCTAGGGCTTTCGACCGCGGCCATGGCTATTTACTGCGTCAAGCAGGTGCAGACATTATCGAATCCGAAACCTATCATTCTGCACTCGAAATGGGCGGACACGTGATGAAGTCATTGGGTATTCACCCATTCTTTGTGGAACAACAAAAAGGCACTTACAAGCGAGTTGAAGCTCGTAAGTCGGACATGCTCTATGAGGCGTGGGAAGACGACTCTGAGGGAGAACGATACGACAATAATTTCCGTCAGCTCTTTATCCATCTCGAAGAGAAAATGGCCGAAGAAATGCAAAAAGATCGTCACGACAAGCTCTCTCGCTCAGAACGTGGTTGGACGCCACCGCCAAAAGGTTACGCGGATGACTTCAACGAGGAAAACGTTCAAGAGCTACATCCATGTAAAGAAAAACCACAATAAAAGCCTAAAACCTCCCACTCGGGAGGTTTTTACTATTCAAACCAAGCGCAGACTCTAATTTCATTAAGCCAGTTATTACATTAAGTCGCTCATTAGAATCTCATATTCCTCATTTGCCTCATCAACAAGATGTGACAATTCTAAAGCGTCTTTTCTGGCTAAGTTTACTTGCCATGGTGCGGTTCCCTCTTTGCCGCAAACACTAGTTTCACCACCATGGCTTTCAAAAGATAAGTCACAAAAGTCGGTAGAATGATGCTCGTCTAATTCCACAATATTAACGTCTAGCTTACCAATAGGGTTAATCTCTACATTCGCGTGTAGTCCCAAACAATTTTGTAAACTGTATTCTCGATGCACGGTAATCATGGCGGCCTCCTCAATCCTCTTGCTCCATTCACTCACTATCTTTTGAAAGTGTAGATGAGGCATTTTGACACTTAGATTAAATTACGATGAAGATTGATCTTGATTAATTCAACCGCTAATAAAACTGCTCTTACCTATTGATACGCTCATTCAACAGAGCACAACATGGTGTCATGAATACACTTCTCAATTGCCTCAATCGCGATTTTTGCAGCCACTGGTAAATGTGTATGGTATGGATGCAAAATATAAATAGGATTCACTTTTGATGGTTCCGCATCTGGCACGGCTTCAAGCTTGCTGTTTTCTTTCAAGATGAAATCAGGGACGACACCGACCCCCATCCCCATTTCTAATAGTGATACCACGTCAAAAACCGTATTAGAGCGATGCTTTACAACAAATGGGACTTCCACCATATCTTGACCATGAGAAACCAAGTGATGGATAGGCCCAGTTTGCCAATGTTGAGCAATATAAGGTGTTGAGGTCAAATCCGAAGATAGATTTCGTGCGCGGCACAGGAGGTCACAAAATTGCCCCACTTTACGCTGCTTGAGATTCGAATCTCTCGAAGCTCCGACTCGCACTGCAACATCAATATCCTGCTGAACAATATCAACATGCTTATCATCACTAATCAGATTTAAATGCACATCCGGGAAGTCAGAAAACGCTGTCGTTAATGCTGGCAAAATGATTGTTCGCATTAATGCATGGGGAGCGGTCACCGTTAGGAGGCCCGCTGGAACCTGTTTAAATTCGGAAGCCTCCAACCACGCCATTTCTGCTTGCTTAGTCATCTTGGCGCATTGGAGATAAAAACGCTCTCCTGCCGAGGTTAACGTCTGCTTTCTTGTTGTTCGTTTCAGCAAACAGGTTTCGAGCTCCTGTTCCAATTGCTTCAGCGCTGAGCTGACAACCGATTTTGACAACTCAAGTTTATCGGCCGCTCTAGAGATCGAACCGCACTCTACGACATGAACAAACAAGGACATTAAGCGTAACTTGTTCATTTAATCTCACCTCAATTGTTCGACCAAACAGAACATTACTTTCCGTTTGCTTTATTTTTTAAAACTAATAATACCTCTATGATTAGTCCGTAAACAAACATTAACGATGGAAAATCAAAATGACTCAATCAGCTTTAGAACGTGCTCAAGCCGGTATCTCAGCATGGCAAGTGGCTTTCAACAGTCAAGATGCGGCTGGCTGTGCCGCTCAATATGCAGAAGATGCAATCATGGTGGCTAAGCCATTTGGTACGTTTGAAGGCCGAGAAGCCATTCAAGCGTTTTGGCAGAACATCATGAATCAAGGTTTCCATAGTGTGGATTACACCAACATCCAATGGGAGCAAGATAGCGAACAAGGTTATATTCTGACGGCTGAGTGGACAATGAACAAAGCGTTCGGTGTTGTACACAAAGAGCTGTGGGAAATCCAAAAAGACGGTCTATCGCGCTTAACTTACGACGAATTTGAAGTGCTTGGTGAGCGCTAAGTTGCTCAAATAATACCAATAAAAAAATACCCAAGCCTTGGCTTGGGTATCTCTGTTTCAATAATTACTTAATTTTATTAAGCGAAGATAAAGGTGTATAGGTAACCCGCTGCCATCGCCATACTTAGAATCACGAATAGAAACGCTGCAATCATTTGGTTCTTAAAGATAGATTTAAGCAAAATCACTTCTGTAAGACTTGCACCCGCACTACCAATGATCAACGCCATTACTGAGCCTAGCGCCATCCCTTTTTGTACTAGTGCCGCACTTAGTGGAATTACAGCTTCAGCACGAATGTACAATGGAATACCAATGATTGCTGCAACTGGAATCGCGTACCACTTCGCTTCACCTGCGTACTCTGCAATCAAGTCAGTAGGGATAAAGCCGTAGATGAATGAACCAATCGCAATACCCATCATTAGATAAGGGAACACTTGTTTAAAGTCTTTCCACGTTGAGTGCCAAATACGCATCCAACGGCTTGGTTGTTTTTCTTCTACGATTGTCGCCGTTGCTGCACCGTCAGATGAACAACAAGACACTTCCACTTTAGGCTCTGCTTTTGCTGCGCTATCACCACAACAAGAGGTTTTGGCCGCTGAGGTTTTCGCAACTAGTGGCGCAGGCTCACAACAAGATGTTTTCGCTACTACTGGTTCACCACAAGAGCTAGTGCCACAGCTCGACGCTGGCTTTTCTTCAGCTTTTTTATTACTTGAGTCACCACAAGAGGTACCACATGATGATGCGCCAGCCGCTTCATATGCCTCTGGTTTTACATAACGCTCAAAACCCAGTTTTTCAAGTACATAGCCTGCTACTACTGACACCGTCATTGCGATAGCAAAGTAGAACACTGCCACTTTCCAACCAAAAGTCACCACAAACAAACCAATGATCACTGGGTTAAGCAGTGGACTTGCAAATAGGAACACCATCATCGGGCCAAAACCGGCTCTCGCACGAAGCAAACCTTTTAGGAAAGGAATGGTAGAACAAGAACAGAATGGTGTAATCGAACCTAGTAGTGCCGCGATAAAGTAACCTTTACCTTTCTTCGAACTTAGAATCGATTGAATTTTTTCTGGTGTAAGGAAGTCTTGTAACACACCAACAATATAGCTAATAGCTAAGAACAGAATGATTAGCTCTGCTGCTAGAAACGCAAACATATCAAGCGCTTCTTTCGCCATGGTCATAATTTCTGGGTTCATATTATTTCTCCTACTGATCTCTCATCAGTAACTGTAAATTTGCAAAACGAAGCTTTTCTTCATTTCTATTTTTCTCGAATTATAGAAGTAAAAAGCATCGCGTCAACCATTATATTTCGATATTTGTCGAAATATTTTTAAAAGCAATCTTTATCAGTAAGTTAGATATAAATATTATGTTATTTGCTATTCAGCAATATTTTCACTAATATCGAAATAAACGTATTATCATTCATCTCAGAGGTCAACATGGAACTCGAAGCAGTAGCAAAAGCGCTGAAAGAGCTAGGGCACCCTACTCGCTTATGTATCTATAAAGAAGTGGTTAAAGCTGGTTACCAAGGCATCGCTGTCGGCGGCGTCCAAGACAAGCTCGGTATTCCTGGTTCAACGCTTTCTCATCATATATCTAGCCTTGCCTCTGCTGGCTTAATTAGCCAACGTCGTGAAGGGCGCACTCTGTTCTGCGTTGCGGAATTTGAATGCCTCGATACTGTTATTGGGTTTCTGCGCGATGAGTGCTGCATCGATGAAAAATGCTAATTTAGAAACTATTTGGAACGAATACGAGCACACAATCCACGCGTTCTTACGCTCTAAAGTGAATAATGAAGATGACGTTGAAGACTTGAAACAAGAAATCTTACTTAAGACATATCAGAATCTTAAGGCGATTCGAGATGATTCAAGTGTTAAGTCTTGGCTGTTCCAGATCGCCAATAACACCATTATCGATTTCTACCGCAAGCGTGCACGAAACCAACGAGATAATCACCTCATTGCTGACGATCTTTGGTTTGAAAGCCAAGAAGCGAACCTGAAACAAGAACTGTCAAAATGCATTGCACCTTTTATTCAAGTTCTGCCTGAAGAACAATCCCAACTGCTCGCTTATATTGAACTTGAGGGCATGAGTCAAAAGACACTGGCGGAAGAACGAGGCATCAGTTACTCAACCCTCAAATCACGCGTACAAAAAGGACGTGTCGAATTGAAAAAGCTGTTTGAAGAATGCTGTCACTTTTCTTTTGATCAGCAAGGGCGGGTGACGGATTATCACCAAAAGGACGCGGGTTGCGATAGATGCTAAATCTCTGAAAAAATGCCCCGCTTCTGTAGAATCAGGCGACTAACGTTAACACAAGATGCGAAGAAAAGTCGCCTATCTATGAGCTCACTCCCCCCCTGTTCCCTCCAAACGGCTTAGTATTTTCCCTCGATGCAAGTGATAGATTTACTGGAATCTCAGCGAATGGAATAGAAAAGCAGAAAGAGAAGCGCGGGCACAACGTTGAACACGCACTTCTATAGAATATTAAGTAGACCTAAATTACCGGTGGTAAATATTTATTGAGTGACAAGCAGCATCGCTGACTTGGCGGGAATTTTCACCTCCTCATCTGAGGACATTTCAATGCCAGATATCAAGTCAACATAGGTCTGAGCGAGTTTCAACGATAACGATTGAGCACGGGACGATTTATTCAATACTAAAATCCCTTTATCGCCTCGTTGAAGTGCCAGCATATCATCGTTACCCTCAAGCACCGTCATTGGCTCACCATGCACCAAATTATGGAAAGCAATCATCTTCGCCATGCGCTCGTCTTTCCACGCATTTTTCCATCTTGGCTTACCCTCTTTGCCTTTTATACCACTTGTATCTAGGTCGGTATAAATTAATGGTACCCCACCGTCACGACCAAGAATATATGCGTAAGCCAACCACTCACTTTCCTCATCCATGACCAAATCGAGAAACACATCGTTATTGGGAATATCATGAGTAATAGCGAATGTGATTGCACGACCATTAGACAGCGCCTGACCAAAACAATAAGGGTCAATCAACGATTTAAAGCTGCCTCTCTTTGAGAACGCTTTGAATATGGTTGAGAACAGTGGGAAATCGTAAGCTCCCAAGCGCGTCTCTTTCAGATATGGCTCAAGAAAAAGTTCATACTCTTCTACCGTTGCGCCGCCATCGGTAATAATCTCTCCGAATATATGCACATCTCGAGTAATTTCATCCGTCCATACTTGCTTTAAATGCTCAAGCGTCATGTGCTTTGCTGCATCAATTCGAAATCCTTTTACGCCCAGTGCTTTTAGTGCATTTAGGTACGCTCGTTGCTGCTCAATCACATTGGGGCAAACTCGTAAAGTCGGCAAACCAGGATCTTTAGGTCCTCCAGTAATTCGACCATTTTGCACTTCCCATTTGTCTTTCCAATCTTTAATACCAAACGGCTCGACGAAATCAGTTTCATCAAATAGAGGCTTTGATAAATCACCGAATAAAAGAAGATCTTGATACTTTGCAGCTTGTTCTTGGTATGCGTCCATGACGTCTTGACGTGGGTATTGTAAATCTCGTCTAAGGTGCGCTTCATTCGCCATATGGTTGAATACCACATCGGCATAAACCAATACGCCAACTTGGGCGAGGGCTTCGACCATGTTCCTAAAATCGATGGTATTACCGAGCGCGTTTTCAATGACTCGATAATCTTGTGGCTGATAGCGTTGCCACCAGCGTTCATCTTGCGCGCTTTTCATAGGTGGTGAAACCAAAACCGAGCCATAACCGAGCTCGCTAATCTCCGCTGCGCGTTGAGCAATGTCAGCATACTTCCAATCAAAGGCATGCAAAATCACGTTTGCACCCGTTGATTGCAATTCCTGTAGACCACTCATGTTTCTCTCCTAGTCGCGTTCACTCACTATTTCTTGTCTCTAAGGTGAGTAAATTCAATACTTCGAATTATAAGAACTATTGGCGTATCGCCCTCACCCCTTTGTACTTTTCTACTAGGGGGAACGCCAAGGCGTAGCTCAGTCATCTCATTGGTGGATGCCAAGAAATAGCGATATTCCTTTATCATATTGCCGATACATTAACCCATCAATCGCATTCAAGCCTTTGTTATTAATATAAATATTCAAAAATAGAACGTCATCCCTAAGCAAACGGTTTGTTTTCGAACAGGCACACCTATTAATGGATTGACCGTATTAAATCGATATGTAACAAATATTTAAGAAAATAAAATTGCCGTGCAAATCACATTTGGTACACAGCGGACAAGCTAGAAATATCAGGACGGTGGGTAAAGTATGATGAGAATGGAAAAAAGAAAGGAAACAAGATACAAAAATAGCGCGATGAACGCGCTATTTGGGCCTAATTCGGTATCAATTCAGTACCACAAGACTAAGTACGGTACAGCACTTTTACTACGTGCCAACCAAACTTGGTTTTCACTAAATGCGGAGTAAGTACTTCGCCAGAAAAACAAACTTTATCGAACTGTGGCACCATTTGACCGCGGCGAAACTCACCTAGGTCACCCCCACGTTTACCAGATGGACAAGTTGAATATTTCTTTGCCAATGTCTGGAACTTCGCGCCTTTCTTAAGTTGCGAAATGATGTCTTCAGCTTGTTCTTTATGCTTTACAAGAATATGCAAAGCGGCTGCGGTATTTGCCATGTGTTTGTCTCTCACTATTCTGGTAGCGCAAGTGTACCGAAACAACCTAATATCGCCAGTATTTTCTTGCACATGACGTGATCTTCAAATGGTAGCCTTGCTTTCAAACCAAGTCATTCCCGAAGAACCTAGCATCTTGAAGTTACTTGGATATAACACAGCACCTTGGGATATAACACAACACCTTGACGATCCTAAGCCGCAATATTTATTAAAAAGCTCACTTTTCCAAGCGCAACGGTTGAAGCGCTCGTCTTATAAGATTAGATTAGTGGCATAAATCAGTGATATTGATAAGGTTATCTTCATGGTAAAAGTCGCAAGCAAGGCAAACCAATCGCAGGGTATGTTGGCCTTTAAACTCACCTTACAACAGAATTTTGCTATTGGAACGCTCAAAGTCCGTGAGATTGTGCCTTACTTACCAACCACTAAGATTCCTTATTCTCATCATCATGTTATTGGTACTGTCACCATTCGTGACCTCACTGTTCCCGTCATTGATATGGCAGCTGCGATTGGATTTCGTCCTATTCAAGAAAGTGAATATAAGAATTGCTATTTGATCGTGACAGATTGTCTGCGCACGGTAGTAGCATTCATGGTACGAAATATTGAAAAAATCATCGAATGTGACTGGAAATCTATTGAGACACCACCAGCAAGCGCTGGACATAACATCTTTGTCACGGGCATTACTCGCTATGAAGAAAAGATTGTTCAAATGCTGGATGTCGAATTACTGCTTTCCAAAATCTATCCGCAATATGAAAACACCAAAATACCGATGCTGACAGACATTGAACGCGAGCGTCTAAAAGCACTGAATATTCTTTTAGTGGACGATTCTTCTATTGCCCGAAAACAACTTTGTGATGCGCTCGACAGCATTAATATCCCATATCAAATTTGTAAGAATGGCTCAGATGCTTTGGACCTAATGAAGCAAAATGCCGAAGAACATCGCCCAGTAGATTTGCTTGTCAGCGATATAGAAATGCCGGGATTGGATGGATACGAACTGGCATTTGAAGTGCAAAACGACGCAGCGCTAAACCATTCCTATCGTATTCTTCACACCTCTCTCTCTAGTGAAATATGTGTCGATCGCGCGCACCAAGTAGGCGCTCATGAAGCATTAGAAAAGTTTAACGCCGGAGAACTGATTGAAGCCATGCTCCGCGGCGCTAAAGAGCTCGAAGCTAACGCAATAGCCTCTTAGTGATCTGCCGTCTTAGTGATGTGATTGATCACTTAGTCGGTATCAATCTTGCCTAGCATCAACCAATCCTACTTAGTCTCAATCTTGCTTGGCATAGAATAGCTGCGAGATACAAATTCGGTTTCTTCAACTTGATAAATGTGATTAAGGTAAGAAGCTAAGCTGTAGAGCACATTTGCAAGCAAGTTTGCGTATCGGAACAATATCGGATCCGGTTGTTTTTTGCCTGAGTGCTCAACCGCAACAAGGGCACGTACTACCTTTTTTGCTTGGCAGCGACATAAATGCAATTGACTCGACGTTGGGTGCCCTCCCGGCAACACGAAGCCTTTAAAACCGCCGTCCAGTTTCGCCTTAATGACTTCGTAGTCAGCTTTAAGCTCATCCACTTCCGTTTCTGTAATGGCTAACTTACCTCGTATAGAGCCATTCACGTGATACACATTCGGCTGCATTCGAGTGAGGATATCACGGCTAAAATCATCCAACTCCATCGATAGCACAAGGCCAATTCGGCTGCATAGCTCATCAGCGGTGATCTCAAAATCACACACAGGGCTGTCTTCATAAATGAATGGATAACAAATTTCGCCTAGTTCCTTACTTACTGGTCTCATGCTGATTCTCTGTGCTTTTTGTTCTAATAAAAAAGGGAGTCAGTATAACCTAACTCCCTTCCGTCATTTTAGAAATCAATTCACGATTAAGCGTTTTCGATTTTCTTGTGACCTTCTTGAAGGTGAACGAAATCAACCAGATCATCACCTGATACTTGGTAAGCTTGACCAAATCCTTTCACGAATAGACCTTGTTCTGCTTTTAGGTTGAACAGAACGAAGTCTTCTAGTTGGCTCAGACCATCAATGATCTCACCAAAACGGTCTTTCATTTGACCAACAACTTGTTGCCACATTTCAGTATCACGCTCAACAACGGTTGCAACCGCATCAAACGTCAAACGTTTACGAGCGAACAACTGCTTCGACGAATCCTCGTCTTCAATCATCATCAAAGATACGTTTGGATTCTCTAGTAAGTTGCGTGCGTGACGAGCAATCTGAGAAATAAGAACGAAGTAACCTTCCTGGTTTTGAACATATGGTGCGTAACTTACGTTTGGACGGCCTTCCGCATCAACGGTTGCCAATTGAATGGTACGACGCTCCTGACGAAATTCCTTAATCTCTGGTCCTAGACGACCTTGTAAACGCTCTTGTTTAACTTGCTGATCCATTTTGATACCTAACTTTACTTGTTTGTTGTTCCGAGTTTTAACTCGGTTATTCTTTAATAAAACGACACTGCCCTAACGTATTAGCGCTAGTCGCAGTGTCATGCTCATTCGAGACTACTTGTTAAACTCTGCTTGCATTGCAAGGAATGCCGTTACTTGATCTTCGATTAGCTCACGCTTCTCGTTGCGACCTAGGTAAATCTTAAATATGTTACTGCCGCACTCAGAGAAGAAACCAAAGTAATGGCTCTCACGACCCATAAACGGCTTACTGACTAAAGCGATATTCGTAATATTGTCTAACTTAAGATGCCCATGAAGTTCGCCCTCTTTCCCCATTAAATTGTAGTAACCACGTGCCATCTTGCCTTTTGGAAATGGGGCCTTAACTTCAAAAATTGAGCCAAAAGAATGAACAATGGTAGTGACAGGGCCAAAACCAACCAATCCTTCAAGAATACTTTGAGCATGCTCACCTGAAGCAACAGCCACCATGTCTTTTGGTAGCGCAGCCACGACATCAAATTCTGAAACACCAAAACGCTCAGCCATTGCTGCTGGAAGTAGTTGCGGCTCTTGTTCTAGTAGGGTTTCAACCTGTTGTTTAATTGATTCCATTATTGTTTCCATTTCTTTTTAATTAATGACTATTTCTTTTCGGCTAGTGATTAGATGCCTGAGGCACCGCAATGTTCATTTCTGATGTCAGTACTTGAATACAAGCTTGAGCCAAAGACACAGACCAGAAACTACCCGCTAGCGTCAACACAACGCTACGCTCTTGCAGTTCCACTAAGTCCTTGTCATGCCAAACTTTAAACAGAGGCATAAGGAAGTTAAACGTATCCTCCCCCATAAATACTGGCAGTTTACTTGCTTGAATAATGCCTCGATCAAAACCAGATTTGAGTGATGCAAAAAGCGGTTCTAGTGGGCTTTGCTTCATCATCATTGCAATGGTGCTTTGCCCCTCATTCACTGCACTCATATAGGTTGCTAAGGTTCTGTGTTGCATCATGCCGTAACCGCCGATGTTGCCTCCTGCACCACACCCTACAGGTAAAACTTCCGCATAGGTTTTCGCCAAGCTGTTATATAGACTGCGTTCTCGGTTATCGATTGCCCAATGATTAACGCTAAGCTGTTTCATATGATGATCAGCCATGAACTTAACCCCTAGCTCGTACATTCCTGCTTTTTCAGGGGTTGTCGCTGGTGGAGGTATCTTGCCTTTTTCAACCAAATTCAACATCGGAGCACTACCGCCAACCACAAGCTGATAGAGGTCTAATCCGTGAGCACCGGTAGACATGAAATCGGTGAGATCTTGCTGTAGTACGTCTTTAGTTTGATACGGTAAGCCATAAAGCAAATCGATGATGACTGGAATTTTGTCTTCTTTCGCCAGTTCTGATACACGCCTTAATACATCTTCACGGCCATCAAGACGCTTTGCACTACGGCGAACTTGAGTATTAAAACTTTGCACACCAAACGAAAAACGGTTAAAGCCGCCATCTAATGCACCTAAATACAACTCATCAGAAAATCGATTGATCCGACCTTCAAGGGTAATTTCGCAATCAGCAGCCAACGGGAAATAATCGTGAATAGCTTGCCCTAACGCCCTAACCTGTTCTGGTGACAGATCAGTTGGCGTACCACCACCAATGTAAACCGCATGAAAAATCCCACTTTGTGTCCAAGGCAGTGCGGCTTTTTCTTTTAGCTCTTTCATCAACGCTGAAAAGTACTCATCAACGAGTGTTCGACTGGCTGCATTTTGGAAGAAGTTACAGAATGTACAACGCACACGACAAAAAGGGACGTGAATGTAAAGACAACGCTTATTACTCGTCGCCGCTTCAGACGTAATCCTCGATAAAATGGCACTTTGTTGTGGTGGAGGAACGGGCATGCTGCTCCCCCCTGCATGTGCAGAATGCTTTTTCACAAATGCAAAACGCAAGGGATCAGGACTATCACTCCCAAGAATAGATTCGTCAAATTTATAAATATCGACGCTCATAGATACTCACTTAAAGCCCAACAAACAAAAGGTTGAGACTAATTTCAAAAAAACTGAAGCGATCATAATTTGGGCGTAATGATAATGCAATTGATAATTGATCTTATTTCGAATGTAAGTGATAATCAATTCCAACTTAAGCACAACGTGTAACACCGAGATTTATTGTGAACCTAAAACGATATGCGATCGCCGGAGGCGCATCACTCGCCATTCATGCAACTCTACTTTTTGCCTCTCAAGAGACAAAGGTATTTGCCATGCCTGCTGGTAATCCTGCTAGTACTGTTAGTCTGAATCTCGTGTCAGCCCCTAAACCTGTGCCTACACCACAAGAGGTAATTCACCAAACTGAACCAGAACCTCAAAAACAGCCAGAGCCGAAAACACCTGAAGCTCCGCCGCACAAAAAGAACGTTGAAAAACCGATTGTCAAAAAAGAAGCGGTAAAACAGAAACGGATAGAAAAAAAACCAATAGAAAAGAAACCTACACCCGTTAAGAAAACAAAAAAGACGGCTCAGGTAAACAAAGCGCCGCAGTCAAAGCCAGTAACCAAACAGCAGACTAAGCAAGAACAAAAGAATGCGGCAAAGGAAGAAATTTCACAGCAAAAATCGGCACCGACAGTGCAATCAAAAGGAGCTGCATCTGAACCAGTTTTAGTTGATCAACCCACATTTGTCTCTCAACCAGTACAACCACGCTACCCCCGTTCAGCTCGAAAACGTGGGATCGAGGGCGTGGCCATTTATGAAGTTTGGTTAGATGAAAATGGTCATCAAATTAGACAAGTGTTGATTGAATCATCAGGAGCAGAAATGCTCGACACATCAGCACTGCGAGCCATTAAACAATGGCACTTTTCTCCACATATTTCTGGTGGGCAGCAAGTCGCTCATCGAGTTCAAATCCCAGTTCGTTTTAAGTTGGATGGATAATGGAACAGCTACAACAATTGCAAACCCAGTTAGGTCTTATGACATGGCCTTTAATCATTTGTTCTGCAATAACGGTGATGATCATCGCAGAACGCTTATTTCATGTGTTGATAAGCCTCGGCATAGGTAAAAAAGCAATACGAAAAAAATTGACCTCGCTTGACCCAACAAATGGCAAAGACATCGAAGCACTGGCTAATGAGCTATCCGGAAAACGCCCACTACTGTACCGCGGCGTGGCGATGTTACTTGCGCATCACTCATTCTCCAAATCACTTCGTGAAGATGCGGCTGGGATTTGGTTACAAGAGAAACGCCATCAATTGCACTCTGGCCTGCGTCTACTCACGTTGATTGGTGTCATTAGTCCGCTAATTGGTCTTTTAGGTACCGTATTAGGCTTGATCGATATGTTTGATAGCATTGCTCTTTCAACTGGAAATGTAAAACCTAGTGATCTCGCGGATGGTTTAGGTGTTGCAATGTACACAACCGCTGCGGGTCTTCTTATCGCCTTACCTGCAATTTCAGGCGCACAGCTAATTGGACTTTGGGCAGATCGTGTTATTGCCAAGCTGGAACATACACTCAACTACGTCAACCTTTGGCTAGAGGGGATTTCACTTCAACATGTGTCTCCAGATAACAAGAAAACCATCGTGACGGTGGCCAGCCATGTTGAAGCGAGCGTGTCATGATCAAAGCGCCCCGTGAAAATAACCATAGCCTAACACCAGATTTAACGCCGTTACTCGACATCATATTCATCGTCATGGTGTTCTTAATGCTGACTGCTGCTGTAAAACTCGACTCGCTCGATGTTAATTTGCCAAGTACGGATTCAAAAGCCGTGGCAGAGGTTGATAAACAATCAATCACCGTAAATATCTTAAATGAGGCGCCGTACTGGGCGATCAATGGCAAAACCTATATTGACTGGGAAAACTTCACGCTTGCTCTTTTAGAAGAAAGCAAATCAAGTGATAAACCCATTGTCATTGGCGCAGAAAAAACCGCAGACATTCAATACCTCGTTAAGTTACTTGGCTTTTTACAAGAAAACGGAATTCAGGCGACGCAACTTCTTACTGAAGAGTCGCAGTAAAAGAACATACAATAGAGAACTCATCCATGAAAAATTTAGTACTGCCAGTTCGTAAAAAATTAACTGCCGCAGTGGCAACATTCACAACCGCAATAACGCTAATAACCAGCTCGAATCTTTTTGCCAACGAAGCTCCAACTTCGGAGCGTATCGTCAGTGCTGGCAGTGCGGTCACTGAGCTTTTGTTTGCTCTTGATGCCAAAGAAAACCTTGTTGCCGTAGATGTCACCAGTGAACTCCCTCAAGAAATGGCGCTTCCTAAAGTCGGATACCATCGTCGACTCTCTGCTGAGGGGCTGCTAGCTCTCGCCCCAACCAAAGTGATCGGCTCAGATGAAATGGGGCCAAGTACAACCTTGGAACAACTGCAATCTGCTGGCGTTGACATCGAAATCGTCAATACAAAAGCCGACGTTGATGGCTTATTACAGCGTATTGATCAAATCGCCAACCTTGTGGATCGTCAGCCTCAAGCAGTAAAACTGAAGCAAAAGGTATCACAACAAGTTTCGGCTCTTGAGCATAATCAACCAGAAAAAGCCGATAAGAAAAAAGTTCTGTTTCTTCTTATTCATGAAGGACGTGCAGCGAATGTTGCAGGCTTAGATACCACACCAGACGCCATCATCAAACTAGCAGGCGGTGAAAACCCTGCCGCGGATAAGCTCACGTCATACAAACCGCTTTCGACAGAAGCAATGGTAGAAATGCAGCCCGACGTTATTCTCGTCAGTGGTCGTAGCTACCAAACAATGGGGGGGGCGGACGCGATTTTGAAAGCAATGCCTCTATTGGCGGCAACGCCTGCTGGTATGAACAAGAAGTTCGTGACAATCGATGGCCATGCTCTGGTGGGAGGTTTAGGCCTTAAGAGCCTTACTGAAGCTAAGCGTCTTAATCGCTTGTTGTACCCATAGAGAACCCCAATGCTGTTAAAACGACTTCCACTCTCAACGACTCTAGTTACGCTCTCGGGGTTTCTCGCTTTTATTGCAGTGGCTTCGATTACTGTTGGTCCAATGAATATTAGTTTTGCAGACAGTCTGCGAAGCTTGATTGGCGCAAGCTCTGATCTTGCGCCACATATTCAACTTGTCATTAATGAAATCCGCTTACCACGAACGATCTTGTGTATATTTATCGGTGCCATTCTTGCAATTTGTGGCGTGGTGATGCAGGGGTTATTTCGCAACCCGCTTGCGGAGCCAGGCATCATTGGGGTTTCTGCTGGTGCCGCACTTGGTGGTGCGTTTGCAATTGTGGTTTTTGCCGACTTTAGCCAGCACTACCCACAACTAATGAACTTAGCCGCTCTGCCACTTTTTGCCTTTCTTGGCGGCGCAATCACCACGATTTTAGTCTATTGGTTAGGCACCAATAAATTTGGCACATCCGTTACCATCATGCTACTTGCTGGTGTTGCTATCAGTGCGCTCTCAGGGGCAGCTATCGGCTTTATGAATTTTGTGGCCGATGACCAAATGCTAAGAGATTTAGCGCTTTGGTCAATGGGGTCATTAGCTGGTGCAAACTGGTCTGGTATTGGCCTAGCGGCTGTTACACTATTGATTCTTTTCTATTGGTTCCAGAAGAAGTCAATGGCATTAAATGCGCTTTTGTTAGGGGAATCTGAAGCCCGTCACTTAGGAGTACCGGTACAAAAACTTAAACGCCAGCTGATTTTGCTCTCTGCGGTAGGTGTCGGTGTGACGGTTAGTATATGCGGTGCGATCGGTTTTATTGGGCTTGTTATCCCTCACCTTGGCCGCATGATCTCGGGGCCAGACCACCGAACGCTTTTGCCTATCTCGGCGTTAATGGGAGCTTTGCTATTAACCGCTGCTGATATGTTTGCCCGTGTCGCGGTTGCACCAGCCGAGCTACCCGTTGGTATCGTTACTGCGTTGATTGGTGCGCCATTCTTTATCTATCTACTGTTCCAACAAAAAGGAAAGATCCTGTAATGAATCACACCGCTTTATCAGGCAAAAATATCTCTATGCAGTACGGCAATCGAATTGTTCTCGATGACATCAGTATTGATATTCGCGCTGGTGAGGTCACTGCCTTATTGGGACCAAATGGTGCAGGGAAAAGTACGCTTCTCAAGCTTCTGTGTGGCGAAATACCATCGCAGAATGACATCGAATATTTTGGTAAACAGAAGAGTGACTGGGCCCCGTCTGAAAGTGCTAAACACATTGCGATGCTGCCACAACACAGCACATTAACATTTCCATTTTTAGCCAAAGAAGTGGTCGAGTTAGGTGCTATTCCACTTTCAATCACCAATAAAGAAACAACACAACTGGCTCTGCACTATATGGAACAGACGGATGTGTTACACCTTGCAGATCGCCTTTACCCCGCCCTTTCTGGAGGGGAGAAACAACGCTTACATCTTGCTCGAGTGCTCACCCAACTTCATCAATCAGGAGAAAGGAAAATACTCATGCTGGATGAACCAACGTCGGCTTTGGATCTTGCCCACCAGCACAACACATTAAAGATCGCTCGCGAAGCGGCAAAACAACACAACGCTGCCGTGGTCGTCGTGTTACACGATCTCAATTTAGCCTCACAGTACTCAGACCGCCTTGTGCTGCTTCATAATGGAAAATTGGTTTGTGATGATACCCCATGGAATGCGCTAACGCCTGAACGCATTGAACACGTTTATGGCTATCGCTCCATTGTCACGAAACATCCTACGCTTAACTTTCCACAAGTCCACGCAGCGGCTTAGTATTTGTTTAAGGCTGGATAAACTAACTCACGTCTTGTCTTGTACGAATGCCACTGCACTAACGTAGAACTTATACCCCGCTCAAACAAAAGAAGCCCTGCTAACTAAATAGTTAGCAGGGCTTCTTTGTAATACTATAAATATAGAGCCTATTTGCTCATCTGGATTAAGGAGCGTCCAATCAGCCACTCTAGCTCTTTTGCACTGTTTTCCCCAAATTGGCTTTCAACGACTTTGTAAAGACGGTCTATACCGTTTGCAGCAAATTCATGAGCACTTTCAGAAGTCACAATGTGGTGGAATAACAAACGTAAAATCGCTAAGAACTCAGGGTCCTCAAGCGCTTTAATCCAACTATCAGAGAATGCATCTAATCCATTATCAAATTCCAAATGCTCTACGAACATCTTGAAAATACGACCATCTAATGCAGCAGTAAAATCTGTTTTCTTCGGGAAATGGTGGCTAATGCCCGTACGCGATACCCCTGTCTGTTGGCTTAATGTGGTATAAGACATTTTGTCGTAACCAAGTCTTAGAAGTTGATCGACAACGGCATCCATAATCTTTTGGATCGTGATTTCAGTATCTTCTTTACTACGCTTTGGCATATTCTAAGCTCTTCTCTTCTTAAATCCATCTAACCCATTATCTTATGAGTTTAAAATGAAATTCATCCTCAATATTATGTACTGTCGTTACCCAAATTTATATTAGGTATCAAATCACTTGTACAAAACGCAGCGTAACGTGCACTTTACAGTGATACTTCCATCAATACATGTGACTCAAAAATCGGCAAAAAATCCATTCCATTATAAATTTATGCCGATAACATTCATAAAAATTATCCTAAAGCCAAGAATGATAACTTTGTGAAAATGGTCAATCGAGAAATAGTCTTATAAATTGATTCCTAGTTCAACTCACCTGACGAAAATCTCATAGAGATCTCGCTCGATTGGCGCAAAACATTGACAGATATCACAATAATTTTCTACAACTGACGCAAAAGATGTACGTAACCTATCGTTAACAACATAACATACCGGCTCTTTTTTGTCCGAAATCATTCATTTTTGTAGATACAGATCAAATACCTGATAGAATACCCGCAGTATTTACAAGAGGATTCGTTATGAGTATCGAATTAGAACAGAACCAAGTTTGTGAAGCTTGCGGTTGTGCTGGTGAAATGGGCTTTATCATCAAAGAAGGCGACGACGTTGCTGAAGTAACGATTTTCGCAGACTCTAAAGCCACACTAGAAGCAGAATTAGCAAAATACGTTGAATTAGCAAAAACAGTATGTGCAAACGTTGAATACAATGTCTCTGCCCTAACTGAAGAGTCTAAAGAACTAAAGGCACGCTTTAAATTTGAAGTAAGTGCAGAAAAGCTAATCTTCGAACTAAAAACTCGCTCTCTAATGCGTTAATCATCGATATTTAATCGATAGAGACGTAAAAGCGAGCAATCAGCTCGCTTTTTTGATCGTTTGTCAACCTGTCTAACTCTTGTCTTGTTGAAACACCACCCACTTCAATGCCCCATTGGTTTCAAACTCATTCTCATCGCTACACAGTAGCAATACGCCCTCAACGTTTAATATCGCCCCTGCTGTATAAGCTTTGTCATCGTAGTAACAAACTCGTTGTCCTAACTTGCTATCAGCCACGATAAGGGCCTTGGCATCTGGCGTGCTATAAGATTTAGCCATCGCAGCACTTGAAAACAGTGCGCTTACCATACTCGCGACGATGAAAGATCTCGATTTTAGGTTCATAACTCCCCCCTTTATAAGGTAATCATACTATCAGGGATGGATTTCACGTTCTTGGCAGCATCTCATGTTCTTGATGCTAGAAGCTCATTAGACTTTACGTTATGCTTTTTCTGACTCCTAATCACCAGTATTCTCGTTATGTGCTTTTTCCCTTTTGTGTCTCGCTTTTTCTCTTTGCTACGTCATTTATTCACTTTACTAGTTAGCTTTGTGGCTTTGTCCGGCACGTCGATGGCTCATGACCTAGACTACTACACAAAACTGAACCATACCGACAACTACGGCAATCTTGACCTACGCAACAAGCCTTACACGTCGCTTCCTGACGGCCTCATCGTAAAAGGTAATTTAGACCTATCACAATCCCCTATCACTAAACTCCCTAGAGGGTTGGATGTCGGAGGAAGCCTCACTGCCAAAAACAGCGCACTGAAAACGATTAGACCAAGAATCAAAATAAAAGGTTATGCAAACCTATTAGGAAGCCAAGTCGAACGTTGGCCAAGAGGTGTGAAACTTGGTGGGTACTTAAACTTAGCCGATACGCCACTCGTAAGCTTGCCAGCAAGGCTTAATGTGAAAGGAGACTTAAGCGTCATTAGAACGCCATTAACTCAACTACCAGAGGGATTAGTCGTCGATGGTAACCTTTACATTGGCGGATCTGCTATTACAACGTTTCCTGAAACAATGACGGTACGAGGCAATATCTTTTTGGGGGGAAACCAGATTTCCAAATGGCCAAGCCAGCTCACTTTGGGAGGAGCGGTTGCACCATAGAGGCGACAGCATAATGGTTGCAGTACCATAACGAATTTGCCACCGCCCTACTATATCAGCGAGTACCGCATAAGCTCATTCGATCTACTGAGTAATGACCTTACAAGCCTCTAACCCGTTACTGAATAAATGAGCGCTTAAGCTATGAGTACGTAAGCTATGAGCACGTAAGCTATAAGCACGTAAATAACGACTAGACTAAGTGAGGAATGAGGCAGCAAAGCCCGCATTCCTCACATTATGTGTTGGCCAATAAGACCGGAATTAAACCTCTTGGTTATTAACCGGGTTGGCATAACTTGCAACTAAATAAGTTTGAGCCCCCGTTGGCAGCTGCTGCAATTTCTCTGCTAGTTGAGACTTTACAGAATCCGTGATGCTTTCATCCTCTCGTCCCGCCGCAAGCAGATTGATCGGGAACACTCGGTAGTTGTTATGAATTTGGCGGTCGATTTCATTAGCTAACGCGTCTGGAGTTTCAAACTCTTGGTCAATCACTTCGCCAAACGCGACATGAACTTTACCTTTGTAACCGATAATGCCTTGAATGATGCTCTCGATATCCTCAAATTCACCTTTTTCATAGCGACCATTTTCTGCTTTTTCATACAGTTCTTTTGCTTTCGCAATGTCACACGGATCATTTTGATATGAAATTGATACCGGTACGATTTTTAATGAACGCGTGTACTCACCAAAACTGACCTTTTGCTTACGTCCCTCTACGTGGAACATTTTCAAAATGGCAGGGTCGGTAAAATCATTGCCATCTTTCGCTCGGCCCTCTTTCTGTGCAATCCAGATAGAATTGCCCGTCTCTAATGAGTGCTTAATGTAGCCTGACAATTGCCCTAGCGCTTTCATCATTTCACGAGGCGCTTTTACTGAGCGCTTAACGATAAAGCTTTTGTTGAGCTTCATAAGCTCTGTTGCACATGGTTTTTTCAATAAGTTATCGCCAATCGCAATGCGCACCGTTCGGTGTCCACTTTGGTGCAAACCAAAATTCACTAAAGCGGGATCCATAGCGATGTCGCGGTGATTGGAGACAAAGAGATATGAAGTATTCTTATCTAGCTTATCTAAACCAGAAAATGTGACGCCGTCTGTCGTCGAGTTTAGCGTATCTCGAAGGTATTTCTTTACCTCCAGTTGAATCGCCTCAACAGAGTTCAATTTGCTCCACTTCGCTTTCAAGTAAATACGAAGCACTGGGGCCATCAATGCTTTAAACCAGCTCGCTCTGTTATTAAAGCGATGGTTTATAATTGCACTAATGAACTCATCATCTTGGATCAATCGATCCAAAGCAGCAGGAATTTCATCGTCGTTATATGGACGAATTTCAATATAAGGATCGTTATTGGTTGTCATCTTTCAATTCATTCTTTAAAAAGCTGGCACATTTTACGCATAGTTTTGCCAACTCGCAGCAACTCAAACCATACTTTTAACATGGTCATACCAGTAGCATTACAATCTTGGCAAAAAACTCGGTTAACCGGTTGGCATTCAAAAGCTTTAGCGGTAACCTTATCGGCCCAAAAACTCCGGTAATCATAATGAACTACGCAATTGAATTTCACGATACACATTTCCCATTTCTGCATGTCACAGCGCGCAAAAAAGCGCTTAAGCACAGTTTACTGTCTGTCGTAGAAGGGCTCGTGATCATCAAATTGGGTAAGCAAGAGTATGCCATTGAACCAGGTCAATACTTTTGGATTCCGCAAGATTGTTTGAGTTCCCTCACTTTTTTACCTAATACCAGATTGAATCGTTGCGACTTTTCAGTCCGCCTGACTGACGAGTTTCCCCAGCAAGCGGGATTCTTTAAACCATCAAATTTGCTTAAAGCACTGGTTCAAAAGCTATCTATCACACAACAACGTGACCAATACCAATTGGATTTACTTGCGGTTGTGAAACATGAAGTATTAGCTCTGAGACCAAGCTTAAACAACTCGCCTCTCACAAACTCGATCAATCAATGGCAGCCAGGCTGTGAAGAGCGCATTTCTCGTGAATTGTGCCTAGTTCTCACCTTAAGAGAAGCAAGAAAAATGAAGCTATCCGGCAAAAAACAGCAAGATATCGTAGAGCGACTATTTGCGGGAAATTCAGAAGAATTTGAGCAACTGTGCTTTTTAGTCTTTGGCGATGCACTCTAATCTTATCACTGGATAAGACCGCGCATTACGCCTCTCCGTACGTGATTCCGTCACAGAGCGTCAAATTCAAATAGAAAAGGCAGCCATTTGAGGCTGCCTTTTCTATTGTTGAGTTGGAATCGAGTTTATTTGGCACTCTTTCCGGCAAGTTCAGCAAAACTGGTAATATTCTCTTTCGCTTCTTTCCAAGCTTTTTCCGCATCACCAGCACAAATTGCATCAACCAACGGCTTGTGGCTTAAACCACTTTGAGACAAATCGTACTCGATATGAGTCATCTCGATATAGCTTTTCAGTTGATTGGCGATTTGAGCGTATATCTTAGCAAATCGTGGACTGTGACTGAGTTCGACCACTTTTTGGTGGAAGTCAAAATCCATCTTATAAATCGCTAACGAGTCTTCGCCGTTATCACACACACGACAAAATTCATTAAGAAGCTCAATTAACTCTTCTTTGTCTTGTTCCGTTGCGCGTTCAGCTGCCATTGCAGCGGCTTGGCTCTCAATTGCAACCCTCATATTGTACAGTTCCCACAGCTCTTCATCATCGAGCGTAAAAACATGCCAACCGACATAAGGTTTTTGAACAACGAGTCCCTCATGTGATAATGAGTTCAGAGCCATACGAACAGTACTGCGCGAAAGCTCTAACTCTTTCGACAATGTACTTTCAACAATTTTTGTACCTTGTTCCAACTGACCGTCAGTGATCATTTCCCTGATGTATTCTGTCGCTTGCTCTTCCAAGCTTTGCTTATTTATTTTCATTTCCCGACTCATTAACGGTTATGCTTCGTTCTTAGCGACAATTGTCTCACAAAATTGTGACTAAAGTCATTTTTCGTTTACTGTTAATCAGTATAACGCCGATTGTCAGACAGTTTTCTGTCACACATCGACTTTTTGTGTTCGGAAAAGCGGGCAAAAACAGAACATGAAAAGGGAACAAACACCGTAAAAAGGTAACGGGGAAAAAACGTCCGATCGACATGTTTGTCTTCGGACGCCTGAGTATCTAAATGAGGGAAGACTGACCCTTAGTGCGGATTTCGCGTTGGGAGTTGACGACAGATCGTGAGCGATGGAAGCCTAACACGATGCAAGGCGCCTCATTAAAAAGGCACTTCAATTTGCATCATCCAATCGGCGTCGTAGTAGTCATGCCATCGATAATCAAATCGCATTCTTGGTTGATCACCGTTTTTCTCTCCAAGACCAATACTAAACATCAGGCCATGGCTACGTAGCCACTCTTCTGTGCTCATTTTGTTCTCTTCGTCTTTGAGCTCTTCCGGCATCCAAACCCCTAAGCCAAAATAATTATTCTCAAGGTTTTGCGTTAAGAATGGCGTATCTTCTTGTTTGATCGCCCACTCATCCCAATAATTTTCTGGTGGCTCATCATAGGTTTTTTCGGACTGGTACCAATTTAGTGTTTCCGTGCTCAGCACTCCGATGCTGTCCATCACATCTTCACATAGAGGAACGATGTTATCTGCAAAAACGACCGAACGATCAGATAAATAGTTACATGCAAAACTCGCTTGTGTTGCGACAAGCAATGCACATGTACTAAATACGGCGACTCTGACCATTTAAAATTTAACCTCTTAAGTTACCAGAATTAGTTACCAGAAAATGAATCTTGGTATAAACCCTCGCTTACCAATATTTCATTAACGCTTGGTGTCGTGAAAGTACTGATATCTTGGCCTTTCACCAATGCTTCTCGAATGTCCGTGCTTCTCACTTTCACTCTTTCAGGGCACGCCATGACCGTCCATCGCTGAGTAATCTCTTGTGCCTTATAAAATTTAGCAAAATTAAAGAAATTATCCGGGCCAATAACAAACGTTATATCGGCTTGGGGGTAAATTTCTTGAATTTTTTCTAATAACGCAAAAGTCGTCACACTTTGTTCAGGTTGGTATAAAGCTTGCTCTTGCTCTGAGCGTTGGACATTAGAAAGCCCGAGATCCGTGATAAAGGCATCGACCAATTTGCACCGTATTGGGTAATCCAGCATATTTTTTCCCCAAGCATGTGCAATGCTTGGTTCTAGAAGCACAAGATCAAAGTGACTTAGTGATTCGATCACACTCTTGTGACCTAAACTAGGTGGGTTAAATGCACTACCAAAAACGGCGATTTTTTTCATATCCGGTAATTACCTGGTTGAAGGAGTTTTCTAATCCGATGAATTCGGTATGATACTACTAATCTTTAAAGCTTTTTGACACTAAAGCGACATTTATGAACATCAACTGAGTAGTTTATCACCACCAGCAATGTCATATACGTCGGCGCATGGATGAATCACTTCACCCTCGTTTTGTGTCAAACCTATTTGCAGGAAAAGGAACCTTAAATGGAACAATCCATCCGCGATGAAATGCGAGTACTCCCATCGATTGATCCGCATTTCGAAATTGAACGCCGCATCGCTTTCATTAAACGTAAGTTACAAGACTCTGGATGCAAATCCCTTGTGCTGGGTATTAGCGGCGGTGTGGACTCGACAACGTGTGGCCGTTTGGCTCAACTCGCTGTCAACCAACTCAACGAAGAATCGGGCAACAATAGCTATCAATTTATCGCGGTTCGCCTACCATATGGCGAGCAAAAAGACGAAGATGAAGCGCAACTTGCCCTTTCTTTCATTCAACCGACCCACTCCGTGTCTGTGAATATTAAAGACGGTGTAGATGGGCTTCATACGGCGTCGCACGTGGCATTGGAGGGTACAGGTCTTCTACCAACGGACGCGGCAAAAGTAGACTTCGTGAAAGGCAACGTTAAAGCACGCGCTCGCATGATTGCCCAATATGAAATCGCTGGTTATGTAGGCGGCTTAGTGATTGGTACGGATCATTCCGCAGAGAACATTACGGGTTTCTACACCAAATTTGGGGATGGGGCATGTGATATGGCACCGCTGTTTGGTCTCAACAAACGTCAAGTGCGTGAAGTTGCGGCAATACTAGGCGCACCAGAATTACTCGTGAAGAAAGTCCCAACGGCGGACCTAGAAGAACTTGCTCCGCAAAAAGCAGACGAAGATGCTTTGAGCCTTACTTACGAACAAATCGATGATTTCCTTGAGGGTAAGCCAGTATCCCAAGAAGTCAGTGATCGTCTCGTTGCAATCTACAAAGCGACTCAACACAAGCGTCAACCGATCCCAACAATCTACGATTAGCATCGATGGTGCTCATGAGAGACCCGCTTTTCAAGTCGCTCTAAAGTAAATAAAAAAACGCCGCTAAGTTCAGTTAGCGGCGTTTTCGTTACTAATTATAAGCAACATTTATTATATAAGAGCGTTAGTCTGTCAAAGTCACGTCTGTTTGTGGAATAGCGCAACACGCCAACACCTTGCCCATACTGCGCTCTTCTTCAGTGATTGCAGGAACCTCTGGGTGGTCAACCTGCCCTGACTCCAATTGAACCTTACACGCTCCGCACAAGCCCGCACGGCAGCTATTGGCAATACTCCGCCCTGCATTTTCAACTTGTTCTAACAACGTTTGTTGGTTATTACCAATGAGCTTAAATCCGTTGAACTCGATTTCTACACTCTTTTCAGGCTTCGTTGTTGCTACAGCGACACCAAACGCTTCTTGGTGGTAGTGTTCTTCCGGCAGCCCTTTCTTAAGCAATAGATTTTTCGCTTTTTGCATAAAGCCATCTGGTCCACAGACGAACACTTGACGCTGTTCAACATCTTTAATCTGTTTGATATGAGATAAACTGATGCGTCCTTTCAGACCAAACCAATCTATCGCAGGCTGGGTTAAGCAAATCTTCACATCCAAACCTGGGTGTTGGCGTTTTAGTTCATCGAGCTCATCTTTACATGGAATATCAATCTCACTGCTGCATTGATGGTAGAACACCACATCATCGAGTTGGTTATGATCTGCTAGGTAGCGAACCATAGACAACATTGGCGTTACACCACTGCCTGCAGAAAGCAATAATAATGGCTGAGCTTGATGCTCTTTGAGATGAAATTGACCATCTGGTGTTTCAGCTTCAAGCACATCGCCCACTTGCAAGTTATCAAGCAGTGCATTGGACACGCGTCCACCAGAAACGCGCTTAACTGAAATGGCATAACGACCTAATCGTGATGGACTCGAAGAAAGCGTGTAACGACGCCCCACTTTCTTGCCATCAATGTCCACATCAATAGGTAGGTGTTGACCTGGTAGATACACAGGCAGTGAACCTTTGCTTGGCTCTAGCCAGAATGTCACAAAATCACGGGCGATTTCTTCTCGTTCGACACAGGTCAGCGTCATTCGATTAGGGGAATTATCTGGATAAAACTCTGGCTCTTTATATTCCAAAACCTCAACTTTATCGCCTTGTCGGATAATGCCTTCATTGCGTGCAACCAGATTTTGTCCAAAGAAAACGCCACCACGCTCATTCGCTCGGAATTCTTGCAATGTTCTTAGCGGCTCTTTACTTTCACGGAATGTGCCGCGTTGAGTGTTCACGGTCGTTAGAATGCATCGTTCGCAAGGTTTGACTGATTCAAATTCAACTTCGCCAATGCGAATGCGTTTCCATGAATCTTCTTCAAATGGTTTCGCGTCTGCAACGACAAGGTTGGTGCGAAACTGATCCATTGAGTGCTGTTCAGAGCTTCTGCGATTCAACTCTTCTAGCGACGCTTCGCTGATCACAAGTACTGGGTAACCATCGGCAAAGCTCACATTGTGACCCAATTTCTCTCTGATACGATTGGATTGTTCGCCGGTAAAAAGCAACTCGACTCGCAGACCCACGACTTTACTAAACCAATCATCCGCTTCATCGGTGGTCGTATATGCCGTAAAACTGTCTTTCCAAACCGTTGCAGGTGCTTCCTGCATTTTGAAATCTTGATAGCGGATCTTTAAAGGCGCTTCACCAAGGCTGGTAAACACCACACCATCAGGCAACAATGCCGACTTTATGGTCACCATTTGCGGAAATTTTCGAGCTGTCACCATTGAGCCATCTGAGGTCGCAATCATAAAACGACGGTCAAAACTCAAGCCTTGCTTTTCTACCCACGCTGAAGACAATGCCACACCGCCAACGGATTTTACGGGGAAAACATTAATCTGAGATAAAACGGAATGCGACATAGCTTCTACCTGCTGGTGTATTTTAATTGTGCGACTATCATATCCTTATCTTCATCCTTGCCCAAGTAAACACAAGCCGTTATTTTTGCTAGATTCTACATAGCACAAGGAAGCGACAGCAGCAAAAGAGAAACAACGCCCAAGATAAGATGCTCTCCACCATTTAAGAGTGAAATCCTTTTAAAATTTGCATCATTCTGACCGAGTGACTATTGCCAAAATGTGACATTAGACACATACTGCGTCAGTTTTTTGACGATAATTCCACCTATCCGGAGCATAATTCATGGATACTAATAAACTGATCCTAATTCTTCTTTGTATTTTCCTTCCACCTGTCGCGGTTTACATGGAAAAAGGATTAGAGAAAGACTTCTTCATCAACTTGATTTTAACGTTTTTCTTCTTTCTTCCAGGTACAATTCATGCGCTTTGGTTGACGATGAAATAACCAGTTCGGCTCTCACCTTTAAGAAATATGAAAAATGGGATGCAATACTAGTGTAATTCCACTATCATCCTGTCGCCTAAGCGCAAGCGTTTGCTCTTGAGGTAAATGCAGCGTTTTAGGCTCCAAACATAACTTTTAAATGGTGGGAGCAATTAATGACAACACTGACTATTACTCGTCCTGACGATTGGCACGTTCACTTACGCGATGGAGAGGTATTAAAAGATACCGTTCGCGATATTAGCCGTTACAACGGCCGTGCGCTGATCATGCCAAACACCGTCCCACCTGTTACCGATACTGAAATGGCGCTAGCCTACCGTGACCGAATCCTTGCTGAGCAACACGGCGAGCAATTCGTACCGCTTATGACGCTTTACCTGACAGACAACACAACGCCTGACGAAATCCGTAAAGCAAAAGCGAGTGGCCACGTTGTTGCGGCGAAACTCTACCCAGCAGGCGCAACCACCAACTCTGATTCTGGCGTAACCGATGCAAAGAACATCTACCACGTATTAGAGGCGATGGAAGAAGTGGGCATGCTACTTTTGGTTCATGGTGAAGTGACTCATAACCACGTTGATATTTTCGACCGTGAAAAAGAATTCCTAGACACGGTTCTTGCTCCTATCGTCAACGACTTCCCTAACCTAAAAATCGTTCTTGAGCACATCACCACAGCTGACGCAGCGAACTTCGTCAACAACGCTTCTGACAATGTTGCAGCAACGATTACCGCTCACCACCTGCTCTTTAACCGTAACCACATGCTTGTGGGCGGCATTAAACCACACTTCTACTGTCTACCAATTCTTAAGCGCAATACCCACCAACAAGCGCTTATCGAAGCAGCAACCAGTGGCAGCAAGAAGTTCTTCCTAGGCACAGACTCAGCACCACACGCAAAAGGCGCAAAAGAGTCGGCATGTGGTTGTGCAGGTTCATACACCGCACACGCAGCGTTAGAGCTTTACGCAGAAGTGTTTGATAAAGAGGGTAAGCTGGAAAACCTAGAAGCATTCGCTAGTTTGAATGGCCCAGATTTCTACGGTATGCCTCGTAATACCGATACCGTTACACTAGAGAAATCAGCATGGGCGGTACCAGAAACCATGCCGTTTGGTAACGACATCGTGGTGCCAATTCGTGCAAACGAAAATATTGAGTGGGAAGTGAAGTAATCAACCCCATTAAATAAAAAAGGTCATGCCGCCATATTCGATATGGAAAAGCATGACCTTTTTCTTTTTGCTGCTAAGTAATATATTTAGTGCTTATTTGCCTCGAACTTTCTCAACCACCGTCCAAACTGCGACAACCGCTAACCCCGCTAACACACCAATCAAACCGTTAAGCAGTGTAGGCACAATGGCCGTTGCAATAGTATGACCGCGAAAATCCATGATGATAGGTTCAATCAAGTGATGTATCGCAGGTACGTTATGAACAACAATACCACCACCAACCAAGAACATCGCCGCCGTACCAACAATCGCAAGCATCTTCATCAATTTTGGCGCGAACGCCACTAAAGCACCACCGAGTTTGGCCTTAAAACCCTCACCGTTAGAAGTGCGTTCTAGGTAGAAACCCAAATCATCAAGCTTAACGATGCCAGCAACCAAACCGTACACACCAATAGTCATCAAGACCGCAATTAGGCTTACCACGAGGATCTGCGTCACGATACTTGTCCCAGTTACCGTACCTAACGCAATCACGATGATTTCAGCAGACAAAATAAAGTCCGTACGAATCGCCCCCGCCACTTTTCTTTTCTCGTACTCTTCCACAGACTCACCCGTATCAGAGGACTCCTCCGCTTTATCTTCATGTTGATGAGCATGAGGAAAGAGTTTTTCTAAAATCTTCTCTGCACCTTCAAAACAGAGAAACAAACCACCAATTAAGAGTAATGGCATGATAAGCCACGGAATAAACGCACTAATGAGCAGCGCAGCTGGCACCAGTATCAGCTTATTTTTAAATGAGCCTTTCGCGACCGCCCATACCACTGGGATTTCGCGTTCAGCAGCAACACCGGATACTTGTTGTGCATTTAGAGCCAGATCATCGCCCAAAACCCCGGCTGTTTTTTTTGCCGCCACTTTCGACATTAACGCGACATCATCCAATACAGCGGCAATGTCATCCAAAAGTGTGAGTAAACTTGCTCCAGCCATTTTATTTTCTCTTATATGGAATTGAATAAGTAACAAAATGTAACACCATTGATTCACTCAGCAAAGTGATGATTCTGCAAAGAATAAGGTCACAAATTGTGTTTTCTGTTGCCGTGGCTTGGAGACAGGACTAGTCTTGTCTTACCTTTCAAGCACACAAAAGAAAAAGTATAGATGAAAAGCGGATACACTTACCCAATCGGTACCCAAGGCGAACCTTGGGGTGAAGCAGAACGCAAAGCATGGTTTGAGCAACGTGACGTAAAACGCAGCTACCAGCAAGAAGTGGTGTCTAAGATTGACGCGCTTCGTGACCGTTTCGATGTGGAGCAATACGGTGCCCTTTCTTACGACGAATCTCGCTTCCCACTATTTTGCATCAAAACTCGCAACTGGGATGCAAACAAACCTGTTGTTTTAGTAACAGGTGGGGTTCATGGTTACGAAACGAGCGGCGTGCATGGCGCACTTAAGTTTGTTGATACGCAAGCAGAACGTTACGCTGAGCACTTCAACATTGTCGTCGCACCTTGCGTTAGTCCTTGGGGTTACGAAGTGATTAACCGCTGGAATCCAAATGCGATTGATCCAAACCGCTCTTTCTACGCAGACAGCCCAGCAGAAGAATCGGCGAACCTCATTAAATTAGTAGCAACATTAGGTGATGTGTTAATGCACATTGACCTCCATGAAACGACGGATTCTGACGAAACCGAATTTCGACCAGCGCTCGCTGCCCGTGATGGCATTGAGTACATAGAGGGTATGATTCCAGATGGTTTCTACACAGTAGGTGATACAGAAAACCCTCAACCAGAGTTTCAAAAAGCCATTATTGAATCTGTCGCTAAAGTCACTCACATCGCCCCTGCTGATGATAAAGGTGAAATCATCGGCTCTCCTGTGGTTCAATTTGGTGTGATCAACTACCCGATGGTGAAGCTAGGTCTGTGTGGCGGTGTCACCAACTGTATTTACGGCACCACGACGGAAGTTTACCCAGACAGCCCTAAAGTGACGGACGAAGAGTGCAATGATGCTCAAGTGGCAGCGGTTGTAGGTGGGTTGGATTTCTTGCTAGCCAAGCGCGCATGATTTAAGTAAGCAGTCAGCCACCATTGATGTGATTTGGTACTGTTGAGTTAGCGCAGAACGCGCTAACTCAGAATTGGACAGAAACGCGTTAGAACTGGTGCTCTATTGCGTTTCTGTCAGATTAGGAAAAGTATGTTGATGCTTTAGACGTTTGTTACACCTAATTTTCGATGATATCGAAAACATGCTGAGCACAAGCTATTGGCGAGTTCATGATATCGGGGCCCGAAATTCTAATACTGCGTATTCCTATAGCTTCTAGCTTTTCATCTATTGCTTTATCTTTAGCAATGGCTTCTTCAGAAGAGTGATGAGCTACAGAATCAACAAAAATCGCCACACGCTGTTTAGCAAAGTAAAAATCAGCCTCTGTGATTGTCTTGCTCAAAGCTTTAGTTCTAACACCACCTTCCCACATTGTTTGCAAAGTTGGGAAAATAGTTCCGTCTGTTAGGATGTGGGTTTGAATTGTAGGCTTTAGCCCGAAACTGTGCATAGCTTGAAGCAAGAAAAGCTCTATAGGAGAGTCGCACCCCCAGATTTTTACCGGTTCGATGTTATCAAATGGTTTAAAGTATCGAGAGAACCTAAATTTTCGGTAATCATTGAGCAAAGCCTTACTTTCACCGAGTAATGATGTGCACAAACCGGGATCTAAAACGTCTGACTTATCGTATTTTGATGCAAGAAAATAGGTGTTATAAACAAACCCTATTACATCTGAACACATTTGCTCGTTAACTGGCATTCCGTCACCAACACAATACAAACCAAACGCATTTGAAAACGGATTGAACCCCATATAATGTGGGTTGCCATCTAAAATGCGCTCCAAGTCGATTTTATCGATCCAATCAACTCCGACGGATGATGGTAGTCCTCTTTTTTGCGCAGGTCTTAACGATACATGGTATGGAAGTCCAAAAAGTTGACCATCTCTTTCTTCAAATGCATAGCAACAAACTACTACATTGATCATTTGAAAATCATCACCGCGCTCACGATAAAACTCAATGGCTTCATCAGATGGATTTACATTAATCAGACCGCCAGTCAGTTTCAGGATATTGCCTTCTATCGGCTGATTACCGTCAAGATCAAATAGGTCGTGACCCAAAAAATCACCGAGAGCACCATTTAAATCTATTTGGAAACGACCAGATGGCAAACAACCATAGTTAGGAAGCTTGAATAACTCTTCTGGTCTATTCTCTATATCTGCTGCTTCTTGTGCCATAACTTCCTCTATTAGATATAACGCTATTTAAACTGCAATAAGTCATGAAATTCTAACCAATATGTCGATTTTCAATTCTTACTTCAAATGATTACCTGTGACTGTAGAATCAAAGAAGATTATATTTCTGCTCTCGCTCCTTAAAGGCACTAATACCCCCCTCAAGGATATGACATACATGCTGTCGAATACCTAGCTCATCAAGTGATTGATAGTCGTAGCTATTATCAGACTTCAAGCTATGCTCTAAGCTACCACCAAGATATTCAAACTGGTGTGCTCCTGCTGTACCTGATTGCCCTCGCTGGTCTGCCACAACAACACACTCTGCATCGGCTGCCACCACTAAGTTAGCGTTGTGTGTCACCATAATAATCTGGCGCTTACTCTTACACTTACGAACAAAATCTTTAAGCTCTGAGTAAATCGTTCTGTTATCCAAGTTATCTTCTGGCTGGTCAATCAATATTGGGTGCGTTGAGTTACTAAGCTCAAGCATCAAACTGAGTAAGACCAAACCACGTTTGCCCGGCGACATATGTACAATGCTGTCGTTCTTGTAAGTAACAAGGAAGTCGATCCCAAAGTAGTCAGCGTAAAGTAGTTTGTATGCATCTTTCAGGCTGTGATTCTTACGCAAGGTAGGCGATTGACTGCCTCTAATTGTATTGGCGGTCTTCTCTACAAAGGCTGCGTGAGTATCCACGTCAAAATGGTAATCACCGTTATCGTCCAGAACATCGTTAACGACTGTGCGAATTGCCCCTGATTTGTGGTAGCAACTAACGAACGAATCAAACTTGGGAGCATCGACAACAACCTTTGCCTCAATCTTTATGTCGTCATCCATTTGATGATCGCTGACTATGGAGCAGTGAGACTTGTATAGATTGATTAGTGAACTAAACTGCTCATTTAGTTCCTTGATACACTCTTCACCTTTCTTAGTGATTGCCTCAAGCTCTTTTATTTTGACATTGATTCTTGCTAGCTTCTCTCGCTCAGCCTTGAGTTGCTTGTTCAGTTGTTCAAGTGCAGCTTTGTCTTTCACGTCTTCTTCAAGGGGTTTCAGCTCACGCTCTATTCCCTCTAGCTTCTCGTTTAAAGCTGTCAATCTATCGGGGATCGACTGTAGCTTTTTATTCGCCGTATCCTTGGTTGTACTAAACCCTACTACCAAGTCTTCTTGCATCGAATTTAGTAAGCCTTTGAGGACAGTTGATAGTGCAATTAGTCCTGAGTCTTGCTGTAGTTGACCTCGAATCGTATCAATCCATTGGTCTTGCCTGTTATCAATACTCTCAGTAAATCTTTGTAAGCCCGACTGAATATACGTGAGCCTATCTTTTGCCCTGATAACGCACTGTCTTCTATGAACTAGGTAGGCGTAATGCTTCTCTTGTTCTTCTGTCCATTTAGACTTTTCTCGAACCTCTTTTGCTCTAGCTTCAAGTGCTGCAATCTCATTCTTAACAGACTTTTCGTTACCAATTTCGTTCAGCTCATTGAACAGCTTTTGGTATTCACTAATCAGTAAGAATCGAGTATCAATCTTGTCATTAATGGATGAGTTGACTGTGCGTACTCTATTCTCAAGGGCATTAACGAAGTCTTTGTATTGATCATCTTGAAGTAGAGTTTTAGATACCAACTCGTTTAAATCTTCTCGACCATCTTTATCAGCCAATTGGTTGATGTAAAGTTGAGGTATATAGGTGATAGCCTTTGCTTGGTTGTCAGCATCAGACAGCCTAGACACTTCATTATTCGACCATTCAACCTCGAAATCTAAATTAGGAATGTCGCTGTAGGTTGATGACTTTGATAGCTCTACTCTGGTTGAGACTTCGCTAGGGTTGATAGCCTTCGCTATATGGTATAGAAGCATTGATTTACCGGACGACTTACCACCAATGATTGTGTTCAGGTCTTTGTTAAGCGGTATCCACTTCTTCGAAAATTTATTCGAACCTGAATTATCAATGTATCTCACCCGTTTAATGGTCTGATATTCAGCTTTCGTTTCTGGGGAAAGTTCACCAATAAATGCACGGTCAGGCTCAAAAACAACCTGTTTTAGACCATTGAACGTAGGGTCAGCCTTAATCCAACAGTATCTCTCATGGTCTGGTTTAAACAGCTTTTCGATAGAATGTGCATCCGAGCCATGAACACAAGGCACGAGACGACCAAGTTCACTTACAATATCTTCTCTGCTTTTAGTTCCTTGACCAGTAAAGTATTTAATGTCGCTTGGTGTGGCTGAAAATACCATATCAATAAACTGGTAGATGTCTTTCTTTAAGCCTGCAAACCCACCATCTTTAATACCAGATACACCATCATTAGAACCATTTGCCGCAACAACGATGGAGTTTTCTTTTAACCACTTCTCTCCGCTGTACCATTTTTTGAGCACATCGTAAGACGGTTTAAAGTTATTAATACCTTCTTTTAATGACGTTTTATTACAATTGGCTGTCTCTGGATACAATGCTCGACCATAGCTCATTAACTGGTCTTCAGAGCAGGCATAGTTTTGACCATGATGGTCTATGCACAAACGACTAAGAGCGTTCTTGATTTCAGCTATATGATGTGTGGAATCAGGATTAACGAGTATGTGGATATTTATCCCTTTATTTTTTTCGGTATTGGGGGTAACCCTAAACTCAATATTGGGGATAACTGTTTCGATATTTTTCATTCGCCCTTGGCGGCGATACTCCACAACCTTTTCATAACCAGATATAGAGCAATAATCCGTGATACCAATTACAGCAACACCAGAATCTGACTGCTCTATAGCTGAAATGTAACCGTCCCAGTCGCCTTTAAATTGTGTTTCTAATACTGAATCTGGGGTGTGAACGTGAAGGTCCCATCGCCTCCATTCTGAACCGTGTTCGTACAAGCGCATTCAATTTCCACTAAACTAATAATTTTTATGAAATTTATCACATATGACATGATGTTTAGCTTGATTTCGGTCACATATTGATTGAGAGGTTACTAACGGGACTGGCTATGAAAGAGGTAGTGGCGGGGTCAGGTCTTGTGTTTTGTCACGCATTACTTTTTATATATCAAAACTAGCTGGCTATCTGTAACGTATTTCGAAGCGTAGCAAACTTTGGGGCAGATCTGCGTTACGATGATCTACCCCGTCGCACGGAGTTGGACATAAGCTTCTTAGAGCAATAACTTAAATTAGAAAGTTACGGGTAACTTTTGGTATGGGAAAGTCACTTAATGAAGTGTTCAACTTCACTCGTACAGACCAGCGCTTAGGTTGTAAGCTATATAGATACTTGAGGCAAGGACACAAGCGGTATTGTCGCAGTAAAAAAAGAAAGCGCCAACGATTAAGAATACAATTTCGATAGATGACAGATCGGTTTGATTGTCATTCATGATGCATATCACTTAGTTGCTCATCAATCATACTTATAATCACAAAGTAACTACTGACTTAATAAATGATACAAAGGTGATTTATGAATATCGTACATATTCGTGATAAAGCTCTGGTTACTTCGGAAATTTTAGAAGCTATGGAAGCCAAACTTAAACAACAATCCTTTGACCATATGACAAAAGCATTTGGTTTAACGAATCTCACAATTGAAGAGGTGATGAGCTGCGGTGAAGGAGAAATTTTTGACTTGGTTGCAAACAAATACAACGAACTTGGCCGCTCAGAAGAACCTACTCCTGTCGAAACCGAAGAGTCGTTCTTGGAGCTCATGGCTCGATTCCGTTTAGTCGGCAATCGCAACATCTACGGTAATAACTGTACAGTGTTCACTCCACCATCTGGCTATCAGTATAATGAAGAGGTTTCAAATACCTACTACTACATGTATGACAACGCTTTGGAAGGTTCGAAGCTGTTAACACTGTGGACTACCTTCGTAGAGAAATCGGCAGGCTATGCAATTAAAGGTGGGCCACTGAGTATGTTCCGCTGGATTAAAGAAGTTGCTGTACCAGTAGCGATTGAAGAATGGAAGCTCGAGCAAGCCGGTGATGAAGAAGTTCTAAACCCAACTCTTGTTTACTTAATCAATCAAAACAACCAGTCGGTTCTAACAGTCGCTTACATCTTTGGCTAATCATGAGCAAAGTAACCATCGGTTTTATATGCATCACCTTTGCTGCCAGCTACTTCACCTACTCGAGTTACATCAGTAGTGAAAAACAGAAAACGGTAAACTCGGATATGGCGCTCAGTTACTTGGCGCACAATCAAAAATGGATTGAACAAACCGACCAGCTAAGAGCCATCAACCGAGGCCAGTTTACTGTTACTTCCGTAATCATTGACAAGGTAGGAGCAGATTACATCTCCGATGGCAAAGTGGAAGACAAAGGGAACTCGATTTGCTATACCGCTCGTTATCAGTGGAATGATCAAACAAGAGAAAACCCAACTCTTCTCGATGCCAACAAATGCTACTAAAGCACCTATCAAAAACGCTATGTTCCTTCCAGTTGCTGATTATTTTAAACTGAAGAGAACTAAACTCGGTATTTATTGCCCATCTTTCTTTAGCTAAATTGACAGTAAACTTCGAGCCCAACTGTCAGAAATATTTACAACCAGCTCACGCCCAACACCTAACCAATTGTTATATAGAGAAATTAATTTTGGAGTGATAATTGCTTTAAAGCAGAAAACTATTGCTAACAGGACGTCATGAAGAATATGAATATTAAGGGCTTAATGCTGTTTTTAATTGTTTCTGCCAGTGTCACATTCAAAGCTGGTGCAGGAATGATTTATGAAATATCTGGCGATATTACACCCGATGTGAACAACTCTTTCACTGGCTCATTTAGCATCATGGTTGATTCTGATGATTTACAGCTCGAGTTGTTTGGCGCACATCCAAATCTTCCAACAGGCTTAGTTGATGGCCCTTGGTACAGCTACGATGTTTTATCTGCCGATGTGTCTATTGATGTTGCCCCTCTGGGGAGCTTAGTTTGGTCAGAGTCTGACATTAGAGCAGATTTTAACGAACCTGCATTAAGCTTTGGTGGTCTAACATCAGAGCTTTGGTTAACGTCACCGATTGATGATACTTTCCAAGATATGTCGATTGTTTTTGAAAACAGTGACGGCCTTTTGTTCCTAGGCTTTCAAACGGGAGGCTTGCAAAGCGTTATCATCAATCAAGTTATTTTCGATAACAGAAACAACATTATTGAACTTGGTACATTCACAAACGTGGCGGTTTCAAAGGTAAAAGTTTCTGAACCCCATATGGCAATACTTTTCGGCTTGATGTTAACCAGTTTACTATTAGTTAGAGCTAAGCATAGAGCATAAACCAAGCATTTTTAGCGGTTATAAAAATCAAACCATCTGATGTTAGCTCTCTAATTTTCGTTAGTGCAGATCAATCCTGTTCCAAGATCAATGCAACCTTATTTAATGCGAGAGCATCAACAAGTTGTGATGGCGATTCTGATGTAATCACGTAGTCAAAATGTGTGAAGCTAATGCTATAAGAAGCAACATTCCCCACGATTGTCTTAGGGCATATTAGGTATTTAGCAATTGAACGCTTCATCACTTCATTAAACATCGAAGAGCAATAACTATCTTTAAACGTTACACCTAAGTCTTGATGCACACCATCAGGAGTAATGAATAATTTGGTAAAGACCATTGATTCAAACCAACTTGGCAGAGTCTCTGATTTAAATATATCAGCGGTTGGATCATAGTTACCGCCGAGCAGCACTGCGTTGCAATTAGGTTTGGTTTTTAGTTCGAGGAAAGTGGTCAGTGAAAAGGTAACACCAGTAAATGTCACGCTTTTATCTATAGAGGAAATAATCTCGTTACTATAATCACTGTTATCAAAGAATACCATATCATCTGAATTTACCTGCTTCGCAGCGATATGACACAACGAGATTTCTTCAGGCTCATTGTTTTGTTTAACCGGTTTTAAAACCACATCAGAACAGGTCTCTTCAATCGATTTGCGCACAAAGCCACCATAAGACTCAAGATTGAATTTAGCAGCGGCGGTTGAGTTAATATCCCTGCGAATTGTCATCTCTGAGACTTCAAGCAATCGAGCAATTTCTCGAAGATGAATTTTATCCACATGATCAAGGCAAGATGAAATGCGTCGTAAACGCTCTAATTGTTTTGAGACCATATTAATAATGCCCGACTGACGGGCATTCCTTATTCGTTAGTAACCACTTTTCGCTTCAGTGCCGTTTACAATCGAAACTCCTGCACTAGTACCTATACGAGATGCTCCTGCATCAATCATCGTTTGCGCGATAACTTGGGTTCTTACCCCTCCTGAGGCTTTCACCCCCATCTCGTTCCCCACACAAGTACGCATTAGACGAATGTGTTCTTCTGTTGCACCGCCAGTACTAAAACCTGTCGATGTTTTCACAAAATCTGCGCCAGCCTGTTTGCTGATCTCACATAACTTAGCAATTTGTTCATCAGCTAACAAACATGTTTCAAAAATAACTTTTAGTAAGCGCCCTTGGCAAGCTGTTTTAATTGCAGCGATTTCTTTTTCGATCTCACTCCACTTTCCATCCAATGCATGACCAATATTGATAACCATATCAATCTCGTCAGCACCATTTTCAACCGCATTTTCTGTTTCAAAAACTTTAACTGCCGTTGTATTTGCCCCCAGTGGAAAGCCAATCACGGTGCACACTTTAACGCCACTATTCTTTAGCAGTGCCGCACAAGTCGCAATATAAGTTGGGTTTACACATACTGAGAAAAATGAATGCTCGATCGCCTCATTGCACAAGGTGGTAATTTGCTTTTCAGTTGCTGTCGGCATTAGCAAAGTGTGGTCAATTAATGAGTGAATCATGTTGTTATACCTCAAGTTCAAGTGATTACATTTGTTATAATCCTAACATCAATATTTGTGATCAAAACAATAATTCACCAATTTTGTGATTATAATAACATTGATATGTGATTTTCATCGCACCAAATTCGCTAATTGTGGGTATTATATGTTCACAAGCTAACGAAAAGACATCAAGGAAACACTTGATGTTGTGATTATAACAAGGTGCATTATGAAATCTATTGCTGTTATCGGCTCAAACATGGTCGATCTAATCTCTTACACTCATCGCATGCCAAAGGAAGGGGAAACGCTCGAAGCACCATCATTTCGTATGGGATGTGGAGGTAAAGGTGCTAACCAAGCAGTGGCAGCAGCCAAACTTGGCTCCAGCGTTGTGATGGTAAGTAAAGTCGGGGATGACATGTTTGCCGACAACACTATTCGTAACTTCCAGTCTTACGGTATTGATACAAAATACGTACAAAAAGTACTGCACACCTCAAGCGGTGTTGCGCCGATTTTTGTTAACCCATCTTCTCAGAACTCTATTTTAATCATTAAAGGTGCCAATGAGTTCCTAAAACCTGTCGATATCGATAAAGCTGCAGAAACGCTTAAGAAAGTTGAACTCATCGTATTGCAACTTGAAGTACCACTAGAAACCGTTTACTACGCAATTGAGTTTGCCAACAAACACAATATCAAAGTTCTCCTAAACCCAGCCCCTGCTGTACCTGAGCTAGATATCGAATACGCATGTCGCTGTGATTTCTTCATTCCAAACGAAACCGAATTAGAAATTCTAGTTGGTAAGCCTGTTGAGACTATCGATGACATTCGAAGTGCTGCAAAAGTGCTGCTTGATAAAGGCCTAAGCAACATCATCGTGACTCTAGGCAGTCGTGGTTCTCTATGGCTAACCAAGGATGGCTTTGAGCTGCTCGTTGATCCAATCAAAGTAGATGCCGTGGACACATCTGGTGCGGGTGATGCTTTCATTGGTTGCTTCTCTCACTACTTTGTACAAAGCGGTGATGTCGAATTCTCTATGAAAAAAGCCTCTATGTTTGCTGCGATGAGCGTAACCGAGAAAGGAACGCAATTCTCATACCCAAGCATTGAGCAATTTAACGAATTTGCTGAGAAACTCGCAAATTAATTCAAACCTCGACCCTACAAGAGTGATCTAAAATGCTGATAAAACATAATACTACACAGCGCGATGATGGATATTTAGATAAAACTCCTTATTTCCAATTTATCCTTTTATCGTGTTTATTTCCTTTATGGGGGGCTGCGGCATCCCTAAACGATATCCTAATTACCCAGTTCAAATCGGTGTTTGAACTATCTAACTTTGCCAGTGCACTAGTGCAGTCTGCCTTTTACGGTGGTTACTTCTTGATCGCGATCCCTGCGTCACTCGTGATTAAGAAGACGTCATACAAGATGACCATTTTAGCCGGTCTATCGTTGTATATTGTCGGTTGTTCATTATTCTACCCTGCTTCCACCATGGCTACCTACACCATGTTCTTGGCTGCAATATTCTCAATTGCAATAGGTCTGTCATTCCTAGAAACGGCGGCAAATACCTATTCTTCAATGATTGGCGAGCCTTCTAAAGCCACTCTGCGCCTTAACATTTCACAAACTTTCTACCCTATTGGTGCTATTGCAGGCATTCTTCTAGGTAAATACTTGGTCTTCCAAGATGGCGCCAGTTTGGAAGAGCAAATGGCAATGATGAATGCTGAACAATTGCATGTTTTCAAACTAGAAATGCTTCAACATACACTTAAGCCGTACAAATACATGATCTTTGTTTTGCTTGGTGTTGCATCACTCTTTGCACTGACTGCATTCCCGAAATGTAAGGTAAAAACCGAGAATACCAAACAAGCACCATCGGTTGGCGAAACGCTAAAGTACCTATCAACTAATGCACGCTTCAAAAAAGGCATTATTGCACAATGGTTCTACGTCGGCATGCAAGTGGCGGTATGGAGCTTCACTATTCGTCTTGCGCTAGAAATGGGTAACCTCAACGAACGTGATGCCTCAACTTACTTGGTCTTCTCATTTATCGGCTTCTTTATCGGTAAATTTATTGCCAACGTATTGATGACCAAGTTTGCCCAAGAAAAAGTACTGATTGCATATTCACTACTTGGCATGATCTGCCTAGTGTACGTATCGTTTGTACCAAACTTCTCTGCGGTATGGATGGCAATCGTTGTATCACTGCTGTTTGGTCCTTGCTGGGCAACGATTTACGCAGCAACGCTTCAAACCGTCGACAACAAATACACAGAAACGGCTGGCGCTGTGATTGTAATGGCAATCGTGGGTGCTGCATGTGTACCTGCAATTCAAGGTTTAGTTGCGGATATGGTCGGCTTACAAATGTCGTTCATGGTTAACTTCGTTTGTTTTGGCGTCGTAGCGTACTACTTCGTAAGTGAAATGAAATTCAAAGCACAAGACAAACCTGTTGTTACTGCCACTGTCTAAATTATTCGGCCGCCCAATTGGGCGGTCTTTTGCGAGATAAAGCTATGTTCACTATTCCATTATACAAAGAACAATTTAAGTCTTCTAAAACCACCATTCTCCATTCTGAGCAATTTGAAGTTGCCAGCTTTACTTATAACTCTGGTGTACAAGCACTAGAAATAAAAAACAACAAAGGCAAACTTGTGGTGTTGCCATTTATGGGCCAAATGATTTGGGATGCAGAGTTTTTAGGCGTCGACATGTGTATGAAGAACATGTTCTCTGAACCAAAATTTGCTAAAAGTATTGTTGAAACTTACGGATGTTTTTCTTTCCATTCAGGATTGCTTCGCAATGGCTGCCCAGGACCAGAAGATGATCACCCTCTGCATGGGGAAATGGCGTGCGCAAAAATGGATAGCGCGTGGCTTGACGTTAGTGAAGATGGTATCACTCTATGGGGAAGCTACGAATACGTGATGGGCTTTGGCGATCATTATCTAGCGAAACCTAGCCTCAGCCTAAAGGCAAATGAAAGCACGTTTGAAATTAAAATGAATGTCACTAACCTAGGTGCGCAACCTATGCCACTACAATACATGTGCCATATGAATGCCGCCTACTTTGATAATGCTACATTCGCTCAAAACATTCCTAACGAGGTGATTAAACTACGCGAATCCATTCCAAATCACGTTAAACCAACACCGCAATGGCTTGACTACAATGAGACATTAAAAGCCTCCCCTGCCATTGAAGTTCTTGAACATCCAGAGATGTACGATCCTGAAATCGTCTACTTTATGGACAAGCTCTCCGAGCATACACAACAAGCTAAGTTCGAAATGGCAGTGTCAGAACACCATAAGCTAGTCACTGAGTTCAATACTGCACAGTTTAACTACGCAACTCGTTGGATTTTGTACAATGCCGACCAATCTGTAGGAGCGTATGTATTACCTGCTACATGCCGGCCTGAAGGATTCTCGGCGGCTAAGAACAGCGGAACCCTACTCTACTTAGCGCCGAAAGAATCACGCGAGTTTATGGTAAAAACTGGCGTTGTATTACGCTGATTTTGGGTTTAAGTGTTAGATGACTGCAGCTTCTAATTCAGAAGCTGCTTAGGTTGATAACCAACTCAACTATAACAAGCGATTCTTATATTGCTCCGGTGTAATGCCGGAGTATTTCTTAAACATAGCAATGAATGGACTGGCTTGGTTGTAACCTAAAGTGAGCGCCACTTCTTTCACGGTTTGCCCTTTTCTTAACAGCTCCATTGAATGCAAATAGCGCACTCTCAATCGCCATTCTGTAAAGCTCATCCCTAATTCACTCTGGCAGTGGCGCGCCAAAGTGCGCTCCGTTGTGTGCACTTTTTCTGCCCATTCTCCTAGGCTAACATCGTCTGTCGGCGCCTCTTCAACAGCTTTCAAAATGGGTTCAAGGTACTTATTATTAGTCGTTGGTAAAAAGTGATGCTCGACTTCTTGCTTCGCAAGCTGATCTAGCAAAACTTGAACAATACGCTTGTCTTCATCACTCTGCGCAACGTTGATTTTTCGCTGGCGAAAGTCTTCCACAATCGCCGACACAATTGGCGTTACCTTGATCAAGCTGGTTTTGGTTGGAAAATGTGGGGTTAATTCTGGGGCAATATTGAGAGAACAATATTCCAAAGGTTTTCGGTTATAGCTTGTGTGCCGGACTCCAGCAGGGACCCAAATAGCAAGGTGAGGCGGAGCTAAAAAACGGGTATCTTCGGCATCCATTTCTAAAATGCCGCCGCTTATCAACTGAACTTGCCCCCAAGGGTGGCTATGAATTCGCGTTTCAGTGTTCGAAAGGAAAGCCTCGAAATTCATAAATACATCGGATGGCGCTATATCAATTGATAATGATGGGTGAAGATTCCTTGTACTCTTTCTCAAAATTGTCTTCCTATCGCTTACGATGTCTTTCTAGAGATACTTTCCATTATAAAGACCTGTCAGACTAGCGCCATTAATTATTGTGCGATGAGGTTCTCATGGTTTACTTGCTTCCGTTTTTCACTGTTATGATTTGGGGCGGTAATGCCATTGTGAATAAAATGGCCTCAAGCACAATAGAGCCGAGCGCGATGAGTTTTTACCGATGGCTATTGGCGATGGTAATTTTAACCCCATTTTGTCTTCCAGCTGTGCTCAGACAACGTCATATCATAAAGCCTCACCTGACCAAGTTAGCGGTACTCGCACTTTTGGGCATGGTTCTTAACCAATCACTTGGTTACTACGCGGGTCTAACGACATCTGCTTCCAATATGGCGCTGATCACCTCCCTTGTGCCACTGATGAGTGTGTTCTTAAGTGTGCCTCTTTTAGGTAAATCCATTTCCATGCTGAGTATTGTCGGTGGGGTACTCTCATTGTCAGGGCTTGCGTTCATGCTTGGCCATGGCGATATTCGCTACTTTTTTCATCAAGACATGACTCAAGGGGACAGCTTGATGATTTTGGCATCCCTTTGCTACGCGGTTTACTGCGTGCTGCTTAAGCGTTGGAAAATGCCGTTCAACAGCATGACTCTAGTTTACATGCAAGGCGCATTCACTCTGATCATGCTAATGCCTTTATGGCTTCGTAGCGAACACTTGCTACCAAGCCAAAGCGCACTACCTCTGATCGCTTACGCGGGCATCGCTGCATCCATTTTTGCCCCGCTGATGTGGGTAAAAGCGATCGATTTAATTGGGGCCGACTCAAGCGCGATGTTTATGAACTTAATGCCTGTTGTGTCCGTGGCACTTGCATCCACATTACTTGGCGAGAAGATTCATACCTACCATATCATCGGCGGTATGTTGGTGATCTCTGGCGTTATCCTTTCGCAAATCAAACTACGTCGTAAACCACCCATTGCCAATGCAGATTTACCACCAGCAACACCTTAAGTCTTGACTCTTGACTCTTGACTATCAAACTTTAAGACAAAGCAAAGTTAACAATTTGTTGCACCTGCTATTCCCGAACCAAGCGCATGCTGTTACATTAAATTTAACAAGTGCGATAAATCAAAAAGGAATGACAGATGAGCAGTGGTCAAAGAGATATTACCCTCCGTTTTCTCGCTGAACCGGGGGATGTGAACTTCGGCGGGAAAGTCCATGGTGGTGCGGTAATGAAGTGGATCGATTTAGCCGCTTATGCTTGTAGCGCTGCGTGGAGTGGCAAATACTGTATCACCGCGTATGCTGGCGGCATTCGTTTTGTTGCTCCCATTCATGTGGGTAACTTGGTCGAAGTCAGTGCAAAAGTCATCTACACCGGACGCACTTCAATGCACATTGCGATTGATGTCCAAGCAAGCGACCCAAAAGTGCTAAAAAATCGTCTGACAACGCACTGCATTGTTATCATGGTCGCGGTGGATGAGAATGGCAAACCAACAGATGTGCCAAAGTGGGTTCCGGAATCAGACGAAGATAAAGCGTTAGAGCAATCGGCTATCCGCCTTATGAACATGCGTAAAGAGATTGGCGAAGAAATGGAAGCTCACGTCAAGTATTTGAAATCGCCCTATTAGTAACTGACAACTGACAACTGACAACTGACAACTGCGGGTTTCTACTCTCTCCAACCCCATCATGCAAAATCACAGTACGAAGCAATATCATGATTACGACGTTTTTCAAGGTTGTTGTCATCATTTGCTTCGTATTGTCATAAATATTTCACCAAGATCTGCTTAAATTCTCTGACTTGTTCGGCGTTGTATAGAGTTAGGATCTTGAAATTACAAAGCACAACTTTAAGTGAGAGCACACTAACCAACTTGAAAGCAGTGGAATACCAATGGGTACGCACCATGTATGTCGAGGGTTATAACGAAGCTGAAATTAACCACTACATTCAAGCGTGCTTTGGTGGTGATTCCACGTTCGCGAACTTGTTTCGTCGGGTCGCTCTGCAACAAGAAAGCCTCTATACCTTACTGCAATACGTTGGCTGTGCTCCCTCAAGCCGAGAGTTTTAACTTACGCCCGCTTACCCTTTCGTATGCCCCTACTTTTTAAGATATTTATGTGATGTGCTACGCAACGCAGTTTTGAGCATCTGTGTAATCCATTACAAAATCGCTAATCTCTAATCAAAACATAACAACATATATCTGTTTAAAAGACAGACATAAAAAAACCTGAGTCTAGACTCAGGTTATGGTTACAAAAACTGTTAGTGATTAAAGCGTAAGGAACTAAGCTAACAGCCAGCTATGCGTAACGCCAACAAAAAGCGGATATTACTGATCGGCGGCCAAACCAAAATTGTAATATCAACGCTATTTAAAAGGGCGACCTGTTGGTCGCCCTATTTCTTATTATTCGGTTTACGTTAAGACTTAATGACCAATTAAGAATTAACCTTTCACACCACCAGCTGTTAGACCACCAACAAGCCAGCGTTGAGCAAGTAAGAATACCGCTGTAATTGGTACTGCTGAAAGTACCGCAGCCGCTGCAAAGTCACCCCATAGGTAGTTTTGTGGGTAAAGATACTGTTGCATACCAACTGCTAACGTGTACGAGTTTACATCAGATAGCAGCAGTGACGCTACAGGAACTTCACCGATCACCATGATAAATGACAGAATAAACACTACTGCTAGGATTGGCACAGAAAGTGGCAACAGTACCAAACGGAATGCTTGCCATGGTGTTGCACCATCTAGCGCTGCCGCTTCTTCTAGAGAAGAGTCGATACTCTCGAAGTAACCTTTAATCGTCCATACGTGCAGTGCAATACCACCCAAGTAAGCGAAGATCAAACCACCGTGGGTATTCAATCCTAAGAACGGAATGTACTGACCCAACTTATCAAACAGAGCGTAAAGCGCAACCAGTGCCAATACTGCAGGGAACATCTGGAAGATCATCATCGCTTTAAGGATGGTGTTCTTGCCTTTGAACTTCATACGAGCAAACGCATAAGCAGATGTTGTTGACAGTGCCACAATCAAAATTGCAGAAATACCGCCTACTTTTACTGAGTTCCACAGCCATGTCATTACTGGGAATGGCGGTGGTGTCACCGAACCATCAGCATTCGTAACAGACATACCCAGAGCCAGTTTCCAGTGATCCAATGTTGGGTTATCCGGAATCAAGCTACCCGTCGCGAAGTTACCCTCACGGAATGAAATTGCGATGATCATCAACAGTGGGAAGATAATCAGAGCTAAGAATGCCCACATTGCTGCATGCGTAGCCCAAACTCGATATTTTAATGACTTGCCTTGTACCATTGCCATTATGATGTCTCCTTAATCTTGAGCTACTTTCGTTACACGTAGGTTGAGTAGAGCTAACGCGCCAACCAACAGGAAGATCAGTGTTGCTACTGCACTTGCTAGACCAAAGTCTTGGCCACCAGCACCCTCAAACGCGATACGGTACGTGTAGCTAACCAATAGGTCTGTGTAACCTGCAGGCTCTGACGTGCCGATCATGTTCGGGCCACCACCTGTCAACAATTGAATTAAAACAAAGTTGTTGAAGTTAAAAGCAAAGCTCGCAATCAATAGTGGCGTTAATGGCTTAAGCATCATTGGTAGCGTGATACGTGTGAAGTTGGTAATAAAGTTCGCACCATCAATCGCAGACGCTTCATATAAGTCTTCTGGAATCGCCTTCAACAAGCCCATACACAGAATCATCATGTAAGGGAAGCCTAACCAAGTGTTCACAATCAGGATCATTGTCTTCGCTAGGAACGGGTCAGAGAACCACGCAGGGCTTATACCAAACAGCCCCTCTAACAACATATTGATCTCACCAAAGCTTTGGTTAAATAGACCTTTAAAAATCAAGATAGAGATAAACGCTGGTACCGCATAAGGTAAGATAAGCAATAAACGGTAGACAGAACGTCCTTTCAACGCTTCCCATTGCACAACACTTGCCAATACAAGGCCAATCACTAACGTAAACAGTACCGTCAATGCTGAGAACACAATGGTCCAAATGAAAATACTAATAAATGGTTCTTTGATGCCGTCGTCTTTCCACACACGTTCAAAGTTGTGAGTACCAATGCTAACCACAAAACCAGGTGAAACTGTGTCACCAACAAATTGACCATTTGCATCAACTGGTTGGTAGTAACCGACTTCCATATTAGGGCGCAGCAGTTCTTCCGTGCGGTTGTTGTAAAGTGACTCACCGTCTTCTTGTAATGTATACAATGGTACAACCGCTGCAAACTTACGCAGACCGCTCATACGAATATCATCACCGTTTGGCAGGTGAAGATCGACCCCACTCAACGCACTACGATTTTTAACAATCGTTTTGATCGGCTCTTTTTCGCCTGTTGGCTCTTGAGTGATTGGCGTTAAATCGAAATCGGTCGCTGAAAGTCCGTTAAGTGTGAAGTTTGGTGTCGCAAGAAGCTCACCGTTTTTCTTCACCACAATTTGGTGGCCTTGTTCAGTTTTGTACAAGGTAAACGGGTAACTTTCACCACTTTGATAGGTTCTATCCAGCAGTACGGTTTGTGCACGATCGAACGATAATTGGTTTTTTGCACTGTAGTTAGTAAACGCCAATCCTATGGTGTACGCCAATGGGAAAAGGATGAACAGAATCATCCCGGCGATACCTGGGTAAATATAACGATGTGCGTAAGTCTTTTTACTACCGAAAATATACAGCGCTAAACCGGTAAGAATAAGCGTCAGTAACGCAAAAGCGATCTCACCGCGAGAATACATTAGGATAGTAGCGTAGCCATTGATAATGCCGACTGTGCCTAATAGTGCCCATTTGATAAACACTTTTTTGCTGCTCGGAAGGTTGGCTTCTGGTGCTGTCATAGCATTTGTACCTTGAACTGACTGCATAGGGAACCTGCTAGCGAATATTGAATAAATATAGAAAAGTAAGGAGGAGTTGCCCCCTCCTTAAAAGGTGTTGCTGAATTATTTAGTCATTTGTTTTTCTGCGTCAGCAAGTGCTGCATCTACAGTTTGACGACCATCTACAACGTTGATGATTGCGTTCTTAGCTGCACCCCAGAATGCGTTCATTTGTGGGATGTTTGGCATGATTTCGCCGTTCATTGCGTTGTCCATTGTCGCAGCGATACGAGTATCCGCATCTAGCTCTTTTTGGAACGAGTTAAGCGCAACCGCACCTAGTGGCTTGTCATTGTTAACCATACGTAGACCATCGTTAGTCAATAGGTAGTTCTCAATGAACTCGACAGCTAGATCTTTGTTAGGTGATGCAGTGCTGATACCCGCAGTCAGTACGCCTACGAATGGCTTAGAAGATTGACCTTGGAATTTAGGTAGTGTTGCCACACCGTAGTTGATACCAGACTTCTCGATGTTGCCCCAAGACCATGGACCGTTGATCGTCATCGCCGTGTTGCCTTGGTTAAACGCAGACTCAGATACTGAGTAGTCCATATCTGCTGAGATAACGCCCTTATCAACAAGACCTTTCACGAAGTTCATTGCGTCTTTCACGCCCTCGTTCGCGATACCAGCATCTTCTACATTGTAGCCGTTGCCTGTGTATTTAAACGCGTAGCCACCATCAGCCGCCATTAGTGGCCATGTGAAGTACGGTTCTTTTAGGTTCCACATAATTGCAGATTTGCCGTCTTTCTTAAGTTTTGCGTCTAGCTCTGCAACTTCTTCCCATGTTTTTGGTGGGTTTGGAACCAAGTCTTTGTTGTAGATTAGAGATAGAGATTCAACCGCAACTGGGTAGCCAATCAGTTTGCCGTTGTAGCTCACTGCATCCCATGCGAAATCAACGATGCCATCTTTTACTTCTTTAGATGGTTTGATTTCTGCTAGAAGACCCGCTTCTGCGTAACCACCGAAACGGTCGTGAGCCCAGAATACGATATCAGGACCATCACCCGTTGCCGCTGTTTGTGGGAACTTGTCTTGTAGGCCATCTGGGTGAGCAACTGTTACTTTGATACCCGTGTCTTCCTCAAACTTCTTACCAACTTCCGCAAGGCCGTTGTAACCTTTATCACCGTTGATCCAGATAGTGAGTTGTCCTTCCTCGATAGCAGCATTTGCACCAAAAGAACCTAAAGCAACCAGAGTACCCAGTGCTACAGCGCTTAATTTTTTCATGTTCGTATCCTTTTTATATTTTTGATGTAGGGCTAGTCCATTGAGGTTCAGCCATATTTCGACATATATCATCTGTAATAATCCACTATGTCTCATCCTCCTAATCCCTACGCCCTTGCAATTATGACGTATTTTCGTGATCTTCATCTCCCAGGGTTAGCGACTCAAATCACAAAATGGATACGAGCTGTGATCGATTTCAACTTTACGCCACGCAATTATGTGATTTCCGCCCAACTGCGTGATTCCTCCTCCTTTTGGACTCCTCCCTACCTACTCCCCCCACAATAATTTCTATTAGGAGGATGTAGCAGTGAACACAATCTTAGAAACTGCAGTCATCCAAGAGTGGATGGTAAGAACCCTTTTCCAGCAGTACCTACCCTATAGGTCATTGTTTGCTGGTTTTACATTGCCATACGAGTGGAATGTCATTGTTTGTATTGTTAGTGGTAAATGATTCACGGGGGAGACGATGCGAATAATGTGGGGGAGAGAAACTCGTATTTGGCTATGATGGGTAGTGCTCCTATTTCAGGACATTTGGAGCACTACCCAGTTTTTCTTACCAACCGATAACTTACCAATTCCTACTGTTACTGCTCGCGATAAAATTCATATAATGATGAGCGGTGAAAAATAAAAATTGATCGAGGACGAGCTACATGGCGAGTGTCACGTTAAAAAATGTTTGTAAAGCGTATGGCGACGTACTGATTTCTAAAAACGTAGATCTAGAAATTAACGAAGGTGAATTCGTTGTTTTCGTTGGCCCATCAGGCTGTGGTAAATCTACTCTTCTACGTTGTATTGCCGGTCTTGAAGACATTACTTCTGGTGATTTGTATATTGGTGACGAGCGCATGAACGACGTAGAACCATCCAAACGTGGTGTTGGTATGGTGTTCCAGTCTTACGCGCTTTACCCTCACCTAAATTTATACGACAACATGTCATTTGGTCTGAAACTGGCTAAAGCAGACAAAGCAGAAATCGACAAGCGCGTTGAACACGCCGCTGAAATTCTTCAATTAGGTCACTTGCTGGAACGTCAGCCTAAAGCGCTGTCAGGTGGTCAACGTCAACGTGTTGCTATCGGTCGTACTCTTGTTTCACAGCCGAATGTTTTCCTACTGGATGAGCCATTATCAAACCTTGATGCGGCTTTACGTGTAAACATGCGCGCTCAGATCACTAAGCTACAACGCCAGCTAGGCTGTACCATGATCTACGTAACGCACGATCAGGTAGAAGCGATGACGATGGCAGATAAAATTGTGGTTCTAGACGGCGGTTTTGTATCACAAGTAGGTAAGCCATTGGAGCTATACCACTACCCACAAAACCGTTTCGTTGCAGGCTTCATTGGTTCTCCAAAAATGAACTTCATGAGCGTATTCATTGATGAAGTCGAAGCAGAACGCGTGAAAGTTCAGCTATCAAACGGCACTTCTTTCTGGATCCCTGTGGATGGAACGACAGTTAACCGCGGCGACCGCATGTCTCTAGGTGTTCGCCCTGAGCACCTACTTTCTGCGTCAGAGGCAGAGGCATCGATCCACGGTGAAGTGATGATTGTTGAGAAACTTGGTAATGAAACACAAGTTTACTTGAACCTAGAAGGCGCTGACGCTGACGTTATTTTCCGTCAACCAGACACATTAGATGTTGATACTGGCGATAAACTAGAAATCGGCATTCCAGCTCACCGCTGCCACTTATTCCATAGTGATGGCCGTGCTTGCCGTCGTCTATTCCAAGAAATGGGCGTAGAAGCTTAATATACACCTTTGCATGCTGCCAATCCCTCTCAATCGAGAGGGATTTTTTTTATCTAAAACTCGATAAGTATTTATCCATGCAATTTCGTTATGAACGCGGCAAACTGAACCGTATAATGTCTGCTTATCCCCCCAATTAAGAGCATCCATCATGTCATCTCATCCAACGAAAATTACTTTTTTTGAATTCCTAACTCCGCTTATCACGGCGGGCAAAAAGACCATCACCATCCGTGACGAATCAGAAAGCCACTATGTACCCAATACCGAAGTGGAAGTGTTTACTCTAGAGACAGACCGCAAAGTTTGTAACATCAAAATCTTATCAGTCGCTCCGCTCAAATTTGAGGACATCAATGAATTTCACGCCGAGCAAGAAGCCATTGAACTGCCAAAACTAAAAGAACTTATTCGTGAAATTTACCCAAATATCGATGAGCTCTATGTGATTGAATACGAGTTGATCAAATAACACCCAGGAACCACTAGACGACTGGTCTAATTTTGTTTATGGTAGATTCATGAACGCAAAAACGAACGATACTCGTCAACACATCTTAGATGTCGGCTACCAATTGGTCGTCGCCAAAGGCTTTACTAGCGTAGGGTTATCCGAATTGCTCAAAGTAGCGGATGTACCCAAGGGATCTTTCTATCACTACTTTAAGTCAAAAGAACAATTTGGTGAGGCTTTAATTGAAGATTACTTCACGCGTTATCTTAAAATGATAAAGGCTCACTTTTCAGAAAGTGATGGATCTGGTTGTGATCGCATCCTCAGTTACTTTGAACGTTGGATGGCTATCGAAAATGGCCAATGCAACGCCAACAAATGCCTAGTCGTCAAGCTGAGTGCTGAAGTATCCGATCTGTCTGATGCGATGCGAATCAAACTCGCCAGCGGCGCGAGTCAGGTTGTGAAAGCCATTGAAGAGTGTATTCAAATGGGTATTGAAGATGGCTCGATTCAAGTTACCTCTGCCGAACAAACGGCCCATTTAGTCTATCACCAATGGATCGGTGCAAGTTTACTTAATAAGCTCTATCAAGATCGTTCTGGTTTAATGCGCAGCTTTGAAAGCACTCAGAGCATGCTTAGAAAACATTCTGATCATGAACTGAAAACAACCAAACGAAGCAAAGACGCCTCTCACTAAACAGCTACACTTAATCCGCCTTAATCTTTTCATAAAAAGTACGGCGGATTTTTTAGGAACCATAACTAGACGACTGGTCTAATAATAAATAAGGAAACAACATGACTCCAACACATAACCGTCAAATCGTTCTCGCCAATCGCCCAGTGGGCTCTCCAGTTCAAAGTAACTTTCGATTAGAGCAAACGGCTATCCCTACACCAAACGAGGGCGAAGTGCTTCTGCGCAGCGTGTATCTATCACTAGATCCCTACATGCGTGGACGTATGAGTGACGCGAAATCTTACGCTGATCCCGTTGAAATCAACGATGTAATGGTTGGAGGGACAGTGTGTCAGGTTGTAGCTTCTCGCCGTTCTGATTATGAAGAAGGTGAGTGGGTGGTCGCTTATACCGGTTGGCAAGATTACGCCCTATCTAACGGCGATGGCTTGTTCAAGTTAGGCAGCGAGCCAACTCACCCGTCTTACGCGTTAGGTGTTTTAGGCATGCCCGGCTTTACCGCTTATGTGGGTCTACTGGAAATCGGACAACCTAAGGTTGGTGATACGCTCGTTGTCGCAGCGGCAACAGGCGCGGTTGGCTCTATGGTGGGTCAAATCGGTAAACTAAAAGGCTGCCGAGTGATTGGTGTTGCAGGCGGCGCAGAGAAGTGCCAGTACGCAAAAGACACCTTAGGGTTCGATGATTGTCTTGATCACACCGCAGAAGACTTTGCAGAGCAGCTCGCAGCAATATGCGACAAAGGCATCGATATCTACTTTGAAAACGTAGGCGGAAAAGTCTTTGATGCGGTACTACCTCTTCTTAATGTCGGCGCTCGTGTACCGCTATGTGGCTTGATCTCTCAATACAATGCCACGTCTCTACCTGACGGCCCAGATCGTATGTCGATGCTGATGGGTAACATTCTGGTAAAACGCATCAAGATGCAAGGATTCATCATTTTCGATCACGATGAGCACAGCTACACCAATTTTGTTAAAGACGTGAGCCAATGGCTCGCAGAGGGAAAAATTCACTACCGTGAGCACTTAGTTCAAGGGTTGGAAAATGCGCCAGAAGCTTTCATTGGTCTTCTGGAAGGCAAAAATTTTGGCAAGTTGGTTATCCAAACCAATCAACCACTGTAAATAAAAGGAATTTTCAATGATCAAGTTACATCATTTAAACCAATCTCGTTCAAAGCGAATCATATGGCTACTGGAAGAACTCGGCGTCGATTATGAAGTGGTCCCTTACCTCCGTGATAATGTCAGCTTTTTAGCCCCACCAGAGCTAAAGAGTATCCATCCTTTGGGTAAGTCACCTGTTTTAGAGGATGACGATGAGGTCGTAATAGAATCCGGTGCGATCACTGAATACCTAATAGACAAATACGGCGATGGTCGTTTTGTACCACAACGAGGCACAAAAGCTTACACCCAGTACCTTCAGTGGATGCACTTTGCAGAAAGCTCGGCAATGGTGCCACTGTTACTAAAAATGTTTGTCGCTAAAGACGGTACACCGACCAACTTTCTTGCAGACTATGCAGATGCCGAAACCATGAAAGTAATGGGTTACGTTGATGAGTGCCTCGAGGGTAAACAATACCTTGTTGAAGATCGCCTCACTGGCGCGGACTTTATGATGTCATTTATTGTCGATGTGTTAAATAAATTTGGTGTTATCGAACGCTTCCCAAACATTCAACGCTACGGCGCTCAACTCGCATCACATCCAAGTTTACTCAAAGCCGAAGCGCTTGAAGTTAAATATGGGTAATCTCTAACTCAGTAGATAACTGATTTCTGTCTATTTTTGTGATCACTGAATTGGGCAGAAATCATTTCCACGACAGATGATTGAAATGACAAATTAATCCACACGATTAATATTGTTAATTAAGCAAAACATGATATTTAACAACACGTTAAAGGATAGGTGATACCTATCACATTGATTGTTAATAACTGTTTTTTTATTCTCATTTATGGCGTTATTCTCCTCGCATAAATTTCAGCAACCACTGAAAACTCAGATTTAATATCACTATTGCAAGGAAACTCGAATGAGCAAGAAACTGACCACTGCAGCTGGCTGCCCTGTTGCCCATAACCAAAATGTTATGACTGCAGGCCCTCGTGGCCCTCAACTACTACAAGATGTTTGGTTCCTTGAAAAACTAGCACATTTTGATCGTGAAGTGATCCCAGAGCGTCGTATGCACGCAAAAGGTTCTGGAGCTTACGGTACATTTACTGTGACTCACGACATCACTCAATACTCTCGTGCAAAAATCTTCTCAGAGATCGGCAAAAAAACTGACCTATTCGCTCGTTTTACGACAGTAGCGGGTGAACGTGGTGCGGCTGATGCAGAGCGCGACATTCGTGGTTTTGCATTGAAATTTTACACTGAAGAGGGTAACTGGGATTTAGTTGGTAACAACACACCAGTATTCTTTCTACGTGATCCTCTAAAATTCCCAGATCTAAACCACGCGGTAAAACGCGACCCTCGCACTAACATGCGCAGCTCAACAAATAACTGGGATTTCTGGACATCACTACCAGAAGCGTTCCACCAAGTGACCATCGTAATGAGTGATCGTGGTATCCCTGCTTCTTACCGTCATATGCATGGTTTTGGTAGCCACACATTCAGCTTCATCAACGCAGAAAACGAGCGTTACTGGGTGAAATTCCACTTCAAAACTCAACAAGGCATCAAAAACCTAACTGACCAAGAAGCTGAAGCGATCGTAGGTAAAGACCGCGAAAGCCACCACCGTGACCTTTACGAGGCAATTGAGCGTCAAGACTTCCCTAAATGGAAGATGTACGTACAGATCATGCCTGAACTAGAAGCGGATGAAGTCAACTTCAACCCATTCGACCTAACAAAAGTATGGTCTCAAAAAGATTACCCACTGATCCCTGTTGGTGAGTTCGAACTGAACCGTAACCCAGAAAACTTCTACGCAGAAGTTGAACAATCAGCGTTCAACCCAGCAGCAGTCGTACCAGGCATCGGTTTCTCTCCAGACAAGATGCTACAAGGTCGTTTGTTCGCATACGGCGATGCTCAGCGTTACCGTCTGGGTGTGAACCATCACCAAATCCCAGTGAACGCACCTCGTTGCCCTGTACATAGCTACCACCGCGACGGTGCAATGCGTGTCGATAACAACTTTGGTTCTACTATTGGTTACGAGCCAAACTACAAGCAAGAATGGGCTGAGCAACCAGATTACTCTGAGCCACCACTGCGCATCAACGGCAACGCTGACCACTTTGATCACCGTGTAGATGAAGACTACTTCAGCCAAGCGGGTGACCTATTCCGCCTAATGAGCGAAGAGCAACGTCAAGTTCTGTTCGATAACACTGCTCGTGCAATGGATGGTGTGCCAGAGTTCATCAAAGAGCGTCACGTTCAACACGCTTACCAAGCGGACGAAGCCTACGGTAAAGGCCTTGAGGTTGCACTAGGCTTAAACAAGTAAGCTAACGCTGTAATCATCACACTGCGTGACGAATAGACATAAAAAAGGAGGAGCTCGAATGCACCTCCTTATTTCAAATCACTAATCACAAGCAATGCTCAAGGAGATTCATTATGATCAACTTACGTTTCTTTAAGCTCTTTGATACCAAAGAACTGTTTATCTATTACTGATACTGATTTTCAAATTATTACTGATTTTTAGCGACGGCTTTAATCAATACTGACGTATCCATACGACCCAAACCATCACGCTGGAGATCAGCGTATTGCTCATCCACTTTCTTTGTCAGCGGTAACTCTAAGCCCACTCGCTCTGCTTCTTGCAGACAAAAGCCTAAATCTTTACGCATCCAATCGATAGCAAAACCAAAATCAAACTTATCTTGCGCCATGGTATTTGCGCGATTTTCCATCTGCCATGAACCTGCCGCGCCGTGCTTTAGCGTCTCCACGACTTGAGCAATGTCTAGGCCTGATTTTTGCGCCAGCAGCAGTGCCTCACTCAAACCTTGCAGTACACCACCGATACAGATTTGGTTTACCATTTTACAGCGTTGACCTTGGCCATTTTCTCCTAGTAGCGTCATTTGCTTCGCGTACACATCCATTACCGGAGAAACGCGGTCAAAAGCACTCTGCTCGCCACCACACATGATGGTCAACACGCCATTTTCTGCGCCAGCCTGGCCGCCGGAAACAGGGGCATCGACAAAATGATTACCGTATTTCGCACATGCATCAGCAAGCTCGACCGCGAGATCTGCCGATGTCGTCGTGTGATCAACCAACACTGCGTCCGCTTTTAAGCCAACCAAAATGCCCTCTTCACCGTATACAACGCTGCGCACGTCATCATCATTGCCTACACACATGAAAACGATATCACAGCCCTCTGCGGCTTCACGTGGCGTCTCACACACCACTCCTTGATACTCTGACGCCCACTTTTCAGCTTTCACTTTGGTACGGTTATAAACTTTGGTTTCAAAGCCAGCCTTGCTTAAGTAACCCGCCATTGGGTATCCCATTACACCCAAACCAATAAATGCGACTTTTTGTTTTTCCATTGCAAGCCTCCTTGAATTCAAACTCATTGTGTTTTCTGCATGTTACTATTCCCGCATCTTACTAAATTAGTCAGAACATTACTTGTAATAAGTATCAACTAGATATGCATAATAAATGGCATTAGCACAGGTAAAACAACGCTCACTGAGAGGGCCAATGTAACTAATGATGGTATGGCATCTTTCCATGTATCAAAGCGAAAATGGAAGAACATAGCACCAATAGATGTAAATGCGATCAACCCCGCACCCATTGCACTGAGCTCGTTATTGGCAAATATCAATCCGATTAACATCAAAATCGCACCTGTTGCTTCGACTAATCCCACCAAAAACATGGCTGCTCGATTGAGGCCATACTTATGGAAAAAAGCAAGTTGAGTTTCAAAAATAGGCTTTACCCAACCGATAACTTTGATCGAACTAGCAAACAAGAAAAACGCGATTAACAACCCTTGAACAAAAGACATAATTTTAACTCCAAGCAAATGATGGAAGCATTAAAGCATTCCACTTATAACTTAACTAGGCTAGTATTCAGCTTATTACCATTCCAAATAGGAATGCATTATGGATAAATTTGCGTGTTTGAAAGTCTTTTGTCGCGTGTCTCAACTCGGCTCATTTACAGCAGCAGCGAATGAACTTAATACAACCCAAAGTGCCATTAGCAAGAAGATCGCTTGGCTTGAGAAAGAGGTCGGGATTACCCTTTTTCATCGGCATGCACGTGCTATCAGCCTAACGCCAAACGGCAAGCAATACCTCGCTATTGCACAAGAACTCACCGAACGAATCGATTCCTTTGAATCTCAACTCAGACAGGAACAAGCATCCGTCTCTGGTGAATTAAAGCTCTCGGTTCCAAGTGCGTTCAGTGTGCGTCTACTGTCTGAACCTTTAAGCAACTTTCTTGGTCAGCACCCTGATGTGTCGGTGGATGTTTCCGTATCCGATAAGTTCGTCGATTTAGTTGAGGGAAATGTCGACATTGCAATTCGCGCCGCCTCTTTAAAAGACTCGGGGTTAAAGGCACGCTGGTTAATGGATAATGAATTGGTGTATTTTGCATCACCAGACTATCTCGAGCGTCATGACCCAATATTATCAGCAAGAGATTTAACTGAGCATTCTTGCCTAACCTACTCACTATCAACGCCATCAAATCTATGGCGTTTTCACAATGGTACCGACTCAATAAAAGTCAAAGTAAAAGAGCAGGTAAAGAGTGACAGTCCTGAAATGTTGGTTCAAATGGCCAAGTTAGGACAAGGGATTGCGGCGATGCCAAAATGGATGGTGGAGAAAGAAATCAAAGACGGCAAGTTAACGCAAATTCTAGAGCACTATCAAACCATTAAGTTACCTATGTATCTCGTGTATAAAGATAGTGAGCATCAACCACAGCGCATTCGTGCTTTTATCGATTTCTTAGTTCAATACTTTGTTCAAAAATAAAAATGCTCCATCGTGTTGATGGAGCAATCTCATCTCATGTTCAATAGTCAGACAAACACGCTTAGCATTTAAGAGGTTCTCCTCGCTTGTAACAGTGCCGTGGCATTAAGCATTGCGTCCTTAGTACTGACGTCGATCACTTTCATATTGCGAAAACGCTCTGGTTTTTTAATCGCGACGTCATGGGCAAAAATAACGAACTTTGCTCTTACGATATCTTTTTCAGTAATTCGATTGATAATGCCGTTTGCACCTTGCGTTTCGACTTTAATCTTAATACCCAGAGCACAAGCCGCCTTTTCAAGAGACTTCGCCGCCAAGAAAGTGTGCGCCACACCTGATGGACAAGATGTTACGGCAAGAATATCCGCTTCTCCCTCTCCCGTTACCGACGTCGAGGTTTGGCGACCTCCCAGCATGTTGTCATCTTCTGTCACGGTTTTCTTCAATGCGATCACAATCAGCGCGGTCGTCAGTGAGCCAACCATCGTGCCGATGATGTAACCGAGCTTTCCATCAACGACGGGAAGCACAATCCAACCACCCCATGGTGCGTGGTTAATCACATGGAACATAAACCCGATCACATTACCAACAATACCACCCGCAACAATCGCAGGCAGCACTCGAGCAGGGTCACCAGCCGCAAATGGAATCGCACCCTCGCTGATACCTATCATTCCCATGATGCCCGCCGCTTTACCCGCTTCACGTTCATCACGTTTAAATTTCTTCGGCGATAGAAACGTCGCTAACGCCATACCAAGTGGTGGCGTACAAATTGCGATGCCGACGCCACCCATAAGCCAAGGCTGTGTATTGACTTGTGTTTGGGCAAATAAGGTCGCCACTTTGTTGATTGGCCCACCCATATCAAATGCCGTCATCGCACCAAGTACAGTACCTAGCATGATTTTTCCTGAGCCTGCCATGCCAGTGAGGACTTCGTTCATCGTTGTCATGGCATTCGCGATTGGCGCACCTATCACCCACATCACAGCGCCACAGGTTAAGAACGTACCTACCAATGGGTAAATGAAGATAGAACCGAGGGAGCTCATGCTGTCTGGTAATTGTATCTTCTTCAGCAACCAGACGACGTAGCCGGCGAAAAAACCGACAACTATCGCCCCTAAAAAGCCCGTATTATAATGACTGACTGCAATCCAGGTTCCTATCATGCCAGGTGCGAGACCGGGTTTATCTGCTATGGAATAGGCAATATACCCACCAAGGACGAGCGTAAATAGCGTTAAACCTGCGATGCCCATTTGAGCAATATCGGCCAAAATACCGTTTTCTGGAACCGCGCCTTGTCCGGTGATCATGACCGACAACGATAACAAAACGCCACCAGCCACAATAAATGGGATCATGTGTGATGTGCCATACAGAAGATGTTCTTTCATGCGGCCCAGACTTTGCGCCCAAGGACTTAGCGGCTCGGGGTCAAACGCTAAAGAATGGATGTCTGATTCAGGAGTATTCGTCTGAATGTCGGTAAGTAAGGCGCGAGCTTGCTCGACCGTTTCAGCTTGTTTTAACTGACAAACAAAACCGTCTTCAATGATTTTGGTGGAGATTTGTGCCAACACCTCGATGTGGTGATGATCATGACCATCAGGCGAGGCCAGCATAAAAAAAACATGGGATAACTCACCATCGTCAGCACCATAGTCAATGCCATCACGACTGATCCCAACCGCTACAGCAGGTTTCGCGACGGCATAACTCTTGGCATGAGGAATGGCAATACCCTCATCAAAGCCGGTATTGCCAATCTCTTCTCGCTTCCAAATATCCGCCAAGAACTGACTTTTGCTAGTGAGCTTGCCCGCCGCGTCCAACATGTCGACGAGCTCTTTGAGCGCTTCATCTTTCGTTTGAGCCTTCAAGTTTAAGCAAATCGTTTCCGGCTCAATAAGGTTTGTAATGTCCATTGTTTGTACCTTGCAATGTTCACGCTCGAACATAGATTAACCACCTAGCACTCCCTGAGATACAGGACAAAAAGTGCATTAACTGGATTAATGTAACATGAAATTTAAATTGTGATAGAGCTCTTGCGTTTACCCGCTTTAAATCCGTTCTTTCGTGGACCTCTGTGCTAATATCCACAAAAAAATAATACGGATAGAACATGAAAATCGTAGCGGTGACAGCATGCCCTACCGGCATCGCTCATACTTATATGGCAGCAGATGCATTGATGAAAGCGGCGCCAAAGCATAACCTACAAATTAAAGTCGAAACACAAGGCGCAATGGGGATCGAGAACCAACTCACGCCGCATGATATTGCCCAAGCCGATCGTGTGCTTATCGTATCCGATATTGAGATCGAACAGCCAGGCCGCTTTGAGGGCACAAACAAAATTCAAATCCCGATTGAAGATGTGTTGCTCAACGTCGATAAAGTGTTTCTTGTACACTGTCGATAATTCACGCTGATGAACGAATATCAAATTACTTTCTTTGTTGATGATACAAACGCCAGTGCCCATGTAGCACAGCCGCTTTATCGCGTGGCAAAAAAATTCAAAAGCACCTTACGCATCATTAATATCACGCAAAATCGCACCGCAGAACTGACTCGCTCTCTCGCGGTGCTTCAAGTTGGTTTGCAACAAGGCGATCTTTGTCAAATTACCGCGATTGGCATCGATGCGGAACTGGCTTGCTTTGTCATTAAAGACATCGTCGCGGAGCACTTTACCGTTGTGGGCTCTCAGATTAATTATGAATTTTCCAGCCAACTCGCCACCCGCCTGCCACAAATTTGCCCACCCAGTGAGATTCAGTGGCACTATGCCAAAGCACATACAGAATTAACCAAATTTGAGTGTTTAAAAGGGCTTGCTCAACTGATCCATCCCATTCACCCAGATGAATTGATTCTCGCTTTTGTGAAACGAGAAGAGCGATCGTCGACTTGTGTCACACCAGGCATTGCGCTGCCACATGTCATGTTCGATGGTGTGGAGCATATTTCTGTCGCCGTAATTGCGAACGAAAAACCTATGGATTGGGCTTCAAAAATGGGTAACGTTCATCTGGCTATAGCACTGGTAATACCGGCAAAGCCCACTCGAGAGCAAATCATCACCGCAACGAACTTAACCCGCAACTTGCTGACGGACCAAATGGCAACTCGGCTACTATCAACCAAAAGCAGCGTCGACTTACAGGCTCTCCTTATGTACGCCATGTCGAGACTGCTCGCTTAACCTTTACCGTTTTTCCGTTTTAAATTGAACCTCGATACTCTGTTGGCGTTCGGCCTGTACGGTTCTTAAATACGCGACAGAAGTAATTCACATCCTTAAATCCACAACGTAACGAAACGTCATTCAACTTGAAGTTATACTTTTTGAGCATGAACTTCGCGCGGTCTACTCGCACCCAAGTAATGTAATCTGCTAGCGTCATATGCCCTTGTTGGCGGAACAAGCGAGACAAATGATTGGCAGAAATACTAAATCGGGACGCAATGCTGTCGCGAGTAATTGGACGATGAAAGTTCTCTTGAATGTATATACAGATACCTTGATAAAGATCTTGCACACGGTTGTTCGACTGCTGCTCAATCGGCGCTTCAAGCATCGAATTCGCGTATTGCAATAAAGCTTGCAACAACAACTCATCCATTGGATTTTTATTGCATTCACGCGCCAATGAACTCAACGCTTCCAAAATGTTGTCGATAGCAAATCCAGAGCGTGTTTGAATACTGTGCTTTTGAATATCGTAAAAGCTCGCTTCGCCTTTGCGTTTACTGACAAAACTTAACCCCAACTGACGGCGGCCAAACAGAATGCTTAATACTGAGCAGTCAGAATCCCAGTCCGGCTTATTCCAACAGTTTGGTGGTATAAATATCGCATCTCCTGCTTTAGCGACAATATGCGATACTTTACGGTCATGACTTTCCATTTCATTGATATATTCACCAGAGAGCACCAATTCCAATCTAGGGAAATTAACCTGATAGCTAAATTCAGGTGGCGTATGAAAATCACCAGCAAACCAAATATTATGAAAGGGTTCTCGCTCACTTAATACTGATGAAATCAAATCATGAAAAACCATTATACGAACTCTTAATTACGCAACCATGATGCTATGACCATAGATATACACTGAACTGGATTTTTGTGCTATTGAGCGAAATCACAGTTCAAATTTAATGTTACAAAAATCCAGTTAACGAATCATTTTTCCAGTTACAAACAAGATTAGCACAAGCATAAAGCCATATATAACATAGCCAAAAGGCACAAACGAACAAATTACAACCATCCATCAGATTGCTACAGATATTCAGTCAATTTTGTCCAGTTGACGATCTAAATCACACTCTAGCTAGACAGTTACAATCCTCCAGTGAATGCATTTTTTATTCACTACAGTCTATTCACGTCTAATTTCACAATACCTCTGAAATAAAAAATATATTTATAGGGGTTCTACAATGATCACCAAACTAATAAACGAAAATTTAATTAAGCTTGATCTTCAAGCAACATCAAAAGAAGACGTATTTAAAGAATTGGTAGCGGTTCTTCACGCTCAAGGTCGTATTTCTGATCAAGAGCAATTCCTTGCGGATATTAAAGCACGCGAAGAACTAGGAAATACTGGCTTTGAAGAGGGTGTGGCGATCCCACACGCCAAAAGTTCTGCCGTCATTGAACCTGCGGTTGTGATCGGTGTAAGCAAATCAGGCATCGAATATGGTGCAGAAGATGGTCTGCCATCAAAACTTTTCTTCATGATCGCGTCCCCTGATGGCGGCGATAACCACCACATTGAAGTGCTTGCAGAATTGTCTTCAAAGCTGATCGAAGACGGCTTTATTGACGCATTCCTAAGCACCACAGACAACAAAGATGCGCTGGCACTTCTTCTTGCGAAAGACGAGCCTAACCCAGTGGCAGATGCACCAGCAAACCAAGGTTTCATCATTGGTGTTACGGGTTGTCCGGCTGGCGTTGCACACACTTACCTCGCGGCAGAAGCCTTGGAGAAAGGCGCAGCGGCTATGGGTTACCAAATCAAAGTCGAAACCAACGGTTCCATTGGCGTGAAAAACAGCCCAACCGCAGAAGAAATCGAGCGTGCTGACGCAATCATCGTCGCATGTGACAAACAAGTCGACATGAACCGCTTTGCGGGAAAACGTGTGGTAAAAACCAACGTCAAAGCCCCAATCCGCGATGCGCAAGGACTGATTAATCAAGCGTTAACTGCACCAGAATTTCAAGGCGATGCAAACAGCACTTCACAAGCTTCTGTGGCAGATAAAGCATCACAAGCACGCTCTGATCTGTATCGATACCTGATGAATGGCGTATCCCACATGATCCCATTCGTCGTGACGGGTGGTTTATTGATCGCCCTCGCATTAGCGGTTGGTGGCCAACCCACAGAAGCGGGCATGGCGATTCCAGACGGCAGTATGTGGAACCAGATCCTCAACGTTGGTGTGGTTGCCTTTACGCTAATGATCCCAATTCTCGCGGGTTACATTGCTTACGCGATTGCTGACCGCCCTGCTCTAGCTCCTGGCTTGATTGGTGGTTGGATTGCAAACAACGGCTCGTTCTACGGCGCAGAAGCAGGAACAGGCTTTATCGGTGCCATCATCGCTGGTCTGCTTGTGGGTTACTTCGTGAAGTGGATTACGTCGATTAACTACCACAAATTCATCCAACCTTTGGTGCCTATCATGATTGCACCAATCACTGGTTCGTTGTTTATCGCAGGTCTGTTCATCTTCGTTATTGGCGCGCCAATCGCAAGCCTAATGGACGGTCTAACAGCTCTTCTAACCAGCATGAGTACCGGTAACGTTGTACTTCTTGGCATCGTACTCGGCGGTATGGCTGGCTTCGATATGGGTGGCCCATTCAACAAAGTCGCGTTCCTATTCTCTGTGGGCATGATTGCAAGCGGTCAAACTCAGTTTATGGGTGCGATGGCGTGTGCCATTCCAGTTGCACCTCTAGGTATGGCTCTGGCAACGGCGCTGGGTCGTAAGTTCGATTTGTTCGAGGCTTCAGAAACCGAAGCAGGTAAAGCAGCCGGTGCAATGGGTCTGGTTGGTATCTCTGAGGGCGCAATCCCGTTTGCGGCACAAGATCCAATGTCAGTTATCCCTGCCAACGTTCTTGGCTCAATGGTCGCTGCCGTCATGGCATTCTCATTCGGCATCACAAATAGCGTCGCACACGGTGGCCCTGTGGTCGCACTCCTTGGTGCAATGAATTTCCCAGTACTGGCACTACTTTGTATGGCAACGGGTGCAACGGTCACTGCCGTTACGTGCGTCACGCTGAAAAAAGTTCGCAAAGCAAAAATGGTCCAAGCGGCCGCTTAATCCTCCTCTCAATAACTGCCATGACTTGGGCTATTCAGCCCAAGTCATGATTCTTTTATGGTGACCAAAGATGTCTGCATTAACGATATTTGAAACTGAAACCCATCAACCGCATACTGCTCGCTCAATGTTCTACCTTATGAACAATGCTATTCAAAATTACGCATGGGGCAGCAAAACCTCGGTCAACCAACTGTTTGGTATTGAAAACCCAACTGGCGAACCACAAGCTGAAGTTTGGATGGGAGCGCACTGCAATGGTTGTTCAACCGTGATGCTAAACGGAGAGGAAACCAAACTCTCTACCTTAATCAATCAAGACATGAGTGCGATTCTCAGTGAACCAATCGCAACGCGTTTTGGAGAGCTTCCATACCTATTTAAAATACTGGCCGCAGAAAACGCGCTGTCTATTCAAGTTCACCCTAACAAACAGCAAGCGGAAGCAGGTTTTGCACGAGAGGAGCAAAGCAGCATTCCTCTAACCGCTGCCAATCGTAACTACAAAGATCCAAACCACAAACCTGAGTTGGTTTACGCACTGACGCAATACAAAGCAATGAATGGCTTTCGCCCAATTTCTGAGATCATCAGTTTCTTCTCTGAAATGGCAATTCCGGAACTGCAAGGTTTGGTTGACGATCTTATTGCCGAGCAAACGCCTACAGGTTTAGCTCACTTCTTCTCTGGATTACTCTCTCTTGAGGGTGAACAAAAAGAAATGGCCCTGACGGTACTTCTCGCGCAAGCGCGGATCACTGACCTACCTTTGTTTAATCTGATCTTAGAGCTAGAAAAACAATACCCTGATGACATCGGTTTATTTGGTCCCCTGCTACTGAATGTGATCACGTTGGAACCTGGACAGGCGATGTACTTAGATGCAGAAACACCTCACGCATACATTCACGGAACGGGGTTGGAGATCATGGCAAACTCCGACAACGTACTACGAGCAGGCTTAACACCAAAGTACATGGACGTGGAAGAACTGGTGGCATGTACACGCTTTAATGAAATGCCATTTGACCGTTTGTTGCTAGAACCAAACGTAAACAACGGCATGTTAGAATACCCAATCCCTGTTGATGATTTTAAATTTGCGATTATTCCGAAATCAGATAAACGGGACCTTGAGGTTCTCACTGCTGAGATCTTGTTACCATTAGACAGTACGTTAGTGCTCACTCACGAAAATGGCGAAACTTGTATCGTCGAAAAAGGCCAGTCAGTTTTTATTCCCGCATACAGCAAACGCTACACCTTAGACTGCCAAGGCCGAGTTGCTCGCGCTTACAGTTAGTCGTTGATTCTTAGTCTTTTTGATAAAACAATGCCCCGCAACTGCGAGGCATTGTTTTTAACGTGATAGAGACTATTAAGTCTGTCGTGATTTAACGTTTAACCGTTGCTTGATGCGATGGGTGTAGTGACCGCGGGAATGGTCTCTTCTGTTCTATCACCGTATTTGTCCATCAATTGATCTTGGATCTTTTGCTGGAACTCACCATTTAACTTGTAGAACTTAAAGTAAATGAACAGAGTAATCGCAAAGAAGATACTTGGTAGCGCGACCATCACATACTGCATACCTTGAATCGTCTCAGCCGATTGCACAACATTTGGCACATAATTGACTAAGGATAAACTTAAACCAATAAAGAATGCTGCAAAGGCAGAGCCCCCTTTCACCACCAATGTTTGCACTGAGTAAGCCACACTTTCACAACGCACTCCTAGTTTACATTCACCGTAATCCACCGTATCAGCAACCATGATGACTTGAAGCACCCAGAAGAATGCCGTGCCAATATTCAAACATACACCCGCTAGAACAATCAGCGGCACCGTAACAGAACCGGTAATACCAATAAACATTAAGACGACACTGCCCAATAGCGGCATGATGGATGCGCCCGCCCAAAGCACACGACGCGAAACAAATCGAGCCAATTTAGGGAAGATAGCCAAAGTAATCAGATTAGCAATACCCGCGTATGCCATGTAGTAAGGGAACAAGTCCTCTCGGCCCAAAACATAAGTGAAGTAGTAAACGGCAAAACCAGTAATGATATTGGTCGCTAAGTTGTAGCACAGTGACATACAAAGCAAGCTGGATAACTGATCATTTTTATAGATCATGCCGAGCAATTGCTTAATCGACATTCTTTCGTTAGCTTGTTCATCACTTTGAGCCGAAGAGTAACGCTCATGCACATTGGTGAGCGTAATAGCGGTCGAAATTACAAAGAATGCCACTAACACCCAAGTAAACATTTGGAAGCCAAAACCTTTGTCATCCCCGCCAACATAATCCACAAACGGCATGACGACAGCAGCCGTTACAATCCACGCAAGGCTCGCAAAGAAGCGAGGAAAAGGCACTAGTTCTTCACGTTCGCGCTTATCTAGCGTTAACGTCGGCACCAATGACCAAAAAGGGATATCCATTAGGGTGTAAGTCATACCCCATAAAATGTAAGTGACCGCAATGTAGGGGATCAGCCATGGTCCTTCAATATGATGAGCACTAAATACCAACACAAGCGCTATTGAGTTAGCAATCGTGCCAATAAAGATCCACGGTTTAAACTTACCCCACCGTGAACGGGTGTTATTCACAATCCACCCCATGATCGGGTCATTCACCGCATCCCAAATTCGAGCCACGAGGAAAATAGTTCCGACTATACCCGCCGATATCCCAACGACGTCTGTGTAATAGTACATTAGATACATATAAACGATGCCGATAGCAAAATCTTTACCGTATGCGCCCAATCCATAACTGAGCTTGGTTTTAAAAGAGACGCTCATGTGCATTCCTTACAGCGTAATGCTGCGTTTATTCATTCGTTATTGGAGGGTGTTACTTAAGGCGATATAACACCCTGTTTTAGTTATTCTTTGTATTCGCTATTTTGTTTTACTGATTTTGATGTACCCACGTTGGTAACCAATCACCATGGGCTTCTATCAGTTCATCGACCAGAGCATAAATTTCCTCAATGCCTAGTACTGCTGCTGTATGAGGGTCGAGCAATGCAGCATGGTAAATGCGCTCTCGGTTTTCGGTCAAAATGGCCTCTGTGAGCAGTGTTTGCACATTTATATTGGTTTGCATAAGCGCGGCTAAATGATTAGGAATTGCCCCGACTTTGGTTGGCTGAATACCATTTCTGTCAACTAAACATGCGACCTCGACACAACAGTCTTGAGGCAAGTTAGTAATGACGCCCTCGTTTTTCACGTTGCCATAAATAACACTTGGTGTGCCTGTCCAAATAGAATTCATGATCGTACTGGCATACTCATGAGATTCTTTTATCTCGATCTTGTCGGCTTGTTTGAAAGCCTCAAGATCTTTCTTCCAGTTCGCAATTTGTTCTACACAACGTTTTGGGTATTCATCCAACGGCACTTTATAACGCTCAATCAAGTCGGGACGATTCGGTTTAATGAAGTAAGGCGTATATTCGGCGAAATGTTCCGAAGATTCTGTGACGAAATAGCCAAGCTTCTTAAACATTTCATAGCGAACAATGTTTTCACAACGAGGATTACCATGAATATTTGGCTTAGGTACAGAGCCGGCCTCATACGCCGCCAATAAATCGGGATAGATACTGTGATATCCGCCTTGCTCGTCCCTTTTTTCTAGTGTGAGGTAGTAAGCCATATGGTTGATGCCCGCGCAGGTATAACGCAAATCTGCGTAATCAATGTCGAGATCTCGAGCCAACTCCTCAGCGGTACCTTGTACCGAGTGGCACAACCCCACCTGTTTAATATGCGGGAATTTTTCATACATCGCCCACGTATTCATGGCCATTGGGTTCACGTAGTTCAGCATGGTTGCTTCTGGACACACTTCCGTCATGTCTTCACACAACTTCCAAAGATGAGGAATAGTACGCAAAGAACGCATGATTCCACCCACGCCTAACGTATCCGCGATGGTTTGCTCTAACCCATAACGTTTACACACATCAAAATCGATGACAGTACAAGGTTCATATCCACCAATTTGAAATGCCACCACAACAAAGTCTGCATTTTCGAGTGCTTCTTTCTGATCTAAATGACAGGTAATTTGTCCTGTTGCGCCTGCGCTCTCCATCAATTTTGAGATCACAAAGTGTGATTCTTCTAAACGCACTTCATCAATATCCATCAAGGCAATATGTGCATCTTTTAGTGCTTCTCTGTGAAAAACATCACCGAGGATATTTTTTACAAAGATGGTGGACCCTGCACCGATAAAGGTAATTTTTGGCGAATTCATTTCTGTATCCTTTGCTTTGCGATTTGTTGAATACAGAATGTCATTTGTACAACGGTTTTTGCGTCCCATATCTGCGAGTAAAAATCCCATTTTCACAGATATAAACACCTAACATCATTGATCTGAGAAAATGGGAATAATTCACGCCTTTATAGGAATCCCAACGACTGTTTGCTCCAATGCACATTTCTGCACTAATTAAGCGATGAATTTTTGGAAATCATGCACCAGCTATCATTACTGCAATTCCTACTTTGTTAGGTTGATGTACATGCCGTCTAAAAGGAGATCATCGTGACCAGAGCAGAAAACAGCAGCTATACACTCGCCACGCTTGATCATTATGGCGATGCAACGCAATGCGTCAGTCCCCTATCCCTTTATTCGCAATCTCAGCAAGTCGATGCCGAACTGAGAGCGCCTCATGCGATGTCGAGTAACCATTGGCATGGGCAGGTAGAAATCAATATTCCCTTTGGTGATGACGTGGATTACGTTATCAATGGCGAGCTTGTTACGATTAAAGCGGGACATGTTGGCCTATTTTGGGCGACGGTACCTCATCGGTTACTCAACCCAAACCAAGCGCATAATATGGGTATTCTAAATATCCCAATTCATCTGTTTCTTACATGGCCATTAAATAAAGAGATGGTGAATCAAATTACCCATGGTCTGGTCTTACAATCGGATCATCGGGATTTAGTCTGTGAGTTTGAGCTCAAGCGATGGTGTGCTGAACTTGTTCATCCAGCCTCTAATGTCCAACAGCTTGCTACCGATGAGATAAGCATGATGCTCAAACGATTAGGATTAGTCGGGTGGGAGAAGATCAACGTCGGTCAAATCAAGACAGCTCATCAAGCAGGCGTATCAAAACACGCTCAACAGTACGTCAGCCAGATGCTAGAGTTCATCGCGCGAAATTACGACTCCCAGCTCACCGTCAAGCAAGTCGCCGAGCAAGTCACGCTTAATCAGAACTACGCATCGGAAATTTTTCAACGCGTGATGCAAATGACTATCAAACAGTATGTAACAACGATGCGTATTAACCATGCAAGAGCGCTACTGTCGGATACAGACAAAAGCACACTAGACATTTCGCTAACGGTGGGCTTTAACTCGAATAGCCGTTTTTACGATACGTTTCAACGGTATGTTGGGGTTTCTCCCCAAAAGTATCGCAAGCTCGCACGAGCAGAGATGGCGCGTTCAAAGTCCAATAACGATGAATATGAATGTAAGGTGGCAGGAGCCAGTGATGGAAAACATCCTCTGGCTGCTATGAAATGATTTCGATGACGCTGGATGCAGCGTTTAAGCGCAAGTTTTCACTTTAAGGCGGTTTTTATTGTCACGATTTGCAATGACTTGTTGGTGATCATCAATAGCATCTAACGTTTTTGCTAAACGATCATACAAAACCACATTTACCGTCGCAGCAAGGTTCATGCATCCGGTTGTCGGAACATAAACCACATGGTGCGCTTTATCGACAACCTCTTGCGGTAAGGATCCATCTTCAGGACCAAACACATACACCGCTTTCTTTGGATGGGAAAAGTGAGGAAGTGCCGTAGCACCCACCGCCAGTTCAACGCACACAATTTCTACATCACTTTCAAGCTCAGCAGTAAGATCATCCATCTCAACCAAACCAATGCGTTCATGCATATTCTTAGTGTCTGTTTGAAATTTTGCCGCACGATTATAACGCGTACCGTTGTAACGTACTTGTGTTGCGTCATAACAGCCTGCTGCACGCATTACTGCCCCAACATTGGTTGGATTTTTAGGATTGTGCAGGCCAATAATCACCGTTGACTGTGTTGTCATTGCTTGTGTTCTACTTGTTTAGGTTGGAGTGGAAGCGAAGCGGGGAATTCTAGTCGAGAGTGCACAACATCGCTAGATAAAAAACAAGCCAAAGAGGGAGCATCAACGCCAAAAACCGTGTAACCAATCGATTGTGGCGTTGTTATACAGATAAAAACCGACTTAATCGACGTTAATTAGCGCTTCAAGTGCCGCTAACGACGCAGTCTTTTCACCCTGCATCATCACTTCGGCTTCATTGACGTATTGATCGACACCCTCTTTTACATCTTGTTGGTAAAGCACCACATTATTCAAAATAGCGGCAACGTTCAGGCCACGTAAACGTCCAACAGCAAAAAGGGCTGACGTTTCCATATCCGCACCAAGAATGCCTTTCTTATTCCAATATTCACAGATGCTATCTTCATCATCTGTGTAGAAACTATCGTGAGAGCGAACAACACCAAAATAATACGGCGTTGCTTGACCAGATAAGAAATGCTCCAATGATTTCAATAATGAAAAACTCGCATACGCAGGGTAAGAGGCTTCCACATACGCTTTCGAGCCCCCCTCATCACGCACTGCCCCCTCAGCAACAATGAGATCGCCAAGTTGGATGCCACTTTGCATGGCCCCAGCCGATCCCACACGAACAATATGAGTGACGCCACATTGTTTAAGCTCTTCTACTGCAATGATCATGGATGGAGCACCAATACCTGTACTACACACTGATACGGGTACCCCTTTGTATTGTCCAGAAAATAAACGGTATTCACGGTTTTCTGAAACCATCTCTGCGCTATCTAATAGGGTCGCAATACGATTTGCTCGATCAGGTTCACCACAAACAATCACAAGGGGTGCGACTTGCGTTTCATCAACACCAATATGAGGCTGTTTAAGCATGGGATAATCCTCTAATTCTTATTTTTTTCATAGACTTGGGTTCTTTCTCAAATATTGAACGCATAAATAGGTATCCAATTTCGTTCAAGAAAGTTCGAAGTCCGTCAGCAATGTGTTTAAACTACGCCAATCTTAATGGGACTCAGACTAAAACGAGAGGACATTTGTCCTTTGACCTCCCATAAACCGTGACATAAAGAAAAATCACCGTTTCATTCATTCGAGAACACTATGAGAATCAAACCGTATCCGAAAGGTCGCTTCAGCACCTTATTGGCCCAAAAGGCAGCGGACTTTCGGGCATTCATTTATCAATGCCAAATAGGCAGCCGCTACTTCAATTCAGGTGATGCGATCCTAAAGCAAGGGGAACCTTTAGATTACATTTATGTGGTGCCTGCCGGACGGGTTTCGATGAGTATTTTGGCCGCCAATGGTCGACGCTTTCAGTTAGGTGAAGCCAACTGTGATGATCATATTTTTGGTGAGATGGAGTATTTCACAGAAACACCTTGCCAATGGAGTGTGGTGGCAGATGAACATATGCAAGTTGACATCATTTGCATTAAAAAGCTTACGGAGTTGCTTCACGCTCAGCCTGAAATGCTGTTTTTCTTTGCTTCTGCATTAGCGGATGATTATCAAGACTCTTTAGATATTTATACCAACCGCTTGTTACATCCAATCGCGTATAACATTGCGTATGATCTATTGGAGAGGCAGCAAGCTACCCCCTCGCTCAGTGGGTTCGACAAGGTAAACCAAGAAGCGGAACGTTTTGGAACGTCTGGCCGAGTTTACCGCCGCGCAGTGAAAACATTGATGGAAAAAGATCTGATCCGAAAAGGAGAACTGGGATTAGAAATCGTCGATGAGCAAGCGCTCAAGCTATTTCTTGATACTTACGAATAACAAAGTAAGGGCTAAGGGCTAAGGCTACCAAAGCCACTTAAAAGCAAAACGCCACCAGCAAAAGCAAGGTGGCGTTTTTATTATCAGGATTAGACTAGAGCCGTCTTGTCTAACCTTTTAATTAAACGAACAGGCCTACGATAGCAGCGTTCATTAGGTTCGCTAATGTTGCCGCAAGCAGTACTTTCATACCGAGTTTACCGATCACTCCAGCGCGTTCAGGGATCATGCTACTTAGAGCACCACACACCATCGCTACAGAACCAATGTTCGCAAAGCCACATAGCGCAATCGTCATGATCGCCGTAGTGCGATCGCTTAGTTCAACTGCACCCATGCTCGCAAAAGCCACAAACTCGTTTAGCGCAATTTTCTGGCCTAGGAACGCACCTGCATTCATCGCTTCATTCCAAGGCACACCAATTAGCCATGCAACAGGTGCAAAGAAGAAGCCTAAAATCACGTCTACCGTGATACCCTCAAAGCCAAAATAGCCGCCAATAGCGCCAAGAGCACCATTAAGCATCGCCATCAAACCAATACATGAAATGATAACCGCGCCCACGATAGCCGCAATAGAAGTACCAGCAATAGCACCTTTCGCAACTGCATCAATAAAGCTCGTTGGTTTTTCGTTATCTGGAAGTTCTGGCACTTCGTCGATAGTCTCTTCCGTTTCTGGAATGATCAGTTTTGCAAACATCAATCCAGCAGGCGCTGACATGAAACACGCCATGATAAGGTAGTTTAGATCCACCCCCATGCCAGCAAGACCCGCTAGAATTGAACCTGCGATCGAAGACAAACCACCCACCATAATGGCAAAGATTTGTGCACGAGTAAGTACTCGGTGGTATGGCTTAACAAGTAAAGGCGCTTCTGTCTGACCCAAAACAATGTTGCCCGCTGCGTTCATTGATTCCGCACGAGAGGTGCCCAATACGCGCTGCAAACCGCCACCGATAATGCGCACAAACCATTGCATGATACCCAAGTAGTACAGCAATGACGTCAGTGACGCGGTAAAGATGATTTGTGGCAAAACTTGCAATGCCCAGATAAATCCAATGCCATCTACACTAAAGTTTACCAGGCTACCGAAAGCAAACTTAATACCCTCAGTACCGTAGCTAAAGACTTTACCTACACCGTTAGAAATCGCGAGCAGAACGTCAGCACCGATATCGGTCGCCAACACGAAACCTGCGACAATAAGAATAATGCCAAACGCACCTGCAACTGCACGCCAGCTAATTTTGCTTCTGTTTTCAGAGCATAGGAAGCCAACGCCAAGAAGAACGGCGATACCAATTAAAGATTGAAACATAATGATTATCCGATGTTATCGTTTACAGCAATAATGACTTTTACAGTGTGCTCATGAGCCAATTTAATGGTCTTTTCTACATCCCCACCCTCTTCAGGAATGGCATTCATCTCGAACGTGACAATCGTATCGAGAATATCCATCTCTGCCGCTTTAAAAGCGTGCTCAAAAGAGCGTTGGTAGTTTTCTAAAGGCATAAAGTTGAAGCCTGTTTCTGAGTAAGACTCAGCCGTCGCTCCCGCTGTAATTGAAAACAGCAACTTTTTGCCTTTTAATTGACTACCGTCGGGACCAAAAGCGAAACCGTAAGTGAAGACTTGATCGATCCATTCTTTCATGACCGATGGAAAAGTACTCCAGTAAAGAGGGAACTGCACAACAACGACGTCTGCTTTTAGGAGCCGCGCCTGCTCTGCTTTAATATCGTTGGTAAAATCTGCCGCATGGGTAATTTGCCAATCCGTGTGTTGTCCAAGCAGACGAAGGATCTCCGCATTAGCAAAAGATTTATCCAAGTTTGGATGACCATTGATAACAAGTACGTTCATGGTATTAACCTTTATCGATTGCGCTTTTACCTCTTTCTTACATTTCACCATCCCCTGTTCCGAAAGCGAACTTTCCGTTAAGGGAAGACAGAAAAGAAAAGCACATCTCTTTTGTTTATTAAGAATTTGAGCCAAGCATAACGTTGACTCAATCAGAACGAGAGGACAAAAGTCCCTCTTGTTTGGTGTCAGGTCAAAAGTTTAAAAATTCCACTCACACGAATGGTGCAATTGGACTGTTTACCTGCTCTGGGTCACCAGGGCGCGGGATTCTCCCACACAAATCACTTTGAATGAATAACCAATTAGACACAGAATTTATTGTCAAAAGCATAGAAAGTTTTTATTGAACACAAGCCAAAGACTCTGCCCGCTAAATTAACCAATATAAATCAGCAAATTAATTCACTTGCATATCAAAAAGGCAAACAGAAAAACCGCAAAAGCAAACGTTTGCTTTTCGTAGTTGTTAATGTAGAATTCCCGCACTTTCTACTCGATGACAAAACACCGTTATTCTACAACGGCTATTTCGTCATCAATTTCGACAAGTTAACGTTTGCTATGCACTGATTCCCTGAAAATCAGCGCAGGCTTTTTGCAACCTAAAAACCGCTATTCCAACCCAATAGCGGCAAGACTATTTGCTGATTGTCTAATGAATACAAACCAAACACACAACATTGATGAACCGATTTCAATCCCTCGCTCGCTCTCTTTGGGCGCTCAACACGTTCTCGCAATGGACCTGTATATCGTGCCGATTATACTGGCGAGTTTGCTGTCTTTAACGGTCGCGGATACTTCTTCTCTTATCCAAATGACATTTGTTGTTGCAGGCCTAGCGACCATATTCCAATCTCGCTTCATGTTAAAACTGCCAGTAATGCAAGGCCCTTCCTACATTCCGATTGGTGCCATCGCCGCCATCGGTAAAACGATGGGAATGGGTGCCGTTTATGGTGCGCTTATTCCGGTCGCATTGTTTGTTGCTCTCTTGGGTAAGCCGCTTAACTTATTCAGCAAAGTCGTGAAGAAATTCGTACCGCCAATCGTGGGTGGCACGGTTATTATTGTGGTTGGTATCTCTCTATTGCCGATTGCTTTTAATGGGATTTATAGCAGTGAAAATGCAAGCCAAAACATTGTGATTGCGCTCGTCAGTATTGTTTCATTATGTAGTTTTATTCTGCTGGGCTGCATGTGTCATAAACTGCACTGGTTACGCTTAACGTCTGTTTTGGGTGCTATCGTTCTGGGCACGATTGCCGCTTCTTTTTATGGCATGACAGACTTCTCTTCGGTAGCACAAGCGGCATGGGTTCAATTACCAAGCCTCTTACCATTCGGTGAACTTGTGTTCGACCCTGTGGCAATTCTCACCATGCTATTCATCTCTGTGATTGTGCTCGTCGAAACCACGGGAACTTGGTGTGCGGTAAGCGCAGTGACGGGTGTAAAACTGGAAGACGAGCGTTTAAACCGAGGGGCTACTGGCGAAGCAGCGGGGCATTTTATCTGTTCCTTACTTGGTGGCAGCCCTGTTACTGGTTACTCAACCAATGCAGGCATCATCGCGGTAACAGGTGTTGCATCACGTCGTGCAATTATTGCCGGTGGTTTTATCCTGCTTTTACTTGGTTTAATGCCAAAATTGACTAGCATCATTGCTTCCATTCCACATGCGGTTATCTCTGGCATCTTTACGGTTATCTGTGTGGTCATTGCCATGAACGGCTTCCGTGTTATCCAGCACATTCAGCTTTCAGAGCGTAATATGTTGGTTGTTGGTCTTCCTATTATGCTGTCACTTGGCGCGGTTCTGATGCCAAGAGAGCTCGTGTACGGATTACCAGAACTAGTGGGGTATCTCGTTAACTCAGGCATCGCAATTGGCGCCCTAGCAGCGGTTGTCTTGAACTTTATTCTGCCTATGGATAAAGCACCTCAAAACGTGTCACAGGCCAATGACAATACAACGTTAAACAATACTGAGCTAAATAATGCAACGTCAAACAGCGTAGAAACTGGTCAACAGAACGGACAACCAAACCAAGAAAAGGCAATGCAATCATGATCGCAACCAACGCTATTCAATTTGCGCTTCAAGGGGATATGTTTCACTGCCCAATCAAAGGGGAGTTTGAGTACTTATCAGATGCACTGATCCTAATTGATCATAATGGCAATATTTCAGCAACTTACCAACCGTGCGATGCCGAATACGCCCTCGCGCGCGACGAGTTAAAACTGGCAGGTAAACTTACTGAGCTGACAAAAGGCCAATATCTATTACCTGGACTGGTTGACTTGCATTGTCATGCACCACAATGGCCTCAAGCTGGAAAAGGATTAGATTTACCACTGTATGATTGGCTACAAAACTACACCTTTCCGTTAGAAAACCGCTACATCGATTTAGACTTTGCGAAAGACGTTTATAGCGATGTGACTAAGACGCTATTAGCAAATGGCACCACCAGTGCGGTGTATTTTGCGTCCATCCATCGTGAGCCAACCGAGTTACTTGCACAGACCTGTTTAGACGTTGGTCAACGTGCGTTTGTGGGCAAAGTGAACATGGACAACGCAGAACAGTGTCCAGACTACTACCGTGAAGCCAGTATTGAACAAGCGCTCTATGAAACCGAATTGTTCGTCAACAATGTGTTCCGTTTGAAAGGCAACGATTCTGGTCTTGTATCACCTGTCATCACCCCTCGTTTTGTACCGTCTTGTACACCAACCATGCTGAACAAGTTAGGTGAACTGGTACAAAAATACGATTTACACATGCAAACGCACTGCTCTGAAAGCGACTGGGCGAGAGACTATAGCCAAGCCCAATTCGGTAAAACAGACATTGAAATCTATGCCGATGCTGGACTTCTCAATAACAAAACCGTTCTTGCACATTCGATCTTCCTAACGGAGAAAGACGTCGAGATGATCAAGCGCTACAACGCAGGTATTGGTCATTGCCCATTATCAAATATGTTTTTTGCTAATGCCGCCATGCAGACTCGTGAATTGCTTGATTACGGCGTTCAAATTGGACTAGGAAGCGATATCGCGGGAGCACCATCGCCATCAATTTTCCGTGCGGCTTTTGATGCAGTCAGCCACTCTCGTGTGCGCGAAGAAGGTGTGGATGTAAAATTAAGTGCAAGTGACCGTGGTACGGCGGGTTCACGAGTTAGCTTCGTTGAGGCATTTTGGATGGCGACCACTGGTGGAGCACAAGTATTGGATTCGAAAACAGGGGTATTTGCTAAGCATTTTCACTTTGATGCCATTGTCCTAGAAGCCAATAAAGACGTTGGTAACCTACGTATATGGCCAGACTTTGACACACCAAAAGACATTCTTGAAAAAATCATCTGTTTGGCGCAGAAAGAAAACATCAAACGTGTTTGGGTGCAAGGTAAACAAGTCGTGTAACTTATTTATCCTATCATCTTTCCATACTCTATTTCGTAAGCTCGATGTTATGCATCGAGCTTTTTTATACGAAGCTGTCTAAATCACAGTAAAGAACCGAATAGATAGGTAACCTCAAGGTGTTAAGGTGCGCGTTATATTCAAAACACGATTCCTAAACCTCTTAAGCCCGAAACGTGACAATGTCACCAAACTTACTGCGTGAAATTGAATTATGTAATGGTTGTTCGGTTTAGTGGTGGCGTTTCTACGCTTTAAAAAATCACTTGATTAAGTGACTACTCGATAGCAAAACGCCTCCAAAATGGGAGGCGTTCTTGATTGAGTACCTACTGCGGACTCACAATCCAGTTTGAATCGTTGAGTTTTAAGGTCTGCAAACCTAGTAATATTCACCTAACGAGCAGTCGTGCAAGTCAGAGATTCGATAATTGCGTAATGAGTTGATTTGGAAATTAAATATCACTTCTTTACACACATTACGCCCACGATTACTAAACGTAATATAGCCCTCGCTATAAGCTCGTTGCCCGTCGGTCGACTTTATGTCCGCGTTCAGTTCCAAATGAGCCTTGTGCGCCTCAACCAAGACCATCATTTCTGGCACATTAAGCCACTCTTCTCGGTTCGCCATTTGAATCAACATAGATTCAGCCTGAGTTTCGAGCTTATGTGGATAAACATAAAAGTGGTTATAGGAAAAATAGGCACTGATTAAAATAAGGATTAACACTGCTGAGGTAGTTCTTGTCATGCAAGTCGCCTCTTATCGTTATGAATGTATTGCTCTGCTTTAATGCTTTAACGCTTTAATGCTTTATCAAAGAAAATCGCTCAAAGACCATCAATGGCATCAAAGTAGTGAAGTTTAGGTTATAGAGTTAACACAAATAACAAGCGACGGTCAGCGTCCGTCAATTCCATGACAATCCGCCGCTTGATCTCACCTAAATTTAATCAGTGCTTTTGATGCCACTACTGATCGATAGGAAAGAGCTTACTTTCAAACACCGTCGCATAAATTGGAATATCTTTGAGTTTGTTGATATCAACTTGATAAGGGTCTTGTTCTAAAACCGTAAAGTTCGCAATTTTACCCACTTCAATACTGCCTAACGTGTCTTCCATCCCCCAAGAGTACGCCGCCTCAATGGTGATACCTTTAAGTGCTGCCTCTCGAGATAACGCAAGATCCTCACGCAAAACTTTGCCAGAGTTGGTCTGACGGGTCGCAGCACTCCAAGCTAAAAATAGTGGATCGGCTGGCGCCATTGGCATATCTGAATGCAATGATACTGGAATGTTTTCTTTCTCTATCGTAGCCAAACGTACCATGGCATGTGCGCGCTCCTCGCCTAAACCTACCTCTCCGAAGCGTTCGCCAAAACCGGTAACATAATATGGGTTAACACTGATAATCGCGCCAAGCTCTTTAAGTTGTTTCACTTGCTTATCCGTAGAGTTGGCAAAATGAACAATGGTAAAACGATGATCTTCGCGTGGATATTCTGCTTGGCGACGTGTGAGGATTTCAATCAGTTGCTCAACACCCTCATCACCGTTGACATGCACTAGAATTTGATAATCTCTTTCCCAGAACAATTTGGTGATTTCTTCCACTTCTTGTGGCGTTTGAATCCACTCGCCATGATGACCATCCAAGTAACCGTCTTTCATCATCATCAATTGCGAAATGATCGCGCCGTCAAACAGTAGCTTAACTTGCTTCTTGAAGAAGCGAAGCTTACCCTCATCCGGAAATGTCTTAGTAATGTCTTCAACGGCTTGGACGACCCCCTCTTTACCTTTTGCAAAGTATGGTGTTTTACTTTCCGGCGTAAAAAATGAGTACATTGGCGTCTCATCTGAGCCCAAAATTTCTTGGTACAAGCCAACCATCGTTTCAGGCACAAATGCGCCAGGTTCGTTATAGGCGGTCACTCCCTTTTCGTGCAACATTTCTACCATCTGTTCCAAGCCAAAGCGTAATCGCTGCTCACTAACGAGATCGCTATAGATCCTCGGTGACAAATAAATAATTGCCCCACCTTCCCAAAAATGACCATTTTCCAAATCCGATTGTGCCGCTACATCTTTACCCAATTTATCAATGTCGGATTGGTTGAGGCCAAATTTATCGATAAACGCAGAGTTCACAAAGAACTCATGAGCAGAACGGTGCCACACACCAATCGGACGTGTTTTAGATATTTTATCCAAATCTGCTCGCGTTAACTCTCCATGAAAGAAGTTGTTGTAACCCCACGTCCAAAGCACCTCATTTGGGTCTTGCATCTCTTTTTCTATAGCAGTGAGCGCTTGAATATAGGCTTCATGACCATTAACCGCTGGCCATGTACGTCCAGGAAGTTGCCACTCTTCTGGCGCAATGACGGGCATGCTGAGCGTAAGCGCGCCAAGAATTGGATGAAGATGTTGCTCAATAAAGCCGGGCATGATCACCTTATCTTGTAAATCGACCTTTTCTGCACTTGGGAACTGCTTAAGCGCTTGGTTCTCTTTTCCGACAAAAACAATAGTGCCATCATCATCGGCGACCACCGCTTCGACGCGAGGTTGATTTTCATCCATGGTAATAATGGTATTGGCAAGGTAGATTGTTTCTCCACTCGCGGCTTGCTCGATCGCTTTCGATGATTCTGTCGCAGCACTTTCCTGTGATACTGAGCCAGATTGACTCTGTTCTGCTTTCACTTCTGCTTGCGTGGATGCCGCCTCTTCTGCAGGACCACACGCTGTGATAGTTCCAACTAAGCCAAGCACAGCTCCTGCCAATAACGTTCGTTTAAATGGATTCATTTCTTTACCTGTTTGATTATATTTTTGAATTACATGAAAAACATGCCTATGTTCCTGTAGGCATATTCAATAAAGTAAAGATCGCTTTTGTCAGAGACGGGCGGATTTATCTCACAGTCTTAACTATGAAACATAAAAAAAGGCGAAAACCTAAATAAGATTTTCGCCTTTAGCCTTTAATACTAAGCACTAAGCACTAAGCACTAAGCACTAAGCACTAAGCACTAAGCACTAAGCAAAATACGAGAACGCCATGTTATGCGCAAGAATCACATTAACAGCCAGCCTAATTAACGGGCAAACAGTCCGCTACAAAACCATTCGTTTCCACCGCTGAAAGCACTTCCAATTTCACCGCAGCGACTTTGAACTCAGGGATCTTTGCATGCGGATCCGTAGCGGTGGTGGTTAAACGGTTGACTGGCGATTCAACAAAGTGGAATGGTATAAACACCACCCCTTTTTGAATACGCTTAGTCACAAACGCATCAATTTCGATGCTACCACGACGTGTTGACACTTTAAGGCGCTGACCATTACTGATGCCTAGCGCCTCGGCGTCTTCCACACTCACCATCGCACGAGGGCCAGCTAAGTTATCCAACCCTTTGGTTTTGCGCGTCATGGTTCCTGTGTGGAACTGTTCAAGTACACGACCCGTCGTTAACACAAGCGGGAACTCTTCATCTGGCAGCTCAGCCGCATAACGGAACGGTACCCCCACCATTTGCCCTTTACCACGAGTAAACTGGGTTTGGTGCATGATACGAGTACCCGCAGGGTTGTTCTTGTTGCTCGGCCATTGCACGCCATTTGGCGTGATCGCCTCCCAACGAAGGCCTGCGTATTGAGGTGTCACTCGTGCGATTTCGTTAGTGATATCAGACACGCAATGGTAGTCCCAATCACTGCCCATGGCATTGGCGATCTCTTGGATAATCCACCAATCTTCTTTCGCTTCACCTGGTGCGCTAACCACAGGGTTCACACGCTGAACACGTCGTTCTGTGTTAGTGAAGTGACCCGCTTTCTCAGCAAAAGAGCATGAAGGCAGAACCACATCCGCGTATTGCGCAGTTTCGGTTAAGAAGATGTCTTGAACCACCAAGAAATCGAGCGTTTCCAAACCTTCAATGACGTGTGCTTGGTTCGGATCACTCAACACTGGGTTTTCCCCCATGATGTAAAGACCGCGAACGTCACGATGGCAAGCGGCATCGATAATTTCAGTCAACGTTAACCCATGCTCAGACGGCAGATTTGGCGCATTCCATTCAATCGCGAACTTCTGACGCACAATAGGGTTGTACACCTTTTGATAGCCCGGGTAGCAATTTGGTAAAGCCCCCATATCGCACGCGCCTTGCACGTTTGATTGACCACGCAGCGGGTTAATACCACCACCTTCAATACCGATGTTGCCACACAGCAATTGCAGGTTAGCGATCGAGCGTACGTTATCGTGACCTGTTGTGTGCTGAGTGATACCCATCGAGTAGTACACCGCCGTACGATCTGCCGTACCGATCATGCGCGCCATTGCTTGAATATCTTCGGCTTTAACGCCTGTGACCAGTTCCACTTTATCGAGGTTGTAGGCTGGCGACATCACTTCTTGCAGCAAGGTATCAAAGCCGTCGACACGCTCTTCGATATACTCTTGATCGTACCAACCGTTCTTGATGATCTGCTGCATGACACCGTTTAGGAACATCACATCCGTACCCGGACGGTGCGCCATGTAAAGCTCTGCATGATCTGCCATATCGACACGTTTCGGGTCAGCCACAATCAAACGTGCGCCGTGGTGACGAATCGCCTGCTTGATGTGTGAAGCGATGATCGGGTGTGCAGAGGTGGTATCTGAGCCAATAATAAAGATCACATCAGAGTGCTTAATGCTTGGAATGTCATTGGTCATTGCACCACTACCCAGTGACGCCTCAAGACCCGTTACACTCGATGCGTGACACAAGCGCGCACAGTGATCGACGTTATTGGTGCCCAGTTCACGGCGGACAAATTTTTGGAATGCGTAGTTGTCTTCATTGGTGGTTTTCGCTGAAGAGAAGCCCGCCAATGCGTTGCTGCCAAAATCTTGCTTGATGCCAGAGAACTTGCGCGCGACGAGTTGAATCGCCTCTTCCCAACTTGCAGGCTGCAACCAACCGTCTTTACGAATCAATGGCGTGGTAAGACGCTCTTCACTGCCAATGAAGTCAAAACCAAAGCGACCTTTCACACACAGCATGCCTTGGTTCACCGGCGAGTCACCGCCTTTCACGTAACGAATCGTATTGGTTGTCTCGTCCACGAACATGGTCAACTTACAACCCACACCACAGTATGTACAAATAGTGTCGACCGCTTTCAGAGCTTCAGTACGACCTTGCGAACGGTCACGACTATCGACCATCGCGCCCGTTGGACACACTTGAACACACGCACCACATTGCACGCAGTTCGAATCGCCCATCAGAGTTAAACCATTCTTGTTACTTCCAAAATGTGGGCGATCGTCAGGACGTAATGCCGGACGACCTTGTTTATCGCACACAAAATTCAGTACACCGTGCACGGCTCTGTCGCGACACGCTTGGATGCACTGACCACAGCTAATACAGCGGTTAGCATCAAACTCAATAAACTCAGAACTGCGGTCAACTTCGTATTTATGACGCAAGTCTTTCGCACGAAGATCTAACCAATCTTGATGCGATTTAATCTGCAAAGAAAAGTCAAAACTTTGCTCAGCTTCATATTCGGTGGAGTAATCACGCAGCGCACAATCGGTATTTGCCTGACAGCCACATTCAAGACAGCGCGCCGCTTCCTTCATCGCTTCTTCGTTATCAAAGCCCAACTCCACTTCAGCGAAGCTTTGCTCGCGTTGTGTTGGAGTCAGTTCAGGCATGATAGAGCGAGCGACTTTCTGGATGTTCTCGAAGTGAAGCGGATCGACTTGCGAGAGTTTCTTCTCTTTGCGTGAGTTGAACGCCGCCTTTGGCATGTCTGCCATATCGCCATTCAAAAACAGATCAATGGCTTTTGCCGCAACGCGACCATCACCCACGGCTTCAACTGCCGTTGCCGGACCACGGCGGAAATCACCAATACTGAAGATGTTGCCCGTGCCGGTGTGCATGGTCTTTTCATCTGCATCAGAGGTGTTCCAGCGCGTAAGTGGAATCGACAAATCTTCACCTTCGAGGAAGCTCAGATCTGGCTTTTGCGAGACTGCCGCAATCACGGTGTCGAACTCTTCGGTAAAGAACTCACCGGTTGGTTTAGGGCTTCGACGACCAGATGCATCCGGCTCACCCAACGCCATGCGCTCTAGACGAATCGCATTCACGCGTCCGGTTTCATCGGCAAGATTTTCTGCAGGGTTGGTCAAGAAGTGGAATTTCACCCCCTCATGCTCCGCTTCGACAATCTCATAGTCTTCTGCCGGCATTTCGTCACGAGTACGACGGTAAATCAATGTAGTGTCTGCACCAGCACGACGCGCAGTACGCGCACAGTCAATTGCCGTGTTACCGCCACCGATTACCGCGACTTTCTGACCCGTGACGTAGTTTTGATCTGTCACGTAATCTTTTAGGTAATCAACGCCTAAGTAGCAACCTTCAAGATCGCTGCCTGTGTAATGCATTTCGACCGCTTGAGACGCGCCGACCGCCAAACATACTGCGTCGTATTCTTCGCTCAATTGAGAAAGCTTGAAATCCACGCCCAGCTTTTGATTGGTGTGAACTTGCATACCGTTGCGGCACATCAGTTCGATTTCTTTATCAAGAATGTCTTTTGGCAAACGGTATTCTGGAATGCCATAACGCAACCAACCGCCCGCTTTGGGCATGGATTCATATACGGTAACGTCGTAGCCTTCGTTGGATAGGTAGTAACCAGCCGTAAGACCACCAGGACCACTGCCGACTACCGCAATGTTCAAACCTTTGCTTGGTTTCTTTTCCGGCACGTAAGCTTCATGCGCGGACAAATCTGCATCTGCGGCGTGACGTTTGAGCTGACGAATTGCGATTGGTTCATCGACTAGCGAGCGGCGACATTCACTCTCACAAAATGCTGGGCACACACGGCCAATCGATAGGGGCATAGGGAGCGTACGCTTAATCACTTCAATCGCTTTTTGATGATCGTTCTGTGCGATGTGATAAAGGTACGATTGGATGTCTACGCCCGCTGGACACGCGGTTTTACATGGCGCTTCACAATCGGCGTAATGGTCCGTCATGATGCGGTTAAGTGCTTTTCTGCGGTGCTCGCTTAATTGTTCTGATTGCGTAACCACATTCAGGCCGCGATAAACCTCCAGCTCACACGCGCGTTTAGTACCGCCGCTTTCGATTTCGACAACGCATAAGTCACACGGTACTTTTTCATTACTTTTGTTCATTCCGCACAGTGATGGGATCTCTACCCCACACACTTTTGCTGCTTCTAAAAGGGTTAATCCCTCTTCTACTATTCTATATTTTCCATCGATGACAATCTCTATCATACAACCTCCGCAGCAAAGCAAATCCACATTTGCACAAACAAAACCATGCATTCTATAAGGATAATCATTTCTAAGACAAGGAGGTGTGATGCAAAACTTATAAACCACATTTTTTTCGTGTTATAAAAACAAATCCAATTTTTCACGAAGTATCCAGAGTCAGTATTCAACAAACGTTTAACTGCTCTCAAAGTGGCAAAACGTGTTCACTTTACTCGATGGTCAACCGAGAAAATTAAATATTGACCTTCCCCTTAGGGTAACGTTTAAAATTGTTCTAATTTCATTTTTCATCATCCATGGGAACAAGTGTGCGCCTAAAAACGATGCATACAATTTGGTTAACCCTTTTCACATCACTGGTACTGTTAGTATCGAGTGTGGTGAATAGCGCCCCAATGATGAACATGCAAATGATGTCGAACAATCAGATGAATCACCATCCATCAATGAATGATGAACAAGATTGCGACATGCCAGAAATGAAAAACCACATCATGCCGTCCCCTGCCGATAAAAATAGTTCAAAAATGAACTGCAATGGTGGCTCCGGCATGGTTCATACCTGTTGCACCGCCGCATGTACGATAGTTTTCATCCCCCTGCCGATTCCTATCAATAGCCCAATGCCTGTCGCTTATCGCGCAACCATTACTCCTGAAGTTGCTTCCCCTGTCGTACACGTCAGCCGCGACCTGTACCGACCACCAATAGCCTAAATCCTTCCTAGCATTCGACCCTGCGTGTGTATCGCAGGTTGTTTTAATGCGCCTGAACGATGAGGTAACAAGGCTTTGCTGTTCCCGCAATAAAATCCGCACCTCCATCGATCCGGCGAACACTGGATTTAGATTATGGATATCAAACCATACCGCTTAGCTGCACCTATTTTTATGGTGGCTCTGGTCGCTGCACCAACCTTGGTTAACGCCGCAGATAAAGAGACGCACGCAGCGCAACATTCCGCATCAAGTGAGCGAGCTTCAACCAATAAGCTTGCCCAACTGATCAATATCGCTTTGAGTAATGATGGCAATCGTAAGCAATACTCAGCGCAATCTGCTGCCATGCGTGAAACAGGCATCGCGAGTGCGACCTTAATGGACCCAAAACTGAAAGTCGGTTTTGGTGGCTTGCCTGTCGACAGCTTCAAGTTCGATGAAGACCCAATGACCAACATCTCTGTTGGTTTAATGCAGCAGTTTGAGCGTGGCTCCACGCTCGATTTGCAACAGAAGAAAGCCAATCAACAAGCCGATGGCCTTGGGCTTCAAGTTCATGCTCGTGAGCTTGAGGTGGCCAATAGCATGACTCAACTTTGGTTAGAGCTTGGTTACCAACAAAAAGCTGAACAAATCATGCTTGAGAATCGCAAGTTGATGAAGGAGATGGAAAGCTTTATTCAAACCAACTATTCGATTGGTAAGAGTGAAGCGCAAGACCTACTCAACGCCCAACTTCAAGTCAGCAAGCTAGACGAGAAATTGCAAGCCAATGCGCAAATGCAGCAACGCCTTATCTCTCAGCTATCGGAGTGGTTAGGTTCTGATTGGCTCAACTCTTATTTGCAAAGGAACGAGCAGGCTCTGCACGCAAGCAATCAACTTAACTGGAGCACTCTAAACAGCAAACTGGCTGCCAGTCAGGGTTCCATCAAGCATTATCAGCAACTCAGCCAACACCCGATGGTTAAGATGGCCGACGTCAGCATTTCTGCCAATAAAACTCAGGTCGAAATTGCTGAGCAAGCCTACAACCCACAATTTGGCGTTGAAGTGATGTATGCCTACCGACAAGCCGACAACATGATGGGTGAGCCCGCCTCCGATTTGGTCAGCGCTTACCTCACCATGGACATTCCACTGTTCACTGGTGACCGCCAAGATCGCAATCTCGCGGCCGCTCAATACCAAGTTGGCGCGGCACAATCGCAAAAAGACACCTTACTAACGCAGATGAATGCCAAGGTGAACACTTTGCTGGTTGATCGCGATAACTTAACCCTGCGTTTAGAACGTTATCAATCCACCTTATTGCCTCAAGCGAAAGCGCGCATTCAAGCCGTTGAACGAGGTTATCAAAATAATACAGCGCAGTTTAACGATGTGATTTCTGCCACGACTGACGAATTAGCTCTGCAATTAGAGCAACAACGTCTGTTGACCGATCTCAACATCGCAAACAGCAATTTAGCCACCCTACTCGGTGGTTTCGATTATCAAGTAGCTTCTCCAGAAGCTCGCTCTATCTCGACATATTAATTTGTGATTCCCCAAAAGCGTTGGGGCTACAGGTATGTGACGGATATAGAGCAGTCAACAACGTTGTAGCGTCATGCGCAAACGGGAAAATAAGGTATAAGAATGAAAACATTACAAGTTGCAACCATCGCGCTGATTATTGGTGGTGCTTTAGGGTTTGGTGCTAATCATTTTCTTGCGGGATCGGCTCACGACATGAGTGCGATGGGTGGCGAATCTGCTGCAAGCTCTAATGACCCGCTTTACTGGGTTGCCCCAATGGATCCGAATTACAAACGCGACAAGCCGGGTAAATCCCCAATGGGCATGGATTTGATCCCGGTTTACGCAGAAGACCTATCCGGTGAACAAGATGCGCCCGGTACGGTGACTATTGACCCTTCCGTAGAAAATAACCTCGGGGTTAAAACTGCAAACGCGACACTACAGCAGTTATCACCACGTATCGAAACCGTTGGTTATATTGCCTTTGATGAAAGTCTGTTATGGCAAACCAACGTTCGTGTGGCGGGTTGGGTAGAAAAACTCTACATCAATGCCGTAGGTGAGAAAGTGAAGAAAGGCGATGTGCTGTTCACGCTCTACTCTCCAGAACTGGTTAAAGCACAAGAAGAATTGCTGAATGCGTACCGCACTGGCCGCAAAGGTCTTGTAAAAGGCGCGACCGAACGCTTGGTAACGCTTGGTGTTGACCGTGCTCAAATCAAATCCATTACTCGTCGTGGTAAAGCATCGCAAACCATTGAAATTAAAGCACCTGCTGATGGTGTTATCGCGAGCTTAAACGTGCGTGAAGGTGGCTATTTGTCTCCAGCTCAAGCGGTGATCAGTGCAGGTCCTTTGGACAATGTTTGGGTTGATGCGGAAGTCTTTGAGCGTCAAGCACATTGGATGAAAGCCGGCCACGCTTCACAAACAAAAGCCACAATGACCCTTGATGCGATTCCAGGCAACGAATGGCAAGGCGTGGTGGATTACGTGTACCCAATTCTCGATCCGAAAACACGTACGTTGCGTGTACGTCTTAAATTTCCTAACCCGGATGGCACATTGAAGCCAAACATGTTTGCCAACATTGCCCTTCAGCCTGTCACTGACGACGCAGTATTAACGGTTCCTAAATCATCTGTTATCCGTTCAGGAGGTATGACTCGCGTCGTTCTGGCTGAAGGCGAGGGTAAATATCGCTCAGCTCGAATTGAAGTTGGTCGTGAAGCGGGCGAACAAATTGAAGTATTACAAGGACTTAAACAAGGAAATAAGATCGTTACCTCAGCACACTTCATGCTCGACTCTGAATCCAGTCAATCGGCGGATCTGTCTCGCATCAACGGCGTAGAGCCTACGGCAGAAACGGCGTGGGCCAAAGGTGAGATCACGGATGTGATGAAAGATCACCGTATGCTGACCATCAACCACCAGCCCGTACCTGAATGGGATTGGCCGGGCATGGTAATGAACTTCACTTTCGCAGATGGCGTTGAGATGGGTGACTTGAAAAAAGGTCAGGCTATCGAATTTGAGATGCAAAAGACGGAGTCCGGTCAGTACCAAATCGTCAACTATAAGGCAGACAACAGCGTCATTGCCGCAGAAGTTTGGCTGACTGGCGACATCACCATGCTAATGGCCGACTTTGGCATGATCACCTTAAACCACCTACCGGTTGCAGAATGGAACTGGGATGCTGGCGAGATGAACTTCTCTGTGGGTGAAGACGTTGATCTATCGGGTTTTGAAGAAGGGCAAAAAGTTCGGTTTCTAGTTGAAAAACAAGGATCTGACTACGTTCTTAAACAGCTAGTTCCTGCAACAACAGCCGTCGAGGGTTAATTATGATCAATGCTATTATTCGTTGGTCACTGAGCAACCGATTCCTAGTGTTGGTCGCGACCTTAGCCCTTGTATTAGGCGGACTTTACAGTGTAAAGAATACGCCTGTTGATGCGATTCCGGATCTTTCTGATGTGCAAGTGATCATCAAGACAAGCTATCCGGGTCAAGCTCCTCAAGTCGTTGAGGATCAAGTTACTTACCCACTCACCACCGCCATGCTTGCCGTGCCGGGTGCTGAGACAGTTCGTGGCTACTCATTCTTTGGTGACTCTTACGTTTATATCATTTTCAACGATGATACCGACATGTACTGGGCACGTTCACGCGTATTGGAGTACTTAAGCCAAGTAGCACCAAAGCTACCACCAAACGCAAAACCAACCCTAGGTCCTGATGCAACGGGTGTGGGCTGGGTTTACAGCTACGTATTACAAGACAAAACCGGCAAGCATGATTTGGCGGATCTTCGCAGCCTGCAAGACTGGTTCTTGAAGTACGAATTACAAACCGTTGATGGCGTTTCTGAAGTCGCTACCGTGGGCGGTATGGTGAAGCAGTATCAAGTGCAGATTGATCCTGCCAAGCTGCGTGCTTACAACCTCACTCTGCAACAAGTGAACATGGCAATCCAAAACGGTAACCAAGAAACCGGCGCGTCCGTTATCGAAGTGGCGGAAGCCGAACACATGGTTCGTACTACGGGTTACCTAACCAGCATTGAAGACATCAAATCACTGCCTCTAAAAGTCACTGAGAAAGGCACGCCTTTGCTACTAGGCGACATCGCAGACATTAACCTTGGTCCACAGATGCGTCGTGGAATCTCAGAACTAAATGGCGAAGGTGAAGCTGTGGGTGGGGTTATCGTGATGCGTTTTGGTGAAAACGCCAGTGAAGTGATTGCGAAAGTCAAAGACAAACTTGCAGACCTACAACGCAGCCTACCAGAAGGCGTAGAAATTGTGGCAACCTACGACCGCTCTACCCTTATCGATTCAGCGGTAGAAAACCTATGGAAGAAGCTTGCAGAAGAGTTCATCGTCGTTGCGATTGTATGTGCGTTGTTCCTGTTCCACATTCGTTCTTCATTGGTTATCGCTCTGAGTCTACCGGTTGGCATTCTCACTGCGTTTATCGTAATGCATTGGCAAGGCATCAACGCCAACATCATGTCCTTGGGTGGTATTGCGATTGCCATCGGTGCCATGGTGGATGGTGCAATCGTGATGATTGAAAATGTTCATAAGCACATTGAACGAACGCCACTGACCGATAAAAACCGCTGGCAAGTAATTGGCAAAGCCGCAGAAGAGGTCGGCGCACCGCTGTTCTTCTCGTTGCTGATCATCACTCTTAGCTTCGTACCTGTGTTCGCCTTGGAAGGTCAAGAAGGCAAGATGTTCTCGCCACTTGCGTTCACTAAGACTTACGCCATGGCAGCGGCAGCAGGTTTGGCAATCACGCTCGTGCCTGTGCTTATGGGCTACTTCATTCGAGGTAAGGTGTTACCGGAGCACAAAAACCCAGTTAACCGTGGGTTGGTCGCGTTGTACCGTCCGCTGTTGAACACCAGCTTAAAATACCCTAAGACCATGATTGTTATTGCATTAGGTCTAATGGCATCGGCTTACTACCCAACCAGTAAACTGGGTAGCGAGTTCATCCCTCCGCTGGATGAAGGCGACTTGATGTACATGCCAACGACCTATCCGGGTATCTCGATTGGTAAAGCGCGCGAGCTGCTACAACAAACCAACAAGCTGATCAAAACCATTCCTGAAGTGAAAACCGTATGGGGCAAGATTGGCCGAGCTGAGACCGCAACCGATCCAGCGCCACTCACCATGATTGAAACCGTGATTCAGTTGAAGCCACGCGACCAATGGCGTGAGGGGGTAACAACCGAGTCACTACGCAAAGAGTTCGACAAACTGGTTCAGTTCCCTGGTCTTACTAATGCTTGGGTAATGCCGATCAAAACGCGTATCGACATGCTGGCAACGGGCATCAAAACCCCTATCGGCATTAAAATCGCGGGTCCTGATCTGAAAGTGATTGAGAAGATCGGTTCCCAGCTGGAGCCAATTCTTAATGGCGTACAAGGCACCGCATCGGTTTACGCAGAACGTGTAGCAGGTGGTCGTTATGTCACGATCGACATTAAACGTCGTGCCGCAGCGCGTTATGGCTTGAGCATCAAAGACGTTCAACAGGTGATCTCGACTGCGGTGGGCGGCATGAATGTCGGTGAAACCATTGAAGGCTTGGAGCGTTACCCAATCAATGTTCGTTACCCACAAGACTACCGTGACTCGGTGGTAAAACTGCAAAACTTACCGTTAGTGACACCAAATGGCGCTCGTATTGCATTGGCTGACGTGGCGGACATTCGTTACGAAGACGGCCCTCCGATGATCAAGACGGAAAACGCGCGTCCAAACGGCTGGGTGTTTGTCGATATCGATAGTCGTGACCTTGGCTCTTACGTCGTAGAAGCGCAACAGGTCGTGGCCGATCAACTGGAGCTTCCTGCGGGTTACTCGCTGGCTTGGTCTGGTCAATACGAATACATGGAGCGCGCAAAAGACCGCTTGAGCGTCGTGGTACCAATCACCATCGCCATCATTATGCTACTGCTTTACCTCAGCTTTCGTCGTGTCGGTGAAGTGATGATCATCATGCTTACGCTACCACTCGCTATGGTCGGTGGTTTATGGCTCATGCATATCCTCAACTACAACTTCTCGATTGCCGTTGGGGTCGGCTTTATTGCCCTAGCAGGCGTCGCGGTTGAAATTGGGGTCATCATGCTCGTCTACCTCAACCAAGCGTGGCACTACAAAAAGCTGGATGCGGAAGAGAGCCAACAGAAGCTTGAGGTGAAAGACCTAACCGATGCCATTCGTGAAGGTGCAGGCCTGCGTGTTCGCCCAGTAATGATGACGGTACTAACGGTCATTATTGGTCTGATTCCGATCATGTACGGCGAAGGTACAGGGTCAGAAGTGATGCAACGTATCGCTGCACCAATGATTGGTGGCATGGCATCGGCACTGCTGCTGACGCTGTTGGTGCTTCCAGCCATCTTCAAGCTGTGGAAACAACGCGAGTTGCGCCAAAGCAATGCGACTAATCACCAAGCTAGCACACAAGCTAGTGATGTAAACCACAACGCTTAAGCCCTATCTTCCCCCAACCCCTCAGTTTTGAGGGGAAGCAACCAAATTATTAATGAATTAAAACAAGGATATAAATGATGAAAAAGACACTAATCACTCTTGCTCTGGCTCTAACAACAACGACCGCTTTTGCACAAATGGATCATTCGAACATGGATCATAGCAACATGAAGCATGAAAACATGGACCACGGCAGCATGAAGATGGATCACAGTAAAATGGACCATTCAAACATGATGGATATGCCGGGCATGTCGGCAGTAGGTATGCCAGCAAAAGGCGCAAAGCCAGACAAGGTGGTACACGTTATCTTAGCTGATGACATGACGATCAAGTTCAAGAAAGACGTTAAGATTGAACCAAACGAGGTGGTGCAGTTTGTTGTGATGAATACCGGAGAACAAGCACATGAGTTTTCCATTGGGTCGGCTAAAGAACAACTTGAACACCGTAAAATGATGGCTGCTATGGCTGGTATGGAACACGACACAGTCAACTCAATCATTGTTGAACCGAAGAAAGCACGTCAGTTCCTATGGCATTTCCATGGCGACAATAAGATCGAGTTTGCGTGCAACTTTAAAGGTCACGCAGAAGCCGGAATGACCAAGGCTATGACCCTGTAAAATATCGATTTAAGACACAAAAAAATAGGAGCTAAAAATTCAGCTCCTATTTGATTCTATTTCGCATTATCTCATCACAAACAGCTCTTCGTGATAACTCTTCTCAATATCAAATTGAAATGCATCTAGCTCTTTTTTCAGTGTTTTTGAAAACATTTCTGGTCCACAGAAATACATTTCATACTGGTTCAAATCACCACACTGAGCGGCAATACGTTCAGCATTTAAACGCGGCGATTTCAGCGTATCAATTATGTGTAATTTGACGCTTGCTTGGTGCGCTAAGTGCCAAAGTTCGTCGACCAACTGACCGTCGATACCACGACTGCAGTAAAACAGATGAACATCGCTAGGTTGCGCTTGCACTTTCAATGCTTCCAAAGCGGCAAAGAAAGAAGCAATCCCTACCCCACCAGCAATCCAGATTTGAGGTTTCTCTAAATCAAATTCCAAACGTCCGTAAGGCCCCTCGACCATCACAGCATCGCCCGCTTTTACGCGCTCATACAAGCCGGTAGTAAAATCGCCTAGCTCTTTGATTAAGAAGCGCAATTCATCACTTTCACTGCCAGATACAATAGTGAACGGATGAGCATCTTCGTCTCCAAAGCGCAAATAGGCAAATTGACCCGCTTTGTGGCCTTGCCAAGAAGCTTCCGGAGCTAAAACCAATTCCATCACTTCAGCTTGTGGAAAGTAACGTGTCGACGCCACAACCGCAGAATGTTTATTACGACGACCAACGAAGCCAAACAAACTGTAAAGTGCGGCAATCGAACCGACGACTGCAAACCCAACAGTAAGATAGTAAACAGGCTCGCCCCAATACGCGCGTTTGAGCAGCAGTACGGAGTGAATCGCAATCAGTAGATACGCCACCGACATAAAGCGGTGCGATAGTTTAAAGGGTTTGTATTTCACTGCGCCCCATAGAGAAACCACCAGCAAAACCAATAGCATGTAAAAGCCCCACTCACCCATGCCTTGAGCAAAGTCACGCAAGCCATGAATCCAAGCTTCGATTCCAGAGAGGTTACCCTCCGGCCCTGCACCAGTGTGTTTCTCCGGTCTTGCTAGTACACCAGACATGACTAGCCATTTCGGTACTTGATACCAAAGCCAGTGTGTTAAACCTAATGCAACGCCACCAATACCGAGCCATTTGTGCACTCGATACGCTTTGTCCATGCCGTGCAGCCAGTTTTCAACCACTGGAAGACGCATTGCCAATACCATGGTGATAGACATCATCATCAAAGACAGAATGCCTGAATATTGGATCATGGCAGATCGCCATTCAAACACATTAGTAGAAGATAAAAGCTGCGGTTCCATCGCAAACCATAATATGGACATCACGGCAATTATTGCCCAAATGCTATTGCGGATTGTTTTCATGATTGGTTACTCGGTTAATCGACAAGTTTAGTTTAGCTTTCCATACGTAAAGCAACGTCAAGATCAGTAAAACCAAGTAAAGCTGGGCATATACATGGATTCCTACAGAAAAAAGACAAAAAACTAACAGTCGTTAGAGTATTAACTCGTTATAGTTCTGGCTAAATTCGCCAAAGTGCGAGCTGATTAAATAACACTAAGAATAATAAGCATGAAAAAGCTATTGCTGATGATCGGGCTCATCGTGTGCTCAAGCGCAACTTATGCCACAAAGTTGAATGAAGACCTCGCCTCAATTGAACAACATATCTCTGGCCGCATTGGAGTATCAGTTTGGGATACGCAGACGGACCAACGTTGGGATTACCGTGGTGACGAACGTTTTCCGATGATGAGCACCTTTAAAACTCTCGCTTGTGCGACGATGTTACATGCCATGGATAACGACAAATTAGATAGAAACGCTACCGCCAAAGTTGAAGAGCGCAATGTGGTGGTGTGGTCTCCAGTGATGGATCGAATGGTGGGACAAACAACGCGTATCGAGCATGCATGTGAAGCAACCATGTTGATGAGTGATAATACGGCGGCCAATATTGTTTTAAGAAGTGTTGGCGGACCTAAAAATGTCACGCTTTTCTTGCGTTCTATCGGTGACAAAGCAACGCGACTGGACCGTTTTGAGCCACGAGTAAATGAAGCCAAACCAGGCGATAGTCAAGACACCACAACACCTAACGCCATGGTAAACACCTTACATGCTCTGCTAGAAACCGATGCGCTGTCTTATGAATCACGAGTTCAACTAAAAATTTGGATGCAAGACAACAAAGTCTCCGACCCATTGATGCGTTCAGTGTTACCGAATGGTTGGTCGATCGCAGATCGTTCAGGTGCCGGAGGGTTCGGTTCGCGTGGTATTACGGCAATAATTTGGAAAGACAATTACAAACCAATCTATATAAGTATTTACATCACTGAGACCGACTTGTCGCTACAGGCTCGTGATCAAGCGATTGCACATATTAGTCAGTTGGTGCTAGACGAATACAAAAACATGTAATGCTAACCTCATGATTTTAAAAGGAGCTTTCTCGCTCCGTTTTTTTATGTCTGCGATCTTGATTGACACAAGTAGAACGAACGCTCTACCCTAGAGGTAGAACATTCATTCTACACTTGAGAAGACGCTATGTTGAAAGAGCAGATCGCCGCCAGTTTAGAGCAAGCCTTTAGTGAGCTCGGCTTTGCAGAGCCGAGTGTCGCACAGCTAAAAACAGTCTGTGGTGTTAGCCTGCGCACCTTATACAAGCATTATCCATCTAAGGAAGATATGATCGTGGCTGCACTGGAGCATCGCCACCAGCGCTACCTAAATTTCCTTTTGGATAATTCACCTAAAGCCGGATTGGACGCGACTCTACACATCTTCAACAAGCTTAAGCAATGGATGGAGGATTATGCTCCGCATGGTTGTATGTCGATGAACGCCGTTGCCGCGTTTCCTGAACACGACATCATTAACAAAACCGTGAAAGCACACAAAGAAGATGTTCGACAATTTTTGGGCAAACAGAGCCTACGTGAAGACCTAGCCACGCAACTGTTTTTACTACACGAAGGTGTGTCCAGTGCATGGCCTGTACTTGGCAAAGAGGCTCTTAGCTCTGCACAACAAGCGGTTTTAAGATTGCTAAAGGAAGATTAATCATGACAACGCTACCTACTACAATGAAAGGTGTTCTTTTGATGGGGCACGGCGGGCCTGAGATGTTAGAGTATCGCCAAGATATTCCCGTCCCTACCCCAAGAAACCATGAAGTGCTGATTCGAGTATCTGCAGCCGGCGTGAACAACACCGACATCAACACTCGTATTGGTTGGTACTCAAAAGGCAACAACAACAGCGAAGATGCAAGTTGGGGTGGTAACGCTTTAAAACTTCCACGAATTCAAGGCGCTGACGTCTGTGGAGAAATTGTCGCTGTCGGTCGTATGGTGGATGAAAACCGCATTGGCGAGCGCGTGCTGATTGAACCATGTCTAAGCAATGTGAATGGCGAGACCATCAATCCACCTTGGTACTACGGCTCAGAATGCGATGGTGGCTTTGCTGAATACACCGTGGTCTCAGCTAAACACGCATATTCGCTAAATACGGATTTGACTGACGTTGAACTGGCGTCTTTCCCATGTTCGTACTCAACGGCAGAAAACATGCTGACTCGCTCTCGCGTTACTACAGGCGATCGTGTATTGATCTCTGGTGCTTCTGGCGGTGTCGGCTCCGCAGCAATTCAACTTGCCAAAGCACGCGGTGCTACGGTTATTGCGATCACAAGTCCTAGCAAAAATGGACAAGTACTGAAGTTGGGCGCAGATGAAGTAGTGCCACGAAATGCCAATCTTATCGAAACACTAGGTGAGAACAGCGTTGATGTGGTGATTGATTTGGTCGCTGGCGACCAGTGGCCACAGTTTCTTGAGGTATTACGCCCGAAAGGCCGTTACGCAGTATCGGGGGCGATTGGCGGCGCAATGGTTGAGTTGGACGTCCGCACTCTGTACCTCAAAGATCTCAGCTTCTTTGGCTGTACGGTTCTGGAACCAGAAGTGTTCGGAAACTTGGTTCATCATATTGAACAAGGCAACATCAAGCCATTGGTCGCACAGACGTTCCCACTTGAAGACATCAACCAAGCGCAAGCGGCATTCCAAGAGAAGGGGCACGTAGGCAAAATGGTCCTTACCGTGAAGTAATTCCTATCTCTACATTAGGGTCTGTTGACCCTTATAGAACGTATTAAAAAGCCCCTCTGCAAGTTCATCGCAGCGGGGCTTTTCGTTCATGTTAGACCAACCAATGACCGGATATTCCTGCGTTACCAATAAGCAGGATTATCCAAACCTTGTACGCAAGAGGATGAACCTTGGATTGACGTCAATTCACCCGTCAGTGGTTGTGCTAACCAACCATGTGGATAGCTTAGAGTATGAGGGGCTTTGAACTGCGCCTCCGTCACTTGTTGGAAACCAACGCGCGAGTAGAAGTTAGGATCGCCGTAGGTAAACACCAACTCGATGCCTTGTTGTTTCAAATGTTCAAGGCCAAAGTGGATCAGGGCTTGGCCTACGCCTTTGCCTTGACACTCTGTTAGCGTTGCCATCGGTGACAATAGGTAGCCTAATTCACCATTTTCGAAGCGTAACGGCGTAAACAACACGCCTGCAATCAAGCGTTCACCTTGTTTCGCAACAAAGCCTTTCAGTTCTTGCTCGGGTGTCGTGCTCAACAAATCACCGACCAGTGCGCCAATGGTTTTGCCTTCTGCTTCGCCTTCAGAATCAGAAAAGGTTTGAGTAAACAAAGCGATCATCTCGCTACTCATGCCTCTCTCATATTGAGAAAGTGTGTAATTCGATTTTTGAATATTTTGATTGGTTGTTTCGTTCATTTTTCTATTAATCTTTTTGTAATATATACATCTGATACGCCACTTCATTACCACGACGTTTAACGATATCTAATTCTACTTGTATGTCTTTTAATGCTTGTGATTCTGGCATCTCAGCTTTCAAGCTTTGCACACGTTCATCTAGCGGGACGTAGTAGTTATCCCATGCCTGTTGGCTAATTGGAAACGTCTCTAGAACTCGGTAACCCGCCGCTTTTGCCTGCGCAATCCGCTTCTCGACACTGCCAATATCTGGGTACTCTTTCTGCCAAAATGCCACCGTATCTTCGTTTGGTGCGTCAGTGTTCCAAATCAAATCACTGACAACCAAAATACCGTCGTCTGCCAGTAATGGTCGCCACGCTTTGAATGCATTCTCAACGCCCATGATGTAAGCGCTGCCCTCTGCCCAAATCAACTTGCTCGCTCCTACTTCAAACGGCAATTCGGTCATACTCGTGCAAACGGTGGTGATATTGTCACTTACCCCAAGCACTTGAGCTTTGTCTTTTAAACGCTGCAAAGATGGCTCATCATTATCCACAGCAATCACGTGTGCATGTTTAGCTAGGGAGCGAGTCGCAATGCCCTGCCCGCAACCGATTTCCAATATTTCATCAGGTTGAGTTGGTAATAGGCTCAACGCTTTCAACGTATCTTGCTCTGAACCTGGGCCCCAAAACTCTAGGGCTTCAAATACGCGGAAGAAATCCGCCATGTAGTCGTCGTGAGTATTCATGTCTTTTGATAACCAACGTAAGTGAAGGGCTTCTTTCTCGCTAAAACCTTGCGTCATCAGCCAATTTAAGTGCGCATCCGGTGCGACTTCATCCAATGATTCATGCCATTCGGTTAATGGAGTTTCACCCAACAACGCAGCCAACAACTGACGAGACTTCTGCTTTTGTTCAATCTCTTCGTCAAGTTGCTTGAGCCGTTCCAACATCAATTCACGGTCTACTTTAGCTTCTAGGCAAGCTTTACACTCCTTGAGTGTCAGTCCGCCGCCCTGCAATTGCTGGATCAAGCGTAAGCGTTGTAAGTCTGCATCGCTATAAGCGCGGTAACCATTGCTTAACCGCTGCCCTTTAATGAGTTCAATCTTCTCGTAATAGAGCAGTGTAGTGCGAGACAAGCCTAGCATCTCTGCCAGTTCCGATATCCGATACATGTTTGTTTCCTCAGCGCTGATGAAAGCATCTTAAACTGTAGAGCTATAGACAGGTCAACTTTAATTTGAAAAAGGTTCAAAACAAAACGCCCACAATACTTACGTATTACGGGCGTTTTATATTTTGTCAGCGATTTAGAAAAGAACTAATTCACTAGACCTTGTTTAACCAACTGAGGGAACACATTATTACGGAAAATCGTGCTAATCGAGATGTTGTCTACGTTTGAAGAATCCACCCATTGACACTCTTCGATTTCATTGCTGGCAACCACCTCGCCGGCATAAGCGTTGACAAAAAATACGTCCATGATCAGAGTTACATCAACTTTGTCGTGAGCGGGTGCTTCAAATCGGCCAAATAACGTAAGATCATTGAGCGTTACTTGAATACCCACTTCTTCCAATAACTCGCGGCATAACGCTTGCTCAGGAGTTTCGACACTGTCCAACTTCCCTCCTGGTGCGTAGAATGTGTCTTTGCCTTTCGAGCGCAATACTAATAGCGCGCCATCTTTAACAATAATTCCCGCTGATTTATGCATCTTTACGATCTCGTTCATGGTTATAAAAATTTTTCAATTAAGACTTCATTAATGTATCGGCCATTCACTTTGGCATGATTCTTTGCAATACCAACGACTTCAAAACCTTGGTTCACGTATGTCTTAAGTGCATTAGGGTTATCCTCACGAACATAAGCAAAAAGTTTTTCATAACCTTTTGCTTTTGCATCTTTAAACGTCGCGGTAAACAAAGCAGAAGCGATCCCCCTACGACGATATTTTGAATCAACAAACGTACCAATAATACCTACATGAGCAAACGCTTTGGTGTAACTGGCAAATGGCTCCACGTTTTGAAAACCGAGAATCGTATTATTTTCATTATCAAGAGCCACATTAAACACACCTCCTATAGGGAATTGCTCAATGAACACCTCTTCTTCTTTTGGCGTAAACGTCATATCTAAGACTGTATACAACCCCTCTTCAATAATCGGGTTGAGAACTTCAGTGATACCTTTACCATCTTGTTTTTGTGCATTTCTAACAACGATCTTCATTTTTCATTCTTTTTATTGAGCTCAATTTCAGATCGCGATTATGATCCTGAAAAACAGGAAAACCAATCCCCTATTAGCTCGTTTGATCAGTAAGTGATCAAAAAACTAGAAGCTAGAAACTATCTATTTGCCGCCAGATCCATCTTGCTACTATCAAGGCTAAAAATGTCGCGAAATAACTCTGCGAACCAATCTCTCAAATTCCTGACATTTCAAAATAAGAACGCAGCCCGATAAGCTGCATTCAATTAAAGGAAAATTCACGATTTATAGTTTTTCAATACCCATATTAAAGAGGGTAAAGCTGTAAATATCCGCGTTTTTCTCGATGACCTTGCTGGTTGGTGTGCCAGCACCATGGCCAGCGTTGGTTTCGATTCGAATCAAAGTTGGGTTTGTACCCGCTTGTTTAGACTGTAACTCAGCCGCAAATTTGTAAGAGTGCGCTGGTACCACGCGGTCATCATGATCCCCGGTTGTGACCATAGTTGCTGGATACTTAACGCCGGCTTTGACGTTGTGTACTGGCGAGTAACCTTTGAGGTAATTGAACATCTCTTTACTTTGCTCTGCTGTACCATAGTCATAAGCCCAGCCCGCTCCTGCCGTAAAGGTGTGGTAGCGAAGCATATCCAATACACCCACTGCTGGCAGTGCCACTTTGAACAGCTCTGGGCGCTGCGTCATCACTGCACCAACAAGTAAACCACCGTTAGAGCCACCGTTAATCGCAAGCTTATCTGACGAGGTGTAGTCTTTATCGATAAGGAACTCAGCTCCGGCAATAAAGTCATCAAACGAATTTTGCTTCTCTAACTTGGTGCCAGCATTGTGCCACTCTTTGCCGTATTCACCACCACCACGGATGTTCGCGACAGCGTAGATACCGCCCATTTCCAACCATGCCGCTCGACTTGGACTGAAGTAAGGCGTTAGGCTGATATTGAAACCACCATAACCATACAAGATCGTTGGCGCTGTGCCGTCCATCGGCGTGCCTTTTTTGTAGGTAATGATCATTGGAATCTTAGTGCCGTCTTTCGACTTGTAGAATACCTGACGAGATTCAAATAATTCTGGATCGAATGGTGCGTTCGATTTGTGGTAAACCTCGCTGTCACCCTCTTTGATGTCTAGGCGATAGGTCGTGCTTGGCGTCTTGTAGTTGGTGAAAGAGTAGTAGACTTCAACATCTTCTTTCTTACCCCAAAAGCCGTAAGCACTGCCGATGTCTGGCAGCTTGATTTCACGAATGAACTTACCGTCCATGTCGTATTGTTTGACCATCGAAAGGGCATCAACAATGTAGCTTGCGAACAGGTAGCCGCCCGCGGTTGATGGACTAAGCACGTTGTCAGTTTCAGGAACTAAATCTTTCCAATTCTTCGGCTCAGGGTTGCTCGCATCCACCGTCACCACTCGTTTATTTGGTGCATCTAAGTTAGTGACCAAATACAGCTTGGTGCCTTTGCTATCAATCACCCAAGTATCAGAATTGGTATCATCCAAAATGGTTTGCAGTGGACTGTCTGGCTTGGTCAAATCTTTGAAGAACAGCTTATTGCCAGACGTTGAAGTGCTTGCCGAAATAAACAGATAACGTTGGTCATCGGAAGTGTAACCACGAACGTATCGGTGCTTCTCTGCCTCTGTACCACCGAAGATAAGCTTGTCTTCACTCTGCTTAGTGCCTAGCTCGTGGTAGTAAAGCTTGTGTTGGTCGGTTTTTGCCGAAAGCTCGCTGCCTTCTGGCTTGTCGTAACTTGAGTAGTAGAAACCTTTGTTCCCCAGCCAATTTACGCCGCTGAACTTAATATCCACTAGCGTCTCACCAACAGGCTTTTTGGTTTCGGCATCAAGCACAATCACTTTGCGCCAGTCGCTACCGCCCTCTGAAATGCTGTAAGCGACTAAAGCACCATCTTTGGTGAAGCTCACATTCGCCAACGAGGTTGTGCCATCTTCGCTAAAGGTATTTGGATCGAGGAAGACTTCAGGCTCGCCATCGTCAAGTTGGCGATAAAGCACATCTTGATTTTGCAAACCGTCGTTCTTGTAGAAATAGGTGTATTTGCCTTCTTTGAACGGACGCCCTAACTTCTCGTAATCCATCAACTGAGTTAAGCGTTCTTCAATCTGGTGACGATATGGAATTTGCGCCAAGTAATCGAACGTCACTTGGTTCTGCGCTTTCACCCAATCTGCGGTTTCTTTACTGCGGTCGTCTTCTAACCAGCGATATGGATCACTGACTTTAGTACCGAAATACTCGTCCACCACATCGACTTTCTTTGTCGTTGGGTACTTCAACGCCATTTTGTGTACGTGTTCAACCAACTCCTGTGTTGAGCTTTCGGCATAAGCACCCGGTAACGCACCTGTCATTGCAAACGCAGTTACCAATGCTAAGGTTTTCTTTTTCATAGACTTCCTTATCTGCTTTTATGTTATGTAATGCACCAAGTATCTTACCTATATCCGCTCCGTGAATCTAATTATCTCATTTCGCTCCGCACAATGTTGTTTTGAAAGTGAACTAAAATCCATCGCTCGCCGTAATAGCCAAATAATGAAAACACTAATGGGAAATGGCTATGAATCTTTTGATTGAATCGGTCGAGGGTGGTATCTACCTCGCGTACAATGTAGAAAATCAAGCAAAATCACTGATATTGAATGAACATAAAAGTCCGCTGACATTCGCTAGCCTTTGTGAAGCAAGAGACCATTTCCGTGGAGAGGGTTATTCTTCGGCTAAGTTAGTTCACCTCAATGCTACCGATGAAATGTGTGGCGAAAGAATACGTTGTGACATGCCCTTAGAGATTGAATTGAGCTGGTACTAGGGCGTTTTTTAGCTACTGCATCTGCCTTTCTGCATAAGTTCAGATAGAAAATTGCCAAAACTTTGAACGGTTTCGGGATCTTATCGGCAACTTTTTTAGAGCTCTCATACTATGCTTACAGTAACAATAACAGACATGAGAGCGTGGTTATGAAATACAAACATATCCTTGTCGCACTAGAACTATCTGATGAAAGCACAGTGCTAATCGATAGAGCGGTTTCAATGGCAAATTATCTCGGTTCGGAGATTTCTTTTATACACATCGACGGCACTCATGGCGAAATCTATCCTGAGCTCGTTGACCTAGTCAAAGAACCAAGCAGCCGGCCATTGAATGAACATTCCATGGAGAGCTTGAGAAGTTTTGGTGACTATATCGATCATCCACTCAAACGATTTTTCGTTGGTACGGGTGATCTTGCTGACAAACTCGATGTCACCATCAAAGAGGAAGAAGTCGATTTATTGATCTGTGGTCACCATCAAGACTTCTGGAGCAAAATCATTTCTTATTCAAGACATCTAATCAATAAGTGTCCCGTGGACATCTTAGTGGTACCGATTCGGGACTAATCTCTGACGAATAGCAAACTTTTGGGCCGCCATTGTCTTATAAATGGCGGCTTATATTTTATATAATTCTTGATCACCGTGTATCCCCCCATTCCAACTCAGCAGCGCAACATAATGTTAATAAAGAACTTTTACTCATTACAACGTTACTTCCCATTGGTATTCTTATCTCTTTTTATATAACTATCGGTTCATTTCCTCTTGAGAGAACATATAAGCGTGGATTAATAGACACTTGACGCATATAATGCGCGCCAAAATTATACCCATAGGGAATTATAAATAATGGCTAGGTCTATTTTACTTTCAACTATTCTTGTTTTTTCACCATCCCTGCTTGCAGAGACATTTTCACCTAAAGTGGTCTGTTTCGATAAAAATGACACCTTTCTCGGTTGGATGAGCATTGCTGATTGCTCACAGCAAAAAGGAACAGTGCCTTCTCATTTATCAACACCTAAGGCTAGCCAAGATTCAAAATGAAAGCTTGGTACCTACTCTACTGCAAGCGAAATGAACAAAAACGCGCCCACCAGCACCTGACGAACCAAAACCTTGAGTGCTTTTATCCAACCATTAAAGTGGAGAAAGTAGTGCGTTCCAAGTTACAAAATATTGAAGAGCCAGTGTTTCCTTCGTACATGTTTGTCAACTTTGACTATCTACAAGGTCCTAGTTTCACGAGTATTCGTTCCACTCGAGGCGTGGTTGATTTCGTCCGTGTTGGCGCACAACCAAAAGAAGTGCCCAGTAGCTTAATCGATGAGATGAGATCACTTGATATGAGCAATGTGGGGCGTTCATCTTTGCCATCCAAAGGTGATCGAATTTACGTTAAGTCCGGAAAATTTGCCGATGTTGAAGCCATATTCCAAGAATGGGATGGTGAAAAACGTTCAATCATGCTGGTAAAAATGCTGTCTCAGTACATTCCGGTCAGCATTGACAATCACGATCTTGCATTCAACTAAATATCAACAGAAAGTCACCTAACAATAAGGCGACTTTCTGTCTTCATGGGCGTTGATTTAATTATCACGCTTTCGCATGAAACATCGCTTGCCTTTCCATGACGCACAGCTGTCCAAACACACCCTAAGCAGTATTGTGATGAGCCAGTAGCGCCGGCGTTTTGGCTAAAATGCGCCCCCTCAATGAATAGCGGAAAGACCTAGGCATTTATCATGCGTTTAAAAAATCACGACAGCACAACCCATTAAGATGAGTACTGCTGAAGTAATGTGATATACGCCTGTTTCGCGTTTTCAAACTGACCAAAGTCAAACATGGTATCCGTTCGTTGTTCTACCTTTGAAGGCTTGTCATATACGATTGCCACCAATTCGCTATCAAACGTCTGCTGCTCCAGACACAACTCTGCTTTCTGTCCGACGGCATTTTTGTAGGAAATATACGTCTGGATATAAACATCACCACGAATTCGTCCACCACCAGTTTTTACATGACTACCCACTTTATTATTCGCTAGATAAGCGGTTGTATCACCGACAATTTGCTCCAACAGTGCAATAGCCTCGCGATCTCTTGCCCCAAAAATGCGGTTTGCTGCCCGAGGAAACCGATCTCGCAATTGAAACTCGATAGCCCAAATCAGCTCTTTAATCTCTTCCCCAGAGAGCTTATCTGAACTCTTTTGGACGCGCTGATACAAAGTAATCAACTCTTTATCCGATTTTTTACCACTGTTTATTATTGTAAGTAGCTTATTTTTCATTGAAATATCCGATTCAAAAAACGCTCATTCTAATCTTCATTGCTTACTAACACTAATAAAGATTTTTTGTTAACCCAGGAAAGAAAAACAAAATTTAACAATTAAAATCAATACGTTAAACTACCAAAAAGCACTTAAGTCGCATCATCACAGTCACTACTGCTAACACAAACCTCCTAGCAAGACGATTCGTATTCGTTATTAATTTGACTAATTTATTTTGTTTGTCGCATCCAAGAGCAGCCAATATTATCCGCAACCAAAGAGAACACCCTCTCTATTTGCTCTTTAAAAAACAATGCCGCTCACCCAAGCAGTTCAATCCTTGCAGCTGTAAAAGCACTCCTTTTTTCCCCAGTTTTTTGCTTTTTACAACCAAACACCAAACAGTAGAGCACTTTAATTTGTGTTCTGCATAATAATCTATTCATGTAGGAACTTACCGTGGATAAATATCAAGCTGCATACGCAAAACGTCTAGAAAAACTTAAAAGCAAGCAATCGCCAAAAAACGTTGCTCGTATTTCTGCGTGGGATGCATTTTTTAACAAAGAATACGATATCCAAGATCTTGAATCTCAAATGGCAGATTCTGCTCATCAGCGTTACGAACAGTCAAATGTAAAAAATGAAATCAGCTTCGGTGCATTCAAACGTGCGTTCTATAACGAGTCGATCAAAATCTATGACTTGACTGATGGCGCATCAATCCAAAAAGTGTTCACTCCACTGCTTGCTTTAACAACCATGTGGGTACTATTTGTGTGCTTTACACAATAGTCAGATTGCTGCGATAACAAGTTGACAAATAATGTTATTAGCAAAAAATGAACATGTTGTCGAATACCAACTCTATTAGATTTTTTACTAAATTAATTGAATAAGAATCTCATGGAATTGGTAGCATCAAAACAAGTGAGAGTTTGGGATGAAAGATACACCTGTCGCGGCAATTGTCATCAAGATATCGACATACGTTTGCCAAAACACCAACACGAAGCGATTCGGCATCCTGCGCCAATCTTTCAAACATGGGTCGAGATCTAATGCCTAAAATTACACTTCTTTTATTAGCAACGACGGTTGCTATCGGTATCACCGGTTCGGCATTTTGTGTAGGCGTGACCTACGCATTTACCAAGCTACCAATCGAGCAAATTTTGTCTAGCCTATAGCCACGTTTATTTAAACAAAGGCAGTCTAAGCAAAGCAGATTTTAACAAAAGCAGAGCATCTTGGTGCTCTGCTTTTTTTCTATCTATTATCTACATAACTTTTTATGCTGATCATCGGGTGGCACGCATCTAGCAATGTATCCCTTATCGCTAACATCTTGTAGCTTCAATCTTTTAATAAATTATTCCCCAACCGCAATTAGATCCGTTACTCTAGACTGCTGGATAGAGCGTGACAGAAATGGGAACTAGGATGGAACAAGTTGGATCTCGTGCATTGATTGTAGAGGGTGGCGCAATGCGTGGAATATTTTCCTGCGGGATACTTGACCACTTTTTAGCCGAAAACTTCTCCCCTTTTGATAGTTTTTGGGGGGTATCTGCAGGTGCAAGCAATTTGGCAGCATACCTTGCCAAAATGCCAGGAAGAAATCGAAAGATTTACCTCGATTACAGTTTGCGTCAAGAATTCATCTCACCGAGCCAAATCGTACGAGGTGGCGATATCATGAACCTTGACTGGATGTGGAATATTACGCTCAAAGAGTTAGGTATAGATAAGAATGTACTACGAGCGGATGAACGCCCTTTCTTCCTTGGTGTTACAAGGCAAGACAATGGACAGCCCGAGTACTTAACACCATCGGTTGAGATGCTAGCCGAAACAATGAAAGCCAGCAGTGCATTACCGATTTTGTACCGTCGCGGTGTTCGCTTAAATGGCGTGACATATGTTGACGGTGGCGTAGCCGATGCCATTCCAGTAGCCGAAGCAATAAAGCGTGGAGCACGCAAAATCATGGTTCTTCGCAGTCGTCCAGCCCATTACCGCAAATCCACCCCTACACTCAATTCGCTTACGGCTCATTTATTAAAAGATACACCCGCCTTAATCCAACCCATGCTGACTCGTCATGAACGATATAACCAAGCATTACATCTGATCGAAAACCCTCCGGCTAATGTTGAGATTATTCAGGTTTGCCCTCCCAATAACTTCAAATTAAAGCGACTAAGTCGCTCACCGGAACCTCTTCGCAAAGCCTACGACCTTGGGCTTGAGTGTGGAAAACAAGCGATCAAACGCTGGGAAAGTAAATAGCCAGTGTGACTATCGTGAGTTTATCAGTAATAAACGGGCTAACCTTGTGTCTATCTATCTGTCTATCTGTCTATCTGTCTATCTGTAGCCAAGAAAAACTTAAACAGATTCAATTAATAGGTATCAAACACACCTGAATTATAATCTTGAATCGCCTGTTCAATTTCTTCGATGCTGTTCATCACAAATGGTCCATAATGCACTACGGGTTCATCAATCGGCTGTCCCATAAACAATAACATACCACTTTCATCTGAGCTTGTTAGCTCAACTGTCTCAGCGTTTGTTAATAATGCCAGTTCATTTTGCTTTATCTCTCTACTTCCTATGCTGATACTGCCCTTATACACATAAATCATCATATTTTGTTCTTTAGGCGTATCGAGTTTAAGTAATGCATCTGGATGAGTGCGCCAATCAGCAACCGTCACTGACACACCTGTTTTATTCAATGGGCCTTGAACCACGTCACCATTAACATTTAATTGTCCCGAGATCACCCGAACTAAGCCAAACTCACTGGCTTGATACTCTGTAATAGTTTCAGGTTGAAAATCTTGATACTGCGCTGGGAGCATTTTATTGCGTGCAGGTTGATTGATCCAAATCTGGAATCCGTGCAACTCACCCTCTTCCATTATTGGCATTTCACTGTGTATAACACCTCGTCCTGCTGCCATCCATTGAGCACCACCAGAACGAAGTTCACCAACATTATCCATGTGATCACGATGTTGAAAGTGCCCTGTTAACATATAAGTCAAGGTTTCAATACCACGGTGTGGGTGTGGAGGAAAACCACCAACGTAATCTGAACGTCGGTCAGATTTCATCTCATCCACCATTAAAAATGGCGAAAAGTGCGCATTGTTAAACCCAGCAACACGGCGAATTTTAACACCGTCACCATCGGCGGTGGCATGTGATGGAATGATCTGACGAATATCTCGAACTGTACTCATAATCTTTTCTCCTTTTGGGTATAACTCCATTCTAGGGAACCCTTGTAGAATCATGAGTGGATGGATTTGCTCTACTTCATCAGATTTTTTGAACAAAATTTAATTGAAAATTTATCTAGCTATTTTTTAAACACTCTGTATAGTGGCGGCTGGCTCTAAAATAGAGCTGTTAATGCTACATTTAGTTTAAGTTCCCTCTCAGTAATTTCTTGAATCCCTCAATTCAGACACCTGCGTAAAACTTCCTCTTCATTGCACATTCAATAGCTTAAAAAAGATCCATCTAAAATTTGTCTATAATTCAGAGGTTTTTATGTCTGGTAAAGTAACTGGTTCAGTAAAATGGTTTAACGAAACTAAAGGTTTCGGTTTCTTATCTCAAGACAACGGCGGCCAAGATGTGTTTGTACACTTCAACGCTATCGTTGCAGATGGTTTCAAAACTTTGACTGAAGGTCAGAAAGTAAGCTTCAATGTAGAAGATGGTAAAAAAGGTCCTCAAGCGACTGAAGTTACTCCTCTATAAGATAGCTTTTCTTGGTGCGGTAAGTCCTTGCTGCGCCAATTTCTCTCCATTCATTTACAAATCTCTTTCAGCAATTTTTTATTGCCTGGCTTTCTGCGGCCAAAATTTATCATGCAGATATTATTAATTAAATTAGGAAAAATCTATGTCTAAAAGAACAGGTCGCCAACGACACTGGTACCAATTATCAAGCAAAGAAAAGATCACTAACAAACAGGAGAATAAATGATAGAAATTGAATTTCATTTAAAACAACCCGACATTTCTTGGCGTGCTAACATACATCAACTAAATGGTGATGTTCTACGACGTCACATATTGCCGAAACTTAAATCAACTTGTTATCTCATTGATTTTAAATACTGTGAAAAGAGCAGCTCAGGTGACATACTGTGTGACTCAGGTTCAAAGCTAGGAAGTTTTATTATTAAATAAATCCATTCTGTGCATTAATAAGATATAACAACGAGCAGGAAATATATAATGAGCAAGAAGAACAAAAAGCAAATTGAGAAAGAAAAGAAAGAAGCGGAGCTAAATGCTACAGCATTGAAGCAACAAACTCGCCGCCGTATTGAAGACATCATGGCGCAAAGAGAATTTGATAAATTGTTTGATCTATAACACTTACGCTTATTTCCTTTCTATATTATTCCTCTCTATTCCATATCGAAGTGCAAGGTATCGCCACCCCTCCTCAGTTCACAATGAGAAGAGCACGTAATAGTCGGTAATCCCCATTTTCTCGTATGGTGTCACTCAGGTTTAGCCTCTGAGTATTCGATTTTTAGCCGGTGTGTGCTAGAAATAAAACATCATACGTTGAAATCAATCCTATATGAGTGACTTGCTAACTCTATTATTCCAGTTTTCATTCTCCGAACTCTTAATCTCTACACTCTTATTCCTTTAGACGAGCTCTATCTGTCACTAACAATCTTAATAAGATCCCACTAAGACCTTACTATCCATCTGTGGTTAGACGACTGTTTTGGCGCTAGACTGAGTAAACTAAGCAAAGCATACACAAAAGGAAGAGAATCATGATTCAACAAGGCCAAACGCTCCCGAGTGCAACACTCAGTGAACTGACAGCTGATGGAATGGTAAACCACCAAGTGTCCGAACTTTTTGCCAACAAGAAAGTAGTCTTATTTGCGGTTCCTGGTGCATTTACACCAACCTGTTCAGAAGCGCATTTACCTGGATACGTTGTTCTCGCTGACCAAATTAAAGCGAAAGGCGTCGATCTGATTGCATGTGTGTCGGTGAATGATGCATTTGTTATGCAAGCTTGGGGCGAAGCACAAAACGCTTCAGAGCTAACAATGCTTGGCGATGGGGACGGAAGCTTTACTAAATCATTAGGGCTCGAAATGGATACTGGCGGTTTTGGTGGTGTACGCTCTCAACGCTATGCAATGATCGTTGAAAATGGCGTGGTCACTACACTCAACATCGAAGAGCCAAAAACGTTTGAAGCCAGCAAAGCAGAAACTATTCTCAGCCTGCTATAATCAATTTACCGTAATACACAAAACGGAAAGGCATTCGATTCCGTTTTGTGTCATCACATTTCTAACGCATTCTGACTACGTTCGTTTCTTGTTTACGCTGCATTTCTGCAAACGTCAAAACAAAAGGAGCAGACTGTTTCACGCGGCTTGGCAAAGACGAACGCGCATTGTAAGCATCTTGCTTCGTTTTGAAGTCCCCAACCGTCACTGTATACCAACGCGTACCTCGACTATTCTTCCAGTTAACCCATACCGGGTATTGAGGATCAATATAGCGAATGTATTCTTTTACGTCCCTCTCCTGCTTAAGCGCAAGTACCTGCATGGTGTAATGGTTTGGATTGAGGTAGCCATAGGCATCTTGCGTTGACATCACCCCCACACACTGCTCAGGCGTGCCTGTTGTATAGGATGGAACGGTACAGCCAGTAACTAGAAAGGTGAATATCAAAGGTAGCGTCTTATGCACTTGTCACTCCGTTATTGTATCTCTGATGATTTCTCCCAACAAAAAGGCGACCAACTTGGCCGCCTAAGTAAATTAAATCTGCTTGGAATTAAAACCAGCTCGACACCAAACGTTTGAACCAATCCATGAGACGTTTAAAGATACCACCTTCATCGACAGGCTCTAGCGCGACAAGGTTGGTTTCTTTCACGATATCGCCATCCACTTTATACAGTACTTTTCCGACCACTTGATCTTTTTGAATTGGTGCCATCAAATCACCATGGTAAACCAAGTCAGCTTCCAGCTTATTGACATCCCCTTTCGGTAAAGTGAGGTAAACATCGTGTTCAACACCTACACGAATCTCATCTTTATCCCCCATCCACACACGAGCAGAGGCCATGTCTTTACCTGCCGCTGTTGGCACCACAGTATCAAAGAAACGGAAACCGTAGCTCAACAACTGTTTACTTTCCGACTCGCGGATACTCGGACTTTTCGCCCCCATCACAACCGCGACCAAACGCATGTCGCCACTTGTGGCAGAAGTGGCAAGGCTATAACCCGCGCCGCTAGTGTAACCTGTTTTCATCCCATCCACGTTCATGCTGCGATCACGCAGCAAACCGTTACGGTTGTATTGTGTGATGCCGTTGTAAGTGAATGAGGTTTCACTATAGAGTGGGTAAATATCTGGCAAGTCTCGAATAATCGCGCGACCGAGAGTGGCGATATCTCGAGGCGTTGAATACAAGCCGTCACTGTCTAAACCATGTGGGTTGGTAAACGCCGAGTTATCTAAACCAAGTTGGTTTGCCCAGCTATTCATCAAGCCAACAAAACCAGCTTCACTGCCCGCCACATGCTCAGCAATCGCAACGCTCGCATCATTGCCTGATTGAACAATCAAGCCACGGTAAAGGTCCGATAAAGAAACCGAAGTTCCGACCTCGATAAACATCTTAGAAGAATCAGGAAAGTTCTTGGCCCAAGCATTGCGGCTAATCACCACATCATCATCAAGGCTAATATTGCCAGATTTCACTTCTTGACCTGCCACATAGGCTGTCATTAGCTTTGTCAGGCTTGCAGGATTCAAACGTTTATCCGCATCACGTTCTACCAATACCGTTCCTGTGTGGTAGTCCATCAAAACATAACCGCGAGAGCTCAATTCTGGAGCATTAGGTACAACGGTCGGCGCAGCAAAACTAAAGGAGGAGACTGCCGTCAGTGTGGTTGCTAACGTAGCAGTGAATAAAGTGTTATTTTTCATATCAGCATTCTTTGGGCTTACAAACTTAGTCGAGTATATTGAAACGCTGTTCAGTTACAGCAACTCTGTTACGATTGGTTACGTTTACTCGATATTTGTCGAAAAGAATGCGATGCCAGTTGGAATTTGTACAAAAATAATTCAAATCTTATAAGGCTTATAGACCCTAGGCATTCACTCAGACTATGTATCACAGCAATAAGAGAATGTTCTGACTAATACCGACCACATTGATAAGGCTGGTCTATCAATGAATGTCGCCAATGTCCTATGCCCGTGTATTTAGCTCGTTAGCTTATCGCTTATACGACTCTATAGGCCTCTAATTGCTAGCCATACTCAATGATAAAAAGATTACACTTCAAAATATTACACCTCTTACAAAATCACTTACCAACCCAATCAAAACCGGCTTAAGTTCTCATAAAATCACACAAACAAAGTTAAATTTGCATAGTTTTACACAAAACATTATCATCTCGTCGCAATTTTTAATTTGAACTCAAAATAAATGGAGGGCGGTTTTAGTGCTTTTCTTAGATAAAGATAAGCACATTAAAAAGCGTATATGTTGTATTTATGGATAACGCACTAAAAAAATATAGTATCGAAACGACCGATTATCAGGTGGGTCAAGACAACGTTCAAAAATGGGGCTTTGATATACACAATCCTGTTTTTGGAATTAGCGCCGGCCTTGTCATTCTTTGCCTCGCTTCTCTTCTCATTGTTGAACCCGCCACCGCTCGGGATGCTCTAAACGGACTAAAAAACAGCATCATTTCCGATTTTGACCTGTTCTTTATGTGGTCAACAAACTTCTTTATCTTATTTGCGATTGCTCTGCTGCTATCACCACTTGGCAAGATCCGAATTGGCGGCAAAGATGCTCGAACAGAACACTCGACAATTTCATGGCTGTCTATGCTTTTTGCTGCGGGGATGGGGATCGGCCTATTGTTCTGGAGCGTATCAGAGCCAACGGCTTACTTCACAGACTGGTATGGCACACCATTAAACGTCGAAGCCTATTCTGAAGAAGCCAAATCTCTTGCCATGGGTGCAACCATGTTCCACTGGGGTATTCATGGTTGGGCAATCTACGCCATCGTTGCACTCTCTCTCGCTTTCTTCGCGTTTAACAAAGGCCTACCGCTGTCTTTACGTTCGGCGTTTTACCCTTTGGTTGGTGACAGAGCTTGGGGTTGGTTGGGTCACGTTATCGACATTCTTGCCGTTCTATCGACATTATTCGGCTTGGCAACCTCTCTCGGCCTCGGTGCACAACAAGCAACCAGCGGCATCAATCATGTGTTTGGCCTTGATGGAGGCATCGGCATGCAAATGATCGTGATTGCGTTCGTCACTTTTATTGCTGTGTTGTCGGTCATCCGTGGTATCGACGGAGGCGTGAAACTACTCAGCAACATCAACATGGCGGTTGCCTTTGCATTGTTGGCGTTTGTCATGTTTATTAGCTTTGATATAGCGAGCAGCTCTATTTGGGATAGTGCCGTCGCTTATGCCCAAAACATCTTCGCCCTTAGTAACCCTCATGGTCGAGAAGACTCCGGCTGGATGCATGGTTGGACGGTCTTTTATTGGGCTTGGTGGGTATCTTGGTCCCCATTTGTCGGCATGTTTATCGCACGCGTATCGAAAGGCCGTACCGTTCGTGAGTTCCTGTTCGCGGTTATCGTCATTCCAACCACAGTAACACTCATTTGGATGGCTGTATTCGGCGGTATTGCACTTGATCAAGTGGTGAACAACGTCGGTGAACTAGGCGCAAATGGACTGACTGATATCTCGCTAACTCTGTTCCACGTTTACGATGCGATGCCATTTAGTTCAATCATTTCAGTACTGTCTATTGTTCTGATTTTGGTGTTCTTCATTACCTCATCAGACTCTGGTTCATTGGTTATCGATAGCATTACGGCTGGCGGTAAGATTGATGCTCCTGTACCTCAACGTATTTTTTGGGCATGTATTGAAGGATCTATTGCAGCGGTTATGCTTTGGATTGGCGGTAAAGAAGCGCTGCAAGCCTTGCAGTCCGGTGTTGTTGCAACCGGATTACCCTTTACCTTAGTGTTGCTTGTTATGTGTGTCAGCTTAATTAAAGGTCTGCGCTCTGAGTTACCAGCCTACAAAGGTGACGCTATCTTGCCAGCAACCGCTCGATAAGTATGTGAGGCTTGTAAGGCTATAGAAACGATAACAAAATCAGAAAAGCCAAAAATAAGAAAAACAATAAAAATGAGCGCATATTCGCGCTCATTTTTGCCATTTGTGTTTGTGTAACACTTAGTGATTTACAGGTACTACTCTGTATTCATGAACAGTAATATCACCCGACTCTTGGATAGTGACCTGCCACGTTTCATTCACCGTTAAATGAACAGCTTCACCGTTCATCGTATTATTTTCAACGCTTTCAGCTGACAACAAAATACGCAGTTCTACTTGGAAGCCGTCGTCATTCGGCGTCACTTCAATCTGCTGAACATCGTGATCGCAATTAGGTTTAAAGGTGTTGCGTACGATCGCATACCAATCGCGGAAACCATCATGACCGAAAAACTCCCCCTCAGGCATCAGCCATTTGACATCTTCAGCTAACTTCTCAGTAAAAAAGTCAGTCTCCCCGTCTAGCAAATCAAACTTCGCAAACCATTGACCTACAAACTTTTGAATACGGCTTTCTGGCGAAGACGTTAACGCTTCAATTTGCGCTATCAAACGATTCGCATGATCTTTTGCGCGTGCTTGTACTTCCTCTAACTTGTTGTACACGTTTGGAATGTAAACCATACGATGTGTATATACGGGTTTTTGGTAGTTCATGCCAGCCAAGTAAGCCGTTTGCTGAAATGGGTAAACAAACTGCTCAATCGTAAAGTGGTTGTAGCCTAGAGGGTCGTAAGACTCCGCAGGACCACCAATCGTAAATGACAACATGAAATCCTTGCCTTTGAGCTTGTCGCCCTCTGGACCATACGCGAAGTTAAAGCTGAATACATCATCAACCCACTTCTTCAATAGCGCTGGTGATGAGTACCAATAAAATGGGAATTGAAGCACCACGACATCCGCACTTAAAAGCGCCGCTTGCTCTGCTTCCACGTCAATTTGATAATTCGGGTACAGAGTATCTAGACGGCGAACTTCCACATCATTAAGCCCTGCTTTTATCTCGTCTAGAATAACTGTGTTTGTATATGACGCATCTAAGTTTGGGTGACCTGAAATAACCAGTACTTTACTCATCGTAATTCCTCTGCTTCAAAACGTTAACCGATGCATAGAGAATACGCTGAAACAATCCTTAGTTTTAGACGCTCTTTACTTAAATCATTATTAGGCAGAAACTAATAATATCTTTGATTTAGGAATGACATATGAACGGCAGTACCTACAACCAGTTAATGATGTTCCATACGATAGCGCAAGAAGGCAGTATCACCGCTGCGGCACGTAAGTTGGAAATCGCGCCCCCCTCAGTAAGCCAAGCTCTCAAGATGTTGGAAGAACAACTCGGTTTACCCTTATTTACACGTACAACTCGTCGGATTGAGCTGACAGAAGCCGGCCAGCAGCTCTACGAGCGTACTCGTCCTTCAATGTCTGATTTGAGTCTTGCAATAGAAAGCATCAGCGACTTAAGGCGAGTACCATCTGGCAAAGTTCGTATCACCTTACCCCGCTTTGTATACCAATCGCTTCTCAAACCCATCTACATAGAGTTTTGCCAACGCTATCCAGATATTCAATTGGAAATCTCGGTGTCAGACAAAGCCGTCGATATTATTCGAGAAGGGTTTGATATGGGTATTCGCTTTGGCGACAAAGTGGAAGATGGCATGATCGCACGGCAACTTACCCCACCGGTAAAAGAAGCGTTGTTCGCATCACCCTCTTATCTTGAGCAGTATGGGGTACCAAAAACACCTAAAGATCTACAGCAACACAAACTGATCCAGTATCGTTTTATCTCTTCTAACCAAATCGCACCGCTTACCCTAAACCAAAAAAGTGAGACAGTGACCGTCAATATGCCAATTGCGCTGATTGTAAATGACACTGACCTCATGGTCGACGCTGCAATTAATGGCTTGGGGATTGGTCGCATCGTAACTCCAATCGTTGAAGACGACTTTGCGCAAGGTTTGATTGTGCCAGTGCTAGAAGAGTTCTGGCAGCCTTATTCAGGTTTGTATGTTTATTTCCACAAAAACACGCAAAAAGCCAAACGCGTTCGTGTACTCATTGATTTCTTACTCGAGAAAGCTGAGCTTTAATACAACAAAAAAGGAATGCGACGATGCATTCCTTTTTTGTTTATTCGGGAGGAGGAACTACTCAGGTTTCTGTGCCAATACCGCATCAATGTCAGCTGCACTATGTCGCTCTGCCAATTGATCCCACTCTTCGCCCCATGCGCGGTTAACAATGCGGCCACGTTTCACTGCTTCTCGATCATCAATCGCTTTCGCCCAACGCACAACGTTTTTGTAGCTTGCTACGTCTAAAAATTCAGCTGCATCGTAAGCACGACCCAATACAAGGTTGCCGTACCAAGGCCAAGTTGCAATATCAGCAATGCTGTACTCATCGCCACCTAGGAATTCATTGTTCGCAAGACGCTTATCGAGTACGTCTAGCTGACGTTTTGTTTCCATCGTGAAGCGGTTGATTGGGTATTCGAACTTCTCTGGTGCGTACGCGTAGAAGTGACCAAAACCACCGCCTAGGTATGGCGCAGAACCTTGTAGCCAGAACAACCAGTTCATTACCTCAGCACGTTTCGCACCTTCTGTTGGTAGGAAGTGACCAAACTTCTCTGCTAGGTAAAACAAGATGTTACCAGATTCAAACACGTTCACTGGCTCAGCACCTGAACGGTCTACCAACGCAGGAATCTTTGAGTTCGGGTTAACTGATACAAAGCCAGAACCAAACTGGTCGCCATCGCCAATCTTAATTAGGTACGCATCGTATTCTGCTGCTGTTACGCCTGCCGCCAAAAGCTCTTCAAACATGATCGTCACTTTCTGACCGTTTGGTGTACCCATTGAGTAAAGTTGGAATGGGTGCTCACCAATTGGAAGCGCTTGCTCATGACGTGCGCCAGAATCCGGACGGTTGATGCTCGCCCACTGACCGCCGTTTTCATTATCGTTTGTCCAAACTTTTGGTGGAATGTATTCGTTAGTCATTGTTATCCCTTATTGTGTTTGAATGCATCTTCAAACTGACGGCTTTTGCGCGCCAGCAAGTATTATTAAAATCACCACTTCGCCAACTGCGATTGGGCATACTCAAGATATTAGGTCGAATTCGCCAAATAAAAGTCCTGCAATCTCTTTTAGTTAGAACCTTTGGTTATGGGAATTTCTTTCATGCTATAAGTAAAAAGTACACGTTAATGTGAACTAGGTTCGAGATGCTAGTAACGAAGAACAGATGAGATTCAACGGCCCATCCATCATCTCCGTCTTAATCAAGCTCGCATCGTGGCAACAACTGATCGAGAACGCGAACCCGTGTAGGTAATCTGCCAATAGATCCAAACTGTCTTTCTCCACTTGCGGAGACAATGCCAAAGGCTGAACAATGATTTGATAACGCTCGGTAAACACTTGAGCAGGGCCATGAGATGTCATGTTCAGCATGGTTTGCAATAACCCGTTGTACTCATGCAGCAGTTCAATGTAGCTAACACACAAGTTTTTGAGTTCGCCTTGCCAATCGTCATTCACTTTCGGTTGATAAATTTCCTCCACCAGCGATGTGGTCAACGCTTCAAGCAAGGCATTCTTGTTTTTGAAGTAGTGATAGATCGCCATAGGATCGATATTTAATTGCGTCGCTAACGAGCGAATGCTTGGTACCTTGCCATCCTTTTTCATCAATGACTTAGCTGTATCTAGGATGTTTTCTGCGCTTAACTGCGACTGCTTGGCGGCTGGTCTCCCGCGTTTCTTTTCGTTGACAGACATTTGTTATTCCCGATAAAATCATAATTATTCTACATTGTAGAATTAATTTTAAACCATACTTTAGCTTGGCTCAAGCATCACCATTTTGATGAGGTACTCATGGCAAATATCGTATTTATTGCAACCAGTCTGGACGGTTACATCGCAGATAAACAAGGCAAACTCGACTGGCTACAATCCGTACCAAATCCAGACAACATTGATACTGGCTTCTTCTCACTGATGGAGCGTATTGATGGCTTAGTGATGGGGCGTAATACCTTAGATGTTGTGCTGAGTTTTGATTGCGATTGGCCCTACAGTAAACCCGTGTTCGTACTCAGCAATACCATGAAGAAAGTGCCACAAGGCTACGAAGACAAAATCTTTTTAGTAAAAGGCGAGCTAAAAGATGTGCTTACTGACCTGAATGCAAAAGGCTTTAACGAGCTTTACATCGACGGCGGCGTGACCATTCAAAACTTCCTCAAAGAGGATCTTATTGATGAAATGGTGATCACTTGTTTCCCTATCCTTCTTGGTGGAGGCGCGCCTCTGTTTGGTGATTTGGAGCAACCACTCAATTTTAAAGTGACCAAGAGCGAAGTTGTTTTGGATACGTTAGTACAAACGACTTATGTGCGTGAAAGGTAGCTTGGTCTATTGCTTGAGGACTTAAGTTTTAGTGAAAGCTGAATAGCCTTTAAACTAGGTTAGTCAAACATGCTCTGAAAAACTAAGCCTATGCGTATTTCTCAGCAAACATTTGCTTATAAGATTTATTTTGCAGTTCTGATCTGGTTAGGCCGAATTTCCTTGCTAGGGCCTCAAGTTCTAGCCGATATGTTGCAAGCATTGATTCGTCATCTGTCATTATGGCAAATTCAGCAAAATCACCAATACCCTCTAAAGAATCGACAGTGATATGAAATTTTCCGACAAAATAAATGCTTCTGATTTTCATTGTTTTTAATGTAATTTCATAACCCATCGTTTCTAACATACTCATCGCACTAAGATCATCCGCGATATTCGTTGCTTGACATCGGTCTTCCTCTGGTCCTTTCACAATCCAGAGTTTAATGCCAGATGGCTCCATAGTACGAATACAGAGACTCTTATTCTGTGCGGATAATAATTTAGTGGGAGTATCAAAGAAGCGGTCAGATTCAATATTATTCTCAAGCATGATTTCATGAGGGATGCTCTTCAACGTAGCTAAAAAATTAGTCTTTGATTCAATAGCATACTTCAACTCTACCTCGTATTTTCCTTGAAAATGACTTTCGCTCATTGGTTTTTCCTATCCAAAAGCGAACATTTTACTGTAAACCAAAAAGATTAAACATGAACATAACAGGAAATCAGGGGGGCTTTAGAGGAAAAGTATCCTAGGAATCCAACAAACGCCCTAAACATAAGTAAAGGGCATTTGCTGTTTTTAGGGTCGCTTGCGGTTTAAAGCACCAAACCACCATCAATCTTGATCACTTGCCCTGTGATATAGGCACTCTTGTCTGAAGCTAAAAACGACACGCCATTGGCAATGTCCTGCACGGAACCCATTCGACCTAACGGGGTTTTGCTCTCCATCATCTGGATCACCTTTTCCGGCAAATTTTTGGTCATGTCCGTCGCGATAAATCCGGGAGCAACACAATTGACTCGGATTTGATCGCCTTTGCGGGCTAACTCCTTGGCCCAACCTTTACTCATCGCTATTACTCCGCCTTTGCTTGCGCCGTAATTACTTTGACCAATGTTGCCATCAGTCCCCACTATGGATGCAATGTTGATTACACTGCCTGTACCTTGTTCCAGCATTGTCGGCGCTACGCATTGCGTCAACAAAAACACCGCTTTCAGATTGACATCAATAACACTGTCCCAATCTTGTTCCAGCATATCTTGGAGCAAAGCATCTCGCGTAATACCAGCATTGTTCACCAAAACATCAATTCGCCCATGTTGATTCGCGATCGTATTCACCACTTCACTGACGGCTTTCGCATCACAGAGGTTCAATTGATAACTCGATAACCGCTCTGACTGTGTCCAGTCGACAGAAGAGATATCCAACCCGACAACATGGAATCCATCTTCAAGTAATTGCTCACAAATAGCCTGCCCAATACCACGAGCGGCACCAGTTACGACTGCTACTTTTTCAGGTTTCATTTTGGTCTTCCTTAAATGTTGAGATTACAAATTCGTGTGCCCCATACTGCTTTGGTTACTTTGAGAATTAAAATGCGACATTGAGTGAGTTTTTATTCACATACGTATGGGTTTTCATATCAATATAGAAAACAGTCTGGAAGTCTCAGTACAACTAATCAAGTTGGCCCAATGATATTTCTGCAAATATTCTTGATATGTTACTGTTATCACGTTACCCCCTGATTATTAAATTTAGGTGTCATACTTTAGTAATTGGTACCAGCACTAGCATTTGACACCTAAACCTTGAACGCATTACTCATATCAATTAAGGCGGAAGGGGTAATAACATAAGCGATAAAATAGGGAGTTTTGAGTATGCTAAACATGGATTTCTCTCAGCGACTGGTCATTCACACTGCAAATGCATCTTGGCAAAGTAGCCCCGCGAAAGGTGTTTGGCGCAAGCCTTTAGAGAGAGAAGCAAAAGAATCAGGCCATACCACCAGCATCGTAAAATACGAGCCAAATTCCGCTTTTGCGACACACAATCACCCCATCGGTGAAGAAATATTTGTACTTGAGGGCGTGTTTTCAGATGAAAATGGCCATTACCCTGCTGGTACTTATTTACGTAATCCCCCAGGCAGTCACCATGCCCCCTACAGTAAAGAAGGGTGTGTCATTTTAGTGAAGCTGAATCAATTTAATCTCAACGATCACGCCACAATTCGAATCGATACAACTACCGCCAAGTGGTTACCTGGTATTGGCGGGTTGCAAGTCATGCCATTACATGAATTTGAACATGAGCACGTTGCATTGGTGAAATGGCCAAAAGGAGAACGCTTCCAGCCACATCGTCATTTCGGTGGTGAAGAGATCTTTGTCTTATCTGGTGAGTTTAAAGATGAATTCGGTCATTACCCGAAACATACATGGATGCGTAACCCTCACAATAGCGAACACTTTCCATTTGTCACTACAGACACCATCATCTGGGTGAAGACGGGGCACCTATTCATGGATTAAATACCTCACCAAAAACAAATACAAACACGGACCAGTGATAGGGATAGACTTACCGTTGAAACGAGCTAGAAAAATTCAATATCTAAGATGGGCCGATTTCAGGAAAGATTGAGAAGATAGACAAGCAGAAAAAATGACACAGATCTGAGGCAAACGGCTCGATGGCCGAGCCGCTAATCCGATATTTAGGGCTCTGCTACGCACTCATTATTTTGGAGTACAGCCAATCTTTAAGTTCTGCTCGATTGTGTTTTAGGGCATTCATTTCATTGTCATCAATAGGGTTTCCGCGCAGTTCAAGTTCTCGAATCTCCTTATCTAACGAGTTATAATTTTTTGCTGTCTCTGCGAATGATGTGTCATTTGCGGTTAATTGATTAATGGTGTCTAAGTGTTCTGGGAATTCATGAGTTAATGAGTGATTTTCGCCTAACATAAAGACCTCTTTACTTGAGTTATATCGATGTATCGCCGCTCAAATTATGAGCAACACTGCAATAACTGTAGCATTTCATCTAAGACTAATTCGTGGAATTGCCCACAAAAAAACCAACTCACTGATTTTCAATTTTTTCTATAAAGTGTTTTCCTAAGCCGCTCAATAGTCTAGAGGCTCTTACCCAACTATGATTGTTCGTAACAACTTCACGAGGAATCTTAACCATGCAAAAAATCATTCTGATTACGGGCTCGACTGACGGTATTGGCTTAGAAACAGCAAAGGCTTTGGTTGCTGATGGGCATCATGTAATTATACATGGTCGTAACCCAACGAAAGTTCACAATGTTGAGCAACGTTTAGTCGAAATGAACAGCGGTAAAGTGGAGAGCATTGTCGCGGATCTGTCTTCACTGAGCGCGGTTAAGCAAATGGTCGTTGAAGTAGCGGAGCGTTTTGGCAAACTCGATGTCATCATTAATAACGCAGGCATCTTTTCCACCGAACATGCAGATACAGAGGACGGTTTAGATGTTCGTTTCGCGGTAAACACGATTGCACCATATATGCTAACTAAAGAACTGTTGCCATTGTTAGATAATACTGGACGCATTGTAAACTTGTCTTCAGCAGCACAAGCTCCGGTGAATCTTGACGCATTAATGGGGAATAAATCCCTTAACGATGGTGAAGCCTATGCGCAAAGCAAATTGGCACTCACAATGTGGTCTCGCTTATTAGGGCTACAACTGAAGAATGTTGGCCCAATGATCGTCTCGGTAAACCCTAAATCTTTCCTTGGCAGCAAAATGGTCAAAGATGCATACGGCATTGCAGGAAACGATATTGGTTTAGGTGCAGACATTCTTATTCGAGCCGCATTATCCGAGGAATTCTCTCAAGCTCACGGCGCTTACTTTGACAATGACATTGAAGCCTTTGCTGAGCCTCATCGTGATGCAATGAATGACACAAAATCACAGCAAGTCGTTGATGCGATTGAGGCCATCATTAACAGACTGGCTTAACCCCCATCATAGACTCACCTTAAACACCTAGCTTCGGCTGGGTGTTTTTGTTTGTTCCCTTTCGTAACCCTCACCAACATCAATTATCAACAAAAACTAAAAACTCATTCGATATTGAGCCTAATTATCAACAAATAGTTCTCTTGATATTCTTCAGTAACCGGAAAGTTCTGCAAATTGAGCGGCCACTTCCTATCCAATTTTCGCGAATGATGACAACGACTCATCCCGCATCCAACTGGAGATCCATTTATGAACTTTGAAGGCAAAGTTTACCGACCATGGCCGGAATACCGTAGCATTCTTATCCAAACCACATTAGGTTGTAGCATTAACACCTGCACATTTTGCAGTATGTTTGATGATAAACGATTTAAAGTGCGCCCAATTGAAGATGTAATTAAGGATATTGAAGAAGCACGTGTTATCTATCCGCATGTCGAATCCATTTTCCTGATTGATGGGAATGTAATGGCAGCGCGCACTGACTATTTGCTTAAGATCTTCGACAAATTGCGCTCCACTTTTCCAGAGTGCAAAAAAATCTCCCTTTACAGTGGGTTGAACGATTTTCGCCGTAAAACCGTTACCGAACTAAAAGAGTTGAAACATGCGGGTCTCGATATGGCCTACTCTGGTCTTGAATCCGGTGATCGTCTTGTATTAGAGCGCATCAAAAAGCGTATGTCTCCTGAGCAAGCGATTGAGGGAATGGCGATGGCAAAAGAAGCTGGCATTGAAGTTTTGTTGTCTTTCATATTTGGTTTAGGTGGCCGAGAGCGTTCGCGTGAACACATCATTGCTACAACGGACATCTTAAACCAAATCAATCCAGAGCAAATTGCCCCGATGGCATTGGCCATTCAGCCTGGAACCGTGATGGAGCAAGAAGTGAAAAATGGAGAGTTCATCATGCCAACACAATTGCAGGTTCTTGAGGAAGAAAAATACCTACTCGAAAATCTGAATATAGATACGTTCTATTGGGGTGATCATGGCAACAACCTCGTCCCACAGAAAGGTTGGTTATTAGATTCGCGAGAAGATTTCTTGAAAAATATCAATCATGCGATAGCGTCAAACCCAATGGCAAAAGATAACGTCATTCAGACTTTCTCTTGGTAGGCATACCTGGTCACTAAGATAAACACACTAACTTAAGAGCCCTTTCTGTTTGGAAAGCGCTCTTGTTTATTTTCCAGATGCTGCTAGCTCTCTTTCCCAATAAGGCGGTTGGCCGTAATACTCCGCAAAGTAATCGATAAAAGCACGAACTTTAGGGGCGATTAAGCGTGAACTCGGGTACACCGCCCAAATACTGGCATTCATCACCAATGGGTAATCTTCTAATATTTCGACCAACTCCCCTTTTTGCAACTGTTTATAGACGCTCCAAATCGAGTTGATCGTGACACCAAGCCCATCAATACAAGCATCACGCATAGCATCACCGTTATCCGTTCGAAAACGCCCTGAAGCTCGGAGCGCATATTGTCCCTCCGGCGTTTCAAACACCCAATTATCTAACCCCATGAGTGTCACACATTTATGCTTGGCGAGATCTTGAGGTGTCTGCGGCGTGCCATGTTCTTCCAAATATTTCGGTGAAGCCACCATAATACGGCGATCTGGAGCAAGTTTCCGTGCTACCAAGGTTGAGTCCTTTAATTCCGCTAAGCGAATTGCGACATCAAAGCCGCCTTCCACCATATCAATGATCGAATCAGAAAAACGAAAATCCACTGTCAACTCTGGGTAAGCTTCCATAAACCCTTTCAATGCCGGAACAAGATGAAGACGACCAAATGAAGCAGGAGCCGTCACTCTGAGTGTTCCTGTTGGTGAATTGTGGCCAACGCCGACAGCACCTCGAGCTGCCTCTACAGTCGCTAATACTTCTTCAGCATGCGGCAAGAATGCCTGCCCCTCTTCCGTCAATGACACTTTACGCGTGGTTCGATGAACTAAACGTACACCTAACCCCTCTTCGAGTTTATTAATGTGTGCACTGGCAACAGCAGGAGATAAACCTAGCTCTTGCCCTGCCATACTAATGTTGTGGGTCGATGCCAAGCGGACGAAAAGCTTTAGATGTTCTATGTTCATTTATTTTCAACTCAATCTATAAAATATCACGCCATTGCTGGGCATTTTAATCTGAGAACATAGTAAATAATCACCACCAAAGCAAAATGATTTAAAAGAAACTGATAGGCAGGTAAAAGTCTAATTCAAACCTTTCTTCATGATTTAAAAAGTGATTTTGTTGGTAATGAACGTATGCTGGCGTTGAACGCTGCTTAAAACCCGAATTCGGTAACCACTTTTCAAGCACCATGCTGATCTGTGGCAGCAGTTCTCCATACACACCTGTTAAATGGAACACGGCATGAAGCCCTCCAGGAATGGTCATTTGATTCACCACACCTCGATATTTGAGAGGTTTATCGATCGCCATACAAGCAACGTATCTGCATTTATCGAGCTCTACCCATGCCGGATTGGAATGATGAAGCCCAAATTGCACAGAAAAATCGCGGTTTTCAGCACTGGCCCAGGCTTTCAGTACCAGCCACGCATTTCGAATTGAACGGTTATAACCCTCATGCCTTACATATGCCGCAAATCGCTGAGGGACTTCGATAATTTTAGGTTCTGGTAACGTTCGCTTTGCAACTCGATGATACCCAGCGGCCACTTCTGGGTCTTTCAGATAGGGTTTTTCCGCCACATGTAAATCGTGTTTTCGCCATGCCCCCGGTGAGAGTTCAAAAGTGGCTTTAAAAGCTCGACTGAATGAAGACACCGAACTAAAGCCACACTTATTCGCGATATCTAGCACCGACGATTTAGTATCAAACATTAGCTGGTTCGCAGCATACTCCATGCGAGTTCGACGAATATATTGATGAATCGACTCTCCCACGACTTCCTTAAATATCCGATGGAAGTGCTGTTCAGAATACGCGGCGACCTCAGCTAACTCTTTTGCCGACAATTCACGACTAATATCTTGGTGAATATAAAACAAAACATCATTAATTCTGGATACTTGCTGCTGGCTCATGGCGTGATATGACACCTAAATAGCATAAATGGACATATTTAACAGCATAAATGGACACACAAAACTAAGCAATCACCATGTACTATCAAACGAATAAAAATCAAAATGATAAAATACGAGAAACACAGCACATGGAAATTGCAAAGTCACTACAGCAAGTAAAATCCTCTTATATCCGAGAAATCCTTGCGGCCGCGAGCGATAAGAATGTCATCTCGCTTGCTGGCGGCTTACCGGACGAAAAAACCTTCCCAATCGAACTGATGAAGCCAACGCTAGAAAACCTTGCCAACATGCCAGAGGTTTTCCAATACGGCTCAACGGCGGGGTATGCCCCACTTCTTGAGTTTCTCGGCCAATACTATCAACTGCCAGATTCGCATATCGCGATGATCACAACAGGCTCACAACAAGGTCTGGACTTAATTGCCCGCGCCTATGTGAACCCGGGTGATAAAGTCGTCATGGAGGCGCCAAGCTATCTAGGTGCAATGCAAGTCTTTGGATTGGTTCAAGCAGAGATTGTGACCGTATCTCAAACCGAGTTCGGCCCAAACCTTGAAGAGCTAGAGCAATGCTTTGCAACACAGAAACCTAAAATGTTCTACGCTGTGCCTGATTTCCATAATCCTACGGGCGTCTGTTGGGCACTAGAAACGCGTCAGAAAGTCGCAGAGCTTTGCATTCAATATGATGTGGCACTGATTGAAGATGCACCTTACCGTGAACTGCGATTTTCAGGTAAAGCGCTGCCGTTGGTCTCTGATTTCTGCCCACAACACTCGATAGTATTGCGCTCTTTTTCTAAGATTGCCTCACCAGGTTTACGTATTGGGGTGGTCACAGGGAAATGCAGCTACCTAGAACCACTCATCAAAATTAAACAAGGCGCGGATTTACACTCTAGCGTACCGATGCAAGCGCTGTTGTTCGGTCTGCTTCAGCACGATAACTTTTCTACTCACATCACGACCATTTGTGAACTGTACAAGTCGCGCTATGATGTGATGTTCACAGAGCTTCAAAAACAGCTACCAGCAAGCTGCCTATTAAAGCCCGTGAATGGTGGCATGTTCGTTTGGGTCGAGATCCCAGAGTGCGACACGTTCGAATTGGCCAAATCACTGTTAGCCAATGGCGTTGCGGTGGTCCCAAGTCCCGTTTTCTACCCTGAGGGTTCGAAAGCAAAAGCCGCCTTGCGTTTAAACTTCACTAATGCCACCACCGAAGAACTCACCACCGCGGTTACTCGCTTAGCCGATGTATTAAACGCACTATAATAAAGTTCAGTCTTTCCAATAACCTGCCTTTGAGACACAAATTAAGTATCAAAGGCAGCGTGTCAAAAAAGTTCCCCAAAAATTTATTTTTTTCTCTCTAAATCAACTCTCTAGGTTAAGTCACTGTTTTTTCTTAAACCTTCGCCTTTCATGAAAAATAGATCTCAATCACAAATTTGAAGCTTAGAAAAGTTATGACTATCTTTCAGAAAAAGGCATCAACCTTGACGCTTCATCTGTGAATTCAAATACTTTTGCTCGTGAGGGCTTAACACGAATGAAAGTAGAAAGTGGAATATTGGCAAACGGTTTTGAAGAGATGAACGTTGCGAGGACAGATACAACCATTCTGAATGCTATTGATCCAATCTTTGGTTTATGACTAGACGTTGGCTGACACGCAAACTTTTACAGAGGGGTTATCAAGATGAACAACCGCACATCGAAAGGACTCGTCATCTCTGGCTTGTCCTCCATTCTTTCACTCGTTGCTGTCACTTCTGCCCATGCAGGCAAGACGCCCAATTGTAGCGATGTCCTCGCTGGTAACAAAACGGCGGTGTCTCAAAAAATGACGGTTCTTCTAGGTGAAGACATTACAATATCCAATTTGGTCACCACCGTTGTCCCAACCGAAGACAATCCATTTGTGACCGAAGCTCTGGTCTCTGTCGCAAACGACGTATCACCCAATGGTCCATTACCCAATAAAACACCCGAGGAAATAGCACAGGTACGCGCTAACCTTGAAAAAGCTGGGCTTGAGGTGAGTAAACTGCAAGGCACATTTGAAATTGCATTTGTCAGTTTAATCGACGGTCATTGCCAATTTTCTACCAATACCTTAACGACCCATGCCAAAATCGACTTTGACCACTTAGAGGGGCTCGCTGCTTTCTCTATTCCAGCCCTACTCGCTATGGCTGATGAATCTTACAACATGGCGAAAACTCGTGCAGCGGAAGAAAAAGTAAAAGAAGAGGAAGCAATACGCGAACAACAAAGGCAAGAGGAGCTGGCTGTTGCTGCCGCTGCGGCACGATATCAAGATCCAAATGTGCTAGTTAAAATCGAAAAATTCGACGGCGCTAACGTCACATTCTCAGTAACGAATCTAGGTACAGAGGGAGAACTTCAGCCCAATTTTAATACCTTTAGAGCCTATCAGACTCAACAAGGGAAACTGGTCTATAAATCGGAGTCACTATTGAACTTAGTCGATGATAAAGGAAATGATTTGATCACTGTAGGCATTGCTGAAATTGGTTCTGGCAATGGATCTACATTGACCATTGCACCTGGAGAATCTCGTCAATTCATCACCAGCATCCGATCTGAAGTTTCACCAGAATCAGAGCTTAGCTTAAAATTTCCAGCAAAAGCGTTGAGCACTGACGATGCATTTACACTTTCATTTACCGATAACGTCGCAATGGCCACCGCTAGCGTAAACTAGAAGCTTGAACTGCGGTGTCGGCGCTTTGGACATAAAAAAGCAGACTTTTTATCGTCTGCTTTTTTATTAGTTATTAGTTAGTTCTGACACTTATACGCGTTTGCGAACATAGTCACTGAACTAGAGAACCCTAGAGGCTCATACAAGTACAAAGTATCTGCACCTAAATCTGCCGCTTTAATACGCATTTGGTTTAATGTACCCCAAACCATATCTTTGTCTGCGTGTAACCAGTAATCATAAAAGTGACCCTCTGATCCCATTACGGTACCTAAATGCTGACAGTTTGCGATAGTGTTTACGTCATCCCAAATCACTTTTACTTGTTCAGATTCTTGTGTTGGGAACGTCACACAGCCAGTTAATAACATTGCTAATGCTGCACCAGTCATTAACTTTTTCATAATTTCATCGCCTTAGAATTAAAGTGTTTGCGGATTCTATTTATCGCACCGGCAATGACCAACAAATTATTTTAATTGTTTAGATAGGTATTTGTTTGCGAATTAGGGTAAAACTAAACAGTACGCTGAAAAGAGGGACGGAATTTGGTTTCTAAAAACAAACTGATTCGCTATCAAGCAACAGAAGTGGCTGATGTATTTAATAAAGAAGACGAACTGATCAAGCTTGTCCAAACTGATCAACTTTCTCAGGCCCTATTATTATGGCAAGTAAAAAGTCCGACACTGGTTCTTCCAGCAGGGAAAAAATGGCCGGAAAGCGAAGAACTAAAACAAGCGCTTGAACGTGCAAATTGGAAATTATTTTCTCGTAAAACAGGCGGCGCACCGGTGCCTCAAGTACCGGGGATTGTAAATCTTTCACACATTTACCTTTGGCCAGAGGGCCAAGCGTATGACATTAAAAAAGCCTATCTGAGTTTGTGTTCTGTATTAACCACATTTTTTAAACAGCTTGGTGTCGATGTTGATGTGCATGCCACAGCAAACTCTTACTGTGACGGTGACTATAACCTTAACATCAATGGGCAAAAGGTGGTCGGTACAGCCCAGCGTGTATTGCTCAAAAAAGGTGGAGAGAAAGTGATTCTTGCACAAGCTTGTATTTTGATAGATGCCAATGTGGAAGAAATCGTCCAGCCGGTTCAACTCTGCAATCGCCTGTCTAACCATGATACTGACATCCGTGGCGAGGTTCATACGCCCTTATTTGATCATATAAAAGAAAGGCCAACTGTGGACGCCTTGTTCCAGCAATTAACCCAAGCATTTTTAGATCACGTAACATGATAACTTGATAATGAAGAGCAAGATGTCTTTTTGCTCTTCACTATCACGCTCAACTACTGGGTGTAATCGTTACGCTTACGGTTATCTTCTGAGAAATACTCAATGAATTCGAACTGCATCCCATGATCTTCGAGATAGTATACATTCTTGCGATGTGGGTGCTCTGGTCCTCGATGATCCAAATGGTAGCCAATCTCCGCCAAGCGTGATATCACTCTTTCGACATCTGGAACGACAATACCCAAGTGTTTCACCCCGGTAAAATGTGTTGTCCAATGGTTTGCATTGCCCTCGCCACCATCCGAAATAGCAATATAGGAATGTTCATCACCCACATGGAACCATTCAATTGGGCGTCCAAACCAGTCATCCACTTTGCCCTCGCCTCTCACTTTCCAATCAGGGATTGCTGTCACTAAGAATTCAATGGTTTTGCGTGCATCGACGACGGAAATATTGGCGTGTTCAACATAATTTTTCATAACGGTATTCCTTGTTAATTTCACTGTTCGTTGTGTTTTTCCTTTTGCTTGCTAAACATTCTAAAACCTCAAGTTAACTTGAGGTAAAGAGCCAATTTTTTTACGTTGATAAGAAATGAGATCCACATCAAATATTCATCAGTGACAGAAATAGTTGAAGCCGACGGCCAAAAGCCTCAGAATGTCGCACTTTTCGCGTCGTTCATAAAATCGACGCCTTTGTTATCTAACTCGACAATTGAGAATCAAACATATGGGTTTTACCTCGTTAGGTCTATCTGCTCCAATCCTTAAAGCTATTCAGGAAAAAGGCTACGACACCCCTTCGCCAATTCAGGCTCAAGCGATTCCAGCAGTATTGGAAGGGAAAGACGTCATGGCAGCAGCGCAGACGGGTACGGGTAAAACTGCGGGCTTCACGCTACCGATTCTTGAACGCCTGTCAAATGGCCCTCGCGTTCGTAGCAATCACATTCGTGCATTGATCCTAACTCCAACTCGTGAGCTTGCTGCGCAGGTTCAAGAGAACGTATTCATGTACAGCCGTCACCTAGACATAAACAGTGCTGTTGTGTTTGGTGGTGTGAAAATCAACCCACAGATGTTGCGTCTTCGCAAAGGTGCTGACGTACTGGTTGCGACACCAGGCCGTTTGATGGACCTTTATAACCAGAACGCGGTTAAATTTGACCAACTGGAAGTGCTGGTTCTTGATGAAGCGGACCGTATGCTAGATATGGGCTTTATCCGTGACATTCGTAAAATCTTAGATTTGCTGCCAAAGCAACGTCAAAACCTACTGTTCTCAGCGACATTCTCAAACGAGATCCGTGACCTTGCGAAAGGCTTAGTGAACAACCCGGTAGAGATTTCGGTTAACCCTGCCAACTCAACAGCAAGAACGGTTGAACAGTCGATCTATCCATCAGACGTGAAGAAAAAAGCGCCGATGTTAGTAAAACTGATCAAAGACGGTGACTGGAAGCAAGTTCTGGTATTCACCAAAACTAAGCATGGCGCAAACCGCTTAGCGAAGTTCCTGATTGATGAGAAAATCACCGCAGCTGCGATTCATGGCAACAAGAGCCAAGGCGCACGTACCAAAGCATTGGCGGATTTCAAATCAGGTGAAATCCGCGTTCTAGTTGCGACAGACATTGCGGCTCGTGGTATCGATATTCCTCAACTTCCACAGGTTGTAAACTATGAACTGCCAAAAGTCGCAGAAGACTACGTTCACCGTATCGGTCGTACTGGTCGTGCTGGCGAAGTAGGCCAAGCAATTTCATTAGTGTGTGCACTTGAAGCATCAGAGTTGTTTGCGATCGAACGTTTGATTCAACAAGTACTGCCTCGTAAAGAACTAGCAGGATACCTACCAACAAACGTATTGCCTGAATCGAAGCTAGATACTCGCCCTATCAAGCCGAAGAAACCCAAAAAACCTAAGAAGCCAAAAGCGCAAGGTGATAACGCTCAGCACTCAGAGAAAAAAGCGTCTAACGATTCAAACAAACCTAAACGCCGCTTCAACGGTGAAAACAAAGGCAATAAAGCGGGTGCGAATCAAGGTGGCGCAAGCAAACCAAAAGCAAGCCGCGATGGTCAAGCTCGCTCAAATGGCAAACCTAGCGGCAATAGGCCGACTAATGGCAGTAAGCCAAGTAACGGTAATAAACCAAATAGCGGCAAGCCAGCCGCTAACGGGAAGCCGTCTGGCAACCGTAAACCTAATAGCGGTAAGCCAGCAGGTAATAAGCCGTCAGGACAGCGTCGTAAGCCACGTCCACAAGCTGCAAACTAATTAGCCAACGTTGGCTAAGCTAAATCGTTAAATAGAACCGCCGACAGCTTCGGCGGTTTTTTTATGCTCTAAGCACTCTCAAATACTTAAATGCTTAAATACCTAGAGACTAAAAACTCAAAGACTCACCCAACCGTTCAGCCGCTCACAAAAATGCGAGCAGTGACATTAAGGCCATCTTTACAGCTTGATACTACACTTGGTTCACTTCAAGATGATTGGACGTCTCATGTCTATATGATCGGTGAGTATTGCTTTGGCAGCTGTGAATATTGTTATGCCAGCAGTGAATGACAACAAGGAAGTGTTATGAACATTGGAATCTATATCTATGATCAGGCGGAAGTGCTCGATTTTTCTGGCCCCTTTGAAGTTTTCAGCACGGCAAAACGTATCAGTCAAAACGACTGGAATGTGTTTTTTGTATCAGAAACGTTAAACCCCGTTACAGCGAGGGGGGACTTTCGTGTTCTACCTCACTACTCCATCTTCAATCACCCTCACATTGATCTCCTGATCATTGTTGGAGGAGTACACACTGAACAAATGCACAATACAAGAGTACTAAACTGGATACAGTCCGTTGAACCGACAGCAGCACGTGTTGCATCTGTGTGTACTGGAGCTTTTATCCTAGCCAGTGCGGGCTTACTCAAAGGGTTGACGGTCACAACCCATTGGGAGGATATTCCTGATTTAACAGAGTGTTTTCGTGACTTACATGTCGTTGATAACGAACGCTGGGTCACCTCCGGAAAGTACACTACATCTGGAGGCATCTCTGCTGGTATAGATATGAGTTTGTTTTTGGTATCACAGCTGCATAGCCAAAACCTCGCAGAGCGGGTCGCTCATCAAATGGAGTATCGTTGGCAAACGTGTGTATAACCAGATTCGCCTTTTGAGTTTAACAATAATCACTTTAACAATGAGCCATCGCCGAGGGTCATCTATGAGATATGAAGAGTTTAATCAATTTTGTGGTTCGTTTGCTGCGACCTCCCATGTCGTGCAATGGGGAGATGCACACGTATGGAAAGTTGGCGGTAAGGTCTTTGCGATTGGGGGTTGGAGTAAAGATAAACAGCCTGCTTTTACTTTTAAAACGTCACCTTTGAATTTTGATTTTCTCAGTGACCATGAGGGATATATTCCAGCCCCCTATTTTGCGAGTCGCGGGATGAAATGGATTCAGCAAACAGACACAACGGGCAAGTTAGATGACGATTTAAAATACTATTTATCAGAATCTTACCGATTGGTTGCTCTTGGACTCAGTAAGCGTAAACGGCAAGAGTTGGGCATTGATATCGAATTAGAACCCAAGCGATAAATAACGTCCACTTGGGATAACCTAAGCTATGACAGGGAAAGTGACTTAGCTTGCAACGCGGCGATAATAGAGCTCTCGCCGCGCCAACTTCTATACACTGATGTTATTCGGGTATAGATTCCGAACCCAAACTAAAACTCGGCGCTTTGTACTACCCATCCACCAACACTAAGGAGTCTAAAATCCCTTTTCCGCTGTGGATCCCGCCCTCATTTTCACTTGCAGGCTTACTGCGAATTAGATAGCCAGCATACCCATCCAATTCTGTGACGGGTTTTCCTTGATAGTGCGCCGTAAATAAGCCTATTTCACTCACTAAATCTGACACTAGCGTTTGCTGTGCATCTCGAATTGCAATGGTTGGAACATCGCGCTCATGAGGATAGAGACGCTGCATAAGTGCCCACGCATTGTACTCCTCTTCGGACAACTGACTCAGTTGTTTGCTAATGTCCTTACCAAACACACAATGGCCACCGCCCTCACCTTGGTTTTTTAGCACCCAATGATCAATATTTGCTGATGTCCCAAACCACGCAATTGTATCTGCATTTACAGGCTTCATCTCGGCAAGTACGCTTTTCACGGCTAACGCTTCTTCAAGGTTCAAGCCCCAACGCTCATATTCCTCTGCGGGCATCATAGTCAACAACATCTGCATCGATTTACTGGTCGCCAATTGCTGACTGATGGTCGCATTCATCGCAACATAATGCTGCTCCATAAATAATCGAGTTTGACTTAAGGTATGACAGCAAATCGGCTCGTTCAATTCTGGAGAGAAGTAGTCCATGAACTGATAACCGGCACGTAAATACACCACATCAAGTCCACCGATATTATCGAGCATTAAACGTTGATGCTCACCAGAATAGAGCTGCGTGCTCAGTTGCTCAAAGGTACGTCTTACTGTGCGGACACCAAGCTTTTGCAGTTCGACTTCTAGCAGATGTTGGTCATACACGTTATCTTCATTTTTCTGAACGACCATCAAGAACGTCGGTTTTCCACCGTCATTAAAATGGGCCTTAACGCTTTTCGCCGCCGTCGCAATGCCCAACGCCAGTTGTTCCATACCGGCGTTTTCTAAAGGCGTCGCGGTTTTGTCTTCTAACCAAGCTTGGTACACATGATTCCATTGAGTTTGCATGAACTGATGCAACTCTGCCGCACGCTGACCAAACGGAGCCATACCCGCCGCGATACCATTGAACTCGATCACTTTTGCACCAAGTTCACGATCGTCCATAAAGTCTGTTCGCATTAATAACAAAGGCTGTCTCGCCGGAGTCACTCGGTTTTTTGAATCGCCGTGCACCTCTCTGTGCAATGCCATCAAGCGCTCGAATAGAGGTTCGGACTTTTCCATATGCGCTAATGACTGCTGCAAGAAATCATGGTCTTCAGAGACATGACTAATCAGTTTAGCGATGAGCGGTGTGACGTTTTTTAGATGTTCAAACACAGAGCGTTCAATGCTCATCGGTGCAATGCTAAAAGGGCAGTGCTTCGCCGTATTATCAGGTTGACGGAATGCGACGCCGTGCATGATGGCCCATTCACAAATGTCTTCTACAACCTGTTGAGGAATGATTCGATTTTCTGAAGTTTTCATACGTTAACTACTTTAAAGTTTGCTGTAATCTACATCAGACGAACGAACTTTCCAAAAGACGACGAAATTTATTTTTATTCCGGAATAATTTCTAAATGACTCCAAGGTAAATGGCTTTTAGGTAAATGGCTCGAAAGTAAATTGCCTCAAGGTTATTTGCTTCAAAGTAACTCGCTTCAAAGTAACTCGCTTCAAGGTAACTCACTTCAAGGCAAATATACCACGAGTAAATCGGCCTCTATTGCATTAGCGAGTTTCGGCACGGGAGAAAACATCCGACTAAACACTTTGTGATGATGCCCACAAACAACAAGATCAATGCCTTTCTCTTTGACGATGCCAGCGAGCTTTATGTGAAGATCGCCCACCATAACCATCGCATTAGTAATTGGGTAATCGCTCTGCTCGGCTAAGGTTGTGAGCTGTGTATTCAATGTCCGTTCTTCTTTTGGCTCTAATATCACTCGATCAACGTCAACAAAGGCCAACGACATCGTGCAGTCTGTTCCTTTGGCAATGGCAATTGCTCTATCAATCACCTGTCGGCTAGACTGTGACAAGTCAACCGCCACCAAAATGTGTTTGTAACTCATTGCGCTCTCCTTTGTTTTGTTCACCGACTTTGATTGTTCCTACGTTATGTCTTTGCTCAAATCTGCCCAACTGAACCAAGCATCTTAAGGTTCGTTGGGTGTATATGAGTATAAGTCTAGCACCGGGATACGCGATGCCTCTTTCTTTGCCGCGTGTGACTGGTTAAAATGCAGGAAATTGCGCATAAACTGGATAAATCATGGCAAAACTAACCCTTCAAGAACAGATGCTAAAAGCTGGCTTGGTTAACGAGAAGAAACTAAAGAAAGCCAAGAAAGGCTCTAAGAAATCACGTGTTCAAGCACGCGAAGTAAAAGCGGCGGTAGAAGAAAACAAACGCCAGCAGTTGGAGCGTGACAAGCAGTTAAGTGAGCAGCAAAACGCTGAGCGCTTGAATAAAGAGATCAAAGCACAGATCATTCAATTGATTGAAAACAATAAGATCGATTTGAAAGATGGCGACATTAAATACAACTTTACACACGGTACGTTAGTTAAGTCGCTATATGTCGATTCAATGACTCGTGAGCAGTTGATCAAAGGTATCTTAGCGATTGCTATTATGGGCGAGAGCTACGTTGTGATTCCACGCCCTGTCGCGAGCAAAATTGCGCAGCGTGACGAATCAATGATCATTGATCAAAAAGAACCAGAAGCAGACATTCCAGCTGAAGATGACCCATACGCAGATTTCGTCGTACCAGACGATTTGATGTGGTAAGGATCCACTTAGGAAAAAACGAATTGAAAAAACCGCAACATCGCGGTTTTTTTGTTAGCAGTAAACCGAACTATTCAATCAGCAAGTTCGGCCAATTTTTATCAGCGCTAGCAATATTACCAGGAATGTCTTCCTCCCACGTTGCTTGCACAGATTTGCTGTAGTTGAGATAGAGTTTACCGCCCTCAATTGACCAAGCGTTAGGATCGATCTTCGCCGTGTAACCTTTACTGACCGCCCAAGCACAATAACCTCCATATTGAGGTGCGAATTTTTCAGGATTTTTCTCAAACGCATCTCGGTTTTCAACCGATGAAAAGTACCATTTGGCATCATTCCAACGGTAAGTGAAATCGCTATCACCTTTGACTGGTTTTGATTGAGTGAAGTAAGCAACAGGGTCGTAACCACGAATCGCTTTGCCGAAAAAATCACTGTACACCGGGTCAAGGGCAAAAGCAGGAAGCATCAAACTTCCCCAAATGAAAAATGCACTACACAGTTTCAATATCAACTTCATAACGTTTCCCTCTCAGTGTCACTTGATTCGAATAATCAATCGCTACCAGTATAGAAAGGTAAATTTAAAAGAAACTTTCAGACTAAAACATCTCTGCCTCAAAGCGTGCGGTTCGCGCTTGTGAAATAGTGCAGTTTGTTTCCGACATCAACTCCGCCAAAGTAATGTTAGGATTCTCCATGACTAATCGAATAAGCTTAGCCTCCAAAGGTTCAAGCTTATCGCTGTGTTTGGCGAGACCACTTTCTAGTTTGGTGATCATAAAACGCATCGGCTCTGACTCTTGAGCTTTGATATGATCGAGAAATGCTTTCAAATCCAATGCCTCACCTGCAATTTGCCAGTTTCGCGAACGTCGAATGCGCTTCAGTCCGCACTTTTTTTCAGCGGCGATTGTTTTGGCTCGCTTAGCCTGTTCACCACCGATTCGGTGAATCAAAGATGGCAATGGGATGGTGATAAACGTATCGCCCATAAGTTAAACCTCTACCACCGACACGTTCTCTGCAACCCATTTTAAAAGCTGTTTGGCCGCTTTAGACAACACCTGATTTTGGCGCACGATGTAGCCAAAATCGGTGTTGGGGAAGCTGGGTAATGGCGTCACTTCTCGTGAGAGTTTGAGCCTTGGGTCGAGGGAGAAGTCAGGCACAATCGCGGTTCCAAAACCGGCCTCCGCCCAGTCAATTTGTGCTTCCACACTTCCGACTTCCATCACTCTATATTTAGGAAGATTGAGCTCTGGCAGAGACGCGTCAATCAACTCACGCGTTCGGGTATCGTGACCGAGCAAGATCAGTGTTTGGTTCTCCTTGCTGTTATCTCGCCAATCGAAGATGTTATCACCGAAAGCACACCAATGAATTTGGGTTAGCGACGTAAAGTGCAACGGTTGACTCTCTTTCTGCGCAATCACAAAGCCGATGTCAGCACGAGCACTTTTTACCAAATCCACCGCTTGCGATGAAGTGGTGTTGAACAGTGCTAAGTCAATGCCTGGATATTCACTTTTAAAATGCTGAAAAGGTTTGATAAGTAGTAGGCGTGACACAATATCGCTCGCCGCAATCGAGAGCGTACCTTGCGTCAGTTCATTAATCGCATTGAGATCAGATTGGCAGATTTGCAGCTCATTCAGCATGTGCTCGGCAGTGTCTAATAATCGCTTACCGGCCTGAGTCAATTGTACTGGGTTCCTTTCAATCAACTTGGTACGAGTGGCTTGTTCTAACTGCTTGATGTGAAGACTGACATTTGGCTGTGTCATGTGCAGTTCAATCGCTGTTTTTCCGAAATGTTTTACCTCTGCCAAGGTGACAAACGTACGTAACCAGTTCAAATCCAACATAGAAAATTACCCGATATGACTTTCTTATCAAGTTAATGAGTATAATTAATTTCTCTTATTAATGCGAGCATCCTAAGATTTTCCGGTCTGTTATTGGAGAATGAATTATGTCGTCTATCGTTGTTGTGGGTGCAAACTGGGGTGATGAAGGCAAAGGCCGCATCGTTGACTTTTTGGCAGAGCAAGCTTCTGCAAGCATTCGTTTCCAAGGTGGTAACAACGCGGGTCACACCGTAGTTAACGACCTAGGTACGTTTAAGCTACACCAGCTACCAAGTGGCGTTTTCAACCCTGACTGTTTGGCAGTTTTAGGTCCGGGTATGGTTATCAGCCCTGCGTCGCTGTCTCAGGAGATTGCGGAAGTTGAAGAAGCGGGCGTTAAAGTGAAGATGTGCATCTCTGATCGCGCAACACTGTGTCTACCTCTACACGCACTAGAAGATACGCTAGAAGAACAACGCTTAGGCGACAAAGCATACGGTTCAACTCGTCAAGGTATTGCACCTGCATACGGCGACCGTGTGATGAAAAAAGGCATCCTAGTTGGTTGGTTGAAACAACCAGAAGTTCTAGTAGAACGCATCAAGTTCTGGATGGACTGGAAACTTCCACAGCTACGTGCCCTTTACCCAACGTTCGAATTCGAACAAACCGCTGAAGAAATGGCGAACTGGTTGCTAGAAGTATCTGCACCTTGGCGTGATGCTATCTGCAACGTAACGCTTCCACTAAAAGAGCTGCAAGCAAAAGACCAAACTCTACTGTTCGAAGCACAGTTAGGTGCGGGCCGTGACCTTGTTTACGGTGAGTACCCATGGACAACCTCTTCAAACGTTGTGTCTATGTACGCTGGTATCGGTAGTGGTCTTCCTGCTCTGCGTCCAGAGCGTGTTATTGCAGTAGCAAAAGCGTTCAGCTCATCAGTAGGTACTGGTACGCTAATCACTGCAATGGAAGAGCAAGATGCATTCCGTGAACTAGCAGGTGAATTCGGCGCAACAACAGGTCGCCCACGTGACATGGGTTACTTTGATGCAGTAGCAACGAAGAACGGCGTAGAGCTTCAAGCAGCGACTGAAATCGCACTGACCAAAGTGGACTGTCTAACGGGTCTTAAAGATCTAAAAATCTGTGTTGGTTACGAAGGCGAGCACAGCGAAAACCCAATTTGGCCTCAAACGGCTGCACTAGCACCAATCTACGAGAAGATGGAAAGCTGGAGCGAAGACATTACTGGTTGTCGTAAATTCGAAGAGCTACCAGTTGCGGCACAAAAATACGTTCTGCGTATTGAAGAACTAATGGGTGTACCAGTGAAAATGGTATCGGTTGGTCCTGGTCGTGAACAAATGATTATGCGCTAAGACGTGGAGTAACACGTCTATATCCAAGTTACAGTAAGTGCTTGGTTATATTAGCAAGCGGCTTTTATCTTTTCCGGGGTAAAGCCGCTTTTTTTGTATTTTAATCAAGAAAACGTAAACTCCCCCTCCCATCTCTCAGTAGAGAGCGTCAAACTCCGAGATTCTCCCCTTACCTCTCAGCAATAAGAAGTTCAAGAATCGGCTCGTCGACGTAGTGAGTATCTTCTCTTCTTCAACACCATGTTTTTCCAGCAAAGCAATCGCCAAATCTAACTTGGAGATCTCTTCACAGAAGTGAGCATCCGACCCTGTACTGAAGTAAACGCCAATCTCTTTGCCGAGCTCGATAATGCGATCACAACGGGAATCACTGCCCTTGCGGCTTTTGCCTGTCAAAGATGTATTGTTAACTTCAATTGCAACATTGTGATCTTTTGCACAGCGCAACACCTGCTCCATATCGAATGGATAGTTCGGATTGCCCAAGTGGCCCAGAACATCCACTCTGCCGCTTTTAATCGCATTTATCAGGGCAGCAGTATGCTCAGCTTCGGTTGCAGGCTTGAAAACTGGCTCGTGAAAGCTCGCAATAACCCAGTCAAGGTGTTGATCCGAAGATGGCGGTAAGTCAATCTCTCCTCTTACATTCAGCGTATTGGCTTCGACGCCACGGAGAATACCTACATCGTGTAAAAAGCGGGGCAAAATTCTTTGATTGTTGAAATACCAGTAGTGAGGGGCTCCTGGCATCTCGGGAGCATGATCGGTAGTACAAAGAAGTTTTAGCCCCTTATTCTTCGCTGCTAATGCATTTTCAACAATGGTGCTGTAAGCGTGTCCACTGGCAATAGTATGGGTGTGGCTATCAATCACGATATCCATGGTGGCCTCCTGGGATTGTGGACGAACTATCGAATTTCGAACGAACCGTTTTGATTGAGAAACAGGGATAAGTCAGCGGGAATCGAATGATTCAGCACTTTATCAACATTGACGGCATCAGAGCGCAAGTAGAACTCCAATGCGGCATCTGGATCTGTACCGCCACGGATTTTTCGATTAACCAAGCGCTCTTGTAGATACTCCGCTTGGGTATCAATAAACACCGTAAAATCGGCCAAGCGATGCAGTTCTTTCCATACCGGTTCATCAAGTAACAACCAGTTGCCCTCGACGACGACAATGTTGCGGTTCACTTGAATGGCATCATCAACCGGATCATGCAAATTGCGATCGTAGTAAGGCCATTTGCTATCTTTCACTTTAAGTTGTTTCAGCTTGTCGATAAGCTCAGTGAGATTGAACGTCTCGTATGAGCCTTTAATGCTGCGCAGCGGGACAATTTCGCCATTACGTTCAATGGTGTTGCTGTCGAGGATTTCGTTCGGATAGTGGAAACCATCAAAAGGCAGAACCTGAAGTGGCTCTTGGTTTTCATCTTGTTCTGATAAATATTCCCAAAAGGCTGCTAGCGTAGACTTTCCGCTGCCTGGAGGGGCACACAAGAACACCACAATGCGCTCCTGTTTCTCATGATACAGACGGGTAAATTTTTCGATAAGAGGTTGATGGATACGTTTTACGTCGGCTTCAGGAAAGGTAGCTTCGGTTTCAAAACCACTGACGTTTAAATTCACTTTCATGGTGAACCCTTATTGATTGATCTCCCCTTCGATTCTTTCTAGCAACATTTCACACGACAGCTTCAACACTGTTTTGATAAGAGATTCGTATCTCATCTGCGAAAAGGACTCAAACGAAGAGAATTTAAGCTGATTGATCGACTCAAGATAAAAGCAGTCTTGCTGAGAAGAGAGTGCCGCTTGGTTCTTGATGAAGTCGTAGATCACGTCATCCACGAATTCAACTTTCTCCGGCTGAGTAACCACGTACTCCAACACCTGATCGTACAATCCGATATCGGCATATGTTTCCAAAGAGATTTTGCCCATCGCAAACATCAGCTTTGATACCACATCGGTCGTCACCAACGGACCATCGTCTTTCAATAAAGGATCCACAGCATACTCCTTCACTAGATCGTCTTGGACGAACACGCTCGGAAGTAATGCTTTTAACTTGAGGTTAATTATTTTGTTAGAAACCTGAAGAAACGCAGTGGCATTTTCGCACTCGTCCAGTTTCTCCAGTAATTCGTCTTCACGTGACAACGTATTATGACCTCTCCATTATGTGGCAGCGCAAAGGCTACCACACAAATTCGTTGCAACTAAACCGTTAAGCTCACGTCATAAAACTCAAGTAACGCTTTTTCTGCATGTGCGTTCCACACATAGTTATTAGCGTTCAAAATTGCGTCTAATTCGGCGAAGAACGGGTCTTGGTCTGCCAACGATAAGAAATCATCAATCGCGGTCAATGGCAGGTCAATGTGTGGGTAAATCAACTTCTTACCCCCCGGAATATCCAACTGATTCAAAATCGTATGGGGCGCAGCTTGTAGACCACCAACGTGGGTGATCATGAAAGATGGGTTGATCTTACCTTGTGAAGACAAGTCGATGGATTCCACCATGTCACCGGTCGAGCCGCCAGACGTGCCCACAATGTGCGTTGATTCATAATGCACGTTGTAAAAGTTAAACGGTACTTTGAAGTTCTTATCGGTAGGGCCTGCGAAGAAGTTTAGGCAACCATCATTACCTAGCAATTCATCGGCTTGTTCTAGCACTTGCGATACTGCTGCATACACCATCACATCGTCGTAGCCTTTGCCATCATTCAGCGCTTTCAGGTAAGTCACAGGATCATCCACTTGAGCGGTATTCACGTAGTGCAGTTCAACGCCCTGCTCTTTTGCTTTCTCAACCGGAATTAAACACTCTGCTCGGTCTAAGCGTGCAGCGTCAATGTCTGTGACCACAATCAGTTTTGGCTTCACCGGGCCGTTAATCGCGTAGTCAATCGCCCCAATCCCCATTGGGCCAGCACAAGCTAGCAGCGCTAACGCTCCGCCCTCTTTGATGCCCATATCGTGCTCGTACACGTATTGCGTAGTGTGGTAACTAGCATGGTAAGCTCCGATGATGCATGACATTGGTTCAGCCAAAGACGCATCGGCAAAGTAATCACCGTGGTAAGGCAGCACACAGCCTAAGTCGATAGCGATTTTCGGAATGATGGAATACGTTGCGTTACCGCCAAAGGTTTCGTAGCTGTAACCCGCCGAGTAACCAGTGGATAAACCCATTGCAGGTTGCAATACAAAGTAATCACCTACTTTGTATTGATCTTTTAGGTTCTCACCGACTTCAACAATCACACCTGCATATTCATGACCCGTCATCACTGGCACTTCATCAATGTTCTCAGGCACGCGTTTGTGTTTGCTACCTAACAATGCCGCTTTGTAAGTGGACAGGCAAATGCTGTTTGAAATGTTTTTAACCAGAAGTTCATCGGCTGAAATGCTAGGCAAATCGAAAGTTCTTAGTTGAACGTCTTTCTCGCCACAGATAACCGCTGCCGTTGTTTGTACCATGATTTCTCTCCTAAATGGGGTGGTGAGTACCACCCCATACTGCATTGTTAGGCTGGTTGCTCAGTCGCGACCGCTTGTTGCTTAATCGTATCCATTAGCTCATTGAGCGCTGGGTCATTGAGGAAGTTCTTAATCGTTACCACTGGCAAGCCTGTTGCTTTAATGGCTCGACTTTCTAAGCTTTCGTGTGTCACGACAATGTCGGCGTCACTTGGGACTTTTTCGATAGCAAAGTTCTTCACTTCAATATCAATTCCGGCTTGAACTAACTTGCGTTTGAAAGTTGAAGCCCCCATCGCACTTGAGCCCATACCCGCATCACAAGCGAATGCGATAAATGCAATTGGTTTGTTGACTTCTTGCGTTGCAGCAGCAACTGGTTTGATTACACCTTCTGCTTTCATGTCTTTCATATCAGAAACAGATTGTTCAAACTCGTCTTCTTTGTCCTCTGTTTTGCTCATCTTCAGAATCGCACTTGCGACAAGGAAAGAGACAATCGTTGCTGTTGTGACACCTGCGATGGTCGCTAGGAAACTGCCTTTCGGTGTGAGTGCTAGGTAAGAGAAGATTGAGCCAGGACTTGGACCTGCCACCAAACCAGCATCTAATAGGTTGAACGTTGCGATACCTGTCGCCGCGCCTGCAATCATTGCCACGATCATGATTGGTTTCATTAACACGTACGGGAAGTACAGTTCATGAATACCGCCGAAGAAGTGAATAATGATGGCACTTGGTGCAGAGCGTTTAGACAGACCTTGACCAAACTTCGCGTAAGCCAGCAGCATACCAAGACCTGGACCTGGGTTAGATGCCACCATAAAGAAGATGGATTTGCCTGTTTCAGCGGCCGCCTGCAGACCTAATGGGTAATAAATCCCTTGGTCGATGGCGTTGTTGAGGAACAGCACTTTCGCAGGTTCGTTGATGATCGCAAGTAGAGGAAGGAATCCCGTTGCAACCAAAGCTTCGATGCCTGATTTAACAAACAAGTTTGCCGCCGTTACCGCAGGACCAACAATCTCGTAGGCGAACAGACACAGAATCATGCCCACAATACCCAGTGAGAAGTTGTTCACCACCATCTCAAAACCAGAAGGAATACGGTGTTGGATTCGCTTATCCATTTGCACCACAACCCAAGCGCTGAGTGGGCCCATGATCATCGCGCCGACGAACATTGGGATGTCCGCACCAACGATAACACCCATGGTACCGATGGCACCGGCTACCGCGCCGCGTTTATCACCAACAATCTGACCGCCGGTATAACCGATCAACAGTGGTAATAAGTAAGTGATCATTGGGCCAACGAGTTCTCCAAACGCTTCGTTTGGCATCCAACCTGTTGGGATAAAGAGTGCAGTAATAAAGCCCCAAGCGATGAAGGCTCCGATATTTGGCAGCACCATGGCGGTCAAATGACCCCCGAAGGCTTGCACATTGGCTCGCATGTTTGCTTTCACGTTATGTTCCTTTTAGTATGCTTTTATTATGTCTAGCACTTGTTCCTTAGATGAAGCTTGTGCCAGTTTTCCAATGTTCTCTTCGTCCACAAACATCTCGCTCAGCGCTTGAATCACCTCAATGTGGGTATCAGAGTCTTTTGCAGCTAGGGTAATTAGAATGTTGGCAGGACCAAGGTCCGAACCAAAATCAACTGGTGAAGGGAAAATATGAATGCCCAAGCCCGTTTTTAGGACACCGGTTTCAGGGCGAGCATGTGGCATCGCCAGTCCAGGGCACAACACATAGTAAGGACCATTTTCTTCGGTCGATTGGATGATGGCATCCGCGTATTGCTGAGAAACGTAACCTTTGTCTTCTAGGTATTGCGTTGTCTTTTTAACTGCGTCTTGCCATTGGTAAGCGCGGTCATTAATAACATCTACTAGTTCGTGGTCGATTAATTCATACAGCATTTTTAAACCCTATCAACAGTTCGGTATCGATGGGTTAATTATCAATAAGAGTCGTAGAACCGCGCAAGCACGCCTCTTTTGTGCAACAAATCACAATTAAATGGCTGTCAATTTGTTTTAATGAACGTAGCTCAAAAATAGACAAAGAAAGTTAGCAACAAATTTTCTTTCAGCAACATGTCAATAGGTATAACTTGAACGTCAGCACCTAATCGGACATTTTCATAAATACTAAAAATGAAATCTTGATCACATTAAGGCCATTGACGCCATATTTATCGTGACTAATTTCAAACTTCATTTTTCTCTAATTCGATACCTATGAGTTGAAAATAGGGATAATCGTCACACTTGTTTGCGAAAAGAAATCGGAACGTTGCTTAGTTTCATTAGAAGCGACTGTCCGTTCCGCTGATTTCGCCTACCGTTTTGGATTCATGATACCTAGTGGAGTCATTAAGATGTTTTGTGGTCCCTAATACGCCGATAACTCAAAAAGGAACCACAACTTCGATGAAAAAATTGGTCCTGTTCAGCGATCATTAAACGTAATTTCATGTTATTTTTTCTAATGGAGCTATTGACAAGGAAATTTCGGAAGAATATATTGATTACACGAACTGCCAAATGGAGTTCGTTGATGACTGTATTCGCCTTATATAGGGAATATCACAGTGATCAAACAGGAATGCCTCACAACCTCATCTCTATGATGTTTTGTGCTTTTCATTCCGATTATTAACCGTTGAACCGTATGTCTAATCTAACCCTAGGGGGTTTAAAGAGTATGAGTTCGATCTCAGCATCTTATGTGTTGAGAACTATTGCTTATTGAAAGGATAGTATTATGCGTAATGTAGATATTTCTCCCCTATACCGTCATGCCATTGGTTTTGATCGTCTGCTAAATCTTGTAGAAAGCAACGCAAAAAAATCATCAACAAATGGTTACCCACCATACAACATCGAACAAAAAGACGAGAACAACTACCGAATCACTATGGCAGTTGCCGGCTTTTCTGAAGATGCACTAACGCTCACTCAAAATGAAAACATGCTGATCGTTTCAGGCGAAATTCAAGCCTCTGAAACCAAACCAACTTACGTTTATCAAGGTATTGCTGAGCGCAACTTTGAACGCAAGTTCCAACTGGCTGATTACGTGACTGTCACTGCAGCAAGTTTGGAAAATGGATTGCTGCACATTGATCTCATCCGAGAAGTTCCGGAAGCAATGCAAGCGCGTAAGATTTCCATCAGCAAATAGCTTCAAGTAACTATTAGTTTCAAGTAACCGTTAGTTTCAAGAAGCAAATAGTTTCAATTTGCCGTTAAACCTAGCTAACCACACGATGTGGTAAAGAGATGCGACTTTAACCCAGATAAAAATAAGATGGTTAAAGTTCACACTACGGTGCAAAACCATAACATCACCTGTTTAGCGGCAAACACTGAACTCATTTATTTGATTGAGGCAAAGCATAACAGCGACAAAAATGCATGTTATGTTCTTAGAAAACAACATCGAATTTTAAAGACTTTGCATTAAAATAACTAATGCAAAGTACAGAGGTAATTATTATGGGTAAAATCATTGGTATCGACTTAGGTACAACTAACTCTTGTGTAGCAGTGCTAGACGGCGACAAACCACGTGTCATTGAAAACGCAGAGGGTGAGCGCACCACTGCATCGGTTGTTGCATACACCGACGGTGAAACGCTAGTAGGTCAACCTGCAAAACGCCAAGCAGTAACTAACCCAACGAACACGCTATTTGCAATTAAGCGTCTTATTGGTCGTCGTTTTGAAGACGAAGAAGTTCAGCGTGATATCGAAATCATGCCTTACAAAATCGTTAAGGCTGACAATGGTGACGCTTGGGTAGAAGCACAAGGCCAAAAAATGGCGGCTCCTCAAGTTTCAGCTGAAATCCTGAAAAAAATGAAGAAAACGGCTGAAGACTTCCTAGGTGAGGAAGTAACTGGTGCTGTTATCACCGTTCCTGCTTACTTTAACGATGCACAGCGTCAAGCAACAAAAGACGCTGGCCGTATCGCAGGTCTAGAAGTTAAACGTATCATCAACGAACCAACAGCGGCTGCTCTAGCATACGGTCTAGACAAGAAAGGCGGCGACCGCACTATCGCGGTATACGACCTCGGTGGTGGTACATTCGATATCTCTATCATCGAAATCGATGAAGTTGAAGGCGAGAAAACATTCGAAGTTCTAGCAACGAACGGTGACACTCACCTTGGTGGTGAAGACTTTGATACACGTCTAATCAACTACCTAGTAGACGAGTTCCAAAAAGAGCAAGGCATCAACCTTAAGAACGATCCACTCGCAATGCAACGTGTTAAAGAAGCAGCAGAAAAAGCGAAAATCGAGCTTTCTTCTACTTCTCAAACTGACGTAAACCTACCTTACGTGACTGCAGACGCGACGGGCCCTAAGCACATGAACGTGAAAGTGACGCGTGCGAAACTAGAATCTCTAGTTGAAGACCTAGTACAACGTTCTCTTGAGCCACTAAAAGTTGCTCTAGCTGACGCTGACCTATCTGTAAACGACATCACTGACGTAATCCTAGTGGGTGGTCAGACTCGTATGCCTATGGTTCAGGCGAAGGTTGCTGAGTTCTTTGGTAAAGAAGCTCGCCGCGACGTAAACCCTGATGAAGCAGTAGCAATGGGTGCTGCAGTTCAAGGTGGTGTTCTTGCGGGTGACGTGAAAGACGTACTTCTACTAGACGTTACTCCACTGTCTCTAGGTATCGAGACAATGGGCGGCGTAATGACTAAGTTAGTTGAGAAAAATACGACTATCCCAACGAAAGCGAACCAAGTTTTCTCTACAGCAGAAGACAACCAGAGCGCGGTAACTATCCACGTTCTTCAAGGTGAGCGTAAGCAAGCGTCTTTCAACAAATCTCTAGGTCAATTCAACCTAGAAGGTATCCAAGCTGCACCACGTGGTATGCCACAAATCGAAGTGACTTTCGACCTAGATGCGGATGGTATCCTACACGTTTCAGCGAAAGACAAGCAGACTGGCAAAGAGCAGAAGATCACTATCCAAGCTTCTGGCGGTCTAAGCGACGAAGACATCGAGAAAATGGTTCAAGAAGCAGAAGCGAACAAAGAAGCGGACAAGAAGTTCGAAGAGCTAGCTGCTGCACGTAACCAAGCTGACCAAATGATTCACGGTACTCGTAAGCAAGTAGAAGAAGCGGGTGAAGCACTACCTGCTGAAGAGAAAGAGAAGATTGAAGCAGCTATCTCTGAGCTAGAAACTGCACGTAAAGGCGATGACAAAGAAGCGATCGACGCTAAAGTTCAAGCGCTAATGACGGCAGCTCAAAAGCTAATGGAAATCGCTCAACAACAAGCTCAAGCGCAACAAGCACAAGGTGCTGACGCTGATGCTCAACAGTCTAAAGAAGACGACGTAGTTGATGCGGAATTCGAAGAAGTTAAAGACGACAAGAAATAATATTTCTAACTAGGCGATTTATGGTCGCCTAGTGTCTAAAAACTTTTGTGCGCGGGCGTTTGGGGTGACTCTTACGCCCTCTTTTCGATTAAAACAAAATAAAAATAAGCGGTGAATATGTCCAAACGAGATTACTACGAGGTTTTGGGTATTCCTAAAGATACGTCAACCAAAGACATCAAGAAAGCCTATAAAAAACTCGCAATGAAATACCATCCCGATAGAAATCCGGGAGATAAAACTGCAGAAGAAAAATTCAAAGAGATAAAAGAAGCCTACGAAATCTTAACTGATGACGAAAAACGTCAGCAATATGATCGATTTGGCCATGCTGCTTTTCAAGGGGCGAGTGGCAATGGTCACCACGATGGTCGTGGGCATTATCAGTCTGGTGGATTTGAAGATATCTTTGGTGGCGCGTTTGGCCGTCAAGGGTTTGGTGGTTTTGGAAGAAGCTCAAGTGGTGGCTTTGGTGGGTTTGATGATATTTTCTCTCAAGCCAGAGGTGGGCGATCTCAGCCAAGCAAAGGCCAAGATCATGAATTCACCTTAACCGTTGATTTTGTCGATGCCATTCAAGGTGCAGAGAAAGTCGTTGAGCTACCAGTCAATGGCGAACAGAAAAAAATCAATGTGAAGATCCCACCAGGCATTCGAGACGGTGAAAAAATCCGTTTCTCGAACAAAGGAGCCCCTGGTATCAATGGCGGTCCAAATGGTGACCTACTATTGGTGATCAATACTCGTGCTCATGCTTTTCTAAAACGGGAGCAAGACAACCTGCTGTACACCGCTCATATTGACATTGCCAATGCTGCACTAGGTGGAGAGGTAGAAGTCCAAGTTTTAGATAGCCGCTACAAACTCAAAGTCCCCGCCGGTTCTCAAAGTGGTCGTAAATTTAAAATGACGGGCAAAGGCGTGAAAAACCGTAAAGGTGTCACTGGAGATCTTATCGTCACGCTGCATGTTGATACCCCGACAAACCTCACTGACAAACAAAAAGACCTGCTAGAACAGTTCAAAGCAACACTCTAATCCAAGTGACGACTGCTTATTAGCTTGGCCGATACATCAAGGTGCCTCATTTGAACAAATCAAAATGTGGCACCTTGGCTTTTCGATACTCTGCTCTGCTCCGCTATACCCCGCTAAACAATAACGTAGACGCAAACTATCCAAGACTCTAAAACAAACGGCGCTTCATACCGGCTTTTTCCATAATGCGAGTGGTAATTTCTTCTACCGATAAAGATGATGTATTGATATAAGGAATCGCCTCTCTTCTAAACAACGCTTCTACCGTATCAAGCTCTAATTTGCATTGCTCAGTACTTGCATATTCACTGCCCGATAAACGGTTCTCTCGTATTTCCGTTAAACGCTCTGGGTTAATCGTCAAACCAAACAACTTATGACGGTGGATTTCAAACTCAGGTAGTAAGCGCATTAAGCTAATGTCTTCAGCAATAAATGGGTAGTTCACCACACGTAAACCAAACTGCATTGCCATGTACAAACTAGTAGGCGTCTTCCCGCTGCGTGACACCCCAAGCAAAATAATATCGGCCTCTTCTAATCCTTTTAGAGTAATCCCATCATCGTGAGCCAAGGTATATTCAATTGCAGCAATACGATCAAAGTAGGTATCAGAATCTTTCCCAACGCTACGTGAGCGTTGCAGTTTGGGTTGGGGCTCCATTTGAGTATCGTCTTTAACTCTCTGTACGATGCTTGCCAATACATCATAAGAAAATGCGGGGGCTTTAAGCAGTAACTCACGAACATCGGGCAGAACGATGGAAAAAAACACGAGTGGTTTGACACCGTTACGCTGGTAGGAAGTTTCAATTTCTTTGACAACGTCGGCCACTTTGTCTGGCGTTTCGACAAAAGGAAAGGCTTTTTCATTAGGGATGAATGGAAATTGCCCTAAAACAACGTGCCCTAATGTTTCGCATGTGATCGCCGTACCGTCAGAAACATAGAACACATCACGACTTTGGTTATTAATTTGCATTTCTGTTTAGATTTTCAAAATCATTTGATTAGGATTAGCAACATAATACTAACAAATAAGTTTGGCTTTCAGTTATGTTCACCACAAGGTTGAAATTTATTTCGCTTTTTTTTCAATCCGAGCGTAAACGATTGCCTTTAAGTCCCCCTACAAAAGCTGCAATGTTTCTGGAGAAAAAACATGCAAAAGAACACCCTCTGGTTCAATGGTCTATCCATGGATGATGTCGACAAAGTCGGCGGTAAAAACGCGTCACTTGGCGAAATGGTTTCTAACCTAGCTAATGTCGGTGTTTCTGTTCCCAACGGTTTTGCGACTACCTCGTTCGCGTTTAACCAATTCCTTGATCATGATGGTTTGGATGAACGGATCCACCAACTACTCGATGAACTGAATGTTGAAGATGTTGAAGCCCTGCGCAAGACTGGTGCTACCATCCGTCAATGGGTATTAGACGCCCCTTTCCCTGCGGAATTAGAACAAGAAATTCGCGAGAACTATCAAGAACTCACAGACAATCACCCGGAGATTTCGGTTGCGGTTCGCTCCTCAGCAACGGCAGAGGATCTCCCTGATGCCTCTTTTGCCGGTCAGCAAGAGACATTCCTAAACGTAAAAGGCATTAATGCTGTTTTAGAAGCAACCAAGCATGTATACGCATCGCTGTTCAACGATCGCGCTATTTCTTACCGTGTTCACCAAGGCTTTAATCACCGTGGTATTTCGTTATCAGCGGGTATTCAGCGTATGGTGCGCTCAGACAAAGCCTCTTCCGGCGTCATGTTCACCCTAGATACCGAATCTGGCTTCGATCAAGTTGTGTTCATCACCTCTTCTTGGGGCTTGGGTGAAATGGTGGTGCAAGGCGCAGTAAACCCAGATGAGTTTTATGTTCACAAGCCAATGCTTGAAGCGGGTCAGCACCCTATCGTAAAGAAAACTTTTGGATCGAAACAGATCAAAATGATCTACGCCAACAGTCAAGAAATTGGTAAACAAGTTGAGATCATCGATACGTCGGCGGAAGAACGCAATACTTTTTCTTTAAACGACGATGAGATCAACGAGCTAGCAAAGCAAGCGATGATCATCGAAAAGCACTATCAACGTCCGATGGATATTGAGTGGGCGAAAGATGGTATCGATGGCAAACTATACATAGTGCAAGCCCGCCCAGAAACCGTGTGCTCTCAAACTGAACAAAGCGTGATTGAACGTTATGAACTCAACAATAAAGCAGAGGTATTGGTTGAGGGGCGCGCTATTGGCCAACGCATTGGAAAAGGTCCTGTTCGCTTGGTTGATTCGCTAGACCAAATGTCACTGGTGCAAAATGGCGATGTGCTCGTCACAGATATGACTGACCCAGATTGGGAACCTGTGATGAAGAAAGCCTCTGCCATCGTTACCAACCGCGGTGGCCGCACTTGCCACGCCGCGATCATCGCACGTGAACTTGGTATTCCAGCTATCGTTGGTTGTGGTGACGCCACCAGCAAGTTAACTGATGGAGAGACGGTGACTGTGTCTTGTGCTGAAGGGGAAACGGGCTATGTTTACCAAGGCGATCTAGACTTTGAGATCAAACGCTCTGCTGTTGATGAGCTGCCGTTGCTGCCAACTAAAGTAATGATGAACGTAGGTAACCCAGATCGTGCATTCGACTTTGCTCAGATTCCAAACGAAGGCGTCGGCTTAGCGCGCCTTGAATTTATCATTAACAAGATGATAGGTATTCACCCGAAAGCTCTGCTGAACTTCGATGCACAAAGCGACGAACTAAAAGCAGAAATCACTGAGCGCATCCGTGGTTACAAAAACCCGATTGATTTTTACGTCAGCAAGCTAACAGAAGGCATCGCAACCATTGCGTCTGCATTCTGGCCAAAGCGTGTGATCGTACGTATGTCTGATTTTAAATCGAACGAATACAGTAACTTGGTTGGCGGTCAAGGTTATGAGCCACATGAAGAGAACCCAATGCTGGGCTTCCGTGGGGCTTCTCGTTACATTTCTCCAGTGTTTGAAGACTGTTTTGAACTAGAAACCCAAGCGATCAAACGCGTTCGTAATGAGATGGGGCTGAAGAACGTTGAAATCATGATCCCATTCGTGCGCACTCCAAGCGAAGCGGCATCCGTTATCGACTTGCTTGCGAAATTTGATCTGCGCCGTGGCGATCAGGGCCTGAAAGTGATCATGATGTGTGAACTGCCGTCCAACGCAGTACTTGCAGAAGAATTCTTGAAGTACTTCGATGGCTTCTCGATTGGCTCAAACGACATGACTCAGCTAACTCTTGGTCTTGACCGCGATTCCGGTGATGTCGCTCACCTATTCGACGAGCGCAACCCAGCGGTGAAAGCCATGCTGAAAATGGCGATTGATGCTGCCACCAAAGCGGGCAAATACGTTGGTATCTGTGGTCAAGGTCCATCCGATCACGATGACCTTGCAGAATGGCTAATGGAACAAGGCATCAGCTCCGTTTCACTTAACCCAGACACGGTTATCGATACTTGGTTAAAGCTAGGTAAAGTGAGTAAGTAGACGACGCTACCCTAGTCACCATATTGTCCCAAGAATATAACTCTCACGAAATTAGCCCTCAAGTTTTGGAATTTGAGGGCTTTTTGTTTCTCAATCAGGTTATATCTACATGGGTTCGTGACAGTCATCCCAGCCCAACAAGGGCATCAATTCTCCCTGCCTAAATTTTCACCTAGAATAAAACAATATGATTTCATAAAAGAATGGACCAATGAAAAAGCCTCTTGCTCTCATCACTACTTTAACTTTACTCGCCTCTCCTGCTTATGCCGATTGGGACGATATTTCAAACAGCCTTTCAGATCTAGGAGACGCCGTCTCTGAAACCGCCAAAGAAACTTGGGATAGCACCAAGGAATTCTCAAAACAAGCTTGGCAAGATTTCACCAATTGGTCTGAAGAAGCGATTAATACCGCAGGTGAATGGACCGATGCTAGCATCGAAACCAGCAAAGAATGGATAGACACGGCAGACAAGAAAATTGATGAACTGATGGAAGGTGATACCCCAGAAGAAGCGCGACAAGCCATTGATTTGATGGCAGACAGTACTCTCCTCAAGCTATTCAACGAAAAGCCTGAAGCCAAGGATCTTTACGACAACGCTTATGGTTATGCGGTGTTTGATTCACGCAAGCTCTCTTTAATGTTTCATACCAACTCAGGCTCCGGCGTCGCGGTCAACAAGTCGACAGACAAACACACTTACATGAACATGTTCGGTGCGGGCGTCGCACTTGGCGTAGGGGGTAAGTTCTATCAGCAAGTCGTATTGTTTGAACAGGAAAAAGACTTCAACACCTTTGTCGAAGAGGGGTGGGAAGCCTCAAGTGAAGCCTCTTTCGTTGCGGGTGAAGACGGTGAAGAGATGAGCGCACAGTTCAACAGCGGCGTGGCAGTGTATCAACTCAACACCACTGGTTTATTGGTTGATGCAAACGTCTCTGGCTCAAAATACTGGGTCAACAAAGAGCTGACCAATTCACAGTAATGTCGCTCAAATAACGACACGACAATAGCCTATATGAAAAAGCCCCACTCACTGTAGCGGGGCTTGATATCATATTAGCCTTGATTGCAAAAATATTGGTTAGTGAAGCAATTTGCTCGCTAAACAATTTACAATCGAAACAAATTCAGTCGCTAAGCTCTTTGATCGCTCAACAACACATTTCTACATGCCGGCTGTCATGTGCATGCCGTAAAACACGCCACGACCAATCAGTTCAGATACAACGATCAATGCAAACGCGATTGCCATCGGTGCCGCTGTTACTGGCGTGCGTCGAATGACTGGCATTAGCCACAAAGCAATACCCGCAGACAATAGCACTAAGCGTGTTGTCTGTAGCGAACTGAAATCAGGAACAACAGACAGTGCAGCCGTCACGCTGGTTTCAATAGAGCCTAGGTGAGCAGTCAATTGCATCACTACGATAGCAACCGCAAACAAACCGACTAAGCCCATCACTGGTAGCACTTTATCCGCTGCTGCGTTGTCATGGTTCGCAAGAGATAACAGTAACTGGGCCAGTGCGGTACCGCTAACTAGCATGGTTACCACAAATGCTGCTGGTGTTAGTGACGTATACCAAGTTGGTACGGTATCAATCATGTATACCATCGCCATTGCGTACATAAACACAATGCCAACCACCATTGCACCAATCATTAGCGCTTTACGAATCGCTTCACTGCCTTTATCCAACACAGATAGTAGCCAAAACAGCCCACCTAGAGCAAAGAATACGCTGCCTGACGCAATCTCATTCGATAGCCAAGAACTGCCAACCATATTCAGTGCATTCATTGCGCGCAGTGGACTACCTAGGTGCATGATTGAAGCAAGGAAACCCAGCCCCATCACCGCCCAAAGACCGAACATCACTTTGTGCAGACGTTCTTCAGCACCCGATGAAAGCTGCTTAGTCAAAAGCATTGTCGCTAAGACCAAGAACGCACCTACTGACGTTTGTGCCAATACCGTAAAAACGATAAGCGGCCATTCATGCCATGCCATATTAGACCTCCTTCGGATTAGCCAAGTAGCCCGTGGTGTCTCCACAAGGGCGCGCATGGCGGTTCGGTTTGATAACAATATTTGGTAGCGTCAATGATGCAGGTGGCAGCGGCGCAACCTCGGCATTTGTGCCATATTTCACACGTAACTCATCGATAGGACCAAACTCCAGCGCACGCAGTGGACAAGAGTCCACACACACAGGGTTAAGACCTTCAGCCACGCGTTCATAACAGCCGTCACACTTCGTCATGTGACCTTTTTCTTTGTTGTACTGAGGTGCGCCGTAAGGACACGCCATAGAACAGTACTGACAACCGATACACTTATCAGTATCCACGACTACAAAGCCATCTTCACGCTTATGCATCGCACCGCTTGGGCATACCTTGGTACACGCAGGGTTGCTACAGTGGTTACAAGCCATTGATACGTAGTAGGCAAACACGTCTTGACGCCACGTGCCGTTGTCTTCTACCCAATTACCGCCTGCGTATTCGTAAACACGACGGTAGTTACGACCCACATCTAGGTCTTTGTTGTCTTTGCAAGAAAGCTGACACGTTTTACAACCGGTGCACTTACTTGAATCAATATAAAAGCCGTATTGTTTCATGGTTTAACCTTATGCCTTCTTCACCAGTTGAACTTCTACTAAGTTGGTATGCTGAGGGTTACCCTTAGCCAGCGGACTTGGACGATGAGTCGTCAACACGTTAATACAGCCGCCTTTATCCACTTTGTTCTTATCTGGTGCGTACCATGCACCCTCGCCTAGCGCTACCACGCCTGGCATCATACGTGGTGTCACTTTCGCTGGAATATGCACTTCACCACGGTCATTGAAGATACGGATCAAATCGCCGTTTTCGATGCCACGCTGCTGCGCATCTAGTGGATTGATCCACATTTCTTGGCGCGCCGCTTCCTTGATGATGTCAACGTTACCGTAGGTTGAGTGACAACGTGCCTTGTAGTGGAAACCTGTCAACTGCAGCGGGAATTGATCACGCTTCTTCGAGTCCCAACCATCAAAAGTCGATACATAGATTGGCAGTGGGTGGATCACTTCGTCTTCTTGTAATTCCCAAGTCGACGCGATGTTCGCTAGACGCTCTGAATAGATCTCAATCTTGCCTGATGGTGTACCCAATGGGTTATTTTCTGGATCTTCACGGAACGCTTTGTAAGCAACAAAGTGACCATTTGGATCGCGACGTTTGTAGATGCCAAGCTTACGCATGGTTTCAAAATCAGGCAGTGTTGGGTCTTGCTCACGAGTTAACGCGTAAAGATGACGTAGCCAACCTTCTTGGTCACGACCTTCGGTAAACTGCTCGCCGACACCCATGCGTTTTGAAATCTCAGAACAGATCTCGTAGATACCTTTCGCTTCAAACTGAGGCTCAATCGCTTTATCAGCAAAGATAAAGTAAGGCATGTTCGCAGCTTTCGTATCCATACAGAAGTCAGCTTGCTCTGATGTGGTTAAGTCAGGCAGTACAATGTCAGCGTATTTCGCCGATGACGTCATATGGTTATCAATCACCACAATCAACTCACACGCTTTATCATCTTGCAGGATCTCATGCGTCTTGTTGATATCTGAGTGCTGGTTGATGATGCAGTTGCCTGCGTAGTTCCAAATCATCTTGATTGGTACGCTTAATTGTTCGACGCCACGAATACCATCGCGAGTTGCCGTCATTTCAGGACCGCGAACGATAGCGTCTGTCCAAAGGAACATTGGAATCGACGCTTTCACTGGGTTCTTAAGCGTTGGGAAACGCACAAATGGGATGTTGTAATCCGATTCACGAGCACCGGTACCACCACCGTTGATACCTACGTTACCGGTCAGTAGTGCGAGCATAGCGATCGCACGTGCCGCGATTTCGCCGTTAGCAGTACGCTGTAGGCCCCAACCTTGAAGTACCGCACAAGGCTTGGTTGAACCAATTTCACGTGCAGTCTTAATGATTGTATCAACTGGGATACCTGTGATTTTCGCCGCCCACTCCGGTGTCTTAGCAGTACCATCAGGACCTTCACCTAAGATGTACGACTTGTAATCGCTTTTCGCTGGTGCTGACGCTGGTAGCGTTTTCTCATCGTAACCAACACAGTATTTATCTAGGAAAGGCTGATCGACTAAGTCTTCCGTGATCATCACGTAAGCCATCGCCGCAATAAATGCCGCATCGGTACCCGGACGAATTGGAATCCACTCATCTTCACGACCACCCGCAGTATCGGTGTAACGTGGGTCAATCATGATCATGCGAGCTTTTGAACGCTCTTTAGACTCCATCAAATGGTGAATAAGACCACCACCCGACATACGCGTTTCTGCTGGGTTATTACCAAACTGAACGATAAGCTTAGTGTTCTCTAAATCAGAGAATGAGTTACCGTAAGCCCAACCACCACCGTAGGTGTAATCCAGGCCTACTGTAATTTGTGCCGTTGAGTAGTCACCGTAGTGATTTAGGTAACCGCCACTTAGGTTCATCATACGGGCGATCAATGAACTGCCTGGAGGCCAAGATTTGGTTACTGTACCGCCTAGCGTACCTGTACCGTAGTTTAGGTAAATCGCTTCGTTACCATGATCTTTGATGATTCGCTTCATATTGTTCGCGATTTCATCGTACGCTTCTTCCCAAGTAATGCGCTTGAATTTACCTTCACCACGCTTACCTACGCGCTTCATTGGGTACTTCAAACGATCTGGGTTGTAAACGCGACGGCGCATAGAGCGACCACGCAAACAAGCGCGCACTTGGTGATTACCGTATACGTCATCGCCGGTGTTATCAGTTTCGACCCATTTGATCTCACCATCAACAACATGCATGCGCAGCGGACAACGGCTACCGCAGTTTACGGTACACGCACTCCACACTACTTTTTCTTCAATCGCTTCATTAGTGGCAGCAGCAACAGGGCTTGACTTAAAAGGGAGTGAAATTGCGCTGGCAGTGGCAGCCAGTCCACCGACGGCACTTGAAGACTTGATAAAATCTCGTCTCGTAAAGCCACCGGTCATTAATGCTTTCAGTGTTTTTTTCATAGGACAACTTCTCAATGGTTGTGAGAAAAGACTCTGTGGTCTTTGCAGCCCTCCTTTTACCCCTTTAGGAGTAAGGTTAATATTGCGCTTAATCAATGTTTTTTCCGTGCTACTCAAGAACTCACCTATCAAATTTCATAAATGAGATCTCGTTCATATTTTTGAACTAGTTAACATAATTTAAAATAATTAATCGAAATAGTTCGCATTATTGAGTGTGCACTATTGCATTTAATTTTTGACCAAACGCATTTATTTCAACCCTTGAAGCGGGTATGCTCGGCAAAAACATAACGCAGTTTTACTTATGCAATACGAAATTACGCTGTTTCGCCTATTGGGCGGCCTATGCTACTACTCTCCAAATTCTGAAAGTGGTCAACAGATCTTAAGTGCATTTGCGACACAAGATGACGAATTGTTAACAAACCTCTCGACTCTGGCGCAAAGCATCGAAAGTGATATTCTCGAAGCCGACTACTTCAATTTACTGCAAGGCAGCGGAGATATGCCATGCCCACCTTGGGGCTCGGTTTATTTAGACAGAGAAAATGCTCTATTCGGATCTTCTACGATTGAATATCGTGAATTTACGCGCCAACTTGGAATGGAATGCGATACCGGACTGCGTGAACCGGAAGATCATATTGGCTTAATGCTGATGTTGGTTTCATTACTGCTTGAGCAAGACAACGTCGAGCAAGCCAAGCAACTTATCAGCCAACATTTAATGCCATTCGCCCCAATCATGCTTGAAAGCATGCAGCAACACGCTGAAACCGAGTTCTATCGCCAACTTGCCGCTTTTGTCCTTGCTTGGCTTAACTTCTACTGCGAAGAGCATCAATTGCAAATCGTTGCGCGCCGTAACTACTGGCAAGAGGCAGAGTAATGAAACCAGACAGTATCGAATTAGCGATTGAGCTTAATGAAATGAACAGCAGTCGTCGTGGCTTCTTTCGTGCTGTCTCAAGAGGCGTGACCCAGTCTATTGAAGAACCAGTGGCGGTCATTAACGCTTCTCGACCTCTCGGTGCTGTTGAGGAAGAGTTGTTTAATCGCTTATGTACTCAATGTGGTGACTGCGTCACTGCTTGCCCGCAAAGTGTATTAAGCATGCAAGCTAATGGGCCTTGCATGGATCTCAGCCTCAACCACTGTAACTTCTGCCATCAGTGTATTACAGTTTGCCCAACGCAAGCTCTAAACATACTCAATACGACAGATACCGGTTGGCGACCAACATTCAGCCAGAGCTGCAACGCTCGTCTGTTTGGTAACTGCCAAGAGTGTGTCGATGATTGTCCTAAGCAAGCTCTAACGCTGCCCGATGACGCTACACCTGCCCTAAATGAGAACTGCAATGGTTGTGGTGAGTGCCTATCTAGCTGTTATATTGGCGCAATCACACTGATGGAAAAGAGTTAACCCCTCACGGTTAAGAGTCAGGGTTTCGCTGATGACTTTGGGATAACACCCTATTGCGTTATGCTTGTTTCTATTCATATCAAACTGTCTAATCAACATGCCAAACGACGCATTCAATACACAACTTGCAGAAACAATTTCTGCACTAAACTCTCCAAGTTTCACGCCCAAACTGATGCGTGTAATTAGTTCATTATTGAGTTTTGATTGCGCGGTGATCCTTGGCTATCGCGAGGGCAAGCACCCCATCTATCTTTATGATTCGCTTGAGAATGAACGTGAACTTTTGTTCCAGCGTTATCTGACCACGTCATTCCAAAATGACCCGTTTTATCAAAAACTTAACGCAAACAAAGAGCAAGGTATCTTCACGCTTAAAGACATGGTAGGTAAAAACGTTGCAAGCAAAGATCTCGACTACCAAGCCTATTGCGAACAGTTTTATAATCAAACGGGTTGGAAAGACGAACTGAGCATACTCATTGAAATAGAACCTACACGTTGGGTCATGCTCTATTTCGGCTTTATGCAAGACGACAAACGCTTCACCAAACCGCAAATTGCAAAGCTAACGTCTTATTTTTCCATCATTCAGTCCTTGTGCCAACAACACTGGAAGCAAACCGAATTCACACTTTCTGAGCCGGTCTTCAACCCAACCTTGCACTCCGGGCAAATGCGTGACGCCATTGAGAAAGCATTGGCCTCATTCGGTCAAACCATATTGACCAAACGAGAACAAGAAATTGCCTCTTTAATCACCCAAGGTTTTGATAGTAAAGAGATAGCAATAAAGCTCAAAGTCACGGAAGGCACCGTCAAAAACCACCGAAAACGGATCTACGCTCAATTAAAAGTCGCATCACTGAGTGAACTTTTCCAACTGTTTCTCAATCACCTCATCACACAATCAAGATAACAAACCATCCCTTTAGGGATATATCTAGATTGTGCATCGGCCCTTACTCTAAATGCATTGAAATGACATTGAAGATAAAGCGATGACACTGATTGAAGATTTACAAGCTCGCGGTCTAATTGCTCAAGCGAGTGATTTAGAACAAGTTCAACAACTGCTATCCGAGCCACAAACGCTTTACTGTGGCTTCGATCCAACGGCTGGCAGCCTGCATATTGGTCACCTTGTACCACTTATTATGCTAAAACGCTTTCAAGATGCAGGGCACCAAGCCATCGCTTTGATTGGCGGCGCAACCGGCATGATTGGTGATCCAAGCTTTAAAGCGACGGAGCGCAGCTTAAACTCAGAAGACGTTGTCACAGGTTGGGTGCAAGACCTTTCCAATCAAATCCAACATCTGATGAATAACCAAGTCAGCAAGCCAATGATCATGGTGAACAACGCAGATTGGGTGAAACAGATTAACGTGATCGACTTCTTCCGTGACGTAGGTAAGCATTTCTCTGTGAATACCATGATCAGCCGTGAATCAGTAAAGCAACGCTTGCAACGCCCAGACCAAGGCATCTCGTTTACCGAGTTCAGTTACGCATTACTTCAATCTTACGACTTTGCTGAACTGAACCGCCAATACGGCTGTCGTTTGCAAATCGGTGGTAACGACCAATGGGGCAACATCGTCAGTGGTATTGATCTCACTCGCCGCCAAAACGGTGAGCAAGTATTTGGTCTAACACTGCCTTTGATCACGAAATCCGACGGCACCAAATTTGGTAAAACGGAAGGCGGTGCAGTGTGGCTTGACCCAACAAAAACTTCGCCTTATGCGTTCTACCAATTCTGGTTATCAGCAGAAGATGCGGATGTTTACCACTTTCTACGCTACTACACGTTCTTGAGCTGTGATGAGATCTCAACCATTGAGGCACAAGACAAAGAGAGCAAAGGCAAACCGCAAGCACAGCGTATCCTAGCAGAGCAAATGACGCGTTTTGTACACGGTGACGAGGGCTTAGCAAGTGCAGAGCGAATCACTCAAGCAGTATTTAGTGGCAATGTGCAGCAACTCAGTTTGAGCGAACTAAAACAGTTAGAGCTCGATGGCTTGCCAAGCATGCAAAGTGCTGAGCAAGATTTGGTTGAACTGCTGATTGAATCAAACTTGGCAAACTCAAAACGCATTGCCCGCGAACTGATTGGCAACAATGCCATTAGCGTAAACGGTGAAAAAGTTGATGCCGAAAATCCGAGTTTGAACTTCCCACTGTTCGACCAATACTGGTTATTGCAACGCGGTAAAAAGCACTTCTGCTTAGTCAAGCGTCTGGAAAAATAGCGTAAAGAAACCTAACGAAAAAGCGAGGCCATCAAAGACCTCGCTTTTTGCTTGTTTATAACTTTCATAATTAAAGTACCGCTAATATCGACTATTCATACCAAGTCGATGCGACATATCATCATCCATTCGTCCGCCTTTCCAACCACCAGAACCTAATAGATTTAGCACATCTTGTGCGGTGTACTCATTGCCACCAAAGAAGTCATTCGAGACATCAGCGCGCAGAGAGTCAAGTTGAGTATGTTTTTCTAAGTTCAGATCCTGAGGGTTGGCATAAAGTGCCAAGGCAATTTGTTGCTGACGCTTGCTCAGCCCACTTGTACTACTTTGCACTTGCCCGACAGAGAAAAATTCACGGCTTCCATATCCTCTTATTAGCCTTGCAGAAAGTAACTTAATAACCTTTTTGACTCGACGACGTTGGATAACTCTCAGCACATTCATTCCCTACTTATCTTTCTTGAAAAGTGTCTGTTATCAAAAGTGACGTTATGTTTTGTGCATAACGGTGTGATGCTTTAGAGTGTCACGGTTTAGTACAGTGTTCAATAAGCATGGGGCACCAGAGTGAAAATCGACGATCTCAAACTGTTTATGAAAGTGGTAGAACTTGGTAGTTTTACCGCAGCAGCAAACGCATTAGATTTACCTCGCGCAAATGTGAGTCGACGAATTGGAGAGTTAGAACACTCTCTAGGAGCGCAACTGTTCCACCGCACAACGCGCAGTTTATCACTCACTAATAGCGGCGAAATGTACTACGAGAACCTAAAAAAAGCACTCACTATGCTTGATACCGCCAATGAACAAGTCAGCAATGATACCAACGAAGTACGTGGGCGAATCAAGCTTGGTTTATTACCAGAAACCGATGAGTTAGTGCGTCCGATACTGTTCGATTTTCACGATCAATACCCTCATGTTGAACTAGATATCCGTAACATAAACAACGGCTTTAGTGACATGTTCCAACAAGGTTTGGACATCGCGTTTCATGGTGGCGCTTTATTCGATTCAGATATCGTAGCGCGCAGGTTGTTAACCCTCGATCGTTGTTTAGTCGCCTCTCCAAGTTACCTGCAAGCCCACGGTACGCCAGAGACTCTCGAACAACTCAACGCCCATCAGTGTGTCTGTTTTCGCTGGCCCAATGGCGATGTGGATAACGTATGGCACTTCCAAGAACAAAGCGTGCAACTCAGCCCCAAGCTTATCTCCAATAACATTGGCTTTATTAAGAACGCGACCATTTTAGATCGCGGTATCACCTTTATGCCCAAGCTACTCGTAAAGCGTGAATTGGAATCGGGTAGTTTGGTACAACTATTGTCACAGTATTCAGTCACTGAAGAATCGGGGTGGTTGCTTTACCCTCAACCCAAAACATTGAGTCAGGCGAGTCGTTTACTTATTGACCATTTGATCAGGGAAATCCCAAAGCTCGTTTGAGTTTAAAACATTGTCTCATTTTTTGAGACAGTGAGTCACAAGCACGAGTGATTATCTGAACACTGTGCAATTGTATGATGGCACCAAAATCATGGAGCCATCGTATGAATCGTCTATTCAAAACTACTGCATTAGGTGCCGCGACATTGGCACTGTTTGGCTGTAATCAAAGCCAAACCACGTTCACCGAACCAGAGTCCCCTCGCCCAATTCAAGTTGTTGAAGTCACGGGTGAAAACACGGCATTGAACAAATCGTTTAGTGGCATTGTTCAAGCAAAAGAGACCGCATCCCTTTCTTTTCGCGTTCCAGGCACCGTTGACCGCGTTTTGGTGAAGAAAGGCGATCATGTCGAGAAAGGACAGATCATTGCTACGCTTGATCCTCACGATTACCAAGTTTCTTTGGAAGAACTTCAAGCGCGCATGCTAGAAGCAAAGTCGGCACATAAACTGGCAAAGGCTGAGCTAAAACGCGTTAAGCAAGCCACCGATGATGACGCGATTGCTAGTGTGAATTTGGATCGAGCCATCAGCGGTTATGAGCGTAGTTTGTCTGCGGTTAAAGTGGTAGAGAAGAATATCCAACGCGCGGAAGATGCCTTGGCTTACACTACGCTGCGTGCGCCATTTTCCGGCAGCATTGGTGAAGTACGAATCGACGCATTCGAGCAGACATTGCCGGGCGTTAGTGTCGCCACTCTTCAACAAGACGGTCAGTGGGAAGTGGATATCGACGTGCCTGAGAACATGATTCGTCAGTTTAATCTTGGGCAAACAGCGGCACTGTCTTGGTATGGTTCAGAGCAAACATATCGTGCGAACGTCGCTGAAATCGCGCCTAAAAAGCATCTCATCAAACAAACTTACCCTGTCACTCTAACTATCGATTCGATTTCTAGCGAGCTGTTCAATGGCAAAGCCGTTACGGTAACAACCTCATTTCAGCCAGATCAATCCAGTCATTGCTTCCCCTATTCTGCGATTTTAGGTGAAAAGAAAACACTACACGTCAATGTCGTTCGTGACGCTATCGTGCACACCGAGCCAGTGAGCTTGCAATCCATCGACTCTCATCAAGCTTGTGTCTCTGGCGCTTTCCACCAAGGCGACTATGTGGTCATCAGCGGCACTCATTATCTTCAAGCTGGCGACAACACGCCGAATTTAACCATCAAAACGCTATAGGCTCGAATCATGATCAATTTAGCTGAATTTGCGATAAGACAGCGCACTTTCGTGTTGTTCTTTATCGCCTTGAGTGTAGTGGCGGGGCTGTATTCTTACTTCGATTTAGGCAAGTTAGAAGACCCAAGCTTCACGGTGAAAACCGCCGTCGTTGTCACCTTGTATCCGGGCGCCTCAGCACAAGAAGTGGAACAACAAGTCACCGATACCATTGAGACCAAGCTGCAAGAAATGGCTGAGTTGAATCGCCTGCGTTCTTTGTCTCGTCCGGGCATGTCGATGGTATTTGTCGATTTGAAAGAGAGCCTCAATTCCAAAGCACTTCCGCAGCAATGGGATTTACTGCGCCGCAAAGTCGACGACGTAAAACTGCAACTACCGTCTACCGCGCAAATCAGCATTGTTCAGGATGAGTTCTCTGAAGTGTATGGCATGCTTTTCTCTATCCATAGCCAAGACGCCGCACCAGAAGAGTTACGCCGCTATGCAGAAGAATTACAACGCCAAATCAAAGCGGTAAAAGGCATCAAAAAGATTGAGCTACACGGCGTGCAACCGCGAGTGGTTTACATTGATATGCCTGACGAACGTCTGGCTCAATATGGCTTATCTGTCGCGCAGGTGTGGAATCAACTCAGCACACAGAACATGACCTTTGAAGCAGGCAAGTTCGATGCTGGCACCGAGCGCATTCGCATCACTCAAACCAGTGAATTTCAATCATTAGATGATATTCGTAACTTGGTCATCAAAGGTGGCGTGAGTGAGCTAGGTACAGGCTTGATTCGCTTAGGTGACATCGCCGATGTATCCATGGACTACCAAACACCAGCGCTAACAGAAAGCCGATTTAATGGTGAGCCTGCGGTGACGCTAGCAGTCAGCCCTGTTGAAGGTATTAATGTGGTCTCGCTCGGCGACACGATTCGCGACATCATCCAAAACTACCAACAAACACTGCCGCTTGGCGTTGATATTTCTACTGTGGCTTACCAACCTGAAGAAGTGCAAAAAGCGATTGATGACTTCGTCGGTAACCTGCTCGAAAGTGTCGGCATTGTGTTTGTGGTGCTGTTAGTCTTCATGGGCTTTAAGAGCGCGACAATTGTTGGTTCGAGCTTGTTGCTGACTATCCTGCTCACGCTGATCTACATGAACATTGCAGGCATTGATTTGCATCGAGTCTCGTTAGGTACCTTCATTCTTGCTCTAGGTATGTTGGTAGACAACGCCATCGTAATCACTGACATGATGATCGTAAAACTGGGCAAAGGTATCGAACGCACACGTGCTGCTATTGATTCAGTTAAGGAAACCGCAGTCCCTCTTCTTGGTGCGACCGTCATTGCCATCATGGGGGCAAGTCCAGTTCTGTTCTCCAACACTGACTCAGCCGAGTTTGCGGGTTCAGTGTTCTACATCGTAGCATCTTCGCTTCTTCTGTCTTGGTTGGTCGCGATGACCTTTACCGTGCTGATGTGTTGGATGTTCATCAAACCAACACCTGTCGATGAAGACGCAAAGCCAAGCCGCTACAAGCAGTTGGTGTTTTGGACGGTTGATAACCCAATGAAAGCACTGACAGCATTGATTCCCCTACTTTTAGTGACTGCTGTTGCTGTGCCTTACGTGGCGGTGAACTTTATCCCGCAATCGGATCGCCCTATCGTGTTCCTTGATTACTGGCTACCGAATGGCGCCAAGATCGAGCAAACCTCAGCAGACATGCGCAAAGTCGAACAGTGGCTACTCAAACAGCCAGAAGTCGAAAGCATCTCTAGCTACATGGGCGCAAGTGCACCGCGCTTCTCGGTGACCGTAGAACCAGAGCCGCTTGATCCTGCATACGGACAGATATTGATTAACACCAAGGATTACGAAAGCATCAGCCAACTTGTTGAACGAGGTGATAAATGGTTGCAGAACACTTTCCCAGACGCAGAACCTCGCTTTAGAGCACTAAAACTGGCGACTTCAGACAAGTATGCGGTAGAAGCGCGCTTCTCTGGCCCTGATGAAGCAGTGTTGCACCAACTGGCGGATCAAGCAAAAGCCATCTTTGCTACTCACCCGGATGCCAAATACGTTCGTGATGACTGGCGTCAAGAAAGCAAGGTGCTGAAACCCATCATCAATCAAGACAAGATGCGCCAAGCTGGCATCAACCGAGCAGACATCGCCTTTGCTCTGAAACGCGCTTCTGATGGCATGCCTTTAGGTCAGATGAACCTTAATGACGAGTTGATTCCAATTCAGCTGCGTGGCACTTCGCAAAACATGGCGTCACTAGAAACATTGCCCGTGCGTTCGCTACTTGGCATGCACAGTGTGCCTCTAGGTCAAGTGGTTGATGGCTTTGAGCTAGTACCAGAAGAGAGCATGATCTGGCGTCGCAATCGCGTCAAAACCATCACAGCACAAGCAGGTGTTGAGCGTTCAACCACACCAGCAAGAGTGCGCAACGCGGTGAAAGATCAAATCGAAGCGATTCCTCTGCCAGCCGGCTACAGCTTGGAATGGGGCGGCGAATACTACGATGAACACAAAGCGGTTACTGACATCTTTAAACAGCTACCAAAAGCCATGCTGATCATGGTGATCATTCTGGTCGCGATGTTTAACGGCTTTAAGCAACCAATCATCATTCTAGCCACACTGCCTTTGGCGGCTACTGGTGCCACCTTTGCTCTGCTTGGTTTTGACAAACCATTCGGTTTTATGGCGTTGATTGGTGCCATCACCCTGACGGGCATGATCATTAAAAACGGCATTGTACTGATGGACCAAATTGAGTTGGAACGTGCGAACGGCCGCCCATTATCGGATGCCATCAAAGAAGCCACCGTTAACCGCACCATGGCGATTTCAATGGGTGCACTGACAACCGCACTCGGCATGATCCCGCTGCTTTCGGATCTTTTGTTCGACCAAATGGCAGCCACCATCATCGGTGGTCTGGCAGCGGCGACCGTGTTGTCACTGTTCATCATGCCGGCACTGTATCGCTTGGCATACAAAGAAACATCACCAACCACGCAAACTGACGCTGAATTGAAGGAGGCGTAATCATGAGAAAGTTCGTTATCGCGCCACTGGTATTGGCAATGAGCCTATCCGGTTGTGCCGTTGGGCCAGACTATCAAACACCAACCACCAGCATGGCAGAGACTTATTTGTATGCCGACCAAAATGGCGTCAGCCGCAATGCTGAGAGAGAAGCGTTTTGGTGGACAGAGTTTAACGACCCTATGTTGAACGATTTGGTGCTTGATATGCAAAGCCAAAACATCCCTCTTAAGGTCGCGGCAGAACGCATCAAAATGGCAGACAGCTATAAGACCGTTGTTGAGTCATTCAAAGTGCCGACCATCAATGTTGGTGCCGGATACGTCAATTATCAGCTGAGTAAGAACGACTCACTGCTTGGCCCGGCGCTGAACCCGATTGGTGATTCCGCCGCAGGCCTGCCACCACAAATTGGCAATACAACCTTGTTGGACAACCAGCATGATGGTGTATTTGCCGGCGCAAGTATTGCTTGGGAATTGGATTTGTTTGGTCGCATTGATCGTCAATCCAATGCGGCGCAAATACGTGTTGAGCAAGCAGAAATTTATCAAAGCGGGCTGACGACTTTGCTTACTGCAGATTTGATTCATAACTACTTGCAGTATCAAGGGGCAAGCGAGCGTCTCGACTTAGCCAAATCAAACCTTGAAGACCAACGCAAAACCATGGACTTGGTTGAGAAAGTGGTTCGTAGCGGTTATGGCTCGGATCTCGATTTAGCGCAAGCCAAAGCGACGCTTGCAGCGATGGAGTCAATCATTCCTCAGTTGGAAATCGCGCAGCAAGTACACAAACATCGTATCGCGGTACTGCTTGGTGAGCCTTTGTCGAAAGTCGAAGTGCGACTTGCAGAGACTCAAGGTGTACCAGCAATGCAAAATGTCGTGCCAATCGGATTACCTTCAGAATTACTGCAACGTCGCCCTGATATCCGCTTAGCAGAGCGAGAAATGGCAGCCATCAATGAAGAACTTGCGGCAAGTATCGCCAATCAATATCCGAAGTTCTTCTTAACCGGCGCTCCGGGCGTATCCGCTTCTAGCTTTGATGATCTGTTTAGCAGTGACTCTTTCGGCTGGGTTGGCGCGGCTGGCATCAGTTGGAATGTCTTCGATGGTGGTCGTGGCGATGCTTTAGAGGACATCAACCAAGCTCGTTTTGACGCAGCAACGCTGACTTACCAACACGCCGTAGATTCGGCTTTTGCTGAAGTAGATTCCACCTTATTTGCTTATGGCAGAAGCCAAGAGAATCAGCGTAGGATTGAAGAAGCACTTTTGGCAACGGACGAAGCCGTCAGTAAAGCGAAGTCACTCTATCGGGCAGGCTTGATCGACCACTTATCAGTCCTGGACGCACAACGTCAACAACGCATGATGCAAGACCGTCAGCTTGCAGCCAAATTACAAACGGCCCAAGTTACGGTGGCATTGTACAAATCACTTGGTGGAAATTGGGCGCAAGAAGTAAATCCCAAAATAGAAAACATATGAGCTTGTTACCTATACCTAAAGCCATATAACCATATAACCATATAAGCTCAAGATATTGATAACGAGATATCTTGGTATTCGAGCCGTTATATTCATGGGTACACGAATCTAGCGGCTCATTTTCAATTACGCCTAACCTTTGAACAACAACCGGACTTAGTTCAAATTCACCAATATGAAACTGGATGTTATTTAGACAAGTCAGTATGGTTACTCATTCAGCATACGGTTTATGCGCATTACAAAGGACATTGCCTCACATTACTTCAACAGGACACAGATGAACACAAGTAGGCAGAACAAGACACAACAGGAGTAGTTATGGATTTCATTGACGGTGTATTGCACATCGAATCATTTTTGGCCGTCACCCTAGGCATCGTCGTGCTGTTTTTAGGAAAACGCCTTACCCAGGCCAGTCACTTTTTGAGAGAGTTCAGCATTCCCGAACCGGTTTCAGGTGGCATATTAGTGTCTATTCTTTTTGCTGTGATTCACTATGTGACCCACATTGATGTTCAGTTTAATCTCGCGACTCGCGATCTACTGTTGGTGTATTTTTTTACCACAATTGGTATCAATGCCAGCCTGCAAGATCTATTCAAAGGAGGGAAACCTCTCATCATTCTACTCTCGATCACCATCGGCTACATGCTGATACAAAACCTAACCGGAATTGGCATTGCGACCATGCTTGGTCAACCAGAAGCGGTAGGCTTACTTAGTGGCACCGTCTCTTTAATTGGTGGTCATGGAACCGCAATTGCTTGGTCGCCAAGAATCGCTGAAATATTTGATCTCGATACCGCAATGGAAATCGGAATCGCCAGTGCGACGTTTGGTTTAATTCTCGCCAGTCTAATGGGGGGGCCAATCGCGAAATACCTGATCAACAAGCACAACCTCAAGCCAGCGACAGTGGAAGAAATGGACGTCGGTACAGCCCAAGATGAACCGCAACCCTCTATCAACGCTTATGATTTCTTGGATGCGATGTTGGCTATTCATGTTTGTATCATTCTTGGTGCAGTGCTAAACGAGGGAGTCAGTAGCCTTGGTCTAGAACTGCCTCTATTTGTGACATGTCTTTTTGCGGGTATTCTCATTTCAAACCTGATTCCTGCGTCTTATCCTCGTTTAACAGGGACACGCTGGCCTGCAAGAAAACCCGCGATCGCGCTGATTGCTGACATGGCATTAGGTGCTTTTCTCGCCATGTCTTTGATGAGTATGCAGTTATGGGCGTTAGTCGATTTAGCTGGCCCTATCTTCATCATCCTTGGGGCACAATTTTTGGTGGCAGTGTGTATCGCGGTCTTTGTTGTATTTCCACTCATGGGCAAAAACTATGACGCTGCGGTGGTGTGTTCTGGTTTTGGTGGTATCTCATTGGGCTCAACCCCAACCGCGATGGCAAACATGTCTGCCGTTGCACAAAAATACGGGAATTCACACCAAGCATTTATCATTGTGCCGTTAGTGTGCGCTTTCTTTATCGATTTAGCTAACGCGTTGATCATTCCATATTTTATTGGCTGGATAAGTTAGCCTTACTCAGAAAAATACGGTTTGCCAGAAACGGCGAATACCGTGACTTTACTGATGCTCATAGATAGAGAGGCCATATGTTAGCCTCTCTATAATTTATTAAAATAGTGCTAACACTTTGTACCACTCTCAGTAGTATAATGTGCTTCCTGAAATATTTTGTTACGTAGTTGGTAACCTTTGAGAAGAAGCATGAATAACAGCAGATGGGCAGGTATGTTCGTCGGCACAATCTTTTTAATTAGTACGTTAGTTCTATTTGGTTCTACCGTTCATTCTGCTTGGTACAAGATTCCACTTGAAGCCGTAAATGGTATTGCTTTTACGCTCGCTTTTGGTCTTGGTCTAAATCACATTCTTGCTTATGTCGCTGCGTTTGTTACATTAATTGCGTTGTTCTACCTCGGTTATGTTTTTGGGTATCGAATCCATCATAAGCTTAGGCGCTAAAACAAGCTTAAATTATTGAAAGCAAAAAAGGAGCGATGGTTCGCTCCTTTTTTATGGATTTAAAACCATATACCCAAGAGACTTCAAGGTGCCGGATTCAGAGCGTTGTCATTGATTCGAGGTCAAGGAAAACAACGCAGCGTAATAGCTAGCTCTTTCCAAGTTGTTTAACGCAGTAATCAAGTTAATGACACGCTCCCAAAGGGCGGGCTGAACCTAGCATATCGAGGTTACTGGGCATATTATGACTGCATCAAATGGTAGACTCTCAACGACGTTGCCATCGCGTTCAAATCACTACCTAAAAACTCAATTGTTACCGGTTTATTGGCCAACAACGTCAAACTAGAATCACTAAACTTACCATCTGTATCGCACTCCAAGTGAACAAAGAACGCAGGCTTATCTGCAACGAGCGTGACTTTGTTGGCTTCAATTGTTACTTCAATCTTCGTTCTTTCCATTGGCAACGTTTTTAGTTCATGAGAACTAAACCAAGTGTTAGTGATTTTATCTTGAGCCACTTGCGCTTCTACATAGAAGAACCCCGATTTCAATTCAGAAGAATCAAATGATTCATCCAACTGCCAGATGACGGTATTACTGTCACTAGAAACCGAGTGTTCTAGTGACCAAGTCTGCTTCACTTCACCCTGCCAATTCACCCAATGCAATTGTGCGCTTACATCAACTGAATCTCTGGCGTCATTAAGTAAATGCAGGCTCAGCTTGCCAGTATGCTCCGAGAACACCAAGTACTGAGGCGCAAAGAAGCGCTTAGCATGGTAATGCAATTGCTTCCAACGACCGCTGTATTCGAGACTCGACCAAGAACTTACTGGCCAGTTATCGTTGAGTTGCCAATACAGCATGCCTCTGCATACCGGAGAGATTGCACGCCAATGATCACAAGCCGTTTTTATGGCCACAGCCTGCTGCACTTGGCTGAGGTATAGCATCTGTTCAAAACCAGATGGGAAACGGAAGTAACGAGTGAACATCTCGGTGATAATACTATTACCTCGTGGGTTCTTCTGATGCTGTTCAAACGTTGGAGAGGTAACGTTCCAATCTTGCTCTGGCACAAACTGTTTCGTCTCTGCAAATGAAGGCCAGGATTGAAAACCGAATTCGGAACAAAAACGCGGATTAATGTTTAAATAAGCATTAAAGGACTTTCCTGAGTGCCACACATCCCAAAAATGCATGTCACCTTTGCTATCGTCATGCCATGCGTCGCCAAAGTCTAGCTCGCCATTACAAGGAGAACTCGGCCAAAAACGACGTGAATCATCTTGCTGACCAATCACTTGTTCTACCATCCGATTCAAGCGATCGTAGTTCACCGTGTATTTTACTTTGTTGTGTTTAGATTCGTCATACCAACCAATCGCACCAATGACCTCATTATCACCACACCACAAGGCAATCGACGGGTGCTCTTTCAAGCGAGGGATCTGAAAACGCAGTTCTTGCTCCACATCTTTGAGAAACGCGTCATCGGATGGGTAGAGCGAACACGCGAACATCATGTCCTGCCACACAAGCAGACCTAACTCGTCACACAGGTTATAGAAAGTTTCGCTTTCATATTGACCACCACCCCAAACACGGATCATGTTCATGTTGGCATCGACAGCACTTTGTAACAGGTTACGATAACGACCATCACACTCACGTCCTGGCATCGCATCAACCGGGATCCAGTTCGCCCCTTTGGCATTAATGGGAACGCCATTCACAACAAATTCCATCGCAGAGCCGTGCTCATCGGCCTGATTATTCAAACTCAATTGACGCAAACCAAGCTTACGAGACAGTTTCTGTTCACCACATGAAACCGATATCTTGTACAGGTTAGCTTCACCATAGCCTGCAGGCCACCAACGCAGAGGCTCGAGGACATGGCATTGAAAGTGATAGTGACCACTTCCCTCTGTATGAATCGATTGAGTCATACCATCTAGATCAACGAAGACTTCATGGCTCTGGTTATCGGTTTCTACCTCCACCAGCACATCGACAATAACACTGCCATCTGCTTGCCAGTTTTGCTCCGTTGAAAAGTCTTTTAGCCACAACTCATTGACGACATCGATTTGGATTGGGTCATAAATACCCGACACCATCAAACAAATACCCCAATCCCAACCAGAGTGACATTGCGTTTTACGAATCAAGTTCATATGAGGAATTTGGTTGTTCCCCATCGCGGATGGTATCGGAAACGGTAGATTTTTCGCACGCTCCTCACCCTCCAAATCAACCCTTGTGAATTCAACACGAATTGTATTCGTCCCTTGTGTTAAATACGGTTTAATGTCGACTCGTTGCTGGGCAAACATGTTACTGCAAGTCAGTACTTGCTCATCGTTAATGAAGAAAGTGGCAAGAGTGTCGACGCGCGTTAATGTCATCCACACTTGCTTGGCGGACAACACCGAGGCTTCCACTTCAAATTGGCGAGAAATGTGCCAATCACATTGTTCAATCCAACGAACTTTCGCTTCATTATCCGCAAAGTATGGGTTGGGAATGAGCTCTGCCTGCAATAACGCGGAAACGTTATCACCGGGCAGTGTCATTACAATATCGATGTCTGGGCGTTGCGGCGAGGTAAGTTGCCACAATCCATTGAGTTCAAAATGAGCCATAGGGTAAGACCTTTAGTTTTTATTAGAACAGGTTGGCTCAATGTAATCTTGAGGTGTCCCTACAAGAATAAGGGGAATGTAATTTACACAATAAATGCGGCGTACTTCACGCAATAGTTTTCACATTTAGAATCAACGCGTCATTTTAAGTCATCACAATTAATCCCGATCTGCGGTTATATTGCTCGGCTCAACGTGCTAGTATTAGCGGCTTTTTGATCATCCTCACACTTTTATACTCAATTGTGTTGAGGGAAATACACGGCTTCCGAGCCCTAAAAAGCGAAGTAATTATGTCGAATATGACGAATGCCGCCTCCCATGCACCCATTCAGGAGGCAGACTATTCCGCCATCCATCCCCCGTCCCTGATCAAGCGTCTTGAACTCACTAACCCAGTCTTTTGGTTAAGTGGAAGCTTCCTTTCTGTTTTCGTTCTACTTGCTCTGACAGATGCAAAATCACTGACTCACATGGTCAATGCAGGCTTTGGCCTTGCCACTCAATACTTCGGAGCCTTTTGGCAAGTATTGCTGCTCCTCAATTTTCTTATTGGCTTGGCCATTGCTCTTGGCCGTACTGGTTACGTACGCTTAGGTGGCATCGCGAGGCCTGAAATCGACACATTCAAATGGCTGTCGATTGTTCTTTGTACCCTACTTGCTGGGGGCGGCGTTTTCTGGGCTGCCGCTGAACCTATCGCCCACTTTGTTTCTGCTCCGCCTCTGTATGGCGAAGCCTCTCCTAAAGCTTCTGCCATTAATGCGCTCTCTCAGTCTTTTATGCATTGGGGTTTTCTTGCTTGGGCAATTCTAGGTTGCCTTTCTTCTGTGGTTTTAATGCACCTGCATTACGATAAAGGGTTACCTCTTAAACCGCGCACTCTGCTCTATCCTGTATTTGGCGACAAAGCCATCAATGGTTGGATTGGCGATGTCGCCGATGCTTGTAGCATTATTGCGGTTGCTGCAGGCACAATTGGCCCTATTGGCTTCTTAGGTCTTCAAATCAGTTATGCGTTGAATTCACTGTTTGGTTTACCCGATACCTTTGTGACACAAACGTTGGTGATTGTTGCCGCTATTCTCATGTATACCTTATCTGCGCTAAGTGGCGTGAGCAAAGGGATTCAAATTATTAGCCGCTATAACATCGTGCTATCTGCGGCGCTTATTGGCTACATTTTGCTCTTTGGCCCAACGAGCTTTATTGTTGATGGTTACGTACAAGGCGTTGGACGAATGGTGGACAACTTTTTCCCGATGGCCTTATATCGTGGTGACACCGAATGGCTAAGTTGGTGGACCGTCTTCTTCTGGGGATGGTTTATCGGCTATGGTCCAATGATGGCGATTTTCATTGCGCGTATCTCACGTGGTCGCACTATTCGTCAATTGATTCTCTCTATTAGCGTTGCCGCGCCACTGATCACCTGCTTCTGGTTTAGCATCGTTGGCGGCAGTGGCCTTGCGTTCGAATTAGAGAACCCAGGCTTAATTTCTTCGGCTTTTGAGGGCTTCAATTTACCCGCCGTTTTGTTAGCGATTACATCAGAGTTGCCATTCCCCATGGTGATCTCAATTCTGTTCTTGATCCTTACCACGACATTTATTGTCACTACTGGTGATTCCATGACCTACACCATCAGCGTCGTGATGACGGGTTCAACCGAGCCAAAAGCGATTATTCGTGCCTTTTGGGGTGTGATCATGGGGGCGGTCGCAATCACATTGATATCAATGGGGTCCGGCGGAATTTCAGCCTTACAATCTTTCATTGTGATCACGGCGGTTCCTGTCTCATTTATTCTATTGCCAAGCATTTGGAAAGCGCCAAGCATCGCTAACCACATGGCGAAAGAGCAAGGGTTGATTTAAGGCCCTTTTCAATATCCATAAGAGCCCTTGATTGGGCTCTTATTCGGTAATTCTATTGATTCATCTTACACTTTTGTTCGAGCGGATTAGATAGGGAATACCTGAAACATAACTGCCATCGAATTTCATTCAAACTGTCAAGTTAGTTACGCCAAATCGTCACATTTCGCCCCTAGGATACAAACGAACTGACCGTCTATTTACTTAACCGCTCATCTGAGCGATTGTTAGTAAATAACAGTCAACTAGATCTGCTTATTTAACCTAAACGAAATTCAACCTGTGAGAGCCAAACATGCCTAAACCCTTGTATGTATTTGATATGGATGAAACCCTAATCAATGGGGATTGTGCAATGATTTGGAATGCATTTATGGTCGAGAAAGGCATCGCTACCCAACCTAACTTCATTGAAGAAGACCAACGTTTAATGGCGTTATACGCTAAGGGAGAGATGAACATGGAAGATTATCTGCAATTTTCCATGGCACCACTCGCGAACCTATCTATGGTGCAGGTGAATAAACTGGTTGAGGAGTGTGCCGAAACACACATCCTGCCGAAACAGTTTACCCAAGCAAAAATCTTAATTGAGCAACTGTCTCAAGATGGCATCGATATGGTGATCATCTCTGCTAGCGTGACTTTTTTGGTTGAAGCCGTTGGGCGTCGCCTTGGCATTTCGACTGCATTGGGCATAGATTTGATTGAAACTGATAACCGCTATACCGCTAAAATTTCGGGTATACCAAGCTATCGAGAAGGTAAAGTCACACGCTTAAAGCATTGGTTAGATGCTCAGACTGATACATACTCAGAAATCCATTTTTATTCTGATTCCATCAATGATTTACCTCTTTGTGAATTCGCAGATTATGCGTATCTGGTTAATCCTTGCCCTCGCTTGAAAGCACACGCGAACAAACCCAATTGGACAGTATTAAGCTGGGGTTAAAACCGCTTATTGGTTGCGAACATTCACTTCTTTATAGAGCGGCGCTTGCTGCTCTTTTTCTTCTCTTCATCACAAATTAATCACTTGATTAAATATTGATTAATTTTTCACATGTCGCATAAGAAATCAGCGCCTTATAATTAATCAAATGTTTAATATTTAGTGAGGCTGTAGTGACGGAAGTGAATCGGCGAGCAGGCAGGCCAACCCAAAAAATCGATGCGCGAGAAAGCCTAATTTTCCAAGCACGAGAACTTTTCACCATTCTGGCTTATGACAAGGTCTCGACACGTTTGGTCGCACAAAAAGCCGGCGTTAATGTCGCGATGATTCGCTACTACTTTGGCAATAAAGAGGGACTATTTGAAACCATGTTGAGAGAAACACTCTCTCCCATGCAAAAGCAGATGCAAGCATTGGTTGCAGACAGCTCAGAGAAAAATTTTCTCGATCTAATGCGAACCTACTATCGTGAGATGATCAAAGTCCCCCAATTCCCGCGCTTGATTTCTCAAGTCATGCATATGCCCCCATCCAAAACTCAACGCAAGCTGCTAGAAAAAGTCTTTGCCGATATCAGCAAACCAATGCAAGGCATTATTTTCGATAAGTTGGTTGATAGCGGTGTATTACGAAAAGGGGCAGACCCTAAACTTTGCCGAGTTTCATATATCAGCTTGATGGTATTTCCATTTATGGCACCACCTGCTCTACTTTCGATGCATGGTATTGAGCTCAATGAAGATTTTTTAAACCGCTTATTCGAACACAACATACAACTGATGAAACATGGATTTCTAGACTCGGGCAATCAATATGAAAATGAATAAAAAACTGCTGTTCTTCCCTGCCCTCGCGGTCGGGGTCGTCACTCTATTCTTAGCAATAACGCTAAAGCCCGACTTGCCGACCAAACCCGCAGGCGATCGTGCGCGTTTAGTCGAAACCATTCCGTTAGAACTAAAAGCCATTGCACCTGAAGCGATCGGATTTGGAAAAATCACGCCAAAAGTAGAATGGAAAGCCATTGCCGAAGTCACTGGTAAAGTCGTCTTTCGTCACCCTCAACTAGAAAAAGGTCAAGTGCTTCAAGCAGGGAGTGAAATCTTACGAATTGATCCTCTCGATTACGAACTGAAACTGGTGCAAGCGCAAGCCGACTTAAAATCTGCTCAAACCTCTTTGGCTAAGCTAACCCAAGAAGAAACCAACTTAAAAAGTACTCTCAAGATTGAAGCTAACCGCTTGGTGATTGCCAATAAAGAGTTGGCGCGTAAACAGAATCTACGTAAAAAAGGCTTAACTTCCCAATCCGATGTGGATCAACAAGAACAAAGTGCCCTTTCTCAGCAAAAGTTGGTACTGGATATCGAAAACCAAATTGGTTTAATGCCCGATGAAAAACGCGTTGCGGAAGCTCTCGTCAAAGTCAACGCATCTAAAGTCGATGAAGCTAAGCGTTCACTCGCCAAAACCATCATCACATTGCCGTATGACTTGCGCATATCCGAGGTCGATATTGAGCAAAACCAAGTGGTCAATCTACAGCAAACCATGATCACCGCACATGGCATCGATGTCATGGAAGTTGAAGCACAATTGTCTATCCACGACATGCAAACTCTCGCGGCAAGCATTGGTGAGTTTGCTCGGGATGAATCAGGCATCCCACAGCCAGATATGAACGCTATTCACGCTAGCATCGAGCTAAACAGTGGTAATTTATCTGCTCGCTGGCCTGCCAAATTAGCGCGCATCAGTGAAACTGTCGACCCTAGCCAAGCTACCGCAGGGGTCATTCTAGAAATAGAACAAGACTATCGAATGTTAAACCCAACCTCTAACCCCCCATTGGTTAATGGCATGTTTGTTCGTGCACGCATTGAGGGCCAAGCGAATCCAAGTTGGGTTATCCCTGAGCGCGCGTTGCATGGTGACAAGATCTACTTAATGGGAGAAGATAATCGACTCAGCGTGATCAAGGTTGAAGTACTCTATCGACGTGATAACCAAGTGGTCGTTGATGGCGAACTCGAGCAAGGGCAAAAGTTGATCCTTAACGATTTACTGCCCGCAATCAATGGCATGTTATTAAAAGAAGCGTCTCCAGACATGGACAAATCTGACGAGGGGTCTGAATCATGATTCGATTCTTTGCAAAGCACCCTACTGCAGCCAATTTGCTCATGCTGACTTTGCTTATTTTAGGCATATCGTCGCTGTCGACGATTAAGCGTGAGACATTTCCCGAATTTGATCCTCCTTATATTTTAGCGGGGGTCGTTTATCCGGGCGCCTCACCACAAGAAGTTGAAGAAAGCATTTGTGTGCGCATGGAAGATGCTGTCGATGGTCTAGCAAACATCGTGGAAACACAATGTGAGGCAATCGAGGGGTCAGCCCGACTAATACTAAAACTCAATGAAGACGCCGATATTGGCCGGATGTTGGTCGATGTTCAAACCCAAATTAATGCCATCAACGACTTTCCTCAAGAAATCGAATCACCAATGGTGCAAGAGCTTGATTGGAACGAACCCGTGGTTGATGTCGCCATTACCGCTGATACCACTTGGCCAGAACTCAAAGCATATGCAGAGCAGCTTAAGCGAACGTTAAAGTTAGATTACGGCGTGTCATTGGTCGACGTTGCTGGTTTTTCTGATCACCAATACCGCGTAGAACTGGATACCCAAGCTATTCGGCAATTAGGGCTTAGCGTTGGTGATATCGCAGAGCAAATTGGGCGTCAAAACGTAAAACTGCCGAGCGGTAACGTAGAAACACCGGATAAAAACTTCTTAATTCGATTTGATGAGCGTCGAATCACACCAGAAGAATTGGAGACCATTGTTGTCGGTTCTGGCCCGAATGGCTCGATTATTCGGTTGCGTGACATTGCAACTATTACCGACCGCTTTGAACTCGACGAGCAAAAAGTCTTATTCGACGGTCACCCATCCGCTTTATTGAAAGTGAGCAAAAACAAAGAAGATGATGCCCTACGTATAAAAGAACGTGTCAGCCAATTTGTGCAAGATCAGCAAGCCATCGCTCCAGATGGTGTGATGCTGCAAATGACAAATGACCTATCCTCCGTTCTCTGGGATCGCCTCACCATGATGGTTAAAAATGGTTGGCAAGGTATCATTCTCGTCTTTGCAACCATGTGGCTATTCTTCAGTTTTCGGTATTCATTCTGGGTTGCAGCTGGCCTCCCTGTCGCATTTTTAGGCGGCTTATTTCTGATGGCTCAACTAGGGCTTTCGATCAACATTATGTCACTCGTTGGCTTGCTCATGGCTATCGGTATTATGATGGACGACGCGATCGTGATTGCAGAATCCATCGCTTCACATCTAGACCGCGGCGAAGAAATCGATGATGCCGTCGTTAAAGGCGTGAAGAAAGTGCTGCCGGGGGTCATTTCTTCCTTTCTTACCACCGTCTGTATTTTTGGTAGTTTACTATTTCTACAAGGTGAAATGGGCGCGGTGCTTAAAGCGGTACCCCAAGTACTGATTTTGGTGCTTACCCTAAGTTTGGTCGAGGCGTTTTTGATCTTACCCAACCACCTCTCGCACTCTTTACACAAGCAAAAACAAGATAAACCGACCGCCAAATTTAAACAAAAATTATTAGATTCATTCGAGAACTTTCGCAATACCACGTTGGTGAATGCGGTCGACAAAGTTGTAGAATATCGTTACGCGTTTATCGGTGGAGTGATCGCGCTACTGCTCATTTCAGCGGCAACGCTTGTTGGGGGAGTGCTCAAATTCCAGCCTTTCCCTGAATTAGATGGCGACATTGCCGAGGCGAGGATCATTCTTCCACCCGGTTCTTCTTTGTCTCAAACCGAAGCCGTGGTCGACAAAATTGTTGCTTCAGCGCAAAAGCTTGATAAAGCATGGTCTGAGAGTGAAGAAAATGGGCAGCCACTCATACACCACATCACCAGCCAGTTTAACGCGAATGCAGATGCGAATGAATCAGGCCCACACATTGCCACAGTTCGCCTAGATTTATTAGGCGCTGAAAGCCGTAATACGCTAATTGATGATTTTATTGCAGCATGGCGTGATGATGTTGGGGAATTGGCGGACCCTATATCCTTAGTCTTTAAACAACCAACCATGGGGCCAGGAGGCCGAGCAATTGAGATCCGTGCTAAACATGACGATCTTGATGCACTGAAAGCCGCATCCATCGATATTCAACAATATCTTAATGAATTTGATGGCGTTCACGGCGTATTAGATGACATGCGCATGGGTAAAGAAGAAGTGTTGGTCAAACTACGTCCCGGAGCAGAAGCCTATGGTATCAACGGCCAACTGATCGCTAACCAACTTCGCGCGGCGTTCTTTGGTCAAACAGCTGATGAAATTCAAGTCGGGGTAGAGAACATTTCAATTGAAGTGCGTCTCAACAAAGTACAAGCCGGGGATTTACAACAATTGGCAAATTTCCCAATCATTTTGTCCGATGGGAGCCAAATTCCCCTTGCAACGGTTGCGACTCTCGACTTCCAACGTAACTACGTTCGTATTCAACGCATTGATGGACTCCGCACAATCAGTGTATTTGGGGATATCGATAATACCAAAGCGAACTCCACTTCCATCATTCGTCAATTTCAAAAAGATGAGGCGCCAAAACTTATCCAGAAATATCCTGGGCTGCGTTTTGACTTTGAAGGTGAAGCCAAAGATACCGCAGAAACAGGGGCATCGATGGGTAAAGGATTCTTACTTGGATTGTTTGGTGTATTTGCCATTTTAAGTTATCAATTCCGCAGTTATCTGGAACCCTTTGTGGTCATGCTTGCTATCCCACTTGCTTTTATTGGGGTGGTATGGGGGCATATTTTGCTTGGTCACTCACTCAGTATGCCAAGCATGATGGGCTTTGTTTCATTGGCGGGAATCGTCGTGAATGACTCCATTCTCTTAGTACAATATATTCGTCATCACGTAGATGAGGGAGACAGCGTTCATAACTCGGTAGTTAAAGCCAGCCGCGAGCGCTTTAGAGCAGTATTCCTTACTTCCATGACGACTGCAGCTGGCTTGTTGCCTCTGCTGACGGAAACAAGCTTACAAGCTCAAGTTATTCAGCCGCTGGTTATTTCCATTGTGTTCGGTATTTTTGCATCAACATTGCTCGTGTTATTTATGATCCCAGCAGCCTATGCCATTTTGGCAGATTTTGGCTTAGTTCATAAACATGAAACCATTTAATTTATCCGCAGAATTCTGCCTTAAATAATTGGATAATCGAAATGTGAAGAGAGTTGCAAACGTCACTCTCTTTTTCGTTAGTCTCAGCTAGGGATAATCTAGACTTGCTTATCCCAAGTTGAGGTTATTTAGTTTTCACTCATAAAAACACACAAACCAGCAACATTTAATAGCAACTCGCGTCAAATTAAACTTAAGTATGAAATTTTATTAATGGCACCATGGAGGATTTTATAATCAAACTGGATGCCAGGATAGAAATCATTCAACCTATCGAATTAAATGCCTGTTTTTGAGCAGTAAAAACACACCTAATCAACACATTTTTAATCACACCCAACGAAAATGAAATCATTGATTCGATAATTAACATTTCAACAATGATTTCAACAATGTTAACTTTAGCCTCATTGGTCGCACTGGTGGTATGCCCCTCACCAAGCCTATTATCAGTTTGATATGGACGTTCGACCATCTCCAAAATGAATAGACACCTAAGTTGGTGCCCTTTTTCGCCCGTGAAAGTTTTCTTTGCGGGCTTTTTTCTATCTATTGCATCCCTATACCTAAGTGACTTCAAGGCACTGAATCCACAGCTTTATTATTGACTCGAGAGGGCTTAGGTGTACACACAAAAAAGCCAAGCGATAAAGCTTGGCAAACAGAGCAACAAGTTCAATGTCGACTGCTAACTAACATTGAGCTCGTATGAGAATCACTCTTGGCTATCACTCATTCTGTGACAAGCCGTCGGTCAGAAACTAAGACTTACTCGCTTCCGTTTTCTGGCATTTGATTTTAACCAATTGGGCTTGTTGTTCTTTGATATGTTTAACGATACGCTCGTCGCGTTCATCAATGGCGTCCATATTCATTTGTTCGATGTCGGCGACGGCTTCATGCTTCATCGTTGTAAATTCTTGACGTAAATCTGCACTCCACTCTTCTTTATCTAAAGTGTTAGCAGCAGTGATTGGCGATGACATTACAGCAATAAGACCTAGAGTAGAAAGAAATACGCTTTGCATAATAAGCTCCTTTAGGATTAGCAGTTCATTGGTTTGCAATTTATACATTGCACATAGGATGCCAACTTTTTAAAGCCTTAATATCAACAACTTAGATTAAATGAAATAATTTCCACTTTTACTGAATGGCGAAATTCACACACAGAGGGTTAAATTAACCAACAGTATTTTTGAATAACTAACCATTCACACAATCTATATTATAGGCATAGTCGAGTTAAGATGCGGTTACATCCAAAAAAGCGATGCACAAAAAAAGCAGCTCGAGAGCTGCTTTAGTTAGAGTTTGCGGACGATGAATTAACTTTGCGTACTTTGATCGCCGAGTGGGGGTTGCTTATCTTTTCTAAATCGACCAAATATGCGCCCAAAAAATCGCTTAACCGCTCGGAAGATATCTTTAATATCCTCTAACATGAGGTACAAACACGGCACCAAAATGAGCGTCAGAACGGTTGCAAATAGAACGGCAAAGCCAAGCGCGACCGCCATTGGGATGACAAAGCGTGCCTGTAGGCTCGTTTCAAACATAATTGGCAGTACACCCGCAAAGGTCGTGATAGACGTCAGTGTAATAGCACGAAAACGCGCGCACCCCGCTTCAACAACCGCTTGCTTAATGCTCATCCCTTTCTCACGCACTTGGTTGACGTAATCGGTCATCACCAGAGAATCATTGATTACAACACCAGCCGCCGCAATCAATCCAAAGGTAGACATCATGCTTATGTCCATATCCAACCAGAAATGTCCCCAGATAGCCCCTGTTAAGCTAAACGGAATCACTGACATCACAATCAGTGGTTGGGTATAACTCTTTAATGGCACAGCAAGCAGGATGTAAACAATGATCATACCAGCGATAAAGAACATGATCTGTTCATTACGTTGCGCGGCTTGCTCTTCGATGTCACCACCAAGCTCAGTTTTAACACTTGGAAACTCACTCTGTAAGTCTGGCAAAATGGTGTCGTCAATGATCTTCACCACTTCTTGTGGCTCCACCAGCTCTTCATCGATTGAGCCGTAGACATAAACCGTTTGGTATCCGCCCTCACGTCGAATCGTACTCACACCTGGTTGCTCACTGATATTCACCACGTCACCCAACATCACTTTTTTACCTGCTGGTGTTGTGATCACAGCATAACGCAATGATGAGAATGCTTCACGAGTCAACTGAGGGTAACGGACCATGACTTTGATCTCTTCACCATCACGAATGATGCGCTGTGCTTCACCACCATAGAAGCTCCCACCAACTTGCTCAGCAACCATTGTCAGATCTAACCCAAGGTCATAAGCCACCGGCGCTAAAGACAGCAGGACTTCTTTACTGCCTGAATCAATGGATGATGATACATCGTACAGCCCCTCTTCTTGCTGTAGACGACCAATCAGATAACGGCCCGCTTCGTTAAGCTCATTGATATCTGAACCAAACAGCAAATAGCCGAATTCATCACGATCACCACCACCAGCACTTTGCTCACGAATCTTAAAGCTCTTCATACCAGGAATTGTTGGCATAGCTTCTCGCCAACGTCGTGCTAATTCAAACGTATTGAAAGGACGCAGTTCTTCATCCACAAGCGGCACTAAAATACGCCCCTCGGTGCGACTTCGATTGTAAGACAGTACGTCTCGAATCATCCCTTGTCCGTATTCATCAATGGTTTGATTCTCAATTTTCTGCATCACCCCTTCAATGGTTTTCAGCGCATTGATGGTTTGTTCACTCGAAACGGTATCATTCATTTCGATCGTCACTGCAGGGTAATCTGTCGGTACTTTAGGGTTTGGAATCACTCGAACATAATTTGAATTGACGAGCGCTGCGCTGATAACAAGTAAACCACAGAAAACTGCAAACACCGTCCAACGCCAATGTGTACAAGTAGAAACAAAGCGTCGATAAGGCCCGTTCACGAAACCGAAAAAGCGTTGGTTAAAGCGATCTCGCCAACTCCCTGGCTTAATCGGAGTGAAATTGGTATGTGCTAAGTGCGCTGGCAGGATGAGCTTTGATTCAATCAAACTAAAAATCAAACACAAGATTACGACACCGGCGATACCGTAGAAGAAAGCACTGTCTATTCCGCTTGATAATAAGAATGGAGCGAAGACGGCAATTGTCGTCAGAACCCCAAACGTCGCAGGCGTTGCCACACGTTTAACGCCACGAACAACGTTATCTACACCCCCACCTTTTTCTTCAATTTCACTATAGGCGCTTTCTCCAGTGACTATGGCATCATCAACGACAATCCCGAGTACCATAATAAAAGCAAACAATGAAATGACGTTTACCGTGATACCAAACATCGGCATCAGCATTACCGCCCCTAAGAAACAAACGGGTAAGCCAACCATAACCCACATCGCGAGCCGGAAACGTAAGAAAATCGACAACATGATGGCGACCAAAGCGGCACCTTGAAGTAGGTTTTTCAACATCATGTCTAATCGACCATTCAGATAGTACGTCATATCGACAAGCACTTTTAACTGAACATCATCAGGCAACGTTTTATTCTTAGCCTCTATGTACTTACGAACCGACTCCGCTACAGGAATGATGTTTTGGTCACGAGTCGCTTGCACCGCCATATAAACGGCATTTTGACCAGAATATTCGAAATAACGGTCTTCTTCGGTAAAGCCATCTTTAATGGTCGCAATATCTTGCAGCAACACTTTTGCACCATTTGCGCCTAATTTTACCGGAATATTGCGAAACTCATCGCCATGATAGTATTGGTTTTCAATACGTACCGCGATCATGCCTGCGTTTGTCTTTACTTCACCGGCCGAAAAGTTAGCGGAATAACGACGAATCGCGTTACTCACATCATTCAAGGTGAGGTCATATTTGCGTAGAACCAGAGGGTCAACTTCAATGGCGATCTCTTCTTCTGGAGCACTGAGATCAACCAACATGATGTTTTTCAGTTGTAGAAGTTCATCTTCAACTTGCTTTGCAATAGGTTTAAGCTCTTCAAGAGGACGGTCCCCTACCAAGCCCATTTCTATCACTTCTTGCCGCCATTCAACCTGATAAACGTTGATGGGTTCCATGCCTGCCGGTAGATTAGATAAAGTATCAGTCCGCTGCTTTACATCATCCAAAACGCGCTTAATATCTGCGTTTACATCCACTTCAATCGAGACATGCGCACTGCCTCTAGACGCCCGCGCAACGGTTTTCTTGATGCCAGTAACGTCCTTGACCGACTCCTCAATTTTAACAAGGATACTCTCTTCAATTTCTTGTGGAGAGGCCCCAGGGTAAGCCGCACGAATATTGATGTAGTTCACTTCAACGTTCGGGAACATCTGGCGTTGGATAAACATGAAGCTCACGATCCCCATAATGATAATAAACATCATCATTAGATTCGCGGCGACAGAATTATTGGCAAAATAGGCAATTAAGCCTTTTTGTTGTTTCTCTTCCATGATGGACTCCTACTTACTGCACGACGGTTTCGGAGTCGTTATTCTTTTTTGCCACTTGGACTGCCATGCCTTTTTGCGGATATTCTGGCAGTGTTAACACCAGCTTATCTGATTGCTCTAAGCCCTCACCCACAAGCAAAAATTCACCTTCGGCACGCAAAACATTCACGGTACGTGGCTGCAGTTCATTTTCTTCATTCACCACCCAAACTGTGCGGTTTTTTACCAATTCTTGAGGAAGACGATAAATATGCTTCAACTCTTTACCGGTGAAGCTCACTTCCACGTAAGAACCAAATTTGATTGGTGGCTGTTTATTATCTAAGCCATATGGGTCTCGGACCTGTATAACCATGTTGATCATGCGAGTTGCACTATCGATCATACCAAGATCGCGAACCACGACCCCCTCTCGAGTCGTAGACAAGATACCTTGCTGCGTGACGGTTGCTCTTAACTCAGAAACAGACTCAGGAAGAAATGCACTGTCAAACCCAGCAATTGGGACATGAATTTCTGCAACTTCAATATTGTTTAATGTTGCCACTCGTGACCCTGACGATACAAACTGACCTACGCCAATTTCACGTTCAACCACTAGCGCATCGTATGGTGCAACAACTTTGCAGTTTTCCAGATCACGCTTAGCACGCTTCAACGCCGCTTGCGCCGATTTAACTTGAGCTTGGGCGCTCAACACATGAGGCTTACGCAAGTACAAATCCGTGACTTGCTTATCGCTGAGCTTTCTTGCTTGTCGCTTCGCCACTTCGGCTTTTGCTTCTTCTTCAATCAAGGTGGCGCGCGCACTTGCTAACCCGGCTTCTGCTTGTAAAACGGCCGCTTCATAGTTATCGCTTTCTATCGTAAACAGCACTTCTCCGCGTTTTACTATGCCTCCTGTGACAAAATTAGGGTGCCAACTGACCACCTCACCACTCACTTGAGCCGCTAAGTGGGTTTTCTCAAACGGAACCATTTCGCCGTGACTTGTGATCACCACTTTATGGTCTGTAGGGAACAGGGAAGAGGTATGGACGGTCGGATCACCGACCGCTGTCTTTGTTGGTTCTTTTTCGGGGGCCGTTGCGGCAATAGCGGCATAGCCCGCATAAGAGCCACCCACGACAACGAACGGCAGTAGCCAACGGAAGATTGGTTTTGCTAACATCAAAAATCCTTTTTTATTGTAGTAATCACCGATTCACCCCTAAGACTCTCGTCTTTCCACTATGTTAAAATCATATTGATCAATAACTTAGGTTTTCACTCCCCAAGGGTAAATGGTGAGATATTCGCATCTGAAATAGACAACTTTGTAATGAGGTAGCGAGCACATAGGTTATGTTCTTCCGCCACAAAATCACTTTCCATAGAAAGTTAATAAAATTAACAAAAAGTTAACCACTTGTGCAAGTCATGCTCCATTACGCCTACTCTTTATACGCAATCCATATGCCAAAAGTTTACTTATTAATATTCAATAACTTAGATTGTTTGGGGGATTTTCATTAGCGCAGTATTGGCAATTACCGCCAATTATTAGTGATATTAACCATTTGAGTACGAAACATAATGAAAAAACATAATATTGTCCGCCTGGAAAGTAGAGAGGAAAAAGCAAAACTGCGACTCAATGACACTTCGACAGATTACCTGCTGTTACTCCTTGATATATAATCGAAGTAATCTCAGTAAATGGAATTCACAGCGTTGTGTTTGATAATCATTCAAAAAAGATAACGTTATTGCAAACAAGGAAGTGTGCATTGCCCCATTCTCTCTCTAAAATACTTTTGAGTTCGATTCTAATATTGCTTGCAGCTTGCTCATCTATTCAGCCTCGAGACCCAAGTGAAAAGTCGACCAGTTTTCACTTTGGTTACCAAGAAGGCTCGCCTTTAGCGGTACTTTTCGAAGACTATGAACAAGATTCGACCACCGCTTTTGTTCCTTTACACCAAGGTGATGACGCCCTGTTAGCAAGAATTGCCTTAATCGAATCTGCCGAAAAAAGCCTCGATTTACAGTACTACATCTATCGAAGTGATGAGACCAGTCAACTGATGACATGGCGTTTGTATGAAGCGGCACAACGGGGCGTTCGAGTTCGCCTTTTGCTCGATGATATGCAAAAACGCAATGATTTAGGTATGGCAGAGCTCAATGCACACCCTAATATCGAAATACGTCTGTTCAACCCTCATCAATATCGTGATGCTCGCGTCTTAGCATTGGCGAGTGACTTCACCCGCCTAAATCGACGAATGCACAATAAGTCCCTTATTGCTGACAGTGTTTCGGCGATCGTTGGCGGTAGAAACATCGGAAATGAGTATTTCTCTTTTGAATCCAATGTCGAATTTGGTGACTTCGATGTCATACTTTTTGGTGAAGCCGTCACTCAAACGGCGGATCAATTTGATCTCTATTGGAACAGCCTCTATTCCGTGCCAATGGAATGGATCATCCCTGAATCAGACAAAGTCGCTGATGAAGTTATTCAAACTGAAGTGAAAAAACTACGCTTGGAGGAAAAGTTCTCTACCGGTAATTATAACTTTCGAAAACTCGACCTATATGAAGATCTGGAGCAAGGCACACTCAACCTCTATTGGGGCCCAGCCCAAGTTTGGTTTGACCTTCCGGATAAAATCGCCACGCAAGAGAGCCAATTGATCCACAACTTAAGTGAGCTACTTGCAAGCGTAGAGTCTTCCTTTGTTTTGATTTCACCGTATTTTGTTCCGACGGAGTCCGGTACTCAAGCGTTAGTCGACGCAACCAAACGTGGCGTGGATATCACGATTATTACCAACAGCCTAGCATCCAACGATGTGTTTGCCGTGCACGGTTGGTACGCAAAATATCGTCAGGACTTAGTGAAAGCGGGAATCAAGCTTTGGGAAATAAAAGCCAGCGCTGAGGTAAAAAGCAAATGGAGTTTAACAGGCAGCAGTCGCTCTAGTTTACACGCCAAAGCAATGATGATTGATGGTACGACCTTATTTGTTGGTTCGATGAACTGGGATCCTCGCTCTGCCGAACTCAATACTGAAATGGCCGTTGTGATAGAGCAACCAGAATACGTACAAGAATCTTTGGCGAGATTACCAGCACAACTCAAACAAAACGCTTACCAAGTTGTTATTCGTGATGGTGATATAGCCTGGATTGATGCTACAACGGGCGAAACCTTCGATTCAGAGCCCGAAGCCAGTATTTGGCGACGACTTGGCGCATGGTTTTCCGGAATCCTACCCATCGAAGATCAGCTATAACCTGTCAGCATGATGACACTCGTCCATTGAGTGTTGCTAAATAGCCATTGATGATAAGGCCTCGTTAAGTGAGGCCTTGTTTTTATGCAGCTTGCTCCGTCGGCGTTACTTTAGGTTTTCCACTTGCGAGCGCTAAAATAACCCCTAGCGCAACACCTAGACTGGCCGCAAACACAACTTGAAATGCAGGCGGCAATAAGAAAGTAATCGTATGAGCCGGAATCCAAAATAGCGGAATGGTCTTTTTAAACACAAAACCATATTGCACATTCCAATCAATTTGGCTGAACTTTTGAGCCATATTGATGGGTTTAATCAGTGCTGAAATGGAACCGTTATAATCAGCAATGTGTAAGTCCGTGATTTTATGCAAGGTCATAAAAATTGGTGCAAAAATTAAGTTAAGACCAAGGCTGATAGACAGCGCGGTCAGCACAGGACCTGCCTCAGGTAAGAATTTGTTCAACACAACAGGATCGCCAACCGCAAACACGACAAACGCCGCTTTGATTACAACACCTAATACGTACCAGACGATCATCTTCGGGATTACGCCAAAGCCTTTTATTGACCATGAACCAGTGCGAATTCGCTGCCCTAGCACCTCGCCAAAGGTTGCTAAAATGGCAAATTTAACCCCCGACATCGCAAAACCATGCTGATCGGTAATGGTAATAAAAGCCTGATAAACAGAGTCAAAAATAAAAAATGGGCTAAGAAAAGCCAGCACTCCTAAAAGGACTGCTTTATCCATAGTCTTCATAATGTTTCCTTAAGGGTAATGTTTAGGTTGGTCAATGTGTTGGTCATGCCTAAGCTCGCGGTACTTGTTGCCAAACAGTAAAACAACACCTACCGAAGCCGTCATCGCCGCCACTAAAGGGATATGATTCATGCCTAGAGACGCCGTTACTAACGAGTTAACCACGCCTGAGAGAAAGTTACCGATTCCAGCAATAGCCATAAAAATCGTCAGCGCCATTGATTTGGAGCACTCACCAGAAAGTTGCGCTGCTTGAATTTGAGAGCTGGCCATCATAAACGGCCAAGTACAGCGATTAACGAAAACCATGCAGAGCACAACAAACATCAACTCTGGTTGGTAATAAAACGCACAATATGCTAGTACAATGAACACCATCGCTTTGACTGCGCTCGAAGAAATGAGCACGTTGTCCGCACCAAATCGCTCAGTGAGCTTTCCTACTATAGGATAGAAGCTAAGCGCGATAATGCCGCTGATACTGACCACGGAACTTGAGTGCTCTGGGGCAATTTGAAATACTTCTCGCATCAACACAGGGAACGGCAAAAATAAAATTTGGGCAGCAAAACAGAGCAGCCCCCAGCCAAGTGCCATGATGCCAAAAGGAGATAACACCAGCTTTCTCACTTGTTGCGATTGCTGCTCCGGACTGCGTTTTCGAATAAAACATTTGTTAAAGTCTGGTACCAATACCAAGGCAAGTAGACTGGTGACGATCATCACCACGCTTGCCCCCACAAAACCGACCGCAGGAGCATCGATTCTTCCGGCGATACCAAAACCGATCACTTCTCCAATGATAAAAGCAGCAATCAACATGCCTGTTCGTCCATGCCATTCCTTTTCTTCATAGCGTCGAACAATCAGCAAATTGAGAATAGAGTACCCTATCGCATAGATAAGCCCCTGCACGAACATATTGATGAACAAGCTCATGACACTTTGTGAGTACTGAACAACAAACGCTAAGCAGGCATTAATAAGAAATAAACCCGACAGCCAAATTTTAGGCGTGCCCCATTTATCAATGTATTTTGAAAACCAAGGACCAATCAAAGGCCCAGCAGTCCAAGCGGACATGATCAAACCAATCTTAGCCAGCCCAGAGTCGAAAGAGGCCACAACAAATTGTGGAACCAACATAATGCAGAACCCGACGTTAAATGCGCCAAGAACCACCATAAAAAGATACCAAGGTTCAATCTGTCGCCATGATGCTCGTAATGTATCCATAACGTAAAACGGGAAGGCATTTCGCCTTCCCGCCCCCTACATTAGTTCAAGAAAATGTCATCACCACCAATGACGGTTCCGACAATACGAATATCTTTCAGGGTTTCACGTTTCTCTTCTGTTGCTTCTTCTGCCAAGACGGTGAAATCGGCCCACTTACCTACTTCGATTGAGCCACGAACGTCCTCTTGGTGTGCAAGCCACGCGTGGTTGTAGGTGATAACTCGCATTGCTTCCGCAACTGTCAAACATTGATCTTCGCCGTATACTTTGCCGCTAAGAGAGCGACGGTTGACCGCACACCAAGCCGAGAACAATGGGCTCACTTCCGTCACCATGTCATCCGAATGCACACCATGCATTAAGCCATGATTGGTTGCAGAACGGCATGCATCCATACGTCTCACGCCATGTTCACCGACAGTGTATTTCGCGTGCACATCACCCCAGTAGTACAAGTGGTTAGTAAATAGGTTTGGTGTAATACCCACTTGCTTCATGCGGTAAAACTGATTTTCTGTCGCTAGCTGGCAGTGCTCTAATGAGTGACGGAATCCAAGATTTGGCTTGGTTTTACGAATTTCTTCAATGGCTTGAATCGCAACTTCCGTGGCACCGTTACCGTTGGTATGAATAGAACAAGACATACCATGTGATTCACCAATAGAAATCTGTTCAATTAACTTCTCTTTGGACATCAATAGGTGGCCATTTGGCTTACCCTCTGTGACGTAATTTTGTCCAGGAAGTAAGTGCGCGGTAAACCCTTGGATTGAGCCATCGGTTAACATTTTAAAGTTGCCAACGGATAGGTACGGGTTTTTCTCATCACGGATTGCATGCACCGCATCCCAGCCTTGTTTGTCACCGTAAACCCAGCGATCAATTGAAGCAAACCAAGGTTCCATATTGACGCGAGTATACAAACGGCCTTGCTCTTGTGCTTTTAGCCACCCCTCGGCTGCCACATTGCCTGGAGTCAACGGGAAGTTCGTGCCTTTATCTGTCACGCTGGTGCAACCGTTGATGCGCGCGACTTTAGTTGCTAACTCACCCGCATGAATGATGCCCTCTTCAGAGAAGTCCATTCTTGCTGCGCCTTTGGCAAACGCAAACTGCATCATCGCAGGCTCTGCAACCGTGCCGTTCACTTGGCCATTTTCATAACGGAATAGGTTTGGATCTTCTTCCATATTCTCGTAGCCACATAGTTCAATCGCGACAGAGTTAATATTGATGACATGACCAGACGCATGCCCTAAACAGATTGGAAACTCTTTGCTCACTTCATCCAACACATTGCGAGTCACGTCAGCGCCAGCAAGCAACAATGGGTCAAAGCCCCAACAGTTTAACCACTGTTCACTATCTGATTCCAAACGGGCACGGTCTTTTTCAATCAACGTTTTTAGGTGTTCTGTCAGCTGCTCAACCGATTGAATACCTTTCATGACTGAGCCATCTGCCGCTTTACGATCCACATAACCCACGTAGTGCGAATCTTTGAGGTATGCACCTAATACATGTGGATGCATATGATGTTCTGCAAAGCCTGCATAAATGTAGTTTTGCTCAAACGTATCGTTGGATTTTGCTTCGATACGATGGGCAGTTAGCAATGAACGAATCGTTTCAATTTCACCGACACCGACAATCACACCATTTTGAACCGCAACTGCTTCTGCTTCTGGTTGTTCAGGGTTCATCGTAATCACTTTCTGTGCTGTAAATACGGTCACTGGTTGTTTAGCATCAATTAGGCGCATGCATAGAGCTTGATAATTCATAAAAATGTCTCTTCTTATTAATTTGTAGGGTGCGTCCTGCGCTCACTTTGAGAAGTGGAATAGCAAGTAAGTGCAGGACATTTCATTTGAATTTCGTTTTATGGTTTTTGGGTCCAACCTTGGGTCGGGATACCCATAAAACCTGGAATGTGGAGCAGAACGAATAGTGTTAGAGCCCAGAACGCATACTGTGCCGATTCGATACGTACTTCTTTGTAGATGGATAGTGCAGCTTCTGCTTGAGGCATATCTGCACCAGCTTGTGTTAGCTTATCGAGAAGCACTTGGTTGGACATAAAGCCATGAACCGGAGTCTCTGCAACATAGGCTTTCACCACTGGTGCAACGTCACTTTGTTCAATGTCGGATTTGTATAGTGACGTCGAGCTGAATAACAGCACTGCACCAATAATCGCAACACCCGCAGCCTGCCAAACGTTACGAGTTGAACACTGAATACCACCCGACTGCGCAGCATCACGTGGGTTAAGTGCTGAAGCCACGATCATTGCTGATTGAGAAGCGTAACCACCTTGACCACAGCCAAGCAGTAGCAAGCCGGCATACATAAACATTGGGTTGAAACCATCTGCTTGAAGCGAGTACGCCATTGAAAGTGCGCCAAGGCAAACCGCTGCTGATGACGCCAGTACCACCATACGAGGAGACCAATGGCTGTATTTTTTAGGAATACCAAGAGAGAAAATAATCATTGGTGCAGCCATGGTTGCCATTGCGACACCCGTTGCGGCGCCACCAAGGCCTGCAACCACCATGATCCACGACAGCGTCACGAAAAATGCTGCGCCAAACACCGCAAAGATAAGGCCCGTTACATACAAACCATTACGAACTTGGCGAGTTTTGATAAACGATTCTGGAATAAGCGCTGCGCCATGTTTTTGCTCAATTTGTTTTTCTACCATCATGGTCACAATCATGATCGCGATACCCAAGATAGCAAGTGGTAATGCTGGAGAAATACCCATGACCGTAAACGGTGCCGACATTGGTTCAATTAGGCCCCATTCAGACACTTTTGAACAACCAATGATGAAAGCAAGCAAACCTAACGACGCCATTACCGTGCCCACATAGTCAACACGCATTTGAGCAGGCTTGATGTCTGGGATAATTTTCCAAGCGGCTAAGAATACCAACACAAACCAACCGGACATGGTAGAAAACGCAGCTTGATAACCCGACGCATCCATGATGATGCCAGCACCAATTGGCATGACAACCGCAGCGACACCCGTTGCAGCACCTACACCGCCAAACGCCACTGCTCGTTCTTTACCCTCATAGAGAGAGACAATGATGCCCAATACCGATGGAATCATTAACGCAGCACCAAAGCCCGTTAGAGAGCGTGCACCCCAAATAAGTACATCCATATTTGGTGAAACAACCGCTAGCGCTTCACCAGCCGCACACAACGCTGCGCCTGCCATAAACACTTGTTTAAAACCTTTAGCTATACCAAGCATGCCACCAAATACCATCAACGCACCAGCAAGCAGGCTGTACACGATATTCGCCAACTGAACTTGGTTCATCGTTGCATTCAGTTGCGAGATAAACTCATTGGTTGACATTGAAAGCACCGAGTTATCACCCGATGTTCCGACCTGTGCGACACAGACCACAAGCAAAGGGAACCACATGGCCATTCCCGATTTATTTTGGTTTTTAATTGCTACATCCATAATTTTTTCCTTCTAGCAATCTAGAAATATTGAGGGTATTCAGAGAAGAAGTAGATAATGCCGATCGACCAAGCATCGCCATGGAACAGGCTGTTCTTTGTTGAGTCATGATCAATTCGATATTCAGAGTAGAGGGCGAGTTTTTTATCAAAGTTTTTCACTACGCCAACATTAGAGAATTCTGTCGTGTATGCGTCCGTTTCAGTCGTTAAACGGTTATAGCCAACAAAGGCTTTCCAGCTATCAGAGAAGCGGTAGTGTCCGAAAAATTCGATGCCATCAGAATCAACCAGTTCTGAAGCCACTGGTGCAGCACCAAATTCCTTTTGATTGTTATTGCCAAATGTATAGTTTCCACCAAGCATCCATTTTTCATTGTTGTAGAATGCTCCAACAATGGTCGCACTGATGGCATCTTCGCCCTTTGCTAACCCATCCGCATTCGCGACTTGGTGAGCGACACCAAATTGAAAACCACCTTGCGCATAACGTAGAGAACCACCATAAGTCGTACCGACGGTGACCGTATCAGTAATCGCTTGGTCACTTTGATCGCCCGCAATCAAACCAACGAGTATCTTGCCGTCGCCAACGCCAAATTGGTTATAGTACTTAACCGAATTGTCAGCTCGACCAAAGCCGCCTACTTCTGATGCTGGGGCAAAGAATGCTCCCGTGGCGGTATCTTTATTGCTGAATACGGTGTCTGAATACATAGCGATGTCATAAAAAGGAGACCAGACTTTACCCGCTTCAATCGAACCATATTTTGTTCGCATGCCGATGTAACCAAGACGCGTATTAAACTCGTTATCGGTCACATCACTAAACGCTAAGGCATATTCCAATTTGCCAAATGCGGTGATGTCGTCATTGATTTTGTTCTCACCCGCAAAGAACAAGCGAGAGGCATTAGAGTTAAAACCTAAATCATAAGGACTATCATCAAAATTGTGACTGTATTCAGCAGCAATCCAGCCACCAAATTCCAGTGTTGCCGTATCATGTTTGGCTATCTCAATAGCTATCGCAGGAGAAGCTAACAAGAAAGCACTAGCAGTAAGCAAAAAGCGATTTGTTTTCATTTTCTATCTCCGAAAACAACAAGGTCGTTGGGTACATGCAGCAACTCAACGATGTAAATGGCATCAAGCCGATGGAGATAGAATGCGATTTCAGTGAATAATAGACCTCAAAAAAACCTCAATTTGATGTTTTTATTCTTTCAAATGCCATCATATTGGTGAATATATCTAGATGAGAAAGGTATAAATTCTGTTTTTTATCAAAAATACCTCAAGCCAAAAGTTATTGTGAAGTTTAACAACATAACCAAATCCGTTAGCTCTTAGAATGGCGGGATACGTAAATTAGATAGGTTGGGCAACGAATGAGTTTAGTTCTGCACAGCGATCATTATCAATTTGACGGCTTTTGTTATTCTCCGACAGAGGGCGTGATAGTAACCAAAGACAAAAGAATCATCTTAAAAGCTCGTGAAAACGAATTGCTGCACATTTTAATTAAACAACACCCATTACCAGCAACACGGGATGCCATTCAACAAGCACTATGGAGCAACTCCTATGCAACCGACTCAACCATTAACCAAGCCATAAAAACATTAAGAGACGATCTCATCGACAGCGATCGCACGTTAATAAGAACTATTCCCAAAACAGGATACATATTGGGTGCTAGTCCTAAATTTGTTCGATACCAAATGGGGGCCATCTCTAAACAAAAGGGGACTCATACCCAATATTTGCCCACTTTTATTTTTGGACTGATCTTAGGTTTATTTTTTCTTGTTGTTGGTTATCAATTTGGCACACCTGAAGTCGTCGGAATTACAGCAAATAACAATCAAACTCATTACCTTTTTGAGCCCGACAACATAGAACTTGCTCGATTTAATTCAACCCATTCAGATAAAGAAGCATTTATTGAAAGAACCGAGCTGGGATATAGACTTTGTGAAATAAATCAGGGAGTAATGTTATGCAAAAACATCATGTAATTACGAGCATCACATTATTTATCATTGCATTCGTATTTTTCTGGGCTGGGTATGAGCTACATAATAAAATGAATTCACCATTGCGAAGTATCGCTGGTGTTTGGACCGGACATTCAAAATTAGAAACAAAAACAGGTCCGATAAATTACGAAGTCAATGCTCTTATTCAGGCAGAATCTATCACCCTATCGCTCGTAGCGCAGGCACAGGATAACGCCAAATTTGCATTTCGACTGGATCTCAAATACGTGGAACACACAGGAAGTGAGTATCTGTTTACCGTCAGAGATCGCACAACAACTTGGCTAGAGCAAATTCGTTCGCAAGAAAAATTGGATATCCCCGTCATTGGGCATTTTCTCTCTGCAACGTTAGTAAAGAAAAATGAGCACCAAGTTTTCTTTGTATTTGATCTAGGAAAAGAATACGCATTCGGCACATTGTTTGAAAAAGGGATTTAGCTGGTTCTAGGGGGAAGCTAGACATTCAAGCAATACACGAGTTGCAGTAAGGAATAGCACGTGTACATGATTAATGGCATCTGTTTTAACAGTGCAGAACAGACAATCAGCTTTAATGAAAAAAGTATTCTACTGAATCCTAAAGCCAATCAGTTATTACTGTTTATGGCGCAAAACCCAAACAAAACACTCTCAAGAGAAGAAATTTTAACCTCGGTTTGGAGCCGTGATTTTGTAAGCGATCACTCACTAACACAAGCGGTAAGCGACTTAAGAAAAGCCTTATCGGAACTCAGCTCTGAACACAAAAAAGTCATCATCACCCGGCCAAAAGCAGGTTATGTATTAGAGGCCGATGTCGAATTATGTGACGTTACCTCATCAGTAAGTAATGACTTACCAACGGCAAAAACGCACATCCTCAAACAGTCAAAAATCATGCTTGGCCTCTTAGTGATGACGTTAATCTCCGCCATTTCTATCGCGGTTTGGTCACTACCCAAAGGCCTTTCAACGCCAAATGTCACGATCGACCCCTACAATATGGTTTTTGTCACTTTTGAGTCCGAACCTAAATATCAACACTTTGCGTTCAGTCTAAGTGATCTCATCAATTATCGAGTCAACCAACAAGGTCGCTACCGTTCATCATTATTATATGAACAAAGTAGTGAGCTTTCGGAACGCGCCGCTCTCGTCATGTCAGGATTTATTGAAGAACAAGACAACCTACCCGTTTTAACTTTCTACATCTATGACAACTTGTCGAATAACAAAGTGTTCGAAAAACAATACTCGTTAGACGACAATGTGATTTCAACCGTCCCTAAAATCATTCTTTCTGATATAGAAGCAGCACTAGAAGCGCCTTTTGACCATGAAATTATCAGTAAACTAGACCGACAATACCCGAAAGATGCCGCTACCTTTAACTTAATACATAAAGCGCATTATGCGTCCAATATTATCACCGTGCGCTCACTCTATTCGGCCATTAAACTTTATGATCAGGTGTTAGCCATTGACCCAACATTAGAGATTGCGGCTGCCGAACGTTTTATTTCAGCGTCCATTCTCAACTCCATTCAGCCAAACACCATTTCAACAACGGAAATGGACGTCTTGTTCAATAGCTTAATGGATATCGATGATGAGCTTCACGCCCCAATTTATTATGAAGCGCTAGCGATTCACTCTTTTTCACTCGATGATCCAAAGCAAGCAAAAGAGCACCTATCTCGAGCGCTTTCAGTGAGAGAGTCATGGACCAGTAATATCCTTGCCGGGAAAATATCTCAAGCTGAGGGAAAGGATTATCAAGCGGCAACGTCATACAAGCGCGCATATTCAATGAAGCCAGATGAATCAACGCTACGGGTAGTCAATACCTTATTTTTCACCACCAATTTAACAGAGTTTGGTGTGCCATAGGTTCACCAATTTAAGTGCTCGCTAAGCCCTTTATCCTATCCCTATATATGGAAAGGGCTTAGTTGTATTAACACCTAATCGTTAAAATCAATAATCAAAACCAACCTATAGATAAACCAGTAAAGCCCTCCCTCGCGACTTCCATTCATTATAAAAATACCAGTACGGTTTTGTCGTTAAACACTTTATAAAACAACCATTTTTCGTACTATTTTTGCTAAACCACATCTCTATTTGCTATGGTTTCATGGATCCATCCCAAAAATCGACGCAAAAGGACGTTTTATGCGCACAGCTATCGCCATTTTTTTCGCCGCCCTCCTCTCTTTCCAAACTTTCGCGTCAGAAGAGAAATACTCCGAATCTGAATTATTAGACCGCCCACTCATGGAGCGTTACATACTCGATGAGTTAAAATCACTGCGACAAGAGCAGCAAGATTTAGAACGCAGAATGATTGTCGAAATCACTGACCGCGAGTTAACCGTCGCCGATAAATCCTTGAACTATGCGAACGTCACCGTGACGTATTTCTTTTACATCATCGCCGGTGTTGCATCTTTGATTGCGTTCGTCGGCTGGCAGTCATTGAGAGAATTCAAAAACAACACGACAGAGATGGCCGACAAACGCCTAGAAAAAATCGCACAAGAATACGAGAAAAAATTCGTGGCGCTTGAGCGTGATTTAAAACGCAAGACACGCATCATTAGTGAAAACAACAAAGAAATCGAAAAGATCAACGAAATCCATAACTTGTGGTTACGCGCGCAAAGCTCTCAAACCCCAGAGCAGCGCATTGATATTTACGATGAGATTTTGCTGGTTCGTCCGGGTGATTTAGAAGCGCTCACCTACAAAGCCGATGCCGCGATGGAGATAAAAGAGTACCACTGGGCACTCAGTCTATGTAATCGTGTCCTGGAAGTGGACGATACAAATGGCCCTGCACTGTATCAGCGAGCCTGTGCTTATTCTCGATTGGGTATCGAAGAACAAGCTATCGAAGATTTAGAACGTGCAATCGACACCAGTCCGTCCATTCGAGATTTGTTGGCTGATGAACAAGATCTTGAACTTCTACACGGTCATGAGCGATTTGAGCGCTTACTTTATTCCGCCGCCGATCAATAAAAACACAAGATACACATTACGAAAAGGGCAATCTAGCCCTTTTCATCCTGTGATAAGTTGGACCCTGCGTGCTCTTTACCTAGTACATCATCAGGATTTCTCAATGCGCAACTTTCAAGAGAAAGACACCCACAGCCAATGCAACCGCCCAAGTCATTTTGTAATGCTTTAAGCTTTTGGATTTTCAGATCGAGTTGCTGATGCCAATGGCTAGCCATACTTTCCCACTGCGCTTTATTGGGAGCCCCATGTTGTGGCAGTTCATCCAATGCTTGCTTGATTTCTTCCAAAGATAGTCCGACTTGCTGCGCGGCTTTTATCACCGCCACACGACGTAATACACTGCGGTGATAACGGCGTTGATTGCCTGTATTGCGCCAACTCGATATCAATCCTTTTTGCTCATAAAAGTGTAGCGCTGACACTTTTACTCCAGAGCGTCTTGCGACCTCCCCAACGCTAATTTCCATTACTTACTCCTTGTTTCTTGTTTCCTACTTAACCTCAAGAATACTTGAGGTTTAACACGATAACGAGCATAGAGTAAAGGTACGGTTTTACACACTTAGGTATGTCCAGCATTGGAGCACTCACGTTCATTGATTATGAATTCATGACCTAGATTAAAATTCAATCGCTTTCATCATGAAATAAATCACATATTTTTTGTGGATATTGGGCCATGCTTATGACTATGACCTCTATGCAAGGTGATTATATGTTTCGAGTCATCCGAAAAATGACGTGGAAGACGAGGTGGCGGTAAACCCGCCGACTCTAATGCAGTTCATAACCTAACTTCAGGTTAGTCCAAGGACTTCACGGTTCTTCACGTCATTTGCAAGGAGGCTCTATGCCTATCAACAAGATCCGCAACATCGCCTTTGTCGGCCAAACGGGGACTGGCAAAACTACGTTGATTGAAAAACTGCTTTATACCTGCCAAGCCACCAGCCATCTCGGGTGTGTAGAAAAAGGCGATACCGTTACCGATTTCGATTCCCAATCCATCCAATATCAGCACAGCATTGAGGCGACACCCGTCAGTTTGAGTTGGAATAACCATCGACTGAATATCATTGACACCCCAGGACAAAGCGAGTTGCTTGGGCGAACCATCAGCATCTTTCCTGCTGTCGAAACATCCGCGCTCGTCATTGATCCTCAGGCACCAATCAACCAAACCTCAGACCGACTCTTTGCTTTTGCGAAAGAGCAGAAAAAGTGCCAAATGATCATCATCAATAAATTGGATGATCACGGCAATCAACTCGAAGCCGTTCTTGATAACATTTTTGAGCATTTTGGCGACAACTGCTTGCCAATCAACTTACCGTCTTCCGATGGAAAATCTGTCGTCGATTGTTATTTTGAGCCGAATACGTCTATCGAAACCCTCATATCTAATGTTGAAGATACGCACGAAACCTTGATAGACCAAGTCATCGAAGTCGATGAAGAACTGATGGAGCTCTACTTAGAGCAAGGCTCAGAGCTCACGGCAGAACAACTTCATGATCCCTTTGAAGAAGCATTACGGACGGGCCATGTTATCCCTATCTGTTTCGTATCATCGGAAACCGGTGCAGGTATAGAGCTGCTATTAAGAACCCTAGCGGAAATCATGCCAATGCCGAATGAGGGCAACCCTCCAATGCTTGAAAAGAACGGTAAGAGGGTTAAAGTCAACTGTGAAACGTTAGAGCATACCGTGGCACACGTATATAAAGTGAGCGTCGATCCCTACATGGGAAAACTCGCCTATTTACGTGTCTATCAAGGTGAAATTACTGCCGGTAGCCAACTCTTTGTCGGAGAAAATAATAAAGCATTTAAAGTGGGTCATTTGTATCAACTACAGGGTAAAGATCGAACAGAAATACCACGAGCACTGGCGGGAGATTTCTGTGTACTAGCGAAAGTAGATGATCTCGTATTCGACTCGATCGTGCATGATTCGCATCAAGAAGATGGTGTGCAACTTAAAACACTCAATTTCCCTGACTCTATGTATTCTTTATGCTTGAAGCCGGTAAAACGAGGAGATGAACAAAAACTTGGCGACGTCCTCAATAAAATTTCAAGCGAAGATCCATCACTCCGGGTAGAACATCGTGCCAGAACCAATGAAACCATTATCAGTGGCCAGGGAGAATTTCATCTAAAAGTCGCACTTGAGAAAATGTCGAGTGTTTACAAACTCGATGTTGAAACCTGTCAGCCAAGCGTCGAATACTTCGAAACCATTACTAAGCCTGCTGAGGGGCACTATCGTCATAAGAAACAAAGTGGTGGTGCAGGTCAATTTGGTGAAGTTCAACTAAGAGTTCGGCCTCTTGAGCGTGGCGCTGGCTTTCAGTTCATCAACAAAGTTGTTGGCGGGTCCATTCCTACCGCGCTGATTCCTGCGGTAGAAAAAGGAATTGTTCAAGCCTTAGAAGAAGGCGCGATTTCTGGGAACCCAATTAAAGATGTCGAAGTCACCGTATACGATGGTAAATATCACTCGGTAGACTCGAAAGAAATTGCGTTCGTCATTGCGGGCAAAAAAGCGTTCTTAGATGCCATTAACAATGCCGATCCAATCGTGTTAGAACCGATTGTACAGATGGAGTTGCACATCCCTACAGCCAACGTCGGTGACGTATCAGGAGATCTTTCAGGCAATCGAGGATTAATCGAGGGCACAGAACCCATTGACAGTCACTTCACCATATTAAGAGCAAAATCCCCAGTGAATGAACTTCAAGATTACTCACGGCGTCTGCGCTCAATCACTGGTGGTGAGGGCAGTTTTAATATGACTCTAAGCCATTACGAGCCCGCTCCTCCAGCGGTACAAAAGCAAGTTTGCCAAAGCGACGCCCAACAAAATTAGCACTCACTTTCTGATAAATATCAACCAAAACGCCCTCAAACAAGAGGGCGTTTTTATTGGCATACAAATTATTTGTCTAACGAAAGTCCAATCTGATCGAGTTTGTCTTCAAAGGCAGCAATACTCTCGGCTTTATACGTTGGTGAGCCATTAAAGTAACGCGGTTTCTCTGGAAGCATCGCGTTTTTTAGCTCAACTTCTTGCTCAGCATTATCATGATAAACCGTTACTCGATTTGGAATATCCTGTTTCATCAAAGCCATCTTGATTCTCCTATGTAAAGACGAATCATAAGCGTAGAACTCAACCACCAATATGCAAAAGTACTTATAAAGAAATCAGACGGAATCGACAGTTTGACAAACTATCTACAACACTTAAGAAGACGATAAATTGCCTGAGTTAGGCTCCTGAATTTGATAAAGTCGACGTTCACTTTCCGCACACGTTGTTTCACAATTGCAGACCTTATCAACGCCTACATTGTTCAATCCACCACAGCTGCCCTGAATTCGTTTGTTATGGAAGATGACACCAAGAGACATCAACAATATCACCGCTAAAAAGCCTAAGAACGTAAATAACCAAACCATCGTCATTCCTTACTTAGAGATGTGTTTTATCAGTATAGTTGGCCGAATGGAACCAGAAGCCTTTTCCTTATTCGCTCTTGGATTAAGCAGTAATGATGGTGCCGAGGATTTACTACCACAGCCACCACAACCACCTTTCTTCATGTGATGAGTAGAGGGCCGACCTTGACTCGCTTCAACAAGAGCAATACGGGGAACAGCAAGCACGTCATCCAATGAACTGCGCGTTGATAGTTTGAATACCTGTTTACCGCTTTTCAACAGTTTATTTAATGCTCGCTCGCCAATGTTTCTCACTAAAACTGCATCCACTTGATACTCTTTTAGCGACTGAATTAGCTGTGATTTCGCATTACAGCCAGCTTGAGGCATCGCCGCAATGTTCGCTAAGTTCTTGAGCATACCTTTGGTATCGGAAAAAATAGCAATGTATGGCGCTTTAACAAAATGGTTAGCGACTCGCTCACCATCATTTGGAATAGCATAAATCATGAGTTTGACTCCTCGTCTGGAAAAACCAATGCACAACCCTCAACTAGACTCTTTGCGACTTTGTACCGCGCCCTCTTCACCGTATTACCAAAAGTTTGGCGAGAAATCCCCATTTGATCCGCAGCTTCTTGTTGACTCAATCGATCTAAATCAGCCAAACGCAACGCTTCTAGCTCTTCAGGTAATATGTCTATTTTATCCAGCTGGTTAAATGGAATCCCGTTGGGCTTAAAACAATGATGTGCCGCCCGTCCACAAATACGTCGTTCTATTTTTGGTCTCGCCACAACTCCTCCTTTGGCTAACTTGTTCAGAGTACGCTCATAATTGGCATATGCCAATAAAGGTTTCTGTCATATGCCAATAACTTAGTTTGCAAAATTACTTAGTTTGTACAAATAACCTAGTTTGCAAAATGGCATCCAATCGAACGCTACTTTTTTGACCAATGACAGAGTGCAAATGTTGATTAGACATCTAACAAAAGCATTGGCAGATAAACCAAATTCCATACCAATACAAAACTATCATCAAATAAAAAACTTTGTTTATTAAGCGATTAACGTAGAGCTTTTCAACTAGCAATAATAAAAATTAACAAATAATTTCACCGTATGGTTACCTTATTAGTTTGAACACTAATGATTATTTGGTTAACATTATTGAGACAATTAGAGAAAGGAAACTCAACATGAATTACAAAACACCGTTACTATTCGCGATTGGTGCGCTGGCGACCAATGCAAATGCAAGCGAGTGTGGATCGGTCACAATTGCAGATATGAACTGGAACTCAGCCACGCTGATTGCTAACGTGGACCGCTTTATTCTTGAGCACGGTTATGGATGTGACGCCGAGCTTATACCGGGTGACACCATGCCGACAGGTACATCAATGATCGAAAAAGGCCAACCTGATGTTGCACCAGAGCTTTGGAGTAATAGCCTTAAGGATGCGTTAGACAAAGGGGTTGAGGAAAAACGCCTACGCTACGCAGGCAAAGCATTAGTAGACGGTGGTGAAGAGGGCTTTTGGGTTCCGGCTTACCTCGTGAAACAATACCCAGAAATCAAAACCATTGAGGGCATTAAAAAGCACGCGAAGCTGTTTTCTCACCCTGAAGATGACAGCAAATCGGCATTCTACAGCTGCCCTGCGGGTTGGAACTGTCAAATCAGTGCAGGTAACCTTTTCAGAGCAATGAATCTTGAAGCTGCGGGCTTTGACGTCATCGACCCAGGTTCTAGCGCAGGTTTATCAGGCTCTATCGCAAAAGCGTATGAGCGTGAACAAGCTTGGTTTGGTTACTACTGGGCTCCAACGGCGGTACTTGGTAAATACGACATGGTAAAAGTCGATTTTGGTAGTGGCGTTAATGTCGATGAATTCGTCAATTGTACCACTCAAGCCGAGTGTGATGCCCCTAAAGTCACTATGTATCCACCATCACCAGTACACACCATCACCACTGAAGAATTTGCATCACGCTCCCCAGCAGCATACGACTACTTCACGAAACGTGGTTTCACAAACGCGGATATGAACCAATTATTAGCTTGGATGGAAGACAACCAAGCGGATGGTGAAGAAACCATGTTCCACTTCTTAGAAAACTACCCGCAAATCTGGACGACATGGGTTCCACAAGATGTCGCGACAAAAGTGCAAGGTGCACTGTAATAGCAAAGACACATCAATGGCATAGGAATGCCTTATTTGCAGTATGCCGAGGCTGATCTCAGCCTCGGTAAAAAAAGGAAGTAAACATGTCTGACTCGACTTGGCTCAGCGAATTCCCAGAAATGGATCGCTCAGACCTCAGAACCATCCGTAAAACTCTTGATGGTGCCTACCGCGATTTCTCTCGTGAGTATGGCGACTTAATTGAATCATTCTTCGACCCTCTTCTCACCTTTCTTGTTTGGTTCGAAAAGCTCCTCATTTCCACTCCTTGGGTCATTATTCTCGGCGTTTGTACCGCTTTAGTCTACGCAGCGAGTCGTTCTTGGAAGCTTGCTGTCGCCTGTTTCGGATCGTTGATATTAATCGGCTACTTTGGCATGTGGGAAGATACGATGCGGACTCTCAGTATTATTACTGTTTGTACCATGCTGGCCATCGTACTCGGTATCCCGATTGGCATCGCCATGGCTCGCTCTAATCGCATTCAGTCGATTGTTACGCCGCTGCTCGACGTGATGCAAACCATGCCTGCGTTTGTTTATCTTATTCCCGTCGTTATGTTGCTTGGCATTGGTAAAATTCCAGGCTTGATCGCCGTTGTAATCTACGCCATTCCACCCGTCATTCGTCTCACCAACCTTGGTATTCGCCTAGTTGATAAAGAAGTGCTGGAAGCGGCAACCGCTTTTGGTGCGAGCAAAAAACAACGTCTACTAGGAGTACAATTACCTTTGGCGATGCCAACCATTATGGCCGGTATTAACCAAACCATTATGATGGCTCTTTCTATGGTCGTTATCGCCTCCATGATTGGTGTAAAAGGCTTAGGCCAACCGGTTCTCAAATCCATCACCAATCAATACTTCACTCTTGGCCTATTAAATGGTTTGGCTATTGTCGCCCTTGCGATTTTGTTTGATCGAGCATCGCAAGCCTACGCAAAACGCACTCAAGCTCACTTAGGAGATCTAAAGCATGACTAAGCCTCTTATTGAAATCAGTGGCCTATACAAGATCTTCGGTCCTAAACCAACCTCAGTGATAGACAAAGTAAAATCAGGTCAGAGCAAAGATGAAATCTTGGCTGAAACAGGGCACACCGTCGGTTTAAAAGACATCAACCTTAAGATAAATAAAGGGGAGATTTTCGTCATCATGGGGTTGTCCGGTTCAGGAAAGTCCACAATGATCCGACACTTCAACCGCCTCATCGACCCTACAATGGGCCAGATTTTGGTCGAGGGCATTGATGTCATGAAACTTTCGACCAATGAGCTAGAACAATTCCGTCGTCATAAAATGTCAATGGTGTTTCAGCGCTTTGGTCTATTGCCTCATCGTACGGTGATAGACAACGTGGCTTATGGTTTAGAAATTCAGGGAATCAAGAAAGAAGACCGCTTAATCAAAGCGAATGAATGGTTGGATACTGTTGGCCTAACTGGTTACGGAAATCAATATCCAGCGCAGCTTTCTGGAGGGCAACAACAACGTGTCGGCCTTGCTCGAGCACTCGCTACTGATGCGGAAATTCTGCTTATGGACGAAGCGTTTTCAGCTCTTGATCCACTGATACGCAGTGAAATGCAAGATCAACTGATTGAGCTACAAGAAAAGCTGCATAAAACCATTATCTTCATTACTCACGATTTAGATGAAGCGCTGCGCTTGGGCGATCAAATTGCAATTTTGAAAGATGGAGAATTAGTACAGCAAGGGACACCTGATGAAATCTTGCTCCACCCTGCTGATGACTACGTGGAAGCCTTTGTTAAAGACGTCAATCGTGCGCGAGCATTAACCGTTGAAACTGTGATGAAGCCACCGGCATATCGAATAACAGCCACCACGATTGAAGAAGCGTTGGTAGAAATGAAGCGAGTGAAACAAGACTACGCTTATCATGTCACCGATGATGGCTTCCAAGGCGTACTAACACGAGAAAGCCTCCTTGACGCAGCCAAAGACAGCTCTACGCAAACTTTCGACAAAGAGATCTATGAAGAGGTGCCGGTGATTTCGCCTGATTCAGTGATTGAGCATGTACTTCCTGACACCATGTCTTGTGATTACTCATTACCAGTCGTAGACGATGATGGCAACTTACAAGGGGAACTCGAGCGAAGTGCTGTTGCTGAAATCTTCTCTGATGATTCAGTAGATAGCGCCGCTGAGAAAGCAACAAAAAAGCCCCCGATAATGGATAAGGCTTCATAACCTCTCCGGATGTACCGAAAAGGCTCATAGGGATGAGCCTTTCTTATGTCCGCCCCTCCCTGCGATTCTAGCTCTGAGAAACAAATGCGCATCCATGACTTTGCCGCTTACTGACGGTTCACGCAAATCTCTGACAAAAAAGCGATAATGACTTACGTAATATTGACTCAGTTTCGTAATAGCGATCTATTATTTTAATAATATTTGCTAAACCAAGCATCCCTAGGTGGCAGAGCATGTACACCGTTTATTCAAAGAGGACTGAAATGAAAAAGACATTGTTAGCATTGACCAGTGCTGTATTTATTTTGGCTGGCTGTCAGGACGAAAAACCAACTGACACCACTGTAATTGATGCTCCTCAAGCTACTGAAACACAAGAAAGTGTGGATGTCACTCCGATAGAAGATGAGCAAGTGATCACAACAGAAACGTTTGTGGATACGGCACATAATTCAAAGAATGCTCTCGATTGGAATGGCACTTATCAAGGCCTGTTACCTTGTGCTGATTGTGAGGGAATTGAAACGACCCTGACATTAAACACAGATGGCAGTTACACACTTAAACAAGTTTATAAAGGCAAAGAAGATGGTGAATTTTCATCAAACGGCCAATTTACTTGGAACGCGGCAGGAAGCACCATTACGCTTGTTGATGAGTCGGCACCCAACCAGTACTTTGTTGGCGAAAACATTCTGATGAAACTTGATATGAATGGAGAAAAGGCCACGGGTGATTTAGCATCGTTCTATAACTTGAGCAAACAGCAATAGCCAATAGCCAATAAGTAATAACTAACAGCTAATAACTAATAAGCCCCCGTCTTCTGGTAACGAAAAATCCGAGCATCCCCTAGCTCGGATTTTATTTGCAACCCAGCTTGTCTTATAAAAATCCTTACTTAAAGATATAAATGAGATTCTAAGCCTTTTGCTTACAAGCACTGCTGCTTCAGCCAGTTAGTCAACTTGATGATCTCGGGTTGCCTTACTCGATTCTTTTTATGAACAAAGTAAAAGCTATCTCCGGTTTCTAAACCGTGAGATGGAATGTAAACCAAGTCTTGCGCTTTATCGCGCTCATTCAACATAAAGTCATTTGCAAACGTAATACCCTGATCGTATCTCGCAGCCTCGATTGCCAATAACATATGACTAAAATGCTGCATGTCCACATCCTTTGGTAATTCATAGCCACCTACTTTGCACCACTGGGACCAGTCTTTTCCTCGTTCTCTATAAATTGAATCGGTAGACAAAATCGGGTATCGCCAAAATACGTCTGGTATGGGTTGCTCTTGTATCTCTTTCCAAAGGTTAAGGCTGCAAACAGGATAAAGCGTTTCATCGTACAGACGCACTGCCATGTAATTGCGCTTTGGCTTTTGCACGGTTATAAAACAATCCCCAACACTGTCTGTTTGGTCAGGGTCACCGGCGACCATGTTCAGCGTGAGGTCAATATCAGGGTGCAAACGTTTGAAGTCCGCCAACCTCGGGATCAGCCACTTTACAGCCAAAGAGCTATAAATAGCGAGTCGTAGACTGCCTTTCTCACCCTCTCGTACTTTCTGGCTCGCGATCGCAATTGCACTGATGGCAGGGCTAATATCCTCTAGATAACGAGTACCAACATCCGACAAAGACAGTTTCCGCCCCTGACGGATAAACAGCGCCTCGCCAAGGTAATCTTCCAACAAACGAATCTGATGACTGACTGCACTTTGGGTCACATTGAGCTCTTGTGCCGCGAGGGAAAAGCTCAAATTACGAGCAACCGATTCAAAGCAATGCACGGATCTTAATGGCGGCAACTTCATTATCTAAAAATCTCATACTTTAACTAATAAATATCACTTCACTTCATCCTATGTCATCACCTACTCTTTGGCAAAGTTACAGGAGAAGAAAAAGTGAAAGTCACATCTGTCGGCGCAGCTATGCTGCTATTAATTGTTGGTAATCTTATTGCGGTACTCTCAGACGCTTTGATCAAAAGTGTGGGCAACGAAGTACCTATTTTTCAGTTTGTCTTTTACCGACAGCTTTCTGCCGTCATGATACTACTGCCCGTATACCTGTTAACAAAACAGAGTCCTTTAATGGAGGGCTTTAAGTGGCATGCTGTCCGCGCACATGTATGGTTAACTGGTGCGACTTTCATGGTGATCGCCATTTCATCTTTGCCGCTTGCGACTGCCAACGCAATTTTCTATGCCGCCCCTTTGCTTATGTTGCCACTGGCTGCAATCTTCTTTGGGGAAAAACTCTCCGCACAATCAATTATCGCGGCTGTTATGGGCTTCGCTGGCGTACTTGTCATTATTCGCCCGAATCAGATTGATTGGGCTGCGTTGTCTGCGTTAGTGGTTGCTATCACACTCGCTATCAACAACTTGTTGATCCGCAAGCTCCCAAAGAATCAATCCGTAACACACACACTGTTGATGACCAACCTAGCCGGTATTCCTGTCTCACTCTTGCTGGTTTTTATAGAGGGTGAAACGTGGGACTGGAGCTCATTCCCCGTTGCCGCAGGATCGAGCTTATTTATTATGATGTATGCTGCTACGTGTGTACTCGCTTATCGTTCTATCGAAAGCAATAAAATTGCAAGTGCTGAGTACAGCGGGCTAATAGGTGCAGTGATCGTTGGGTTTCTTTGGTTTGGAGAAGTGCCAGATGTGTTTATGGCAATTGGGACCGTAATGATTGTTGTGCCGCTTATTTGGCTATCCAAACGGGAACGCAAAAAGCAGAAACGAGAACAAGCAGCAAAAGAGCACAAACACAATCATGCCCCTGTGGCATAAGCAGCAAGACCAAAGCACCGGGAATAGAAATAGAGATAGAAAAGCGAGGGGGCAATGACTGCCCCTATCAACTGCTATAGTTAAGAAAGTAAATAACAACACTAGGGCAGTATTGAATTCGTTATCATTTCCTAACAACTGAACGTCTTTAAACTTTGGGAGACTCGTTTCCCTCAACACGATTCTTCGCTGCCTCTTATCAGAGAGGTACTGTGCATGCCAAACGTATTACAGTCGATGCGCCAAGTCTGGATTTGCCTATTACTCTTTCTCTTTAGCTTTGTGAGTACCACCACTTTTGCCTCTTCGATAAAAGTTGGCACCTACCCTTGTCCACCTTTTGTGATTAGTTCACTCGACAACAAGTTAAATGGCTTAAGCATTGAACTTTGGGAACACATCGCTGACGAAATGAATGTTGAGTTTTCAGTCCAGCATTACCCGCTCAATGAACTGCTCGACGCTATCGAAAAAGAACAAATTGACATCGGCGTATCTTGTATTTCGATCACCCCTGATAGAGAACTTTTCGCAGACTTTTCACACTCGTTTTACGAGACACACCTTGCTATTGCCATTAAAAATCAAGGCTATCTCCATACTTTCCTTTCAATATTTTCTAACGGGGGATTATGGTTACTTGTCGGCGGAATATTACTAATAGCAGGGTTACTTGGCGCTTTCTTTTACAACTTAGAGCAAGGGAATAATGACAAGCTCTACTCAATGCAAAGTCGATTAGGACGTTGGGTTGAGAGCTTTATCTTAGGGCTACTGTTCATCACTCGCGGCCCCTTCAATTATTTCGAGTTCAAAACACTGACTGGCCGAGTCATTACGGTTTTCATTGCCGTTTTTAGTACATTGTTTATTGCCAGTATCACTGCAGTTCTAGCAAGTAAGCTTACGCTCAGTCAGGGACATTCCCAGATCAGAGGCATTAACGATCTTGCCAATGTAAAGGTCGGAACCAAAACCGCAACGACTTCTTCAATACTGCTCACCAGTTTTGGTATTCGTCATGAAAACTATACCGATATGTCATCTTTACTTGAGGCATTGGATCGAGGCGAAGTGGAAGCCATTGTGGCAGATGATGTGGTGCTAAAGTATATGATCGGGAATGGTAGAACTTCTGGCCAATACCTTGATTTAGAAGTGCTACCCTACCAACTTGAGAAACAAAACTACGGGTTTATTCTCACTGAAAACAATACTTATGAAGAAGAGATAAATCGAGCACTTCTCCAGATCAGAGAGTCGCGAAAATGGCGAAAAACACTGGTCGACTATTTTGCTGATAAATAACAAATCAGAGCGTTCTCACCCTAAATAGGCACCCTTTAGTTCGAAAGTCAGGCTAAAGGGCGCTTTGCTCTGTGTTAATCCATTGAAAAATCACGGCTGATTATTGTGGTAGTATGACTTTTCCATCTTGAATAGGGAATGTAGTACCTACAGGTTTACTTTTTAAACGAACGGTTGATGGCACGCCAGCCACATTGTACGTTACGTTGTAACCTGTTACTTTTTCTGATGTGGTGTATTCTGTGTGACACTGCTTTTCCGTCGTTGTTACTACGTCGCCTTTTTGCACATTATCTTGGATCTCTCGGCCCGCTAATGCGCCTGCAATCGTCCCCGCCGCAGTAGCGATCACTTTTCCTGACCCGCCACCAATTTGGTTTCCTAATGCCGCTCCTGCTGCTGCACCGCCAACCGTACCAAGCAATTTATTCTCGTCTTTTGGTTGCACACGGTGAGTCACGACGACGTCTTTACAGACTTGGTGAGGGTTTTTCACCGTTTCTGTTACCGCCTCGACCAAAGTGATGTTTGCTTCTGTTGGTGGTGGCGGCGTCTTATCTTTACAACCCGCTAATACTGCTACCACTGCCGTTGCTATTGCAATCGATTTTATATTCATAATTTAGTTCCAGTAAATTTTACTTTGCTTGGACCAATGGTAAATCGAGAGAAAAAACAAACATCAGCGAATCATAAATCTTATGTCATTCTGAGGTTAAAAAACGATGTATTATAAGAAATAAGTCAATTCTCGATAGGAGCGACGTCAATTGACACAACGCCGACTGAGAAAGCCAAATTGGCGTTAGGCTTAAAAAGAAAGTTAGGCTGAAGAAAACTAAGCAGGAACCATCCAACGCGTCCAAAAGACAAGCAGGATCGAAGCACAGACAACCCAAACGAGTGTTGCGGCAGTTAAGGTGCCCACTAGACTTAAGCGATAGCTAAAATAGAAAACGGAAATCAGATAAGCACTATAGGGAATCAAGGAATAAATACCAAACAATGCGGTATCACGCAGGGCTTGCATATCTCGTTCTGTTCCGACGATAAAGTGGGCGATCAATGAAAACGTCGGAAACAACGGAATTAAACCCGCAATATAGAAACTCTTCGACTTTGAAAGCAGTGCAATGATCATCACTGCAGCGGCGCCGAGCAATGATTTAAGAAACAGACTGGTCATCGAATTATGCCAAACTCAAAAACAGTTCATCATCGGTCAAGTATTTATGACGATGCGTTAAATTTCGCAAATGCATAAACATAAAATCAGGAAATCCCGGTGCGATGATGTTATTTGGCTCCCAGAAAATTCCCCCGACAAAGACGTATCGCCCCTGCTTTTCATCATCGTGCAATGGATTGTTGAGTGGTGAGGAAAGTTCAGCACGGCATCCCTCCACCGTACAGACGATCTGGCCTTTATAAATACCAATTACACGCTTAACAAGATTCGCTTTGATGCCACATTTCCACGCTTGACGCGTTGCGAGCTCGTATCCGTGCTTTCTTATCGTTTTTTTCTGCAAGTGGACAACCAAATTCATCATTCATTCCTGATTTGTCTTTGGTTGTACTATAACCAAATCACCCTCTAAGATTGCCGATATAAATTTATCGAAACCATAGAGGGTGATGATTAAGTTCGTACTGAGATAGATGCTTTTGTCTATCCATTAATCCAGCTCAGTCTGTGCATTAATTCGGCTTAATTTATGCGTCAATCAGGTAATTATCACCCTCATTTTCAAGGCGATCTATCAACTGTCGACATTCTTCTAGATCTAAAGGTTGCTCAAAACGTCGCTTTAGATTCATCAAGAAAAAGATATCTTCACACATGGCTTTTTCAGGTTCATCGCTGATTTTTGCCACTGGAGAGCCATTGCACGTCACCATTTTAATCACGATAGATAAAGGCTTATATTTCGTGCCATTCGCATTCGTGTACTCACCCATGTCGTTCGCCAGAGACGTGCCAATACCAAAGCTCACTTGCACGCGATCTTGGAAATGCTCACAAATATCCAATGCTTGCTCAAAGTTCAAACCATCGGTAAAGACTAAAGTCTTCGTCATCGGGTCAATACCAAGCGACTGATAGTGCTCAATCATCTTCTCACCCCATGCATAAGGGCATCCGCTGTCATGGCGCACACCTGCATACGCATGGCTCAACTCTTCATCAAAGTCTTTAAGAAATGCATCAATACCTATGGTATCCGTCAGCGCTATACCTAACGCACCATTAAACATCTTCTGCCAACGTTGTAATGCGACTTTCTGTGAATCACGCACATTAACGAGCGCCTGATGCCCCATGAACCATTCATGAGCCACCGTACCAATTGGCGTTAGTCCGAGTTCACGGGCTAAGTGGTAGTTACTCGTGCCAGTTAGGTTATTCGGTAAGGCTTGGCTTAAAAATTCGAGCATTGACCGCTGCGCTTGGAAGGAAAAGCGACGACGAGTCGACATATCGGCAAACTTAAAGTTAGTGATGTTACGACGTTTCAATTCTGCTTTTAAATGACGAACTTTGTCTTCTAGTACCGACTGGAACTGTTCTACAGGGATATCTGACCAACGAGAGCGGCTACGAACTTCCGATACAATGCTCATGATGATGGTTTCGTAAAGAATGGTTTCTTTCCACAGGCCATTGATAGTGATGCGCAACTGGCTAGAACCATCCGCCATCGTTTTAATGTTGAAAGAAACATCACGTTGAGGGTTAAACCGAAATGCGCGCAGACCATCAACAAATGCCGAGTTTAAATAAGGCGCGACGCCTTTCATGTACTCAATTTCGTCAGCAGAAAACCGAATATCTTGCAGTTTCAGAACTTCCGCTTTTACCTCTGGTAGCAATTCAGAAAGATCCTCTTCACTACGTACGATAAATTTGTATGACACCATCGCATCGGGATACAACGCCGCAACAGCGCTCATCATGTTCACTTTGTATACGTCGAAATCTAACGCACTTTGAATGATGCGAGACGAAAATAAATTGGTGTTCATTCGGAGCCCTTCTACACGCCCTTTTTCGTTTATACCCCAATGCCCTCTGTACGAATCAAACCGTATCTTATTGTTTTTCCACTCCTGATTAAGAATGGTTCTTCACAAGGCTAACTTTGGTATATAACTTATTGTTACTAACTTAATTGCGTAAACAATAAACACGTGCAGACAGTTTGTCAACTTTTGTTACTAACCACTCATTTTTATAAGGTTTTTTCGTTCACTTTTTCCACAGACATTGTGGATAAGATAATCAGAGACTAATGGTCAATCTACCGGTAGATCTGTTTTTTGTTTCGGTGACGTTTCTAACTATTAGTTACTTACCCATTGAACCCTCCGTTGTTATGCGCTAGATTACTTACAAATTATTCTCAGGACCTCATCATGATCGTGACTGTCGACATTATTCCATTCAGACTATCAGGCAACGCCGATACAGGTTTGGAAGTGTTGCTGATCAAACGTTCCAACCCTGAACGCCCTTATCATGGAGTATGGGCATTACCGGGGGGATTCGTATTTGATAAAGACATGACCCACGAGGGTGGACGCCCTGCCGATGAAAACTTTGAGGCCGCTAGACGTCGTATTTGCCGCGAAAAAATCCACACCTATCCTCGACATTTTAGTGAAGCCTTTATCGACGGCGATCCAAAACGAGACCCGGAAGACTGGAGCTTAAATATCACCCATTACGCTTTAGTTGACCGTAACAACGTCGAACAAATCAACAATGCAGGCGTCTCAGAGTCTCAGCTCAAATGGTTTAAGTTACAAGACGTACTAGAGGGGAAAGAAACCCTCGCGTTTGATCACCAAAACACCATTGAAAAGGCTTGGCAAAAGCTGCGAGCCTCCATTGAGTACACTTCGGTTTTGCTGTTTGCTTTAGATAAAGAATTCTTAGTCGCGGACATCATCTCTGCATATCAAGAATTTGGTATCGATATTAGCCGTATGACGATCAAGCGTCGTCTGGTTGATTCAGGCGTGCTTAAAGCCACCAACAAAGTCGCGTCCACCAACAAAGGAAAAGGCGGCAAACCCGCTATGGTGTACACATTGACGAATAATGAAGTGACCTTTTTCCAAAACTGTTTGCGTGGTTAACGCAAGCTAAACGACAGATAAGGAACCTGCCATGACAGTTCAAGTTAACTACCAAACCACCGCCGTTATTGATGTAGACCCTGAAAAAGGCTTTACCGAGTTGTGCCCAAATGAGTTGCCAGTTGCCGGCGCACTAGACATCGTGCCAGAACTGCTAAATAACCATACAAAGGGTCGTTTAAAGCTGGTGAGTCGCGATTTACACCCGCCTAAAGCCGCGTGGGATGCTGAAACGCCTGCAAACATGCTCGAACCGGTTGGGTTGCCAAATGTTGATATCAAATGGAATCGACACTGCGTACTCGGCACAACCGGTTCTGAATTACTCGATGGTTTACCTCCAGTACTGGAATACGACTTTCAAGTAAATAAAGGAATGGACCCAGACGCACACCCTTACGGAATCTTCTTTCATGATGTGGCAGATACCAAAACCACTGGTGCCAATGAGTTCCTTAAGATCAACCAAATCGACACTCTTGTTATTGGTGGCCTAGCTCTAGATTTTTGCGTAAAGAAATCCGTTGAACAGGCTCTTGATCTTGGCTTTGACGTTATCGTAAACCTTGCTTCAAGTCGTGCGGTATTGCCAAACAATGTCGATGCCGTCATTACTGAGTTAAAAAGCAAAGGGGCAATATTTGTCGACAATGCAGACGAAATCGTCGTAGAAAATCTCGCGTAGTGTGGCTTATTGTCATTTGCTCTATTGCTAACAAAAACGGTCCAACTTATGTGGACCGTTTTTTAATCTATAAAAATTAGAGGCTGATTTACTTAATCACACCGCACACAATGCGTGCCCCACCACCACCAAGTTTTGCTGGATGGTCAGAATGATTATCGCCACCAGCATGAATCATCAAAGCTCGTCCTTTGACATCGTCCAATGCCACTCTTGGTGCTAACACGGGTTGCTGGGCCATTCCTTCGGCATTGACATACAGCGCTGGTAGATCGCCTAAGTGGTTGTCATTTGTCCAAGGAAAACCATGTTTACCCGTATTTTCCGGATCGTAATGACCACCCGCTGCGCCACCTAACACCGTTTTTCCCGCTTTCTCACTGCTTTCACAAGACCCATTGGCGTGTATATGAAAACCATGAGCACCCGCAGGTAAGCCTTTGAGATTCGGCGTAAATACCGTGCCATACTCACTGGAAGCAATCGTGACGGTACCCGTTGATTGGTCTGTTCCCAAATCCATCATTTCGACCGTTAATTCGTCCGCGATGGCTCCGCCTGAGAAAACAACACAAGTAGCAATTAATGTACCTAGCTTCATAAAATAAGTCCCTGTTGTTTGTGTTAGTTTTGAGTTTAGCTTGAGTTTAAAATCTTGCGCCTCATAACCAACACAATGCACTTATTTAATCAGTGGGTACATTTTGATATGCACGTTATCCAACAAATTATTCGACACATGCATTAAAACCAAATTTTTGATATTACTTGCTTTTAATTTTCCACACATAACTTTAGTTCCCTACCTTAACTTTAGCTTCCTACGCATAGCCTTTATTAATGTGACGGGAACTAAATATTACTTCGAAGCAAAGTGAAATAGTTTGGATCGACGTTCATCTAAGACGACGTGATCAAATCGGTCTAAGTCGTGATGTTTAATTAAGGCTCTTAAATTTTCCACATAAGCCTCTCCACGAGTTGAGTAATCAACCAAGCTACCCACGAGTTGATATCCCGTTAATTCATGCTTTTGGCGCAAAGCTCTACGCATTTCCCAAAGCTTCTTATAAGCTCTCGTACTATTTAAGTTGTGCATGTAGCTGGCTGTACCCGCGTAAAGATTATCAAAAGCAGACACTTTTACATGTCCCCCTGGTGTTGTCAGGTACTTACCACCGCGGGATGAAAGATGCTCACCGTATAAATTATTCCCGATTGTCGCAAAATAACTCGTACCCCAACCACTTTCATCGATGGCCTGAGCCAGTACCATTCCTATTGGAACCACATCCACTTGCAACAATAACTGTTCCATATCTTGAGACTTGATTCCATAAGAAGCTCTCATATTATCCACCCAGTGCTGCTCTTCGACCGACCAGTTCGTAGAGGGCTTTTGGGATAATTGATTGAGTTCTTTTCGTACCTCAAGTAACTGCTCATTAACTGCAACAATAGTCGGTAACAGCAAACGAATAAAACCGGATACTTTTTGTTCAACCGGAAGGTGATTAAGGTCTCTCGGTAAGTTTTCGACAAAGTAGCGAGGTAACGTGTTATCTTTCAATACGGTCTTTAAGCAATAATCATCTTGTTCAAATGTTTGAATCAACTGGTCTGCTGATCTTAGCTGCGTAACTCGTTCCACTGGGTAAGGATGTGCATTTTGTTCTGGAGAAAGCGGTAAAACAACAGCAGCATGTGCTTGAAAAGCAGTCACTATCAACAAAGCAAGTCTACTAAGTTGAGACGTCAATCTAACCCTCATCGAGTCTTTCCTCTGAGTTCAACAATTTGAGTGATTAGCACTTTACTCTTACTAGAGTAATTACTCTACATCTATTCTTTCTATTCAACCTCGTAAACCATCAGTCACTTTCGGAACTGGTGCTATATTTGATATTGCTCATTCCCTCTGTTTGCTTCACGCTAAACACATCAAAAAAATAATTAATGCTAGAGACTTCAAACAAGGATATATCATGACCGCCGCCAGTTTCGTTCGCTTACTTTGCCTTGCTGCCATTTGGGGTGGGTCTTTTTTGTTTATGCGTGTCGCTGCCAACACTTTTGGTCCAGCCTACCTCATAGAATTTCGAGTTGGTTTTGCAGCAATAGCATTGTTACTGATCGCTTTTTATCTAAAAAAGAGACTCTCTTTTCTTCGCCACGCCAAACACTATCTCATCATTGGATTGTTCAATTCAGCAATCCCATTTCTGTTTTTTGCTTATGCAGCTCAAACTTTAAATGCATCAACTTTATCGATTCTTAACTCAACCGCTCCGATTTGGGGGGCTCTCATTGGATTTATTTGGTATCGCAGCCCACTCAATTCACATGCCATACTCGGCATGATCTTAGGAATTCTTGGCGTTGCCGTCTTAGTTGGTTGGGATGCTGCGAAAATAGGCAAAGAATCTATCCTGCCGATTACCGCGAGTTTAATGGCGGCGTGCAGTTATGGCATTGCGACCAACTACACAAAGAATGCCCCTCAAGTCCCCGCTTTCAATAACGCACATGGCAGTATGTGGGCTGCAACCATTTGGGTGCTTCCGCTGTTACCACTCATTCCTATGCGTGCAGAACCTTCTGCCTTTGAATGGAGCACGGTTGTCCTGCTTGGCGTTGTCTGTACTGGGTTGGCATACTTACTGTATTTTAAGCTGGTTTCTGAAGTAGGGCCTGCATCGGCCTTATCCGTTACGTTTTTGGTTCCTGTGTTTGGAATTTTGTGGGGTAACTTAATTTTAGATGAACCTGTCGGGTTAAATACGATACTAGGTACGATACTCGTGCTTACAGGGACAATGTTAGTCACCGGATTTTCACCCTCACGATTACTAACAAAGTCCGAGCAGAAAGTCCCCTAAACCGTCAATTCAATCCGATTTCCATCTGGATCTAAGATGCAGCTTTCATAGTACCCATCCCCGGTTTTTCTTGGGCCATCTACCCACTGGTAGCCATCTTCAATCAGAGTTTTCGTCAGCTGATCAACCGCTTGTTCTGAACCTAACGAAAAAGCAAAATGAGCGAGTCCCGTCACTTGCATTGCATGAGATTTCTCACAAGCCTTTACACTGTCCATTGACATAAGTTCAAGCCGACATCCACTTTCAAACGAAAGAAAATAAGAAGAGAACTGCTTTGTTGGATTATGGTATTTGTCATTAGACACAGCATTAAAATAGTTTACATAAAATGCTTTGAGTTCTTCTAACCGCTCTGTCCAAATCGCTATATGTTCAATTTTCATATCAGTATCCTTTGTTTCGTATGGCACTCAATGTACCGAGAAAAAGCGGGGTAAAACAGAGAGCAGATTGCTCATGAGTTGTTCCGGTTTTATGGTTGGAGTTGTGTTGAGGTCGCTACAATTGACATAATGAGAAAAATATTAACAGGACAGTTCGATGGAAAAAATTTACTTTGCGGGCGGTTGCCTTTGGGGAGTTCAAGAGTTTATGCGTCATCTACCGGGGGTAATGAAAACTGAAGCCGGACGGGCAAATGGTACAACAAGCTCAACGTCCTCAGCATATGATGGTTACGCTGAGTGTGTACTGACTTGCTTTGACCCAAATCAGGTATCCGTAAGTACATTAATGAGCTACTTTTTTGAAATCATTGATCCTTACAGCATCAATAAGCAAGGTGATGACATCGGTGAAAAATACCGAACAGGCGTTTACAGCCAAAATCAACAACATCTCGCGTTTGCCAAGGCGTTCATTGCCGAAAGACAAGATGCCGATAAAATTGTCGTAGAGGTACTGCCACTGAAAAACTATGTACCGAGTGACAATGAACATCAAGATCGACTGACGCGCTTTCCGGGTGACTACTGTCATATCCCACTCGATTTGTTGCACAAGTATAAAAACCCAAATAAACCCTAACAGTCTCATTCGTCTCAACTCTTCGCACTTCTGACTACAGGTTTCCCTTTGTCGGTACCTCTTCAAATACGACTAGGCACAGGGGAACGGTATCCAAACAGACCATCATCACTTTACTGATATCTCTATCTGTCTTTTGTTTTCTTGTTTTCTTGTTTTCAGACTTCTGGTTTTCTAAGCCAATTAAATTTGTACCCTTTATCCTAAATCTTTAACTATCCGAGATATTCATCACATAACATCTCTCTTAGCTGGTTAGGGATATTGATGACGTCTATCACACTTAATATCGAGTGATACAAAAATATAGTTATTGGATTTTTTTTACTATTTCCGAAATTAACCATATTCACTAAATTTAACTCATTACTTCAGTACCAACGAGTTAAAAATGATTACCGAACTAACAAACGTCAGCCTAATTAATAACAACCTTCAAGCAACAAATAAAAAAGAAGTGTTTGAAGAACTAGCACAAATGCTATTTGAGAATAATCGCATCAATAGCAAAGAAGCATTTTTAAACGACATTGAAATCCGTGAAGCGCTAAGCGTCACGTCAATGGACGGTATCGCTTACCCACACGCAAAAAGCAAAGCGGTCACAGAGCCTGCCATCGCTGTTGGCGTAAAGCGTGATGGGATCGAATACAACGATGAAGACGGCATCAAACCAACCGTATTTTTCATGATTGCGTCTCCAGACAATGGCGCGGATCACCATATTTATGTTCTTCAAGAATTATTCGGAAAATTTAGCGAAGAGTTTATTGAAGATATCCATAACGCAAAAGACGAACATCAAATACTAAATATTTTAATTAATTCATAAGGCGTAGAATTATGAGTACCCTAACAGCTCAAGCTACTAATAATAGCGATTTTAAAAAACTCTTAAGCACCATGAAAGGTCACCTTTTATTTGGTACTTCTCACATGTTGCCGTTTATCGTTGCCGGTGGTGTTCTATTGGCTTTAGCGGTAATGGCATCTGGTAAAGGTGCGGTACCTGCCGATGGTTTATTGGCTGATATTTCTAATATCGGTATTAAAGGTCTGGTACTGTTTCCAATTATTCTGGGTGGCTTTATCGGTTACTCAATTGCAGACAAACCAGCACTTGCTCCAGCCATGATTTCTTCTGGCATCATGGCAGACATGGGCGGTGGCTTCCTTGGCTGTATCGTTGCAGGTTTCATCGCCGGTGGTGTGGTATTCCAACTTAAGAAGATCCCTCTTTCTACCAACATGACGGCTCTTGGCGCGTACTTCATTTACCCACTAATTGGTACTCTCATTTCTGCAGGTATCGTGCTTTGGGGTATCGGTGAGCCAATCAAGATCTTCATGGCTTCTATGAACGAATTCCTAGCTTCTATGGCTGGCGCTTCTAAAGTGGTTCTAGGTGCTATTCTTGGCGGTATGACAGCGTTCGACATGGGTGGTCCAATCAACAAAGTAGCGACGCTATTCGCTCAAACTCAAGTTGACACTCAACCATGGCTAATGGGTGGTGTTGGTATCGCTATCTGTACGCCTCCTCTAGGCATGGCACTAGCCACATTCCTATTCAAGAAGAAATTCACTAAGCAAGAGCAAGAAGCTGGTAAAGCAGCTGCAATCATGGGTTCTATCGGTATCTCTGAAGGCGCTATCCCATTCGCAGCAAACGACCCAATGCGCGTTCTTCCATCAATCGTTGCTGGTGGTATTGTTGGCTGTGTGTTTGGTTTCCTAACGGACATCCTGCTACACGCACCATGGGGTGGCCTGATCACGGCACCAGTATCAAGCAACATTCCGATGTACGTAGTTGGTATCGCGCTAGGCTCACTCACCACAGCAGTTATCGTTGGCTTCTGGAAACCAGTCGCTGAAGAAGAAGCAGAAGACGAAATCGCAGAAGCAGCACCTGTACAAACTCAAGCGGCTCCAACAGCAGGCGAAGGCGAGTACGACATCGTAGCAGTAACCTGTTGCCCATCAGGCGTAGCACACACATTCATGGCGGCAAAAGCACTTGAAAAAGCAGGCGCAGCGGCTGGCATCAAGATCAAAGTGGAAACGCAAGGTCAAAACGGCATCCAGAATCGCATCACGGACCTAGATGTAGCAAACGCGAAATTGGTGATTCTTGCTCACGATATTCAAGTGAAAGACGCACACCGATTTGCAAATGCGAATGTTGTGGAATGCTCAACGAAAGAAGCAATGAAAAATGCAACCAATCTAATTCGAGCTTAAACCTGATTAAGCTCCTCCCCTGAGCCCTCTCCCCCTAGAGGGCTCTTTTTATTTGATTCAGCCTGCCTTAAAAAACTCAGTGTCTATACTTAAAGTGGTATACCAAGTAGGAGACCTACTCATGGATTTTACTGAAAAACTCCGTCTTCGAGGTAAGGCAGAAGAAGACAGATTCTTTGCTGAACTGGATCGCCAATTGATTGAGGCTATGCACGAGAAACAAAAACGTGACGACGAACACGACGGCGAAAATGAATCGGTGATATCTCAGCACGCTCAAGAAAAGTAGTTCGTCTTAATACTCAACATTATGCTATATAAAACAGCTACATAACTATGTCGTTCGAGGGCAATTTTTAATGCGACTATTTACTCTTGCTTTAATGCTAATGTGTACTGGATTACTTCACTCAACTGCACTGGCTTCCGAGCGGGCGGAGCAGGGTTGGCAGCTTATTGAACAAGGCGCAATGATAGTTGATGTTCGTACGCCACAAGAGTTTGCGGATGGTCATTTAGACAACGCGGTCAATTACCCACTGTCAGAGTTAGACACATATTTAGCCAACGTTGATAAAGACGTACATATCGTCCTTTACTGCCGCAGCGGCAATCGCTCAGGGCAAGCCTATCAATACTTGCAGTCACAAGGCTTCACAAACATTCATAACGCCGGCGGATTGGCTGAGATACTGCAAGTTAAGTAATGCCAGTGACCGAGCTAATCGAATGAAAAAGCACACCTCACGTGTGCTTTTTGTATCCTCATCATCTATTTGTTGTCAGCCAATAACTTGGCAACAGAGCGCATTAATGCTGGTGCTTTGGTCTCGCCATAACCCGAATGGTACGGATTATTTGAGAACACCACTTCAATCATGGGCAAAAAACAACCTAAGCAGTCCTTTGTTAAAACCTAGCTCGAGCAAAAGTGATGACACAACGAATGACACAAACTTATAAATCATCACAGAAATCAATTAATAAATTGATTTTAAAGAAAAAACAAAGCACTCAACATTCAGATTCTAAATCGTTGAATCGCATAGAACTCTCAACTCATCACAACTTGCTCTTCTCTGTCTGGACTCTGTTTGGGTCTTACATTAGGTTTGAATAAGACACTTTTGTAGGACCAAACCATCATGCACATAAGTTATGAGCAAGTCACCTCCTTTGTCGCTGTTGCGGAATGTGGCTCCTTTAGCGCCGCAGCAAAACAATTAAATAAGCATCGCACTACACTTGGGCAGGTGATCACCAACCTCGAAATTGAGATCAACATGACCTTGTTTGATCGTTCGACGCGCTATCCTCAATTGACGGAAGAAGGCTTAGCACTGTATCAACATGCTAAAAACCTCGCGGAAACGACCAAGTCTTTTGAGCGTCTTTGCCAGAGCACCGAACAAGGGAACGAGAGCCAAATTACGATCTGCCATAGTGAATTGGTGCCAGGAAAACTGATTCAAGATGTGATGATTGGGATTCGCAAAAAATTCCCGTTGGTCAAAGTGAACTGGCTTCATAAAAACAATAACGAAACAAAAGCTTTGTTCGAGCAAGATGCTGCAGACCTTGGTGTCATGCTTGTTCCGACGGGCAATGCCACGACAGCATTCAGCTACACCTATCTACTCAATCTTCCTTTTGTTGTATGTGCCACCAGCGAATTTATTAAGCAACATCAGATTGTTGACCTCACTTCTCTAAAGCGAGCAAGGCAACTGTTGATGGCGGATTTTCACCATACTGGCATCGCGCAGACACTGACGATATCGAATCTCGCACAACAAATCGAAAGTGTGAATGTGCTCAAAAACCTGTTAGTCGCAGGTGATGGTTGGGCAATTATCCCGACCCATTGCGTGGAGGAGCTTTTAGCCACCCAGCAATTACAGACCATTGAGATAGACGAACTACATGCCGTACTTCAGTTCCCCATCAACCTTTGGCAACACAACCGCTTAGCCGGTCCTGTCACGCGAGAAATGATTCGACTGTTTAAAGAACACAGTCATGCTCATAGCATTCAAAGTGAGGATTGAATGCTCATGATGTGATTTAAGCTTTTTAGTTTTCCACCGTACACTCCAAATCGTTCCTAAACATGAATCGGAGTTACTATGAAATTGAAAGCAATCACCCTAGCTCTTCTTGCTGGCACTCTTACTACTGGTGTAGCGCACGCTTGTACCTCAGTCGCATGGAATACCGACTTGGGCACTTTCACTTCTAGAACGATGGATTGGATGGAATCAACCTCACCTGTGCTAGGTACCATTAACAAAGGTGACGTTCGTTCACTTCAAGGTAATGGTCTAGGCAATACCTACACGGTGAAATATGACATGGTTGCTGTATTGGCTTATGGTGAGTTGGTGGCCGACGGCGTAAACAACGAAGGCATGCAAGTCAACGCTCTGTTCTATCCAGGCATGACCATGAAAAAGTCAGAAACGGGGTCAGAAGTCACGCAATTTACTATCGCTGAATACTTACTTGCGAATTATGCGAATGTCGATGAGGTTGTTAAAGCTCTGCCAACACTAGACTTCGCATCAATTCCTATGGAAGGTATGCCCGTTGAAATCAAACTGCACTGGTCTGTCACGGATAAGAGCGGTGACCGCCTAGTGATTGAAATGGATGATGATGGCTTGAAGACCTACCGTGGCGAAGAAGCGATGGTAATGACTAACGACCCTTCGATGAAAGAACACATCGAAATGCGCAACAAGGTTCAACCAACGTGGGAAGCCGCGAGCCGTGATACCGACTTTGGCTCTATTGGTAACGGCAACTCACACAGCCGCTTTGTTCATGCTAGCTACTTTATGAACAAACTCACTGAGCCGACCAGCATCACCAACGGTATGATGAAGCTGTCGACAGTTCCTTACCGTGTACCTGCGGACGCGCCATACAAAGACTTTGGCAACGGCAATGGTATGTCTAGCTACGCGACAGAATGGACCATGACACAAAGCTTGGATACTGGTGATAGCGTGTTCGAGTACAACTTTGAAGAAAACTGGAACACGGTGAAATTCAACGTTTATGAAATGATGGGCAAAGATTTCCGCCTGCCACTGACTAAGTCATTTATGGCGAAGTTCTAGTCACGGACAAAATACTGAGTGCCATTTCGCACTCAAACAAAAGCACCGCGATGTCGGTAATGCCAGCCAGTTAAGCTGACTGGCATTACCATTAATTGGTGCCTTTCTACTTTCTAGCAAGGAGCTTATTAGTCTTTTTCGAACGTCGCAACGGTCTTAATCACGCCCGCCATCATGGCATTAGCGTCAACTTTCTTCGAAGAGCTCTGCATAACCTGTGAATTTTGGCGCAGACGCTCACGCAATGCTTCAAGTTCCTTTTGTGTATCCGATAATTCCACAGATTGGTGGTTACTCATCTTATTCTCTACTTGTACTTAACGATTAATAGAGCGATTGTCATCTAAAATTTTTATAAGATATAGTTAGCTACCATCTAAAAATTAGATACATCGTTATGTTCAATCTTCAACAACTTGAAACGTTAGTCATGTGCGTGGAGTGTGGTTCGTTTTCTGCGGCGGCAAGAAAGCTTGGGAAAGTACAGTCTGCGGTCAGTACTACGATTTCAAACTTGGAAATAGACACAGGACTGACCATCTTTGATCGTACTTCTCGATTGCCTACCTTAACGGCACAAGGCGAGCGACTGCATGCTCAAGCCATCTCTTTGTTAGAACATGCGCAACACGTACAAAATATGCTGCAAACGTTCAATGTGGGAGTAGAAGATAGGATCTCGATAGGAATCAATGCGCTTTTACTAACACCGCAGTTTTTTGGCGTCATTGATGAGTTTTATCAGCAATTCCCGCACACCGAGCTCAATCTCAATGTCTTGAAAAACAATGACATTGCTGATGCTGTCGCGAGTAATGAAGTGGATATCGGTTTTATGTTGTGGGGCAGCACACAGCCTAAGAACGTGCTTTTAGGTTCGATTGGCTATGTGCCGTTTTCTATCGCTATACATCAATCACATCCACTATTGACTGAAGACTCCGTTTCTTTTGAAGCGCTTAAGGCGTATCGACAAATCGTATTAAAAGACTACCCTGCTCACTACAACGCAAACTTATCTAATTCACTGACCAAAGTGAATGATTTAGAAACCTTAGTAGAGTTGATTAAACTGAATAATAACTGGAGCTTGATACCTGACCACCTGTTTCAAAAGCACTCAGATATCGTTCCTCTTAAGCTACAAGGGGAAGAGAAAGATTGGCTTTTACAAATTGACCGTGTGACGAGCAAAGCAAAGGAAGCAGGTCCTGTGCTGCAGTGGCTTACTGAGCGTTGTTTGGATTTTTATCCTAGCGTGCAGCCCGAGTAATAGCCCGGAGAACGGAGAGTTAACTGCTCAATATTGCGAGTGCATTTAAACGTCATCAGCCGTATCTCGATACGTTTCTGATGACATTGTGCTCATTATTAATCGATGGTGATTGGTGAACCAAGCCTATTCTCGGTCCACGCTTCATTTTTATCTTGTTTACAGCCACTCAATCTTAGGGCCTGCGGGCACAATCCCATTTGGGTTGATGTGCTTGTGCGAGAAGAAATAATGCAGCTTCATGTAATCAATATTGATGGTGCTGCGAATGCGCTCATCGGCAACCAAATCCAGCATGTAACGATACAAGTTTTGGTGCGCCCTTAGGGGCTTTTTGTTGGCTTTGAAGTGCACTTCGTACACCGCCTCGAAACGGACCAATGTTGGCAGCAAGAACACGTCTGATAAGGTAACGTCTTCGCCATGCAAGTAGCGCGACTGACCCAAACGCTGATCCAGTTGCGCTAACGCATCAAACAAGGTTTCGCTCGCTTGGTCATATTGCGCTTGCGTGGTTGCAAAGCCGACTTGATACACCTTGCCATTCACATTGCTGTGAAGCCATCGATTTAGGCTTTCGATCTCTTCACGCAATGCGGCTGGTACCAACTCCACCGGATGTTTTGCCAAAGGTAGCCAACGCGTAGCGAGGTCCATTGCCATTGCTGCGGAATCATTACCCACAATCGCATGGTTTTGCTTATCCCACAGTAAAGGGACGGTTACGCGTCCGGTGTAGTCGCTTTTCGCTTTTACATACAACTCCGCTAGATTATCCGCGCGGTATAGAGGATCAGGATGTGCACTATCAAACTCCCAACCATTGCTGTAACGCTTTGCAGCAACGGAAGAGACGGAAATAACCTCATCCAAACCAAGATACTTGATCACTAAGTAAGGGCGATGGGCAAATGGACAAGCCAACGACATGTACAAGTGATGGCGACCCGCTTCGATCTGACTTGGTAACGCGAATTGATCTTCTGCTGTCAGCTCACTTGCGTCTTTGTTTGGATACCAAACGCCTTGTTCTAATACCGCCATATCTTACCTACCTTTCTTGATTCGCTACCCTGATGAATCACTACTCATGCGAGTATAGATAACTTAAAGAGACTTCTCGAAAGACACCATTAGCTCACTCAGTTCCGCTAAGGTCGCAACATCAAATTCGCCATCTTGGAATTTGTCGTAGAAGCCGCCTAGGCTGTATGTGCCTTTTACATCGCCACCCCACCAAGGCATCAACTCAGCCATGGTTTTGATGTTAGTTGCGCCGCCGTTTGCACCCGGAGATGTGCTCACTAGCAGAACTGGTTTCTTAGTGTCACCAAAGAAAGACGTACCTTGGGGTGCAACACGCGATAGCCAATCAATCGCATTTTTCAGGAATGCTGGCATTGAGCCGTTGTGCTCTGGTGATGCAATGATGATCGCATCGTATTCGTTTAACGTTGCACGCAGTTTGTGTGCGTTTTCTGGGATGCCCTGACCTTCAACGTCCAAGCCGTACATTGGTAGTTCAAAGTCGTTTAGGTCGATGGTGTTTACTTCTGTTTGTTTAGCCTGGTTTGCCAACGCTTGAACTAAAAGGCTGTGGATTGATTGGCTGTTGTTGCTACCAGTAAATGCGACGATCTTTTTCATAGTGGAATCCTAATTACGTTTGCCCCTACTTATGTCGGGCACTCAGTGAATGAGGTGATATTAATTAACTCCCAACAGTGAATAAACACTATAATAGTGGCCATATAGTTCACCAACAGTGAACAATAAAAACATGAGGAAACTAATGCGTGGATAAGATCAGAGCATTAACCGTATTTCGTCGAGTGGTGGAGCTAGGTAGCTTCGTCGCGGCAGCAGAAGATTTAAATCTCTCAAAAGCCGCCATCAGTAAAAACATCAATGAGTTAGAGAGCTATTTAAAAAGTCCTCTAATTAACCGCACGACGCGTAACTTGCACATTACCGATAATGGTCAGCTCTATTATCAGCAAGTGTGTCAGGTTCTCGATGCACTCAACAACGCAGACCGCTCGGTGATTGAGTCTTCCCACACATTAAAGGGCACGCTAAAAATCAGCATGCCTATGTCATTAGGGTTGATTGAGCTAAACCCCATCATCTGCGAGTTTATGAAATTGCATCCAGAGCTTTCCATCGAAGTGGTGATGAGTGATGAACATATTGATTTGATTGAGCAAGGGGTCGATATTGCCATTCGTGGGGGAGGCGAATTGGGTAACTCTAGCCTACGCTCGCGTAAACTATTGGATATCCGCCGTGTACTTTGCGCTTCCCCTCAATACCTTGAAGAGTCGCAGCCGTTTAAATCTCCACGTGACGTTATAAACCATCGCCTACTTAGCTATAGCCTCTCTTCAACGTCTCGCCGCTGGACATTTCAAAATGGCAGCGAGGTACTGGAAGTTGATCTGCCTGCGAGTGTTTACACTGTCAACAGTGGTTTGGCGCTCACCCAAGCGGCATGTGCCGGACATGGGGTTGCGTTGTTGCCAGACTTCTTTGTTGAGCCTCAATTAGCTTCAGGTGAATTGGTTGAGATTACTCCTGAATGGCAGATGGAAAAGCACGCGCTGTATATCGTCTACCCTTACCACAAAGAGCAATCGCAAAAGTTACGAGCCTTTATTGATTATGTGGTGGAGAGCTTCCAAGCGCGATTCAGCCGTCAGTCAGATCCGCAGCAGATGTACGCTTCGATTATTAAGCTAGGGTCTTGATAACAAGGTTTAGCTGAAGAAAAGATAATAAAAAAGCCAAACTGGGTAGTTTGGCTTTTCATCAAAATCATCCTGCTCTTAGAGATCAAGCCTACAAGAACAAGAGAATTGAAAGTTTATCGGCGACGATTATTAAAGCGAGCACGGTCTGAGCGTTGCTTTGCTGAACGCTCTTTGTGCGCAGACGCAGCCTTTGCTTGTGAAGCCAGAATCGATTCTACGGTTAATTCCATTGGCTCACGTGGTTCCAATCCATGACGGAAAGTACGTGCACGTGGTGGCAAGTTGTACTCGTATTCAGACGCCTTTGGCATGCGCTTGTAGCGGTATAGGTAAAAGTTCTCTACTCGCTCGCGAGCCCATTCCGTTTTCTTCAGGTATTTCACGCTGCTTGCAATGCTTGGTTTAGTATTGAAACAGTTCATACGCATTGCAGTATCAAGAATTTCCCAACCATAAAAATCTACAAGCTGCTGCAACATGTCTTCAATTTTAAGACCATGCAATGGGTTGTTCTTCTGCAGTTCAATACGTTCTTCTTCGGTCATAAATTCATGGCTCATGAACGACTCCTTGCTGATGAGTGGCGCTTATTGGCTTACCACCGTGCCCTTTTAATAAGGGTAAAATAAAATCATAGCGGCGAATAACCTGCGCCTATTTTCGTTTATTCAAGGTTTAAGGCTATTCGCTATCTACAGGCTAATAACTATCTACAGGTTAATAACTACTGATTAAATAGTTTCGTTACGCAGCGCTTAGTACTTTTTCTTGATGCGCCATGTACTCTTCAAACGTACCTTGGAAACTCACCAATTTTTTGTCTCTTACATCAATAATTGATGTCGCAAGCGATGATACAAACTCGCGGTCGTGGCTCACAAAGATCAACGTGCCTGTATACACTTTTAGTGCGCTGTTGAGTGCTTCAATCGCTTCCATATCCATGTGGTTGGTTGGCTCATCCATAACCAGCACATTGATGTCTTGCATCATTAGCTTACCAAATAGTAGGCGGTTCTTCTCACCACCTGAGCAATTTTTCGCCTTTTTATTCGCGTCGTCAGCCGTGAATAATAGACGTCCTAAGATGCCACGCACCATTAAGTCATTGTGTTTAACGGTACGCCACTGGGAGATCCACTCAAAGATCGTAAGGTCATTGTCAAAATCTGCGGTGCTGTCTTGAGGGCAGTAACCGATCGAAGCGTTTTCAGACCACTTTACTACACCCTGAGTTTGCTCTAGTTCGTTCACTAGACAACGTAGCAAGGTTGTTTTACCCACACCGTTTTCACCGATGATCGCAAGGCGAGTGCCCGCTTCAAGTAACAAGTTGCCTTTTTCAAACAACAGCTCATCACCAAACGAGTGACCAAGGTCTTGCAGTTCCAATGCTAAACGATGCAGTTTTTTACCCTCACCGAAATCAATCGATGGGCTCACACGGCTACTTGCTTTCACTTCGTCGAGTTGGATTTTATCCATCTTTTTAGCGCGAGAGCTGGCTTGTTTCGCCTTAGATGCATTTGCACCAAAGCGGTTTACGAAATCTTGCAGTTCGTTGATTTCAGCTGTTTTCTTCGCGTTAGAAGCCAATAGCTGTTCACGACGTAGACCCGAGGCTTCGAGGAAGTACTCGTAGTTGCCAGGGTAAATGCGTAACTCACCGTAATCGATATCTGCCATGTGCGTACACACAGAGTTTAGAAAATGGCGGTCGTGCGAGATGATGATCATCGTGCACTTACGTTGGTTTAACTCTTCCGCCAACCAGTTGATGGTGTGGATGTCCAAGTTGTTGGTTGGTTCGTCAAGTAGCAGAATATCTGGGTTAGCGAACAAGGCTTGCGCCAACAGCACGCGCAGTTTCCAGCCCGGGGCAACTTGTTGCATCAAACCAAAGTGCAACTCTTCCTCGATACCCGCTTGAAGCAAAATATCACCAGCACGGCTTTCTGCGGTGTAACCATCCATTTCAGCAAATTCGCTTTCAAGCTCAGCGACTTTCATGCCGTCTTCTTCGCTCATTTCAGGTAATGAATAGATACGATCACGTTCTTGCTTCACTTCCCACAATTTACGGTCACCCATAATCACGGCATCAATCACGGTGTATTGCTCAAACGCAAACTGATCTTGGCTCAATACGCCCAGTTTTAACCCTGGAGTAATCGATACGTTACCTGAGCTTGGCATTAACGCACCACTCAGAATTTTCATGAACGTTGACTTACCACAGCCGTTTGCACCAATTAGGCCGTAACGGTTACCGTTACCAAACTTAGCTGAAATGTTTTCAAATAGAGGTTCAGCACCAAATTGCATGGTGATGTTATTTGTACTTATGATAGCGGCGTCCTCGCAGTAAATTTCTTTTAATAACAAGCTCTTAATTTACTTACGAGATACTGTTAAAAAAGGTCATATTGAATGTGGCCGCCATTCTATATGATTCACCGTTAAGGTGATATAGGTCACATTAAGAATGCTTCAGAATTTTATCTCCAAATACATTTCTGGATCGTTGTGGACGAATGCAATATCGCACTGGCTGTAACCATACTTATCTACCGTAATGTGAAGATGGAAGTAGTGAACAATGAATTGGTGGTGAGCTTTGATAACACCTTAACCTACGTATTAGACCTTGCATCAGTACAAGCTGGTGATGAGTTGGTTGAAGATAAATCTCTAGCGATGCTGCAAGACTGTATACGGTAGTGGTTGCCAATATGGATGAACTGCGTGTTCACCAAGACAACACTCCAGCGACAAACGATCAAGTATTTGGTTTGCTTGCGTCTGAAGTGGCGAAGACGCCGCTATTGTTTGATGGTGAAAGCGGGGAGAGCTTAACGTCTAACCACGAAGTGCGTATCGATCGCCTATTGTCGGGCATACAGCGTCTTGATGAGTTGGACATTATCAGTTATGCGGCTCCAACCGCTTACGATCTTACCGTAGAAGCGCGCTTTGGTGATGAAGGGCAATGGATCAAATTAGGTTCCATTGATCAGCTAGAACCGTTTGCTAGTTACACAACGTTACACGCGTTTAAAGATGGCGTGAAATACGCAAGTGTTGATGGCACTCAGTCGTTTACGATCAAAGGTTTAGCTGAGGCGACGCATCTTCCACGAGATTTGGTTGATATTCACCTGACTTCTGAAACGGATGAGTTTGTGCAAAAGCTGACAGATTGGCAATCAAAATGGCGTTTGAGCTTTAGTACTTATTCAGAAGCAAATGGTAACTGGGCGAAAAATTACCCCAGCCTATGCACATTCAATACAAATTCATCATCCCCAAACGATTCGGCCTTTTCTAGGTTATCGACTTCAATAGTAATCATCGTCATCTTTGTTTGAATTACGTTCGATTTATACAGGGTATGTCGTAAATGGAAATACCTACGGTCGCAATTCCCACTCGCAGGCAAACGTTTAGCAAACTATTATCCTCATCAACTGTTAGTGAGGTTGTCATGTTTCGTTTTCTGCTTTGTAGTTTCTCTCTTGTTTTACTCTATCCTACCGCCATTGATCTTTATCTTGTAGGTTTGCCTCAAATTGCCGCGGATTTAAACGCCAGTGAATCACAATTACACATCGCGTTTTCTATTTATCTTGCAGGTATGGCAACCACCATGCTGTTTGCAGGAAAAATCGCCGACTCCGTTGGCCGTAAACCCGTAGCGATAGTAGGTGCAGCCATTTTTATTGCAGCATCATTGCTTGGCGGAATGGCAGAACAATCCAATACGTTTTTAATCGCACGTTTTGCACAAGGTATTGGGGCTGGATCTTGCTATGTGGTTGCTTTTGCTATTTTACGCGACACATTGGATGACAAACGCCGCGCTAAGGTGCTGTCGATGCTTAACGGCATTACCTGCATCATTCCTGTCATCGCCCCCGTTGTTGGCCATCTCATTATGCTCAAATTCCCTTGGCCAAGCCTATTCACCACAATGGCTGGCATGGGTGTGGTGGTTTGTTTGCTTTCGACCTTGGTGCTGAAAGAATCAAAGCCTAGTGCATTGCCACAACAAAACACCACTTCAGCTTCTACCCAAGAAACGTTCGCGGAGCGCTTTTTCATCAGCCGACTCATCATTACGGCCATCGGCGTGACCACCATTCTTACCTACGTGAATGTCTCTCCAATGCTGGTGATGGGCGAACTTGGTTTTGATCGTGGTGGATATTCTTCTGTCATGGCAGGCACTGCATTAGTCAGTATGATCACTTCTTTCTCTGCGCCATTGGCTTTGTCTTACTTTAAGCAACGTACTCTGATGCTGACTTCGCAAACCTTGCTTGTCAGTGCGGCGATGGTGATTGGTTTTGCTCATCTAAACCAATGGGGAATCCCATTTTACTTATTCGGATTTGGGCTGATTTGCGCTGGCTTCTCGATTGGCTTTGGCGTGGCCATGAGTCAAGCGCTCAGCCCTTTCTCTCTGCGTGCTGGTGTAGCAAGCTCACTGTTGGGCATCGCTCAAGTGTGTTGCTCTGCCCTCTACATCTGGTTTATGGGGTTAATCGGCATTAATGCGCTGAATATGTTGGTGTTTGTGTTAGCTATAGGTGGCGCAATCAGCTTGGCTCTAATACTATTTATTCCTAAGCCTGCTCATGAAAGCCACTATGAAGAAATCACTAGCCCGTCTTGATCTCAACCTGCTGTTCACTCTGCAATTGCTGCTGCAAGAGCAGAGTGTTTCCAAAGCGTCGAAGAAGTTAAACGTCACGCCGTCAACGGTAAGTAAATCGCTTAATAAGCTTCGTGACTGGTTTGATGATCCTCTGTTTGTGAAAACACCAAAAGGATTAGCACCCACTCCATTAGCGCAAAGCATGGAGCAAGATCTGGCGGAATGGCTACAAATTGGCAGCCAAATTGCGGAGAAACGCAGCGATATAGCACCAAAAGGCGTGCGCTTTGATCTGACCATTGAATCCCCGTTAGTACTGACGATTCTTGATGAGCTTCTTATCGCAATCCACCAACGCTACCCAGATGCGAAAGTCAAAACCAGTAACTGGGATTACGATTCACTCGATGCGATTGTGCGGGGCGAGGCAGACATCGGCTTTACTGGCAGAGAGAGTCATCCCCGCTCAAAAGAGTCACTCGACCTGCTTCCTTACTTTCTTGATTTCGAAGTACTGTTCTCAGATTTACCTATGGTGTACCTACACAAAGATCACCCCGCTTTGGAGCAGGAATGGAACCTTGAAACCTTTTTGAGTTACCAACACATCAATATAGTTTGGGAAAAGAGTGAGACGTGGGCACTGGACGAAGTATTGAGTGAACTTGGTTTACAGCGCTCTATTGGCTTAACCATGTCGAGCTTCGAACAGTCTCTGTTTATGGCCGCGCAACCACACCACAATATGCTGACCACTGCGCCGCAATACTGTAAAAGTTACACCAAGAAGCTGCATCCAGATTTGGTGTGCTTACCCATTCCTTTAGAACAGCCACAGCAAGAGAAGCTGCTGATCCCATTCACCATGATTTGGCACAAACGTAATGCGTACAATCCCAAACTGGTGTGGTTGAGAAACACCATCAAATCGCTGTATGGCTCTGCTATAAATGATCATGCATGAGTTCAACCTCGCAACAAACAAGAGTGACTCAACTTTCTGTCCCTGTAATTGCGTTAGTCTTAGGAAGAGTGTTGTTAAGTGAGTCGCTCACCATCCATTCAATCATAACCAGTGCCATCATCCTTGGGGGTATCGCTTTAGTATTTTTATCTCGATCCCAAAAACTAACAAAAATACCAGCAAGCCAATAAAAAATAAAAACTTTCCTCTCAACTTATCTCCCATCATCTATGCTTTTTGTTAGGCACTTGTTTGCGCAGTACTTTGAGGACGAGTAATAACTAACACGCTGGCGATGGGCTTTGAATAAAAATCGGTTTGGTTATGCCTGTAAATCTGTATCAGTAATGAGACTTATAGTGCAACTTTTTCTTGGTCATTTCTCCCTCACGCTAAAGGCTATGGGGGTTGAACAGTGATTTGAGTATTTTGACCCAACTTGATTTTGACAAAGGATTCACAAATCACTGTTTTTTGGCCGTTATATTCCGCCTCCGAAATTCTTTCAGAATGAATTTCTGATTATTGATTACGTAAATTCATCCACTTACCACCATAAAACAGAGCAAACGTTGATACTATGAACGACAAAGTCAAATTCGCCATAAAAGTAGCGCTTAGCCTAACTCTGGCATATTTGATCCCTTTTGCTCTGGGTTGGCCTCAAGCATCTACCGCAGCAACAACTGTCATGTTGATTGCATCCACTGGCAGTCGCCGAGAGTCACTCGCTAAGGGGACATTGCGTGTACTTGGCACCGTCGTTGGCGCGGTCATTGGATTATTGTTGGTTGGGATGTTTGCGCAAGACCGCCTGTTGTACATGCTCAGCGTTTCTATTGTCATTTCATTTATCTTTTATTTTCGCAATGCTTACCAAAAAGACCCTACGTTACTTGCATTAACAGGCGTCATGGTTTTAATGATGTCCAACGGCGGCGATGCAGAGGGCGCATTTCTTTACGGTGTCGATCGAGCATATATGACCATCTTTGGGGTGGTGCTTTATACCTTGGTGGGTACATTTCTGTGGCCGACAAAAACAGAGCAAAACCTTCGTCAAATGGTTGAGCAACTTAACCAAGCGCAACACGCATTATTCAATGCCATATTGCTAACCTTTGACCAAAGAACGGACCCTGTGGCTATCTCCCCTCATTCGGAGACAAAAGAAAGCACAAATGATGATGAGGAAAGCATCGACCAAGACGACAAGGCATCACCATCCATCGATACCTTACTCGCGAACGTATTTGCTGCACAAAATGCGCTTGAACAACGTTTTGCCATGGTCAGTGCCGAATGCAGCGATGTTTCTGCTTACATCAAAGAGTGGCAGTTAACAGTCCACTTTAATAAGCAAATCACTCAAGAGCTCAGTGTTGCTGCACACAGTCACTTTAGCCACCAGCAAGACCGAAGCTGCATCAACAACTTCGAACAAGCCATCGAAGAAATCCAAACTCTCTTCAAAACCTGTCAAGATATGTGGGACAACAACGGGCCGGCTTACCGTGCTCAAGAATTTAACGTCGATTACAGCCAGCAAGCTCTATCGGATGCAACGCATCTAGTAAAAGGCTCAGCGCTGACACTTGGCCACCTACTAAAGTTGATGCACCAAAGCTTATCTCGGCTAGCAGAGAGTATCAGCTGCATCGATTCTGTGACGAACAACGTGTCATTCGAGCAAGCACTCCCGCAACAAAAGAGTAAATTTCTATGGTGGGATGCAGAAAACTTCAAGACGGCCATAAAAACGTTCACCACCTATTGGATTGCAGGGCTTATTTGGATCTACTTTAACCCTCCAGGCGGTTACTCATTCGTCACTTTCTCAACCATATTCATGTCATTACTGTCATTTGTGCCCGTTCACCCCTTTGTTCTGCTCATTCTGTTTACGTTTGGCTTTCTATTTGCGGTGCCATCTTACGTCTTCATATTACCGGGGCTAGAGTTAGGGGCAGAACTCGGGTTATTCATTTTTATCTATACTTTTGTGGGCTTTTATCTGTTCAAAGGCCCTGTGACCATTTTCTATATGATTGGCTTGTTCGTTCTTGGGCTCAATAACGACATGACCTATCACTTTGGCATTCTCATGACCATCATGACTCTGTTTTATATGGTGGTATTCATGATCATTTTTGCTCATTACTTCCCGTTTAGTTCTCGCCCAGAACACTTATTCTTAACTTTAAAAGAGCGCTATTTCCGGCATGTTGGGGCGTTGTTTACCAGCTACCAAGAACAATCGGAATCAAGTTTTCGAAAAGTGAAGCGCTCATTGCACCTTGTGACGCTCAATGTCTCGTCCAAAAAAATCATGGTTTGGGGTTCAAAGATCAATCATAAGCTGTTTGACAAGACGCCTCCGGAAGCCATTGGGGCATTCACCAAATCGTGTGATGCACTGAGCAACCACATTAATATTTTAATGGCCACTGAACAAAAGTTACTCAGCAATCCCCTAATTAAACAGCTACGAGCAAAACACACTGATTCCATATTACCTCTGATGGCAGGAGCACTTGCCAACCATCAGGGCACTCATGAACTCGATTCCGTGTTCGAACAGTACAGCCTCGATTACCAATCCTTTGAAAATAAACTGGAAGATTTCTTTCGCGAGTTGGAGTTATCTGACTACGCTTATTCAGAGATAGCGGGTTTTTATATCTTACTGAATTTAAAACGGAACGTGTTCGAAGCCATCAATCAATGCAAGCAAACCTATGAGGATATCGATTGGGTGAACTTACGTCAGAAGCGGTTTTAAAGGTGAGGGAATGATGCTTCTAAAACTAACTAAACCAAGCCTCGCCATACTCTCTGTACTCGGATTGAGTGCGTGTACGACTTTGGGTCCGGATTACGTCCACCCAGAGCAAACCGCCTTGCCAAGTGATTGGTCGGTAGAAAAAGCGGTACAAGACACACAACAATCCGAGCAAAAACTGCAGCAGTGGTGGCAGCAGTTCAACGATCCCACACTGAACCAACTGGTTGAGATGGCGAGCCAACAAAACCTCGATCTTGAGGCGGCAGGTTTGCGTATCATTCAAGCACGTTCGCTATTGGGTATTTCAACAGGACTGCAATATCCACAAGTGCAAAGCGTATCGGGCAATGTGGCTCGAGCTTATGTGAACGACCAAGGTGTCAATAACGCAGCGCTGTCGTTTGATGCGGGTTGGGAAATGGACATCTGGGGCAAATATGCACGCGGAATTGAATCAGCCGAAGCGGGCTACTACGCATCCATCGCCTCTTATCACGATATCATGGTCACCATTACGGCAGAGGTCGCTCGTAATTACATCAACTACCGAACATTTCAAGAACGTATCTTGTTGTCTCGTCGAAATATCGAAATTCAAGAGCGCGTTGTCCGTATCACACAGGTACAGTTTGATTCCGGCAATGTGACCGAGCTTGATGTTCAACAAGCCAAGAACCAGCTATTCAACACCAAGGCCGCCCAGCCAGCCTTAGAAATTGCGATGAAACAATCCCGCACGGCGTTAGCGCTATTGCTGGGTGTATTGCCACAAGAAGTCGAAGCCTTGTTAAAATCGGATGGTTTTAATCAACAAATCATCGCTTATGAACAGCAATTTAAATCGACGGGAAGAAAACCCGCATTATCTGGTCAGGACGAACGTTCAATCGTACCTCGCCCGCCGTTCGTAGATAATAAGGTCGATGCAAACTTAGTAATGCGACGCCCAGATCTACAAGTATCGGAAATGCAGGCCCGAGCCCAAAGTGCCCAAATTGGCGTTGCAGAGACTGCGCTTTACCCTAGTTTTTCTCTCTTTGGCTCCATTGGCATAAACAGCACTGTACCAGATGGCAGCAGCTTTAGCTTCAGTGATTCACTAACCATGGTTATTGGGCCTAGCTTTAGCTGGAACATTTTTCAATACGGTCGGGTGAAGAATAACATTCGCTTCGAAGATGCCCGCTTTCAAGAAACACTCACCAACTACAACAAGAAAGTGCTACAAGCCGTTAACGAAGTCACCAATGCACTCGAAGCTTATGACCTTTACTTGGAACAAAAAACGCTGCGTCTTCAATCCGTGAATTCGTCAATTCGCGCATTCAATATCTCCATGACCCAGTACGAAAACGGTCAAATATCCTTTGAGCGACTGTTGAACTCCGTTGAAAAGATGACACGCGCTGAAGACAGCTACGCCACCATCAAAGGTAACGTCGCGAACCAAGTGGTCGCCCTCTACAAAGCACTCGGTGGCGGTTGGGAAACCCAAACGGGTAAACCTTTCTTATCAGAAACCATCGCAAAACAGATGCAAGAACGCAGCGATTGGGATGATTTACTCAACGAGAAAGAACGCGTCCTACCACCACTTCGTATCGATTATCCATCAGACAACATGCAAGTAGATGACGCTCAGAAAAACAAGGAGGAACCGTGATGCCACACGAACTCTCTTGGGGTGATGTGTACTTCTCACCATTCTTGCTGGTGCTGATTTTCGCGGTCACCGCCACATGGGTCACGGTGATCATTTTGAACAAGACTCGCTTGTCTCGTTTCATTGCGTTTCCGTCTTTGACATTCATTGCCATCATGATCTTTTACGTGGTGGCCATCGACAATTTTTATATTCCGTTTTAGGTGCCAAACAAGATGAAAAAACTCCTCGTTATCGCACTCAATATTGTCATTCTTGGCGGCGCAGCATGGCTGGGCTATCAAAAGTTTGAAGAGTATTTTAATAACCCTTGGACTCGCGATGGACAAGTTCGAGCTAACGTCATTAAGGTCGCACCTCGTGTTTCTGGCCCAATAGTTCACGTTGCGATTCAAGACAACCAAGAAGTGAAAAAAGGCGATCTGCTGTTCGAAATCGACCCAACCACTTATCAAGTCGCTCTTTCGCAGGCCGAGGTGGCATTAGAAAAAGCCGTAGTCAGCTCTCGCGGTAAAAAGATTGAATACGATCGATTAAAAGATATTCGAGCAAAAGACAAAGGAGCGGTCTCGCACAAAGATCTGATCCGCCGTGAAATCACTTATCAAGAATCACTTCTTCAAATTAAGTCCGCGGAAGAGCAACTCAAGTCTGCCCAATTGAACCTTGGTTTTACCAAAGTATATGCTTCTGTTGACGGTTTTGTTTCCAACCTAGATATCCGAGACGGTACTCAAGCGGTTGCCAACCAACCATTAGTTGCATTGATCGACAAACACAGCTTTTGGGTCTTTGGTTTCTTCCGTGAAAACCAATTGGCGCAAATTGCTCCGGGTAGCGATGCGCGCGTGACCTTGATGTCACACCCAGATACGCCAATCGATGCAACAGTGGACTCTATTGGTTGGGGTATCGCCCCCAAAGACGGCACCGTTGGTTACAACCTCCTACCGAACGTAAACCCAGTATTCCAATGGATACGCTTGGCACAGCGTATTCCTGTACGCGTGTCATTAGAGGAACTACCAGAGGGGGTGCACCTTAGATTCGGCCTTTCGGCATCGATCATGGTGATGCAAGACAACTCATCCGAGAACGAATAGATACGGAATTAATCATGGTAATAGGGAAAAAACTCAAAAAAATCAATGAAGAAAATAATTTCTTCTATTTGACGCTCGCACTCATCGGATTGCTAATTGGTGGCGCTTTTGTCCAAGTGGTTGGAGAGGGAACCATGGAGCATCTTCTCCAAGGATTTACGATTCTCACTTTCATTGTTTGTATGGCGAGTCTGCGCTTTGACAAGAACTGGTCACGATTTCTTTATAGCTTACTTGGGACTTGGATCGCCGTCATAGTGATCAAAGCCATTCTCAATATCAAAGAGATGGATGTGGTAATGCTGGTCCTCACGTTTGCCTTTTTCTTCGGAACGTTTAAATCTATTGCAAGACAAATTCTCTTCACTGGCCACGTCAACACCAACAAGGTAATTGGTTCCGTTGCGCTTTTCTTGTTGCTCGGACTTATGTGGGCCATTGCCTATCTCATTCTACTGGAGTTTTCTCCAAACTCTTTTACCGGAATGGAGGCTATTTCTTGGGGACAGAACTTCTCCAATGCCGCGTATTTTAGTTTCGTCACCCTAACCACACTTGGTTATGGCGACATCAGCCCAGTGACGCCTTTAGCGCAGGTCATCGTGTATCTAGAGGCCATTGTAGGTGTGTTTTATATGGCGATTGTTGTTTCAAGTCTCGTCAGTTCCAACATTGAACATCAGGAAAATAAAAATGGATAAACAATCGGTAAAAATCGAAAGTAAGATTTTCATCAGTAACATGGTGGAATCCGCCATACGTATCGGCTTGATATTAATCTTGCTAATGTTTACGTATGACATCATCAAACCATTCATTCTTCCCGTTATCTGGGGGGCTATCATTGCTGTCGCCTTGATGCCACTGTGTAAAAAGCTCGAAAAAGTATACGGCGGCAAACGTGGCCTTGCTGCAACAACCATTGCCATTTTAGGTATCGCGCTTCTGGTTACGCCATTAGTGATGGTTTCGGGTTCCATTGTTGATGGTGCAACGCATGCTCTAGAGGTTTTACAAAACGGTGAAATCAAAATCCCTGGTCCAAATCCATCGGTAGCCGATTGGCCACTTGTCGGTGACAAACTGTACGAAGTATGGACGCTCTTTGCTACAAACTTAGAAAAAGCCATTCAAACCTTTATGCCACAAATTAAAGCAGGCCTCACCTCTTTGCTTGGCATGGTTGGGGGAGCTTTAGGTAGCTTACTCTTGTCTATTCTTTCTCTTGCGATCGCAGCAGGCTTTATGACGTATTCAGAGTCTATCGCCTCTGGTTTAAAAACCGTCGCAATACGCACAGCGGGTGACAATGCCAAAAGTTGGACTACGCTTATCGCCGCGACGATTAAGAGCGTTCTACTTGGGGTGGTCGGTGTAGCCGCAATTCAAGCCTTACTCATTGGTGCCGGCTTTTTCATCTTTGGGGTACCAGCAGCAGGTCTGCTCACTCTGATCTTATTAATTCTTTGTATTGCTCAGCTTCCTGCACTACTCGCGGTGTTACCCGTCATTGGCTACATGTACATGACCAATGACACCACAACGGCAACCATGTTTACTGTTTGGGTGGTGGTTGCAGCGCTGTCTGAGAACTTATTTAAACCAATGCTAATGGGCCGTGGCGTCGACGTGCCTATGCCTATCATTTTGCTTGGTGCCATTGGTGGTATGTTGTTCTACGGTATTGTTGGTTTATTCTTGGGTGCGGTGATTCTAGCGATTTGGTATGAACTATTCCTGTGGTGGATCAGCATCGAGAAAGCACAGCAACAAGAAGAAGCGCAGGTAGAGCACGAGGAGGAATCACAAACAGATTCTGGTCACGGCGCTGGGATCTAAGCCTACTTTTTGTCGTGCTTAAGCGTTATTTTTCTTACTCAAACGTTATTTCAAGCAAACCGCTGCACTCGTAGCGGTTTCAGCTTAGGTTCTTTAAGAGTGCTTGTGTTAGCTCACACTTTTTCTGATAGTAACCATCTAAATATGACGTTCTTGTTAATTTTTCATACTTCTTACATTCGAGAGTTGCAATCAAGCACTTAACGATGCACTCTCTTTGACCACTACTACAGTGCTTAGGATAAAAACAATGAAATTGATCAAGCCTTTAACTTGTGCTCTCGCTCTTGCTATGAGTGGCATGGCGTTTGCCGACGTAACGGTGACGGTTCCTGACGACGTTTCGATTTTGGCTGCAAATGGTGAGAAAGTGAAACTTTCTGGTAGCTTCTTCGCTTCGGAAAAATCACTAACCCTACCTGATGGCGTCAATCAGGTGGTCTTCCGCTATTCTCCGTTTTTCAGCCAAGGTAACGACCGTATTAACGTTGAAAGTGACGTAATCGTGACTCGATTCAATGCAGAAGATGCCGCGCTGACTTTTGAATTGCCTAAATACCGTGATCTTCGCGAAGCTGAAGCAAAAATCAAAGACATGAATTGGAAACTGATTGACGAATCTGGCAAAGCGATTGCCGTTGAACAAGACAAGTTGATCAAGCCAGGTATGCAGATCGGTCGAGACTACATCCGTGAAGTAGAAGATTACAACCGAGCAGGTGGCGCGGCTGCAATTGGTATCGCAAGTGCGGTTGCCGTTCAACCCGTCACGCTTCCAGCTAAAATTCCTGCAGACATGAAGCAAACCAAACCTGCAAGCATGAAAGCGGATTCAACCGCAGAAGAGATGCTACACTTTTGGTACCAAAAAGCGGACGCAGAAACGAAAGCACGCTTTAAAGAATATATCAGTCAGCAGTAAACATAAGCGCGTGACAGACTTGAGCTCCTGACAGACTTGAGATCGCAATAAACTCTAACTCGCGATAAACATTAACCTGTTTACATCGGCTTGTTTGCTTTTGGTCAATATAAAGACTCGTTCACTAAGCCACACATCTGTGTGGCTTTTTAGTTAGAACTGATAAGCTAACGTCAGCATTGGACCATAAAAACGATAGGTCACATCCAATGACGAACGATCACTTTCATAATCCACACCCACTTCATAATAATTGAATGAGCCTGCCATACTGAATTGATCGGTGAAGAGATACTTTGCGCCAATGTCCATTTCTAATAAATAGCCATCGATATCATCAACGGAAAGATAAAAAACTTGAGCGTGACTTTTAATTATCCAATCTGGTGTCAGTGCGTACTCAGCTCGAATGCCGATATCAGGCAACGGAGCCGTCACATCATTAATAACCGCGTCATCCACAAACATTACGGGAAACTCATCGACACCGCTCGCTTTCGCTCCTAGCTTGCCCTCTAACCCTAAAGATAACCACATCACATGCAGCCCAGCCAATACATCAACCGCCCATTTCTCGCTCGTATAAAACTGGTAGCCATACCCCACACGCGCGATGTCGATATCTAAATCTGTAGTGAGCTTAGAACCCGCTTGGACCACATACGTCACACCATCATTCGTAATTTCAAATGGCTTTGTGACCGTTGTTCTCGTCGCTTCTCGATGCAGACTACGCCAATCCGCATAGAGGCTGTGCTTTTGGTTAAAGTAATACTCTAACTCGACATACGGCAACACGGTAAACTCTTTTAAATCCAAATCGGATTCAAAATCAATGGTGCGAATCTTATCAAGGTAGGGATCATAAGCGTTCAATTTGGTGTCCGTACGAGAAAAAAATCCGCCTACTTCAATTTCCCATGCGCCGGCAAAAGAAGAACATGAAAATACGACTGCAAAACACGCCATCCAATGAGATTTATTCATCATCCTTAATCCTAAACTATTGAATTTATGACTTAAGAAGTGTATCTATTGCAATGACATAAGGGAATGGAAATGGATCGCAACTCTTGCAGAAACCGCATGAATATCGAAATCAAAGCCGAAGCATGCCTAATTACCACTTGTGTCAATTGCTACTTATGTGAAATGCTACTTGTATGAATGACACACTGTGTGAACAGAAGAAAAGCCTAACGCATAACGTCAAAACTTTCCTCCCCCTCTTCAGAAACACAACTGGCTGATACCGATTACCAATATCGCTCGTAAATGATGTTCCCACCGGTTCGTGCTCGGTACTTTTCCAACCCAAGTTGCTGAAGAACTGGTGAGGTGTCTTTGATCATTTCTGGATTCCCACACATCATGACAAAACTGCTGTCTTGGGAGAATGGCAAACCAGCGCGCTCCACTAACTCTCCGGAAGAAATTAACGCAGGAATGCGTCCATTCAATTTCCCGTTTAAGGTTTCACGACTCACAATAGGCAAATAACGTAAACGCCCTTCATAACGGTTTTGAAGCTGTTCAATCAAATATTGATACACTAGGTCTTTTTCATATCGAACCCCGTGTGCCAGCACGATATTATCACTATGTGGCAGTAAATTAATGTCATCTAATAGAGAAAGGAATGGACCAATACCCGTACCAGTGGAAAGCAACCACAGATCATTGGCTTGTTTGGGAATGGTATCGTGAGTCAAGTCGCCGTGTGCACTTTGGCCTACATAAACCGCATCACCGGTATTGAGTTTTTGTAGTTTTGGCGTCAGTTGACCTTGTGGATTGGCCACTATCAAAAACTCTAGCCAGCCAAATTGCTCACTTGGTGCATTGACAACAGAGTAAGCACGGCTAATGGTTGTACCATCATCATCTAGCAAGGCAAGCTTGGTAAATTGTCCGGCTTTAAACGAGAGCGGCGCGCCTGAAAGCCGCAAACTAAATAACTCTCCCGTCCAATCCACTCGCTTTTCAACTCTAGCAAGATTGAAACCTTTCAGTTCTGTCATCGACATCTCCTTTTGGTTGCGATGACTTAAACCTACGCCTCACTAACCATTATGTAAAGTTTTATGCTTACGAAATCACACTCGCACTTGTTTCACAAATAAATCACAACTTAGTTACATTTAAAATCTTTCAGACTAGAATAAATACTCGACATGAGAAGTGGATTCCGAAATAAAAGAGGGACTAAACAGTGGATACATTATTAAGAGACTTCCCGGTCATTACCGAGATTAACGTTGCTTGGGGAGAAATGGATGCGCTGCAACACGTGAACAACGCGGTGTACTTTCGTTATTTCGAAACCGCGAGATTGGAGTACTTCAAAAAAATTAACCTATTGGTTGATATACAAACCTCACAGATAGGCCCCGTTCTCAGTGAAACACAATGCCGTTATAAACTGCCGGTTACATACCCAGATACACTTTTGATCGGCTCCCGCGTGATCGATATGCAGGAAGATCGTATTACGATGGAATATCAGTTGCTTAGTAAAAAATGGGGTAAAATTGCAACGATCGCAACAGCAACTGGCGTAATGTTTGATTTCAAGAACAACGTGAAAACCGCAATTCCTGACCACGTTCGCCAGTCAATTTTAGACTTAGAAAACACCGTGGGCAGTACGCATCATTTGGAATAAAAAAGAGACGGGAAGCGAGAGATTAGAATCGAGATTCCCGACTGTGCTCCTTCGTCGCTATCGGGAATGACGCAGAGGAATTCTTCCAACCTATACAATGAGAAAAGTTGTGTCATTCTAGCGAGCCAAGGCGAGACTAAGAATCTACTTACCGCTCGCTGCAAACCGTAGAGCGATGAATTACCTCAATATATTCTGAGAGTAGATTCTGAATCACGCTCGTCCCTCGCCGTTCAGAATGACGGTTCTCGTTTGGGTACTCGGCCCTACAAAAGAGCTCAGAAGTCATTCCGGACGAGCCAAAGCTAGCCATCCGGAATGTCTCATTTAGACGTCCACCAAAACCAATTAGCAAAATGTCTCGACGTAAAGCGCTTCTACTTTGTCTCGTGCCCATTGAGTTTTACGCAAAAACTTTAATGAAGATTTGATAGATGGATCTTTTTGAAAACAGTTAACACGAACGCGTTCATGCAATTCTCGCCAGCCAAAATGCTCAACTAAGCGGGTAAGGATTTTCTCTAAACTCAACCCATGCAGTGGATTGTTCGGTTGGTCGTGGCTCATGATTTTGATCCGGTAGTAAAATTAATGGCGGCTAATCTAACTCAAACTGGTGCTACAACCTAATGTTTTAGCCTTGAACTTCCTCTCTTATCTCCCCTATAGTAGCTCAAATTTCCTAAAAACCCTTTTCATCATGAAAGCGCTCAATGATCTGAATATATTTGTCGAAACCGCACGCCAAGGCAGTTTTTCTAAAGCCGCAAACAGTATGGATATGACGCCTGCAGCCATCAGTGCGTCAATTAAACGCCTTGAAAGTCAAATTGGGTTTCCGCTGTTTGTTCGCTCCACACGCAGTCTACGATTAACATCGGAGGGCGAGCTGTTTTTAGACAAAACCACTCAAGCGCTTGCTATGCTCCAAGAGGGGTTAGACCAAATCTCGAGTGCACGAGGCGAGCTCTCTGGTCAGTTGCACATCACAGCCCCATCAGACTTTGGGCGTAATATGTTGCTTGATTGGGTCGATGAATTCATCGATATCTACCCTAACGTGACGATCAAACTTGAACTTTCTGACAGCCTCACCGATATGTATACCCAACCCGTCGACATTGCGATTCGCTACGGAGAGCCGGCCGACTCTAACCTTGTCATCTTGGCTCTATGTGGCGCAAACGAGCGGATCTTATGTGCCTCACCCGAATACGTCGCGGAACGTCCACCACTATCCAGACCTGACGATCTCAATCAACACAACTGCTTGTGTTACATGGTGGCAGATTCGGCATACAACAAATGGACGCTAACTCGTGACGGGGAAACTGAGCAAGTCGTCGTAAGTGGTAACCTGTTAAGTAATGACAGTGATTTGTCACACCGCTTAGCAATCAAAGGAAAAGGAATTGCCAACAAGTCATTGATGGACATCAGCCAGGACTTAATTGACGGTAGGCTTGTGCGAGTTTTGCCTGAATGGGATTGCGGCCCTGTGCCTCTTTATATGGTATGTGCAGACCGTCGCCTGTTAACACCCACCATTCGCACTTTCCGAGAATTCATTCATGACAAGTGTTGCCAGCAGAGAGAAAAAGTCCTGAAAACGTTCCGCTCAAAAGGCTAACCATTTGAAATGGCTAACCCTTAAAAGAACGATTTAGCTATAGTTTTTCAAAGCATACGTCATTAACAGCACTAACCGACAAACTTGATTGGGCGAATATGAGAATATTCGACCCAATCATTTTCTTCTAAAGCAGAGATAAAATGAACGATATGTGGGCTTTGTAAGTGTTTCTCCAGTGCCTCTTGAGATGCCCAAATTTCTTGAAACATGAACAAGCCTTCGATTTGTTCATCCAAGAACAACTCATACTGGCAGCACCCCTCTTCTTCACGTGTTGGCTCTAATAAACCGGTCAATAAAGCCGTCACTTGCTCAATGTTATTTGGGTACGCTTTAATTTCTGCAACTAAATGGATCATCGCTCACTCTCTATCTACAAGGTTTTGGTATCACAACAATTTAAACCCTCAGGGGATAGAGAAAAATCGCCCTTAGTTAAAAACATCTTCAAAATAAATTTGAAAATAGAGATTCAAACACTTTGAGTCTCCTCTCGATTGTGACCACATTCCCAAAGCTAGAATCGTTCAAAAATCCCCTGCCATAATTAAGGTACATTGACATATACAAGACAGATGTGATTTCGCGCTGCGGTGATTTAAAGTAGGAAAACATATGGATTTGAATCTACTAACGACATTCCTAGCGGTCTACAAGCACCGCTCAATTACGATTGCTTCTGAGGAGCTAGACCTCACCCAGCCTGCTGTAAGCTCCGCCATTAAAAGGCTAGAGAGCGTTATTGGAAAGAACTTATTTGTACGTGAAGGCCGAGGCATTGCACCGACAGGAGCCGCTGTATCACTTGCACATAAGATCGAGGACCCACTTACCGTATTAAGCGGCATCGAACAAAAAAAGCAAACGCTCAATGTCTATTGTACGGAGAGCCTAATTCCTTTCATGGCAGAGACACCTGACGTGCGTTTTATTGAGGCTCCTTTAGATGAGGAGCAACTGTTTGACGCACTGACCACACAAAAAGTCGATCTGGTTATCGATGTAATATCCAACAAACGCCATTCATTAATTGAAGAAGTATTGTTCGAAGACGAAGCCGTTTGTTTGACGAGACTAGGACATCCGAGAATCAAAGACACCATTAGCTACGATCAATATTTTTCTGAAGCACACATCGCATTAAAAGTCAGACGTTCACAGATGAATACGATTGATTTCTTATCAGATAAGCCCATTGAACCACGGAATGTGATTATTGAGACCAGCTCAATTTCTAGTATGTTGATGCTCGCCAGCACAACGGATTACATCGCCTCTTCAACCCGTTCATTAGCCGAAAAACTTGCCCCTAAGCTTGACCTCAATATTCATCCATTTCCCCTTGAATTACGACCTATCCGCTTCCGTATGCTCTACCATCGTCGCTACAAAGATGATCAGCAACACATCAAAATTCGAGAATCGATCAGAAGTTCAGTCCCGAAACAGAATTGATTAACCAAATTTATTCCTTAACCTAAGTTCACTTTATTTTTCGGCAAAACAGTTTCAGAAATAATCTCCAGCACTTGTTTATCCTATAAATGTACTGGAGATATCCATGAATAAACTTCGTCTGTTACCCCTCACTTTAGCGTGTTTGAGCACTTCTGTTTTCGCTAGTAATGCACAAGTCTATATTGAACAAAACATCGCTTCTAACGCAGCCGACCAAGGCACTTACACAACAGAAGCTGGAGCCACGATCAGCACATCAGAAAACGGTCAGGTATACATTGGCTTTGATGATCAAGGTTGGCTCGCTGCAGGTTATGGACATGATTTTCCACTTAGTGAATCACTCACTCTTAACTTATACGGTGAATTGGGGAAATGGGAAACTGGTGAAGAGATGCTGTTAGAAGCGACCATCGATTATCAAGTAACCGACAACTTCAATCTTTTTGCTGGTTACGGATATAATCGATCTGGTCAAACACTCGAGCAACTTAGTGATACCGCCATTAACACCAACCAACTCATTCTAGGTACAGGGCTCACTATGGGGAACTGGGCATTAGATTATCAATACACCCATGAAAATCGAGATGGTTCTAACGGAGGCTTTACACACGTGGGAGGTGACTTTTACTTCAGCCAAGATGCCTATCGTACCAATGAGCACGAGCTCGTGTTGTCGACACAAATCGATAACTGGACACCTTACGTTAAGTACACCTATTTCAATACCAATGAGGGTGAATTATCGACGTCCAGCGCCATGAGCAACATCGTTGAAAATGACAGTATTTGGACTATTGGCTTGTCCTACGATTTCTAATTTTTACAACTAACCACTCCAACTTTTGGCAGACGGATTTGCCCATTTCCTATCTCTGACTCATCGCACTCCAAACATCGATAGATAGATAAATATAAGTACCACTAGGGAAACTCATCTTTTTCAGCCATTCCCTCTCGCCTATGCGTGCTTCACGTGATCACGTCCTCGTCTTTACTCTTATTATTACTGACTATTGGCACCCTCTACATAGATGTCTCTCGCCCACCAAACATAGACGAGCTTTTTACTACAAAAATCGAACAAAAGAGAGCGACCAATTGCTACCTTTCCCAACATAGCCAGTACCTTTGCGCATTTTTACGAATACATAAATTTTATTTATGTTTCAACCAAAGTAAGCATTCTCCATTGTTATCCCTTTGTTCAGCATAATACTTCCATCAAGCGAAACACGGACTCAACCCATCGCTTAAAACGCAAAACAGCACGTACCACAAGGATGTGAATTCCTTTTCAAAAACACTGGGACTCACATATGACAACGACACGAATCATTTCAATCTTGACCCTTTCAACGGTCGCGATACTAGCAGCAACTCATTTCTAGGGGCAAACCGACCCTGACATCCAGTTACGGTATTTATACCAGCAACTTTTTATTCGGCCCCTAACAAAAAGGGGGAGGAGAACACATGAAAAAATATAGCAAATTGACTGTTATTGCTGGCGCAGCGTTACTGTCGACTTCAGCAATAGCTAACAACCCATTTGAGCACTATCAATCAGAGAATTCTGCAAGTTTCAGTGGCTATAAACACTTTAATTATGAACAAAATGTCAGCACTGAAGAATTGCTCAAACAAGGCGGAAAAATTTACTCATCACCAGAAGAGATCCACGCCATTTTACAAGGCGGTTTAAAACACGACATTCAAACAGGTGAGGAGCTTTGGAAAGAGGGGTTAATGTTCGACGGGATAGAACCAATGGATCACATGGTCACGGCTGCAAACTGGTTTCCAAGAACAGAAGAACTATTACATAACGAAATGCGTGTCACATTCATGGGCACATCGCCAATGATTCGTCCTGGACAAGCAAACACCTCGATATATGTTGAGCTAGGCAATGGCGATAATTTTGTCTTCGACCTAGGTGAAGCCTCTATCGCGAACTACATTGGAGCAGGTGTTGCACTCAATGAGCTTGATAAAGTGTTTATCACTCACCTGCATGTTGATCACTTCGGTTCGTTACCATATCTCTATCAATTTGGGGGGTGGAATGGTCGCTGGGAAAAACCACTGACGATTTATGGCCCATCCGGTCGCAACCCTGAAGACGGCACCCGTCACATGGTTGAGGGAATGTTACAGATGCTTTCATGGCACCAAGATGCATTTGATGTCTTCCCTTCCGGAAACGACATAGAAGTCATTGAATTTGACTTTAAAGACGACGGAGGGGTGATCTACGACGTTGATGGTGTACAAGTATCACACTGGCGGCGCTCGCATGCTAAAGATGGTGCATCGGCTTATCGCTTAGATTGGCAAATCAATGATGATGAAAATTTATGTTTCATCTGGACTGGTGATGGCAGACCGACAGAGCTAGACATCCAATATGGTTCAGGGTGTGACCTTTTCGTCACAGAAGTACAGACTGAACTGGTCGGCATTGCTTCCATCGTCCAAGGTGTTCCCGCCTTCTTAACGCGCTACACCATCGATACGCATCATACTTCTGGCTATGCCGCCGGTTGGTTAGCAGACCAAGTTAAACCACGCCTATTTATGACGACCCACATGGAGTTTGACCCGTATTACAACAACGAAACCGTTGCACAAGTCCGTGAGCATTGGAAAGGCCCTTATCATTTCGGTGCACCAGATATGATTGTGGCAAACATTACTCCTGACAAAGCATGGGTGCGTGAGGGTGTTATTCCTGACTTCCCAAACAACCGTGCACCTCAGTTTAACTTAAATGATGGTGAAGTTTTCCGAGTTCCAATGCCAAAAAACTCTCGTGCCGATATTCAAGAGCAAGAGATTCGAGACCTAGAAATTGATGAGTCACTTTACTACCCAGAGGGGTATCATCCGCAGCTTCTAAAAGAGTGGCCACTTGATAGAGATTTAATCATTCCTACAGAGGCACTACCTGAGAGCATGAAAAAAGGCATGGGAGAAAAACAACGCATGGTTGATGAGATGCGAGAAGCCCATGGTTTGGAGCCAAGATCGGTACATCGCAAACGATCTTCTGATCCATACCGTGACAGTCGCGAGGGTAACCTAGAGCAATAGCAGCATCCGTTAGGGGCAAACTTTGATGCCCCTCATATTCCAAACCTAATTCAGGAATTCAACATGAAAAAGTCTCTATTTCTATCTCTTGTTTTCATGATTATTGCACCTCAAAGTGCGATTGCAGCACAGCATGACCACGACACGCTATTTAGTAAAGATAACGCCATCATGGCGGCAGCAGCAGTAGAAACGGTCAACGACTACTGCGTCGAATTGGGAGTCATGACACATGAATATAGCCAAAAGCAATCACTCGTCATACGCCAAACCATCGAAGGGCTCTCTTTAGAAGTATTGGGAGAAGCATTCCAATTCAGTGAAGATAATGCCTTATATCAGGAGGGTGTCTCCATGGGAAAACAACTGATCTCTGATGCGGAGCAAAATGGTCACCTCGATAAAATTTGCACTCAACCACAACAGGAGAAAACTCTATGAAAAAAATCATACTGACTGCCGCGGTGCTTTTCCCTGGGTTTGTGATAGCCTGCGGAGCACACGTTCATAACACTCTGCCACACTATGAAAACTACACGGAGTCTTTAGTCGCGATGTCGGTTTGTAAAGTGAATAACCACATTAGCGAAGAGCAGTCGGCAATATGGTTCAAAAAATTAGCATGGGCTGCAAACGGTACCGATGAGGAACTATTTGAACACTACGTGCACTTTGCCGCTGAGCATGTAAATAGCATCGCGCAAGATGACAGTATGTTGCCTAAATGGAATGACGATTACTGTAAAGATCAGTTCTATGATGTAATGGCAATGGAGCAAGTGGTGCTAGAAGAACTGTACGATGAACAAGAACTTGCCGATCGTGAGTTCAATCGCCAAATAAAACAAACTGGCACAAAAAACAAACCGACATAGATAGGTAAAAATAAAAGTCATCACATCTACAGTAACAGAGCTTATCGAACCCTTAAAGCAACAAAGCCGCTCATCTAGAGTGGCTTTGTTGTACGATTTCACTCACTAAATTAAGCAAGCAAAGACTTAACCCAAAGCACTAAACTGTCCCATAATTTTCCAATCCACGAACCCTCTGCTACCGCTTGATTGCTCACCAAAGGGTAACTTGCTACGGTTTTGTCATCGTGCTTCCATACGACTTTACCGACTACTTGTCCTTTCTCGATGGGAGCAATTATCGGCTCATTAACCACAATGGTTTTATCCAACCCTGCACTGAGTGAACGCGGTAACGTTAAATACGCATCTTCTGCAAACCCCAACTCAATCTCGCTCACGTCGCCTTTCCAGACTTTAGCGGTTGATTCCACCTCCCCCTGTGTCGCAACTTGTTTAGTATCATAAAAACGGAAGCCATAACTCAGCAGATTCTTAGATTGGCTGATACGAGAGCGCTTACTTGGTGCGCCCATCACCACCGAAATCAGCCGCATTTGTCCCTCTTTAGCAGAACTCACTAAACTATAACCTGCCTTGCTGGTATATCCCGTTTTCCCACCATCGACATCAATTGAATTGTCCCACAGTAGCTTGTTGCGGTTGTACTGGGTGATCTTATTCCATTTAAATACTTTTTCACTGTATATGGCGTAGACATCTGGTACATCATTGATGATCGATTGCATCAGTACCGCCATGTCCGTTGGGGACGTTTGAATGCCATCACTGTCTAGCCCATGTGAGTTCACAAAATAGGTATCTTGCAAATTCAGCTTTTCTGCCCAACCATTCATCAAGGCAACAAAGGCACTTTCACTCCCAGCGACATGTTCAGCGAGCGCAACACACGCATCATTGCCTGACTGTACAATGACACCACGCATTAAGTTCGAAATGGTAATTTCATCTTTTGGTTGGATAAACATTTTTGAAGAGTCTGGAAACTTCGCTGACCATGCATTCTCACTAATTGTAACGGTATCTTCCCAACCCAATCGCCCCGATTTAATCTCTTGCCCCACCACATAAGCGGTCATTAACTTGGTCAAACTTGCTGGGGCTAAACCCATCCGTGCATTTTGTTCGGCAATAATGGCTCCGGACTGAAAATCCATCAACACGTAACCTTTGGCTTGCAACTGCGGCGGGTTGGGAGTGACAACAGCGAACACCGCCGGTGCGCTAATCGCCTGAAGCAACAAACAAGCGAGCGTGATTCGAATTAGAGATGGTTTCATTAAGCATCCTCCATGGTCAACGACCGCCAAATGTTTTGTTTCCGTCGGGATAAACTAAATCGTACTTTGGTAGCAATATCCAAGCTTTGCTTATCAGATCATAGTTCACTCAGTGCATATACCCAAGTCACCTGTTACCGCCCAATTACTTGGGTATATTTCTAAAGCAGAATCCGATATCGTTACGCGACAAATCACAAGGAAAGACAATAACAATGAACGCTCAATCATTTATCGATGCTGGATTGCAATACACTCCCCATACTTTCACTGTTCCGCTTGACTACCAAGATGCCAGTAAAGGCACACTTGAGGTTTTCGCTCGCTCGGTTTGTCTCGTGGGAGAGCTAGAATCGAACAAGCCTTGGCTTGTGTATTTCCAAGGTGGACCAGGATTTCCGTCTCCTCGCCCAAATGGCAATAATGGTTGGATCAAACGTGCACTCAATGAATACCGCGTGTTGCTGCTCGACCAACGCGGTACTGGCAACAGCAGCGTAGTGAATCATCAAACGTTAGCGAATCTAACGCCAGAGCAACAGGTCGACTACTTAAGCTATTTCCGCGCAGACAACATTGTGCGTGATGCCGAGTTTATTCGTACACAATTTGGCGTTGAGAAATGGGCAATTTTAGGTCAAAGCTTTGGTGGGTTCTGCTCATTAACGTATTTATCACTGTTTCCAAATAGTTTACTTCAAAGTTATATCACCGGCGGTGTTCCATCGATCTCTCGTCATGCTGATGATGTTTACCAAGCCACATTCAAACGCACGATGGAAAAAAACCAAGCATTCTTCCAACAGTTTCCACAAGCTCAGCAGTTATGCCAAAACATTGCGAATCACTTGTTAGAAAATGAAGAATATTTGCCTAATGGACAACGTTTCACCGTTGAGCAGTTCCAACAGATTGGGATTAATTTTGGCGTCAGTGATACGTTCTTACCAACCTACTACTGGTTAGAAAGCGCCTTAATTGAAGTGAGCGGCAAGCCTCAACTTCGTTATGAGTTTTTAAATGACATGCTGGCGCAACAAAACTTCCAGACCAATCCAATTTACGCCATCTTGCATGAATCGATTTACTGTCAGGGTTTTGCTTCTAACTGGAGCGCGCATCGAGTCCGTCAGACGCACACGGCATTTAATTATGAACAAGGTAAGCCATTCTACTTTACTGGTGAGATGGTCTTCCCGTGGATGTTCGACCAATATGTAAATCTTAAACCGCTCAAAGCAGCGGCAGAGCTGTTAGCAGAAAAATCCGATTGGACGCCACTTTATAATGCTGAGCAACTAGCAAATAACAAAGTACCTGTGAGTTGCGCTGTCTACGCAGACGATATGTTTGTAGAAATGGACATCAGCCGCGAAACGCTCGCCGCAATGCCCAACTCGAAAGCATGGATCACCAATGAATACGAGCACAATGGTCTTCGTGCTGATGGTGAACGCATTCTCAATAAACTGATTGAAATGGGTAAACAAACCGCCGTCACGTTGCAATAAACGTTCAATTGTCCGCAAGTAGAAACATAAAATGCCTTTTCAATGGTTGCGTCTCAAATAAGAAAGCGACTGGCTGATAAGGCATTTTTTGTTTTTAGTGAAACATCAATCTTTCACTTGCTTTATCATCGCCTTAGTGACGACTCGATAACCCATTTTATGATAGAAATCTTCGCCCTCATGATTAAATGAAGCGACGGTCAATCCAATCTCTTCAATACCTTGGCTACACAACTCGCTTTCTATTTTATCCATCAACGACAAGCCAATGCCTAAGTTGCGATGACTTTCAGAAACCACAAGCTCATTGATAAAGCCGATTCGCTTTTCAGGTGAAATGATCGAGCCAACATCACGAACAATACCAGAGATAAAGCCAACGACTTGGCGATTAGAGCACGCAATATAGGCGATCATTGTGCCATCGAAATATTTATCGAACACACTACGTTCTTCGCGGATTTTTACCATGTCCTGCGGAGAACGGTAATGGTTTGGCTCCGCTTCATAATGAGAGGTATCAAGCTCAACTAACAGTTTTTCTAATAGAGGAACATCCTCTTCTCGTAGTCGTCTAATGTGAAATTGCTGCATGATGGTCTATTCCTTTACCAACGCTCCTCAGCGAAATATCGCTGCAATGTAACATCGGGGCATTACTGCACTGTGTTAAAAACGAATATTAAATGCGCAACAAAGTACGAATTTCAAACAGTTATGTCGAGGCAATTTCCCTTATTCCTTAAAATTTTTGTTGATAATTTGAACGCCAACAACGTTTAAGCCTCTACCAGCAAACCTATTTCTGACGACTTATTACTAACAACTCATTGCTGATTACCAACCCATTACCAACTAACAACGAGCTACTAGCTACAACTAACTACCACAGCATGTTGACCTAATCTCTAGCTATTTGGCGCTCCTGCAACCAAGGTACAAAACGCCAAGCGACAAACCGTCAAGTCACAGCTGACTCTAGTGCTAAGACAACCAATCCCCGCTGATCGATACTTTGGCTCAATGCGTACGATCGTGGAAATCAATCAGGGAGTAAGCGGTCCCCAAATTAAAAGGAATGCACTATGCTAAAACGAATGCTAACGATGACTTCTGTCTTTCTTGCCACCTTATCACTCGCCCTGCCCGTGAACTCACATGAGCACGGCATGATGAAAGGTGACATTGTTGATGTTGCCGCTTCAAATGGATCTTTTAACACGTTGGTGGCGGCCATTAAAGCAGCCGACCTTGTTGGTACTTTGAAAGGTGAGGGACCATTTACCGTTTTTGCACCTACTGATGACGCGTTTGCTAAGCTTCCAAAGGGTACGGTTGAGTCGCTACTATTACCGGAAAACAAAGACAAGCTTATCGCGATACTCACATATCATGTTGTTCCAGGAAAAGTGATGGCACAGGATGTCGTAAAATTAGACAAAGCAACGACGGTCAACGGTCAAGATGTGTTAATAACAACAGAAGATGACAGAGTCATGGTTAACAATGCGACTGTCACTTCTGTCGATGTGAAAGCCAAAAATGGCGTCATTCATGTGATTGATACTGTTTTAATGCCGAAATAACCGTTTGAAGATGAAACAGCCGTTTGAAGTTGAAATATCAATTTAACGTCGATACATCGTTTAATTTCGACAAACAATGGACTAAGGGAGGGCGGTGTCATTCCGCCCGCTTTAACTATGGATAACCTTAAATTTTCAAATCACGACCTCACGACAATGGACAAGCGTAAGAGAACTCGTTTGATAAATTCAATCGTTGGATTTAAGAGTGCAAATCTTATCGGCTCTATCGACAAAGAGGGACGCGAGAACCTTGCGATTGTAAGCTCTGTTATTCACCTAGGGTCTCACCCTCCTCTTTTAGCTTTCATTGTTCGTCCACGCAAAGGTAGACGTCACACTTTGGAGAATATTCTCAATACCAAGCACTTTACTATCAATGCAGTTGGTATGGATTTCGTCCAAAAGGCACATCAAACTTCAGCTCGTTACCCTAAAGAAAAATCGGAGTTCGAAGCAGTTGGACTCACCGCTTACTATGAAAAGGATTTTCCCGCGCCATTCGTCATGGAAAGCAGTTTGACGATTGGCTTAGCATTAAAAGAACACATTCACATTGAAAGTAACCAGACCGAAATGCTCATTGGCGAGGTCATCGTGGTTCGCATCCCAGAACCTGCTATGATGCCAGATGGATACTTAGATATAGAACTGCTGGATCTAGTGACCATTTCGGGATTAGACAGTTATCACGTCACTCAACGACTGCATCGCTTAAGCTATGCAAAAACGGACAAAACACTGTTTCCGTTAACCCGCGAGGGAGAGCCCTCCTCTTGGGGCGCATTAAAAGTAGACATTGACTAAAAGTCATCATGGTTTACTCGCCCTCCCACATTTGTTGCACTCACCGACTTTATTTCGTTAACGGGTTCCCCGGTGACGTAAAAGTGACATTTCCAGAGTGCACGTTGCCTTGGGCATACACAAACTGAGCAAAATAATTCCCTCCACGAATTAACTTCTTTTCATAAACAAATTCTTAGGGTAAATTCCGCTTGCTCAATCACATTTCGGCAAACCATTTGAAAAAATGGGACGCAAAGCTTCCGGTCTGTCGGTACGTCCATAACTCAATAATAAACGTACCTATGATAGCGGGGTTGCCACTTAGTCATCAGCGCATGCTGAGGGTTTGCATCGCCGCAAACTTGTCCAACGACGAAGTGATACACGTGCGCCGAGGTGTGGCTTTTATTGTTAGCCCGTATAAAGGACATGTGATGAAATCATTCCCAAATAAATCTCTAGTAGCTTTGGCTCTAGCAAGCATCAGTTCAGGCGTTATGGCGCATGGTTACGTATCGGCATACAACGATGGCGTGGCTGCCAGTCGTGTAGCGTTGTGTAAATTCCCTACGTCAGACACAAACGAGAAAAACACCAACTGTGGTGCCATCCAATACGAACCACAAAGTGTTGAAGGTCCAGATGGCTTCCCAGAAACCGGCCCACGAGATGGTAAAATTGCGAGCGCGCAATCAGCGTTAGCAACCGCACTAGACGAACAAACTGCGGATCGTTGGGTAAAACGCCCAATCCAAGCTGGCGCTCAAACGTTTGAGTGGACATTCACGGCAAACCACGTCACGCACGATTGGAAATACTACATCACTAAGCCAAATTGGAACGCAAATGCATCACTGTCTCGTGATTCATTCGATCTAACGCCTTTCTGTGTGGTTGAGGGCAATATGGTTCAACCACCTAAACAAGTCAGCCATAAGTGTAACGTCCCTGCACGTGAGGGTTACCACGTTATCCTTGCCGTTTGGGATGTGGGTGATACTGCTGCGTCATTCTACAACGTTATCGACGTAAAATTTAACGGTGAAGGTCCTGTTGTTCCTGACTGGGCTCAAGGTGGCCAAATCATTCCAACAATGGATTTAAATGTTGGTGATTCGGTTTACACTCGCGTGTTTGACAAATCAGGTGAAAACGAATCATACCAAACTGAACTTGTGATCACTGATGCGACAATGGGCCAGGCAAAAAACTGGTCTTACGCTTTAGCAAATAAAATCAACCAAGAACAAAGCAAGCTAAAGGCTGGCCAGTTTGCTCAGGATAAGTTCACACCAGTATATGGTACAAACCCAGTGTACCTAAAGGCCGGTAGCGGCCTAGAGCGTGTGGAGGTTGGTTACAATATCGAAACGACTGAGCCTGAGTACTCACTAACCGTTGATGGTTTAGAAACAGAATATACCATTACCAACGAGCCTACGACGTTAGATCTTACTCTTACTGCACAAGGTGATGTATCCGCTGAGCTGACGGTTTACAACCACCACCGTGAACCTCTAGCAAGCTGGACTGGTAACATGGTAGATGGTGAAAATGAAGCTGTTTCACTCACACTAAATAAAGCAGAAGCTGGTCACCACATGTTAGTGACTCGCATTAAAGACAAAGACGGCAACCTCGTTGATCAGCAAACGCTCGATTTCCATCTGGCTGAAGAAACCGTAACACCACCAGCCGGTGATTACGATTTCGTATTCCCTGAGGGTCTATCAACCTACACTGCTGGTACCAAAGTACTCGCAAGCGATGGTCAAGTTTACCAATGTAAACCTTTCCCATACTCAGGCTACTGTGCGCAATGGAAAGAAACTGCGACACAGTACCAGCCTGCGACGGGTTCTCACTGGGAAATGGCTTGGGATAAGCTTAACTAATCATCTAGTTAATAAACAAAACCCCGCATGATGCGGGGTTTTCTATATCAGTCATGCCGATAATGCTTTCTCAAACCGGGTAGGAGAACAGTTACACTCGTTTTATCAAGTCCGCAAAATCTTGTTCCATTCCACTGCTAGGAAAAATCGTTTCAAGAGCGCTTGTTTGTATTCCCATATGTTGTGTCAAAACCGATTTAATAACTGCGCGCATATCATTAACTGGCGCCAAGTCTCGCCCTTGGTATAACTGCGCTTTTGACAAGCCAGGGAACTCCCCAAGCACTTTGCCACCATTGACCGCACCTCCAGCGATAAACATGACGTTCGCCGTTCCATGGTCCGTACCTTTCGTGCCATTCTCCGCCGCTGTCCGGCCAAACTCACTGGCTGCAATAACGACCGTTCTTGACCATTCATTGCGCAGTGATTGTTTCAGGCTCGCTAATCCTAAATCAAGTTTACGCAATTGTGCGGCAAGTCTCCCCGTTTCTGCCCCTTGTCCTGCATGAGTATCCCAGCCTCCCAGTTCTAATGCGGCAATATTAGGACCACCTCTGGAAGAAAGAAACATCCCAGCTTGAGATGCCAGAACAGAGAATTGTTTACCTGATTGATTTCGGTCAGACATCATTTCAATATTAAGGGCCTCTTCGAAGTTGCTCGCAAGTCTATCATCACATTGAAACAACTCTTCTAATAGCTCAATTTGACGATCTCGAGTATGCAATTTATTTGGATACCAACTACTTACCGCCTTATCGCCTTGAACAATCAGAGGCAATCCAAAATCGATCGCTAACCCTTTTGACTTCGTGTCTAATTGGAGTAGTCGATTCAACCAACCATCACGATGGTGCGGGTTGGTTGTGCCATTTTCCAATATTTTTTGGCCATCAAAATGCGATCTATCACGATATGACGTCGCACAAGCATGCACCATGGCGAACTCTTTGTGCTGATACCACTCAAAACAGGTTTTCATCGCTGGGTGCAAACCATAAAAATGGTCGAGCTTGTATAGTTTTTCAGTCTTAATCCCAATATTAGGACGTAAACTCAAATACTGTTGATCGCCATACGGAACAACGGCGTTTAGCCCATCCATTGCTCCTCGTAGTGTTACCCACACCAAGATATTCGGCGACGATGTTTGTGCAAAAGTGACGCTAGGAAATAAGCTACTTGCCCCAACCGCCAAAGCGGATTTTAAAAACTGACGACGATTACAGTTCATGCGGTTTTCTTGCGTAGACTTCATCACTGACCTCAACGATATTGAAACTGGGGGCTAAGCCAAAGCAGTGATAGTTTCATCTCTGCACTCGGTGCTTTTTGCATGACTAAATTTGTATGTTCATTTAGCGCATCGCCATACAAATGTTCACCGATTTTTTCTACTAGCTCATCGGCGCTAACACCTCGCTCTTTCGCATTGTTCATGACTAGTTGAGCTATTTGATTAGATAGTTGCCACCGCTGAGTAAGGGCAGATGGACTGTTGTAATCCGCGTCGTTATCAGGCCACCCAGCAGGAGATCCTGATAAAAAAGGCGGTTGTCCTAAGTTTCTTAAAGCACCTAAGATCCGATTTTCAACGTTATCACCACGCTTTTCCTCTCGCTCCAAATGCACCATATCGGTACTGCGTAACACCGCAAATAACCACTCTTGAGAAGTACGAAAACGAAGCGGTTGTGCTGAGAGGCTTTGTGCACTTTGAATCAGTTGACGATAAACCGGAAGTAAATCACCTTTCGACTTTAAGTAAGTCTGACTCAACGGTTCAATAAGTGATTCACCGGACGAACCACAGAAATGTCGAGCTAATTTTCTGGCCAAATGGTTTGCAGTATCTGGGTGCAGAGCTAAATCCTGCAAACACGCTTTCCCCTGCTCAATCCCCTTTTGCGAATAGCGCTTCCCAAGTAATGTGATGCTACCTGGTTCATGAGCAGCGGCGTTAAACTGAAACCCAATTCTCGGGGCTTTAAACCCGACACTCCATCCTGTGATCGCTTTAGAAAGTTCAATCACATCTTGTTGTGTATATTGGCTATCAACACCAAGCGTGTGTAACTCCATGATCTCTCGGGCAAGGTTCTCATTTAAGCCTTTGCCCCTCAGAGTACCTTGCTTTGAATTAGGACCGACCGACAAATTATTATCAAGAAACATCAACATCGCAGGGTGCTGACTGACGGCTAAAAGCATATCAACAAAATTGCCATTCCAATGTTTACGAACGACTTCGTTTTCTACACTTGCCACTATTGGCTGAACTTTTCTCGTATCAGCGGAGATGGCAAAGTGATTGCTCCAAAACTGAATCAATCGCTCTTGAAAGCCATGTGGTGTATTCAGCGTTTGTAAATTTCTGGCCTCTGCCTGAAGCAAATACTGTTGTTTGAAAAACGAACCAAGTCGTTGCTGAACTTCCCGTTTCTTTTTAGGTGACTGCTTAAGCTTTCGCTTAGTTTCGTTAAACACGCTGAGTTCCAAAAGCACATCATCAGAACTTAGCAACTTAGTCACGGATTCATGCCAATACGTTTCGCTGCTAAGCTGCCTCTCTAACGACAACGTCTGTTGGCCATAAAGCGGCCCAAAACCAAACCGCTGTTCAGATATGATGTGTTGATTTGGATAATATTGCATAACCATTTCCATGTAATGCGCTCAATTCGGGTTAATTGATTTTCATGGTTAGCCTCTAGAAGTTTCTTGACCAATTCTAGTGGCTAGCGTTGCTTTCCATATCAATGAAATGCATTACATTTGCCACACCGATACTTGTTTCAGCATTAACTATTCCAAGTAACATTTGAGCAGCATCGCATTTCAGTAAAGCGACATAAATTCCAATATACACTTTCGATAACTTTCAAACCGTGTGTTTACTCACAGCAATTTTATCAACCAACACTAAAATAAAACAAAACGAAAGGAAGTCATCCGCATTTTATAAATTCATTTTCTAGGTTGGCTACTTTCTCCATGGACTTTTGTGATTGATTAGGAGACAAGATGTTTCACTTGGACCAGTTTAGTTTTGGTAAACGGCTCGGGGCTGGGTTTGCGTTTATTATTTTGATGTTACTCATTGTTTTCGGAGAGGGACTTCGTGCCCGTTGGGTAACAGAAAATCAAATAGACCAGCTCAACGCTGCCAACGTTGGTGTACGTGAAGTATTTGGCCTACAAGTTCTTGAGAACAGTTACCTAAATACTCGTGATCCTATTTATGCTGAACGATTCAAAAAATGGCACGGTATTAACCTAAACAACTTTATTGCCAACCGTGAGTTATTTACCAACCAATCCGACCGCCTTCTTGTTGATACCTTTGCAAACGCGGGAACCTTATATGGACAAGAGTTCGAACGCTTTCATCAACAAATGCTCTCTATTCAAACATTGGCCTCGTCATTAGAAAGCCTTGAACAAAAATGGAGCACTCAGTTTTCTTCCGATGCTGCTCAACTCATGCTGGTGAAACTCCGTCAAGCTCGTACTGAAATCGAGCTCACACTAGATCCAACGCTGACAAAACAATGGCAACACCAACTTGAACAACTGGCTGTCCAACCTAGCATCGAGAAAAGTGATGTAACGAATTACCAACGTGGGTTAAATAAGCTAACGGGATTGGTAGAAAAGTCCATAGCGACACGTGAAGCTATGATAAAAGACGCTACAGAAGTTCGAGACAGCGCAAAAGCTCTAGCTGCAAATATTGAAGCAGCAATGCTCAAAGAAAAGCGCTTTAGTGCGATTGTAAGCATCGTCGTGTGTTTATTGGCTCTTGTGATCAGTTTCTTTATCGGGTTAGTGCTTACACGCTCGGTTGTAAACCCAATCAAAGCCACGATCGAAATCGTCAAGCGACTCGCAGATGGTGAGCTGCATCATCGTCTACCAGAACAAGGCAAAGACGAAATGGCAAGCCTAGCGATTGCTATCAATCACATGACAAATTCACTTCATCACATGGTTAGCGATATCAGCCACAATCTTGCGCTTCTTAACAATATGACGACCGAAGTCGCATCTATGGCTAAAGACAACAATGAAGGTTCGAAAAAACAACTCATGGAGTCCGAGTCGGTCGCAACAGCAATGACTCAATTGACCACGACCATGGGAGAAATCACGAATAGTGTCTCTGATGTTGCTGACAGTGCCAAGCAAAGCCAACAGCTGATCGCGCATTGTAACGAAATTACGGATAAAGCGATTGACGATTTTTCTAAGCTTGATTCGGAGATCATGGGCGCATCAACTGTCGTTGAAAAGCTGGCACAAGGGACAGAGAACATCAGCTCGATGCTCGAAGTGATCAACAGCATTTCAGATCAGACCAACCTTCTTGCGCTTAATGCTGCGATTGAAGCGGCACGAGCCGGAGAACAAGGTAGAGGATTCGCAGTGGTAGCGGATGAGGTTCGTATGTTAGCGCACAGAACGCAAGACTCGACGAAAGAAATCAATACCATTATCGATTCTCTGCGTCATGATGCATCACAAGCCGTCAGTGTCATGGGGCAAAGTAGAAAAGCAATGTTAACTTCACAACAGCAAGTTAATGATATCGGCGTAAATCTTAACGATGTCCAGCACTTAGTACAAAATGTTGCCGATCAGGCGATTAACTTGTCCTCTGCTTCAATTGAACAAAATGTAACCGCAGAATCATTCAACGATAGTATGCATGTTATTGTTGATATCACGAGAACCTCTTCAAATACTGCTAACGTACTTGAAAAAACAGCACGTCAGCTTTCCCAGTGTAGAGATGACATCAATACGCACATGACTAAGTTTCAGTTATCTTAACACCGCTTTATGGCTGTATCAGACCGATACAGCCAATTTCATTACACGCAAAAGTGGCAGTTTTCTCGATCTAAACCATGAACACCAGACAAATTGATTAGGTGATCACGGCCCGCTGCCAGTCCCATTTCATATCCCTCTAACAAAACAGATTGACGCATAGAAAGACGCTGGACATGAAATTCATCTGGCGGCGCGATCACCCGAATCCGAGTCCCCTCTGGAGGGTTACGAATAAACGCCAATGATTCGTTATAGTTCTCTGAGCGATGCAGCATGGCCTCTGCCATTTGTGGGTGCTCTGCAAAGAGTTTTTTCATCAACCACGGCGTTTTTACTGGTTTTTTCTCGTAATTTAGTGGGTGTGACAACACCACGGTAATGTCTCTTGCACCTCTGCGGTAGGCTTCACGAACCGGAATCGAATCGGCCACACCACCATCCGTATAACAACCACCTGAAAAGCAAGGAGTTCGTTTATATGCAATCGGCAATGCCGTTGTCGCCTCAATCGCGTTACCAAAATTCGCTCTATTTACGCGATAGTAATCCGCTTTGCCCGTATCTACATTCGTCGTTGCTGCTAAAAAAGGAATGCCATCAAAAAGCTTCGCTTCATCGACCGGATACAAACGATTGGATTCTTCAAATAACCATTTAACATCAATTAAGTCGCCGCCTTTTAAAAATCGACGAGGATCAAAAAAACGCTTACTGGTTGCTAATTTTGTGATCACATTGATACTGCGGTGCGGATAATCGGTCAAATATCCAATGAGATTTGATGCGCCTGCTGATACGCCAATCGCAAAATCAAACGGTTTGTAGTCTTGTTCTAAAAAGGCATCTAAAACGCCGCTAGCAAAAACGCCACGCATTGCGCCACCCTCGACGACGATTGCTTTTGTTGCCATGTTTCCCCCCAATAAATACGCTTCAAAGATTACTGAAATTCGTGCTACAGCAACAATCGGTTATTCTTATTATTGAGATAGATGATGTCTATTTATATCTGACGTTTAAAATGAAAACTAAATGTGCAAAAGCCTCGAACATAGTTTGCACGAGGCTTGATAGTGGATGCTGTTTATCTGAAAGAATTACAAACAAGCAAGATACAAATCTTCAATTTCTTTCGGCGTAGGCTGTCTTGGGTTTCCTCCCAAACAAGGGTCAGCAAGCACTTTATCTATCCAATTGTGGCAATCGTCTTTGCTAATACCCAATGCCTTGAATCCTGTTGGTATATCGACTCGCTTCGATAAATTACGAATCAACGTAATCGCTAACTCGGCACCTTGCTCATTCGTTAAGCCTGTAATGTCTCCTCCCATCACTTGAGCGATATCACGGAATCGCTCAGGACAACGCTCAGCATTAAATGCACAAACTTGTGGCAGCAAAATCGCGTTGCATACACCATGAGGCAGGTTATGCGTTGCTCCAGGTTGGTGAGCCATTGCATGAACTAAACCTAACCCCGCACTATTAAATGCCATTCCTGCTAAGAACTGCGCGTTAGCTAACTGCTCACGAGCTTCAATGTTCTTGCCATCTTCAACTGCAACAGGAAGCCACTGTGCGATGAGTTTGATCGCCTCTAGCGCTGTTGGTTTGGTTAACGTATGCGCGCCCGGTGTTACATAAGCTTCAACTGCATGTGTCAGAGCATCCATTCCCGTTGCCGCCGTAACATGAGCAGGCAGATTGATCATCAACATTGGATCGTTGACCGCAATATCCGGGATCTGCTTGGCATCAATAATCACCATTTTAACTTGGCGAGCTTCATCAGTAATCACCGAATTCGATGTCATTTCTGCCGCCGTACCCGCTGTCGTATTGATCGCGATGAAAAAATCCCCAGCGTTTGACACCTTGCCAACACCATCGTAATCCACAATATCCCCAGGGTTAGCCGCAACAATTCGAATCGCTTTGGCACAATCCACAGGACTGCCACCGCCTACAGCAATAAAACAATCACATTCATTCTCAACGTACACCGAACGACCTTCTCGTACCAACGTCGCGGTTGGGTTCGGGGTGACTTTATCAAACAATTCATAATCAATTGAGGCTTGATCAAGTAACTCAAGCAGATGATCGAGAATACCCAACTCGACTAAGTTTTTATCCGTAACGACCATTGCGCGCTTCACTGGTTGCTGACTCAATGTCGCAATAGCATCATCAACTGCGCCAACGCCTGAATAACTTAACTTAGGAAGATTTAATGCAAATGCCATGACTGAATGCTCCTTTATTTCTCAATACGTAAACCGTAAGACTTGAACTTCTCAAGCACCACTTGCATCGAAACATCATCTAAAACTGGAACATCTGGCGTCACCGCAAGTGTTTTCAAATACAGATCGGCCAAGACTTCTACTTCATGTGCTAACCACAACGCTTTTTCTAAATTCGCTTCACCCGCAATTAAGCCATGATGTTGAAGCAAAATCGCCTTGCTCTTCGAAATCCCCTCTTCAACATATTGCGCCAATTTTGCGCTACCAAATGTGGCATACGGAACACAAGGAATTTCTGTTGTGCCTGATGCAGCCACCATGTAATGAATCGCTGGGATAGGCTTATTCAAAATAGAGACAGCGGCACAGTTAATCGCATGGTTGTGCACAACCGCATTCACATCATCACGCTGTTGATAGCAAGTCAGGTGGAATAACCACTCAGAAGATGGCAATTTCCCATCTTCAAAGCTACCATCCTCGGCAACATACACAATATGGTCTGGCGTCAACTTGTCATAAGGAATGCCAGTTGGGGTAATCAACATACCATTATCAAAGCGCACACTCACATTGCCTGCTGTGCCTTGGTTTAATCCTAGACGCGTCATTTCTAAGCAGGTATCAATAATTTGTTGGGACAGTTCTACTCGGTTCATTTCTATATTCCTTAATCTTTTTTATTCTTAAAAAGTTGTCACGCCTTTTTTGAGGATGATGTTGCCATATTTGGCCGTCTCCCCAGTCAGCACCACTGCGTAGCACTGTTTAACTCGCTCATAAAAAGCAAAGCGCTCTACTCTTTCAATTTGTTCTTGTTTCACGTTGGCAACCGTCATTGCCTCTAGGTATTTTTTTTCCACATTAGGATCGAGCTCATCCCCAGGTACGGCTTGCATCATCACAACGGGTTGATCCACATACTGATCGAGCTCAAATAACGCCACGACCCCGGTTAACAAGGTATCCACGCCAACACCGTCACAACGGATCACATGTTGGCCGAAGGTATGAGCAGGAAAGTGCGCGTCAGCGAAAAGGATTTCATCGCCATGCCCCATTTCAGATAGGGTCGCTAAAAGCTTTGGTGAAATCGCTGGATGAATACCTTTAAGCATGGCTATACTCCTTGTCTGTGTCCGTTATTAAAATCGGATTCACTACTCGTAAACTCGGTTTCATTTTGCATTGGGCTGTTTGAATATTTGGGTAATAACCTGCGCCAGAAAACGCAAACATCGCCGCACCAATTACCGTTGCTTCAGCTTGCTCAACAATATGTAGTGGCCTTTGCAATGCATTAGCTCTCAATTGGTTCCACAGTGCGTTCTTGGTTCCACCACCGACAACAACCACGGGACCATCATTCAGATTGCAAAGCTGATTGAGATAATCAAAACGCTGCTTAAGCTGATGACTTAATCCCTCAAAAACGGCTCGAACGATCTGGCCTCGCGAGGTATGAATAGAGAGTCCCTCAATAGAACCTTGCCCTACCCCATCAACGCTGGTTGTAAAGTTCGGAGTAAAGATCACGCCTCCAGCCCCGGCTCCCGCCTCATTCGCCTCTTGGATCATGGTGGTGTATAGCTCGCCCGTGCTTTGCTCCGCAGTAAAAAACTGATTGGCAACCCACTCAACAACCGCACTGGATAACCATTGTGTTGCTGGGTTGTAGAAACCTTGAACGGAATCAAGTTCGACGGTCACGCCATTTTTTAATGCCATGGAATCAAGTTGAGGTCGTTGGCTACGAGCCATCAATATTTCCCATGTACCGGAACTTAAAAATGCCTGATTCTCTTCGGCGCCAGAACCAATTAATGCAAATTGAGTATCGTGACCGGCAGAGATAACCGGAATGTCACTCTTAATACCAAAGCTCTCTGCAACACTCTGATTAACCTTACCAACCACATCTCCCGCCATCACTAAAGGAGGGAAGTTCGCCTCTGATAAACCTAAGTAATTCAGAACTGAGCTACTCCACCCACAACGGTCTAGATCCGTCATCATCGATGTGCCAGCCATGGTGTAATCGGTTGTCATAACACCTGTCAATCGGTGCGTAATCATCGACGAAATGAACACAAATTTATCCATATCACTGAAAACTTGTGGCTCATGCTCTTTTAACCAACGCAGCTTGTACAAAGTGTTAAAACTGTAGTCCCCGATACCATTGTTCTGATAGAGTTCAAGACGGTCCAATTCAGATTCAACCTGCTTCATGGCCGTTAAAGTACGTGGGCATTTCCAAGAAATAATCGGGTAAATCTGTTTTCCTTGGCTATCGAATGGCGCACCATCAACACCAAATGTGGTCACCGTGAAAGCCAGAACATTGTCAGCGCCAACTTGAGAGACAACATGGCGGCCGCACTCAACTAATTTCTGCCAAATGTCTTCAAAATCCCAAACATGAAAGTCTGAGTTATTCGCATCGTTTTTCGTCGAATTTTTAATGAAGTGTGAAGCAACAATATTGCCTTTTGGATCAATGGCGATTGCACGTAAGTTCGTTGCACCACAGTCCAAAACAACCACTACTGACATAGAAACTCCTATTGGGGCGGAGTTTCCCCCGCCCACCGTAGTTACTTGTAAAGAGGACCGAAGTTGGCACAAGCACGGTAGTCTTGACCTTCTTTATCCTGGCCAAATGCACTCCATGTATGTGGTCGGAATACATCTTTGTCTTCGACGTTGTGCATCGCAACCGGAATACGCAACATGGACGCCAACGTAATTAAGTCTGCACCAACATGTCCATACGTGATCACACAGTGGTTTGCGCCCCAGTTTGCCATGACCGAGTAAACATCTTTAAATGCGCCCTCACCATTGATGCGTGGTACAAACCAAGTTGTTGGCCAAGTTGGGTTCGTGCGTTCATTCAATGTTTCATGCACTTCTTTCGGTAATGTGATGGAATGACCTTCTGCGATTTGCAACACAGGACCAATGCCTTTAATGATGTTAATTCGGTGCATCGTAAATGGCATGCCACCATGAGTTAGGAAGTTTGACGAGAAACCGCCTCCACGGAAGTATTCAACATCTGCTGGTGGCCAACGAGTTGCACTCAAACATGCCTCTGCGTCTTCTGCGCTCATATCCCAATGAGGCTTAATGACCGCTTCACCGTGTTGATCTTTTGCTTCACCAGAACCATCTAGCGCAGCAGAACCTGAGTTAACTAAGTGAATGAAACCTGCTTCAGGTCGATAGCCGCTGACACGTTCAACAGAATCCTGAGACCAGTATGTACGCACATCACAGAACACTTGTGCTTGACCAGTTAGCATTTTGCCAAACAACATGTTGACACCATTTAGACTGTCATTCTCTGTGGCGATAACAAACGGTTCACGGATGCCATTCCAGTCAAAGGATGAGTTGAGGATAGCTTCACTAAAGTCACCATTCGGCAAATGATCGGTCCAGTGACGCTGACCTTGGAAACCACCAACCACGGCATTGTGACCAAGCGCTTCTTCGCCAAAGCCCATTTTGGCCAATTTTGGGTTGCCTTCCATTAGGTCACGCATAATCATGGTCATCTTAACCACAGTTTCCCAGTCTTCTTTCTTACGCTCTTCATCCATTGCAATGCGGTTGTAATCTTTGCCCTCTTGGCAGTGCTCTTTGGTCCACGCCAATGCAAGTTCAAACTCTTCTTTATCAAAGATTTCACGGTCTAGGCGGCGTTTAATTTCTGTCATGTCGACATACTCATTACGCATACCCAAGTAGTGCTGGAAGAATGGCTGGTCGACAATTGAACCTGCAATACCCATCGAAACAGAACCCATCGACAGGTAAGACTTACCGCGAATACTTGCCACCGTTAAACCCGCGCGACAGAAGCGTAAGATTTTGTCTTGTACATCCGATGGAATAGAGGTGTCGTCTTTGTCTTGAACTTCTTCACCATAGATTGAGAACGCTGGCAAACCAACTTGAGAATGTCCTGCCATTGCTGCTGCAAGATATACTGCCCCAGGACGCTCTGTACCATTAAAGCCCCAAATCGCTTTAGGCATATGCGGATCCATATCGATGGTTTCCGTGCCATAACACCAGCAAGGCGTCACAGTAATACTTAAGCCAACGTTTTCGCGTCTAAATTTATCTGCACAAGCTGCGGCTTCCGCTACACCACCAATCGTAGAATCTGCAATAACACACTCAACGACTTCACCACTTACATGACGAACATTTTCTGCAATGAAGTTGGCAAGGTTCTTTGCCATGTTCATCGTTTGCTCTTCTAGCGATTCACGTACACCAAGACGACGACCATCAATTGTAGGGCGGATACCGATTTTGACTAAGTTGTTCATTTTTAAATTCTCTTATTTCACATTAATCTAATTATTTTTCGATTTGGTAGCCTTTAAGGCCAAAGTAAACGAGGTAAGCAAAGCCTATAAGTGGGATAACGAAAGCGGCTTGAATACCCATTGAGTCTGAAAGTTGTCCCATGATTGCTGTTAGTACAGCACCACCAAGGATTGCCATGATTAAGCAGCTACCTCCGAATTTGGAGTCACCACCTAGGTCTTGTAGAGATAGACCAAAAATTGTTGGGAACATCAGAGACATACATGCAGAGATACCAACCAATGCATAGGCGCCTGTAACACCACCGACGGTCATCAACACAAGCACAAGTAGAGAAGCAACCAAAGCAAGTGCCGCAAGTAATTTTTCAGGCGCGATGTACTTCATCAGGCCCACACAGATAAAGCGGAATGCGCTAAACACAACGATAGAAGCAAGTAAGAAGTTTGATGCGTCGGCCTCTGTTCCACCCACTTGTGTCATTACATAGCGAATGGTCCAAGACCAACAGCCTATCTGACAACCCACGTAGAAAAACTGCCCAATGACACCGCGTACAAAATGTTTCTTTTGTGCTAGACGGGCAAATGTCGCTCTCATTGAGTGATCGGCACCATCACTCACCATGACTTCTTTCGCTTTTGGCATTTTCGTGAACGCAATGGCTAACCAAACGACTACGATGACAGCAGCAACCGCAAGATATGGCATCATTACTGCGTCAAGTTCTGCGGTTTGAATCGTACTTAACTGCTCTGGAGACATTGCGGCACGTTCTGCATCAGAAGCGGGATGAAGTTGAGAAAGAATGTAGAACTTACCAATCAAGACACCGGTAATTGAACCCACAGGGTTAAATGCTTGCGCAATATTTAGTCGGCGAGTAGCGGTTTCTTGCGGCCCCATTGCAATAATGTAAGGGTTAGCACTGGTCTCGAGAATAGAGAGACCACCAGCCAAAACAAACAAAGCCATTAGAAACGGTAAGTATTCCATCGCTTGAGCCGCTGGATAGAACAGCAATGCACCAGATGCGAAGAGGCCTAAACCAAGTAACACGCCCGCTTTATAGCTGTAGCGCTGAATAAACAGAGCAGCTGGTAATGCTAGAACAAAATAAGCTCCGTAGAATGCCGTCTGTACTAAGCCAGATTGCATGTCGGTTAACGTAAATACCTTTCTAAACTGTGCAATCAATACATCAGTCATATTATTTGCCAACCCCCATAAAGCAAAGCAAGAGGTAAGCAAAATAAAAGGTATTAGTACAGACTTTGGAATAACTTCGTCATTCCCTTTCTTTATTTCTGGTTGTGGTGCGGATGATAAAATGTCAGTCATTTTAAATTCCTTTAGGTACAGTCATTCCCCTCATTATTTTTATAGGAATGAGTTTCACGTTATTGGATTATATTTATATTTACTTTTTATTTACTTATTGAGGCATTAGATATCACTAAATTTATTTCATCTAAGCCACAAATTCTTAGTAAGCCTTTCTTTTTATATTTGCTTTTATCGGCTAACAAAATTACTTTATCAGAAACGTCTATAAACGTTTTCTTTATCTCATAGTTGTATTCGTTCGAGTCCCATACTCCTGAGTGCTCATCGAAGCCAACACAAGAGATTACACATAAGTCTAGCGCCATTTCAGACAAGGTATTCCTCGCAATCATTCCATAGAATGCTTTATATTTTTCAGAAAAATACCCACCTAAACTAATAATACTAATATTTTGTTTTCCACATAACACATTGATGTTATTAATCGAATTCGTGACTACGGTACATCTTATATTTGGCATTGATTGAGCAACTAACCAACTTGATGAACTTGCATCTAAGCCAATAACTGAGCCCTCGTATATATTCGATATCACTTGATCGACCAAGTACTTTTTATCATCAATGTTACTGCAAGCACGGTTATTAAATGAGGTTCCCTCATCTTGATACTGTTTTCCAACCGCTCCGCCATGAACTCGAACAAGTTCGCCTTTCTTATCAAGTAACTTTAGATCCCTTCTTATTGTCTCGACGGATACTTTTAACTCTTCCGATAAGTCAACAACAGATACTTGTCCCACTTTCGCGATAATTTTGAGTATATAACTTGCTCTTGTGGCTGCTTGCATTAATAACGAACTCGATAACTTTCAATGACTGCGATATTAATTTAAATGGAGGTAAATACTGCGATGCTCATCACAAGCAACTTCTGCCTGCCCACTTTTGACCGAAAAGGTGAATACCCACACAAAAAAACGGGCATTTGATGTGAGAAACGGGCACGAAAGGCGAATTCAAGTCAAAAAAAAGCCCAAACGGTCAAGTTCGGGCATCATTTAAATAACACAGTCAATTATGAAAATACGGTCTTGTACGCTTCTGCTGCTCCGTCGATAAACATCTGAGTACCAATCACCGCAAGGATCAAGCCCATCATCTTAGTAATCACGTTTAGAGCGCTTGGGCCGACCGCTTTGACTAAACGGTCACCAAATAAAAACAATACATAGGTGATCAAACATAAGACCGCAAACGACACTATGGTGATGATCGTCTGATCAAACCCGCCCGCCGTGGCAAAGTTCATGGCGGTCGCTATCGTTCCTGGCCCAGCCAAAATAGGCATTGCTAGAGGCGAAACTGCAATACTCAAAGCGGCTTGTTGTTGAGCAGGAGAATAGGCCTTTTCTTTGGTTTTTTGATGTGTCGATTCACCTTGTAACATGCGGAAACCGATCATGAAAACTAAGATGCCTCCAGTAATACGTAAGGCATATAAAGTAATACCAAACAGATCAAAAATGAGTTTTCCGGCGACTGCAAATACCGTCACAATCAAAAAAGCAAAAAACACCGAGCGAAGCGCGATCGAACGCACCGTCTCTTTCTCTTCATCCGCCGTCAAGCTCAAAAAAATGGGAATATTGGCTATCGGATTCATAATGGCAAAAAAGCCCATAAACACCGTAACGGTATGCAGGATCAGTTCTTTCATGCAGGTCACTTCTATAAACTATTGATTCTGATACCCAGTATAACCAAATTCCCCACTCACTCACGGACTAAATTTCAATCTAATCGTACACATCACAAGCAAAAATACTATCGACTAGCGTCTTTCTAGCAGCATCATTGCTTCTGTGTGATCCGTATGAGGAAACATGTCAAACCACTGACAGCGTAATATCTTGTAGCTCGACATCACCAACAGATCTTTGACCATCGTCTCTGGATTGCAGCTTGAGTAAATCACGTATTTCGGCCCAGACAGTTCCAATTGTTCAGCCAATGACACCCCCAATCCTCTTCGAGGAGGATTCACCAATATCAACTCTGGCATTTTCTCTTGTGATTGGGAGAAACTTCCCGAATCCAATGCGGCAAAGTCGAGATTATCAATACCCATCATTGCGGCTGAACGCTTTGCACTTGCGATCGCCTCGGCTTCAATTTCAATTCCCGTGACTGAGGTATGCTCTGATGCACAATGCAAACCAAAACCGCCAACACCACAGAAAAGATCCCACATGGTCTTAGGTTTAATCTCTGCCACCCATTGCTGTGCAGTGGCATAGAGTTTTTCGGCCACCTGTGGATTGGTTTGAAAAAAGCTCTTAGGTCTTATCACCAAAGGAACATGATTAAAGCGCTCAAGTAAACTCTGCTGCTGAGTGAGAAATATTTCTTCTTCCCCTTCAAGACGCGCCATATGGACAGGCTGAATATTCACCGTCACAACCGTTACATTAGGAAAGGCTTGCTGCAAGCGAGGTAAATTCGCTCGTACCCGTTCCAAAGCCAAGTCACTGCGCATCACAAATCGCAGCATGAATTCACCACTATTTTGCGCTCGCGTCAGCAACACGAATTTCAATTCACCTTTCTTTTTAACTTTGTTGTAAGGCGGTATACCAGCTACGCGAATCCAGTCTTGCAAATAGCTTAAGAACTGCTGCGTCTCATCAGGATAAAGAGGACAATTAACTAACGATAATGGTGAACCATCTTGCACGTTTTCAATGCCTAGCGTGGGTTGATGCGCCGCCCCAAGTGCGATCATCTTTGCCTTATTGCGAAACTGTGTTTTCTCACTCAGCACTGGCGGTAACCACTCTTTTGGAGAAAATGGGGCAAACATCGCCCTCAGTCGAGCGTCTTTCTGCTCTACTTGAAGTGAGTATGGGATGTCGCTGTTTTTACAAGAAGCACAACGCTGCTGAGCAAAGAATTCACATCGCATGATGAATCGCCGTTTCAAAGAAAAAGCGCAAGTCTAGCTCTCTACTCTCGCTTTACTATTCTGATTATTTACCATGACGATAAAAATGTTTATGTTGTACAAACAAAGGTAAAAAAACGCATTAGAAAAACAAGGACGCTACCTCGTGAACAGTACCATTCAAACCATCTTAAACCACCGTTCAATTCGAAAGTTCCGCTCTGAAGCAATTTCGAGTGAACAACTACAAACCATTATCCAAGCCGGATTAGCCGCATCGTCATCAAGTATGTTGCAAGTCGTGTCTATTGTTCGAGTCACCGATCTTGAAAAGCGTAAACGGCTCGCACAATACGCAGGCAATCAGGCTTATGTCGAAAGTGCCGCGGAGTTTTTGGTGTTTTGTATCGACTACCAACGCCACATCAGCATCAACCCAAATGTCCAAGCAGACTTTACTGAATTGACGCTCATTGGTGCGGTTGATTCAGGCATTATGGCGCAAAACTGTTTGCTTGCCGCGGAGTCTATGGGATTGGGGGGCGTCTACATCGGCGGTTTAAGAAATAACGCAGAAAAAGTGGATGAGCTGCTCAAATTGCCTCAAGGCTCTGCCGTGCTATTTGGCATGTGTTTAGGCCATCCTGATCAAAGCCCTGAAATCAAACCCCGTTTACCAACTCATGTCATCGTACATGAAAATCAATATGAACCGCTTAACTTAGATGATATTCAGCACTACGACCAAGCGATGCAGAGTTATTACGCAAATCGTACGAGTAACCAAAAACAGAGCACTTGGTCTCAAGATGTATGCACTAAACTCTCTGGTGAGTCACGCCCACACATTTTACCTTACTTAAATAGCAAAGGCTTAACTAAGCGTTAAAAGACAAGTGCCCCGTGAAAAGTCACAGGGCACTCGGTTGAATGAGCTTGAATCGCTTACCGGTTTTAACACTCAAAAAGATTATGATTTCCAGTGCTCTTCACTCAATACGAGCAAGTCTGCGATGCCTAACCGGTTGGCGATGATCCTCGATAGCCATCCAAAAATAGCGTCAGAATATCATCAACCGTTTTCTTGCGTTGTTCTAAAGTCGGTTCATCTTGATTGGTAACCAACTGTGGCCACAAGAAGTTTCCTTTCAACAGACACATCAGCATATTACTCATTATGACAGGGTCGTGGGGCTTGATCCTTTTATCATCAATCGCTTGGGCAAACCATAATTCTAACTGCTGATCTTGCCGTTGAAGTTGATGTAAATAGCTGCCAGCAAACTCAGGGGTGCGAATAAACTCGCTGATGACCATTCTTGCTAATGGCAGCCCAAAATCTTCATACATCGAATCGAGCTTAGCATGCAAGTATTTCCTGAGCTGAGCATCCAGATCTACCATTGGACAATACTGCAATTGTAACTTTGCTCTCTGTTTGTCTAGGACCGCTTGTATCGATTCAATAAACAGCTGATCTTTACTCTCAAAGTGGCGATATAAAGTCCGTTTCGATGTGGCCGCACGCTCGCATACTTTATCCATGTTAGCGCAACTAAAGCCATGCTCGATAAACTCTCGTTGAGCAGCTTCGATAAGCGCTAGGCGTTTTTTTTCTGAAAGTTTCATTTTTCTCGATTTACTGCCCGCTAAAAGTGGGGCAGGAGTATAACGCACACAAATAAAATGTACACTTTAAAGTTTACTTTTGTATTTTTTCAAGTAACATGCGCTCGCCGATGTTAAAGCACCTTATAAAATTCATAACGCTTAACTCAAGCTTTGGCGCTTTGTCTTCCTGACGAAGTAATAATTTTCTGTGATACCAATACCGCAGGTAATTTTTTACCTACGGCGTTTTTTTGCTTGTCACGCTCAATGAAGTTCACTATGAAATTACGTTCCTTATTCTTAGCTTGCTCGTGTCTATTCACCGGAATAGCCAATGCCGACTCCATCTCTCTGCCTATCTGGAAAGAAGAAGCAGAAGCACTCGGCTACAACCTGCCAAAACCCTTTGGTCTAAACCTTAGCTACATGAGTATGGAGCAAGGTATCAATGTCAATTCCATCGCATTGAAAAACGTCAAGTGGGGGTCTTTAAACTTAGACGGACTTCCTTTAGAGGCAGGGGCCGGTAAACAAGCAACAGATGTTATGACCCTGCGTGCTGATGTGTGGCTATTCCCTTTTTTAAACCTTTATGGATTAGTTGGAACGTTAGACGGCTACTCTGAAACCACCGTTAAACTAAAAGCTTTTGGTCATACGTTACTTGAAACGCCTTTCCGCCTAGATCTGGATGGCTATACCTATGGCGGCGGCTTTGTTCTTGCTGGCGGTTACAAACAGCTATTTGCACTTGTCGATGCAAGTTATACCCAAACCAACCTGAATGTCATCGATGGCGCAATTGACGCTATTGTGGTATCTCCTCGAATTGGTTATGACTTCAATAACCATGGTGTACCGGTGCGTTTTTGGGTCGGTGCGATGTACCAAAATGTCGAGCAAGAGCTAGCAGGAACGCTCAAGCAAGCGGGTATTAATCTACCCGGTCGATTTGAAGTCAAACAACAACTGACCTCAGAGTGGAATACCATCGCGGGTATGCAATACCAATTCAATGAAGATTGGTATCTCTTGGGTGAAGCTGGCTTTGGCGATCGTAAAAGTATTTTCTTCTCTATTGATCGTCGATTCTAAGGCAAAGACAAGATGAAAGCATCGCACCACATCGCGATTACAGCGCTACTCTGTACTCCGTATGCACTTGCAGAGCAAGCTGAGCCAAGCTTAATGGACGATATCTTGACTAAGCTAGGCTCTAGCGAAAGCGTAGACGAATCTAAGCTGATTGACTGGGGCGTATTGCCAGGACCATTCGTGAATCCAGAGCAAGGCTTTGGTATTGGCGTGGCAGCCGTTGGCTTGTACACCCCTTATGATTGGCAAAAAGGCGATCCTTATTCCACGGTCACTGTATCATCTTACGGTTCGAGCTCAGGCTCTTATGGCTTAGGGATAAACAATCGCACTTACTTAAAAGGCGACAAGATTCGTCTTCTTGGGGAGGCGTGGATCAGCCATACACCCGGATACTATTGGGGCCTTGGCAGTCAAGCAGCAGAAAATAATAGTAATAAAGTGCAATACGAAGGCCAGCGTTTGCATCTGAGCCCCAAAATCGCGGTAGAAATTGCCCCAAATACCTATGCAAAACTTGGCTGGCAATGGCAGTCGTTTAGCAAAGTCGAGGGGGTTGATGGCGATATTCTTCCATCCGAGGTGACCAATGCCACCAGCAGCGGTGTGTTACTTGGAATGGAATACGACACGCGCGACTTTGAACCAAATCCAATGCGCGGCCAATTTCTTGATATTGAATGGATAGCCAATCGCGATTCACTTGGCAGTGATGAAAGCTACGATAACCTCGTCGCCAACTACCGTCTATACCAACAGTGGTCTGACACTACCATCATCGCAATGGAGGTATATTCGCAATCGATTTTTGGCGATGCGCCTTGGTTTGACTATGCCCAACTCGGTGATGACCAACGCATGCGTGGCTACTACCAAGGACAATATCGCGATAAACATCAACTTTCTACTCAAGTCGAGCTGCGCCATACCCTGTCTGGTAGGCACGGCATTGTCGCTTGGGTTGGTGCAGGCAACATTGCCCCAACCTATCACGATTTATTCGAGAGTGGCTGGCTGCCAACCGTAGGCGTGGGTTATCGCTTTGCCTTTAAAGCGCGCATTAACGTACGCGTAGATTTAGGTGTCGGCAAAGACAGCACTGGTTTTTATTTTCAAATTAATGAAGCATTCTAGGAGTAGGGTTTGAAAAAAACAGCACTATTACTACTAAGCCTTTGTAGTGGATTCGTCCAAGCACAAGAATTAAAAGCGCCTATCGGTGTTAGGCCATGTTGTGCTTTCGGTGTTGATCTCAAAGCCCAACTAGGAAGCGTGCCTGTCCCATTTTTCTCACTTGAGAATGTATTATCAAGCAATGAAGTGGGCACTCACCACTACAACGATGGTAGCGCCTCCGTATCTGGTAGCTTTCTTGGCTTTAACGAAGAGGCCAATGGTATTATCTTTACCGAGCTCGGTGGTTTTATTGATACCGCACATGTGCGTGATACGGCCGATTACACCTACTACCTGTTTCAGTTGAATCGACATTATTTAGGTCGCGCTGCACACTTAGATTTACCCGCAGAATTGCGCGTGCGCAGAATTCATTGGTATCAACAAAACGTCAAATTGCCAGAGCAAGAACAAATTAAGCGCAGCGCTCAAGCTGCGGCGCTGACTGCGTTTCGTTTGGCACAATGGCATGAGATTGCCCAGTGGTTTGGTATGGTTTCTGTTAGTGGTTTTAAAGAACTGGCATCGGCGTTCTCTTCGGAAGATCTCTATTCAAACATGCTAGGCGCGACACTCGCAAAGCAAGTTTTAATAAAGAATCCAGACCTTAATCAAAAAGCATTTTCTAAAGCGATGGATACGGCATTTCAGCGTGCGCTTAACGATCTAAAAGCACAACCGAGAAGCACGACCAAAGAAAAAATCCAGCAGCTCGATGGAACATGGTGGGACAGTTCTAGGCGTTTACCTGATAAATGGGTGGTACGATTCCGTGATTATCATTTAGCGCTCAACTTAACCCCGAATTACCCAGGTGCCGATCATACGTTGTCATTATCAGCGTACTTTGATGATCAGCAACTCATTGATCAGTGGATGAACGTAGAGTTTGTTGCCAATCGACAAGAAAAGGCGTTTTCTTCATTACCTAAACCAATGAGATCTCAAACCATTTGGACTCCAGATGATTTTCAAACATTGGCTGATTTCGCCCGTTCAATGGATGATAAAGCACGCCCAACGCTAAAATAACCAGCTTCAACATTGAATAAACGATGCCTATTTATGCACTAGGCATCGTCATTTGTTGAGCTATGCAATACATTGGCTATTCATCACAAATGTAAGAAAACATTTCTACTAGTTGTATATTCCACCAAATTGTTATCACCTAGACATTAATTCCGCCAAATACGTTAACAGGCCGTTAAATTACCAAGTCAAAAAGTGACCGCTCTCACATCTAAAGATCATTCAGAGGATTATTCTTTCGTATTTTTTCACTCCGCTGCTAACCTGCTCGCCGCCTTGAAGTGAACTTAAGGTGCATAACTATAAGGAGTGTTCTCATGAATACCAAGAAACCGATGTCGCTCACCAGCCGCGTAATTTTGGGTATGGTCGCGGGTATCTTGACAGGATTTGCAATACGCACACTTTTCGCCGACAACGGATTTGTCGACGCATACATTGTTAATGGATTATTCGAAGTTGGTGGACAGATCTTCGTTGCCAGCTTAAAAATGCTTGTTGTACCGCTAGTGTTTGTTTCGCTTGTTTGTGGTACTAGCTCTCTAAAAGACCTGTCTACATTGGGTCGTATGGGTGGTAAAACCCTCGCTTTCTACGTAGCGACTACCGCTATCGCAATCACTCTTGCTCTAACCATGGGTACGTTGTTCCAGCCAGGTGCTGGTGCCGATCTAACCGCTGCAAGCTCATTCAAATCAGCAGAAGCGCCGTCTTTGGGTCAAGTGATCATTAATATGTTCCCAACTAACCCAATCAGCGCAATGGCAGAAGGTAAAACCCTGCAAGTTATTGTGTTCGCCGTTCTATTCGGTATCGCGATCAGTGCTGCCGGAAAACCTGGCGAGCGTATCGCAGCGTTCTTTGCCGATCTAAATGAAGTGATCATGAAACTGGTTGCCATCTTAATGCACCTTGCTCCATACGGCGTGTTTTTCCTAATGGCAAAACTCTTCACGGGCTTGGGACTTGGCGCAATTTTGAACCTCGCTGAATACTTCGTGGTGTTAGCAGGCACACTATTGCTGCATGGTCTCGTCACTTATAGCTTGATGCTAAAAGGGTTTACTGGGCTCAGTCCGATGAAATTCCTACGCAAGATGGAAGACGCTATTATGTTTGCTTTCTCTACCGCATCATCGAACGCAACCATTCCAGTGACCATGGAAACAGCAAAATACCGCATGGGTGTTGAGAACCGCGTATCATCGTTCACCATCCCCCTAGGTGCAACGGTGAACATGGACGGCACGGCGATCATGCAAGGTGTGGCGACAGCGTTCATCGCACAGGCATTCAACATCGACCTAACTATGGGTGACTACCTAATGGTTATCATGACGGCAACATTGGCGTCTATCGGTACCGCAGGTGTTCCTGGTGTTGGTCTCGTCATGTTAGCAATGGTATTGAACCAAGTAGGCCTACCGCTTGAAGGCATTGCCCTTATCATGGGTGTGGACCGTCTACTTGATATGATTCGTACTGCGGTGAACATCACAGGTGATAGCGCGGTGACCATCATTGTTGCTAAATCGGAGGGCGCATTGGATGAAGCGCGCTTTAACGACCCTGCGGCAGGTGTCGCTGAAGAAGAGGTGCACTGGAAACGGGCTCAAGCTCAAAGTTAAGCGACTCAAATATCCTGTCTAAATGAAAGCCCCAATGGAAACATCGGGGCTTTTGTTGTTTTTGTGTCTCGGTACACTTTGATTTTTTGACACCTTGGTTTTTGAGACCGTGTTTTTTGAAACATTGGTGTTTGGATACATTAGTGTTTGGAGACATTAGTTATTTGAAACATTGGGGGTTGGGGACGCTTTAAAATAGATAACAACCCTACTCCGTCATCGAAGTCAGCTTTTCTCTCGCTTGTTCTTCATGCTCTTCAGTGATCGCATTTCCAACCGAATTCGCAGCTAAAGTCAGGGCGGCCATATCATCGGTAAAGCCAACGCCCGCTAGCATATCTGGAACCATATCGGTTGGTAACACAAAGTAAGCCAAAGCTCCACCGAGAATGGCTTTGTGTCGCGTCGCCGTTTTAGAGTCCGTCATTGCAAGCCAAGATTTAATACCCATCACGGCAATTTCTTCACCGGCTTTCTTAACGGAATTTTTCATTTTACGCCAGAACATCTTCTCATCTGGCGCTTTCATTGTTTGGTCAATGGCGTCATTAGGCGTCGACGGTAAAGACACATTGGTTGTCATTGTTGTCTCCGAAATTTATGACTGTGGCACACATATTATATAAGTAAATCTGAACGTAAGATTAATAATGAACGCTGATAACGAAAAAAATTTAATAGGCTAAAAAGAAAAATCCCCAAACCGAAGTCTGGGGATTACCTTTTAGAGAGCCTAGTTTTGAGCTAAACCGCTTATCTAGTTTTGACTAATAATCTATAGTTTTAACTAATAAGCTTATTGAGCCATCTTCTCTAGCACACGCATCAGCATTTTGATGCGCGGTTCAATGGATTCAAGCAACAAGTACTCTTGGTCACTGTGGAAACCTGCGCCAATTGGACCTAAACCATCTAGCGTTGGTACGCCTAGAATCGCCGTGTTGTTTGCATCTGAACCACCGCCAACTTCATGCCATTTGATGTCAATCGCAAGCTCTTGAGCGGTTTCTTCTACCAAAGCCATCAAACTGTCTGTTTTTGAGCTAGGGATCATAGATGGCTTATACGCTTCGCGAGTCAAACTGATACTGACACCATCAACAAACGGCGTAGTAACCAAACCATTTAGCTTACTGTCGACATCATCGTACTCTTCATTGCTCCAAAAGCGCACATCAACAATCGCTTCCGCCTGTTCAGGAACAATATTTGCGCCATTGCCGCCAGAAACGACACCAACATTGAGTGTTGTACCAGATTCAAAATTGGTCATCGCATTGATTGCCAAAATCCAGTTCGCCATCTCTGTGATCGCACTGCGACCATTCTCTGGTTCGTTACCTGCGTGTGCAGCAACACCATTAAAAGTGATTTTGTAACACGCCATGCCTTTGCGTGCTTTCACTAGACCGCCGTCCGCGCGCGCCGCTTCACAAACCAACACGTTCTTCGCGTCTTTTGCTACCGATTGAATCCAGTCAACAGAATCCAAAGATCCTGTCTCTTCATCTGGGTTCATACAGACAGCAATAGACAGCTTATCTAACACCGATTGGTCTAGATTGCGCATCGCATACACGATGTTAAGCAAGCCAGACTTCATATCCGATACACCCGGACCGTACGCTTTCTCAGCGTCTTGAGACATTGGACGCAGCTCAGCGGTACCGACAGGGAAGACCGTATCCATGTGACCGATCAGCATTACGTCGATGTGCTCGGCTTCCGGCTTGTTACGAACTTCAAGACCGACACCCGCTTTGCCACAGTCGATGCGCTTTACGCTCCAACCAGACATCGCTTCATACTTCTCTTCAAATTGAGAAGCAATAAACTCAATACCGTCCGTTGTGTAAGTACCACAATCAACGTTAATGAGTGGGCGCAGCTCTTCAAGATAGTCATTTAGAGAGAATTGCATGGCTCACTCCTAGACAAACAGGTTCATGACTAGCATTGCACCAAACGCGTTCAATACTGAGATTGCAATCATGATTGGGATGTAACGACCTTCCGTTCCGATAGGACCCATGATCCGGCCCATGTACTGAACTTGAGAACCCATTAGGTAGATAGCAGGCGCTAAAATCGCAATGTGCGTGCCGTTTAGGATACCTTGGTCAAATAGCGTGATCACTACGCCCACCGCGCCGCCCATCGACATCCAAGCACCGATCAATACCGCAGCTGCTTCACCCGGAAGACCAAACACCGCCATGATTGGAGAAAACACCGTGCCCATCAGATCCAACGCGCCTGTGATTTGCAGCGCTTTGATGATAACGAACGCCATCAATACGTTAGGAACCGTAGAGGTAGTCGCAATCACCCAACCTTTCTTAGCACCCTCGACGAAGATATCCGTCACCATTGGTTTTTTCGCTTTTACGTCACCCATTATGCCGTCTCCTCTTTTAGGTTCTCAGATTTGTTTTGGTCTTGTTTATCTTCTTTACCTTCTGTGATGTTTAGGTAGATACGGAATAGGTTCGCACCGATGATCTTAAATGCGAACATCACCACAACCGCCAAACCAATAGAAGACGTTACCGCTAGAGAGCCGTCTGCCATCGTCAATGTGAACAACACAGCACCCGATGAGAAGAAGTTCACGATAGTTGCACCTGCAGTGAACTGGAACATGGTAAATACGTCCGTTTCACGCTTAGTTAGGTGACCTTCATCTTTTAGCTGACGCGTCATTGCCGCACCTGCATCGGTACTTTGTAGAGAAGCAATCAGAGCCAGACCAGAGTTACCAGGGATACCCATTAGAGGACGTAGAAGAGGAGTAAGAAGCTTACGAGCCGCTTCAAGCGCACCGTAGTGCTCAAGAACGTTGATCATACCTAGCGCGAACATAACGGTTGGGATCAAAGTAAGCGCAAAAATGAAACCGTCACGAGCACCGCTACCACCAGTACCACGGAATGACGTCGTCGCCGCTTGTACTGCACCATCCGCACCTTCCGTTACGCCGTACGCAACTTTACCAAAAGAGCCATTAAGAGTCGTAAAGTCAAATACACCGTACCATTCGTTCGATTGCATAAGACCAGAGAAGAACACAACAGCAAACGCAAGTGCAATGTAGCACCCGATCGTCACCTTGCGTTCAGATTGAACAGGATTTGTCATAAATTCACCTATATATGTGGAACAGAACACATAGATGATCCCTTGAAGTACGTGCTAGAGAGATGATCGAAATCAATCCGTTTGCCGAACAACTCCCTTACTCAGTTATGAAGTTTTATTTTATGATTTGAATCACATTTAAAAGATAATAAATATTTATTACGACAACAAAGCGCATTTATCTAAAACGAATGCACCATTCAATACGTTAAATTACACCATCAATTGTTGGTAAAATATAACTGAAGCACATTATTTACTCCAAGATAAAAACAAAACATATACGTATATCTTATTGTTTAAACGCTCTTTTAATGGATGAATGAAAATTTTTAAACGACTGTATTTTGCTCAAAACCTCACCACCATCGTTTATTTAGTGAACATCGTTTATTTCGTGAAATAGCCTAAAAATAAAAGAGCCTTTCCAGGGAGGACCAAAGAAAGGCTCATGAGCGGTTTTTAATCAAAATATAAACGCTTACGCGGCGTTATTTGTCCCGCCCTACAAACGCGATCACCACTTTGTCGTTCCCTAACGAACGTGAGAACACATACGCATTCTCTTGTTCAATGACTTGATGTGTCCCTGCACCGATCGCTGGGTGCGCTTGGCGGAATTGACCTAATGTCTGCCAATGCTTGAGCAATGCTTGCTTCTCATCGGACAAAGTCCAAACCATGTCAGATCGCGTGCCTTGGTGAAAATCATCCGCGTAAGGACCAATATTACGTCCCACCTCATCACCGTAGTAAACCTGAACAGCACCAGGGCTTAGAAGCAGTGCGTTAGCGGCGTTACGCTGCATGCCGTAATCTTTGAAACGAGAGAAGAACAGCTCAGTGTCGTGGGAAGACATGTAACTCACTGGGTTAAAGTCTTTCTCGTTAGCAATTGTGTTTGCGTAGCTTTCATAGGTGTCTGCCATTTGGCTGAAACACGCCGCGCCTTTGTCTAACTTTTTCTGCATGTCGAAGTTAATCAAGGCGTCAAAGCCGTCGTCAAAATATGGGCTACGATAAGCGGTATGTCCCCATACTTCGCCCATCATCCAGAATGGCTGACCCGATTTGCCGTTCTCTTTACGCCACTGCTCAAGACTGTTTGATGCCTCTTCTTTTAAACGCTTCCAGACATCACTTTCAACGTGCTTCACTGTATCAACACGATAGCCATCAATACCAAAGCGTTTTACCCAGTCTGTTTGCCACTCAATTAAGTAATCGGAGACGGTGTAATTGTCACGGGCTTCTACGCGAGTGCCCGGGTTATCCAAGAGCCATTGCGCTGGTTTTACGGCTTTGTCTGATTCAGTGATAAAGTCAGGTAAACCCGCCAATGACGTGGTGATGTCGCTGCTGCCAGGTGCAGGGTAGCCCGGTAAACCGGTTCTTACCCAGTCACCGCCCCACCATTTGACCCAGTTTGGACTTTGGTAATCGATATTCTGGTGGTAGCTATGCCAGTTCTCACCTGTTTTGGGTTGCCAGTCGCGCCATTGCTTAGGCAAGTCAGCGCTTGGCTTTAATACTTCAATGCCGTCAAACTGTAAATCCGCCAAGGTTGCGTAACCGGTGTGGTTAACAACCGCATCCATCAGGACTTTAAGACCACGTTTGTGCGCCTCTTCCACCAGCATTTTTAGATCGTTTTCGTTGCCGAAGTTTTCATCAATCTTGGTGAAATCACGCGTCCAGTAACCGTGGTAAGCGTAAAATGGGAATGAACCGCTATCGCCGCCACCCACAAAACCGTGCACTTGCTCGACGATTGGCGATAGCCAAATGGCGTCTGTGCCTAAACTTTTGATGTAATCCAATTTCTCGATCACACCTTTTAGGTCACCACCATGGAACGTACCGATTTCCTCTTTACCGTCTTTTTTACGACCGTAGCTGTTATCGTTACTGGTATCTGCATTATTGAAACGATCGACCATCACAAAATAGATGTTGGCATTGCGGTAATCGAACGGTACCGCTTCTTTGGTTTTCTTCATTGGCTCTAGCAGCACTAAACCGCCGGATTCTTTACTTGGTGTCAACGTTACTTGCTGGTCTTTTACTTCGACCATTTGCCCAGAATAAGCATCACGCAACTTAGTGCCATCAGGGAAACTAGTACCTAGCACAATAGTGACTTCGCCGCCTTGGTACACCTCACATTGCACCTGTGGAATTGGGCGTCTGAATTCTGTCTTGGCAGCTTTCTTCGGTTCACGCTTAAAACGCAGTGTTTTCGCTTCCGCATCAAAAGCAAAGGAGTAATCGCCGGTAAAGCGGATTTTTAACGGCAGCTCAGTGGGTTTACCGCAGTTCAGTTCGATGGGTTTGTTGAATTTGACTTTCTGGCCATCGGGCGCAATACAGTCACCCTTAACACCCGTAATTTTGAGTGTATAACCGTCTTTGGTTAAAGGCACAACCAGAGGTTGCTCTGCACTTAAAGGAAAATCACGGCTGTTGGTCGTGGTAGATATGGTGATATTTGGCTCAGCGATGGCACTTGCCGATGCAAGCAATAAAGTCGTAGTTATCAGATTCAGTTTCATCATTCAGTCCATTGGTTGCGCATGTTTACTGCGCTAAATTATTAGTTTTATTCACGCTAATACTAAATGGATTAAAAACTGAGCACATCATTCTGAAAGGCTACGCCCTAAAGCTTGTGATGCTTCACAATTTGCGTTTATTGGGGCGTAGTTCTATTTACAAAAATCTGATTTTTAAAGTTTAAAGCTCAAAACTTAGAAGCTTAGTAACCTAGAAACTTAGTAACTTAGAAACTTAGAGACTTAGAAACTTAGAGACTTAGAAACTTAAAGTTGTACAGGACCGAGGTTACGCATCTGTTTCATCGCCCAATTGACACGATTTACCGTGTAAGAGGTTTGTGGGTACACCTTGATTCGATAGGGGTTTGGCAACACCACCGCTAAACGCGCCGCTTGACGAGCAGATAATCGCTTAGCCGGAATACCGAAGTAATTTTGGGCCGCTGCTTCTGCCCCATAAATTCCTGGTCCAAACTCCACTACGTTTAAATACACTTCTAAAATACGTTCTTTCCCCCACATCGCTTCCATTAGCAACGCAAAGTAGAGTTCATAAGCTTTACGAATATAGGAATGAGATGGGAATAGGAACACATTCTTCGCCGTTTGCTGCGTAATGGTGCTTGCACCTCTTGATGGGCCGTTGTCTCCAGCTTCGGAGATCACCTTAAATAAAGAATCAAAATCAACACCATAATGCGTCGGGAATGTCTGATCTTCCGTCGCAATGACGGCAAGTTGCATGTTTTTAGAAATATTGCTCAACGGTACCCATTCGTGCTGACTACTTTCAGGGTAACTTTCAGGAGGTGAAATCCATCGACTGATCTTCCAACCCCAAATAGGCGGGTCAATGAATTTGACGACGCCGACGAGCATGACGGGCAAGAGTAGTAGCACTAATAAAACATTGAATAAAAGGGATTTTATCTTTCTCAAAGTCCGAACTAACCTGATGTCATAAAGTAATATGTGCAGTATAGAGTATGCCGCTTGTTAATAGTTAGGATATATTGGTCAAAAAAAGCCCGATTTACAATGTAAAGCGGGCTCGATATTAACTAAAACTGCACTAAGTATTTTTATTTCAGTAATTTATAAAAAACTGTAGAAAGTGGCGGTAGGCGTAATTCAATAGATTGAGGCAGAGATTCACTCTCCACTTCTTCCGTTGCTACGGTAGTCAGCACTTCAAAATCACTTCCGCCGTATTTTGCATCATCGGTGTTCAGAAGAAGTTCATACTCGCCTTCCATTGGAACACCCAAACGGAAATGCTCATGCGGTACCGGTGTGAAGTTGCTTATCACCAGTACACGTTCACCGTTTTGGCTAATACGTTCATGCGCTAGAATGCTCGCATCCGCTTCATCCTGTAGACGCCACTCAAAGCCAGCTGGTAAGCAATCTTGATCGTGCATCGCCGCTTCATCACGGTACAAATGGTTCAAGTCACGAATTAATGTTTGCACACCGTTATGACGACCGAACTCCAACAAGAACCATTGTAGCTGGTCATCATGGTTCCATTCAGCAGTTTGCCCTAGCTCTGCACCCATAAAGTTCAGCTTCTTACCCGGTTGGCCGTACATGTAACCGAAGTAAGCACGCAGGTTCGCCGTTTGCTGCCACTCATCACCCGGCATTTTATTATGGATAGAGCCTTTGCCGTACACCACTTCATCATGTGATAGCGACAATACGTAGTTTTCGCTGTGTGCGTAAACAAGCGGGAAAGTGATGGTATTGTGGTGGTATTTGCGGTGAACAGGATCTTCTTGGATGTAAGAAAGACTGTCGTGCATCCAACCCATATTCCACTTAAAGCCAAATCCTAAACCACCCATAAATGTCGGGGCAGAGACACCCGGGAATGCCGTCGATTCTTCTGCAATCGTCATCGCATTCGGGAAGTGCTTATACACTTCTTCGTTCATCCACTTCAGTGTTGCGATCGCATCATAGTTCTCGTTACCGCCGTCCACGTTCGGGATCCATTGATCGTGGCTACGCGAGTAATCAAGGTAAAGCATCGAAGCCACAGCATCAACGCGGATGCCATCAATATGGAATTGCTCGAACCAATACAGTGCGTTAGACACTAGGAAACGGCGGACATGTTCACGACCTAGATCGTAGATGTAAGAGTTCCAGTCTTGGTGCCAACCGCGACGAGGATCTGGATCGTGGAACAGAGGCGTACCATCAAAGTTCGCTAAGCCATGATCATCCGACGGGAAGTGCGCAGGTACCCAATCCAACACCACACCCAAGCCAGCTTGGTGACACGCATCAACGAAGAATTTAAAATCATCAGGTGAGCCATAACGACTCGTCGGCGCAAACAAGCCTACCGGTTGGTAACCCCAAGAGCCAAAGAACGGATGTTCTGAAACGGGCATAAGCTCAACGTGGGTGTAGCCCATGTCTACAAGGTAAGGGACTAACTCAGCGGCCAATTCTCGGTAGTTTAGGAAATCGCCATCTTGATTGCGCTTCCAAGAGCCGGCGTGCAGTTCGTAGAAAGACAAAGCTTCATCACGCTTTTGTGTCACTGGACGGTTTTGCCATTTCGCATCTTGCCATTGGTAACGATTGTGATCGTAGGTGATCGACGCAAATGACGGGTATTGCTCAGAATAGAAGCCCCAAGGATCTTGTTTGTGAGGAAGCCCTTCCCCATTCGGACCTTTAAGTTCGAATTTGTATTGTACGCCCTCTTCCAAACCAGGAATAAACAAGCCCCAGATACCGTAATCTAGACGCTGCATTGGATGGCGACGACCATCCCACTGGTTAAAGCTACCCACTAGGCTGATAGCAGATGCATGAGGGGCGTAAACAAGGAAACGAATACCAGAGATGTTTTCACCACCACGCTCTAGGGTCACAAATTGCGAACCCATGTAGCGGTACATATCTTTTGGCGTATGCAGGTGCTCGTATTCTTGATAAATATTGTGGTATTGATAAGGGTCATCAACAAGCTGTTCTACGCCATTCCAATCCACCGCTAATTGGTAATGGGTGAGGTGTAAATCACGCTTTTCTTTTAAAACAAAACTACTGTCACCATCGCAATTTAATTCGACGCGAGGCTCTCCATCAATAACCAACTCAACTTTATCCGCACCTGGCATCCAAACTCTCAATGAGCCAGTGTCATCATTTGCAAAAGGACCTAATGTTGCGAACGGATCTGAGTAAGCCGCCTCAGCGAGTAGTTCATAGGCGCGTTTGTGGTTCTTCTTTACCTTAGTTTTCAAATCTTTCTCCCTAGCACCGATATTCTCCTTATGGATTTTGAACATCGGATTTCCACAGCCAAACGTTGTGAACTCACATAAAAGACTGAGTTTTATTCTTTCTATAAATAAAACCGCGTCAAAAAACAAAAATGCCCGCTATTGTTGCGGGCATAATAACGGTACTCCATCCTAACGGATTGTGCCGATTTTTTGAGTGACCTAGGCTGTACTTTGCCACCTCGGTATCATTATTTTTACCAATACTCAGTCACTCAATCCATCTTATTTGCTCGCTTGCGCTCGCACTTCCGTTAAACGTTTTGAAATACGATTGACGTCTTCACGGCTGAAGATTTCATCTAGGTTCATCGACAGTTTACGACGCCAGTTTGGATACTCATCAACAGTACCTGGAATGTTGACTGGTTGCTCCATTTCTAGCCAGTCTTCTAACTGAACGCTAAGCAGAGCAGAATCGCCAGCAGCAACGTGCAGTTGAAGTGCTTCACTCAAGAAAGAGTCCATCGGAACATATTGAGCGTCATGACCAATATTCTCTGGCAGGTAACCGTGCCAACGAACGCTGTCTAGTATGCCTTGCTTGCACTTAAGGCGGTCATTAAACAGACCTTCCAGTTGCTGCTCATCTGGGTACAGACCGATCTCTCGCCCCATTTTTAAGTCATCACAGTGCCAGAAGCCACGTAGGGTCGGCATGTCATGTGTACACAGTGCCGACATAGACTGCTCAGCGTAATGCTTCGGAGAAATAAAACCGCCGTCGTCTTTCGATGTTTCGAAGAAGAATACCTTGTAAGAATGCACGCCAGCATCACGTAGGATATCTACGATCTCATCTGGCACCGTCCCCAAATCTTCGCCGATAACAGAACACTGATGACGGTGCGATTCAAGAGCAAGGATCGCTAGCATGTCCTCTACTGGGTAGTACAGGTATGCGCCTTCTGTCGCTTTCTCACCTTTTGGAATCCACCATAGGCGTAAAAGGCCAAGCACGTGGTCAATACGCAGCGCACCGCAATGCTTCATGTTAGCGCGAAGTAGCTTAACGTATGCATCGTAACCCGTAGCTTGCAGCACTTGTGGGTTAAGCGGAGGTAAACCCCAGTTTTGACCAAGTGGACCAAGAACATCTGGTGGCGCACCAATGCTTGCATCCATCACAAGGTTACCCTCATCGGCCCACGTTTCACTGCCCGAATCGGCGACACCAACGGCAAGGTCACGGTATAAACCAACCGACATGCCTTTTTCTTCCGCTAGCGCTTGCGCTTCTTTGATTTGATCGTCAGCAATCCACTGCAAGTACATGTACAGGTGCACACGCTCTTGATTATCTTTGATGTATTTCTGAGTAGCCGAAGAGTCGAATGTACGGAATTTCTCTGGGAATACTGGCCAACCCCACATGCTTGAGTCTTCAGCATGCAACTCACCATGCAGCGCATCAAATGCTGCTTGGTGAAGTAGGCTATCACCGCCGAGCTCAACGAATTCTAGGAATGCACGAGCACGATCCGTGTTCTTGTCTAGATGACGCGCTTTAAACTCACTAAATAGCAGTGGCAGAATGCTCATCTTGAGCTCAGACACTTCGGTGTAATTTACCCAGTGTGATTCACGAGCTTTTTGTAGACGTTGTTGGAACTCAGCGCTGCCAACACGTTGCTGAGCTTCCGCACTTAGTGCGAATTCAGGCACAGAACTGACGTCGATGTACATGATATTCAACCAACGACGAGAAGACGGGCTGTATGGGCTCGCACCTTCTGGATTCGCAGGGAACAATGAGTGAATTGGGTTCAAACCGATGAAGTCACCACCACGAGATGCGATGTCGCTTACCAACTGTTTAAGGTCGCCAAAGTCACCGATACCCCAGTTGTGCTGAGTGCGCAGCGTATAAAGCTGAATACTAGGACCCCATAGTTTTTTATGGTTCTCTAGCGCATCTTGTTTGAAACACGCTTTCGGTGTGATGATCAATGACATTTCGTACGGCGTTTTGCGGCGCTTACGGCTGATGATCAGTTTGTGGTAACCCCATGCCAAGTTCTTTGGCAATTCAAACACTAGAGGGCCACCCTCTGCTCGCTCATCACGAACAATTTGAGACTGAAGGTAGCCTTCAAGTACCTCTCCTTGTTCTGTTTCTAAACGCCAGTTAAATTCGCTCTCACGAGCACTCATGCCTAGGTTTAGTTCTACTTCAATAGCATCGCCATCGCGCAAAACAAGAACAGGGGCTAGTACATCTTTTTTATGCTTTTTCTCTGCTGAAGCCAATAGCTTCTCATCGCTGCTCGTATCGTAGCCAAGTGAAGTGAGCAAGCGGCGCAGTGTCTCTTCTGAAACTTTTGCCTCGTCTCCCCACGCGCTGACGTAGCTATCAGCTAAACGTGCCATGTCTGCGACTTTCTTTAATGCTGTTTGTTGTTTCATCGCTTTCTCCGAAGGTAATACCAACACCTTCCATGTAGGGTTTTATTGTTATCAATAACTGATCTTTGAAATGACCAAAGGTAGCGCTCGGCTACCTTGGTCTTAACTCTGGTTTTAGCGTTTCACCGCTTCAAGTTTCCAGATGTTGTTCACATAGTCTCGAATCGAGCGGTCTGATGTGAACTTACCAACTAGGGCAGTGTTAAGAATTGCTTTCTTAGCCCAGCCTGCTTGGTCTTTGTATTGTTTGCCCATTTCTTCATGCGCTTTCACATAAGATGCGAAGTCAGCAAGACATAGGTATGGGTCACCGCCATCTAGTAAGCTATCGAATGTTGCGCGCAGTAGACCTGGTTGACCTGGCGTAAACTCGTCACCTGTTAGTAGGTCTAGAGACGCTTTCAGTAGGTGATCGGCGTTGTAGTAGTCGTAAGGGTTGTAGCCAGCTGCTTTAACCGCTTTCACACCCTCTACATCAAGACCGAAGATGTAGATGTTCTCGTCGCCCACTTCTTCACGAATCTCAACGTTCGCACCATCCATCGTGCCGATAGTAAGAGCACCGTTCAGCGCCATCTTCATGTTACCTGTACCCGATGCTTCTTTACCCGCTAGCGAGATTTGCTGTGAAACGTCTGCCGCTGGGATGATGATCTCAGCCATGCTCACGCGGTAGTCAGGGATGAATACCACTTTCAGTTTGTTACCGATGCGAGGATCGTTGTTGATCTTCTCTGCAACCTTGTTTACTGCGAACATAATTTCTTTCGCTAGGTGGTAACCCGGCGCAGCTTTCGCTGCGAAGAAACATACGCGTGGCTCACACTCGAAACCAGGTTCGTTCAGGATGCGGTGGTATAGAGACAGAATGTGCAGCAGATCTAGGTGCTGACGCTTGTACTCGTGCAGACGCTTGATTTGAACATCGAAGATAGCATTAGTATCTAGCTCGATACCCATGTTATCTAGAACCCAATCAGCAAGACGCTGTTTGTTTTCTTTCTTAACAGCCATGAATTCTTTTTGGAATTTCGCGTCTGTTGCGTATTTAGCAATGCCCTCTAATTGCTCAAGTTTTGCTGGCCACTCAGAACCGATCTTGTCAGTGATTAGCTGAGAAAGACCTGGGTTACAGAACTTCAACCAACGACGTGGCGTGATACCGTTCGTTACGTTGTGTAGACGAGTTGGGTACATTTCGTGGAACTCTGGGAATAGGTCTTTCTTAACCAATTCAGAGTGAAGTGCTGCTACGCCGTTTACTGCGTAAGAGCCGATTACACATAGGTTTGCCATGCGAACCATGCGGTTGAAACCTTCTTGGATGATAGAAAGCTTCGCTTGCTTCTCGCCGTCACCAGGCCACATCTTACGAACATCTTGTAGGAAGCGGTGGTTGATTTCAAAGATGATTTCCATGTGACGTGGAAGTAGACGCTGGATTAGCGACTCTGGCCATGTCTCTAGTGCTTCTGGAAGTAGCGTGTGGTTGGTGTACGCAAATGTCTGAGAGCTGATTTCCCATGCTGCTTCCCAAGTCAGACCTTTTTCATCCATTAGGATGCGCATTAGCTCAGGGATAGCAATTGTTGGGTGCGTATCGTTAAGCTGGATAGTCTCTTGCTTCGGTAGATCCGCTAGCGAGTAGCCTGCCGCTTCGTGGCGACGTAGGATATCGCGTACCGATGCTGCTGAGTGGAAGTACTGTTGCATTAGACGCAGTGTTTTACCTTTTTCGTGGTTATCGTTCGGGTAAAGCACTTTCGTGATGTTACCTGCATCGATCAACGCGTGTTGCGCTTCGAAGTAATCACCATTGTTAAAGCTCGCTAGTGAGAATGGTGCAATTGCCTGACATTCCCAAAGACGCAGAGGGTAAACCGTATCTGATTCGTAACCGACGATAGGTAGATCCCAAGGCATTGCTTTTACAGACATGCCAGGAACCCATTTACGAACTTCTTTACCGTTCTCGTTGACCACTTCAACGTGACCGTAGAAACCGATTTCTTGTGCTAGTTCTGGACGAGCAATTTCCCAAGGGTAACCCTCAACACCGCGCCACGCGTCTGGTGCTTCTTGTTGGCGACCATCTTTGAAAGACTGCTTAAATAGACCGTATTCGTAATGCAGGCCGTAACCGACTGTTGGGAATTCTTGCGCTGCACATGAATCCATGAAACACGCCGCTAGACGACCTAGACCACCGTTACCCAATGATGGGTCACGCTCTTCTTCTAGAAGGTCTGTTAGGTTGTAGCCAAGTTCAGCCATTGCTTCAGTGATCTCTTCATAAAGACCCATGCTGATTAGGTTGTTACCCGTCAAACGACCGATTAGGAATTCTAGAGAAAGGTAGTTAACACTTTTCGCATTCTTGATGCGAGGATCTTCTTCTGTAGCAAGCAAGTCACAAGTCGTGAATTCTGCCAGTGCGCGACCCATTGCTAGGTACCATGCGCGGCTGTCTGCATTTTCAATCGTGTGTGCATAAGTTACCGATAGATGCTTCTTCACACTCTCTTGGAACGACTTCTTATCAAATTGTTTTTGTTGAGTAGGTTTCATTAAGAAATTCTCACGTCATTTAGTAATTCATCTGCCATACATCGTGCATTTCCCACTGTGAATAAACATCCTCCTATTTCTCATCCTTTGTGGGAGGAGGACGGAGGGCGTAGAGGGGAAAAGCCTGTAAAGTTAGTGATCCAAATCTCAACAAGACTCCTCTGAGCACATTTCTTAGTGATTCGGATCACAGTGAACTCAGAGAAAGACTAAATTTTGTTCATGACGTTTTTTATTTTCCTTTTTTAATCTTGTGTAAAAAGTGTCTCATTGATCACATTTCAATTTCTAACATCCATAAATTTTTCGTCATAGATGTGCAACTCATTCTACATCAAATCAATACTTGCGATGTTAAAGTGACCAATATCACAAATACAGGGCGTAGTTGGTGGCATTTTCAGCAACTCTTGAGAATTAGGAAGTGGATCAAAGTCAGAGGCAATTCTGATGTCGTAACATCCAAAGCGACTCAAGACGCTGTACAATTTTCACACAGAACAAATTTAATCTTGTGAGTCTCTTTTAAGTTTCGCTAGCTCAAAAAATTAAGGACAGAATAAATAATGTGGATTCCATCTAAACTGACTCGTCCAGGTCGCCTACATAATGCAATCGTACGACCGCGAGTATTGGACTTACTACAACAAGCGCCTTACTACAAATTAGTACTATTCCGCTCGCCTGCTGGTTACGGAAAAACCACCATGGCAGCTCAGTGGTTATCAGATAAGCCCAATGTGGGCTGGTATAGCATTGACGACAGTGATAACGACGGTTTTCGCTTCGTAAACTACCTACTGCAAGCATTGAATAAAGCCACAAACTACAACTGCTCAAATGCGCAAAAGCTTGCTGAAAAGCGTCAGTTCTCTTCATTACGATCATTATTTAGCGAAGTTTTCGCTGAAATGTCCGACTTTCAACACGAGTGTTATGTTGTATTGGATGATTACCATTTGGTCACCAACGACGAAATTCATGAGTCCATGCGATTTTTCTTAAAGCACATGCCCGATAACCTAACGGTGGTAGTAACAAGTCGTGCGGCGCCACCACTTGGCACTGCAAACTTGCGTGTCCGTGATTTAATGATCGAAATCGGCAATGAAATGTTGGCATTCGATACAGAAGAAACGACGCGCTTTTTTAATCAGCGCATCGCCGATGGTATCGATGAAGACATGGCAAACAATCTACGCACCTATGTCGAGGGTTGGCCGTCTGCGTTACAGTTGATAGCACTTCAAGCACAACATCAAAATCGCACCTTAGCGCAAACCGTCGAATCAGTTTCTCAATTTAATCACGCGCATTTATGGGATTACTTGGTCGAAGAAGTCTTTGATTTACTCGACAACGAAACGCGCCACTTTTTAATGCAAGTGTCTGTTCTCGATCACTTTAATGACGAACTCGTATTCGCTTTGACTCAACGCGAAGATGCGCTAGGAATGATTGAGTCGCTAAACCGTTATGGTTTGTTTATCTATCCTCTAGAGGGAGAGCAGAACTGGTTCCGCTTCCACAATTTGTTTGGTGAGTTCTTATCACACGAACGTTTAGCCCGCATTCCACAACAAGAAAAAGATTTACACCGCAATGCTGCGGTCGCTTGGCTAAAACAAAAATCACCCCACCAAGCTATTCACCATGCGCAAAAGTCGAGCGATACCGATTTGATCGTGGAAATTCTAAACGAATTTGGTTGGAAGATGTTTAACCAAGGTGAGCTAACCACCCTCGAAGAAGCGATCAATCAACTGGATAGAGAACTGTTATTCAGCCACCCTAAGCTGTCCATGTTACGTGCATGGTTGGCGCAAAGCCAACACCGCTACAATCAAGTTGGAGAGCTACTAGCGGAGGCAGAAGAAGAGCATCAAAAACGTAATATTGAACTCGATTCAGGTTATCAAGGTCAAGCGAATGCGCTACTCGCTCAGGTTGCTATCAACAGTAACCAACCAGAGCGCGCGTTGGAATTGGCCGAACTGGCACTCAGCCAATTGGATCCCACCGTATATCGTAGCCGCATTGTCGCGACCTCTGTTGTGGGAGAAGTAAACCACGTACTCGGAAAACTCGATCGCGCCCTGCCAATGATGCAGCAAACAGAAAAACTTGCTCGTCAATACCAAGTTTACCATCAAGCTCTGTGGGCAATTCTGCAACAAAGCGAAATCATGATTGCACAAGGTTACGTTCAAGCAGCATACGAACTGCAAGATTCTGCATTCCGCCTTATCGAAGATCAGCAATTACAACATGTTCCTCTTCATGAGTTCTTACTGCGTATTCGTGCACAAGTGCTCTGGTGCTGGAATCGTTTGGATGAAGCGGAAGAATGTGCATACAAAGGGTTACAAATTCTTGAAAACCACTCTCCTAGTAAGCATTTACACAGTTACTCAATGCTTGCACGCATTGCAATTGGTCGAGGAGAGTTGGACAAAGCGGGTAAGTTTATCGAACATATCCAACATTTGATGAAGCAGTCCATTTACCACGTCGATTGGACAGCAAACGCATCCCTTTCATTGATATTGTTCTGGCAAGCACGCGGAAATACTGAAGCCATTCAAGAATGGTTAGACACTGCTGTTCGCCCCGAATCCGCTTGCAACCACTTTCAACAATTGCAATGGCGCAATATTGTGCGCGCTCACATCAACTTGGGTCAGTACGATGAAGCTCGTCAAGCACTTACATTCTTGAAAAGTGAAGCGCACCGAACCAGTTTGATTACCGATACCAACCGAAACCTTGTCGTAGAAGCGGTATTTGCAGCCCGTCAAAAAGATGAAGAGCAAGCCAAAGCGCTACTAAAAGAAGCATTAGTGATGACGAACCAAACCGGAATGGTCGGCAACTTCTTAATTGATGGAGCAACGATTGGTAGCTTATTAGAAAAACTCAGCCTGCGTCATGAGCTCGGCGATCTTGAACGTCACCGTGCACAGCAATTGATGAAAGACATCTCATCGAACCAACGCAGCCGCTCTATTCACTTTGATGAAGACTTCATCGAGAAATTGGTTAACCACCCGAATGTGCCAGAGCTCGTGCGCACGAGCCCATTGACTCAACGTGAATGGCAAGTCCTTGGATTGATTTACTCTGGCTTTAGCAACGAGCAGATAGCTCAAGAGCTTGATGTCGCGGGAACCACGATCAAAACGCATATTCGCAATCTGTATCAAAAACTGAATATCGCAAATCGTAAAGAAGCGATCGTTACAGCGGAGAATTTATTGCAATTAATGGGTTATTAAACGCGATGAAATCATCATTAACTTAAGCAAGTAGCCTTACTTGTAATATGGCCTTTAGATAAGGGTTGGCGTTATGCGTCGGCCCTTTTTTATAAAAGAGTGCAAATTGCAAAACTGGTAAAAAACATTTTACATATGTTTCACTTTTATTTTCGACACGTCATTATTCAAATCATAACTGTGTGCCAAAAGCCTAAATACGCTTTGAAAGCACTATTTTAATCTAACATGAATATACAAAAGGCAAAAAAATAGCCAATCGCAACAATCGCGATTGGCTTATGTATGATGTGAACAATGTATATTCACTAACAACGTCAGTTGGCTAGGTGACCCTCGGCTTAAGAAGGGTCGACAAGAATTATGCATTAACCATGCCAATATTGGAAGTATTATTTTTGGGCACTAGATCTCATATCAGTGACGCTGCACAAGGCAAAAATTGCAATATGCAAAAACAGAATGCAAATCGCAATTGCAATACGAAAATTAACTTGGTAAATGATAAATTACTCATAATGAAATAATTTCATTATGAGTAATTTATGAGCCACGAGAATGACTTTACTCGCAAAGGCCTTGCTCTTTGATTTAGAAATAACGATTTCATACTTTTTTGACAGCAATGTTTGTATACTCACTCCCATCCATATGACTTAGTAACTAAGAAATGAACTATCTAACCACTTTTTTAAAAGGGATAGCCATGGGAGCAGCCGATGTTGTCCCTGGTGTATCTGGCGGCACCATCGCATTCATCACAGGTATTTACGATACACTGCTAGAGAGTATTCGACGCATTAACCCCTCTCTTTTCGGAATCTGGAGAAAGGACGGCTTTAAAGCGGCGTTTAACCACATTAATGGTTTCTTTCTAATTTCACTGTTTGCTGGCATTTTTACCAGTATCGCGACATTAGCCAAGTTAATTACCTGGCTTCTAGACACCCACCCAATTCCAATTTGGTCATTCTTCTTTGGTCTGATTTTGGTCTCTGTGTACCACATCATTCGCCAAGTAGAAAAGCGCGATGCCGTTCGCTTTATCGCATTATTAATTGGTATTGGTTTTGCCTACAGCATCACGGTACTAAAGCCACTGCACATGGAGCCAACAGCAATTAACACGGTTCTTGCTGGTGCTATCGCAATTTGTGCAATGATTCTACCGGGTATCTCAGGCAGCTTTATTTTGCTGCTTATTGGCATGTACACGCCTGTTTTAGGCGCCGTAAAAGGCTTTGAAATTGATATCCTTGCGCTGTTTTTAATTGGCTGTGTCGGTGGCTTATTGTCATTCTCTCATCTGTTATCCTGGTTACTCCGTAAGTTTCGTGATCTCACATTAATGTTCCTTACGGGATTGATGATTGGCACTCTGCCGAAGATCTGGCCTTGGAAAGAAACATTAACATGGCGTACAAACTCGAAAGGTGAGCAAGTACCGTTGCTGCAACAAAACCTGTCGCCGTTTGAATTTGAACACATCACCTCTCAACCATCACAATTAGTGATCGCCGTTATTATGATGTTTGCTGCCATTGCGTTAGTGCTTGGCCTAGAAAAGTTCGCAGATTCAAACAAATAGATACGATGATATTCAATCTAAAGCGGAGCCAAGAGCTCCGCTTTTTTTATGTCCAAATAATCACACTAGGCAGGATTCAGCGCACAATTTATCAATATGGAAAGTTTTCACCCATTGTATCTGTGCTAGGATGCAGCAATGTTAAGTGTTACGTACTGAATCTTAATGAAAGTGTTAAAAATTGCAGGGGTCGCAGTCGCGCTCGTAGCGGGTTTTTATGCGCCTACCCTTATCAAACATTTTTCTTCACCATCAGAATTGACCTCACTAGATGGATATTGCCTCCTTTCAACACAAGCATGTGTGCAAGATGATGTCTCAATGACGCTAAGCGTGGACACCGCTCAACCTCTCATTCCAGCCCAAATCGAAGTCAGCTGGAAAGACAATGGTGCCGACCAACTGGTTCTCAGTTTAGTGGGCCGTGAAATGGACATGGGAAAACCCACATTCATACTAAAAAGAGTATCTTCGGGTAAATTCGTTGGCGACATCACGCTTCCCGTTTGTACACATGGCTCAATGACGTGGTTAGGTGAACTTTCTGATGGCACCAACACCCTTAACCCAGCCATAAAAATGCAAAGATAAGGAGTCAATATGAGCCGCAACTGGTCTCTGTTTTTGGTCGTCGCATTTGTATTCGGCTTCGGAACCAAAACTTACCTCGATAGCCGAAAGGAAGTAGAAAACCGACAAGAAACCGCTGCTACGCAAAGTGTGTTGTTCGGTGAGGGCAATAAACCTGTCGATATTTTCGATACCAACGATGACCGCATTCGCATTGTCTATTTTGGCTTTACGCGTTGCCCTGATGTCTGTCCAACATCATTAGCCATGCTTGCAGGCGCACTCAACCAAATTGACGACTCGCAAAAAGCGCAGCTTCGACCAATGTTTGTTTCTCTTGACCCAGAGCGTGACGAAGCCGATTCCTCAGCCAAATACGCCCACTACTTTCACCCAATGATTGAGGGGCTCTCTGCCCCACTCGACGTGACGACACCTCTCGCTCATAAGTACGGCGTTATTTTTCGTAAAACAGAACTTGAAGGTTCAGAACTTAAGTACACACTGGACCACAGTTCTTATTTCTACTTTTTGAAGCCCGATGGCACGCTCATAACAAAAGTGCCACATACATTAACGCCTGCGCCGATCGTAAATGCGATCTCGCAATTGACTGCCGAAGGAACGAATAATGAAAGCAAATAATGCACTCAAAACTCTGGCTCTTAGTGCCATTCTTCTAAGCCCATTTGCTCAAGCGGACTTAAAAGTCATGCCACATGAACCCTATGCTCGTGCAATGGCGCCTGGCGCAACCACCAGCGCCGTATTTGTCACGTTTGCCAATCGTAGCCCAGAAGACATCAATATTATCGCAGCAGAAACACCGGCGGCAGGTAAAGTGGAATTGCATGATGTCATTACCGATGGTGACGTGATGAAAATGCGCCAAATTGAACGCATCACACTAACCGCAAAAGAAACCACAGAGCTAAAACCAGGTAGCCTCCACATTATGCTATTCGACCTTAAAAAGCCGCTTAATGATGGGGATGAAATCGATGTTACAGTCACTTATGATAACGGCCAAAAACAAAGCTTTACCGCGCCCGTGAAGAAAGTCATGGCCGGAATGAAAAAGCACGAACACCACCATTAATGCTTGCTCGACAAATCAATTCAAAGCTCCTCAAACGTGAGGAGTTTTTTGTTCTAAATCAGAGCTAAAGCGCTGCGCCTACGCTATAAACAAAGCCCTGTTGCCAAACGAGCTTCTCACCATGTTAAAAGCCCTTTCTCGTCTTTTTAAAATGCTGACCCAAGTAAATCCCAATCTTGAGCAAGATGTCGACACCATCATACAAGCCATTGGTGGTTTGCAAAATTTGGTCGAAACAGGGGCTTGCGCCACAAGGTTACGCCTAACACTAAAAGATACTGCAATCGTGGATAGAAGCGCGTTGAAACAGCATGGAGCGTATGGAGTGGTAGCCATCGATGATCGCCATATCCAAATCATTTACGGCGTAAAAGCCAATACCTACTCACAAGAGATGGAAGAACGTCGAATAAAACACATATCAAAACGCAAATGAGTTGTATCAATCAAATAACAGCCGTTATACTCCGCTCGTTAATCACCCAACCAAGAGGAAATATGATGATTGTATTAAATAACACTAACTGGGCAGTGAAAGGGTAAACGTCCAACTTTTTCTCGTGGTTAAGCCACACCCCTCCTTTCTTTGCCCGGTTTTCACCGGGGTCAGCTCTATGCGAATTAGACCCTTATGCGATTAGTATTAAGGCGCTTTGTTGCGTCTGGGATAATTCAATAATGAATAAAACACATTCTTTTTGTGAAACACTACTTACTCAACCTAACCCATTAAAGCTATTAGGTTGGAAACCCTTTTTTCAACAACAACTGACGTTAGACGATTACGAAGACACGCTTTTCGCGCGAGTGATTGCTCACCATCGCAGTGGCTATGTTGTGGTAAGTGAACAAGGTGAAACCCATTTGCCTATTCATGCTTCGTTACCTAGCATGACGGTTGGCGACTGGGTGATACTAGACCACCAACAACAGTTTTCTCGTTTACTCGAGCGCCGCAGCTTATTCAGTCGTAAAGCAGCAGGCAGTAAAGTCGCCGAGCAACTTATCGCCGCCAACGTGGATACTGTCTTCATCGTTTGTTCACTAAATCACGACTTTAACCTCAGCCGCATTGAGCGTTACTTAACACTCGTTAATGACGCCGACGTCGAGCCCGTTATTGTGCTAACAAAAGCTGACTTATGTGATGATGCTGACGAACTCAAAGCTCAGGTACAAAAGCTCGACCCACTGCTTATGGTAGAAAGCGTTAATGGTCTCAATGAGTCAGACGTCGCCAAGTTAATGAGTTGGTGTGGTGAAGGTCAAACCGTCGCGTTTATCGGCTCTTCTGGGGTTGGGAAATCCACTTTAGTGAACACTCTACTTGGCGAGCAAGAGCAAGCTACTGGTGGTATTCGTGAAGATGACAGCAAGGGTCGGCACACAACCACTTCACGCTCAATCCATCTTCTAGCTTCTGGTGGGATCTTGATGGATACCCCTGGAATGCGAGAGATCCAATTGGCGGATTGCGAAGCAGGCGTGAGTGAGACCTTTGCGGATATTGAAGCACTAGCGGAAAACTGTCGATTCAGTGATTGTCAGCATCAAACGGAGCCGGGTTGCGCAGTTCAAATTGCAATTGAAGATGGCTCTTTAGAAATGCGCCGCTTTACTAACTATCAAAAGTTATTGCGTGAACAAGCCCACAATGGAGCCAGTCTCGCAGAGCAGAGAGCGCAGAACAAACAGTTTGGCAAGATGGTGCGCAGTACGATTGATGGAAAACGTAAGCGCCAGCAAGGTTTCTAGCCTGTTGTCTTTCAATTATCGATAAAACGAAGGAGGCGAAAGTCTCCTTTTTTCACTCTAAATTGCTGCTCATTAATACCTAGTTACACATAACAACACCACCCTTACCCAAAACAACATTCTGTAAACAATCGTCCTTAGAACAAACAAAAACTAGACACAAAATATTACCAAGCTAAGATGTGTGATATTCAACAGGTGAATCTGCTGGATAAATATACCCAAGTTGTCGTGAAATGCTTAGCTCAGCGAAAATAATTTGGTTTAAGAGACAACAACCACTTAGTTAACCAGTGGCACTCACTCGGTTATCATTGATAGGGTCCGTAAACCAAAACCTAATGTTATAAAGTTGAGCCTCATTGGCGAGTCACTTAAGTATAAATAGGAAATTGATAGTCCGTTCTCTTGGCAACGCAGAACCCATATTCAGATCCTTTTCGTTCAAGGAACATTACCTCCCGGTAATAACTGACGATGTGCCGTTGCTTAGACATAAATTGCAGGAATGAAGTATGCAACACAACAGTCTCGTTGCCCGATATGCTCGTGGCAACCTCGTTATCCAAATCCTCGTCGGTATCGCTTTAGGTATCTTACTTGCCACGGTCTCACCAAGCCATGCAGAAAGCGTTGGTATGCTTGGTAGCCTATTTGTTGGCGCACTGAAAGCGATCGCTCCTATCCTAGTTTTTATCTTGGTCGCAGCGTCTATCGCGAATCAAAAGAAAAACCAACACACCTACATGCGTCCAATCGTGGTGCTATACCTAGCGGGTACTTTCTTCGCGGCACTAACCGCAGTAGTACTAAGTTTCCTTTTCCCGACCCATTTAACGCTAGTCACCGGTGCAGAGGGTGCAACGCCACCACAAGGCATTGCTGAAGTCATTCATACCTTGTTATTCCAACTGGTTGATAACCCGGTTAATGCTCTAGTACAAGCTAACTACATTGGTATTCTTGCTTGGGGTGTTGGTCTAGGCTTAGCACTGCACCACGCGTCTGCAACAACAAAAGCGGTATTCGAAGATTTGAGCCACAGTGTGTCACACATTGTTCGCTTTATTATTCGCTTGGCACCATTTGGTATTTTTGGCCTTGTTGCCTCTACATTTGCAACAACGGGTTTTGGTGCACTAGCAAGCTACGCTCACCTGTTAGCCGTACTGCTCGGTGCAATGGCGATTATTGCGCTAGTTGTCAACCCAGCGATTGTCTTCTACAAAACGAAACAAAACCCTTACCCACTGGTTTTCCAATGCCTACGTGAAAGTGGTGTAACGGCATTTTTCACACGCTCAAGTGCAGCAAATATCCCAGTAAACATGACGCTATGTGAAAAACTGAACCTTGATGAAGATACGTACTCTGTATCGATTCCACTTGGTGCAACAATCAACATGGCTGGTGCAGCAATCACAATTACTACTCTAACACTTGCGGCTGTGCATACGATGGGCATCGAAGTTGACCTAATGACCGCATTGCTACTCAGCATTGTAGCCGCGGTATCGGCATGTGGTGCATCAGGTGTGGCAGGTGGCTCTTTGCTGCTTATTCCTCTTGCATGTGGTCTATTTGGTATTTCAAATGACGTAGCAATGCAAGTGGTAGCGGTTGGCTTTATTATCGGCGTAATTCAAGATTCTGCAGAAACGGCTCTGAACAGTTCCACTGACGTTATCTTTACTGCAGCGGTATGCCAAGCAGAACAGCAAAAAACACAGGCATAAACTAATAATTATAGAATTAGTCACTAACAGCATTAGACGCTAACAGCGATTAAACAAAAAGGGGGAGCCAATCATCGGCTCCCCCTTTTTTATGCAATTTGTTGTGATAGCCAGATTAACAGTCATCCGAGCATTGCACGGAAAAAACTAGGCTTGGCTGAGTGTCACTTCTTCCAACGGGAAATGCTCACTTGGTTCAACAAACTCTTGCTGAGCCTTAATGGTTTGCAGCTCCCACTCGCCAGCTTGATAAGTCGTGTTTAACACACCGTAACAAGCATCATGACAGTGCTGGAATGCTTCTTTTGCTGACCAGCCTTTCAATAGACCGGCGGTAAAGATCGCCGAGATCAAATCACCAACGCCCACAGGTGCTTTGGCAAATTCAAAATGAGGACGTTTCGCTAAATACGTACCTTCTTGCGTTGCCAATAACATGTTAAAACTGGTATCAGATAGGCAGTAAAGGTGTTTAACAAGCACCACTTTCGGACCTTTTGCTAATGCACGCTGACATGCTGTAATTGCATCGTCTAACGTATGAATTTCCATCTCAGCAAATTGGCTCAACTCAAACTGGTTCGGCACAATAACATCAGCCATTGGCATCAAACGCGTTAGCAAATTTTCTGCAATGCCCGGAGCCACGATACAACCTTTATCTGGCGCACCCATCACAGGATCACACACGTAAAGCGCTTCTGGATTCGCTTGTTTTACCTTGGTGACCGTATCAACAACAGCAAGGCATTGTTCTGCGCTGCCTTGATAACCCGTCAACACAGCTTGGCACTTTTCTAACGCACCAATGTTATTTAAACCACAAACGAGATCGCTGATGTCATCAGCAGAGAACGCACGTCCGGTCCATCCCTCTTGGTACTGAGTGTGGTTAGAAAATTGAACGGTGTGAATTGGCCACACTTCGAAGCCCATGCGTTGCATTGGGAAAACGGCACTACTGTTACCAGCGTGACCAAAAGAAACATGCGATTGTATAGAGAGGATACCTTGCATAGTACCAGACCTCTTCTTGTTGTTATCAATAGTTCAAAGACAGCGGCGAGCGCCAGATTTGCGAAACCAGTAGTGTATCTGACAAACCAAGATTCTCTAACTCAATTCTAGCTTTCTTTACTCGAATCGTCCGGTTCACTGGTTTTCAGCACCATTTTTTTTACTTCCATTTTGTCTTTATTAAGCGCAATTTCTAAGGAGTCTCCATCTTTTATCCCTAGTTCATTCAAAATCACGCTTGGAATGACTACGACGGTATCGTCACCGATTTTAACAGGTTGGCTTATCATCTTTGTCCTCCAATTATCGAAAATGAGTTTTCACGTTGTGGGTTACGTGTTTTTCTCCTTTTGGCATCAAAGGTTAAACAAAAAAGCCTTCCGCACTGCGTATGGGAAGGCTCATTTATTATTACTAGTTTGCTAAAGGCTCATGCTTGGAAGCGATAAGACCATAAGCACTCCATCCTAGGAACGTCACGATCGATCCCCACATCATGGCTTCATAGCCTGAACCATACAGTGCATAGAAGCTGTAAAGAGAGCCAACCAGAGCGATGATGTTCGTCGTTTTCATTTCGCGCTCAGGCACGTGCGCCACTTGCTGCATGATAAAGATTGCCCCCATACATAGGATGTAAGGAATCACGTTCGTCACAACCGCTAGGTTAACCAGTGATTCAAATTGCTCATTCAATGTTGGTGAGATGGTCATCAAAGACAGCACCGACTGGATAACGGTAATGGCGACCATACCCTTGATTGGCGTGCCACGTTTATCAACTTGTGAGAACAATTTAGGGAAGAAGCCTGCATCTGAAGATGATTTGAATACGGATGCGATAGTGAACTGCCAACCCAGTAGTGAGCCTGCACAAGCAAGAACTGCCATACCCGCAACGACTTTACCAGCGGTAGAACCTAGCATCACTGTCCATACGGTTGAGAATGGCGCTGTCGATGCAGCAAGTTCAGAGTTCGCTACGATACCAGAACAGATATTGGTTGAAACAATGTAAACCACTGCCGCAATCAACGTACCACCCAAAACGGCGATTGGTACGTTTTTCTCTGGGTTTTCTACGGCTTCTGAGTTCGCACATGCCGACTCTAAACCTAGGAATGCCCATAGCGTCATCGCGATAGATGCACTCACCGCTTCACCAAATGGTAAGTGGTGTGGGTTCCAAGCGTCGATGTACATCGTTGGGCTAAAGTAGAACCAACCAACAATACCCAAAGAACAGACCGGTAGGATGACGCCCCAAACCGTGAACGAACCGATTTGACCTGTGATCTTCGCACCACCAAAGTTAGCGAATGTACAAATCCAAAGGATAGCGATGGTGTACAAACAGGTTTCTACTGGCGTTAAGGTCACTTCAAAGAAAGCCGAGCCATAGCCAACACAGGTAATCGCAATCGCAATGTTGGCTATCAACAATGACAAACCATACGTCCAACCCGCCATAAATGCACCCGAGTTACCAAACGCGTATGACGCATAACCATTCATACCACCGTCACGTTTACTAAAGCGACCACACTTTGCGAATACATAGGCAAGAGCCAACGACCCCATCGCGGTAATCAGCCAAGACAAAATCGAAATTGTGCCCACTTGCGCTAACTTACTTGGCAGCATGATGATGCCCGAGCCAGCCATGTTAATGAATGTCAAAATAGTTAGCTGCACCACCGACATTTTTTTGGTTTCAGTACTCATAAATTATTCTCCACGAATAAACGGTTCGCACTGCAACAATCAGTCACAGCGCGAACGGGTAGATTAATCTTTTAGGGCATAACAATGGGCTGTGGTGCGGCCATTGACGTCTTCTAGGTACACACCTTGGATCTCTGGTGCAAAGCCTGGGAATCGGTTGATACCCTCTTCTAACGACAAGAAGTAATCGACAACATGTTGTGTCCATACTTCACCAGTGATCACACAGATGATGCCTGGAGGGTAAGGAAGTGCGCCTTCTGCTGCGACACGGCCTACCGCTTCTTTAAGTGGTAAGTAATCACACTCACCGCGGAAGTATTTGCGTGTCGCAACGTCTGGCTTATGGACCATCGTTGGGAAGTATTCGCTTCGGAACATCGCTTTTTGTAGCTGTTTCACGTTCAGCTCTTTGTACATGTCATGCATTTCCTGACATAGCTGACGAATGGTGTAGCCGCGGTAGCGTTCTTTATTCGCTTCATAAACGCGAGGTAGCACGATGTTTAACGGCGCATCATCACGAATGAACTTCTCGAAGCGGTTAATTTGCGCGACAAGGTGACGGATCTTACCCATGTCCTCTGCTGGCGTGAGCAAGAACAAGATAGAGTTCAAGTCACACTTCTCTGGGATGATGCCGTTTTCACGTAGGAAGTTAGCCAACAACGTTGCAGGAATGCCGAAGTCTGCATAGCTGCCATCTTCAGCAATACCTGCTGTGGTGAGTAGCAATTTACAAGGGTCAACAAAGTACTGGCCTTCCCCGTAACCTTCGAATTTGTGCCAGCTTGCGTTCGGCTCAAACATGAAGAACTTCTTGTTACTTGCGATAAGATCGGTGTCGTAGCTGCCCCATGGTTGACCATCGACTTGATCTGGAATGAACGGACGGATCAACTCACAGCTTTTCAGGATTTCTTTACGTGCTTCAATACCCGTCTTAACCGCATCACGCCATAAGCGCAGACCTGCTTCGCCATCGTGGATCTTCGCGTTCACATCCAATGCTGAGAACAACGCGTAGAATGGCGATGTAGATGCGTGCATCATAAACGCGTTATTAAAGCGTTTGTGGTTACAGTAACGAGCCTGACCTTTGATATGGTGGTCTTTTTTGTGGATTTGCGAAGTTTGAGAGAAGCCAGCTTGTTGCTTGTGAACAGACTGCGTCACGATCACACCTGCATCTTCTGGTTTCAGATCCAACAAGAGTGGAGAGCAATCTTTCATCATAGGAATGAACTGTTCGTAGCCCACCCATGCCGAGTCAAATAGGATGTAGTCACAAAGGTGGCCAATCTTATCCATCACATAACGTGCGTTGTAGATCGTACCGTCGTAAGTACCTAATTGGATGATCGCAAGACGGAATGGACGTTCATCACGTGCGCGCTCTGGTGACACTTTCGCGATTTGAGCACGGATGTATTCTTCATCAAAACAGTGCTCATCCATACCACCGATAAAGCCCCAAGGGTTACGTGCCGTTTCTAGGTAAACGGGCATACCGCCGGCTTGGATCAATGCGCCGTGGTGATTTGATTTGTGGTTGTTACGGTCAAACATCACCAAGTCACCCTCGGTCACTAACGCGTTACAAACCACTTTGTTTGAAGCAGAAGTGCCGTTTAGTACGAAGTAGGTTTTGTCTGAGTTGAACACTTTTGCTGCGTGCGCTTGAGCTTGGTGTGCAGAACCTTCGTGGATCAGTAAGTCACCTAAATCAACGTCCGCGTTACACAAGTCACTACGGAATAGGTTTTCACCGAAGAAATCGTAGAACTGTTTACCTGCAGGGTGTTTTTTGAAGAATTGACCACCTTGGTGCCCTGGACAGTCGAACGCAGAGTTACCCATCTCCACATAATGCGTTAATTGCTTGAAGAAAGGAGGAAGTAAGCGGCACTCGTATTTGGTTGCAGCTTCATTGATTTGGCGACCGTAATACTCAATCGACTGTCTTTCCAAATCAATAACGCCGGTTAACCAGACATAGTCTTCTGCTGATACCGGATTTTCGTCGGTCACGAGAAAAACTGGAATGCCGTAACCCGTTTCTGAAATCATTTTATGCAGACCAACTTTAATATCTGCAGAGGTAATAATTGCAGCACCAACGTCCGTTAATTCTACGTGTTCTAGTGGCTTTAGAGTGCGGTTAAATTGTTCATCTAAAGATTCAGATAATAAACTGAAATCTTCTGGCATATAATTACTAACACCAATAATTAAACGTTTCATTTGAATATCTCTTATTTGTTCCATAAAAACGACAGGGACAGATATTACAAACTGGATTTTTAATTTAAATTCATAAAACAAATTTCGTGACTATACGTTCACAATTTAAAACTGAATTTTCTCGAAATAAAATTTCGCGATCTTCATCACTTTCCTTTCAACAATCCGATGATATCGAACTAGATTAACATTTAAAACACAAAGAAATTATGTGACGACACTATTGGTTATTTATATTTAAATTATTGTGAAGTAAGATTTTGTGATTTCAATCACTCAATATTTATCCACCTTGTTTTATGGAGACTGAAATTAACAATATACAAACCTGACTTAACAATATATAAACCTCAGCTAATAACTTATCAACCACAAACAAAAAGCCATCAACATTTCTGCTGATGGCTTTTACGTAAATATAAAGTAATACTCACTAGTCAAATTGGTGACTGTCGAGCTTAACGCCATTGTTCGACCATTGCTGATACCGTTTTACCGCAATGCCGGATGAATACATGGTGTGTTTACAATCCATACATTCCACAAAGTAGAGACCACTCATTCCTGCCATGACATGTAAGTGCCTACTATCACAGCGCTTACAGGACAAGCGTTGAACCTTACTGTTAACATCAACACGGCGAGCAAAATTCAGCGTCTCGTGAGAGCTCAAAGCCTCTACTGCACTGTCTTTAAAGGGATGTTCACTGAGCAAATGGTTAATGGCGTAATCGTACACCGGGGGAATCGATGTTTTTCCATTCTCTATATTGGTTATCTTAGCAACGGAAACACCCAACAACGATGCAAATTCCACTTTGCTGTATTCCAAGATAAACCTTGAAGAGATGAACTTATCTGCACTAATGATTCTCAACATACACAAATCTCTAATAGACATAAATTTTGCACTAATTCGAAAATTTATGTTCAAAAAGATAAACCGGCTTTTAGACCATATTTAAAAATTCATCTAACTTTAATTTTTGGCAATACTGCAATTAAATAGAATATAAATCAACTGAGATTTTTCGTTTCAAAAATAGAAAATAAGATTTAACAATATTATAGTTAATCCAATTCATTAGATATTGTATTGCTAGAAGATACAATTAACACTCAAATCATAATATTTGACTTAATAATCAAAATAGTGAAATAAATATTTTTTCTTGAACATATTTTTCATTCAACGCCAAGGGGAGATTTCCCTCCTTTTAGTATCATTCAATCATATAGAATTCAATTCGTTCTTACTTATGTTGAAAACCGAGTCAAGATCACTTTTTTATAAAATTCATCCATTACGTTATCATTTCCCGCCTAACTTCCCGACAAAATGGCCCCGCTCTTCTTGCGTAGTAAATGATTCCCACCAACCTCAAACTGTTTGGTCCAGTGAGAATGAACATGGATACCTTAAAAAAAGGAAGCTCAGGTGAGATACGCTAGAATTAGCGCAACTCGATAGCAAAAAGCCCCATTCTTTACGGTATGTAAACGAATGAGGCTTTACGTTATTTAGGCGTGTGTTGGGGCGATAAAAAGTTCTGAGTAAAATCGAGCGCTTCTTTTGATGGCTGCCTCGGCGAATCTGTTTGCTCGAATGAGTCCATCATATTTGATTCCGGCTCAAACTCTAAGGTGTTTTCACCTTGAGGGTGGGCATCCAGCGAAAACTCACTCAACTCTTCTGTACTAGGAAAGTAAGAATCACGCTTATAGACTTTGTTGAGCGCTCGGATGATAGAGTGTTTCTTTACCATTCCGGACGCCAGCTTCCTTTGCAATGGCTTCGCGATAGATTGCAAACCGACAACCACATCAACACCAATGTTTCCAGCTACTTCATCTCGTAACGCTCGGGCTGGTTCATAGCCTAGATTTGCAGACAAAAATAGCCAAATATAAGCAATAGCATTTCCTGTTTTGCTGGTATCTTTCCAAGCTTCTCCAGCACGGCACATCGCTTCTGCGTTTCCACTTTCTGCTGCTCGCTCTAACCAGTAACAGCCTTTCACCATGCTCATCTCAGTCCCTACACCATTTAAATGACATAGACCAACTTGGATTTTACCATCAGCACTGTCTTGCTCTGCCGCTTTCATAAACCAATACAAAGCATCGGCACTATGGCCTGACATGTTGTCAGGTGACAATTGCCATTCGCCCATATACAACATAGCAGCGATACACCCCTCGTTGGCTGCCGATTCAATCAGCTGTATTCCTTTCGTTAAGTTTTGCTCTGTACCTCGACCAAACACAAGCGCTTTTCCGGTGGCAAATTTGGCTTCAACATCCCCCTCCATGCCAGAAATCGCTGTCCGCCAAAAGTTTGCCTGCTCTTTTAACACGACGTCTTCTCGCATTCGCTCACTCATTCGGACAACACCATACATACCAGTCACATTGTCCAGTTTCGCCGCTTTGTCATACCAGTACAGCGCTTGTTTAGCATTCTCTCGCTCCGCCTCTTTCGCCAAAAACAAAATGGTCGGAATATGTCCTGTTTCTGCTTTAAACAAACGATCCTGTCTCTCCTGCTCTCGCGCTTTTTGCATCGCTCTGCGATACGCCTGTTCTCGAGCTTTCCTCTCAGCCTCAATACGTTGCTTACGCATCGATAACGAGATCATCCAAACAAATATCAGGACGAGTGAAAGGCCAGTTGCCGCAATGGCAATGCCCATACTACTCATAAATTTCCTCTTTTTAGGTCAGGGCCCATAAAAGCTTCCCTTGTGAGGAAGCCTTAAAATTCTAATCAATGCTTTGCTTTGTTAATTGTTCGATAACACCCAAAGCCAACGCTCTATTATATAACGACCAATACTATAAAATCTGAAGTTTCGAACCAAAGGTTGACGTTTCGAATCAAAGATTATTGTGTTTATGGCCAACTTAATTTTTCATGATAATTATGCAGGAAAATTTTATAGATACGTATCACAGTTTATAGGATGAGCTTTCCACCCCGAGCATCCTCCCCTCTCTCTACTCCTAATAAAATCTCACACCATTTACTGGGCTGAATATCTCACTATGTACACATTTATCCGATTTATTTGTGAACAAAATCAATTCAAATAGAAAATTATCGTTTGCAAAAAACTAAACCATCCTGCCTCACACTTTGCTGATGACGCTGTGTATTAGCATCTAGTTGAACATCTTCTTTTGGTATCTACCTCTATATTCAATAACAATGGATGTGTAAACGTGGACAATAAAACATTTAAATTATCGACAATCGCCAAAACCATATTGCCAATTCTTTCTATTGCAGCAATCAATGGTTGTGGTAGTGACAGCTCTAATGATGATGGCATCGCGCCGGGCTCAGGCCTACACCCAGCGGGTGAGAACGAAGTTGTCATCTATTACAAACGTGATGTTGCTTCGGCTTCAACAACCAGTGATTACGACGGTTGGGGCCTGCACCTTTGGAATGGTGAAGGCTGTACCAGTACTGACCTAGAAGCTATGGGAATCGCTGACGGCGGCACGGATTGGGCAGCACCACTCCCATTTGATGGCATCAGCGACACTTACGGTGCGTACTACGTGCTTAAAGTAGATCCAGATGCGTCTGACCCACATAACTGTATGAACTTTATCCTGCATAAAGGCGACGAAAAAGCCTTCGGCAGCGCAAACTCTAAAGTGGAACTGACCAAGCTAGGTGAATCACAAGGTCTATTCGGCTTCCATGGCAGCAGCGAGCTTTACTACGAGCCAATTGCAGATCGCCCTGTCGACATTGATGGTCAAAAAGCGCATTGGTTAGATGCAGATACTATCGCTTGGGAAGCGGCGGCAAGTGCCGATTCTATGAAGCTTTTCTACAGCTTAACCAACGACATCAAGATGGATGACGACAAGCAAATCACTGGCGGTACAGCGGTTGAGTTGACTAAAAAGGGTGACCTGTCTGAAGAATTGAAATCTCGTTTCCGCCACCTTGCTAGCCTACAAACTGCTGGGATTGATGTGGATGTCAACACATTACGTTCTATCCTGAAGTCGCAAATCGTGATGGTGGCTTACAACGCGAATGGCGACGTTATCTCTGCGACTGAAGTCCAAAAACCAGGTGTGCTTGATGCAGTATTTGCAGATGCGGATGCTGGTAACGCAATCGGTCAAGAACTTGGGGCGATTGTTGAAGGTAATGCAGCAACATTTAAACTTTGGGCGCCAACTGCACAAAACGTCGATCTGATCATCTACGATGAGAATTTAAAAGAAGTCTCGACAATTGAGATGACGGAAAATCCCGAAACCGGTATTTGGGCATCAGAGGCGCAGGGCAATGTTCTTAACCAATACTACCACTACAAAGTCACCGTTTATCATCCAACCACTGGTGTTGTAGAAACGCGTCTTGTGACGGACCCATATTCATTAAGCCTTTCTGAAAACTCAATGTACTCCCAAGTTGTGGATCTAGACAGCCCAAGTCTGCAACCACAAGGTTGGAATGATTACGATCGTCCAACGGTAAAAAAAGACGAAGACCATGTCCTTTATGAATCACACCTACGTGATTTCAGCTTTAGTGACACCAAAGGTACAGAATCATTAAACGGCAAATACCTCGCATTAACAGAAGCTGGGCGTGAGTCTGTCTCTCACCTTCAAGCATTGAAAGACGCAGGTCTAACAACGCTTCACATTCTGCCAGCTTTCGATATCGCAACTGTGGATGAAAATACAGACAAACGCGTCGATATCACAGACACCGTCGGTAAGCTATGTGGCATCAAACCTGATGCATCCGTTTGTGATACCGAAGACGATGCGAAAGTGATCGAAGAGGTCCTAAACAGCTACGATCCAGCCACTGGTGCTGCTCAAGCACTGATGAACGATCTGCGCATGCTAGACAGCTTTAACTGGGGTTACGACCCATTCCACTACACCGTACCTGAGGGCAGTTACGCAACCGATCCAAACGGCTCTAAGCGAATTCTTGAATTCCGAGAAATGGTTCAAGCAACGCACAAAATGGAGCTGAAACTTGTCATGGACGTGGTGTACAACCACACCAACGCATCAGGCGTAAATGACAAATCGGTTCTGGATAAGATCGTCCCAGGATACTACCACCGTCTGAACGTCAATACGGGTGGCGTAGAAAACTCAACCTGCTGTGACAACACCGCAACTGAGAACTTGATGATGGGTAAACTGATGGTTGACTCATTGCTTGTGTGGGCAGACGACTACAAAGTCGATGGTTTCCGCTTTGACTTGATGGGCCACCAGCCAAAAGACGTGATGGTTTACGCGCTAGAGCAAGTTCGTAAAGTTGACCCGAATACATTGTTTTATGGAGAGGGGTGGGACTTTGGAGAAGTGGCGAACAACGCACGCTTCGATCAAGCAACACAGCTAAACATGGCAGGTACAGAAATTGGGACTTTCTCTGATCGTCTGCGTGATGCCGTTCGTGGGGGTAGCCCATTCGATGGTGGCAAAGATACGGAAGGTAAGCACCCACTTCGATTCAACCAAGGTTTTGGTAACGCAGCTTATGCCAATGAAGAAACAAAGACAGATGCAGACGCAATAAACGGGCGTTTACATAACCAAGATCTTGTTCGCCTTGGCATGGCCGGAAACCTTGCTGAATACATTATTGTTGATTACACCGGAGAACCTAAACTCGGTAAAAAAGTAGACTACAATGGTGCTCCTGCAGGCTACACTAAGATGCCGTCTGAGAACATCTCTTACGTTTCTAAGCACGATAACCAAACGCTTTGGGACAACAACGCTTACAAAATCGCAACGGGCATTTCTTCTGCTGAACGCGCACGTATGCAAACCGTATCGTTATCAACCGTCATGTTAGGCCAAGGTATTCCGTTCATCCACATGGGTTCTGAGCTGCTGCGCTCTAAGTCTATGCAGCGCGACTCTTATGATTCTGGTGACTGGTTCAACCGCGTTTACTTCAATGGTAGCGACAACAACTGGAATGTTGGTCTACCTCGTGAAGATAAAGACGGCGCAAACTGGGAGTTAATCAAAACTATCGTGGCGGATGGCACCGCAAAACCAAACATGAGTGATATCGAACTCACTAAGCAGCAATTCCTCGATCTATTGACTATCCGTAGTTCCAGCGAACTGTTCCGTTTAGACACCGCGCAAGAAGTAATAAACCGTGTTGACTTCCACAACGTCGGTCAAGACCAAGTGGAAAGCTTGATCGTAATGTCAATCGACGATGGTACATTAGCGGGTGGCGACCTCGATAAGCACTTTGACGCGATCGTAGTAATCATCAACTCCACCGCAACATCACAATCGTTCAAGATTGATGGCGCAACGGGCTTTGAGCTGCATAGTGTGCAACAAAACTCCGTCGACAATATTGTAAAAGAAGCAACGTTCTCTGGTTCAACATTCACCGTACCAGCACTCACTACCGCTGTATTTGTCCAACCTCAAAATGGAGCACAAGGTATGGGGCTGCCAGTCGATACCGAGAGCAAGGATATTTCAAACATTCCTCCTTACGGAAAAACCAAAGTTTATGTCCGAGGTGACATGAATGGTTGGAGTCCGAACGAAGAATGGGAAATGACATTTATGACCAAAGGCATCTACTCCGTGACGGGTGAACTGGATGCTGGTGAGTACGGCTTCAAGTTCGCAGATGATAGTTGGGGAACGCCAAACTTTGGATGCAATAGCGTAGAACTTGCAAATGGATCTTTAGATATTGGCAACGACGAAAACTGTAAGCTAACTGTGACTGAAAAAGGGAAGTTTTCCTTTATGTTCAATGCAAGTCACGAGTTGGATGGGGATAATCAAAAACCCGTGGTTTCCGTGACGAAGGTGAATTAGCACCAATCAAAGTCCAAATATTAATCAAACGCTAAATTCCCTCTTACATCAACGTGTCGTTGTTTAAGACAAGGCGATTACTTAAGACAAGGCGATTGTTTAAATTTACAGGATGATTTACTTCGGTAAGTCATCCTTTTTTATCCGTAAGTACCGCAAATAACCTTAACTCCCAATACTCTAAGCCATCCATTACCCTTCACCATTCAGTGCCGCACTTTTAGCGCCTAACGTCCTTAAAATAACCACAATAGGCTAACTATTGAGTTGTCATTTTGTCTTGTTATTCATCTAAAACAGCCTTACTGACGTCTATATTGGCTTAAATCACTGACAAATTAAGCAATGTGGATTTTCTGTCGTGGTTTAATAACCCCTGACACTAAATTGAGGTTAAGTACGTAAATCCAGCCTGCACAGCTAAAACGATGCATAAGTCGAGGTCACAGTGCTCTATATGAGTTATCCCACATTCTTATTACACCTTACGGTTAAGAGAAGCGGCGTATCAAGCCCTATGGGAAATACCTTAAGATGGGGGACGTCTGAGGTGGAAAAAGCATTGAGATGAGGAACGAATTGAGATTGGTAGATATGGATACGAAAAAGCCGGCGCTAAATGGCCGGCTAAATTTAGAAACTTTGTTCTACTTACTATTCACCGCTTTAACAAACACTTCTTGTGCGCCTTTGATACCAAGTGCTTTCGCTTCATCAAGCAAACTCAAGGCCTTTGGTATATCGTCAGCTTTTACCGCAGCTTTAATGGCATTGTGATAGTAAGTTTGTGTCTCTGGCTGTACTGACTCCACAGCTTTAGCTGCCGCAGGCACTGCTGCTGGCTCACTGTTTGAAGCACCAATAGAGAAGAAGCCTACACGGTCAATCGAAACTTCGATTTTTCCGGTCATACCGTTTGGAATAGGAATGTCTTTCACTTCAGGTAGGTAGTTTCCTCTTCCCTCAGCGTCAAGACGTGCAGGGTGAATCACATCCGTAAAACCGCCCAACTCTGATTTATCAGTGTAAACAATCAAATAAACCGAGTCTAAACCGACTGGTGGGAAGAAGTCATTTTCCGCAACTAAGCGGTTGCCTAAGTTTAAGCGAGGCTTGGTGTATTCGAAGTTTTCTTTGCCGTAGTTTTCTATTTCTTTACCATTTTTATCAACAATGATGGCTCGTGGAACAAAAGCTGTATCATCAATCATGCTTGTGATAGTAAGGGCAAACTCACCACGATCGGCAGGCAATTCAAATACCGCCACCGGGCTATCAATATTGCCAAAACTAAGAACTTGGCTTTGAGAGGTAATATCCACGATCACTGAACTAGGCAGCTTCATTTTTACCGCTTGTAGATCTGAAATCACGCTCACTTGCTGTGCATGCTGAGCAACGGGAACTTGTTCAATTATTTCTGTAGATTGGCAGCCAGCTAATGCAACACATCCACTTAACATGAGGGCACGAAAATACATTCTTTTTCCTTCTAATTATTTTTCTAAAGGTTTTGAGGCATTGAAGCATATTAGTTTGAGTTTTACTAAACGTCTAACTTTTCGAAAACTCTTAGAAAAATAGCCGACAGATGTCGGCTATTAATACAGGACAGCTAATGATTTTGGACTTAACCTATTACCACCAAGCTTCTGCTTGAATACCGAATACAAATTCAGTATCGTCACCGTCAAACACTTTGTCATTTTCAGTGTCTAAGTGGTATGTACCGTACACACGTAGTTCAGGACGAGCCCACCAGCTGTCACCCATCGCCCATGCTTGAGCAACTGTAAATTTAGCATTACCGAAATCTTCTTTCGCTACACCGCCGTCAGCAATGCGCTCACCTGCGTTGTAACCCGCTTCAAATACTGTGCGCATTGTGTCGTTCCACTTGTACATTGGACGAACAACTACAGAGTATTGGTCGATATCAAATTGCTTACCTGTGTATAGCGAAGAACCTGATTTTTGACCACCGATGTCGCTACCAGATAGGTAAGCCAATTGGTGACCCATTTCCCAATCTTGAGCTAGATTAACAACACCCCAGTTTAGTAAACGGAAACCCGATGCATCGTTAAACGCTTCTGTACCACGTGCGTAGTATGCACCAGCGCCCCAGAAGTTCGCCGCTTGTACACCGTAACCCTTTGTACCGTACTGAAGTACAGTTTGGTTAAAGCCGTTGCTTAAGCCTTGCTGAACGATCGCTGTTACCAACACACCATCATCAGCTTTTTCTTTTTGATCATTCGACTCAGTCGCAAAGTTGTACGCAAGAGCTAATTCTAACGCTGCATCTTCCCAAAGACCAATATTCGCCAGACGCGCATCAAAGATGTAACCTGTTGAAGAATCGACTTTTGTATCTTTACCGTCAGCATCTTGAACTTTGTAGTCACCATCTTGGATAAGAGCAAGAGACAGTTTTTGGTCACCAATTGATAGGTTTTCGATACCACCACCAGTACCAGAAGTGTTTAGGAAGTAAAAGTCTGAAATGTGAATATCTTTACGTTGGTAGTAGGTTTTACCTGCCCACATTGTTGCATCTTTGTCAGAAGCAATCAGGCCTTTTGCTTTCACTGCAAATTGAGCAACGTTGAAGTCACCATCTTCCCAACCCACAGAACCATTGTTGCCTTGAGCAATCATTGATTCGATGCGCCAAGTCTGGTCGCCCGTTTTTAGATCTTCAGCCAGACCGATCTCGTAGTAGTTGTCGTTTTCGTTACCTAGACGACCAACACCATTTTTATTAACCGACATATCGCCATTGCCGTTACCACTAATACCAGTACCAGCACGGAAGTAACCATTAAAGTCCACTGCGAAAGCAGAACCAGCAGCCAAAGTTGCAGCAACAGCAGCAGCAATTACACTTACTTTTTTCATTCTTAACTCCATTAAGGGTATTTATAATTCTGTCTTCCCTGCTCGCTGCTTTAGGCGAATATAGGCAGTAAAAACGCGCCTAAAGAAAGAGAGGTAAGATGGGAACAAGTCCCCGTTTGTTTCAACGGTTTTGAGATTACCCGAGGCGTATAAGTATGACTTCCTCCGCCCTAAACTAATTTAAGGGGGATGAGAAGGGATGAGAAAAATTACCGCATGGCGTTTTTTCGAGTCAGATCACTAATAAGGGGAGGAATTAGTAAGTTTATTCAAGTTTCAATCGCTACAAAGTGATATATATTTCATATTTCTGACTCAAAATGGTCACTTAAAGAAATTAAATTACATTCACATTTTTTGAATTAAGGTGGTTGACCTTAGTAAGACAAAGTTTTTTACTTATAGTTTCTTAATTCGAACAATAAATATTAAAAAAGTACTCTGATGACACGACACGGCTCTCGCCCATATCCTCTCGGGGCCACATTAACTAAGGATGGCTGCAATTTCGCTATCCACGCGCCGAGCACGAAAGATATTCAGCTTGCACTGTTTTCTGACAATGGCAGTTATTCGCTGCACGACTTGCCAGGAGACGATGCAGGTATCCGTCACACGTTTATCCCAGACATCCAACCGGGACAAGAATATGGCTATGTGATCAGCCATCATGACGAACCACTTCTCATCTCTGACCCTTACGCCAAATCCATCAACAAAGCACTCCATTATCATCCTCCTTTCTCTCCAACTAAAAGCTTCGACATGCCAAAATGTGTTGTGATAAACGGCAGCTTCGACTGGCAAGAAACGGAACACCCTCGTATCCCACGCGAAGAAATGGTGCTTTTTGAAACCCATGTTAAAGGCTTGACTCAGCAGAACCCTGAAGTTGAAGAAGCCATCAAAGGACGCTACCTTGGCCTTGTGTCCTCTCAAATGCTGGCCTTTTACAAACAGCAGAACATCAACACACTTCAATTATTGCCTGTCGCAGCGTGTATGCATGAGCCTCATCTCCTAAAAATGGATAAGGTCAATTACTGGGGCTATAACCCATACTTGTTTATGGTACCGGACCCTCGTTATGCAGAAAATGACGCAGTTACTGAGCTGAAAACGACGATTCGAGAACTGCACAGAAATGGTATCGAAGTTATTCTCGATGTGGTGTACAACCACACTGCGGAGGGGGGAGATGGCCCAACAACATTCAACTTAAAAGCGCTCGATCCCCGCTACTACATCATGCATGGGCAGCATTTTGCGAACTTTACCGGCTGTGGCAATACAGTGGACCTTACCTATCAACCAGCGCTCAATCTCGTGATGGATACACTACGCTATTGGGTGAGTGAGTTTAAAGTCGATGGTTTCCGCTTTGATTTAGCCGCAACACTTGGCCGCCAAGGTGATGATTACAACCCTGAAGCGGCGTTTTTCAAAGCTGTCGCACAAGATCCAGTTCTAAAAGAAACCAAGCTGATTGCTGAACCTTGGGACATTGGACCGAATGGCTATCAAGTCGGAAACTTCCCTTTTGGTTGGAATGAATGTAATGACAAATTACGCGATATTTCACGCAGTTTTTGGCGAGGAGACCAAGGGTATCTAAAAGAGTTCGCGACCCGACTCATGGGCTCTCGTGACATCTACAGCGCTGCAAATTGGCCTTACAAGCTGACCGTCAATTACATTACCTATCATGATGGTTTCACACTGCAAGACTTAGTGTCTTACAAAAACAAACACAATGAAGCCAATGGCGAACAAAATCGCGATGGTCACGGTGACAATCGCTCTGAAAACTATGGCGTAGAGGGCGAAACAGAGAATTTGATGGTCATCGCCACGCGAGAAAAGCAGAAACGCAACTTAATGGCGAGTCTATTATTTGCTTTCGGAATTCCGCACATCCTTACGGCTGATATTCTTTCTCATAGCCAAGGTGGCAATAACAATGCTTACTGCCAAGATAACGAAACCAGCTGGCTAAACTGGTCTGATACCGAGCGTAAGCAGCACTTTAGAACGTGGATGTCACAGATGGTCGCCAATCGTAATCAATACATGGTGCCATTCATTCGTGCATTCAGTGGGGAATATCGGAACAATAACCGCATATTTTGGCATCGTATCGATGGCACACTCATTGAACATGACGATTGGAACCGTTTAAGTTCCGTTGCACTGCATCTCGGTATTGGTAAAGACGGACAAGAACTGGTTTACTTGATTAACCAAACAAACGCACCTGCACGCTTCAAATTACCAAATGACCGAGAACAGCAATGGGTAACGATATGTGATACCAATGTACGCAACTTAAACCCAGGCCATGCCAAAGGGGAAGTGTTGCTGTCACCGACATCCATGGCCATCCTTCACTACCAACCGTGACCATACATTGATTGCCTTGGGCTAATCTCACAATTGCATAATGTTGGAATATGGAACTTTGAAAACATATTTACCTGAAAACATGTTCCTCTGAAAATTTGTTGCACAAGCCTAGCTAGCTCAAAGGCTTGTGCAACAAGGTGAGATAGCTCACTTGTGTAGCACACCATTCGCATTGATGTAACAATGAAACTCATCTACTATTGCCCGCTAAAAATATAATATCTAAAAAACGAATTGGTACATGGCTTTCCCTAGATTCTTAATCCGCTATACGCGACCTTACCTATTACTTCTCGGTGGCTTCATTCTCTACTCTTCTTATGAGCAAATTGGCGACTCAGAAGCGGTGGTTTACCGACAATCTCAAACCAATATTATTACCGCAAAGCGGCTTGTTAAATCACAAGTTGAAGCCGCATACGCCAAGCTTTTTTTATTGGAAGCAGCACTAAAATCCAGTAACGAAAATCCAAATACAAAAGCCTTTACCGAAGTCAGTGATAGTATCGTCGAATTCTCCCCTCAATATTCTGCAGTGCTCTACTCAACGGATAACCAAGAGAAAGCATACTTTCCTGATGGCGGCATTGCGCTTCAAGATACGTCGAAGTTGCATTGGCATAAGCTCAATACTATTAGCGAACGTTTTTACCTTTCTTCTTTGTATCAAAATACCGATAAACGCTGGGTATTTGCCTTAAAGTATGTTGACCCATCTGTCTCAACACACCTATGGTTGGAATTTGATCTTCTTCATACCACACAGCAACTTCGTGATTTGAAAACACTCAATGATGGCTACATATTTGTCGTCGACAGAGATACCGGACGCTTAGTTTTCCATCCGGATCCTAGCCGAGTAGGGGATACCTCGGTCAGCTATCACGGTGGTATCAGTGACAAAGTGACGAACGGGCAACAAGTGGGTAAACACGAGTACTATTACCAAGGTGATTACAAAGTTTCCGTATTCGACGCTGAAAATAGAATGCATTGGGTCTATGTTTCGGGCACAGACCGAGCGGATATCATTAACAATAATTATCCTCTTGGTTTAATTGCCGCTTTAATTATGTCACTGCTCGCGCTTTCTTCTGGTGTACATTACCTGACGGACCAACTGCATCGATCACTATCGAGGCTTAATAATGTCAACAACGTGGGTGAATTTAGAGATCAAATTAAACGTATCCTCAACCGCTTTTGCTACCACAATGGCATTCAACTTTGCTTATACGATGGCATGAATCACGGGATTTACACACTCGACTATCATGGCAATCGACGACTGGCTCTGGTTGATAAATCCTATCCGTCTCGCTTTGATCCGAGTAACCCTGCTAAAAGCCAAGTTTTGAGTCAAGATGACCTCGTTCAAAAGCTCAAAATCAGCCGCAAAAACTACAGTATGCCATTGTTTGATGGTAGCGATCTGATGGCCGTGCTTTACATTAGCTATCAAACACCGCCAAACAAATATGTATTAAACCTGATCCAGAGTTATGCTCAAACGACCTTAGTGAATCTTCGTCTTCGCGAGCGCTTACGTCACCAAGATCCCGTTACCCAACTTGAAAACAAAACCGGCTTGGCAACACATATCGCTCGTGAACTCGGGGAGAATGAACGTTTTGTCGCAACCGTTGATATCGACAACTTTAGCCGTATTAACGAAATTTATGGCTATCCTGTGGGTGATCTCATCATTAAGCAAACCGCGAATGTACTGCGAGATAGCTTCCCTAAACCAATGGGAATTTGCGTTGCCCGAACCGGAGGTGATGAGTTTACCTTACTCTTTAAAGCAGGCAGCCTTAGTGAAGCTCAAAAGCAACTCGAACACTTTAAAGATGAGCTAAAAAATGACTGGATTTCGATGGGAGATGGCAACATCAAATTCACAGTCAGCATCGGTGTGACGGGCTTAGAAAACAATTATCATCATACTGTTGCTCAAATAGATAAAGCCATGATGCAGGCAAAACGACTCGGAAAAAATCGCGTTTGTTGCGCTGAGTAGCCTCAACGTTCCACACCAATTTAAAACTCAAATCTCGGGCCAGAATGAACAGCAATCTGGCCCTTTCTTTTGCCTACTCACCGCTTTCCTAATCTTTCCCACTATCTCCCACTCACCTGCTCCCTCAGCAACTATCGTAATCCATCGTCCTCGCCCCACACATCACATTGATTCCATGCCCTCAATCAGTTTATTTATCCATCGCCATTGTGGTTACTCATTAATCACTGTATATTTATGAGCTATAACTTCAAATGAACCATCGCCATAGAAGTCTCCAAAAATGACCACTTACCTCTACACTCGGCACTCTCCCAAAAATAGAGCTTATCAAGAACAACTAAACGCGTTGCAAGTAATAGATCCAGACGCTCAACATTTTGAAGATCAATTACATGGCTGCGTAGCACCTGAAGAACGAGAAGCCTTTCAGAAGCTACTCAATATTGTTAAAACTGGCGATACGATCATTCTGTGGTGGCTGACGGCTTTTGGTCGTGATTTCAGCCAAGCGCTCAATACGATAACCACCCTACTAGACAAAGGCGTGACGCTAAAAACCGTTTGTGAACCACTCACTTTTGAGCCCGATTCAGAACAAACTCAGACCCTATTAGCGTTGCTATCAGGCTACGGTCAAGTACAAACCCAACATCGATTATTCGCGGCGGAGCAAGGCCGAAAAGCCATAAAAGAACAACCAAATATGTGGCAGAAAAAGTTCAGAGGTCGACCTGCAGATAAAACGAAACATCAACGGATCGCCACACTGCTTCTTGAAGGACACACGTTAAAAAGCGTGGCAGAACAATGCGACGTCAGCCTATCAACCGTTAAGCGAGTCAAAACGAAATTGAATGAATACGATGATGAGGGAAGCCTACGCCGTCGTGGTGAAGGTGAAAAATCATGAGCCGCCCTATCGACTTTAAGACCATTTTGCTGGCTTGTTTAATTATCAGCGTCGGGCAACTGAGTATGGGACTGGTGTTTCCTTCGCTGCCTTGGATAGCCAAAGATTTCCATATTTCACTGGATCAAGCTCAATTGTTAGTGAGTATTTACTTACTTGGATTTGGCCCATCTCAGTTTATTTACGGTCCCGTGTCTGATGCGCTAGGGCGTAAAAAAGTATTACTCGCAGGGCTGTTAATTGCCATGTCGGGTTTATTGGTGATCATATTTTTCAGCCAAACTTTTACTGGCATGGTGATGGGACGATTCCTGCAAGGCTTAGGAACGGGCTGTTGCGCGGTACTGGCTAGGGCTTCTACTCGAGATCGCTTTAGCGGCCCAGAGCTACCCATCGCTATGTCTTATATTGCGATGGCAGCATCGATTACTCCGCTTGTTGCTCCCGTTTTAGGTGGTTTTATCAACTTCCATTTTGGCTGGAGTATGGTGTTTATTTCACTGTTGGGCTACGTCTCATTGGCATGGGTAATCATTGCTCTGCGCTTTCAAGAAACGGTTGCTCAATCTAGCTCAATCCCTTCGCCTAAAAAAATGCTTCTGCATTATCGTGACTTGCTAACATCACGCTACTTTATGAGCTTTGCCAGTATCAGTTGGCTTAACTTCAGCTTGATGATCACAACCGTTTCCGTCATGCCCTTTATCATGCAAAACCAAATCGGCATGACGTCCGATGAATACGCAATGTGGGCGATCATCCCAGCTCTAGGAATGTTAGCAGGTACTAGCCTTTGCAATCGCGTACGTCCGATCATCGGTAGCAAGAAGATGTTGTTAGTCACGCCTGTTTTACACTTGATTGCAGCAATTTGGTTGTTTTTATGCCCTGTTGAACCACTGTATTTAATGCTAGGACAATTACTGATGATATTGGGCAACGGCATCGCCCTACCGTGTGCTCAAGCGATGGTCATGCAGCCTTATAAAAAACAAGCGGGCGCAGCTGCAGCGATGTCAGGCGGAGGACAAATGGTGGTTTCATCCATGGTCAGTATGGCGCTGGTTCAATTGGGGCTTAGTGAAGCATGGCATCTATCTATTGTTATCGTGCTCTTTGCAGCGGTCACTTTGGCTAATATTCTGCGTGGTTTTTCTGCGGAGCAACCCGTCGAGCAGTAATATTTGTTATCGAATACACGCTCAATCATCAGAGCTTTTCGATTTTCTCCAAAAAAAGAGTAAAAAAATGCCCACTCATTTTAGTGGGCATTTTTTATGCTGTGTTTTACGAGTTTTGTAAGCTCACAAGAATAACGCCAACCGTAATTAGCCCTATTCCAGCCCAATTGATCAAACTGAGTTTTTCACCGAGTAACACCACACTAAAAATGGCGACTAATACGACACTGAGCTTATCGATAGGCGCAACTTGAGACGCTTGCCCAAGAGACATTGCCCGAAAATAACAAAGCCATGATGCACCTGTCGCTAAACCAGACAGCACTAAAAATGCGAGCGTTTTACCGGAAATCTCGCCAATTGCGCTAAATTGTTTGGTCGCATAAGCAATCAAGCCGACCAACACCAAAATAACACAAGTACGAATGAACGTTGCCAAATCTGAATTAATGTTTGCCACGCCGAGCTTGGTTAACACCGCAGTTAGTGCGGCAAAAATAGCGGACAGAAGTGCCCAAAATAGCCAAGAGGTTTGTAACACGCGCTTTCCTCATTCATTAAAAAGGTATTTAAAAAACAAAAAAGGCGTTGCAGAATGCACTGCAACGCCAGCTTTCAAATTACTATCTCACCAGAACTTAGAAGTCTGCTGTCATACCTACATAGTACGTACGTGGCGCTTCAACATAACCAATGTTCTCAAGCTCTTTTGAAACACGTTCATCCGTTAAGTTCGTGATACCAGCACGAATACGTAGCGCATCGTTCACATGGTAAACCGTACCAAGATCCATCGTCGTGTAAGCATCTTGTGTCAGTTCAGAATCAATCTTGCGGTCACCACGGTATCGAGCACTCGCAAATAGATTTAGATCTTGCGTCGCATACCAGTTTACTCGTGCAAACGCAGAGTGCTTGTAACGCTCGTTAAGCTCTTCACCGGTAGACTTATCTTCGGTATCTAAGAATGTATAGTTACCCGATAGTTCCCATGCTTCTGTAAGTTGAACATTACCCGATAATTCCACACCTTGAATCACGGCTTTAGACACGTTTTGGTATGTTTTGTATGGATTAGCAATGCTCTGAGCAACATCGTTCCCAGCTTCATCAACACACGTTCTATCTTTGCTAGACCATGTCTGCCCAGGAATTGGGCAAATTACTTCTGTCTGCTCGATTAGATTCTCAATTTCATTACGGAATACTGCACTTTCAATATTCCAGTTGCGGCCACTGTATAGGGCAGATAACTCGTAGTTAATGCTGGTTTCTGCTTCCAGATCTTCGTTACCTAAAATAACGCAGTCACCTTTACAACTACTTAAACTAAAGTCTGAGCGGTTTTGAGTTAGCGTTGGGGCTTTAAATGCCTTACCCACGCCACCTTTCAGCACTAAATCATCAGTCGTTTGGTGTACTAAATATACGCGCGGACTGAACTCTTCACCAAATTGCTCATGCTTATCTAAGCGACCACCGATGGTTGCCATTAGTGTATCTGTCATTTCCCATTGATCTTGAACAAATACCGCGCCTTGATATGCATCGGCTTTTCCTGTCGCTAGGTTTTCAGGATTTTTAAGTTCACTTGTTTGGTAATCCACACCGAATGTGACGGTATGGCTATCGCCAAGGTAAGTCGTCGCAGATGCTTCAATAATTTGAGTCAATTCTTCAATCGAATCTGCACCATTGTTTGCAGCTTCTTTGTTCTCTACGTTTTCACGTGAGTAACGAACTTGCGTATCACCCCAAGCCCACATGCCTGTATGAGAAAGTGCCTGACTGTTACGTTTTACACGCGATTCTGAATAAAGCACTGTCGTCGCACTTTCTGCCGCAGTATCACGTTCATCATCGCTATAACCTAAATCCAAGTCGATGAACTGATTGTCAGCAAGATGCCATGAAAGACTACCAAACAAAGCCAAACTATCGCGGCCCTCTAACGCCGTCACATCTGAGCGATCAAACTCCTTACCTTTTACACTCTTAATCCCTGAGTAAGGTTGCCACGCGTTGCGACTGGTTTGTGATGCCGAGAATCGAGCGAATAACGTATCTTCAATCAACGCACCAGAGGTCGTTAAACCAACCGTATACTCTTGACCACCGTTGCCATCGTTTGGCGTGGTGTTGTCTAAGCTAAGTTGCGAGCTCCAATCGTTGCTTGGTGACTTAGTGATGATGTTGATCGTACCGCCCATACCATCAGAGCCGTAAAGTGCCGACATAGGACCACGGATGATCTCTACGCGCTCAATCGAATCCATTGGGATTGCAGAAAGGTCGAAATCGTTACCGCGTACGATGGCGCTTGCCGAACTCATACGACGACCATTCACCATGATCAGCGTGTATTTTGAATCCATACCACGAATCGAGATTTGTTGACGGCCCGCACGAGTGCTATCGAAATCTGACTCTACGCTGGTTGCGTTCGATACGATATCGGCCAACGTGATACCTGGGTCATTTTCAATATCTTCAGCTGTGATAACCGAAATTGAAGCTGGAGCGTCTTTCAACTCCATTTGAGTACGAGTTGCCGTTACCACCAGCTGCTCATCGGTTTCGATAGGCGCTGTATCAGCAAAGACAGAAAAAGAAGTACATAGCGCACCGATAACCACTGCTAATGGTTTGCGTGCAAATGGAGTTGTCTTCGACATGGAGATCCTACAAAGCTTTAATGTGATTTATAATGATAATGGTTCGCATTAAATATTCTTTGTCTGGTAAAGACAAGCAACCAAACATTCACTTGCGTTATTACCACTATACGAAAAGTGAATACTTGATTTATTGATCATTCAGGCTCAACTGAACCATAAATTTCTTTAAAAAGTGATTTAACCCAGTTGCACATTGGATCGTTGTGATAACGTTTATGCCAATATAAATACACCGCCTCCTCATTCATACGAATTGCTTTAGGCACGGTTTTCGTGATCAGTTTGCGTCCCTGACACGCATCCTCAGCGAACGGTGTAGGTAAATGAAAAATAACATCCGTTTGTTCAGCAATCGCCGGCGCTGCATTGAAGTTTGAAAGTTGAACAGGGATCGACAATTGGCGTTTTTTATCCACGACACCAAGCTCAACAAAACGATGATAAATCGACAGCGTTTTTCCGCCTTGCAAAGAGATTTGACCAAAGTTGCAATCAAGCAGCATTTCCACCGTTAGCTCATCCACATGCGCAAGTGGGTGTGCCTCACTCATCAAGAATCGATAGTCGCGATTGGCAATTTTCATACGGTACAAATTTTGTTCAGAGCTAGGTGGCTCGGCCGTTGAGAGCACAAAATGCACATCCCCTGCTATTAGCCCATCAAAATGCCTTTTAGGTACTGAATCAATATCGACGATCATGCTTGGCGCTTCTTCACGTATCCGCGACACAATGCTTGGCAGTAGGAAGATCACTTGAGGAACCAAGCCGTAAAAGCGAATGGTGCCGTTGCTCTTCTCTGGCACAAAAGATTGCCCGTACATTAACTTTTCAAGCCCAGTAAGAACCGTATTTAAATCTTGTTTGATCACTTCTGCTTTTGGGGTCAATTCATACCCATGTGCCGTTCTCACTAACAGCTCATCGTTGAATAAATTTCTTAGCTTCTGCAAAGAGCGGCTGACGGACGGCTGACTCATATCGAGAGACACCGCGGTATTGGAAACGTGTTTTTCTTCCAATAGATGTTTAAGGATAAACAACAAGTTCAAGTCGACTTGAGCTAAATTCATTTTTTGAATACTCACTATTCTGTAAATTCTGTTGCTGCATATAGAGTATCTGGTAATGTGCCTGCAATCAATAATCATTCTTATTTTGATTTCAATCAAAATAAGTTAGACTGCAACACACTATTCTCGCGCTCTATCATTTTTGAAGACAATTTCGCGAGTTAAGAATACGCAGCTATCGAGACGATTCTCTCGAATGGGTAATACTTCCCGAAAGACCTTTTGGAATTTTCTATGTTTGGTAAAACTTTTCTTCGTGCAGCAACAGGAACCTTGCTGCTGACTCTCGCTCCGATGGGAGCCATGGCTAAAACCTACCAACACAGCCTAGGCACAGTAGACATCGACGGCGTACCACAGCGTGTTGTTGTACTTGGTTACGGCAGCTTAGATTATGTGGATGCATTAGGCATTACACCAGTTGGTATGCCTAAATCACTGCTTCCAAAGTCACTAGAAAAATTCAACGTCGACTCCTTTGTAAATACGGGCAGCGTGAAAGAAGTGAATTTCGAAACGCTATTCACATTAAAGCCGGATTTGATCATCGCTGAAGGCCGCATGGCAGACATCTATAAAGATCTCAGTGACATCGCGCCGACATACATGTTCCGTATCGACACCACAGATTACTGGAAAACCACACAAGAACACTGGCGTACTCTAGGCGATATCTTTGATAAAGAAGAACAAGCAGAGCAGCTAATTGAAAATGTTCAAGACCAAATTGATCACCTGCATGCCAAAGTGGAAGCACAGCCACCACGCGCACTGACCGTATCAAACAGCGGCAATAGCCTAGCGATGTTTGGCACTAACAGCCGCTTTTCATTCATCTACGAAGAAGCAGGCTTTAAGACTTCTACATCAGAGAACGTAAAATCTGTCGCACGCACTCATGGCAATTTAATCTCTTTCGAATACATTGCAGATGCACAGCCAGAAGTCCTGCTAATCCTAGACCGCGAACAGGCAATTGGCCAAAGCAACGGCAAAGCAAAAGCGTTATTCGACAATGACCTTGTGAAATCGACGCCGGCAGCGAAAAACAACCGCATGTTGTTTATAGACCCGGCAGCTTGGTACTTAACCTCTGGTGGTTACCAGTCGACACAAACCATGATCAAAGAGCTGAACCAAGTCATTGCAAACTAATAGGCACGGTTCAATCTCATACTGAAAGATGACCTTTCCCGCTTCACGGCGCGAAAGGTCATTGTTGTTTTTATCTAGCTGTAACCACACCATGAAATTACATCATATCTTGGCTTTTTTATTGCTCGTCATCCTCGCTAGCGCCTCTTTGCTGGTAGGGGTCGCGAACGTCTCCCTCTCGCAGATTTTGGCTGGTGATAGCCACAGTTTGAACATCTTATTAGTCAGCCGCTTGCCGCGTTTACTTGCCATTATTTTGGCCGGTGCAGGGCTGAGTATTGCTGGTCTGATCATGCAGCAGATTGTACAAAACCGTTTCGCCGCACCCTCCACTACCGGTACGGTCGATTGGGCGATGTTTGGCTATATCATGGCGCTGATTTTGTTTTCTGACATGAGCAGTTGGGTACACTTACTGACTATCTTCGGCTTCTCTGTTTTGGGCACCGTCATCTTCGTTCGCTTTCTACAACGCTTAAAGTTTAAGAACACGGTACTCGTCCCGCTGATAGGCATTATGTACGGCAACGTGGTGTCCTCCATGACAACGTTTGTCGCCTACAAATACGATCTCGTACAAACTCTTGGCTCTTGGACGGTTGCGAACTTTGCGTCTGTTTTGCGTGGTAACTACGAGTTCTTGTACCTCGCTCTGCCAGTTTCGGTTTTGGCTTACGCTTACGCTAACCGCTTTAGTGCCGCGAGTGTGGGTGAGAGCTTCGCGAAAAACATTGGCCTGAACTACCAACGTATCGTGCTGATCGGCGTCATTCTTGTGGCCGTGCTGTCATCATCAGTCGTGATGATCGTCGGTATGATTCCATTCCTAGGTTTGATCGTACCTAACCTCGTCTCTCTCTTTATCGGAGATAACATGCGACGCAACCTACCTTGGACAGCGTACGCCGGTGTTATTTTGGTGCTCGCTTGTGACATCTTAGGTCGTCTTATCATCTTCCCTTACGAGATTCCAATTTCGATGATCATCAGCATCTTGGGTGGTTCAATCTTCATTTACCTAGTTCTGAGAGACAAATCGAATGCGTGATTCTATGAAAGTTATTCTGCTCGCAATCGCAGCAGTTTTGATTTGTGCCGTGTTTATTGGCAAGGGCTTAACACCAGATAATTACCAGTTCTTCTTGTCGCGACGCATTCCGAAAGTACTGGCGATTGTGTTGGCAGCCATGGCGATAGCTTCGTCATCGTTGATTTTCCAAACCATCACCAACAACCGAATTTTAACTCCATCGATTCTGGGTTTTGATTCGATGTACGTAATGATTCAAGTGCTGCTTGTCGTAACATTTGGTGGCTTAAGTGCACTTGTCATCAATAGCAAACTCAATTTTGCGCTGTCGACAGGCATCATGATTGTGTGTGCGATGACGCTGTTCAGCTTCTACTTCCGAGGGCGTCAGCGTAACATTTTCACCCTGTTATTGATTGGTATCGTACTGAGCAGTTTGTTCAACAGTGTGACCGGTTTTTTCACCATGATCACTGACCCAGATGAATTCACTTTCATCCAAAGCTCAATGTTTGCGAGCTTCAATAACATCAACAGTGAATTGGTGTACTGGTGCGTGGTGCCAATGCTGTTGTGTGGTGCATACCTCATGCGTATCGCTCACAAATTAGACGTCATGTGGCTTGGTGTCGACAACGCAAAAAGCCTTGGCGTAGATACGCATAAGCTGACCATGCAAGTCATGTTCATCATCACTTTGATGGTGTCTATCTCGACAGCTTTGATTGGCCCAATCCTATTTTTTGGTTTGATCGTTGTCGCACTGACTCGTCAAATTTTCACTGGCTTTCAGCACCGCTTATTGATCGTTGCAAGCTCTGTGTTATCGGTTGTACTGCTATCAGGCGGTCAATGGGTGGTAGAAAACCTGTTCGATTTCGACACCACCATCAGCGTTATCATTAACTTTATCGGCGGCGGCTACTTCTTGCTTCTGCTTATGAAAAACAAATTCGATTAAGGGTTTATCACATGATCCGTATTCAAGGTCTTAGCAAAAAATACAACGAAAAATACGTGGTAAAAAACGCGGATGCCCTTTTCCCACTTGGTAAAGTAACCAGCATTATCGGTCCTAACGGTGCAGGCAAAAGTACCCTACTATCTATGGCAAGCCGACTCACCGAAAGTGATGCTGGTACCGTGGTGATTGGTGACAAGCCTCTTGACCAATGGAACAGTGAAGATTTGGCAAAACGCCTCTCGGTGCTGCGTCAATCGAACAACATCAACATGCGCTTTACTGTGCGTGACTTAGTGGCATTTGGTCGCTTTCCATACTCACAAGGTCGTCTGACAGAAGATGACCATCGCATCATTGAAGAATCAATGCAGCATCTAGAGATCGACCATTTGAAAGATCGCTTTATCGACCAACTGTCTGGCGGACAACGTCAAATGGCGTTTATTGCAATGGTGGTGGCACAAGATACTGACTACATCTTCTTGGATGAACCACTGAACAACCTCGACATCAAACACTCAGTCGACATCATGAGCACGCTGCGCAAGCTCGCCGAGATGAAGAACAAAGCCATCGTGATTGTGATTCACGACATCAACTTCGCGTCATGTTATTCCGATCACATCGTTGCAATGAAGCTCGGTGAAGTCATCAAAGCAGGCACCGTTGAAGAAGTGATTGATGCCGATGTACTGAGCGACATCTACGAAATCCCATTCATCGTGCAAGAAATTAATGGCAATCGTATTTCGTTGTACTACCGACGTTAGATCACCCAATCTGATTTCAAAGGCGGCCTTGTGTCGCCTTTTTTGTTTTTATTTCGCTATTTCACAATATAAGTCAGAAAATCAAACTTTCGAATCTTTTATAATGATACTGTACAGGACAGTATTACTTAGTTGGACAGTATCATTTAGTGGATAAAGTTATGCGCGCATCGACAGAAAAGAAAAGAACTCGGATCATTGAAGTCGCTACCGAACTGTTTATTGAGCAGGGGTACAAGGACACCTCTCTCGATCAAATCGTTGCGATTTGTGGTGGTTCAAAGCAAACCTTATATCGCTATTTTTCTAACAAAGAGGGGCTTTTTATTGCCGTACTCGCACATAATACCAAGACCAGCTTGGAGTCGGTTTTTCAACTTGCCGATAAACAAAATGAGCCGTTAAAGGAAACCTTAGAAGACTTCGCTAAAAAGTATCTACGCGGCATTTGTTCCAATCCGCTCTTATCGCTTTATCGCATCGTATCAGCTGACTTTAACAAACACGATTTGATACCTAATCAGTTTTGGCAAACCGGACCACAGCGCATTCACCAATACTTAATAGAGTTTCTAAAAACCGACAGGATCAGCCAGCAACTTATCATCGACGATGCCGATTTAGCGTGTGATCAGCTACTCGCGTTGATCAAAATGGATTACCAGAACATGGCGTTAATGGGCTTTGAATTCTTAAGCGACGAGAAATTAGAAGCGCACACCCAAAAGGCGGTGGCGGCATTCCTTAAGATTTACACACGATAAACGCATCACATACAGAATCAAAATATACAAAAACAAACAAGGGAGCACATCGGCTCCCTTGCTTATTTTAGCTATTATGAGTGTTTTACGTAGTATCAGTGTGCTTCTTGCTTTGCTGCTAGCTTCTTACCAATCAATAGGATTGGCGCTAAAGCAAAAATAGAAACAATAAACATCAATAGCGAATTATTCAGTGCTAATGTCGTCGCCTGTTCTTTCACGACCGCACTAATTTGACTCATACCTAGACCCGGATTAGGTAAACGTCCGTGAGTGAGAATGGCGTTACTTAATGCCTGTTCGTAAGCCGCAAACACATGGTTAGAACCATCCAGTGTACGCCCGATTTCGCCCGATGCTTGCGCGCTGTGGTTTTGGATCACACGAGAGAAAAATGCACCACCAATCACCCCGCCCATGGTTCGGAACAGATAGAAATTGGCAATGCCCTCTAAACGCTGCCCCACTTGGAAATACATCAACACGGCAATCGTAACCGACACATTCAACAAGCCCACACCAAAACCGCGCAGTAGCATTGGAATGGGTAATGACTCGGTACCAACAAAGCTCGGCAGTTGGCTGAACTCGTAGACCGACAGCAGAATCATCAGCACGCCAAAGGGCACCACCGCATCCGCAAGTGGACGACGAAAGTAATACACCAAAACACTCACCAGCATACCGACTAACATGGCGTAAAACGATGGCAATTGCGCAAAACCCGCATTAAGGCTGTTATAGTGCATTGCCATTTTTAGGAAGTTAGCAAACAGCACCGTACTGGCCATCACGGCGAACCCTGCCAGAAACGCGTTGTACATAAACACGTTAGTTTTCAGTTTGCCATGCAATTGCATTGATGCTGTATTCAAGTGACGTGTTTTCACCAACTGGTACACCGCGAACAAAACAAGTGCCGCCGCAACCGAAGAAGCCTGTACGAACCAGTTTGAATCCAACCAGTTGTAGTAACTGCCGCGCATCAAGAGGAACACCACCAAACTCATTGTTAACGCGAGCACGAGGTACACCGAACCCGCCGATTTTGCCTTAGCTTCTATCTTAACCGCTTGAGGTTTATATAAACTGACCATCACCAAGGCAGAGAAATACAACCAAGCTGACGCTGCACAGAGCAATGTCCAATCAAACACCTCGACGATCTCTGCCACCAGCCAAGGGTAAGCACCCATTGGTAGCAGCGTCGAAAAAATGAGTGTTAGCGCAATAATGGCTGGCAACCATCGTTGTTCAAATGTGTTGAGTAGATAGAGATTTACCACCACCAATAACATGCTCATGAAAAATCCACTCACAAGCCAAGTTAACGTGAACACTAGCGCATGCTGATCTGTCCAATACAGCGTAAGGTTCGTCCCCAACCCCACTAACAAAGCGGCATGCAATGGCAATGAGGTGCCAAGTTTACGCACCAAGAGTGGGGCAAACATAAACCCCAAGACTTGAGTGATCATAAAACCGATTTTAACCAATTCGACTTCATCTCCGGACAAGCCAGATGCTGCCGCCATCTCATGAGACAATTCGGTAAACATCACAGAATTAATCCCAAAAGCCGCAATGGCAAACAGCGCAAAAATCAGCAATGGTGAACGTGTTTTCATGGCGGTTAACCTTGTGTTGCCGTCTCAATCGACACTTCAGCCGACAAACCAGGGTAAATGCGCTGTTTGAGTTCGTTAGGGATATCCAACTCAATACGCACGGGAACACGCTGCACGACTTTCACGAAGTTACCGGTCGCATTTTGTGGTGGCAGCAAGCTAAATTGCGCCCCTGTAGCCGGAGTAATGGAAGACACTCGACCGTGCAGCGGATGATCCGGGAACATGTCTAGCACCACTTCCACTTCTTGCCCTTGGCGGACGTTCTCCAATTGAGTCTCTTTGAAGTTGGCTTCAATCCAAACGTAATCTGGCACCATAACGATCAAGCCCATGCCCGGTTGAACAAACTTACCTACTTGAACTTGTCTGTCTGCCACATACCCATCAAATGGCGCGCGAACGATGGTTCTTTCAAGCGCGATATTCACTAACCTAAGATTCGCTTCCGCTTGCTTACGTTGCGCGGTCAATTGCATCTTTTCTGTGACTAACGCATCAAGTTGCTTCTGTTCTGCCGTCAGTGCAAGCTTGGCCGTTTCTAGGTTGCTACTTGCTTCAATAGAGCGCGTTCTTTGCGCTTCAAATTGATTTTTACTCACCGACTGCTTTTGCACCAAGCGTGAAAGACGTTTGAATTCTGCTGCTTGGTGCTCCGCGTTTGCACTCGCACTGTGAATACCTTGCTTCGCCTGCTCGATCTTCACTAACTGCATTTCCGTCTTGGTTTGGTTTGCACTCAGTCCTGCATTCGCCACATCTAGCGCTGCTTTTGCGATCTCTTGATTGGCAATAAAGTCTTCATCATCAATTGAAAACAGTGGCGTGCCTTTGGCTACCCACTGATTATCTTCGACAAAAAGTTGGCTTACCTGCCCACCGACTTCTGGGGAAATCGCCGTCACATCCGAGTGAACATAAGCGTTATCCGTTGTAACTGTATTGGGTTGGTACAACGCACAACCCGCAGCAAACAACGAACCTACAATAAGCGCCAATGCGATGACTTTCTTCTTCATTTTTAAAACCTGACTTAATGACTTTTACAAACTGTACTGTACCGTACAGTTTTAGTAAAGATCAATTGATCCTCTGAGCATAAAAAGATCATTAGGGATGGCTAAAGTGCTTGTTTCCATTTGCTATTCTTTATTGGTTATTTTCTCGCCGGAACATTAGAAACTCAGGTTGCTCAAAGTCGCATGAAGAAAAGACCTTGCACTTACAGGTATTCCTTTTTCAGAGCAATGTCAGAGTGATGTAAAACTTATTTCTCAACGAAAAATAATACTAGCGCGAACTCATTCCCCTCGATTATGATTCGCGCCCCTTAATCTAGTTTTAAACGTAAATGAAATTACTAACGACTCTTCTAAGCGCAGCCGTTGCTGCAACACTACTTGCAACGCCTGCACACGCAGATGACAAATTCACTTTAGGTCGTACCATTTTGCTTGAGCACGGCAACTTAGCAGCAAAAATCCCAATGGTGGTTTGCCGCAACACGAATGCGATCAAAGTAAAAGCAGAGAAAGACTTAGAATTGAGAAAAGTCGTGGTGAGATTCCAAAACGGTGAAGAAAAAACGATCCGTTTTCACCGCGATCTTAAGAAAGATAAAACAACCGACTGGCGTTACTTTGGTTACCGCCGTTGTGTGAAAAACATCGAAGTTTACGGTAACTCAGAAGGCTCTAAAGCAGGCGTTCGTGTTTACGGTAAAGAGAAAAACGACTAATTCGCGAAACTATCGTTTTCGTTTTGGCAGCGTTTGAAACTCGAAACGAATCTAGCTTAAACAAATCTAAGCTAAAACGAATCCAAGCTAAATGGGCGACGAATATGTCGCCTATTTTTATAACTAAATTCATCTGGACTTAACCTGTCAAGACTCAACTCTACTCCAACTATTACGTGAGTATTGGTATCCACCACCCAATGCAACTTTCTCCCAGACGCTACGCTTCCCGTCAGTTCCGCGCTTCTTAACTTCCCATTCGCTTTAGCTAAAGCCCTTGAAGCTAGTCCTATCAAATTCCATCACAACGCCCATGCTGGTAGCCCATACCCTACGACTAATGTCTAACCGTCTGAGACTATTTGTGCTTTTTGGTTTGGTATAAGGTACTAGCAACTGAATTTAAAGGGTTCATAAACGTCAGTTATCGAGTTCTTGTAGCAGAGACTTATAGAGACAACGACTCGCTTAATCTTCGTTTAGTGAGCAAACAACGTTGGTTGGAAAAACACACCTTAGAGTGTGAACGAAAGGAATCACAATGAGCAGTACTTTAGAGTCCGTACATATACAAACAGATAAGCCTCAAGCCAATGAGGATGAACTCACTTATGAACAGCAGCATAAACCAAGATCGGAATTTGATTCCCGAGAACAATATTTGGAGCACGAGTTGCAAATTATGGCGCCTAAACGCTGGCGTCCCAATTTGCCATTTAAAGATTATCGATTTGAGATAGAAGATACCATTCCAGCGATGGCCGCGACCATTGGTAAAGTGGTAATGGTGGGCGCCATTGCAGCAACCTTTGCTGGGGCACTAGGGTTAAATGAAGGCTTTATTTTAGAAAATGTCCGTTATGAATTACTCATCGCCTCTGTTTTCATTATTCTTTTCTCAGGCTTTTTATTACCTACCGCAAACCTCGCAGGTACACACGGCCCACTCATCCCTTTAATTCCTATTGTCGTTGCAGCAGGCGGCCACCCTATGGCCTTTGGTTTGCTGATCGGCGCTTTTGGCATACTGTTGGCCATCAGTAAAGGGGGCAGCATGCTGGCAAATCTCACGAGTAAAGGCGTGTGTGGCGGTCTATTACTCTACCTTGGCTTTGTTGGAACCGTCTCGCAAGTGAAAAAGCTGTTCGCTTGGGCTGAGGGAATTGGTATGAGCCACATTGCTTTTGTTGTGATCTTTTGCACCATTATTTTGTATGCCTTATTGGAACATTTTCGTAAGCGTTGGCTAGCCGTCCCTCTTAGTTGCTTGCTAGGCGGTAGTTTAGCTTTTGCCATGGGCGCCCCGTTTTCTTTTCAAACCGAGCCCGGTTTACCCAATATGAACCCAATGTATTGGTGGGGGGAAGATACAGGCTGGATGCTAGGGTTACCGACGGTTGAACATTTCATGGTCGTACTGCCTTTTGCTATTTTGGCCGTAGCGATGTGGTCGCCAGATTTTTTAGGGCATCAAGTGTTTCAAAAAATCAGCTATCCGAAACGTACAGAAAAAGTCCATATGAACATTGACGATACCATGACCACCGCTTCCATTCGTCAGACATTCGGCTCTCTGCTCGGTGGTACTAACTTTACGTCTTCGTGGGGGACTTATATCGTTCCGGCGGCTATTGCTAAACGTCCTATTCCGGCCGGCGCGTTGCTGACCGCATTGTTCTGTATCATCGCCGCAGTTTGGGGTTATCCAATGGATTTAGCGATCTGGCAGCCTGTACTCTGTGTTGCGCTCATTGTTGGGGTATTTGTTCCTTTGCTAGAAGCAGGAATGGAAATGACGCGTGAGGGGAAAACCACACAATCGGCAGCGATTGTTGTCTTTTCTTCAGCGCTCGTTAACCCTGCATTTGGTTGGTCTCTCACCATGCTGCTGGACAATTTAGGCTTGGTCGGCTGTAAAGAACGTAGTGGGGAACTGAGTAAAATGAGCCGTTGGGTGTTGCCTGGCATTATGTTTATTGTGCTAACAAGCGTAATGGCGTTGGTGGGTCTACTACCAGGGATACCCGCGATTATTCCAAGTTTTCGTTAACCTTTAAGTCAGCCCCAAAGACGGTCTAGCACTTACGTTCATAGGCTCGTAATACGAGTTTAGGGTTTGAAGATATTTTTTGCTACCTGATAGAAACGGTTTAGTTCAGTGGAGCTAAACCGTTTTTGCCCCTAAATCATTTAGAACACAAGCTCTACATGGATAGTTTGTACTCTATTTTCCTTACTTTTCCTCATATCTAATGAACGGCCCTTCATGTACAGCAAGGCGTGGTGCCGATAAGAGAAAATCGATAGAAAACTGTTTACTCAGAAAGTTATTCAGCACATGACGCCCTACTTGAAGTATCATCTTTAGCTCTCTTGATGTTGTTGCACTACTTCAACTTGAGTTTAGATTTCAAGTAACGGATCAGTATTTCATGCGTTTGGCCACAGGTATATGTTGTGTCTAACTAGCCGATTGAGATAACGAAAATGGTGCATGATGAATGCATCGGTGTTTGAGGCTCTATTTGTATTTGACGTTGGCTTTCTTCAAGCGATTAAAAACTAGGGGCCAGAGGCCTATGCGGTCCCGCTGACTGACAATAGAGCTAATGACCAATGAATCTGGTATTATGTTTGCGTTTTCCTAGTTGTGATTATTACCATGCCTTTATCAAAAGAGTCGCTAAAAACGATACATATCATTGCGAGTTCAGCTAATTTCGCCGTCGCAGCAGAAAGATTAAACCGCGTACCATCTGCGGTGAGTTACACGGTTAAGAAGTTAGAGGAAGAGCTTGGATTCGACTTGTTTGATCGCTCAGGACGTCAAGTTAAGTTAACTCCAGCAGGGCAATACTTCATTGAGCAAAGCAGTTGGATGTTAGACTCGTTTGAGGAATTGGTTCGCAACAGTACTCTAATCAGTAGCGGTGTTGATATTTCCTTTGATATTGCGATTAATAACATCGTTAACCGTGATGGTGTTATCGAGTTAGTTAGTCAACTTAACCAGCAGTTTCCTTCTACCCAAATTGCGGTTAAAACAGAAGTTTATAACGGCTGCTGGGATGCTATTTATTCACGTCGTGCAGATTTAGTGATTGGCGCGCCGCATTCTGCTCCAAAGCTAGAAGGGATTGTTTACCACACTCTTGGCAAGGTTGAATGGGATTTTATCGTTGGCCGAAGTCACCCGCTGGCAGCCCATATTGATATTTTGACCACTGAAGAACTGCGCCGCTATCCAGTTATCGTAGTACGGGATACCTCACAACATATTTCACCGCAAGATTCATGGTCATTAACGGGACAAAAGGTGATTTATGCGCCTGAATTGACGACCGCAATTCGTATGATTGAGCATGGGATTGGCATTGGTTACATTCCTCATCATCGTATTAAAGATCAGTTGAATCGAGGCACAGTGCTGAAAAAAGCGATTGTTGAGCACAAGCAACCAACACAGCTGTTTTATGCATGGCATGCACAGAGGCAAAGTCCGGTTTTAGAGTGGTGCGTTAACTACTTGATTAAAAATGAACATAAGTTCAACTGGCACAACTAGTCGGATTGGAAAGCGAGCTTTAGGCTCGCTTTTTTTAGTTATGTGCTTGCAGCATTGTTATAGGGTCGTTCAGATCTCACTTTCTACACTTTAAGCGCGCAAAAATTTGATGCTTTCATGCAAAAAGTTCGCGATTTTGTCACTAAATTTTATTGTTTACTCTTTTATTAGTAACGAATCGGTTATTGTTGTGATGGCGATCCTGTTTATCTTTTCTTAATTCAAATTCTTTGATGAATGAGGCTTAATTTTCTCACTTTTTTTGTACTTAGCGTAGATCTACACTCCATAACGAACGCTAAAGAGCGTCAACAAACACTAATAACAAAAAAGGTATGATAGTTATGATTAAGTCATTTAATGCTGAACCCTTTGCCCTAGAATTTGATCCTACAACTACTGCGCTGGTTATGATCGATATGCAGCGCGACTTTGTCGAACCAGGTGGTTTTGGCGAAGCGCTTGGTAACGATGTATCACTAGTACGCACTGCTATTGAACCTTGTGTTGCCGTTCTTGAGGCGGCTCGTCAAGCAGGTCTTACTGTGATTCATACCCGTGAAGGTCATCGTGCGGATCTCACTGACTGCCCAGCGGCAAAACTGACGCGTGGCGGCAAAACGTTCATCGGTGAGATGGGGCCAAAAGGTCGCATCCTTATTCGTGGCGAAGAAGGCCATGACATCATTCCTGAGCTGTACCCAATTGCGGGTGAACCAATTATCGATAAACCAGGTAAAGGTGCCTTTTATCAAACGGATCTACACCTAATTCTACAAACGCGTAATATCAAAACACTGATCGTATGTGGCGTGACGACGGAAGTGTGTGTAACTACCACAGTACGTGAAGCAAATGACCGCGGTTATGAGTGTATCGTGCCTGAAGATTGTGTTGGTTCTTACTTCCCAGAGTTTCAAAAATACGCACTTGAGATGATTAAAGCTCAAGGTGGTATTTTTGGTTGGGTTTCGCACTCAAAAGACATTATCGAAGCGATTAAGTAACAGGGTCTAGAGCCATGTTACTTGCGGTAGAGAAAGGATGCCGATTTCCAGAACAGGCATTTGATGGTCGAATTCATAGCGTTTTTAGTCATGCCATCAATATCATCAGTGATGATCCAATGACTAAAACGTGGGTTTCTTTACTCGACCTCTCTCTACCCAATACACCTTGTGGTTTATCTTTGGCTCTGGCTAGTGAGCCGCTATTTAACCAATGCCAAGTAGGTGACAAGGTGTATCTTCGTGGTGGTATTTTACGTTTTTCGACGGATGCCAGATTGAGCGTAGATAGTCGTTCAGCAATAAATTGGAAATATCCACCACAAGTAAACGAATATTCGTTGAGTCAATTGAAAAATAACATTCATCATATAGAAAACTATTTTATTAAATATGTAAATGGTCGAAATAACCCCAAGCTATATATCACTACATATAGTGACTATTTAAATTACATTTCGATTGATGTTGATTTTGATTTAGTGAGCATGCCTGAATCCATAGTTGATAATTTGGGAAGAGGCCAAGGTCTTACTCCTTCTGGTGATGATTTTATTTGTGGATTATTAGCTCTACTGAACTATGTGACTCAATGTTCTGGCTCCGCACTGTGCTCTTATCGCGCAGTGCAAGCAAGGATAACCGATGCATGTAGTTTGCAATGGCATAAGACGACGGATGTCAGCCGCCACTATTTACAGCAGGCATGTGCAGGTGATTTCTCCCAGCCAGTTTCTTGGTTGGTGTATTCAATATTTAATTCCATTTGTTTTAATGAAGTGGAAGAAATAATTAACAACGTACTTGAAATTGGTTCTAGTTCAGGAATTGACATCGTTTCAGGTATATTATTTGGCGCTCATTATTTACAACGAGAAATAAATTAACTTGCAAGGTTATATCTATTGAATTTAACGGTTGTAAATAATGCCAAAAAAATGGTTCTTACTATGGCAATAAAATATAAAGCATTTGAAAACTTGTATCAGGACTCTGTGTCTTTGATGCAGTTGTCGGCACAACTAAATAAACTTGATGGGATAGAGGAAGCTTCAGTCGCAATGGGGACCGAGGCGAACCTGACACGTATGGTAGATGCGGGCTTTGGCTCAGATATCTGCGCCAAGCCTAATGATTTGGTTATTGCAGTGAAAGGGGAAGAACAAGCGTGCGAACAAGCCATTACTCTGGCTCAAGAGCAATTAACGTCGCGTAAAAGCGAGGCAAGTACAGCGAGTGACTATGTACAGCCATTAACGAGTTTTGCATTGGGTTTAGAGCAGCACCCAGAGGCGAATCTCGCATTGATTTCTGTGCCAGGTGAGTATGCCGCGGCAGAAGCTATGAAAGCACTGAATCTTGGCCTTAACGTGATGATGTTTAGCGATAATGTCTCACTAGAAGATGAACTAAAAATAAAACAATTGGCCCAAGCGAAACAGCTTATGGTGATGGGCCCCGATTGCGGCACCGCGATAATCAATGGTATTCCGCTGGGTTTTGCCAATGTGGTTCGTCAAGGTGACATTGGTATTGTGGCGGCGTCGGGCACGGGGCTGCAAGAGGCGACATGTCGTGTACATCAACTAGGTGCAGGCATATCACAAGCTTTAGGAACCGGTGGCCACGACTTACACCAAAACATTGGTGGTATTTCGATGCTGACGGGTCTTGAGGCCTTAATTGAAGATGAGCAAACCAAAATTATTGTGTTGATTTCAAAACCACCAGCACAACAAATCGCAGAGCGTATTTTGCAGGTGGCGCAATCAACAGAAAAGCCAGTGGTCGTGCATTTCCTCGGTGCGCCGACTGACAGTATCGAGCGTGAAGGTATTTACCCAGCAGCAAGCTTAGCGCATTCAGCCGAAGTCGCTGTGGCGTTGTTGAATGGACAAACTATCACGCCACCTCAAACGGTTACCGCTGAGATGACAACGTCAATATTAGAGCATGCACACGCGTTAGTGGCGACTCAGAAATTCGTTCGCGGCGTTTTTGCTGGCGGTACATTCTGTTTTGAAGCTCAGCTTATTTGTCATCAAGCAGGCATTACGGGTTATTCCAATACGCCAATTTCGACCTACAGCATGCTAGATGATGTATGGCAAAGCCAAGGAAATACCATTGTTGATCTAGGTGATGATGCCTTCACTCAAGGTCGTCCTCATCCAATGATTGATCCAACATTACGTAATCAACGCATTTTACAAGATGCGCGTGACCCGCAAACGGCTGTCATTCTCTTTGATGTGGTGCTTGGTTATGGTGCATCTGAGCAGCCTTTGGCAGAACTACTGGCGGTATTAGAGCAGTTGAAACAAGAGCAAGCTCAATTGCCAGTGTTTATTGCTCATGTATGCGGCACAGACAATGACCCTCAGTCGCGTGATCTCATTAAACAAGCGTTAAGTGATCAAGGTGTCATCGTTGCAGACTGCAATGCACAAGCTGCTGAGTTTGCCGCTCTAATCATTAATCAGCAAAGTCGATAAGGAGCTACAGAATGAAAGCTTTATTTAGTCAAAAACTGTCAGTTCTAAATGCGGGTTTAGCCAGTTTTGCAACCAATATTGAACGTGCGGGTGGTAGTGCGATTGCCATGAATTGGCAGCCGCCAGCCAATGGCGATAAACAAGGTGGTATCGCACTGGCTGATCTGACCAACCAGCTGGATATCGAGCAAGCGAACCAAGTTGCAATGAATCGTTATTTGGCTGCCCAACCAACGTTAGTTGATGTGATGTTAGCGGGTGAGGCTATCCCTGTACTTGCTGAACGAAAACTGATTCTTCACGCGGGGCCGCCGATTGCTTGGGCAAATATGTGTGGCCCGGTACAAGGCGCGATTCTTGGTGCGATCATTTATGAAAAGTGGGCGAAAACTGTTGAACAAGCGCAAGTGATGATTGATTGCGGTGAAGTGCAGTTTGAACCTTGCCATCACTACGATGCGGTCGGCCCAATGGCCGGAATTATTAGTCGTTCAATGCCAGTATGGGTGGTGGAGAACCAAACTGCATCTGGTGTTCAACGTGTCTTTTCTAACTTCAATGAAGGTTTAGGGAAAGTTCTGCGTTTTGGCGCTAACAATAGTGATGTGATTGAACGTCTTGAATGGATGGGGACTGAGCTAGCACAAGCGATGAAAGCGGCTGTGCGTGAAATAAATGGCTTGGAGCTGAAACCAATTATGGCGCAAGCGCTGCATATGGGGGATGAAGTTCATAACCGCAATGCGGCCGCCACGGGTTTATTGTTAAAACAATTAATTCCAGCGTTACTTTCTACTCAGTTAGAGCAAGGTCAGCTAAAGCGAGTGATCAGCTTTATTACTGGCAATGATCACTTCTTTTTGAACCTTTCTATGGCGGCGTGTAAGAGCATGCTTAAAGCTGCTGAAGGGGTTGAAAATAGCACTATGGTCACGGTGATGGCGCGCAATGGTGTCAACTTTGGCATTCAGCTATCTGGTACTGGTAAGCAGTGGTTCCAGGCGCCAGCCAACCCTGTCAATGGCTTGTTCTTCCCTGGTTATGGTGTTGAAGACGCAGCAGCCGATCTTGGTGACAGTGCGATTACAGAAACAGCCGGCGTGGGCGGTTTTGCGATGGCTTCTTCTCCAGCGATTGTTAAGTTTGTTGGCGGTACACCAAATGATGCCACTAACAATAGCCGTGCAATGCAGACTATTACGCTAGGAGGTAACCCGGCCTTCACGTTACCAGCATTAAACTTTGCGCCAACAGCGGCGGGCATTGATGCGCGTAAGGTGGCTGATAATGGCGTGCTACCCATCATTAATACGGGTATTGCCCATAAACAAGCGGGTGTCGGCCAGATTGGTGCTGGCATTACGACTGCGCCAATGCAGTGTTTTGTTGATGCGTTGTGCGCACTTGATGCGCAGCGTCGCAGTGAGGTGATCGCATGAGTAAGCGTCCACTCGCCGTTGTCGCCTTTGGTGGTAACGCATTAGTTGATGATAACGACCATTGCTCAATTCGAGATCAATATCGCACGGTAGAAAACAACGTTGGCTACCTAGTAGACCTAATCGAACGTGGTTGGGACTTAGTGATTACTCATGGTAACGGTCCTCAAGTTGGCTTTATTTTGCGACGTTCAGAGTTGGCAGAGCATGAAGTTGCACCTGTCCCAGTGGATTACGCAGTAGGTGATACTCAAGGCGCAATTGGTTACATGTTCCAAAAAGCATTAACCAATGAGTTAAATCGAAGAGCGATTGCTCGACCTGTGGTGTCACTGGTGACACAGACTTGCGTTGATGCAAATGATGAAGCTTTTGTGAAACCAAATAAACCAATTGGCTCATTTATGACTCAAGAAGTTGCACAGCAATGTGCTGACAATTTGGGTTGGAGCATCATGGAAGACTCAGGTCGTGGCTGGCGCCGCTGTGTAGCGAGCCCTAAGCCTCTAGAAATCGTCGAATTACCGAGTATAGAAAACTTAATTGCTAGCGGCACTTTGGTGATTGCCTGTGGTGGCGGTGGTATTCCCGTTGAGCGCGATCCACAAGGCAATTTGATTGGTGTGGAAGCGGTCATTGATAAAGATGTTGCATCAGCATTACTCGCCGAGAAGCTTCAGGCTGACATGCTAATTATTCCGACAGGCGTAGAGAAAGTGGCGATCAACTTTGGCCAGCCAAATCAGCAATGGCTTGATGATCTCACGCCAGCTGAGGCGAAGCGACTTTGCGATGAAGGTCAATTTGGTGAAGGTTCTATGAAACCGAAAGTCGAAGCCTTGTTGCAGTTTGTCGCCGCAAACCCTAACGGAGCGGGCCTCATTACTCAAGCAAACACACTGTTACAAGCACTTGATGGCAACACAGGCACTTGGATTCGCAATTAATTTTATTTTGGCCCACTCGTTGGGCCGTTATTGGAGATGTTTTATGTCTACTGAGACAACACTACTAGCCGTGAATGGCACATTGATGCGCGGCCTTAAATTAAACCACAACTTAATTAATGTGGGTGCTGAGTTTGTACGAGAGGATGTGACAGACAAGCACTACCGCTTATGGTCGATCAATGATGATCACCCAGCGATGATTCGCACCATTGAAGAGAGCAACTCTGTTGATCTAGAAATATGGGCATTGCCAATGGCTGCATTTGCCACGGTATTAAGCAATGAGCCAGCAGGCCTTTCAATTGGCAAAGTTAAGCTGGCTAATGGTAGCGAGATACTTGGTGTACTCGGTGAGCCTTGTTTAGTCGAAGGCCAAAAAGAGATCTCTCATACTGGCGGATGGCGTAAATACACCGAAGCGTTGAGCTAATGTTCTAGATTTTTATTCCAGTCATCTCATTAGCTTGATTGCTATACCCTACACCGAGATGGCTGGAAACAATAATAACAATCGAGATAAAGGGTTTGAATTATGTCTAATAATAGAAAAAGCAATGATGCACCGAATACGGCATCAGGTTTTCAGATTGCCATGATCCTCCTTGGTATTCTGGTTACTCCGGTTCTTTTGGCTTCATCAAGTTTAGGTAGCCAACTGGAGCTGGGCAATGCGGCGATGATTATTGCTGTCGGTAGTTTGATTCTTACCGTTCTAGCGGTAATCAACATTTCAATTGGCGAGCAAGCTCGTTTACCTACCTATGGTATTGTTAAATTCTCTTTTGGTAAGCAAGGCGCGATTGCAATCAACGTGATCATGGCGATCAGTCTTTTCGGCTGGATTGCTGTTACGGCAAATATGTTTGGTCACAGTGTCCATGACTTGTTGTCTGGTTTTGGCTTATCGATTCCTGTGCCAGTGTTAGTTGCTATCGGCTGTGTGATTTTTGTCGCTTCTACCGCAGCTGGTTTCGAGATGCTGGGCAAAGTGTCTAAAATGGCGGTGCCTGTAATTGTGGTACTTATGTTTGTGGTGCTATTTGTGGCAACAGGTGCTGATGTTGCTTCAACTGAGAAGTTGCAACAATTGCCATTTGGTACTGCGGTTTCATCGGTTGTAGGTACGATCATAGTGTTAGTGGCAACCTCTCCTGATTTTGGCAGTTTCGTGCACAATCGCAAACACGCAATGATTGCTGGCGCATTAACGTTTGGTTTGGCTTATCCTGTGTTGTTTTTTGTTGGCACAGTTCCTAGTTCTCTGACGTCAGAAGGTTCATTGCTTGGTGCGATGGCTTTAATTGGTACCACGCTACCAGCCGCTATTTTGCTGATCTTTGCGTGTATCACTGGTAACGCAGGTAACATGTTCCAAGGTACGTTAGCCGTCTCGACACTGTTTACTAACATTGCGAAATGGAAGATCACCGTCGCGCTGGGTATTCTAGCGACGATTCTAGGTAGCATGGACATTATGGGTTGGTTTATTCCATTCCTATTATTCTTGGGTATTGCTACACCGCCAATTGCTGGCATTTACATTGCTGACTTCTTTATTAATCGCCGTCAAGGCTACGATGAATCATTACTAGAGAAAGAAGCTGCGGCAAAACCGATGACATTCGTGGCTTGGGGTATTGGCTCATTGGTGGGGTTTGCGACTGTAAATGATATGTTTACCCTAACGGGTATTCCTTCAGTAGATTCAATTCTGGTTGCCTCTTTTGGTTACGCGCTATTGTGTCGAACAAAACCGCCAGTGGAGGTTTTGAGCAAATAAATTATTTTGCCAAATTTTCATATTGTTCATTTTTAACCACCGCCAAAAGCGGTGGTTTAAACTTCATTCATAGACAGGAACTCAAAGACTAAACTCCTTATTTTTCAACAAAAATAGCTTTGGTCGTGATTTGATGTTGTTCACAAAACAAATGCATCAGGACATGAATAAAGCCGATGACGATTCTCTCTCTACAAAATCAATGTAAGCAATTCCTTAACTGCAGCACATACTTTTAACTCAGGTCTCATGAAGCGATGTTGGGCAATCTCACCCTGATTCGCACCATCAATACTGGATACCAAGTAGAGTGGCTTTCCATACATTTAGTTATCCATGATTTTCTAATTTAGAAAAGTCATTGACTCATTTCTGTCCAAAAATGAGCTTGGTGGTGTGTTTATGATTAACAAACCACCAACTTTGTCAGGCTGAGTACGAGCCAGTAAAGATTAACCACTGATCATTATGTCGATCCCACTTTTACTTCCGTCCCACTGCTATTATCACTGCGCAGCTGCCTTGACCAAGGTTCCCAGCACGCCGCTGACTTTATTCAAGACTCCATCACATCCCTTTATATCGTGGCGCTCTTTTAAGTAAGATGGGTCATTGTAAGCTAACCAAGTTTTACCCTCGGCATCTTCATAGACCAAGACTTTTTGTGGAAGATCAATCGCTACTTCTTGTGCGCAAACCATTAACGGGGTCCCCACCTTAGGATTGCCAAAAACAATGACCTCGGTTGGTCTGAGCGCCATATCGACTTTCGCCGCATTGGCTTGATGGTTAACCCTTGCGAACACATTCAGCCCTTTCTCTTGGGCAATCTCAACGAACTTATCGGCAGTATCTGTCACGGAATGCTGACTACCAACACGCACGACACTCTCTTCAGCCTGCGTAGTATACGAAGCCAATAACACCGCTAATCCAACGATCACCCATCTCATACAGCCCTTCCTTTTTCGTTATCAGTTAGTCACTCAAATATAGACCGGATGTTCAGATTAATTGATTCAGATTAATAAACTGTTAACTAGCGCTAGATCACATTTTTGAAACCCATAGAATACGTGCTTATTTTATTGCTGAGTAAGAGTAAACGAGTGACACGCGATCAATTTGAGTTATTAGCGCCGGGTGGCGATCTAGATTCCATCAAAGCGGCGATTGCTGCAGGTGCCGACGCCATCTATTGTGGGCTTGACCGCTTTAATGCGCGCAACCGTGCAACCAACCTAACATTGGATAACTTAAATGGGGTGTTAACCCTAGCGCATCAGCACAACTGTAAGATCTTTTTGACGCTTAACGTACTGATTTTAGAGAGCGAAATTCCCGCGATTGTGCGTCTGCTTAGCCAACTGAACACCACCGCGATAGATGGCGTGATCGTACAAGACCTTGGCCTTGCTTATATTCTCAAGAACCATTTCCCTGATTTAGACGTGCACGCCTCAACCCAGTTGAATACGCACAATGAGGGGCAAATTCTGTTCCTTAACCAACTCACGGCAAGTCGCGTCAACCTTTCTCGTGAACTGAACATCAACGAGATAAAACATCTGGCTCAATTTGGTCGCGAGCATAACGTCATGATGGAAGTCTTCGTTCATGGCTCTTACTGTATTGGGTTTTCTGGGATTTGCTATATCAGCTCTGCTCGTAACGGAGCATCGGGTAACCGTGGCCGTTGCAGCCAACCCTGTCGTGAACAATACGAAACGACAAAAACAGGCAACAATTACCCACTCAACATGAAAGACAACTCCGCGTTTGGCGATTTAGCCGCCCTCGCAGACGCAGGCGTTTACTCGCTCAAAGTCGAAGGACGCATCAAAAAATCGCATTACGTGTATACGGTTGTCGATAACTGGCGTAAGCAGATTGACCGTTTATGTGATGGGGTTGAGCTATCCAACGACACCACTGAACTTTACACCGTATTTAACCGAGATTTTTCTAACGCATTTTTGCAAGGTGATTTCGGTAAGGCAATGTACATTGATAACCCTCGTGACCATGCGGTAAAACACTTTTCAAAGATCTATCAGTGTCAGTCGGTTGATGATGTTCAAGCAGTGAAGAAGAAACTGTACGACGATAAAACAGCGATTATCGAAACCGTTGCAGAAAAAACACAGACCTTTGATGTGAGTTCAGCCAATGCGTCCAACAGCAGCTTAAAAGGGGCGATTGATGTACCGAGCCTACCCGCATTACCCGCGTCAGAACCACGTTTAGGCGCACCAAAACTGTCGGTACTGATCTCAGCAATGCAAGACGTGTCACTGTGCGAATACACTAATGCAGATGTCTACTATCAACTGCCAATGGGCTTAGCAGGCGAACTGCCGGCCATGATAGAACTATTCCAAGCAAATCCGACACTGAAACCTTGGTTCCCTGCGATACTAATTGGGGACGATTACCAAGCGGCACGCACATTCTTAGAAGCCGTGAAGCCGGATTTGTCGATCACCAATAACTCAGGCGTTGGCATCATCGCTCAACAACTGGGTTTGGGTTGGGTAGCGGGCCCACAAATGAACACCGTCAACTCATACTCATTCAAATGTTTGCAAGAAGAGTTTGCAGCGAGCGGCGCGTTTATCTCTAACGAGTTAAACATGAAGCAGATGCGCCACATTAAGCGTCCGCAAAACATGCGCAGTTACTACAGTATCTACCACCCAAATACCCTGCTCACTAGCCGTCAATGTTTGTTCCAACAAACGGAGGGCTGCCGTAAAATCAAGGTTAATAAAGGGTGTTTGAAGCGCTGTGATAAACGTACTTCCATCATTAATTTGAAAGACAACCCATACGTAGTGCAAAAGCAAAAAGGCAGTCACAACTCGATATACAGCGAACACAATGTATTGAACCTGCAAGTGCTGCAAGATCTACCGCAACTGTTTACCGATGTGCTGATTGACCTACGCGATATTCAAACTGAGACTAAAGTATCAGCCACTAAATCAGAATTGATTGATGCATTTTTGCTATTGTTAGAAAAACCGTGTGAACAAGGTGAGCAAGCGCTCAATACGATGATTCAACCTACGGCAAACGCTCAATACTTGAAAGGCTTATAAGCGGATTTTCACGTAAGCCACACAGCACAATTTACGGATAAACTATGCACCCAATGAAGCAAGAAACGTTGAGCTATTTCGATGATTTGAATTACAGTATTATCTCGCGAACTGATGACGTTTATGCGCTAAAGCAGAACCGAACAGGCTTAACCGTCGAACTCGACTTCTCTGTACTTGGTAGCGGAAAGCTCCCTGAACCACGGACACAAAAAACGGATAAGAAACTGTACTTCCTTGATATCAGCGATATTGAGAGAATCGGTTTTGAGGTATTAGAACCTTTTGCTATTGCACTTGAGGAACATTGTTCTATGGTCGTATATGAGCCTGAGTTCTTTGAGCAAAGCATGAAAGAGATGTGGATGTTTCTATCAAACGATCCACGCGATCGTGATGTGTTCAACGACAGCAAGTTTTATCGTTCTTAACGAGCCTTTTTGTCGTTAATGAGGTATTTAAACCTCAAACTACGACGGACTCTTCTTGAACACTTGCCTTGCACTGACTACAATGGCGCACTTTTTTTAACGGACTTCAAGGTCACACAAAATGACAGATACAGCTAAACCAGCTCTACCAGATCGCCTAGCGGGTAACCCACGTAGCCCATTCTTCATCAAAGAATGTTTCGATCACCAAATCGGTATCCGTTTCAACGGCAAAGAGCGCACTGACGTAGAAGAATACTGCATCAGCGAAGGTTGGGTAAAAATTGCTTCACCTAAAGCAAAAGACCGTTTCGGTAACCCAATGCTTATCAAACTAAAAGGCGAAGTAGAAGCTTACTACGCGTAAGCTGACCACGCTGAATGTATTTGAAAGCTCGAGTTTGACTCGGGCTTTTTTAATACCTGTCATATCTATTTTCCGATTAATCTATTCCCTCCTCTATCCAGTACAAGTTATTAAGAAATCGATGTAAATCGCTGTTTTTATCTGATTGTTGTCTAAAGTTTCTATAGAACTTACTGCAATAACTATTGCCAAAAGAAACGACACCATTTGAATGCAGGGAGAGGAAATGGAAAGCCCACTTGTCACACTCAATAACGCCAGCAAAAGCTTTGTCGATGGCAAAGAGACACATCGCGTATTGGAAGGCGTCGACTTCACGCTGAACACGGGAGCGAGTGTCGCGCTGACGGGCGCAAGTGGCAGCGGCAAAAGTACCTTACTCAATGTCATCGCAGGCTTCGAGCCCCTTTCCAGTGGTGAGTTGTTGTTAGATAGCGATAACACGGCGGCTTGGAAAGACCCACAATGGAGCCGATTTCGACACCAAAAACTCGGTGTTATCTTCCAGCAATACAATCTATTAACGCCGCTCAACGTAAAGCAAAACATCGCTTTCCCTCTGCATTTGAATCAGCAGAAATGGAACGACTGGTGCGATTATTTGGTCGAAACGCTGGGCATCAGCCAGCTTCTCGACAGGCATGTTTCTGCTCTTTCCGGCGGTCAACAACAACGGGTCGCAATTGCGCGCGCATTGGCTCACAAACCCAAACTTCTGCTTGCCGATGAACCCACAGGCAACCTTGACCAAAAAGCAGGCTTAGAAGTGATGAAACTGCTCAGTGAAATCACCACACAAGGTAATACAGCGGTGCTCTTGGTGACCCATAGTCCTGACTGCGCCGAGTTTATGCAAACCCAGCTACGTTTAAAGGATGGTCGCTTGAAAGATGATCGTTTGCAAAACGGACTGACGCAAAATCAGCGCGGTGTAAATGAGCAACATCATGAAGCAAGCTAAGCTCTCAAACGCCAGATTCACGCATACTCGACTCGCCCTGAATCTGTTTGCGGCGCACTATCGCCAAGCGCCACTGCAAGCCGCCGCAATTCTGGTTGGTATCGTGTTGGCAGTGACGTTATTTGTGGCTGTCCAAGCGATTAACCTCAATGCCAAGCGCAGCTATGCCGAATCCACAGAGCAGCTCAGCGCACAAGCTCAGAACCTAATTATTCCACCCGCGGGGCAAAACTACCTACCTGAATCGCTCTACTTCACCCTTAGACAAAACGGACTCAGTGCAACACTACCGGTGATCGAAGGACGAGTGAGAGATGAACAAGGTCGTCGCTGGTCTGTGCAAGGTAGCGAGTTGATTGCCGCCATCTCCTCACGTTCTCGCTATTCAACACATAAAGAGGAAGATCCATCAAGTAACCAACAGAACGTGTCTTTGTTCGACAGTGCCTTACCTTTGCCTGAGCTTTTAGCTGGGAAGCCGATCGTGATGATGAGTCAATCACAACATCAAAGCCTTGGAGAGGTGGAAACCCTAACTCTGGACGACATTCTAACCCAAGTGGTGGTGCTACCTGACGAATGGCAGTTAGGTAGCCGAATGTTGATGGACATTGGCTTTGCCCAGCAGTTGCTCAATAAGCAAGGACAGCTGAGTTACATTGCGGTTTTCCATTCGGGTGATAAAGGGAATAAAGACACGCAAGCAAAATGGCAAAGCATCATTGGTGAGCAAGGACAATGGATTTCCAATAATCAAAGTACAGATCTTGGTTCGCTGACCGACAGCTTTCACCTCAACCTCACCGCGATGAGCTTACTCGCCTTTTTAGTCGGGCTTTTCATCGCTTACAACGGTGTTAAGTACAGCTTGCTGAAACGTAATCGACTGTTAGTGCAGATCCAACAGGCGGGTGTTGCACCGAGCATTGTGTTCTCTGCGCTGTTAGTTGAACTCACTATTCTGGTTACCATCGGTGCTTCACTCGGTTTTGTATTGGGCATGCAGCTTAGCCATTGGTTGCATCCGACTGTAGCACTGACTTTAGAACAACTTTATGGCGCGACACTTCTGCCCGGAACTTGGCAGTGGCAATGGTGGGCGCAAGCGCTACTGCTCACGTTAGCCGCCACCCTATTGGCGTGTTGGCAGCACTTTAAACAGCGAGTGCGCCAGCCGCTTTCCTCTCATGGTGGTTTTTATCAAGCACCTGAAGCCTCTAACGAAAATCAATTGTTCGTGATAGGTGCTGCGTTGACGGCTTTCGCACTTGCAGGGTTATGGCTGAGTGAGCACCACCGATTTACCATGGCGTGGCTCGGCGTGCTTGTGGTGTCGATTCCTTTGTATCTACCCAAAACACTCAGCGTGTTAGCCAATTGGTGTGAGAAGCGCACCAGTTCCGGTTTGCTGCAGTATCTGTTTGCTGAGCTGCGCGAGCTGATTTCTCCGCTTTCTCTCGCCATGATGGCGCTGCTGCTCGCCGTTACAGCCAATATGGGGATGAACACCTTAGTGGGCAGCTTTGAATCCACCCTAAAACAGTGGTTAGAACAAAGGCTGCACGCCGATATTTACGTCAGCCCTGCCCAAGGGGAAATCGCAGATGTGGAGCGCGCATTAGGACAGTTCGACAAGGTTGAGACCGTCTACAAGCAATACTACGTCGACGATAACCTGCAAGGCTTACCGATTTTGCTTGGTACCAAAGACAAAGACACCTTAGAACAAACCATGGTGTTCAAATCGTATTTGGAGAACTTCTGGCAGCGTTTTTACCAAGGTGAGTTAGTCGCCATCAGTGAACCAACCGCGGTCAAACTGGGTTTATCACTAGGTAGCGAGCTCACGCTTGATGCTGTTCCAAATAAGAAGCTGCTTGTGGGTGCGATATTTCATGATTACGGCTCACCCAATGGTGAAGTCTTATTAGCACCAAAGTTATGGAAAGAGAGCGGATTTACCGACTTGCCGACAAGCCTTGGCATTAAAGTCTCGGGGGACCCACAAATCGTCTACGAGGAACTGCGCGAGCAATTGAATCTGCATCCAAGTCAACTCTACGATCAGGCGCAAATCAAATCCATCGCGTTGGACATTTTCTCGCAGACTTTCGCCATTACACGCGCGCTCAACGGCGTGACTTTGATGGTCGCCGTGATTGGTTTGTTCAGTGCTTGTTTCATGTTACTCGACGCGCGCAAAGCCGCCATTGCAAGGCTGTATGCACTTGGTGTTAGTCGTCGTAAATTAATGACCATGATGGTCGGACAGATCGTCGCTTTGGTCAGTTTTACTCTGGTTATCGCCCTGCCCCTCGGTGCGATGGTGGGTTATGTACTGACAGACATCGTCACCTTGCGCGCTTTTGGTTGGAGCTTAAGTTACCTGTGGAATTGGAGTGATGCCCTCAGTATTGCGGCGATCACCATCTTGGTGGCGGTAATTGCAACCTTGATTCCGCTGTGGCGATTGGTCAGCAAGCCCGTCGTGTCCAGTTTGCAAAGCGAGGTGTTGTGATGGTTCGATTAGCAAGCAAACTTACTCTACTCATAAGCAGCTTGTTCCTGTTCGGTTGTGAAGATCCCCAACCAAAAAATATGGGCACGCAAAATATGGGCACGTTGCTGGGCAGTGGAGATACGCTAAGTGAGAGCAACCCATTCTCACCTGTGGAAAAAGGCGTTGAACTTACCTTTCCTGCCGATCATCAAGCGCACCCGAATTTTCGTCATGAATGGTGGTACTTAACCGCCAACTTAACCGATGAAGACGGCAACCCACTTGGCGTTCAATGGACACAATTTCGCTTTGCTGCTGCGCCGCCAACAAGCGAAAATGACGTGAAGAAAACCGAGTGGCAAACTCAGCAAATCTACATGGCGCACAGCGCGGTCACGACAACGGACAAACACTACGCCGATGAAAAATGGTCACGCGATCAAGCCTCTCTCGCTGGCGTCGACACTTCACCATTTCGAGTTTACCTCGATAATTGGCAGTGGACTTCTTTAACCAACGACCTCTTCCCTGCCACATTGAAGGCGAACTCCGAACAGTTTGGCTATTCGCTGGCGCTTACCAGCAATGCGCCTTATCAAAAGCAAGGCGAGCAAGGTTACAGCACCAAAAGTGCCGATGGTCAGGTGGCTTCGTATTATTACAGCCAACCGTTTATTGATGTCTCCGGTGAAGTCACGATCGACGGCAAAACCCATCAAGTGTCGGGCAAAGGTTGGATAGACCGAGAGTGGAGTTCGCAGTTCTTACTCGACTCACAACAAGGCTGGGACTGGTTTGCCCTACGATTGAGTGACGAAACCAGTTTGGTGGTGTTCCAATTGCGAGATTCCAAAACCGGACAAGCCAGTTACTCCAACGCAAAACTGATGCAGCAAGATGGTTCTGGTATTGCTATCTCACAAACAGACATTCAGTTAGAGGCGACCAAGCAAACAGACATCAACGGTCGCGATTATCCAACCCAGTGGCAAGTATCGATTCCTAATCAGCAAATCGAACTGACGGTTTCTGCACTTAATCCAAATGCTAAAATGCCACTCTCCGTGCCTTATTGGGAAGGGCCAGTCTCTATAGAGGGGAGCCATTCAGGAATGGGGTATATGGAACTAACCGGGTACTAACGCGGACATAGCAAACAAAAAACGCGTGCAGAAACTGCGCCAATCGATTCATAATGATCAGGTTTATCCGCTACCGAGCCAAGCACTGTATTCACTATGAGCGATACAAAAATGATCATTCCTAACGTTCGACTCATTCTCGGGCAACCTTGTCGAGCGATTGAGCTTTCTTCCGAGCAAGAAGAACCGTTCATCGAACCTCATCGTCATCAGTATTGGGAAATCGTGTGGTGCAAAGAAGACACCGGCAGTCAGAGCATTGATTTTATCGAATACGAAAACCGCGCCAACCGTTTATTCACCATTGCTCCGGGGCAAGTACATTTATCTGAATACATGGGCCAAGATGTGCGGCTGCTCGTCTTTACACCTGGTTTTGTAGAAACCAACAAGCGCAGTACCCAGCTGGTTGAAAGTGTGTTCTCGACACACGCGGTTCGTCCCCCTTATATCGATTGTAGCGACGAAGGCCTGTATTACCTCGATTCGATTTTCACCATGCTCAAAGAAGAGTGTGAACGTGACATTGATGATTGTGATTGGGGGCTTGTGGAGTCGCTGATCAATTGTTTTTTGCGTTACATGCTACGATATGCAAAAACATCCAAGCTCAAGGGAGGGCAACGCGACGCCCGAGTTGGGCAACTCATCGAGCTAATCGACAAACACTATCATGAAGAGAAAAAGTGTGAGTTCTATGCTTCAGAACTGGCCCTAACCAGTAAACGCCTTAATGAGATCGTTAAAGCGGAACGCGGGAAAACCGTGACTCAGTTAATCCATGATCGCATTATACTCGAAGCCAATCGTGACCTCATATTTTCCACCAAAACCGTCAAAACTATCGCTTTAGAACTGGGGTTTGAAGATCCTGCCTATTTTAGTCGATTTTATCGCAAGCAAATGGGGGAGTCACCCGCAGAATTTCGCCTCCGATGTGTAGATAGTGCAACATTATAGGCGGATAATCCCTTTTAGACCCACATGAATGTACTGATAATACCCGACCATTAATTCATCTCATTCGGGTATTTTTGTATCTTATGGCTATCAATCTAAAAACTGACCCTATTTCAAAATCCTTTTATCAGTATCTGTGGCCAGCACTAACAGGCATGGTGATAAAGTCACTCTTTATCATGGGCGATGCCTTTTTTATTGGTATGGGTGTAGGGCCAGATGGCCTTGGCGCAATCGCATTGATCATTCCACCTTTTTCCATTTTTACAGCTATCGCCATGATGGTCGGCATCGGTGGCGCAGCAAAAATGTCGATTGAGATAGGAAAAGGCAACACAAAAAGCAGTCAAACTTGGTTTAGCCAATCCATGTTACTTACGACCATACTCTCTACGATTGCGGTCGTGATCGCCATGATTTGGTTAGAAGAATTGATCGCTTTTATGGGGGCGTCTGGCAACATGGCACAGCTTGCCCACGACTACCTGATCGTACTGCTGCCATTCTTTGTTGTGTACTCGCTAGCATGGGTTCTGTCTTGTTTTGTCCGCAATGATGCTAATCCGAAACTCGCCACTTATGCGATGTCTATTGGCGCAGTAACCAACCTTGTGTTGGATTACATTTTCATTCTTGAAATGGGTATGGGAATGGAAGGAGCTGCTTGGGCAACGGCTATTTCTCAAGTGATGATCGCACTGATCCTAGTGAGTCATTTTTCGCATAAAAAAGGCTCACTAGAGCTGAGTTTAAAAGGCATTGGTTTAAATAAAACCAAAGAGATCTTGAGTATTGGTACACCAACATTCTTCATTGAAATCACGTCTGCAATGACAATTGTACTGTTTAACTATGTACTGCTCACACAGTTTGGTGAAAGCCACATCATCGCCTACGGACTCACAACCAACGTTGGCGTCTTAGCACTGTTTGTTATGGTCGGCATTGCGCAAGCATGTCAGCCAATCATTAGCTTCAACCATGGTGCCAACCGTCCTGAACGCATTAACGACATCCTAAAACTGGGGTTAAAAGCGGCCATTGGTAGTGGCACTGTATTCTTGGTGATCGTGTGGATGTTCGCTCCTACTATTGCCGGCGCTTACCTTGGTAGCAACAATGAACTGATTCCATTAGCGTCTACCGCTGTGAGTTTCTTCTTCTTAGGCGTGCCATTGATGGGCTTTAACATGGTGGTGGCAAACTTATTTCAAGCCATTGCGAAACCACAGCAAGCGACATTCATCTCATTAAGTCGTGGATTCGTGTTCGTCGCTCTTGGTGTATTGCTATTGCCAAAACTGTTCCCTCAAGATGGTATTTGGGCAAGCATTGTGTTTGCCGAAGCCGTCACTGCAGCAATCAGTTTAAGTATGTTACTGACCTACCGACGCCGCTCGATAGATCCAGGCAACTTGGCCGTTCACACTTCTTAGTTCAACCAAATCGAGCCTAGTGATAAACTTGGCTCATTATCCAGAGACAAAAAAGGAAATGTAATGAACCCGATTATTGCGCTGTTGAAAGAGAACAATATCAGCGACGAGAAAATCCATGAGATTTTCCAAACTCTGACGCAAAATCCCTTTGCAGCAATGGCAACAATCAGCCAACTTGGTTTACCGCAAGACAAACTGCAAATGCTGATGGCGCAAGTGATGCAAAACCCTACGCTAATCAAAGAAGCCGTGGAAGAGTTAGGATTGGATTTCTCAAAAGTTGAAGAAGCAAAAGAGAAACTTCAAAACCAAAACCAAAACCAAGGCAACTAAGTTTCCCTTCCTTAAGTAAAGGCCGCAATCACCGTCGTTTAAGGTGATCGCGGCCTTTGTCATTCTACCGCCGAAACATCTTAAACCTGGGTGTTAGAACATGACAAACCGTTCAAAAGGCTCTCCATACATCGAAATTACCTATCAAGTGAAATAGGAAGTAACTATCAATAGGATAGCTACAAGCGATTTTCCTAAAACCTTGTCCGGTGAGAATATACTTTCCGAAAGCAACAACAGCTCAGCTTAAAACATTCAAAGGAAAGTAAATTATGATTAATACTCAAATCAAACCATTTGCAGCAACAGCATTCAAAAACGGCGAATTCGTAGAAGTTACAGAGCAAGACGTTCTAGGTAAATGGGCAGTATTCTTCTTCTACCCAGCAGACTTTACATTTGTTTGTCCAACTGAACTGGGTGACCTAGCAGATCATTATGAAGAACTACAAAAACGCGGCGTAGAAGTGTACTCAGTATCAACAGATACACACTTCACTCACAAAGCATGGCACGACAGCTCAGATACTATCGGCAAAATCCAGTACTACATGCTTGGCGACCAAGCTGGCAACATCACAAACAACTTCGGTGTAATGCGTGAAGGTGAAGGTCTTGCAGACCGTGCAACGTTCCTAATCGACCCACAAGGTACTATCCAAGCAATGGAAATCACTGCTGAAGGTATCGGTCGTGACGCAGAAGACCTACTACGCAAAGTAAAAGCAGCTCAATACGTAGCAGCGCACCCAGGTGAAGTTTGCCCAGCTAAATGGAAAGAGGGTGAAGAGACACTAGCACCATCTCTAGACCTAGTTGGTAAAATCTAAACCACTGAAATTTAAGTTCTAATCAGTTACCGATTTCCTTTTTCTGATTAGAACTGAATGAGAGAGCAATTCAAGTTAGATACCTTGACGACCATCGGCTTGGATTGCTCTCCCCCCAAGATTTTATCCAGAGTAACCATTTTATTAAGGTAGTAACAACTATGTTAGACCAAGCAATCCAACAACAACTCAAACAATATCTGGCTAATGTAAAAGAAGAAGTTCGATTAGTGGTTAGTCTAGATGAGAGCAAAGCATCTAATGATATTCTGTCTCTTGCGAACCAAATTGCAGAGATGAGCAACCTCATCACGGTTGAACGTGACGACAACGCAAGCGCACGTAAACCCGTGATGGCGGTAACTAACCCAGCAAAAGGCACTGCACTACGCTTTGCAGGCTTGCCAATGGGTCACGAATTTACCTCTCTAGTATTGGCACTGCTTCACTCTGGCGGTCACCCAATCAAATTAGAACCAGAAGTGATTGAGCAAATCGCCGCACTAGACAAAGATCTAGACGTAGAGATTTTCATTTCACTGTCGTGTCAAAACTGCCCGGACGTGGTTCAAGCGTTCAACATGATGGCAGCGATCAACCCGAAAGTGAAAGCAACCATGATCGACGGTGGTTTGTTCCAAGATGAAGTGAAACAACGCGACATCATGGCTGTACCAAGCGTATTCGTGAACGGTGAGCTATTCGGTCAAGGCCGTATGTCTCTGACTGAAATCCTAAACAAAGTGGATGACAGCGCGAGCGAGAAAGCAGCAAAAGCACTGAGCGAAAAAGACCCATACGATGTTCTTGTTGTCGGTGGTGGCCCTGGTGGTAGCGCAGCTGCTCTATACGCCGCTCGTAAAGGTATTCGTACTGGCGTTGTCGCTAAACGCTTTGGTGGTCAGGTTATGGACACCATGGCAATCGAGAACTTCATTTCGGTAAAACGCACTGAAGGTCCAAAACTGGCGACTGATCTAGCTGAACATCTAAAAGAATACGACGTTGACGTCGTGACTGAGCAACAAGCTGAGAAGCTAATGGGCGCAGCACACACAGAAGATGGTTTGATTCACATTCAACTTGAAAGCGGCGCAACGCTGAAGAGTAAGAGTGTCATCCTAAGCCCTGGTGCACGCTGGCGTGAAATGAACGTCCCTGGCGAGCAAGAGTACCGCAACAAAGGCGTCGCGTACTGCCCACACTGTGACGGTCCACTGTTCAAAGGCAAGAAAACCGCGGTTATCGGTGGCGGTAACTCAGGCATCGAAGCCGCTATCGACCTTGCAGGTATCGTAGAACACGTGACCGTTCTTGAATTTGCAGACGTACTTCGCGCAGACCAAGTGCTTATCGACAAAGCGAACTCGCTACCAAATATCGATATCATTACGATGGCACAAACCACAGAAGTCGTGGGTGACGGTACTCGCGTAACAAGCTTGAAGTACAAAGATCGCAACACAGATGAAATCAAAGAGATTGAACTGTCAGGTATCTTTGTTCAAATCGGTCTAGTACCAAACACAGAATGGCTAAAAGATTCAGAAGTAGCCCTATCTGAGCGCGGCGAAATTGAAATCGGTAGCCGTGGCGAAACCAGCCTAGAAGGTGTGTTCGCAGCCGGTGACGCAACCACCGTTCCTTACAAACAGATCATCATTGCGATGGGTGAAGGTGCAAAAGCAAGCTTAGGCGCATTTGACTACCTAATCCGTAAGCAAGGTTAATCTCCAATTTCTTGAGCACAAAGCGCACGGTGCTGTGTTTTCTTCCCCGGAAAACCAATCGGGGCACCGTGACAGCGATGAGTAACAAGGAATAAAATCAAAAATCCTAGAAGCCCAAAGACTTTGCCAGCAGGTATTAACTGCTGGCTTTTTTGGTTTTGGGCGAAAGAGGATGAAAGAAACTCGTTCCGAGAGCGCGGTTAATTCAATTCAAACCACCAGCACCAAAACACGCTGAAAGTAGATTCTGAATAATCGCTTAGGCTCTTTCAGAATGACGCGGTTCATTTAGCTCTCTCTTTCCGTCATTCCCGCGAACCTAAGTGAGACTGGGAATCTATTCACCACAAATTCGAACGAAAGAAGTCCACACGACATACATGTTGATAGCAAATGGTGACTTACTTAACTTGAGTTGAGGTTGCGTGATGAAAAGTATGTTGGAGGTAAAAGGCTAAGCGAAAAAGCAAAGAGGCAAAAAAGCGAAGAGAGGGAGGTGTGAATGACAAGCACAAAAAAGGCCGCTCTAAGAGCGGCCTTTCATATAATCTTTAGCTTACGCTGTTACTTCTAATTAAAGAGTTGTAACGTTGCTAGCTTGTGGGCCTTTTTGACCTTGTTCAACTTCGAAAGACACTTTTTGGCCTTCTTTCAGTGTTTTGAAACCTTCAGAAACGATTGAACGGAAGTGTACGAATACGTCCGCGCCGCCGTTATCTTGAGTGATGAAACCGAAGCCTTTCTCTTCGTTGAACCATTTTACGATACCAGTATTTTTGTTAGACATGTTATGCCCCTTATGTGTTTATTTTTTGAGTAAAAGTTCATCATTAACGACAGTGTTAATGTATTGAATTATGTCATGATACGCGAAAATAAAAGGGAAACGTCTAGCTACAAAAAACTAATTTTCGTAGTGGAAGCTTAACTTGTACTTGGTGCTGCATTTAATAACTCTTTGAACAACTGGGCCGCATACTACCAGAAGCCGTTTTTTTGTACAGAACTTTCTTACTTTTTTTTAAGTTTTTTTTTACTTGTTTAAATACCGTTCAAATTAGGCGCGTTTGATTTCATTTATAAATCAATAATAAAGAATTATGTACACTATTTATCCAAAATCTCGGTCTGAGAATCATTATGCACAGAAGTCTCAACATTGAGACTTCTGTCAATGCATGATCATAACTCTACTTTGGGTGGAGATTGACATAGATTGCCATTCACTTTGGCTGCCATTTACTTGGATTGCCATTGATGAGAAGTCACTAACTTATCCATGACGTTATTGATCGCTTGATGGGCTTTATCCACCATCAAATCAATATCACTGCGCTTAGCAATGAGTGGCGGTGCAAAACCAAGAATATCCCCATGGGGCATCGCTCGGGCGATTAAACCTTGCTCTAAACATGCGGCGGCGATCTGTGGCCCCACTTTCAAGTTGGGATCAAAATGAGTGCGTCGTTCTTTATCTGAGGAAAACTCCAACGCATGCAGCATACCGATACCACGCGTGTCCCCTACTATAGGATGCTCAGAAAAAGTTTCCGCCATACGCTGTTGTAAATACCCACCAACCTCAGCCGCATTCTGAACCAACCCCTCACGCTCAATGATGTCTAGATTACAGTTTGCCGCCGCTGCACCTAAAGGGTGACCAGAGTAGGTATATCCATGCCCAAATGGTCCCCAATCATCCGTACCGTCTTCAAGCACATTCCATACTCTCTCTCCGACGATCACTCCAGAAAGGGGTTGGTACGCCGATGTCAGCCCTTTTGCTATTGTGATTAAATCGGGTTTCATGTCGTAAAGTATCGAGCCAAACGCAGTACCAAGACGACCAAACCCGCACACCACTTCATCAGCAATCAATAACACATCGTATTTATCCAACACTTTGCGAATGGCTGACCAATAGCCTTGAGGGGGCGGGACGATCCCTCCGGTCCCTAACACAGGTTCAGCAATCATGGCTGCAACTGTATCTGGCCCCTCAGCAAGAATCATGGCTTCAAGTTGTTCGGCGCAATATTGAGAAAATGCCTGCTCAGATAAGCTGCTGTCCTCACGGCGATAATAGTAAGGAGCGATAGTGTGTTTAATACGTTCGAGTGGAAGATCAAAGTGAGCATGAAACAGCGGCAAGCCCGTTAGCGATCCGGAAGCAATACTTGAGCCGTGGTAGCCACGCTCGCGCGAGATGATTTTCTTTTTGTCTGGTAAACCGCGGACATTGTTGTAATACCAAACGAGTTTTAACTGAGTTTCATTAGCATCACTCCCTGACATCCCATAATACACTTTGCTCATCCCCTCTGGTGCCATTCTTATAATGCGATCAGAAAGCGTCACCAGCGCTTCATTCGTATGCCCAACGTAAGTGTGATAATAAGCGAGTTGTTTTGCCTGCTCATAAATTGCATCCGCCATTTCTGTGCGCCCATAGCCAATATTGACGCAATACAGCCCTGCAAATCCGTCAATTAATTCAATGCCCTTTGAATCCATGATACGGATGCCATGACCACCAGTAATGACTCTGCCTGGCAGTTCACCATGAGCATACTGTTTGAGATGCGTAGAGGCGTGAAATACACGTTGACGATCGATGTCCAATAAGCGTTGCGTTTTATCATTCATGATTTTCCCCTTAAGCATTCACGCGGATGTGAGAGCGTTCGATCTTTTTAAATACTCAGACGTGTCAATCATTATGTGTATCTATACCCATATGAACGACGACTCAACGTCATAAAAATCCGACACATAGTTACACTGTAGAGGAGGAGAGATTTCAAATATTTCTGATGATGCTGAAAAGGAGGGCAAAACTTTCTGTTTGAAAGGGTTAAACATGTGTTTTTTTCTGCACGCCCTTACACAAAGCTAACCATTAAAAATGATCGAGTTTTGATTGATGTCTAAAGAGGGTACATGGCTTTTGATGGTTTTCGTCACGATGTAAGTAAAGTAGCGTTCAATGCCAAGATCAGACTCTAACCAACCATCTATTAATCCTTGGTATTGATCAATGTCTTCAGTCTGAACTTTTAAGATGTAATCGATGCCGCCACCCGTCGCATAACAGTCCGTTACTTCTGGGGTTTGCTGGATCATTTTCTCAAAGCGGCGAAATGACTGAGCACTGTGTTCTTTGAGTGTCATCTCCACCAAAACAGATGTGCGCTTGAAGAGGATGTCTGTATTTACTTTTGCTCCATATCCCTCAATGATTCCCGCTTCTTCCAGCTTTTTAACGCGCTCCCAACAAGGGCTTACCGATAGGTTTATCGCCTGAGCAAGGTGAGATTTAGTAATACGACCATTCTTATGTAAGATCTGTAATATTTTCACGTCGTAGCGATCCAGACGCATGGCTTCCCTCCCTCAGTTATTCTTTCTTTTTCTATCTTTAAAAAACGTCCGACGCTCAAATTCAATGTTTTACAAACAGGTGACGTGGAAAATCACACAAGGTTTTTGCGCCATTACTCGTAATGACGATACTTTCAGTGGTTTCTAATCCCCAGTCCTCAAACCAGAGTCCGGGCATAAAGTGGAATGTCATGCCCTCTTCAAGACACGTTTTATCACTTTCCCGTAGGCTCATGGTTCGCTCTCCCCAATCCGGAGGATAACTCAAGCCAATGGGATAACCACAGCGAGCCCCCTCACGAGAGAACCCTGCGTTGTCTAATACTTGATTCAACGCATTGGCAATATCCGCACAAGTATTACCCGGTCGAGCCATTTCTAACCCTGCTTCAATACCACGAGTGAGCGCTTCATCTGCGCGCTTAAACTTGTCGTCAGGTTCACCAAGAAAAATCGTTCGTGACAGCGGGCAGTGATAACGACGATGCGCTCCTGCGATCTCAAAAAACGTGCCCTCACCTTTTTGAAACGGCCTATCGTCCCATGTTAGATGAGGCGCTGAGGCATCTGATCCAGAGGGTAAAAGTGGAACAATCGCGGTGTAGTCTCCAAAATGCTCCTCATGCCCAAGTACCGCCTGACGGTTTATCTCTGCAACGAGATGATGCTTGGGTAAGCCAGGTTCAATCATGTCAAACGCGACTCGGTGCATGTTTTCTACAATTCGTGCAGCGCGATACATATAAGCAAGTTCTTGTTCCGATTTAACGGCACGACACCAATTGACTAAACCCGTTGCATCCAATAATTGCGCTTTCGGTAAGTGCGTCATCAATGATTCATAAGCGGTCGCACTAAAGTAATAGTTGTCTTTCTCTACGCCAATTCGCCCACGGTCCCATAACCTTGGTTCTAATACTCTTTCAACGAGGAAATCCATCGGATGCAATGGTGGGTTCATTACATAGTGATCGGGGTAATAAGTGATGTTATCTGCTGACATGTAGGCCGTGCGATAAGCGCCATTCGCATCTTGGCATCGTCCAAACCAAACGGGTTCCCCCTCTGTACCTACCACGACACATTGAGGAACATAAAATGACCAGCCATCATACCCTGTTAACCATGCCATATTGGACGGATCATGAATAATCAGGACGTCCAACTCTCGCTCTTCCATTGATAATCGAACTTTCGTTAATCGCTCCTGGAACTCTTCCAGTGAAAAATGCAAAGCAACGCCTCTCATGCTTTCTCCTTACTAAAAGTCCGACGCCTTGAGGCTCCCGGAGACGTTGAGGTATTCCTACCTTCAGGCTAGGCCGTTTAACCCGCCGATCCTACTCATGTCACTTACCACTGCTCTATCGTGAAGCTAAGTTAAAGGAAAGTGCCCTATCAAAAGACACTGTTCATTCCAATTATGGTGCATTTTTTCAGATTGCACTGAAACAGACAGAAAAATCGTCCCACACTTGGGATACAACTCGTTTGCAAATATTAAAAACAACAAAAAAGCAGAGCGACCAATAAACGAGATGAAGAGGTGAAAAAGCTAAAGAGCTAAAGAGCTAAAGAGCTAAAGAGCTAAAGAGAAGAGTAATACAGTATTCGCCCACTCACCAAACGCGAGTGGGCTAACATTCACAATGCGATGGATTGATAGCACTCGACAATCTGAGTGACGTCTTTTTTATTGCCTTGCTGGATTCGCTTGTAATGATTAAGCGTTTTATCTAGGTAATCTTTAATGACAAACGCCTGCTCAGGGGAGTCCGCTTGCCATAATTTCTCCCCAACTAAACTGACTTTTGCATTGAGGTTAGGTTGAGAGGAAACGAAAATCACCTCATAAAAGCGATGGTTCTCTTTCACCAATATTTCGTCTTTCAAACCAAAATTACGCTGATTCAAGACCTGACGCAGCTTAAATTGATGGTGAACCGGACACAGTATGAAGTCGATATCTAATTGCGGGAACTGATCATGAATGGATTGCACAAACTCAGCGATCAAATCACCACCAACTCCAGCAATGATCACTAAGTGTTTCCCTGCATGTTTATCAAGCGGTAACTGAGCGACATCCAGACAGTGGACATGCCAAGCCGATATGGATTCCGAATAAAATTGCTGTAGTTTGCTCTCAACCGCGACAACCAATGGCTCCACGATATCGACAAAATGGATATTGGGCGCGGCCTGTTCCTCAAGTAATGCAGTACCGAGCAACCCATGATCGCAGCAGCAATCCCAAATGTGGGTATAGTGCGATTCTACCAATTGTACAATTTGCTGTAGTCGTTTACTGAGTTTCAAGGGTGTATACGCCGGAAAATAAAAACCGGCGTATTGTAATCACTTTACGCAAATTGTGAATGCTAAACGGCAAATAACCGCAAACTTGACGACTGGAATATTTAGTAACCCAACGTAGTTAAGAAGCAGTGCAAGCCTTTAAGTATTTCTATTTACGCTTACGTCGCCATGCACCAAGCCCTAACACACCCAGCCCGAGTAAAACTAACGTCGACGGCTCGGGAATCTCAACACCACCGGCCCCATCGGCACCATAGGCTCTGATCTGGTTCGTGAATAAAAGTGACCCTTCCCCTGTACTCGTATCGATGGCGATCGTTTCTGCTCCTAAGGTGAAACCATAAAGCGTGCCATCGGTATAATTGAGGCCATAGACATTATCAAAACCAATATCACCGATCTCAGTCCCACTCCCTGTCATTTCATCAATTAACCACAAGCTGTTGTTTGGCCCCGTCGTTGATGACAAGAATAAATTCCCCATATCATCAAATGCAATATCCCCAGATGAAGAATAACTCCCCGAACCAATCACACTCGTCGCGGCATTCGAGGTATTTATACTAAATAAGTTGCCGCCACCACTCCCGTACAACGTGCCATCACTACCAAACGTCAGACCATTAATGAAACGATTAGTGTCTCCAACTAATGTTGTCGAAGCATCCGTCTGATTAATTTCGTAGAGATTACCGTTACCCGAAACGCCATATAAAGCACTAGATATTGGATCGAGCGCAATATCTACACCCCTTTTATCTGCCTATACGACCATTCATAACGCGATAAGACGCTTTATCTCAAAGTCCGGATAATACCCACTGATGTCGATAATCTTTAAAGCAATCAATACATAGGAGAAAGGCAATGAACGGACAATTAATGAGACAAGTTTTAAGATGGATACATATTCTTTGCGCATTATTAGTAGGGGCGGCACTTTACTCACCTTTGAAGACCAACGAAGCATTCATGACATTAGTGCTCTTTATCCTTGTTCCACTTGTTGCCATTACTGGTGTGATGATGTGGAAGCAAGGCAAAGTGATGAAGTTCATCAACCGTAATCACAAACTAGAGCAATCGTCTCGATAGAACGATATTGAAAAGCCACCTCTATTTCTAAAGCGTGGCTTTTTATATGAGTCGGATAATTTGGTCATGAATTGACTTTCGCGGCACTTCCAGATGGAGTCATACCCGCGATACTTTTGAATGAGGCACACTGAAGGTTCTGCTTAAATCTATAACGTTTAAATTATGAATAGCATGGAAAGAACGCTACTTCCCCCTCGATACTGCTGTCGAAATTCACGTGGAGTGAGTCCTGTATGTCGCTTGAAAAATTTCACAAAATTAGTGGTTTCATCAAATCCCAATTCATCACCAATTCGAGTTATCTGCTCTGCTGTATGGGCAAGCATCCGTTTCGCTTCTAGTGCCAGACGATTCGACAAGTATTGTTTCGGCGAAATACCAAGCACTTCTGCCGTGGCACGGGATAAGGTTTTGTCCGTATATCCAAGTTGCTGAGCATAAATTTTTGACTGGTGAGACATCTTATAGTTGCGCTCAACAGCAAGTTTAAATCTATCAACTCGCTCTATCGCTGAAGCTGACACTGGGAGGTCAGGAAGAGATACCGATCGTGAATTGGACAGTCTAACCAGCAAAGTCTGCAATTGCAGTTGGAGCAGTGCCAGTGTCTCTTTATTACCCTGACTCGCATCATTTTCCATTTGAGCAACAAGAGCCACACAGACTGCATGTTCATCGGCCGCTAAAGATACACGTTCACCCAAATCATCTAACTGAACCATATTGCTCAAATCAGGTATCACTTTGCTGGCCAATTTTGGCAATAACACCTCCGGCCTGAACATGATTATCCAAGCATCCCACTTAGATTCCAGATCAAACTGCTGCACTTGGCTTGGTGTAACAAGCAGCCAGTCTCCTGGACAACACTGGTGCAAAACAAAATCTAGGTTATGTGTGCATTTCCCTTGCGTGACTCCCAACAAAAGATAAAAGTCCAGTCGCTGGACCGACCGTAAATGTGATTTTTTACCCCGCTGTTTGATGTCGCTGAAATGACAAATTTCAATTGGAAGCAAATAGTCAGGCTGGGGATTAAAGGTCACATCAAGAACAGCTTTGGCATTTATCCCTCTCATAACTTGTCCGTTTTTTACCATTAATTGACGTGTTTATACCTGTTGTATTCTCACAATTCAATAGAAACTGTGCTCATACAAGTGACCACTTACCAAAGCAATAATAAAGGCGCAAAAAATGAAAAATGAAGCCATCGTACCATTTGAGATTAATATACCTGAAGAAGACATTGCCGATTTGAAAAGACGTCTAGAGCAGACTCGTTTTACCGATGAAATTGATAATGCTGGCTGGGATTACGGCACTAACCTTGGCTATCTGAAACAGTTAGTTCAGTACTGGTTGACCGATTTTGACTGGCGAAGCGAAGAAAAAGCACTCAATGAATTCGATCAATATAAGACAAATATCGACGGGCTCGATTTACACTTTATTCATCAAAAATCAAACTACAAAAACGCAAAAACCCTCGTACTGATCCATGGTTGGCCTGGCTCTTTTGTCGAGTTTAAAAAAGTGATTGGTCCCCTAACCGACCCTGTTCGCTACGGAGGTCAGGTTGAAGACTCCTTTAATATTGTCGCGGTATCTCTACCGGGGTTTGGGTTTTCAGATCGCCCAACTAAGCGAGGTTACACTCCTGAACGCATGGCTGATACCATTGCATCGCTCATGGATCGATTAGGTTATGAACATTACGGGCTTCAAGGTGGAGATTGGGGAAGTACAGTTAGTCGCTATATTGCTACCAATTATTCAGAGCACGTGACAGGCCTGCACTTAAACTTTTGTGAGGCGACTCCACCAGCGAATGCGCAAAATACAGCAACTGAAATTAAGGACTTAACTCCACTTGAATTAAAGCGCTTAGCAGCAAGCAATGCTTTTACAAGCGAAGGAAGTGCGTATTTTGGACTATTGTCAACAAAACCACAGACCGTAAATTACGCCATGAATGATTCACCGACAGGCTTAGCAGCATGGATGATTGAAAAGTTTCAAAGTTGGAGTGACTGTGAGGGCTACATTGAAAAGAGCTTCACAAAAGATGAATTGCTCACCAATATTTCACTTTATTGGTTTACACAGACAGCATCATCTTCATCACGGATCTATTACGAACAAAGACATACTGAATGTAAACCGAAGCCAAATGTTACCGTGCCAACAGCCTGTGCTTTATTCCCATCAGAAATAAGGACACCACAACGTGATTGGGTCGAAGCGACTTATCACCTTGTTCGTTGGACAGAAATGCCAAATGGTGGCCATTTTGCTGCACTCGAAGAACCACAACTGCTCGTCGATGACATTCGTGCTTTCTTCCGCGAACTTCCTGAGTGTAAATAGTCGTCAGTCAAAAAACATATAGTGTGAATAATGCAATTAGACGTCGATAAACCCACGCAATGTGAACAGTAACTCACATAGGTATGACCGTAGCAACGGTCTATGCCTCTTCTTTGTTACGCAAAAGAAAGAGGAGGCAACCTATATGAGAACATAAGAAATAACTCACTTTCACAAATCACAAATCACAAATCACAAATTAGAATTGGTAGAGCCTATTCAAAACACGGCTTTCAACTTCAATCATTGTGCTTGGTTTTAGGCAACTTCGATTTACCGTTAGTACTTTTCAATAATCCACCTAATACCTAAACGTTTTGCGCCATTCACTAGGCGTCACTTGGAATTTTTTCTTAAATTTGTCTCGCATCACAAATACAGAGCTGAACCCGACTCGATCGGATACTGACTCAGCCGCCATCTCAGGGCTTACTGCCTGTTGTAGCTTGCGCAGATCGTCGTTGGTCTCGCTCCCGTGCACCCAAAACGTTTCTGAGTGCGTCTCTCAGCCGTCTAGTTGCCCATATCTAAACTGAACCTCCGCGTGAATATCTCCTATGCGAAGATTAACCGCATGGACATCGTGTCCATTAGCATCCGTCTCTTGAGCGTCTTGGGTGATCCCAGACACTTCAAGGTCGAAGTTTTCAATGGCTTGCCTCACCTTGTTTGCAAAGGGTGATCCTTTGTTTTTTCTGACATAGTCAAAGGTCAGTAGGCTCAATGCGCTTCGATTTTCTTGCGCAATGATGTCCCTGTTTTGCCAATTAATAGCCTGTGCTACTTTGATTTGTAGCTTTTGTGCCATTTTAAGGTGGTCTTGAGTCATTGGTCTTTGCATTGCTGCTCTCCTTAGTGGCCTTTGGCCTTAGTTACTTGAGCATGAGGTAGGTCAAGTGGGGGAGATAATTACGACGTAGGGTTATTATTGTGATCGAACGACAAGACGTAAAATGGCTTAGGTGACCATGCAGGGCGATGTAGTATGGTGCTGTTTTTACACGGGAGATTGTGGCAATGAGTACGGAAATCTTGTGCCTGAAAGAGGTGGCAATGCGATTGAGTGGCATTGTGAGTGAGGCGTACGCCTGGCCTCAGCAGCCCCATCCAGAGTTTCACTTAGAGTTTATTGTGTGTCCTGGTGGGGAGCTTGCGCTTGATTTTCTTTGCAAAAAACGCGCTATGTTTTGGTCAGAGTTTGCTAATGAGGTATTTGAGACGCCTGTTAAACAAAATGGGGAACCAATCACTTGGCAAGATCTAATGCGCGTTGGTATTCCATTTATGTCTTAGTTAGGCGTTCTCGCACTGGCGTTTAATGCTCGCAAGGCTTGGGTGATGGCCTCCAATGCCTGCGCTAAAGTAAACGCTTGAGGCCATTACGACGTCGAGTCTATTGCGTTTGTGGGTGATTCTAACTACGAAACGGTCGTAATCACGTTCGTCTATTAGTTTTTTCAGTGATTCGAAATTTTCAGCTTCGGTAAACTCTTCATAAATACCTACTTTTCGAATCCCAAAGAAATCCTGCTTAGGCATGATAAATTCCTATCGTTGTTGAGATGTGGATATTGTACCAATTAGCCCTAGCTCAAAAAGCCACCAGCCTGTTTAAGGTCACGATTTGAGTTTAGTGTCGAAATAATTTACAAAAATACGTTCAAATGTGTAGTTGTTCCCAGTAACTCATTAAATAAATTAAACTATTTCTATTGGTATCATTTTTGCCTTTTTATTAATTCCATTAACACAAAATCAAAAGGGCTTAAAATGGAACTCAAACAGCAATTAACTCAGGCTTTTTCTTATTCTGCTCTATTGTTCTCTGTAAATACCAGTGCAGGGTTGATTTATGATGAGGATGTAGACGGTCAAATAGTTTCAGGTCAAACCTTTGAGCTAGGCCTGGGTGAAAATTCTATAACCGGCGATTCCTGCTGGATAGGCCTCTTGTCATGCTTTGATCCCGCTTGGAGATTAATGTTACCAGAAGATACTTATATTTCATCCGTATCTTATTCATGGGCCAATATCGAATTAGCTGGTGATCCCTTAACAACTAGCTGGAGTGGTAATTTCATTTTATATGATGGCTTTTTAAGTGTAGGAATTTTCGATTACACAAATTGGTTAGAGGGTGGTGACTATACGAAGTCTATCGATGAAGATGCTCTAGACTTTAGTGGCGTTCTATTTTTTGGTTATGATGCCGGTCGAAATGGAAGCGGTGGTGAATGGGACTTTGACGCATCCTTTACCGTGAGTCCGATTGCATCTGTTGACGTTCCTGAGTCTTCAGTTCTGGGTCTCTGGGCGCTAGTTCTTGCTGGCTTAGCTTTCCGTAAAGGTAAAGGTAACATTGAACTACCACACCCCTAAAGGAGTGTGGATTCCTGTCATCGGCGACATTTGCGCTCCATTACTAAAATCGAGTCGGCTTACATTGTCTCTTACAGGCGTTTAACGTGTTGGTAGTCCCTACCACCACAAATACTTAAGCTGCTAACCGTAACCCCTCTATGTGGATATTGTTAGCGGCATTCAAATCCCTGTCGTTTACAGAACCGCAGTCGCATCGCCATTCACGAATAGCAAGTGACCATTTGCCCTGATATACAGCCCCACAACAAGCACACAATTTAGAGCTTGGGAACCACTGGTCAATCTTAGACACGGTTCGACCATACCAAGCAGCTTTGTATTCTAGCTGCCTGACGATTTCGCCAAAGTTTGCGTCACTAATTGCTTTTGCTAGTTTTTTGTTTTTCACCATGTTTTTAACTCGCAATGACTCGGTACAGATCACTTGGTTTTCGTTTATCAGTTTCGTTGTCATTTTATGCGTGAAATCAACACGACAGTTTGCAATCTTCTCGTGGATCTTTGCCACGATGATGCGTTGCTTATTAAAATTATTAGAACCTTTCGTCTTCTTGGAAAGTTTACGTTGAGCTTTAGCTAACTTGCGTTCGTATTTCTTCGTCGATTTCGGATTTTTAAAAACTAAGCCGTCAGAGCAAACGGCGAGCGATTTAATCCCAACGTCCACGCCAACACTCTTATTGAGATTGGGCAATGCCGCCACCTCTTCCTCAACAAGAATGGAAATGAAATATTTACCTGTCGGTGTTTTACTGACATAGCAGGAGGACGGCGTTCCATGGAATGGTCTCGACCACTTAATGTTCAGGGGCGATTTCATCTTGGCGAGTGTTAATGCTTGCTTGTCAGCGTCCCACTTAAACGCATTCGCCATGAAACAAGCGGATTGCTTGTTACGCTTGCTCTTGAATCTTGGGTATCCAAACCCCGACTCAAAGAACGATTTAAATGCCTTGTCCAAGTGACTTAGTGATTGCTGTAGCGCAACGCTAGAGACCGACTTTAGCCAGCTAAACTCAGACTGCTTTTTGAGCGCAGTTAACTGCTTGCTCCAGTCTGCGAGGTAGGTTTTATTGCCTTGTTCGTACTGCTCTTTTGAAAAAGCCAAGGCATTGTTGAACGCAAAACGGACACAGCCAAACGTATGAGCAAGCAGTCTCGCTTGCTCATTGTTCGGGTAAAACCTGTATTTGTAGGCTCTTTGGATGGTCATCTCTAGGCACTCTAATACTGTATATAATAGCAGTATTAAACAAGGATGGCAGACTAATTAACACCATTTACGACCACGTTGCTATGCCTTTCATCCATGCCCTGAACGACATGGTTTTTCGGCAAAAGTGATAAATCTAAAGCTTAAATAGAACAGTTTTTTTGGCCTATATGGGAGGTATGAAATTTTGTTAGCGAGAAAATTGTTTCTCTTTGTCTTTAAATTCATGGCCTTGCCTCACCAGTGCAATTTGTGAACAAATTATGCACTGAAATTGTGAGTAACTGATAAAAGTTCAAGCAACACAGATAGATAATAGTTGGCTGCTGGTGGGGAGGTTCTGCTAATGCTATGTGTTAGAGTGGTTCAGTTCGGTTAGTCCTCAGGGTTGTTGTGTAGTTTTCAAGGGAAAGGTCTAGTCTAGAAAGGCTTGGTTGCAATATCGATATTGAGCCTGAATTGTAGCCTTGATTTTTAATTTGACAGTGAAGCAAGTGCCTTTTGCACGAGTTCACCCTGTTCGAATCGTGAGCCCATTTTTTAATTATTTAAACGCTAATATAGAAAGGTCCGTTTCTTCCAGTAGTTCCTGCGCTTGATGTAAACGTTCAGTCATAAGCCATTGCCCAAATGACATTCCCGTTGCTTTGTTGAACTTACGCGTAAATGTTCGTCTGGTAAGCATAACGGAATCGGCAAGTTCATCTAATGTGTAAGAGGCCGTGATGTTATTTCTCACAACATCTAATAGCTCATTGATTCTGCTGTCTGCTGTGTTTAACGGTACAGGCCAGTCAATAAACTGGGCCTATCCACCCTCTCTATGCGGTGAGACAACCATTTTCCTTGCTAATTGATTTGCTTCTTTGCTTCCATAACATTGTCGGAAAACATGTAAGCTACAGTCAATATTTGCCGCAATGCCTGCCGATGTGATGATGTTATCTTCCTCAACATACAGAGCATTGTGATCAACGTTGATGGCTGGAAAACGGTTAGTGAAGTCGCTTTCAAGCCGGCGAGCCATGCAACGCTGACCAGAACTGAGCTAAACGAATTCATCGATGATGAATAATATTTCGGACTTTGTCTTAGTCCCAGAAGATGGCGCGACTTGTCAGCTATAGTAATGCATCACTATTGTGGCTAGAACCATGTGGTTCCAGCCACAATAAATCAATTTGACCGTGATGTATTATGCTTCGGCTTACTTTTAAACTGTTTAATACTGTTTTTGCCTTGCGTGCGACGATTCGCTTTTTTATCACGTGGCGCACGTTTGCTTTCGCCTGTTGATGGCTTATCCGTCACAGGAAACCCGTCTAGATCTTGTACAGGTAATGCACGTTGAGTCAGGTTGCGAATAGCCGTAAGCGCATCTATTTCGCCATGACATACCAATGAGATAGCAACACCTTGTTCACCCGCTCGTGCTGTACGTCCAACTCGATGAACGTAAGTCTCTGCGTGCATTGGCAACTCAAAGTTAATCACGACTGGCAACTGCTCTATGTGAATACCGCGCGCCAATAGATCGGTGGCAATTAGCACCTGTGTTTGCCCAGATTTAAACTGCGCCAATGCTTCTTCTCGCTCTGCTTGGCTCTTATTACCGTGCAGCGCATTGGTTGTGATACCCGCTTTATTCAGCTTCTTCGCCAAACCATCAGCGTTCTCTTTCGCGCCAATAAATACCAGTACCTGCGCCCATGTATTTTGCTTGATCAGTTCAATCAACGCTTTGGTTTTGCTGCCTTTGTTGACGAGATACAGCGTTTCAGCAATATCTTGATTGGTGCTGTTTTCTTGATGCGCTGCGACTTGCTTTGGTGCGTGCATAAGCAACTGTGCTTTACTTTTCAACTCATCTGAAAACGTTGCTGAGAACATCGCCGTTTGACGCTGGTTTGAAATCAGCCCAGCGATATTTTGCACGTCTCGCCAAAAGCCCATATCCAGCAAGCGATCGGCTTCATCCAACACAAGGTAATGGATATTTCTCAGCTCCAAACCGTTGTTTGCCAAATCAACTAATCGACCTGTTGTCGCCACCAAAATGTGAGGATTTGCCGCAAGTGCTTGTAGTTGAAGATCTTTATCAACGCCACCACACAAACACACCGCGTTAAGACCAAGAGATTGACCAACTTGATTAATCGCCTCGCTCACTTGTGTCGCCAACTCGCGCGTTGGTACTAGAATCAGCGCTTTTTGCTCTGGATTTACACTTAGTTTTTCTAACAAAGGCAAACCATAAGCAAGGGTTTTTCCGCTGCCTGTATTCGCTAATGCCAATACATCTTTACCACTGAGTAGCTCAGGAATGGCCAAAGCTTGAATATCGGTTGGCTTCTTGAAGTCTTTTGGCAGTGCGTGAATCAGCTCTGAACTCAGTGAAAGAGTAGAAAATGGCATTAGCTTAACCTTGTGCTTTTGGTTGAAGAGGCAGTAAAACAATATAGATGCAGTAAATCGCAGGCGCGGACTTTACCACAATCTTTTTAGGAACCATCCAATTTTATACCAGCCCCTTCGACATGAAACACTATTTCGATGGTTGGTAAGTACCTCGGATTGGGTAGTTGTTCTCAGGATCGCGAATGAATGCTATGCCGGAAAGCAGCACATTTAGATCTGGACGAACAAATGGACCGTTCGAGATATCAATAATTTGCACTCGACCTTGATCATTAACCACAAACAAACCCGGCTCAGCAAACAAATGGTCCGTTTCTTTTTCTGAACGCGGCTCTGAGATATACAGACCAAGGGTTTGCATCTGTTCTACACTCAAGCCGTAAGCAATAGGAAAGTTCACTGAGATCTGCTCCATATGTTTCGCGACCTGCTCTTTGCTGTCCGCTGATACCGCCACAATATCAACACCAATTTCTAAGAACTTCGCTTTAAGCCCTTCTAACTCGTTCAAGTAGCGTGTACATAATGGGCAATGTTTGCCTCGATACACCACCACTAATCGCCAAGTAGCTGGTTCAGATGGCTGACCCACCTCAATAGTATTGCCATCAAAGGTTGGCAAAGAAATAGACGGAAATAAATCACCTGCGCTGAATTTGTTCATTATCATTTTTCCTTTTGCTCTATCGATCATCTTTAAGTGCATTCTGTAAGGCATTGATATAACTTTTAGACATCTGCTTAGATACCGAAGCATCTGGCACAAACATCTGACCACCGTGATATACGCCAGGGAATACGGCAAGCTCAGTCGACACACCTGCATCCATGAGCCTTTGAGCATAGTCAATCACTTCGTCACGGAACAAGTCAACCGTACCCACCGTAATGTAAGTTTTTGGTAGCCCACTGACATCTTTTGCTCTTGCGGCGGCCGCATACGGAGAGGCATCTTCACCAGGCGTGCCATTTAAATACATCTCCCACGCATTAAAAGAGGTTTGGCGATTCCAAACTGGATAGTCCTCGACTGATCCTGATGGTGTTGCATGCAAGTTATCTAGCATCGGGTACAACAATAGCTGCAGGGCAATTTTTGGTCCGTGTTCATCACGATTACGCAAAGCCAAACTAGCCGCCATGCCAGCGCCAGCGCTCTCGCCTCCAATTGCTATACGTTGTGGATCAACGCCCAACTCTTGTGCGTGGCTGACCATCCATAAGAAAGCCGCGTAGCTGTCATTATGGCCAGCTGGAAATGGGTGCTCAGGTGCTAATCGGTATTCAACTGAAACAACGGTCGCATTGACTGCTTTAGCAAACATGCCGGCAAAATCAGTTTCAGCACTACCAAAGATGAAGCCACCACCATGGATCCAAAACAAGCCAGATTTAGCGGTACTTAGTATCCCATCAGGTTGATAGATATAAATATTAACCTTTCCATCTTTTGTCTCTATTTGACGTTTTGTCACGGTAACGCCTGCAACACCTTTGGCTTTCAGCATTGGTGCCATCAGTTCTCGAACTTCGTCAACAGAGTCTCGGGTAATGTCACTCAACTGGGGAGGTAACATAGATAACGGTGCGGTTAGCGCAGGATCAATCCGACTACGTATTCCTGTTGATGATTGACTCTCAATCAAAGGGTTAGTCTGGTGCGATGCGCTACCTTGAGATGCATCATCAGCATATGCAAATCCCGATGTTAAGGTGCTTAAGCCTAATAATGCGGTTACAAAAGGGAGCATCATATTTTGGTATTTCATGGAAGTTTCCTCCCGATACAATAACTAGTATCGATTTTGAAGCGGCAAACCTTGCGCCAAGTCGTTTAAACGCAAGGGTAAATATAAGCGATCAGCTCATAGCTTGAGCGGTCTACATGCTATAGGATGAAATCAACGACTGATGTACTTATAGCTCTCATCTGCCTCGTCACGTTTACCAACGTATTTGTTCTCAAAATCAGGAGACCATACTGCGCTCGCATTTTGGTTTTGGTTCCAATCGAAAACAGTAAAGCGATGCACCATTTTCCAAACACCATCACGGCGTTCAAAGCGGTACAAGTGACGGCCACCTAAAATGCCCTCTTTGTCGACACCATCTTCTTCGTGCACGTGATACGCCCACACATAGCTCTCTGCTGTTGCAGTATCACCATCCACTTCGATGAGAACGTTGCTGATACGGTGCTGAGTGACCTTAATCGCTTCAAAACCTTTCATTGCTGGTTCTACAAAAGCGTGAGCATTATCGTTGTAGAAAAATAAGTCTGGGAAAATAGGGTCTTGATGGTCTTCAATGGCATCTTCCCAATAAGTGGATTTCATCAGCTCTGCGTCCATACGATCTAAAGAACGAGCATGACGAAAAATAACTTCTGTAATATCTTGTTTATCAAGTAGTTGTTGTAATTTTTGTTGCATATCCATGAGTGCCTCCAGTGGCTATCTAATCTTAGTAATTCTTAGTGCAGCGTTGTCTTGCGGCTTGGTAGGGATAATAGAACTAAACAAAAGCGACTAAAACTAAGCTAAAATGACTAGCATCTATTCGTATTTGGAATAATTGAGAACACTAATGGATCAACTAAGCGCAATGCGTGCATTTGTTCGAGTGGTACAAACGGGCAGCTTTTCTGCCACGGGCCGTGAGATGAAGACCTCACAAACGACGATCAGCAAAAAAGTGGCAGCGTTAGAGAAGAAAATCGGCGTCAAACTTCTTGCTCGAAGCAGTCGCGATCATGCTTTAACGCCAGCAGGGGCGAGGTATTATCAAACTTGCGTTGATATTTTAGGTGAACTGGATGAAGCCGAAACTGCGGCAAGATCGGAGACAGCTTCTCCGCAAGGAACAGTGCGTATCTCTGCACCCGTTGCGTTTGGTCGCATTCTGCTTGCACCCATTATGGCCGAGTTTTTCCAGCGCTATCCTGATATCAAAGTGGATTTACGGCTCAGTGATCGACACACCGACTTGATCAGCGATGGCATTGATGTGGCGATTCGAGCAAGACAATTAGAGGATTCAACGCTGGTTGCACGCCATTTATTTGATAACCCGATGTTAGCCTTAGCGGCTCCGAGTTATTTAGACAGAAATGGAACCCCGAAAAAGCCAGATGATCTAACACAACACAACTGTTTGATCTATTCTGGCATGCAAGAGATCAATATTTGGCGTTTTACAAAAGAAGATAAAGAACACTCCGTAGCGGTTAGTGGTAACTTTCAAAGTGACAACGGCGATGTACTGTTAGAAGTCGCACTCACGGGAATGGGTATAGTAATACTACCAATTTGGATGGTGGAATCGCACATTAAAGCAGGCCGACTCAAGCAAGTCATGAGTGATTATTTAGGGCAAAACTTGCCTTTCAATGCCGTGTACTTACAAAGCCGATATACGCCTCTTAAGGTTCGCAGCTTGATTGATTATCTGAAAGACAAACTGCCCAACACTTAACGGCTCTCTTAACATAAAAAAGCGCAGAGCCGAAACTCTGCGCTTTTAAAAGAGATTTTACATTGTAAATCGTTACTTGGTGTAGAAAGCACGCTTCAGTGCCATTTCTAAACCACGCACTTCAGCAAGGCCTTTCAAGCGGCCAATGGCTGAGTAACCTGGGTTGGTTTTCTTCTTCAAGTCATCCAGCATTTGGTGACCATGGTCAGGACGCATTGGGATCAAACGGTGATCACCTACTTCTGCGCGGCGTTGTTCTTCATCCAGAATCGCCATCACCACATTGTACATATCCACATCGCCATCAAGGTGCGCCGCTTCGTGGAATGTCATCGGGTTGCTTTCTTCACGCTTGGTCGAACGCAAGTGAGTGAAGTAAACACGGTCACCGTGCTTTTTAATCATCTTAACTAAGTCGTTATCACCACGCACACCGTAAGAACCGGTACACATGGTCAAACCATTCATCTTGCTTGGCACTTTTTCTGTCAACCAGTCGATGTCTTCGATGGTTGAAACAATGCGCGGCAAGCCAAGAATTGGACGCGGTGGATCGTCTGGGTGTACTGCCAACTTCAAGCCATGCGCTTCACACACTGGCATCAATTCTGCCAAGAAATGTGCCATATGTTCACGCAGCTTATCTTTACTGATACCAGCGTAGCGATCAAGTTGCGCTTGGAACTCTTCTAGCGTGTACCCCTCTTCTGCACCCGGCAAACCCGCAATAATGTTGCTTGTCAGCTGCTGGATTTGCTCCGCCGTCATGTTGTTAAAGTATTCCAGCGCCTGCGCTTGTTCAGCTTCGGTGTAATCCGCTTGTGCGCCAGGGCGCTTGAGAATGTGTAGCTCAAATGCCGCAAATGCAATTTGGTCAAAGCGTAGCGCTCGTGAACCATCTGGCATTTCAAATTCTAGGTCCGTGCGCGTCCAGTCCAGTACAGGCATAAAGTTATAGCATACTGTGTCGATACCACATTCAGCTAGGTTACGTAGCGTTTGCTTGTAGTTATCGATCCATTGTTGGAAGTTGCCCGTCTGAGTTTTAATTTCTTCGTGAACAGGAACACTTTCAACCACTGACCACGTTAAGCCTTTCTCTTCAATGATGGCTTTACGTTTTAAAATCTCTTCTTTTGACCACACTTCACCATTTGGAATGTGGTGCAAAGCATTCACAATGCCAGTTGCGCCAGCTTGACGAATATCGTCTAGCGACACAGGGTCATTCGGGCCGTACCAACGCCAAGTTTGTTCCATATCGATACCTTTTCTTATTACTATTCAACATGGAGAAGAGTTATGCCTACCGCATAGTTGATAATGGTATACCAATAACAACATCCCCAAAACATGAAGCAAATACTGATGCTTGACCTACATTGAGTCAAACACCAACATACAATTGATTGACCAAAATCACGAAAAACACCCCAATTTTGGTATACCAAAGCATTTGTGATCACAATCACGCATACCAAAATCAATTTAAACTTATAATAGCGATGACTGATTTTGTTGCGCAAAACCTGCACAATCAAAGATGACACTACTTATAGCCCTAATGACAGATACTGGTTTCAACTCATTTTTTGGTAAACCAATTATTAAAAAGGCGCTTAACAAACAGATTTAGGGCACTTTGGCACCGTTAACTGCTTGCCGTGCTTAGATGGAGAACACAATGACCACGCTTTCTACCGACCGTTTTACTCAATTACCTCAGCCTACGTACTCACGTTCTCAGCTCAAGAGTCGTATCGTTCATTTAGGTTTTGGTGCATTCCATCGAGCACACCAAGCGCTGTTCACTAATGAAATGCTCGAAAAAACTGGCAGTGATTGGGGGATTTGTGAGATCAACTTATTTGGTGGTGAAGACCTCATCACACAGCTAAGAGCACAAGACCACCTATACACCGTTGCAGAAAAAGGCGCAAAATCAACAGAAGTAAAATTGATTGGAGCGGTAACAGAGTCCCTACACCCGGCACTTGATGGCAAAGAAGCCGTTTTGAATAAAATGGTCGAAGAGCAAGTTGCTATCGTATCAATGACCATCACTGAAAAAGGTTATTGTGCAGACCCTGCAACAGGTCGATTAGATAAAACAAATGCCCTCATCCAACAGGATTTAGAAACGCCTCACTCTCCGAGTTCAGCAATTGGTTACATCGTCGAAGCGTTAAGATTGCGCAAGCAAGCAGGGCTCAAACCATTTACTGTCATGTCATGCGATAACGTTCAAGAGAACGGACACGTCGCAAGAGCCGCAATCCTAGATTTCGCCTACCTAATCGATACAGACTTAGCAGGCTGGATTGAAGCAAACGTAACGTTTCCATGCACGATGGTAGACCGTATTGTTCCTGCGGCTACGCCAGAAACCCTCAAAGAAATCGCCCATCTTGTTGGTCACGAAGATCCATGTGGCATTGCTTGTGAGCCGTTCCGTCAATGGGTTATCGAAGACAATTTTGTAAATGGACGTCCAGCTTGGAACGTGGCAGGTGCAGAGTTCGTTACTGATGTCGTGCCTTTTGAAGAAATGAAACTTCGCATGCTTAATGGTAGCCATTCGTTTTTGGCATATCTAGGCTACTTAGGTGGTTACGAGCATATCTCTGATACGATGACCAATGATAACTATCGCAAAGCGGCGCTCGATATGATGCTAAAAGCACAAGCACCGACACTATCTATGCCAGAGGGAACGGACTTAACCGCTTACGCAAAACTATTGATTGAGCGATTTACTAACCCAAGTTTAAAACATCAAACTTGGCAAATCGCCATGGACGGGAGCCAAAAAATTCCTCAGCGTATGGGCGGTTCATTGCGTGTCCACCTTGCAAACCATAGCGACTATCGCTGGCTTGCAATGGGTATAGCAGGATGGATGCGTTACATCGCGGGTGTCGATGAAAAAGGTCAAGAGATCGATGTTAGAGACCCAATGAGTGACAGATTCAAAGCGATTTTCACACAGCATGGCATTGAAACTGGCGCAGTAAAAGAGCTTCTGGCTATTGAGTCAATCTTCGGTACGGATCTCATTCAAAATGAAAACTTCGTCAAAGAGGTTACCAAAGCGTTCCAACTGATCCTAACCAAAGGCGCACGTGCTGCCGTTGCTTCTCTTTAATTCAATAAGCCCAAGCGGAAGCCTTATTTCGCTTGGCCTGGAGCCCCAATATGAAAACCTTTTTATGTGAAGACTTTCTACTAGATACAGACGTCGCACGTGATCTTTACCACAACCATGCCAAACACCTGCCAATTTATGATTACCATTGTCATCTAAACCCAAAAGATGTGGCTGAAAACCGCCAATTTGAGAACCTTAGCCAAATTTGGTTAGAGGGCGATCACTACAAATGGCGTGCAATGCGAGCGGCAGGTGTATCAGAATCTCTGATCACCGGTGATGCGTCAGATTTAGACAAGTTTCAAGCATGGGCTAAAACGGTTCCACAAACCTTAGGTAACCCTTTATATCACTGGACTCACCTTGAACTTAGACGTCCTTTTGGCATCTCTGGTGTTTTGTTCGGCCCAGAAAGCGCTGATTCAATTTGGCATCATGGTAATGAGTTGCTGCAATCCTCTGACTTCTCAGCTCGTGGCATCATGAAGCAAATGAACGTCGTCATGGCGGGCACGACCGACGACCCAATCCATACCTTGGAGCACCATAAAGCCATCGCAGCAGATACGACCTTTGACGTGGAAGTTGCACCAAGTTGGCGTCCAGACCGCGCATTCAAAATTGAATTGGCAGGGTTCAATGAATACATGGCATTACTAGGTGAGAGTGCTGATATTGAGATCCAACGCTTTTCTGATCTACTGAAAGCACTTGAAGTTCGACTAGATTACTTTGCTCATCATGGCTGTCGCGCTGCCGATCATGGCATAGAAGTGGTTCGTTACGCTTCGATTCCTAGTGAAAGTACTCTCGACACTATTTTGAGCCGTCGCCTCAACGAGCAAACGCTGACAGAGCAGGAAGTCGACCAGTTCACAACTGCCGTTCAAGTCTGGCTAGGAAAACAGTACGCAAAACGCGGCTGGGTGATGCAATTACACATTGGTGCTCAGCGCAACAACAGCTCCCGCATGTTTCAGTTACTTGGCGCTGACGCTGGGTTTGATTCTATCGGTGATCGCCCTTTTGCATTCGAACTGGCACACATTCTCGATGACATGGATCAAACTAATGAACTGCCTAAAACTATCCTGTACTGCTTAAACCCACGCGATAATGAAATGATGGCGACCATGATTGGTAATTTCCAAGGGGGTGGCATTGCAGGAAAAGTGCAGTTTGGCTCTGGCTGGTGGTTTAACGATCAAAAAGACGGCATGGAGAGACAAATGCAGCAGCTGTCTCAACTAGGATTGCTTAGCCAATTCGTTGGTATGCTGACAGACTCCCGTTCATTTTTATCGTACACGCGCCATGAATACTTCCGCCGTATTCTGTGTAATATGATTGGTCAGTGGGTCGCAAAAGGCGAAGCGCCAAACGATGCCCAACTTCTTAGCCAAATGGTTGAAAATGTTTGTTATTTCAATGCGAAACGTTACTTTACGTTACCAGGAGAGCAAGCATGAAACGCATCGCGATTATAGGAGAGTGCATGATCGAGTTAAATGGTGAACCATTTGGCTCTATGCTGCAGTCCTACGGCGGAGACTCACTCAACACTGCCGTTTACTTGGCCCGAACCACAAACAAGCAGATCGACATTCAATATGTTTCAGCACTTGGACAGGATGCCGTAAGTCAAGGAATGCTAGAGCGCTGGAAAAGCGAAAACATCAATACTGATTTGGTCTTGCGTGATGATAAACGCCAACCAGGACTATACCTGATTCAACTCGACAGCAAGGGAGAGAGAACTTTCCTTTACTGGCGCAATCAGTCGGCGGCTCGACACTTACTCCAACATCCAGATTTTTCAAAAGTTGAGCAAGCACTCTCTCACGTCGATATGGTGTACTTAAGTGGCATCAGTTTGGCGATTTTACCACGTGATGATCGCACTCGTTTGATTGGCTTGTTGACTCAACTTCAGTCACAGGGCATCGAAATCGCCTTTGACACCAATTATCGACCAGCCCTTTGGGAGAATGCGGAAGAGGCTCGATATTTCTATCGCCAAATCTTCGCTATCACCGACCTTGCTTTAGTCACAAACGACGATGAACAAGCACTTTGGGGCGACAGCGATGAAAATGCTTCACTACAACGATTGAAGCAACAAGGCGTAAAGCAGGTCGCTCTTAAAATGGGTGCGAAAGGCAATATTTACTGCAATTTCAAGACCAATGAAACGTTAGAAATTCCGACTCAGCCTGTGAAACAAGTGGTCGATACGACGTCCGCCGGTGACTCATTTAATGCTGGCTTCTTGGCTGGTTGGCTACTAAACCAATCACCAAGTATATGTTCAAAGCAAGGGCATCTGCTTGCTGGACTCGTGATTCAGCATAAGGGCGCTATTATTCCAACTGACACCATGAAACATATTCAGTTTTCTCTTTGATATTAATAGGATTTAAACAATGAAAACCATCGCAGAGCAACTTGCAGAGATAAAAGTGATTCCTGTTATTGCCATTGACCGTGCAGAAGACATCATCCCACTGGGTAAAGCACTGGCTGAAAATGGCCTACCTGCGGCAGAAATCACCTTTCGCTCAGATGCCGCGGCAGAAGCTATTCGCCTACTCAGAGAGGTGCAACCTGACATGTTAATTGGTGCAGGTACCGTGCTCAATAAAGAACAAGCCATTGCAGCCAAAGAAGCAGGCGCGACTTTTGTTGTTTCTCCGGGTTTAAACCCAAATACAGTGAAAGCATGTCAAGAAATCGGCATTGACATCGTCCCGGGCGTAAACAACCCAAGTGCGGTTGAAGCAGCGCTAGAACTCGGCCTTACTACGATTAAGTTCTTCCCTGCGGAGGCATCTGGCGGCATCAATATGCTGAAATCGCTTTTAGCGCCTTACACGCAAATTCAAGTGATGCCTACAGGCGGGATTAATCCTAACAACGTCAATGATTACCTTAGCCTTGAACGTGTCGTAGCTTGTGGTGGTACGTGGATGGTGGACAAAGTGCTGATCAATGAAGGCCGCTGGGATGAGATTGCCCGACTCACTCGTGAGGCAGCAGATTTAGTTGCTTAATCCGCATAGATAACCAAGTTAATCTCGTTCTATTTGATTTTATACTTTCCTTTCAATTCCAAGGCTTCCTCATGCAGGAGGCCTTTCTTGTAAAAGAAAACACATGAAAATCGCTTTTTTACATACCGTTCGTAGCAACATCGCTCTATTTCAACCCTATATCGACGATTTACTTCCAACTTCCAACATACAAATCTCTCATTTCCTTGAAGAGTCTTTATTGGATCAGGCGATAGAGAGCACGCCATCGCAAGCCGTAAATAACTCGCAAAACATAACATGCGCCCAAAGCATAGAAAGCGTGGTGCACGCCTGCATCAAAAACATCGCAAGGCAAGGCTTTGATCTGATAGTTTGTACGTGCTCTAGCATCGGGGAATACGCAGAAACGACATCAGGACTTTCCTCTAAGGTTGTCCGAATTGATAGAGCAATGGCAGAAAAGGCCGTCAGATTTCGTCATCTCTATATTTTGGCAGCAGCAGAGAGTACGGTGTCTCCCACTTATAAATTGGTGTGCCAAAGTGCAGAGAAAACGCCATTATCAGTCTGCGAGATGATTCATGTCACTATTGTGCCTCACGCATGGCAGCACTACAGTAACGGTGACCATTCGGCGTATATTACATCAATATCCAAGGCCATCGAATCCACATTGGAAAACGCTCCCTCAAACAGTGTCATTATCCTTGCCCAAGCATCCATGGCGCCTGCCGCAACGTTCAGTCACCCATTCATCCCTATTCTTACTAGCCCTATTGATGGTATTCAATCGTTATTAAGATATATAAAGTAAAATTATACAGACACCAAAAGCCCCTTTATTGAACCGAACAATAAAGGGGCTTTTACTCTGTTGTCTTATCCCGAATTAAGCGTACTCTCTGAAACTTGTGTACTTAATGGCAATTTAAACAGAAATAAGATGTCCATTATGTTGACGCATTCCGGGAATAAATCCCAATTTATCGGTCGATATTTTCTTACCATCAGGGAGCAATACGTGCGTCAAAGACCATAAAACGCAACCTTGAGGTAAATTAAGCAAACTTCTTACTTGGCTATAGACACAGCCATCATCAAAAGCATCAGTGACAGGAAATGCGCTTCCCTGCCATGCATTAAGAATACAGGTTTGGCTTGCGTCTAAGTTCAGGTAGAGCATTTCTGGCTCACTATCTTTAACAATCTTCATACACAAGCGAGTGGTATCGTCTTCTTGTTTCTCAATCCACAATCGATGTGGGATCTGTTCATCCGTCCAATTTAATACATTCATGTAAGTATTCATATTCAGTCTCATCAGTGCTAGGTACATCAGGCTTACCTCGCCACGCTCGTACCTAGAATTTCCCGAATGCCATAAAGAAAAAAGGCACTGACTGGAATTGCAAGTCAGTGCCTTTATGACCGTTTATGCGATTTGCGCATCCGCTTCTTTTGGTTTCTCGGTAGGTTCTTCCGCTTTTGGCTCTAAGTTCCAGAAAAAGTAGTAAAGAACAAAACAACCCGCCATTGCGATACTTGGCATCGCAAACATAAATGCTTTAATGCCCATCAGAGTAGAGTCCGCTTGAACGTCTAAAGCCGCATTGTAACCAACCATGCTTAACCCCATACCAGCAATAAATCCGGCTATTGCTTGACCCATTTTGCGCATGAAAGAGTAACTGGAGTAAATAATACCCTCTTGACGCTGACCAGAAATTTCATAGTTGTAGTCGATACAGTCAGCTACGTTTGCCCAGATAAGAATGTTTGGAAGCAGCATAAATGGCATACCAACAATATAGAACACCATCGCGCCATAGATACTGGTTGGTAATACGAAGCTGACCATAGAAGCAATACCGGCACCAGCAAAGCCCGTTAGCATTAGCTTTTTGGTTCCAAATCGGGCTGACAATTTACCCACACTTGGCGCAACAACAATGGTTGTCACAACTTGTACAACCGCCGTCAAAGAAATAAACCAAAGTGCACCATCGAGGTTTAGCGATAAGTAGTAGTAAAGCACACTGCCTTGGCCCAACATTGCGGTTAACATCAGCATTGATGCCACGCTCACACAAAGAAACGGAACGTTTTTGCCTAATGTTTTGATGGTGTCTTTAAAGCCAAAGTCTGCATTATCAGTCGGCTCATGTTTGATGTGCTCTTCTGTCATGCGGTATGCCAGCAAATAACAAATAAAAGAAACAACACCAAGAGCAGTTACGCCATACAAATAGGCTTTCGATAAGTCATCAGCAAAGAACGAAAGTAAGAAAGGCATAATCATGTTACAGCTAACCATGCCCATCATGCCTCCAAACGCGCGAGCACCCGATAGACCTGCACGCTCAGCGGGATCGTTAGTCATTACGGTAGCAAGTGAACCGTAAGGAATATTGATAAAGGTATATGCCATACCAAATACAATATAAGTGACATAAGCCCAAATCAGTTTCTGAACATCGGTCAGTCCCTCAGGCGCCCAAAATACAAGAATGGCGGCAATGATGACCGGCCAACTGCCTTTTAGTAAGAAAGGACGGAATTTTTCACCACGACGTTTAGCAAACAATTTGTCACACAACGCCCCCATCATAGGATCGTTTATCGCATCCCAAACACGAGCAACCAAAAATAGCGTACCAGCCGCAGCGGCCGAAATACCAAGAACATCAGTATAGTAAGCCAGCAAAAACATGGAGCTCATACCAAAAGTCAGTGAGTTAGCTAAATCCCCAAGGGCATAGCCAACTTTGTTTGATACGGATATCGTTTTCATCTTATTCCCTTACGTTCACGTTGTATTTTGAGTTAATGCAGTAGTAGTGCTACTTGCTTTATATGCGACTAATTATACAAAACATTGGAATACCAATAAGTGCTCAAACTCACCCTTTGCATACCAAAAAGACAAATATGGAAAAATGGTGAACCACATCCCAATATCGCACTTGTCTTCAAGAATCCAACTACTCACGACAAATACAACGAAGAGCAGTATAAAACTGCCCTTTGTTCATGGCTAAAAGGAGTGATGTACTTGTGATTAAGGTTCAGTAATTTTATTTAACTCTCAAATAATTGGTGTGCCGCTTCCATTTATTAATCGCTACCCAATTGAATCCGATGCCAGTACATTTAAGGCAAAATGCCTTGTGGGTGCCCATATAACAAAAAAGGGGCCACAAGGGCCCCTTAACAAAGGAATGTCAGTTAACGTGACTTTCTGCGATTATTTCTTGTATTTGAAATCTGGAATTTTTGCCCAGCGTTTACGTAAGTGGTGGGCAGCCATCTTAGGTTGACGGTTACGAGTAAATGCGCCTTTCTTGTTACCATCCATACGAATAATGCCTTCCCATGTTTGGAAATCGGCAAAGTTCCACATTTGCTCACCGACAACCGCATCACAGCTATCAAATGCAAAGTGCTGTTGGTCTAGGTATTCAACTTGGTACTCTTCTGACCATTGAACACTTGGCAGTTTGTGTACACCAGCCGTCGTATCTGCACCGTATTCAGTGATGATGATTGGCTTACCCTCGGTAGCCCAACCTGCTAGCTCTTTCGCAAATGCTTTACCAGCATCACGCATCTCAATGCCGCCCATGATGTACCAACCGTAGTAACGGTTTAGACAGATAACATCGGCATGCTGATGTGCATGACATTTGCCATACGGAGCCATCATAAAGTTTACGAATGTCAGTGGGCGATTTTGTGGATCTTGAGTACGTGCATATTCAAATACTTGACGGAAGTATTCGTTCGAGCTTTCTTGTGATGTATCCGGTTCATTTGATAATGACCACATCACAACACATGGATGGTTTTTGTCACGCTTAAACAACTCTTCAATCGCATGTTTTTGAGCCGCTAAACCTTCTGTTTTCACGTCTTCGTTGTCGAAGAATTTCAGTTTTTCAGAGCCACCAGCACCCGCGCCAGCACCTGCAATACCACCACCACTGATCATCATGTCCCATTGACCAACTGCTGGTGTCTCATCAATGACAACCAAACCACGACGGTTCGCTAACTGCATGAACTCTTCAGCGTAAGGGTAATGCGATGTACGCATGGAGTTTGCGTTGATCCAATCCATCAGTTCCATATCACGTAGGTTTACAACTGGATCGTAACCACGACCGCGATGGTCTGAATCTTCGTGTTTGCCAAAGCCTTTGAAGTAGAAAGGTTCATTGTTAATTAGGAACTTAGTCCCCTCAACTTTCACAGTACGAATACCAACTTCTAGTGGGTATTGGTCGACAATCGCACCATCCACTTCAATCGACGTTTCTAATGTGTATAGGTACCCTTCACCAGGTTTCCACAGGTTAACATTCTCAACCTTTAATTGACCTTTTACACCAGTATGCTCTGCAACTGGAGTGCCTTGTGCATCATAAAGTTTTACGCTGACCTGTGCGCCGACCGGAAGATTCGCTTCTAGCGTATAGTCAACTTTACCAACCGTACCCTCAAAGTCAGTAATGACTGTGATATCACTTAAACGATGCTTTGGTAGTGCCATTAGCTTAACTGGGCGGTGAATACCCGCATAGTTAAAGAAGTCGAACCAAGGTTTAACTTCTCGCACACCATCTTCGTACTCAGCAACATGACCACATGGAATGGTTGTACGTGAAAGCTCATTATTCACAACCACAACAACTTTGTTCTTTTGATCAAACTTAATGCAATCATTTAGCAGACCAGCGAACGGCATGTAACCACCAACATGGCTCGCGACTTCGACACCGTTTACCCATACAATTGCTTGGTGGGTTGCAGAGCCAAAGCGAACGAATACATCTTTGTCTTTCCACTCAGATGGGATCATCACTTCTGTTTCGTACCACACATCACCACAATGGTCGCGCATCTCTTTTTCAGTAAAGATGTCGTTGTAGCTTGACGGCACTGCCATATCTGTTGTGTCAGTTAGACCATCTTTCCAGTCGTTAACGCGACCTTCGTTACGTGTATCCAACTTAAAGCGCCAAATGCCGCTAATATCTTTAACGCGACGAGTCATTGTTTCTTGAGGGTACAAAAACGCAGTCATAAATGCTCCGATCTTTATCAGTAGAGTTATATTATTGTAAATATTGTTCGAGAAAACATTCCTCGGCAACTGGAATACCAATATAGAGATCAAACCCAGACAATTCCGCGACACAGATCACGCAAGTATAGATTTATAACCAATTGGTGCACCAAATCACAAAACAAACCGCCTTAACCTGTATACCAAATAAACTATGATAAGGTCGCCCGCAACGTAGATACCGTTTAAAATAGTGAATATATGACGATTGATTTTGCACAATGGGTTGGTTTTATCGCTCTGTTTTTAGGCGCAACAGCATTCTGGAACCCAAATGGTGAGAAGTTCAAAAGACGACTCACTTGGTTTCAATTAGCGATACTCGTTCACTTTATTCTGCTCGGGAGTTTAGCTTCAGCCGCAGTCACATTCATTGCAGCGTTGCGGAGTTACTTCTCTACCAAGACTCGATCGCCTGCGGTCGCAACACTATTTATTATCCTAATTTGGGTTACCGGTTTAGCCACACTTCAATACCAAAGTGAAATCCTCACTATGATTGGTGCAAGTATCGGTACATATGCGCTATATCGATGTGATGGAATGCAAATGCGACTGCTAATTCTGGTTAACTCAACTTGCTGGTTTACCAATAACTTACTTATTGGTTCAATTGGGGGGACAATAACAGAAGGGCTTTTTATTCTATTGAATATAAAGGTTATTGCGACAATGTACTTATCTCATCGCCGCAAACACCTTTGCGATATCTCAAGCAGTAATGAAGCTTAACTTATCCATTGCTCGCGTTAAAAATAGGGTAGGAATCAAAGAGGTAGCCATCAAAGCTCTCATCTTCAACATCTGAAAGATCGAGCAGGGTATTCTTCACACTTTCTAAATGTTGCCACATCGCCAGCTTTGCAGCTTGTGGATCTTTACGTTGCAAAGCTGATAGGATTTTTGCGTGATCTTCTAACCATTTTAAACGGTATTCCGAAGTATCAATGTGGCTGTGTAATTGAGCCCACATTTTACTTTCAGCACGCTTTCTCCACATCAATTCCGACACTTCAATCAGGAATGTGTTCTTACTCGCTTTTGCGATCAACAGGTGAAATTCTTTATCGTGATCTTCTGCGTATTCACCAGATTCAAGTGCTTGTTTCTCTAGACTTAGCACTTTACGCATCTTCATGATTTCAGCTTTGGTGATCTGCGTTGCTGCAAATTCGGCAATGTTACTTTCAATCAACTGTCTTCCTTGTAACATTTCGAACGGACCAATATCGGTACCATCCAAACATTGCACCGATGATAAAGGTTGCGCTGAACCAGAAGCTTCTGAGCGATTCTGGTTTGGAAGTGCGACGACATAGACGCCAGATCCTTTACGAACCTCAACCAACCCTTCCAGCTCCAGCATGATAATCGCTTCACGAATAACCGTACGGCTTACGTCATATTGCTCAGCAATTTCCCTTTCAGTAGGTAACCTTTCACCTATCGCATACGCACCTTTTTCTAGCTGCTTAAGCAAATCCAAACCAATGGAAACATAGCGACGGCTATTTTGTGTTGTTTTATTTTCGTTAGACATTGTCACTTTCATCCTATTCATTCGCTTGCGTTTTCTCACGAAGAACCATCCATATCGTTCATTCTGAACACATACCTTATTGAATGGTTGATATGGTAAACCATATACGCTCGGCGTTCTGTACACCAACGCAAAGTAGTCATGCTTTAAGACAACATTCTATCATTCGGAATACCAAAATGAACTACTAAAAGTTTGTTGAGTTCAAAATTCCGTAAAAATCGTGCATATGCAAGTGATCTCGGTCACTCGAAAACTATTTCCATGTGTTATCGATCAACAAAATGGCATACCAATATTGGGTCGTAAATAGTCAGCCTATATATTGGCATACATAAAAACACCCTACGCCGGAATATAACAATGAAAAAATGCCTAATCCAAAAAACGACAATATCCAATTGCATCGCAGTGGCTCTTGGATGCCAATTATTTGCAACACCTGTATTTGCTAGTTTTATCGAAGATTCATCACTCGACGTTAAATTGAGAAATGAATATCGTAATGCAGAAAGACCAAGTGCTAGTGATGGGGTTTACGGACCTAAAATTGATGCTTGGGTCCAAGGTTTCTTGTTTGATTTTGAATCCGGTCAGATCATGGATACCGTAAGCATCCAAGCAGGTACATACCACATTGAAAAACTACGCGCAGACCCAGAGAAATCATCGCGCTTTTATCTAGATGGCCATGAAAGTTTCACGATTAACTACGCCAACCTCAGTTTAGATTTTGGTGATTGGGCCAATATTAAGATCGGTCAATTTGGTACTGATTACCGATATGGTTCACTTGAATACCAAATTCCTTTAATTGAATACTCTTCAGTTCGTACTGTGCCATCTCTAAATGAGGGCGTTTTCTACGAGGGGACATTCGATAACTTTCATTTATACGGGATGTACAGTCAAAAATATGCGGGCGGTTACTATCAAGAATGGACAGATGAGGGGTTCAGAACCGACATTAAACTGGCACCATCGGGCGATAAGTACTTAATTGAAGTAGATAAAAAACCAAACTATGCCATTGCAGGCGTTTGGGATAACGAAAAAACCATGTTATCACTCGGTGCAAGCTATCAAGAAGAAATGTCATGGCAAGTCATGAGCCGTGGTAGCCACACATGGATCGACCCTGAAAAAGGTTTCTTCAAAGCAGAATATGTCGGTTTTTATGCGCAACCAATTGGATGGTCTCAAGATAATAACGTTGATGATGATACATACGCAGTATCGGGACAATTATTGTGGAACAAAGAACGCGTCACTGTGATGGGATCATTTGGCCAAGTCGGTAAAAGACTGCCTGGAAACCCAGAGATTGATACTGATATTGGTTTCCCATTTGACCAAAGTATCGACCGTAACCACTATGACATGTTCTCATGGCAACTTGGGGGCTTTTACAAAGTTTCACCATCATTCGATATGGGCTTAGCTCTCGTGGTGACCGATGGTTATGAAGACCGAGATCATGATGTGAATATTGAAGGTCTTGGAGCAAACCTAATTTTGAGCCATACCGTTCAAGAAGGACCTATGAAAGGCTTTAAAACATCGGCAATCTTAAATAAAGCACAAGAATATAGAGATGGTAGCTCGCTTGGTGACAAATTAGATTACTACGACATTAAACTCACCGCTCATTACGACTTCAGTTTGTTCTAACTGTCTCTGCTCAATATACTCCAAGTGGCAATCTCCTATTGCCACTTTTTCTTTTTCTACAACCCTCTCTGCTATATTTAGCAAGAAACAAGATTTAGCATGAAACAAGGAGGGTTTATGAAAAATATCATTCTCGTCAGTACCGCAGTTCTAGCATTCACCGTCAGTTCAGTCTCTCATGCAACGGATGCGGATCAAGCCATATTCTCAGTAACTCAATTGCAATCCTATGCAAGCGAACATCCCATAGATAACACAGAAAACATGACAACAGACATCATTTGTAGTGCAAGAAAAGGTTGGGAGATGGCCGTAACAGGCTTAGGGTCTCCTGAACAATGCATCAATGACCCAAACTATTTAGTGATGATGCGAGAGTGGAGCAGCATGTATACCGCCATTAAATACCGCTAACACGCCAAGAGTCGACTACTACGCTAATGGCTTGCAACTACGCTATAATCTTACAACTCGAAGCAATGCCACTTTATCTATAAAGTGGCATTTCTATTTAACGGCTAGGCTAGCTTACAATACAGGCTTTCTACTTGGTAAAAATACCTCTCCAAGCATACAGCGTACCGAACCACCACCAATAGATTCGATGGTCGAAACATCAAATGGCAGTAATTTACCGTGTGTCGCTAGCTGATTTCTTTGTGCTGGAGAGAATGCATCGTAAGCCGATTGAGACATGGCGATGACCTTATCGCCTCGCACGGTTTCCAGTTGTAAAATGTTGCCGCAAAACTGGTTCATTTGATCAATGGAAATCGAGATGACTTGTTTATCTTTGGCTAGAGATTTCAAAACAAAACGACGCTCAAACTCTGGGATCACCTCATCGCATATCACACAAAACTGCTCGCCGACTGCCATCATAACGTTGGTGTGATACACCGGTGCCCCCGACGGCAAACGGGTTTGAAAAGAAATCACACGATCATACCCTATACGTTTTGCGTAATCTTCTAGTACTAAACGATCACATCGCTGAGACAACGCGGCATAAACGGTTTGGTTTAAATGATCAAACACCATCACGCCGGTGCTTTCTAGATACGCTTGCTCGTCAAGATACTCGGTCAATGAATCTTGCTGGTACACTTCACGACCAGACTGAATCAAACTTGCCGCTAATGCTTTCGGACGTACTTCATGTTGGCGGTTTTCACACGCCATCGGAAAAGTGTACAGCGTACCGTCAGGGGTGGTGCTAAACCAATTGTTGGGAAATACGGCATCAGGTGTCGCGACCTCAGTATATGGATAGTCAAATTCGACAACTTGCACACCCTCTTTACGTAAAGACTGAACCATTGCGGCAAACTCAGCCATGGTGCGGTGAGTGATTTCATCCTGACTTAACGACACATGGTGTTGAAACTCATTGTCTTGGGCGGTTTCCTCATTAAATCGGAATTCTTTGGGCGGAACCATTACCACACAGTTAGCGGTATGGCGTAGAGTACTTTGCGTACTTTCTTCTTTTCCTTGTGCATTCTGAGGCACTGATTCGTTTAATAGCATCCGATACATTCCTTCTCACTAGAATGAAACGATTGTAAAATTAATGTTAAGAAAAGTTTTGCTGTTTTCATGAGTAAATTGCGCACCAAGAAGCAATAATTCCTGATTAGTATCCGGATGTCGCGACTTTTTATTGCAACTAAGAGAGGCCTCAGTAAATAAGGCACGCCTGAGGCTTTAACACCCCATACAACCACTCAATCATTTGAGTCATATTTGATAAACCATTAAAGATATGAATTACTTAGTGGTTACATTTAAAATGCAATCCGTTAGACTATTTTTTCGCCTCACGCATGAACTCGTCTGCTTTTCTGGCTAGCAGACCACTTTATTTCTTTTTTCCATGATCTGTATATAAACCGGCAAATTGGATGTCAGAATTGACGAATTCCTATACAGAAATGGACGTGTTTTAATTTTAGGATGAGTTATGTTTAAACGATTTGAAGGTTTTACTGAACCGTTCCCCAAATCACAACCCGATCAACCCCCTACTGGGATTTTTGCTTTCCTTCGCCACTATACAAAAGGCTTCGAAAAGCCGTTGATCATCATGTCAATCATGTCGACTATTGTTGCCATTGTAGAGGTTTCTCTATTTGGTGCGATGGGCCAACTCGTTGACTGGCTTTCCACCAGCAACCCTGAAACGTTTTTGCAAGACAACAAAACCGAATTGATTTTCTATGGATCATTGCTGCTTGTTGTCATGCCAATTCTTGTCGTGGTTTATTCTCTATTGATTCATCAAACCTTGCTTGGTAACTACCCAATGTCAATCCGTTGGTTAGCCCATCGCTACTTGCTCAATCAAAGTCTCAACTTCTACCAAGACGATTTCGCAGGCCGTGTTGCGACCAAGGTTATGCAAACCTCATTGGCTGTTCGTGAAACCGTCATGAAAACCATGGATGTGTTTGTTTACGTGTCGGTTTACTTTACCAGTATGATCGTCATGTTAGCCGCTGCCGATTGGCGTTTGATGATCCCAATGATTGTCTGGCTATTGGCTTACATCGCCATCCAAATTCACTTTGTCCCGAAACTCAAGGATGTCGCCTCCGAACAAGCCGATGCCCGCTCAACCATGACAGGTCGTATCGTAGACAGTTATACCAATATCCAAACAGTGAAACTCTTCTCTCACAGTAAACGGGAAACGGAATACGCAGAACAAGGCATGAAAGGGTTTCTTGATACTGTGTATCGCCAAATGCGCCTAGTGACTGGCTTTGACATCGCTGTTGAGATTTCAAACTACCTTTTGGTGTTCTCCGTCGCGGCACTGTCTATTTTCCTATGGCTAGACAGCGCTATCAGTGTCGGTGCGATTGCTATCGCGATCAGTTTGGCTTTGCGCGTGAATGGTATGTCGATGTGGATAATGTGGGAAGTCGGCGCATTGTTCGAAAACATGGGCACGGTAGTCGATGGGATGAAAACCCTTTCTAAACCGATCGATATAAAAGATGAGCCAAATGCAAAAGAACTTGTCGTGACAGATGGTGGTATCCACTTCGACAATGTCAGCTTCCATTATGGTGAGAAAAAAGGCGTACTCAACAATCTAAACCTAAACATAAAACCAGGGGAAAAAGTGGGATTGGTCGGACGCTCTGGCGCGGGTAAATCAACGCTGGTCAACTTGTTACTTAGATTTCATGATGTCGAAGAGGGTTGCATCAAAATTGATGGTCAGGAGATCTCTCGTGTTACCCAAGACTCTCTGCGCGCCCAAATAGGCATGGTCACTCAAGATACGTCATTACTCCACCGTTCGATTCGTGACAATATCTTGTACGGAAATCCAGATGCCTCGGAGGATGAGCTGATCAAAGCGACTCAGCAGGCACACGCGCATGAGTTTATTGAAAACCTTACCGACCCATTTGGAAACATCGGTTATGATGCACAAGTTGGCGAACGTGGCGTGAAGCTCTCCGGTGGTCAACGTCAACGCATCGCAATTTCAAGAGTATTGTTAAAAGATGCCCCTCTTTTGGTACTTGACGAAGCAACATCAGCTTTAGACTCGGAAGTCGAAGCGGCAATTCAAGAGAGTCTAAATGAGCTAATGCAAGGCAAAACAGTCATTGCCATCGCACACCGCTTATCGACGATTGCTCAGATGGATCGCCTAATTGTTCTCGATAAAGGCAGTATCGTTGAGCAAGGTACACACAAAGAACTCATCGCAAGTAATGGCATTTACGCTCAACTATGGGCACACCAAACCGGTGGTTTCATTGCTGAAGAGATCGATGACAAAAGCACGTAAGCAGCACTCCAACTCAAACAATAACGGCGCGTGATGCGCCGTTTTTTTATATCATTTGGCTATAACCACTTCCGCTATTCCTCGTCTCACGGGCCGTCTTATTTGAACCACTCTCACAAAAAATTTCAACAATGAAACAAATAAAGTGATGAAAGTCACACTTATTTTGGTAATATAGCACCCCGTTGCGTATCTAAAAGCAGTGGACACAACGCCAAAAACTCTAGCTGAATTCATTTGTTACTTCACTTTTTGAGAAACAGCTATACTCAATAAATGGCTGAGTAATTAAACTAATAATAAGGTAATTAGCTTATGTGTAAATGTGGTTCAATGCAGATCGTACAAGTTAAACCGAGCTGGGCTGACAAACTATTCGGCTACTCAGAACGTTGGAAATGCCAACTTTGCTGTAAGATCTTTCGCTTCTAGCTGTCGCGTCTAGAAAAGCAAAATCTAACCATAAAAATTACAGTACCTTAGAATTTCTAAGAAAAAGCAGTGACCCGGCAGTCTATGTCGGGTTTTCATTTTTATAGACTTTCAGCATTTCCCTTAATTACCCCTAACTTTTCTCCTCCTAGCATCAAGATGTTGGTTAGGTATAAAATCATGCCCACTTATTTCAATTCTTTCACATTACAAAATCGGTCACTATGAACAAAAGTTTGCTGACGAATATTCTTGCCATCGTATTAATGGCAGCGGGATATTACATCCACAATGATTATATGTGGTACGCGGGTCTATTCGCCTTTTCAGGTGCAATCACTAACTGGCTAGCTATCCACATGTTGTTTGAGAAAGTCCCTGGCTTATATGGCTCTGGCGTTATTCCTGCACGTTTTGAAGAATTCAAACTTGCGATCAAAAACTTGATGATGGAGCAATTCTTCACCGAGGCAAACATCGACCGTTTCCTAAATAAAGAAATGGCTGGCGGAGTGAACATCAACCTCCAACCCGTCATTGAGAAAGTCGATTTAAATCCGGCGTTTGATTCTTTGGTCGAAGTGATCGAAGCATCGCAGTTTGGTGCAATGCTCGCAATGTTTGGCGGTGCTGAAGCACTACAACCAATGCGACAACCTTTTGTTGAAAAAATGCAAGAATCTATTGTTGAACTGAGCAAGAGTGACACCATAAAAGAGGCGCTCAAAGAACAACTAGAATCTCCGGCAATGATGGATGAAATTAAACAAAATATTGAGAGCATCATTGATCAGCGTCTTAGCGAGCTAACGCCTGCGCTTGTAAAAGAAATCGTGCAGAAAATGATTAAAGAACACCTAGGCTGGCTCGTCGTTTGGGGCGGTGTGTTTGGCGGTTTAATCGGTATATTGACGACTTTCGTCAGCGCATAGTAAGCGCTCAAGTCATTTGCAGAGTCAATGTAGAGGAGCCTATATGGCTCCTTTTTTTGTGGGCCAATCCAAGTTCTAAGTCATTGTCATAACAGGATGCAGGTCCTAGAACGTCACCACCCTAACTTATTAATTCTGGGTTCACCCCGTATCCCGTTTTGTGCTCTTCAATGACGACTTCACTGCGAGTTTGAATCACTCCCGGTAGTGTCCCCATCTTACTCGACATAAATTCTTGATACGCTTTCATGTTCTTAACACGAACTTTTATCATGGTGTCGAAATCACCGGATAGCGAGTAACACTCCTCAACTTCTGGCAATAGTTCGACCGCTTGAGCAAATTTTTCGAAAATAGAGAAACTGGTTTGATCAAGGCGAATGTGGATAAACACTTGAACGTCTAAACCCAGTTTTTCTGCATTTATCTCAGCATGATAACCATTGATGTACCCCTCACGCTCCAACCTCTTTACACGTTCAGAACAAGGGGATGTGGTCAAATTAACTTGCTTCGCCAATTCGACAATTGGAAGTCTTCCTTTCGAGTGTAAAAGCCGCAATATTTGTAAATCGATCCGATCCAGTTGTTCACTCATTCACTACATCCCTGAAACAACGAAAAAATCAATACATTAATCTTTAATGAGTCGTTTGCAAATCCACAATTCGACAAGCTGTGAATTGCGCATGAATTTAGCTAATTCGCCAAACAAAACAGCGATGCCAAGTAAAACGACTAACCAAGAAACACACTTTTATAAATTAAATGCTGAAAGCAAGTAATTTATAACTCGCTTTTTTTAGGCCATAAAAAAATGAAGCGATGACCTTTGCAGAGAAAAAACTGAGCTTTATAGGAAAGTACTGAGACAAACAGTAAGGCAATAATACGGAAAAATAATTATTAGGAGAAAGCAATGATAACGTTTCAACTGGCGTACAAGCCATTTGGTGTTGGAGAATGGACCTATACGACAGTATCTCACGAAGTCGCAAAATCACTGGCATCAGAGTACGCGTCTTACGGCTGGCCAGTCATGCTCAATGGCTCCCCTTTTTCAATTGAAGAAGAGCAATTAGCTTAATTTAAACTACAGTACTGCTGATGTTTGTCGCGCTGGATGTGGAATAACTTCACCGATGGCGCGATGATTACAACAACGACAAAAGTAATGTGGTTCCATTTCATAGTAATGTTCACCCGTTACAAATTTCGCCATTAGTTGGGTAAAACTCACTACCTTGCCAGTTAGTGTTTCCGTTTGCTCAGGTTCACTACGCTTCATGATCACTTTGTGTTGCGTTGGTTTTCTGCACGTTGAGCAATAAATATCCGGCATTACATCTCTCCCTAATTTCTTACAGTACTACTGACAATTGACATATTCTGTTCAAAATAATTCCGTAATTAAAAAGTGTGCTTGCTTTTTTGTGTCCTAGATTCAAAAAACTAAATAAAACAACGTAAAAATGAGAGGTTGGTCGGACCAGGGGCCAATACGGGTCTCACTCTTTCAATTCATGCAAAAAACACATTATTCTGAATCAGTATTTGAATGAATAGATCAGGGAAATGAGATGAATGTTCAACCGAAATTAACCACGCAGCGGCTCGTGCTTAGGCCATTTCATTATGTTGAAAATAGAACGTTGTACATGAATGGCCATAAGCGAGAAGTTTGTGTTTATCAACGCTCACTCAAGGAGACAAAACATGGACGCCATTCATGAGAAATCGCAGAGATTGCCCCAAAATAGTCCCTATTTAGTCGTGTTTTCTTTATTATCTCTTTCTTTTTTTGCATTCAAACTCGATAAATTATTCGAACTTGGATTGACGATTATTAGCGCATTCCTAGTCATGATGCTGTTCAAGTTTTTTCCTCGCGGCACACTCCGCTTTACTCCCAAAAGCATCACAATTAACGAAACGTCACAGACCATAACGTATCATCAGCAATCGACCGTTTATTTTCGGATACCACTCAAGGAAATCACGCAAGTTGGTATCCAAAAAGAAAGCTATTCTGGTAACTGCTTAATGTTGTTTACTTCCTCTGATTCATACCAAATACCCAATTCAGATAATTTTGATCAACGTGAGTTAGATAAACTGATAAGCATACTAAACCGAATGATACACACACGCACAAAGTAGCGATCTATAAACATAGTAACGATCAATAAACAAAAAAGTTGGCAATAAACAAAGAAGCCAGCAATCTATGCTGGCTTCTCTCAAAGATAGTCTTGTGCGGCAATTAGTCTTGCGCGACTTTCACTCGGATTTTGCTTTTTGCTACATTGGATAGATTTAACGCATCCAACGCACAAATGGCTTCCGCTTCATCCGGCATAATAACAAAACCAAAGCCTTTCGACAGACCCGTTTCTTGATCAAGAACCAAGGTACAAAGCTCTACTTTGCCGTAATTTGAGAATAGTGCGCGGAGATCTTGCTCAGTGGTTTCACGAGCCAAGTTTCTTACTAAAAGTTTCATAATAAACCTAGTTGGTTGGATAACGGCTCGATTCTCTCAGGTTATCTCTAGCAAACCAAGTGAATAATCTTTCGCAATCACTAACCGCTTCTGTTTAAATAAGTTTTTATTACCTCCAAGGAGCAACAGTATGGAAACAACACGTCTAAAACTGATACCTGCATGCTTGGAGCGGGCAGAAGAGGCCCACCACGCTGTGATGCATAGCCGGAAGACTCTCGAAGTCTTTCTTCCTTGGATCCCATATGCACTGACACTTGAAGCCATGATTGATGGCACCCAAAAAGCCATCACCAACTTTGAGAATTTCGAAGAAGAACTACGTTACTTCATTATCGAAAAGCAAAGTGATCGTATGATTGGTGCTATTGGTCTCATGATCCGAGATAAGAAAGTTCCCTCGTTTGAGATTGGCTATTGGCTTGACGATACTGCCGTAGGAAAAGGTTATGCGTCTGAAGCCCTACTCGAACTAGAACGTCATGCGTTTGAGAATTTAGGCGCAAGACGAATTGCCATCACGGCGGACTCCACCAACCTCAAAAGCCGAGCAGTCGCCGAGCGTTGTGGATACGAGTTTGAGGGTGAGCTGAGAAACGAACGTCTCAATGCTTCCGGAGAAATCAGTAATACGGTGGTTTATGCCAAAATCAGCAACTAAAAAACCCGCGATGGTCGCGGGTTTTGGTTTACGGTAAGAAGAATTAATCGAGTTCTACCAGTTTCTTCTCATACGCTTTGTATTGATCAATCACATCTTGTGTTGCACCGCCAGTCATCTTACTCACCAGCACGATAGCGATGGTAGAGAAGATGATTCCTGGGACGATTTCATACACATCAAACCAACCACCTGTCAGTTGTTTCCATACCACGATAGTGATACCGCCGACTAAGATACCTGCTAGTGCACCGTTACGGTTCATGCCGTTCCAGTATAGACTCAGTACCACAGCAGGACCAAATGCAGCACCAAAACCAGCCCACGCGTAAGACACAAGTCCTAATACTGAGCTATCTGGTGTCATTGCAAGGAATAGAGCAATCAGAGAAATAACGATAACGCCGACACGACCAATCATCACCACTTCTTCAGAAGAAGCATTAGGTTTAATCACTTGCTTGTAGAAATCTTCTGCAAGTGCAGATGACGAAACAAGAAGCTGAGAGTCCGCGGTACTCATTACTGCTGCTAGAATGGCCGCAAGTAAGATACCTGCAATCACAGGGTGGAATACGGTGTTCACCAATAGCATAAAGATTTTTTCACCGTCATCGAGCTGCGTACCTGGGTGGTTTGTTACCCATACCAAACCCACTAAGCCGATCAACAACGCACCAGTCATAGAAAGTGCGGTCCAACCTACTGCGATACGGCGTGCAGTCGTAAGGTCTTTATTTGAACGTGATGCTTTGAAACGGGCTAAAATATGTGGCTGACCAAAGTAACCTAGACCCCAAGCCGCGAGTGAGATAATCGCAATTGCCGATAATGGCTCACCATTCACGTCGTTCCAAAGCGTTAGCAACTCTGGGTTAATCTCGCGCATATCAGTTGCAAGTTGACCTAATCCACCATCCATCACGGCTACAGGTACAATCATCAATGCCGCCGCCATGAGCAAGCCTTGCACTAAGTCCGTCCAAGATACCGCTAAGAAGCCACCAAATAGTGTGTACGACACCACACATACTGTGCCGATCACAACCGCGATGCTGTAATCCAAGCCGAATACGGTTTCAAACAATTTACCCCCTGCTACCAAACCTGAGCTGGTGTAGAAAAGGAAAAACAAAAGAATGAAAAACGCAGAGATTGTCTGGATCAGTTTCGACTTATCGTTAAAACGACGCGATAAAAATTCTGGCAGTGTTAGCGAATCCGTTTGAATGCTGAACGTACGAAGACGCTTGGCGTTAATTAGCCAGTTGGCCCATGTACCCAGCAATAGACCACCCGCTAGCCAAAACGCTTCAATACCTGCCGCATACGCATACCCCGGCAGACCAAGTAGCAACCAACCACTCATGTCTGATGCGCCTGCAGAAAGTGCCGCTGGCCAAGGGCCAAGGCTACGACCACCTAGAAAGTAGTCCGATGAATTGGAAGTCCTCTTATACGCATAAACGCCAATGGCAACCATAATTAACAAATACGCCACGAATGTGGTCGTGATAGCAAAACCATTTTCTATCATTAGATAGTCCTCGTTATAATTATTTCCTTCCTTGTTTCTTCTGGTATTTTGCCGTCTCAGCAATACACCAGAACAAGAGATACCAACCCAAGTTAGCTCTTCGGCTCTTTGTTGTTAGGTTGGCATCACAAGTCAGGTTAGTGGGCGTCGCTTCCCAACTCGAGTAGAGTCGCGTTACCACCCACCGCTGTAATATTTATCGTTCGAGTACGCTCGGTAATAAAGCGTAACGACAAATGAGGATCGTGAGCCACCGTCGGTGACTCCAAATCCGTTTCAGACACTAAACCGACGATGGCACCGTCACGTTTAGCCAGTTGTAAGTTAAGCGCATGCTCAACCTGTGAATACCCAACATAACCAACACTGCGCACGTCACTGTCTAACAGCGGGGAAGACGCATCGTACGCAACCACTTGGACTAGGTTAGATGGGAAAGTTGCTGACGCCACAGCGTGATTAACCAATTGATTAAACTCTGTATTGTCACTGCAAATCACCACACTGTTACCCGCAATTAGGGCACAAGTGATCATTGCAAAAGTGCTGTACAACGCGTTCTCAGTGTTCGTTAGATCATTTTCACAAATGATCAAAGCCACACCGCGCCCAGCCGCGTACAACTCGTTAGTTTCGCCTGTCGGTCCCACTAACTGATGTGTCTCTGCTAATAAGCTTGACGCTTGTTGCAAGTGGTAAGCGATAACTTTACCAACCACAGCGTGTTGCTCTTCAGCAGCAGATTTAAATGCAAGTAAGTGCTCACATTTATAATCAAAATCGGTCAGATTCCACTGCTCCCATGCAGAGAATGCATCTTTAAAATAGGTGATCTGATGAACCATAATGCGACTCCTTATGCATTCTCAACATGAGCGAAAAGATGTTTCGTAAAGCGGTATAGGTAGTGAGGACCGCCTGCCTTTGGACCAGTGCCAGACAAGCCTTGACCACCGAATGGTTGAACCCCAACCACCGCACCCACTTGATCGCGGTTGATGTAGCAGTTACCCACTCGAGCGTGTTTTTCAATCCAACGATAAGTGGTCTCATTACGGCTATGGATACCCATTGTCAGACCAAACCCCGTTTGGTTGATTTGCTCAACTACGTTTGGTAGTTCTGACGCTTTAAAGCGAACAATGTGCAAGATAGGACCGAATTGTTCTTCTTTCAGTACATCAATACCTGAAATTTCGAATGCACTCGGTGACACAAAATCACCGTGCTCACACGTTTCATCCAGTTGCAGCTGCGCGACTTTGGTTTGCGTACTCGCCATGTGATCAAGGTGAGCAAGGAGCTTGTTTTTTGCGTTGCTGTCGATAACCGGACCAACATCGGTTTTGTGTAGATAAGGAATACCAACATGCAGTTCATTCATCGCCCCTTGGATAAGGTTGATGATGCGATCGGCCACATCTTCTTGAACAAACAGAACGCGCAAGGCAGAACAGCGTTGACCAGCCGAAGCGAAAGCAGAACGAATAACGTCACGCACAACCTGCTCTGGCAGTGCGGTACTATCCACAATCATGGCGTTTTGACCGCCAGTTTCAGCGATAAACGGTACTGGCTTCGCGCTGCGCTCGGCAAGCGTCACGTTGATGCGCTGCGCCGTAGCGGTTGAACCGGTGAACGCCACACCTGCAATCGCATTATGCGATGTTAACGCATGGCCGATTTCAGCTCCGCGACCAGTCAAGAATTGAATCGCACCCGCTGGGAATCCGGCTTCTAACATCAATTCAACCGCACGTGCTGCAATCAAGCTGGTTTGCTCTGCTGGCTTGGCCACAACCGTATTACCCGCCACCAACGCCGCCGTTACCTGACCGAGGAAGATCGCCAACGGGAAGTTCCAAGGGCTGATACAAACGAATACGCCTAAACCCTCACGGCTAGAGATACGCTTCACGCCATCAAAACCTTCCAACTCAAACGGCTGAAGATTTTGCGCTTGTTTCGCGTAGTAACGACAGAAGTCGACCGCTTCACGCACTTCATCGATGCTGTCATGAATCGTCTTACCCGCCTCTTGGTGACAAATCGCCACCAGCTCCGCCAAGTTTTCTTCCATCAGATCCGCAAGCCTGTCTAAGCATGCGGCTTTTTTCTCAATGTCGGTGCCTTTCCACGCAGGGAATGCAGCATCAGCGGCTTCGATCGCAGCGGAAACATGATCAAGGCTAGCAAAAGCCACCTGACCGACTTCGATACGACGATCATAAGGTGCGGTAATGATCTCTGCAGCATTTCCCTTGATCATGCTTTCGGCATGTTTCACACCATTGATGATCGGACCTGCTGTCCATTTCTGTGTTAGAAAGCTTTCAACCTGCGCTTCAAATGGTTTCACTTCACTATCGATATCAACGTTCACACCGTATGAGTTTTTGCGCTCAGGGAAGATGTTCGTTGGCATTGGGATTTGGCGATTGTTCAGCGTATCAAAGGACATCAGCACATCCACTGGGTGATGTGTCAATTCTGAAATAGGGCAACGGGCATCCACTAAACGGTGGACAAACGAGCTGTTCGCGCCGTTTTCTAGTAAGCGGCGAACCAAGTAAGGAAGGAGATCCGCATGGCTACCTACTGGTGCATAAATACGAACGGTTTGACCGTAAGTCTCCATCACATGGTTATAAAGTGAATCGCCCATACCATGCAGACGTTGGAATTCGTAATCTCTATGCGCTGCCATCACCGCAATCGCTGTCACGGTGTGTGCATTGTGACTAGCAAATTGAGGGAAGATATTACCACGGACACCGTCGCTCAATAGGAAACGCGCGCACGCGAGATAAGCAACATCGGTCGCTTCTTTGCGCGTATAAACCGGGTAGTTATCGTAACCTGCTTGTTGTGACCACTTAATTTCGCTGTCCCAGTACGCACCTTTCACTAGTCGAAGCGGGATAAGGTCGCCCTGCTCTTTCGCCAGACCGTTTAGCCATACCAATACTGGCAGTGCACGTTTCGAGTACGCCTGAACGACCAAACCAAACTTACCCCAGCCTTTGACTAGATCACTTCGGTACAGTTTTTCAAACAGTTTTAGCGATAGCTCTAAGCGGTCCGCTTCTTCTGCGTCAATCGTGATGGCAACATCCACTTCGATAGCACGTTTAAGCAGTTGCGTTAACGTGTCGTAAAGCTCTGTCATCACGCGCTCTTCATTCGCCACTTCGTAACGTGGGTGAAGCGCAGAAAGCTTAATAGAAACAGAGGGTGCAGGGCTTGTATCACTACCCCCATCCTTGCTAAGAGTAATTTCACGACCAACAGCTTCAATCGCCATTAAGTAGTCTTTGAAGTACTTGCTTGCGTCTGCCGTGGTCAGCGCCGCCTCACCCAACATATCAAATGAGTAAGTGAAACCTTTATCGCGCATTGAACGACCGTTCTTTTGCGCTTCTTCAATCGTACGGCCACGAACAAACTGATGACCCATGACTTTCATTGCCTGATACATGGCTTTGCGGATCACAGGTTCTGAGAATTTGTTTACCAGACGGTTTACAGCCTGACCTGGGCTCTGGGTTTCTTGCTCACCAAGACCAATCACTTTACCCGTTAACATTAATCCCCAAGTTGATGCGTTAACGAATACTGAATCGGAACTCTTAAGGTGAGATTTCCAGTCAGCCACACTTAACTTGTCTTTAATTAAGGCATCGGCCGTTGCTGAATCGGGAATACGCATCAAGGCTTCTGCTAGACACATAAGCAAAATACCCTCTTGGGTATCTAGGCTGTATTCCAGCAGCAGTGCATCAATCATTTGAATTGATTTTTTATCTGCACGAATGGCTTCGATAAGCTGGGTTGTTTGGGTCGTGATTGCCGATTTTTCTTCCGTTGTCGGCGTTGCTAGCGGCAATAATTGCTCTAACCATTGAGACTCGTCCACCATGTACAATGGCGAGATCAGTGACCACAACTTATCAAGCGGCTGCTCGATAAATTCCGGTGTTAACACGTTTGTTGCAGTAAACATGCGTTTTCCTCAATCTCTCTCCTCGAAAACCGCTTCGAGGATCATCAATGGCTAGCAGTGTATTTTGAGGCCGAGAAGAATACTTGTCAAAAGCTCCGAGTTTTTTGTCAAAAACTCGCTTTTATAACAATATAACTACATAGTCACACGCAAATGCTCAATATTTTGTATGGCAAATATTAATCTCCAACCTTTTTTTACAACAAAACAAAGCAAATATGAGGCATATTTTGCTTAAATAAGAGTGATTTAGATTACTTTTTGAATAAGAGAAAGCCCAAACGCATTAAATATTAATCATTTCCATCAAAAAAATTGCGTGAATCACGTTTGATTGCTCAAATTTCAAGCGCAAAAAAGCCGCGAGTGATTCGCGGCTTAACTCATGATCTCAAAAAACTGAAAACGTTATTGGGCAAATAAAACCGGACTATCCAACCTGTTTCTTATATTGAGATGGCGATAAACCCTGTAAGCGAGTAAAAGTATGAGTGAACGTACTTTGACTGGAGAATCCCGTAAACTCGGCAATTTGACCTAGTGTTAAATGACCTTTCTCTATCAAGTCACGTGCCATATCGATCCGTTTACCCAGTACATACTGATGTGGAGTGATGCCCATTTGATCTTTAAACAAGCTGTGAAATTGGCTCTCACCCAAGAATACGCTACCTGCCAACTGTGCCACGCTGATTTTGTGGCTAAGATGCTGCTCGATATAACGATCAATCGCCTCAAGATCGAAGCGTGATTCTTTCTTACTGGTTTCAAATGCAGAAATATGGCGCTGCATAAGCGCGATCACGGTATCGTTGCACGCTCGACTGAGTAGCAAGTCATCAGGAGAACTACGCATTTCTTGAACCAACATTTGAATCAATTTTTGGATTTGACCATCGAGTTGAAAATACAGATGAGACTGCTCCAAACTGTTGATTTTTTGCAACATATTTGGGTCATCATTACTGGGCTTAGGTAAGTTTAACACCAAAATATCGGACTGATGAATCACACCACCGAAAGCATGATCAGAGCATGCTGTCACAACACAACCTTGTCCTGGCCCAACCAAATTACCCTGCCCACGAACTTCAAATTCTGCCTGTCCCTTTAGACCAATCACAATTTGTGTGTATGCATGATCATGACAAGCCATATAAGACGGAAGCGTGATCAACTCTGCTGGCTTTGGCAGCATGATCTCTTTATATGGCGGGACTTTCGGGTTATCTGAAGTACTCATTTCGAACAGTTGTCTTTACACGGTAGGCTTACACCTTGGCATCATATACTTTCTCTATTGGCTTGCAAATCATCACCGTTCCAATTGCACAAGATCCTATCAATATGATCATGAACCTTCACATGATCATAGTTCCGGAACGATGATCATGCGCGTATAACCTACGGTCAATGTACACCCAATTTTATTAACAAAAACCGCAAGATAGCGAAATCTAACCCATTTTACCTTTCGTCTTAAAACGATCTTTGATATCGAAACACACCGCCATGTAAGGCACAGCGCTTGTCGGCCTTGGAATTTAGCTCAATCCAGAGTTAGAAAAGTAAAAGCCGCTAACATTCGATAGGAAAAGGATCTAGAATCCAGCAAGATAGAGGGATTTCCCCCCTTACCTTTATTCCTTAAATTCAATACATTAAGCCCAGAGCGCTAGGATGCATACGATCCTAGTACTCACGGTATCTACTTGATACCTCTAACTTACTTAGCAGACCCTCGCTATGTAATTTAGAACCTCTTCTACACGTCGACAAGATTATATCTTGTGTTGCCAGCCCGTCTTCAGGCTGGCCTTTTTTTTATCTAATCCCAATGAAAACAATGGTATAAACTGGTATCATAGCGTTGTCTCAACGTATCCTAACGTTAATCATTACGCTGAGTTACCTTGATCATTCTTCCAATCTTCCAGTTCAACCTGACACGATTATCGAAAGCATGATCAAGGTGCACTCTTGCGATGAACAACCATGGATCCAGCGAGTGATATCAATTTGAATCATTGTTGAATAATTGCGCGCTTTGCTCCGAAAAGGTCGCCTTAAACCAATCTCGGAACGTATTGATTTGGATTAGGATGACATTGATCCGCAATCACGCAGACCATAAATAGCAGTAGTGAGCCCCCTTTTGAATATTCCAGTCAATACCATAGAACAGTCGCTCCTTCGACAGCTACCGGGTTGTTGGGGGTGCAAAGATAGAGAGTCTGTATTCCGCTATGTCAATCAGGAATACGCCGAACTCATGGGGCACTCTTCTCCTGAGGAGTGCATTGGGAAGACGGATTTTGAAATGCTCAGTCCGACCATTGAGTGTGCTCAAGAATTTCAACGCCAAGACCAATATGTGATTGAAACCGGCGAGTCACTTAAGATCCTCGATATTCATCCATACCCAGACGGTCACTGGCGAGCACATATCTTTACCAAAACACCTTGGCGTGATGACACTGGCAACGTTCTCGGCACCATATTCTATGGTAGAGAACTCACCGACACTGCCGTGATCGAAGTTGGGTACTGGGTGTGTCGCGCGATAGGCGTCAATCCGAATAAACAATCAATTTTTCGCTTCTCGAACGTCAAACCAGAACCAGACAAACTCACCTGTCGGGAGCAAGAAACGTTATTTTTATTACTTTATGGGAAAAAGCCGCAGTTCATTGCGCAGGCGATGGGGATTTCCACAAAAACCGTGGAAGGACATGTCGCTCGCTTGCGAGCTAAGTTTGAAGCAAACAGTAAAAACGAGTTAATAGATAAAGCGATGGAAGCCGGTTATGGGTCTATTGTGCCAAGAAGTTTGTTGAAACATCAACTTTCTGTTGTTCTTAATGGGGAACGTTAAAGGCATTACCCACAAAACACAAACACCGCCAACCTCTGGCTTAAAGAGCTTGGCGGTGCTTTATCAATTTAGAATATGACGTTTCTCTACGGCGCTAGACGATCAATATCCCATGTGCCGTCTTGATTCGAAAATAAGAAACGATCGTGAAGGCGGTGTTCGCCACCTTGCCAAAATTCAATACTCTGCACTTTAACTCGAAAGCCACCCCAAAACGTGGGTACAGGGATCTCACCTTTGGCAAACTTCTGCTTCAACTCCAGAAATTTACCCTCTAAGACGCCACGTGCTGAAATACGACTGCTTTGTTTACTCGCGATCGCAGCAAGCTGGCTTTCTTTAGGACGAGAAGTGAAATATTTCATGTTTTCCATCGCGGTAAGCTTTTCGGCCACGCCCGTGATGTGAACCTGACGCTCAAGCGGGTGCCAAGGGAAATGTAGGCTGATATTGCTATTGTGTTCAAGTTGCTGTGCTTTTCGACTGCCCAAGTTGGTGTAAAACACAAAGCCATCTTTATCCACGTTTTTGAGCAAGACAATACGTTGAAACGGCATGCCGTTTTCATCCACCGTTGCGACCGTCATTGCCGTAGGATCGGTCAACCCCGCCGCCACCGCTTGCTCCAACCAAAGATTAAATTGATCAACCGGATCTGCTTTCAAATCTTTACGACGCAGGCCACCTTTTGTGTACTCACGACGAATATCAGCAAGTTCCATCTTCACTCCTTCACTCGTTTTTTTCGATTGTGCGCCCGATAAATAGTAAATACAAGACCAGAACGCGACAGCACAAATGACAAAGCCGTATTTTGTCACGTTATCGCTGCACCTCACAGCAAGGTGAAATGCCTTTTGATAACATAGCGTTAAAAACAAGTGAGTGAATCGTGAACCTACTTAACATTAACGCTTTACGCCATTTTTTGTCGGTCTTGTTCGCTATCGGTGTGTTTGGGCTTGTTTTGACTCATCACTACGCAACGCAATACCAACAAGATCAATGGCAAGACAAACTCAAAAGCCAAGCCATTCAAACAGGCCAAGAAATTGAGTATGAGCTTGCCAAATTTGAACAAGTACCAAACCTACTGAGTCACGACCCAAGATTGCTTGCAGCCGTCAAAGTAGGCTCCCCTTCTCATTCGCTTAATCTTTTGTTGTCTGATTGGCTTGATCAAAGCCTTGCCGATACCATTTACGTTCATGATAAAAGCGGGGTCGTCATTGCCTCAAGCAACTATCAACAAGACGACAGTTTCATTGGTGCTAACTTTGCTTTTCGCCCCTATTTTCAAAATGCACTCAAAGGACACACAGCACAATACGTCGCACTTGGTGTTCGTTCTAACAAACGTGGCTACTTCTTTTCTTCGCCACTTTGGGTCGATGGTAAAGTGAAAGGTGTGGTTACGGTAAAAGTTAACTTGGAGCAATTAGAACAACGCCTCGCGCAAAACAATGGGGATTTATTAGTAACTGGTGTTCACAATGTGGTTTTCATGAGTAACTTGCCCGATTGGCGTTATCGTGCTTTGTTCCCGCTTTCTAAACAAGCACAGCAAGAGCTTAATCAAACTCAACAATATGGTGAAACACTACCCTTATATTATGGCGAACTCACCAAGCAGAGTGGCGTTAGTCAATTTGAAAACCATCAGCTATTGGTATCGCCCAACTACCTCGCCTACACAACAAATATGTTTGATAAAGGCTTTCGCGTCATTGCATTTATTCATCAACAAGAAGTCTCCACAGCCGTATTGCAAGCCGATATGGTGTATCTGCTGCTGTATGCGTTAGTAAGTTTGATTGCATTGGCGTGGTTTCAAATGCTGGTCAACAAGGCACGTCTTGCAAATGTGAATGCCAACTTAGAAGTAAAGGTACAGGAAAGAACCTTAATTCTCAGCCAAGCCAATGACAAGTTACAACAAACGGTACGCCAATATGAGCAAAGCCAGCAAGAGCTCAAGCAAACACAACAAGAACTCACTCAAGCAGCGAAGCTTGCGCTATTAGGAGAGCTCTCTGCCAGTATCAATCACGAAATAAATCAACCCCTGGCTGCTCTCAAAACCTATACAGAAAATTCACAGCGTTTAATGGCAAAGGAACGCTATCCAATGGTTCAAGACAACCTCAACAAAATGCTTGCTCTCAATGACACGATTGCAGAAGTCATTGCGCGCTTGAAAGTCTTTACCAGAAAGAGCGGACAGCACCAGCACAATGAAGTCTCGCACCTTCACGATGCCGTGCACAATGCCTCCAGCATTCTTAGCAATAAGCTGATCAAGCAAGGTGTGACATTAAAAGTGCCATCGATTGGACGTGACGTCATTCTTGCGATTCACAATGTTGAGCTCGAACAAGTGCTGATCAACCTACTCCATAATGCTGCGCAAGCCATGGAGGGGCATGGTATTGATCCACAGATATCCATCACCGTTCAATATCATGGTTCACAATGCGATATTCTGATTTCAGACAATGGTCCAGGGATGTCACATGACGCCCTTACGAAAGTATTTGACCCATTTTTTACCACTAAACCCGAGGGATTAGGTTTAGGGTTGACCATTTCCAAACGCATCTTAGAAAGTTACCAAGGCACACTGGCGGCTTATCAAAACAAAGAGATAGATAGCATTAGTCAATCAAAGGGCATGACTTTCATTGTGACGGTGCCTTGTGCGATTAACATCAACAAAGAGGAAAACCGACATGCATAGCCCAATTTACTTTGTTGATGATGACCCCCACATCCGTGATGCGGTAAGCCAAGCATTGATCATTGAAGAAATAGATGTCATTTGTTTCCCAAATGCAGTCGAAGCATTACGAATGATTGAACCGGATACCCCCGCAATCATCATCACTGATATCCATATGCCAGTCATGAATGGCTTAGAATTCATGCAAACACTGCTCAATAGCAATCAACACTTTCAATTTATCGTGTTAACGGGACATGGTGATGTGAAGACGGCCGTAGAAGCGATGAAAAGTGGTGCTTACGACTTTCTAGAAAAGCCCTTTTCGACCGAGCGTTTACTAAAGTCTCTCAATAAAGCCAAAGAACGACTTTCCTTACTTCAAGAAAATGTCTGGCTGAAAAAAGAACTCGCCATGCAAACGCATGTTGGCCCCAAGATGATCGGGCATAGCCAAGCCATTGTTAAACTGCGCCGAATGCTGATCAGCACAGCACCCACTCAGCCACTTATTTTTGTTGGTCAGGATGGCACAGGAAGAAGAATCGCCGCGCAATTTGCTCATGATCTTCATGCGGCTCCAGACAGTGAATTACTCGCTGTATCTGGTGAGGATTTATGCCAACTTTCACAAGGCCCTTTAGACACCGCTATTCATCATCTAACCGAGGGGAAAACACAATGCAGCTTATATATTTTCAGCGCTGAAAATCTATCAGAAAAACAGTGGATGCTGCTGTTTTCACACCCCAGATTGCAGCGCGTATTTGGATCGTTAACTCAATCGCCGACAGAGTTTGATCTCAGTGCTAACGTGATTACATTGCCTAACTTAGATCAGCGGAAAGAAGATATTGCGCCACTTTACAAACACTTTGTTCGTCACGCAGCCAGTCGACATCAAATTCAGCCTCCTCATATTACTCAGGATGAGATCCAACATTTAACTCAAATGAGCTGGCCAGAAAACATCAAACAATTGCGCCAATTCGCTGAGTGGCGAGCACTAAAACCAGATGGATTCCATATTCAGGAGTGGGACAGCCAGAAAGGCTTAGAAATACAGAGCATGCAGCAACGCTTAGAATATTTTGAGTATTGTTTATTATTTGATGCACTCCAGCGTCATCAGGGTAGACTAAAAGAGATTCAGCTAGAATTACAAATATCGAGAAAAACTCTTTATGACAAACTAAAAAAGCATCAATTGGATAAGTCACAGTTCAAAATGTTCTGACTCATCATGTTGCGATTGTTTACCTATTTTGTTCAAAAAGCATGCTGACAGACTAAGCTAATAATAATAAAATCAAGAAGATAATTAAAATCAACAAGCAAGGAACGTAATGAGCCGCAACAATTACAACAAGTTAAGTAGTGAGGAGTTGGATTTTGTCGATGATAAAACAGCGGCCTTACTCCTCAATACCCCGACAAATGCCCGTATTATGCTCTGGGTTATGGTTCTGTTCTTTATTGCCGCGATCGGTTGGGCATCGTGGGCACAAATTGACAAAGTCACCGTAGGGCAAGGTAAAGTGATTCCCTCTTCACAAATCCAAGTGGTGCAAAACCTCGAGGGGGGATTGGTGAAAGAAATCTTGGTAAAAGAAGGGCAACAAGTAAAAAAAGATCAACAACTTTTATTGATAGATGACACAAGATTTCGCTCTGATTATCGCGAACGCGAACAGCAAGTCGCCAACTTAACCGCCTCTGTTCTGCAACTTTCAGCTTCGATCAACAGCGTCGAAGTAAATCGAGATTTTGATGACAAAAACTGGGAAAAGAGCGTGGTTCTTGACTATGGGAAACTGACTTTCCCACCAAGCTTAGAAGAAAACCAACCTAGGCTGACACTGCGCCAAAAAGCCGAATACCGCGAAGATCTCGACAATCTAAGAAACCAACTTTCCGTACTGGATCAGCAAGTAAAACAGAAACAACAAGATTTAATCGAAATCCAAGCCCGTGTAAACAACTTGCGTCAAAGCTATCAATTTGCACAAAAAGAGCTCGATATAACAAAACCGTTAGCGGATGAGGGTGTGGTTCCACGAATCGAATTGCTCAAATTACAACGCCAAGTAAACGATACTCGACGAGAACTCACCTCAAGCGAATTGAAAATCCCAATGATTCGCTCGTCTATCCGAGAATCAATGCTTAATCGTATCAATGCCGCATTGAATTTCCGCTCAGAGCAACAAGAAAAGCTTAATAATACCCAAGACCAACTATCTGCTTTAGTTGAATCTGCCGTTGGCTTAGAGGACCGCGTAAACCGCACTGTCGTGGTCTCGCCAGTAACTGGTACAATTAAGACATTGAATGTAAACACCGTTGGCGGCGTAATCCAACCTGGTATGGATATCGTCGAGATTGTCCCAACCGAAGACACGCTGTTAGTGGAAGCGAAAATCGCGCCTCAAGACATCGCGTTTTTACGCCCTCACTTGCATGCCATTGTGAAATTTACCGCTTATGACTTCACCAAATATGGCGGCCTCGAGGGTGAATTAGAGCACATCAGTGCCGACACTACTCAAGATGAAGAGGGTAACAGTTTTTACATTGTACGAGTACGAACCGATAAAACCAATTTCGGTCAAAATGCGGATTTACCCATCATTCCGGGTATGACTGCATCTGTCGATATTATTACCGGTAAACGAACCGTTCTAGAATATCTATTGAAGCCCATTTTGAGTGCAAAAACTAACGCTTTAAAAGAGTAATGAACATTGTCATAAGTTGATTGAGCCAATCATTCAACACACATTTCTCAAGGTGAATTCTTATGGAAGAGAACAGTTGTGATATGAGTCTAATATGCCCTCAGATTTGAAGCGTAAAGTAACGTTAATTGCATGTTTAAGTTGCTTTTCGTTTCAAATTGGTGCGTTAAATAGCGATGAACAGAGATGGGTAGACGCCGTCACATCCGTGTACGGTGAACGAGCCGGCAAGCGAGTCATGACTTGGCGCTCAAACCTTGACACCTATCAATCGTTTGGATCTCAAGAAAAACTGAAAGCCGTCAACGACTTTTTCAATCAGTTGTATTTCGTTGACGACATTAAATTGTGGGGAAAAAAGGACTATTGGGCGACACCATTGGAGTTTTTAGGCAGTAACGGAGGCGACTGCGAAGACTTCACCATTGCCAAGTATTTTTCATTATTAGAGCTTGGCGTGCCTGACTCAAAAATGCGCTTAGTTTACGTTAAAGCCATTGAGCTTAATCAGTTTCACATGGTTTTAGCCTACTACCCAACCCCTAGCTCAGAACCTCTGATCCTCGACAACTTAAATCCGAGGATTGTTTTGGCCTCCAAGCGTAGCGATTTGCTACCGATATACAGTTTTAATGGTTCAAACCTCTGGTTAATGAAATCCGCGGCTAGTAGCGGAGAATTAGCAGGAAAATCATCACGTTTGAGCCTTTGGAATGACTTACGCTCGCGCGAACGTAAGTTGCAGTTAAATAAACCTAAAATTAACTATGACGAGTGAAAAACATGACCCTATATAAAAAGCTTGTAGTGGGAATGGTTACGGTCTTTATACTCTTGATGACATCAGTATTCGTAATCGAATTCAATACTACTCGGAACAGCTTGGAACAACAGCAACGTTCAGAGGTCAACAACACCATTAATACCGTCGGTTTAGCGCTTGCGCCTTACTTGAAAGACAAAGATAAGGTGGCGGTTGAATCAGTGATTAATGCCTTATTTGATGGCAGTACCTACTCTGTCGTTCGATTGACCGCTCTCGATTCTGACTATCAAGTGGTACGCTCTTATCCAGTAAAGCCAAGCGATGTACCACAATGGTTTATTGATCTGAATCTTTTCAAACCTATTCACGATACTCGTATCGTGACCAGTGGTTGGATGCAATTAGCTGAAGTGGAAATCATTAGCCATCCAGGTGCCGCCTATGAGCAACTTTGGAAAGGCTTCATACGCTTACTAACCGCATTTGGGGTCATCTTTATTGCAGGTTTAGTATCGATTTCCTACATTCTTCGTCGTTCGCTCAAGCCATTGGCCGCCATTGTGAAGAAAATGCACGACATTGCGAACAACCAATTTGGTGATCCGCTAACTCGTCCAAAAACCAAAGACCTTATCGCCGTTGTCGATGGCATTAACATGATGTCGGCACAAATTGAGCTCTCTTTTAAAGAACAAGCGAAAGAAGCGCAGCGTCTGCGAGCACAAGCTTACTTAGACCCGATTTCTGGGCTTGGTAACCGCTCTTTCTATATTACTCAAGTCGATCAATGGTTAGCAGAACAAACCCAAGGTGGTATTGCCCTGCTCCATGCAGAATACATTGGTGATATTTACGAAACGAAAGACTACCAACGCGCAGATGCGCATGTAAAAGAGCTTTCTCAGCGCCTTAAAAATACCGTCGATGTTCCAGGAGTGACCATCGCGCGTCTATCTAGTGATGAGTTTGGTCTACTATTCCCGCATATGGATGAAAGCGAATTGCGCATCATTGCCGAAAGTATTGTGAGCTGTGTGAATGGTCTAAATACGGACCCAACAGGGTTGGCAAAACCAAAAGCGGCATTGGGTGTGGCACACAGTAAAGACGTAAAAATGCGATCAGAAGTGCTGTCATTGGTAGACAACGCCCTGTCGAAAGCGAAAGCACAACCAGAAAAATCTTACGGATTTATTGGTAGTGACAGCCCATCGAGCTTAATGGGTAAACAGCAATGGAAAGCGCTCGTTGAAGAAGCCATTCATAGCGGTTGGGTAAAATTCCGTTTTCAGTCTGCGAAGAATACCTGGGGCAAAGTGTTCCACAACGAGGTGTTCTCAAGCATTGAAAAAGATGGTGAGACGTATCGCGCGAACCAATACCTCTTCGCTCTTGAACAGCTTGAAGCGACCAATATTTTCGACCAATTTGTCATTGAGTCGATGATCAAAATGCTAGAAAGTGGTGAGCTCAATGAGCCAGTTGCGATCAATATTGCCCAAAGCAGTTTAGCTCAACCCTCATTCATTCGCTGGACGACACACATGTTGGAAAAACACGTGAAAGTCGCACCAATGCTGCACTTTGAGATCCCAGAAGAGTGCTACATCGAGCACCCACACCATACCGCACTGCTATGTAATGCTCTGCGTCAGTCAGGTGCAGAGTTTGGTGTAGACAACTACGGACGTAACTTCCAATCCCTTGAGTATATTCAGGAATTCCGCCCGAATTACGTCAAACTGGACTACTTATTCACCCACAATTTACACGACGAAAAACAGAAGTTCACCTTAACCTCGATATCTCGTACCGCCCATAACCTTGGTGTTACAACGATTGCATCGCGCGTTGAGACGCAAATTCAGTTGGACTTCCTCACAGAACACTTTGTTGAGGTTTTCCAAGGTTTCATCGTTGACAAGAATTAAAAGGTTTACTACGGATGAAAGACCCTTTACTGAATTCGCTTATTTACGTTAGCCGTTATTTCGGGTTAGCGAACTCACCGGAAGCCCTGATTAACGGGCTTCCTCTCTCGGAGGGCAAGCTTACGCCATTTCTACTACCAAGGGCCGCAGAAAGAGCGGGCTTGGTAGCAAAAGAAAACCGTGCAGATCTGGAGAATATCTCGAGCTTAATTCTGCCGGCAATCTTACTCCTCAAAGGGGGAGATTCTTGTGTTCTCAATAGCATTGATACCGAGAATCAAGAAGCAGAAGTCACCACACTTGAGAGCGGAATGGTGCCAATATCCATTCCTCTTGAAGATCTACTGGAGCAATACACAGGTCGTTACTTTTTAGTCAAAAAGCAATTTCGATATGACGAACGTTCTCCAGAAGTGCTCAAGACGAATGAAGGCCATTGGTTCTGGTCAACCTTGTGGCAGTCGAAACGCATTTATCGTGACGTTCTCATTGCCTCTATCCTAATCAATATCTTTGCCATCGCCGCACCGATGTTCACTCGCTTGGTTTACGACAAGGTCGTACCGAATCTCGCGTTTGAAACCTTGTGGGTACTCGCCAGCGGTATTTTTGTCGTGTTTCTTTTTGATTTTTTATTAAAGTCTCTGCGCAATTACTTTATTGATGTGGCGGGTAAAAAGTCCGATATTTTGATCTCATCGAAGCTCTTCAGTAAGGTGATGGGGATTCGGATGGAGTCTAAACCACCCTCTGTCGGAGCCTTTGCTCGTCACTTGCAAGAATTCGAATCTATACGCGAATTTTTCACCTCCGCAACCGTCAGTGCACTGATCGATTTACCATTCGCTATTTTGTTCTTAATCATCATCTGGCTGATGGCTGGCGATCTTGTTTTCGTTCCAATGGTTGGCGTGCTGATATTAGTGATTCACTCCTATTTGATACAAGGCCCTTTACGTCGATCTATCGAAGAGGGTTCTCGCTTAGCCTCCCAAAAATACGCCAACTTAATCGAAAGCTTGGCTGGGCTTGAAACTGTAAAAATGCTCAGTGCACAAAGCCAATTCCAATACCGTTGGGAAGAGGCGGTGGCGCATATGGCAAACTGGAACATCAAGAGCCGACGCATCACGGACAGCATTCAAAACGCAGCAGGCTTCGTGCAACAAAGTAGCAACGTTGGGATGATCATTCTTGGTGTGTACTTAATTGCCAATGGGGATCTCACCATGGGTGGCTTGATCGCGGCAACCATGTTAAGTGGACGTGCTATCGGGCCATTAGTTCAACTCTCGTTACTCTCAACCCGTTACAACCAAGCGAAATCTTCCATGACCATCATTAACCAAGTGATGGAGATGCCTGATGAACAAGAAGAAGGTAAGCGCTATATCCACCGACCAATCGTCCAAGGCAAAGTAGAAATTGATCGCGTAACGTTCCACTACCCAGACGCACCAGTCGCTTCTATTAGGAATCTAAGTTTAACCATCAACCCTGGTGAAAAAGTGGCGATTATTGGCCGTATTGGTTCGGGTAAAACAACATTAGAACGTCTCATTATGGGTCTATACAAGCCGACAGAGGGGCATGTTCGTGTTGATGATACCGACATAGACCAGCTTCATCATGTCGACGTACGGCGCAATATAGGCTGTGTACCGCAAGATTCCAGCCTATTCTTTGGCTCTATCCGAGACAACATTACCTTAGGTCGTCCTCTGACGGACGATCGAGATGTTATGGATGCGGCAAACCGTGCTGGGGTGACCGCTTTTACACAATCGGATCCCGCAGGCCTAGAACGTCAAGTTGGTGAGGGGGGGTCAATGCTATCTGGCGGTCAACGCCAAGCGGTATCGATTGCGCGAGCGTTTCTAGGTCGTCCACCCGTTCTCCTGATGGATGAGCCAACAAGTGCTATGGACAATCGCTCAGAAATGCAAATCAAGCATCAATTAGCGCAATTAAAACCAAGTGAGACGCTGATACTTATCACGCATAAAACATCCATGCTCGACGTGGTTGATCGTGTGATTGTAATGGAAAAAGGCAGCATCATCGCAGATGGTCCTAAAGTGGAAGTGCTAAAAGACTTGAAGCAAGGGAAAGTGAGAGCGGCAAGCTAAGTTGGTCAAAACCAAGTCTTTCAAAACCAAGTCGACCAAAACTGGCTCCATCTTGTAAAACAAACTAACCAGTTAACACTACAGCAAATAAGCCCCGCTAAACGACCTGTTTACGGGGCTTATTTATTGAGTTCGAGCAATCCCAAATAGCTGAATTCCTCAAGTAATATCCATAACAATACAAAGCCCACGATCGCAACAAGCCCCATAATGGCTCTTTCATCTTCTTCCATCTCTTCCCTCTCATTTGGTTTCCATTCCAATCATAGATTAGCAGGAGAGAGTCACAAGGAGAGCAGACTTCGTCTGGCGCAAGTTCGTAGTTGAGAAGTGAGTCAAAGATCTTATTGCATTATATTCAAAATCCGCTATAAATCGCGCCCTCTTCGTTTTCTTGAGTAGAATACATGAATCACTGGATCCACTTAGATCAAATTAGTCCATATTTCACTGCAGGGTCATTCGGTTACAAGGTGCTGATGGGCATCGTCATTTTTATCGCTTATCGTATGCTGAAGAAGATCGCTGATCGCGCCATTCTCAATTTGGCGGAGTCAAAAGGTGTGAATAAAGCGCGTTTAAGTTTTATTCAACGCTGCTTTAACGTTGCATTTTTATTTTTGTTCATCTCTCTTTTCGCGATTACAACCGGTATTGGCTATGGCGATGTATCACTGTTCTTATCGTCAATCTTTGCCGTATTAGGCGTAGCCTTTATTGCTCAGTGGTCGATTTTAAGCAACATTACCGCCAGCTTCTTAATTTTCTTTGTCTTCCCATATCGTGTTGGTGACCGCATTAAAGTCGTAGATAAAGACGAAGACATCAGTGGTGAAATCCAAGAGATCCGGATGTTCCACGTAATGATCAAACACGACAATGGCAACTTGATCACTTACCCAAACAACTTGATGCTACAAAAAGCGGTGTTAAAACTAGCAGAACAAGAAGCCAAACCTGAACAACCCAAAACGACAGCGCGACTCTATACTCGCAGAAAAAAATAATACTCGCAGAAAAAATAGTCATTACCAAAGCCGATGCTTACCATCGGCTTTTTATTTGCGTGTTTTATTTCTTCATATAAAGATCTTTCGAATAAATTCGACCTTCCACATTATTTTTGGCAAAACCGCCAATATTCGGCCGAACTAAACGTGCTTGCATGAAGTAGTAGATTGGAGCAATGGGCATGTCTACCGCTAACAATTGTTCTGCTTTATTGTACAAACTTTGACGATCTTCTTGGTTTATCGCAGCCAATGCACGATTCATTACGTCATCGTAAGCGTCACTTTGATAACGCGCAAAGTTGCCGGACGATTCTGAACGAAGCAAACTCAAAAACGTTGATGCTTCATTGTAATCACCGCACCAAGATGCGCGCATCACGTCAAAGTCGCCTTGTTTACGTGCGACCAAATACGACTTCCACTCTTGATTTTCAAGCGCCACTTTTGCGCCCAGATTGTTTTTCAACATGGATGCAATCGCAACGGCAATCGATTTGTTTGCTTCACTCGTATTGTAAAGCAAGGTGAAACTCAACGGATTACTCTGATCGTAACCTGCTTGCTGTAAAAGCTGACGGGCTTTTTCATCACGGTGTTTCTGCGTCCATTCGCTATACTCTGGGCGCTCTGCATCAAATCCTGCGGTATATTGATGTGCAAACGTATAGGCAGGTATGTGTCCAACGTTTGTAACCCCATTAGTAATCACATCACGCATCATTGAATACGACACCGCTTGACGAACTCTTACATCATTAAATGGCGCACGGGTCGTGTTAAAAGCATAGTAGTACGTACATAGTAAAGGCACCGATGTATAAGCCTGTGGATGGGCTGTCTTAAGTTTTTTCGCCTGGTGAGAGGGAACATCGGAGGTCATGTCCACTTCGCCCGATTCATAGCGATGAATGGCCGCATTTTGATTTTCAAACGGTATGTAGGTCACGTGATTAAGGTAGGTGTTAGTGTTATTCCAATAGTTCGGGTTTTTCACCAGTTCAATACGCTCGTTGACCACCCATCGTTCAAGTACAAAGGCACCTTTACCGACAAATTGTTTGGGATCACTCCACGGTTTAACTTGATTATCTAGCGTTGCTTTGTGAACGGGCATCATCGACGTATGTCCCGTCATTGCAACAAAGTAAGGTACTTTACTATCAAGCTCAAAACGAAGAGTATGCGCATCTATTGCCGTTACACCTAATTCTTCAACCGGCAACTTCCCTTTAGCAACGTCAGATAAGTTTTTAATCTTTGTCAGTTTTAAATACCAAACATTGGGCGATCCCAGTTTAGGATCAATGGCTCTGCGGAGCGAGTAAACAAAATCATCAGCAGTAACGGCATCGCCATTTGACCATTTGGCATCTTTACGTAGATGAAAAATAAACGTTTGGTTGTCTTTTGTTTCCCACGAGTGAGCAACACCCGGTACGATATTGCCCTCTCGGTCTTGAATCACTAGCCCCTCATAAAGATCGCGGATCACATGCATTTCAGGAAGCCCTTCCGCTTTTGCTGGGTCGAGCGTTGCGGCCTCAGCATCATTAGCTCTAACTAAATGCTGCTCTTTTGCGAGCTCAACACCAACAGGTAAAGTATCTGCGTTCACTATTGGAGAGAATAAAGAGGGTGTAATGGATGATGCCAAGACTATCACTGAGTATGTTTTCAAATTCATTGTACGTTTCGATCTCCTTCATGAACAAAGGCATCAATGCCAAGTAATCTTATCTGCAAATCTTTTTTAATCAGACGATTATAGCAGTTGGTTTTCATAATGAATGACGCCCACGTCTGCTTATCATCGGTTTACACTGTAAATAGCTCACCAAAATGCATGAAGTTAAGCTGTATTTGACAAAAGCTAAGCGCTCCATTCCAAACTCACCAACACAAAACATAGAAACAAGTTACAATTGCAAAAACAGTAAATGTAAGGCAAATACCAATGAATCCTTTTCATACTTGGCTTGAAGGGCAAACTATTAAGGACAACGTGACTAACCCAAATATTGTAGTGGGTGAATACAGCTATTATTCCGGCTTTTACCACGGTAAGTCCTTTGAAGATCAAGCCGTTCGTTACTTACTCGGTGATAACGTGACGCAAGATGCTTGGCAAAGTGGCGTATTCGGCGAAGTCGATAAACTTATCATAGGAAAATTTTGTTCTATCGCATCTGGTGCCACTTTTATGATGGCAGGCAATCAGGGCCATCGGGTCGATTGGATCTCGACGTTTCCTTTCTCTCCAGAACAGTTTGGTGAGGGCGTAAAAAGCGGTTTTGAGCGCTCAGGTGATACCGTCATTGGTAATGATGTTTGGATTGGTACAGAAGCAATGATTATGCCAGGCGTGAACATCGCTGATGGGGCGGTAATTGGCGCACGAGCGGTTATAACCAAAGATGTCCCTGCGTACTGTATCGTTGTTGGACATAACCATATCGTCCGTCGCCGGTTTGATGAAGAGTCTATCGACGTGCTATTAAGAATAAAATGGTGGGATTGGCCACTTGAAGACATAAAACAAGCGGTTTCCATCATGTGCAGTGGTGATATTGCTTCACTTGGCAATTACTACCAGAACCACATTTTAAAAAACTAAGGCCGCCAAACACTCCGACCTCCAGCAACCTCGTGTGTACTGGTGGTCAATCTGTCACATGCCCATGCTTTAATTTCTGGATTCTTCTAAACAGCAATGTCTTTCTCTTCAAGTCCAGCAGAAAACTTAATCTCATACTGATTAAAGCGAAATGTGCAGTTACCATGAGAGCGTTTTGTCGTAATACAATCGTCAGCAAATTGGACGGTAACACGAGAATAGATACGCTCTTTCACTTCAACGATGTTTTCCTCTAGCGCTACCTGAAACTCATTCTCAATGAGTTCGAGCTTGTGCTTACCATCTTCTAGCTGCTTGTTATTTTGAAGCTTGAGCGAATCAATTTGGGCTTGTTCTTCATTCGTTCGCTCTTCTTTTGGTCGCTTTTTAAATTCTAGCTCTTTACGGATGACACTCATCGTCTCTTCTTGCGCTAATTTGTACGCATTTTTTAGCTCTGCAATGCGATGTCGGTAGGCAGCATAGCGACTAAACGCTTCAATTTTTGTCGCCGTGTCGCCCTCCACGCCAAGTTGCGAACAAATCACTTTCCCACCAACCTTTGCCTCACCACCACTGAGTGTCCCATTTCTTCCGCTGGCATCAAGTACCATTAAGTTTCGACCACATTTAATATCGTTGTTCATGCTATGCACCGACAGCAAAATGTCTTGGCAAGATACCAACTCACTGTATTGAGCGTAGCTCGCGTGAATAACTCCTTTAGTGCGAACATGGCAACTCTTTGGTTGACCATCACTCACAGTATGGCCGATGATGCCTTTGCCGACCTGAATATCTCCCTCCGCCTGTACATCGGCTGATTCAATGAAACCGCCAACTGTAATTGAACCCGTAGCCTTAACAACCATACCCGACTCAATGTTCCCACCAATAATCACATTACCTTTAAATTTGATATGGCCGGTATTTACGCCTACGTTATTCAGACACAGCGCATTGTCTACTTCAATTGTTTTATCTTTAATGAGCGGCGTGCCTGATTGCGCTGCAACAAGCAGGTTTGGATCTGATGTACTAATTTGCGTCCCTTTCCCAACCTTGAGCGCACTATCTTTACCTGCCTGAGGAGGGATAACTCGTCCCTGGACGGTATAACCTGAAATTCCTTTTGTAGCAGGAGTGCGACGCATGAGTTCGTCCCCAACATTGACCGCAATAGTTTCGCCTAAATTACGGAGATCAATTTTGTCGCTTGGTGACTGCCCACCTTGGGGCCTTAAGATACGTTTAGTGATGTCTTTAACTAAAGGCGTGAATATCGCATCACAACCTTTAATAGGCGCCTTGCCAATTGCAACGGGTTGAGAAAAAACTTCACCAGGTTTGAGTTGACAACTCACAACGAGCACTTTTTTTAACGCCAACTTATTGATGCCTTTCGACACTCGGGCTTGTGTAAGAGCTTGAATAATTTCCGGGCCACGAACGCCTCTTCCGCCATAGGCTCCCGTTACGTGCATGGTGGCGAGCATATCATTGTCTGAGAGCTCAACGTCAACGCACGCATTTTTTATCCGCGCTATCGCTATCCCCTCGTATGCTTCAGCTTTTCGGTCTCGAGCACAATTGATGAATCTTAGGACTTCGCTTTGTTCAACAAATGCGTCCTCGGCATTCATTTCCGTCAGTTGCTCAGAGAGCTCTTTTGCCTCAAGCTCAACACCCAGCTCAATATCTCCTGGAATTCGAGCATAGACCATTTTTTTGTCTTCGGACCACTCAAGACACAACTTCCACATATATAGACCATCTCAATAATCGCCATTTGACTCAGTCTATATAAAGATGTCGATTGAACAAACCTGACCAATCTAAGAATCCGCTACTCATCACTAAACAACGCTTCACAACCGGACACATCTCACTCTTCACTTGCGTTCTCGATTATCCTTATCGTGGCGTGCCCTATTGTCTCGTGCTACAACCGTCGTGCACCGTCAGTGCCCCATTCTAACCAGATGCGTTCACCTTTTATCATTTAGTCATTATTTGCCTTTACAGTGTAAATTGCGTCATCAAAAGCTTGTCTGGTTGGGGTAAATCATTTCAACACGCTTGATAAACGTTGAACCAAAAAAAAAGGGAGAATTTACAGTGTAAACTATCCCTTTCTAATACTGTCACTTTACAGTGTAAATCGTGTCTAGATTCTTTCTTTACACTGTAAATTGGCCGACTAACATTTGAAGTTCTTTTCTAAGTTGAGCTTCGATTTGTTTGCGGCCAGTGAAACCATATTGCATAGCGCATTCATTCCAACTCAAATTAAGGAACACTTTACTCACCACGAAGTCGGATACACCAATCATACCAATGTTTAGTAACCATTGTTGAATCCACAGACTCACGGACTCGTAACTAGAGCCGCCTTGCGAATAACACTTTATTAATTCGAGCTTCGCTAGATTGAACGTTCGCGTAACACTGACTTGCTGTAACAATGTGCGTAAGAGTGATGGTTCAAGTTTAGGATAAACGTGACTGACGCTAAGGGAGAGCATCTCTTCAAATAAAGATTGCAGCTCACCTATCCATGGTTGGGCGTTTATCCCACACGGCCGAACCATCAACAAGGAATAACTCCCACTTGCCGCATCACGCATGGTGCCTAAACGAATAGATTGGAACCCTGAATACCCCCAAAATTGAACCAGCTCATTTGTCGCACCAAAGCTTGTAGACAAATAAGAAATTTGTGGAGCAACAGACTGATGAAGTTGCTCCAACATTTTCTGGCCAATCCCCTGCCCCTGCACTGATGGGTGAACCGCAATTCGCATAATTCGTAGCGATGACAATTTAGCGATGTTTGGAAAGCCAAGCTGACTAACGATCGTAACTGGGGTCAGATGTCCCCGAGGACGACGCTTGCCAAGTTGCACATCCTTGATCAATCCATCGTCTAACGCCCCCTCTTCGACTGTCAGAAGGACGCCGACAATGTCATTGTTATGTTGTGCAATATAAACGTCACTACTCGTGTCCTGAAGAAGATGTAATAAATCGTTAGGCGAAGTTTGATAATGTGCATTGACCAGCAACGAGAAACACGATTTCAAAACAGACGGCTGAGAAATGAGTTCTAACTTATCAAGTTTAACCAAGGTAACATTACCGAGTTCGATAGAGTCAATGTCCACAAGGTCTGTGTTTAATACAAATGCGTCATACAGCCACGTTTCCAAGTTATCCTGATTTCCCCAGCGGATTGGTTGTTTCAGATGACATGTTTTCATCCCTGGCCTTTGCTTGTTCAGCCATTCAACAAACTTCAGCGTAAAGCCCCGGCCACAGCCCTCATAACCGTGAACTGTGCTAGCAAATACCAAACGGTGATAGTGCTCAGTGATCTGCTTGAGCATAGGAACCGGTATTGCCGCCGCTTCATCAACCAACAGCAAATCGCAGGTTGGCAGAGAAGAAAGCAATTCGTCGGGCGCAATAAATTGAATATAACCGTCCCCTAAATCTAACCTATCTTTTCTGACACGCTGTGCGTCACTCAACAAACGTAATGCGTGTTGGAAAACAGGCTCTACTGCATTTATAGATGGTGCAGTTAACAAAATACGCAACGGTCTATCTAACATCAACTGTGCACTCCCAATGCCCAAAGCGCTGCTCTTTCCCCGACCACGATCTGCGGTGAGTACAAGTGGGCGCTTGCGATGACCAGTTACGACTTTTTCAATGAGTTCAATCGCATCACTTTGCTCAGAAAATCGTGCGTTTTTATCGGCAATTGATAATTCGGGAAGTTCAGGCAAAGCTTTATTATGTTCAACAACGACCAATTTTTGCCACTGGGTCTGCATCCATTGTTCTGCTGCGTTATTGCGTTTGGTTTTGTCAGCCACTACGATAAGGATCCCGCCGCCAACTAATGCCCCAAGTGCGGCGGTGAAGCTATTGGCATCGAAGTCTTTCCTAGCATCAAACAGCAACACATCACACTCACGACCTAACAAACGATGTCCTTGTTTGGCCAACACACAATGCGCATTATCTAGTGACCATTCGCCAACACAAAACCAAGTTTGTTTCGTTTGACTATGATAAAAGTCAGAAATCAATGTGTCTTGCCAAGACGTATCTCCGTACACAACGACCCCTGTACGTTGAAACGTTAGTTGAGATTGAGTTTGGATTTGAGAAAGAAACTGAGAATGTATGTGCATTGTGTCTATCCAATGTTGAACTAACACTATATTACCATATCTCTAAAGTAGGTTATCTGAAGCGGTTAATGATCGTTGAATAAGGCAAGCGCTCAATAGCCTGCTATCACAAATAAAAAAACCGCCCGGAGGCGGTTTATAGAAAATGCGATAATTAGTGCATTTTACTTTCAACAAAAGCGAGGATTTCTTCCATCAATGCATCGTCGACTTTCTTAAGGTTCAACGCTAGATTGCTCCCTTTACGGCTGTAACTTGCTCGACCTTTTACCAAATCCACTTTTTCTACTTTATTCGCGGGTTTTGCCGGTGCCAGTTCTTCAATCCAACTTTCAAGGCTTTCCGTTACTTCTTTTGTTAAACGAGCTACCCCTTGCGCGTTACTGCGTTGCCACAAATAGCCCTCAGAAGTACGGCATTTATCCAGTAGATTTTGTTTGTGATCTGCGCTCAAAGATGAAAATTGTTTGTGCAGTTTTACGATGGTTGGACGTCCTAGATCGCCAACATTCGGGTATGCTTGTAACAATTCAAGAGGCAAAGCCGCCGCTTTTAGTGCGCCACTGACTAGCGCCTCACTGCACTGAAACATTTTTGCTAGTGCTTTTTGATCTTCCGCTTCACCACTTTCCAGCTTTGCTTGCATCTCTTTACCTTTCTCATAAAGAGATAAAGGTTTATGCGCATTTGCTACGTCAGACAAGAACTTTGCATGGTTCGTGTTGATGCCATCACCAACATAAACCAAGAAATCCTGTCCGGCTAAGATACAAGACATGCGACGGCGACTGCCATCTAACACTTCAATCTTGCCATCTTCAGTGCGGCGACCCACTGCTGGATATTGCTGACCACGTTCTTTCAACGTCACCAACACATCCGATAAGGCGTGCTCATTTAGGAAAGACTGTTCGCGAGCATTTTCTGCAAAGACCGTGGTGTCCGTTACAACTTTAGCCGCTGGGATACGAACCAATTCAAATTGCACCGTGTTCTCGCCCGCGACGGCAAGTTCGATGGTTTGTGCTTTATCTTTTACTGCCGTTTGCGCTTCTTGAGGTGTCGCAACACGACGCTTATTAGTTTTACCAAATAATTTCGCGTTTAATTCAGACGTTTTCAATGCCATTTATTCATTACCCCTGATTCAATGACGGCCAGTTTGAGTGCAATACGCGCTCTAATTCTAGTGCGCTCTTGTGTACCGCATCTTGTGCAGTTGCGAGCGTTTTCTTACCACCTTCAAAGTCGCCAACTGTCAAGTCAAACACCGTGCTGTAGGTGTCAGCACAGGTTTCGAATGCGCGACTACGAGGAATGGTCGCCATCATAACTTGGTCACCTAGAAGATAGTTCATTTCAGTCAGAACAGAAACTTGCTTCTTGTTATCGTCTTCAAACATGGTTGGCATCAGACGAACAAATTCAAGACCATTCCAATCTTCAGGGAACATCTCGTAAACCGTTGGCAGATGCTGGAAGAAGTTGACTGTTGACGCCCAGTCTAGACGCTTCGCAGCACAAGGAATAAGTAACGCATTAGATGCATACATGGCATTCCATACTAGCGGGTCTACGTGTGGACCGGTATCTATCATAATAACGTCGAAGTCATTCGCAATCTTGTCAATCAACTGCTCTTTAAGCAGACGAACGATGTCAAGCGATGGGTCTTCAGACAATGTTTGCCACGCTTCTGCATTGAACATTGCGTCTTCTGGGAATGCAGAAATCGACTTCAAGTTCGGATATTGTGTTGGAAGCAATACATTTTTATGTAGGAATTCGCGATCGATCTCTACACCATCAGGTACGTTGCCCAACATGATATCAACCGCTGAATAGATGTTGTCATGTTCTGCTACACTGATTTGTGGGTTTAGGAATAAACGTAAAGAACCTTGAGGGTCAAGGTCAATCAAACAAATGCGGTAACGTTTATCCAAATTTAGCGCCAAGCAAGCAGCCAAATGTACTGCAGTCATCGATTTTCCCGTACCGCCTTTTTGGTTTTGTACGTTGATGATCCACGGTTTGTTTTCAGAGTTTTTCTTACGTTCATGGAACTTAGGCACTTCTGCCGCATCCATTAGCATGTGTGCTTCTTCAAGCGTAATCGAATAATGGTTGGCGTTATTCTTTGTAAATTGATGGCCTTGCGCTTCCATCTTGCCAATCGCATCGTCGAGTTTACGACGCGTTAATCCAGAGCGGGTTTCCATCATTGCTTTAGACATTGGTGGGAAGTAGTTATCACTGCGCTCTTCCAAAACAATCTCGATACGGTCAGCTTGAACCTGCTGTGTCAGTTCTGCTAACTCTTGGAGATTTTCAATCGTTTTTTCTCTTTTCATGCCACATTCCGTTGGAAGGATATCTACTTTCAATTGTACAGCACTGCAATTCTAAAACAACAAAAAGGTGAACATACATTTTGAATAGCCATCACATAAAAAACAGCGACAAACTCCAGTTTTATGAATAATTGGTCAAAACATATCAAAATCAGTTCATTTTTCTTTGAACAACACTCCAAAAACTTAAACACATTTTAAGAGTTACAGCGTCACGCATTTACAATGTAAATTAGCAATATTTGCGGAACGATTATAAAACATCACTAAATTACGGAAAGTGTGAGTTCAATCTAGAATAAATTTCTTGCGTAAATGACAAGAGGATATAAGTTGCGAATCAGTAACCATGATCATGCATCCGGTAAGATATTCTCAAAAAAGGCATAATACTCTCGGAAGAATGATCAAGAGCGTTCCCTGATCATTCTTCCGCTTAAAACTAAAATAGGAAAGCATGATCAAGGGAGAACAATGAAAAAGCACTCTCCAAAACGTTGATTGCCACTCGATCCATTTCACGGAAAAATGATCAAGTGATAATATCTCTCGGAAGCATGCTTTTTGATGAGTAACTTACGGGAGAATGCAGATAGACTGGGGCATTGAGGGAAGAAAACAGCGCATGCCATCGGAACGATGAAACCATCAAAAATTAAAATGACATCTGTCGATTGATGATCATGCTTCCGCCACTTTACAAATCATCGCGTGACGTGAGTGAAAACAACCTATTATGGATAAACTTTCACCACCCGATGAATTTCCGAACAGATTTCATGAATATAAACCAAAATTCTTCTCACTTGATCATCGATCCGGGTGTAAAATAATAGGCTGTCACGATCATGACGAAACGTTTTATCACTTCACTCATCCATATCTGTGGATAAGTTGTATAAACATGATGATCATCGTTTCAACGCTGTTTTGATCATCTTTTCATGAACTTAATGATCATGCTTACGGCGTTTTATGATCATGCTTTCTCGAATCATTTGATCATCGTTTCAGTATTTACATGATCATGGTTCCGAGAGGCGCTCACAAAATGCACCATAAAAACAACAACTTACGCCGACAAAATCAACCAGATCATTAGATCATATAATCAATTAAGATCAGTTTAATCAAAAAGATCAGTTATTTAAAAAACAAAGATTTTTTCTTTATTTATGATCTGTTTTTCTTTATTCTTCGGAACTATAGCAAAACTACGGTTAGTGTGATCTGGATCTAAAATGACAGGCAATGAAAAAATTCTGATTAAAGCGCCAAGAAGCCATAAGGATGGCCACCTTTTTGAGGTAAGTGAATCTTCTGCCGATTGGGTAGAACAATATCAGCACTTCAAAGGGGTCACTAAAAGCATTTTGGAATTGCTGAATTTAATTTCACTCCGCGGATTCAGTAGCAAAGATGGTCTCGTTTCAACCACTGAAATTGTGGGAGCGACAGATGGTCAATTAACTCGAGCAGCATTGCAACAACGGCTACGAGCAGCGGTTAATATCGGGTTATTTACGCAAACGCCTGTTCGCTTCGAAGAGGGCTTGGCGGGAAAAACCATGCTACACAAGTTTGTCAATCCAAACCAACTCATCTCCGTTCTTGGTGCTACGAGTCTCGTCACCGAAAAAGTACGTCAAAGCGAAAAACAAAAACGCTCTAAAGCACTCGCTCAAACGCAAGTGAATAAACGCTTGCTCAATGAGCACGGCCTTAATACGCCGCCAATGATGAAAGATGAAGCGGATCAATTTATTGTCTCACCAACCAATTGGGCCGGGATCATTGATCAAGCACTTGCGCCACCACGAACGCGTAAAAGTTATCAAAAATCCATGGTCTCGATCTCTGGCACCAAAGCGGTGATAGAAACACGATCGTCAAAAAACATCATGACGGTTGATGATCTCATGACGTTGTTTGCCTTGTTTACATTGACGGTTCAATATCACGATCATCACAAAGATCAATATCAAATGGATTCTGTTCATGTACCAAATAAAACGCCACTGTACATCACGGATATTTTGTCATTACGTGGCAAGAAAGACAGTGGCCCGGCACGTGACTCCATTCGAGACAGCATTGATCGTATCGAATTTACGGATTTTCAATTGCACGAGCTGACAGGTCGTTGGTTAAGTGAAAATATGCCTGAGGGATTTAAGAGTGATCGGTTCCGATTTATTGCGCGCACCATTACTGCTTCAGAAGAAGCCCCAGTAGAGGGGGCGGATGGTGAAATTCGTATTAAGCCAAATCTGTATATTTTGGTTTGGGAGCCATCATTCTACGAAGAGCTGCTTACTCGTGATTATTTCTTCTTGTTTCCTCCAGAAATCTTGAAACAACACACGCTTGTCTTCCAGCTGTATTCGTATTTCCGAAGTCGGATGGTTCGTAGACATACAGATTGCATGTTATTAAGTGAGTTGAACCAAAAATTAGCCCGAAACATTGAATGGCGACGTTTTTCTATGGATTTGATCCGTGAACTCAAACGGTTATCGGATGGTAAAGGGACAGAGGATCTTTTCGTCGTCAATTTGTGGGGTTATCACCTGACGATCGAAACAATAATCGAAAATGGCAAAGTGATGGATTACCAAGTGGATATCAAATGTGATGTTGAAGAGGTTCTTCGTTATTCACGCGCGCGTACAACCAATGCGGGTAAGCGCAATATGGCGCCTACGTTGCCAAACCCTCTGCGTAATGAGTTGGTCACCAGACAACAGTTAGACGAGCTGTCAGGCATCATAGACGGCGAATTTGAGCCTATTCAACGCAAAGCACCGTCTCCGCGTGGCAATTTGGGTCGTAGGGTTAAACAGAAAAAACACCTGGTTGAGATCAACGCAGACGAGATAACCATAACCTTGTCTAAATATACCTCTCCAGAGGCTCTAGAACGCAGTATAACGGCTTTATCAGCGATGACAGGGCATTCCTATGCCTCAATCAAAGAGGAGTGTTCTGAGTTCATTGATAAGCTTGATTGGTTAAGAGTTGAAGATGATCCTATCCCGTACGAAACCCTAAGTAAGACAGTCGAGTTGTTTAATGGTCAAAATAATGTGAAACATTTGACAATCGAACGATTGATCGCGGGTTTGGCGGTTCGCCGAAAAGTGTGTCGACAAATCTTTGAAGGGCATATGGATGAAATGGTATTTCGTGCACTTGATGAAATGGCAATTTAATATTTATTGTTTCAATGGTTTTTGAAAGAAAAGTGTGGCGAATTAATTCAGGATGTAACAAGGGTTTGCACTGATGGAAATCAGACTTAACTCTTACAAATCACTGACATTTAACAGGTAGGGGCTCGGTAGTATTTATCTCGAATAGACAACCTTTTTGTCCTTTCTGATGACTAAATAGATTGGCTCATATTGTTACATTCATTCTGAATAGATTTTGCGAGTTTCTCCTTAAGGAACTCGCTTTTTTTTGTCTAAAATTCCAGTCATTTGAATTAGTCTGCTCAGGATGATGGCACCTTACCTTGATCATTCTTTCGGACTAATGGCATAAACCATGATCATGCTTCCCAGATTCATTCCAGTTTAACGATCGCATGAGCGCGATATGGGATTGGATCACCTTTGTTGCCTGTTGCTTCCAAACGGTTTTATCATCTTGTTGACTGCAAAACTCTAAGGCTAAAACCGTTAAGTGTTGTAAACGCCTTAAACACCAATCTCGAATATGCAAATTGTTCGTCGGCCGAATGGCGGCTTGTTCGAGTTTGGCGCAGGTGTATTGCAGAGTTTGAAATGCCTTGTGATGGTGTTGGTACCTTGTTTGTTGAAAGAGGCGCAGACAACCATCAAGCCAACACGCTAGGGCTTTACTTTGTGCATCAGTAAGATCCGGACCAAAAACCGATGATGGAACCTGATATAAGATCATTTCTAACTCTTCTACTTGATCATGCTTCCGCTTGCTATGCCAACCAGAAAGACGATCTTGCCATGTTATCAAATCCATGAGGTAGCCTTATTCCGTTGTTATGACGTTATTTAAATAGTCTGGATCACTTTTTATTAAGTTTCCAAATCACAGGTTGTTATTATCTAAACGTAATTAAGGTTGAGCTTTATCTTCAACTGTGGATTGGCTTCGCGAGTGGATGAATCATGGTGAAAGTGATGGGGACATCAGTCGCTGTAAAAGAACGGATTGCAAAATAATAGGTTGAGACGAGTAAGTTTTCGTTCGAGAAAAGTAAATTGTGAATGGAAAAATGAGAGCTGGATCAGCTCACTTTTTTTAGGGGGAATCTCTCAAATTTAATCGCTCATCACGGGGTTTGCAAAACTTAAATGATGAATCTATTAACGAGTTGATGAAAGGTCGGGAGTGGTCACATTTCGCTACAGTTTTGCTTACTTCCGCAATTAGGGTTTGCTATAGATTACTCATCGAAAACATGGTGTGTTCGGAGGAAATATGTCCATTAATTCTATCAACCATGAAGAGATGACTAACATTGCTCACAAGTGGGAACTTCCTGAAGAAGAAATCGTTGTGAAGCCTGAAAAGACAGTGAAATCAGCAGAAGCAAGAAGACGCATAGAAGCGCTACGCGAGATCCGTGAAAGCGGTTTGAGTATGGAAGAAGCAAGGGAGCTTGGCTTGATTCACTAATTTCACTAGAGAGAAAAACATTGGGTAGTCTGTTGGCTACCCTTTTTATTTTTTAGTTGGTTGTCATCACTATTTTTGAGATACCGTTCACTTCCAAAGGAGGAAATTGCAGCTTGCTCGCTTGAAACGGCTCGATTTTGATCAAGATCAGTGCGTTTCACTTCTGTTAACTCGACTCCATGTGTTATAGTGCGCGGCTAGTAATTTTAGGTACCTTGAGGCTGTGAATGTCGTTTAATCTTTCCCTGTTACCGCCTAACGAGAAAAACAAGATCGAGCTTGATAAACAAGCGTCGTTTTTGGTTTGGAAACTCAAAGAGGCTAAATGTGGCCCTGAGGCGATCCAAGAACAGTTGTCTATGATTAACGATGCTGATGAAAAAGTTGTTTTTCAACAGTCAGTCGAAAAGTACAAACGAGTAATGGGTGTCGCGTAAAGCGAACCATCGCAATAGCGAACACTATTGCGATGATTGAGGTTTCCTCCTCATTCCTTTGCGGAAGTGAAAATTGAAAAGGTTTCGCTTTTTGCTAAAATCCTTCGCATTAAAATTAAATTTAGAGAGACATCCCGATGGGAAGAAGTTTTGAAGTGCGCAAAGCCTCTATGGCGAAAACAGCAGGCGCGAAAATTAAAGTTTATTCCAAATACGGTAAAGAAATTTACGTGTGTGCGAAAAACGGTGGCGGCGATCCAGACATGAACTTGTCTCTAAAGCACCTGATCGCAAAAGCGAAAAAAGACCAAGTACCAGCACACGTTATCGAAAAAGCGATCGACAAAGCGAACGGCGGCGGTGGTGAAGACTACACTCCAGCACGTTACGAAGGCTTTGGCCCTGGCGGCACAAGCGTGATCGTAGACTGTCTAACAGACAACGGTAACCGCACATTCCAAGACGTTCGCCAATGCTTTGTTAAAGTGGGTGCGAAAATTGGTGTTGAAGGTTCTGTTTCTCACATGTTCGATCACCAAGCGGTATTCCAGTTCAAAGGCGAAGATGATGAAATCATCCTAGAAACGCTAATGATGGAAGACGTGGACGTTACTGACGTTGAGCTAGAAGACGGTGTTATCACTGTATTCGCACCTCACACTGAGTTCTTCAAAACAAAAACGGCGCTTAACGCTGCATTCCCAGATCTAACGATCGACGTTGAAGAAATCACATTCGTACCGCAAACGAACACGCCAGTAACAGGCGAAGACGCAGAAAAATTCCAGAAGTTCCTTGACCTTCTAGATGACTGTGACGACGTTCAACAGGTATACCACAACGGCGAACTATAATTCGGTTCTCCAGTTGTAAAAAAGGCTTCCCGAGGGAAGCCTTTTTTGATCGTGTTGTTTGTCTTTTTTATGTGACTAGCGTTTAGGTGTTTCGGTACTTGGAATAACATAGCGACATGATCACACCAAAACAAATGCCTTGAGTCAGCATCGCCGTACCACCGTAGCTAAAGAACGGTAGTGGACTGCCCATTACTGGCAACAAACCGCTGACCATGCCTGTATTGATAAAGGCATACAAAAAGAAGCTCATTGCGAGTGCGCCGCTAACTAGACGGCCAAAGAAGTGCTCAGATTGGCATGCTAACAGCATCACACGCGCTGTAATGAACAAATACAGGGCCAATAGCACTACACAACCAATAAAGCCCCATTCTTCCGCATACGTCGAAAAAATGAAGTCAGTATGACTTTCTGGAATAAAGCCTAATGTGCCTTGGGTGGCATTCATCCAGCCTTTGCCCTTCATACCACCGGAACCAATTGCAATCAGTGATTGAATGATCTGGTAACCTGAACCTAGTGGATCTGATTCTGGATTTAAGAATTGGGTGACACGACTCTTCTGATAAGACTCCATCACAAAAAACCATAAAATCGGTACAAGTGTCAAAATACTCACCAGAAATCCACCGATGATTTTCCAGCTCATTCCGGCAAAGAACAACACAAATAAAGCATAAATAACGGTAAATATCGCGCCATCCAAATCGGGTTGCAGAGCGATTAAGCCTGCAGGAATACAGGTGATCGCTAAACACAATGCAATTTTTCGAATGTCAGGTCTGCCGCCTTCGATGTGCAGTATCCAAGCAATCATTATTGGAATCGATAGCTTAATCAGCTCCGATGGCTGAAAGCGGAAAAAACCGATATCTAACCAGCGTTGAGAACCATTGGTGCTGTCTCCAAATAATGCGACGGCAGCCAACAAAGCCACGGCAACGAAATAAAGATACGGGGCTGAGCGCTGGTAACTACTTGCCGGTATTGAGGACATGACCAAAATACACACCAGAGTTAACGCACAACGCGCCAAATGTTTAAACAGCATAGCTTCACTAAATCCGCTGGCACTCCAAAGAGTCAGTGAACTGAGAAGCATGATTGGAATGATCGCCATAAGTAGTGGAAAATCAACCCTAGGATAGAAACGCTTATTCATCTTCTACAACCTAATAACGCCCTGATATTAGGGCGAAAAAAACCAGAACTTGATAAGTTCAATCTATTCCAATGCTAAGGATCCAATTGGGAAATAACAGACGCGACGCAAAGGTGGGGTAGAAAAGAAAGAGCGATGCTATCTGTTAAGAGCAAGCAAGTCGGAAAATAGTGGGATGGATATACACTAGGCTGAAGATTTGCGCCACACTTTTTATAGGATCGTCTCGGATTTTGTAATAAACCGCGCAGCCAAGATGGGAAAGGCATACAGGAAAAGTGCCTCAAATAAGCGGGTATTTGAGGCGAGATATTAAGCGATTTGCTTGTGCGTAATACGATACAAGGCATAGAGGATAAATAGCGTAATCGTTAGCTCCCAAGCTCGCAGAAAAGTGCTTTCTAAACCGAGTTCATTGCTGGTCATATAAAGCTGAATTGGCAGCATGGTTGCAAGTAGCGCATCAGCATGGATATCTTTGGCAGGACCTTTCGCTTTTGCCATTGATGCGGTGATCATAAAAGCAAGCAGACCCAATACGATGGTGTAGTAACCGAACGTGGACTGATGCCCAGCCATCAGTAAGGTGAACACTACAGCTAATGCACAGCCACCCACTTGAGTTTGAAAACGACGGTCAACCACATCGATAAAGCTTTTGTGTGTGGTTTGCGTTGCGGCGGCAATCACTGGCACTAAACAAAACGTTGCTGAAATGATGTCGACAATCATCAAGAACGCCACACCAAGACCAATCAACGCGAGTGAAATCGCTCGGTTCTCGAACGTAATAGGTTCTTCTTCAAATGCTGGTGGCTTGCCGCCACGTTCTACAGGGAACAGAGTCACCATGGTTTTTGCGACGACCATAGTTATCAGCATCGATAGCAGGATTTCATGAATGCGCATTGGCATGTCCATGGTGGTGTGCTGAGCAAACACCACAATCAGAATCCAGTTGAAGGTTGGCATTAGCATCTGACCTTTCTTCGGCGGCGTGGTCGCTCTGCGGCGCATAAAATCGAAGAAGAACAAACTAATGGTCCACACCACAAATGGATGCTGTGAAAACACTTCGGTCACCACCAATGCTGTGCTTGCTGCTAATAACGTCGGTAGCAAGGTGCGAAGCAAACCAAGCCAAGAATAGTCTTTGTTCTTGGTCATGATGATGGTTGGGTACAGCGCCAGGTAAACTGGAGAATCAAGATTCAGCAGTTTGCCCAGCACCATACAAATTGTCACAGTAAGGGCGACACGCAGTGCTTCATTGCGCTCAGAACGACTTTGAAACAGGCTTTCGAAAGTCCACATGGTTCACCCCCTAGTAGATGTAGCGGAACATCGCCACCAAGTGAATCCAAGCCGAGCCAATGACATCCATGATTGGATTGCCGCTTTCAACGATCACACTTGCTCGTGAACCAGAAATCATCGAAGGATCCAACTCGTTAACCGTAATACGAGTACGCACTTTCTGTTGCTCACGGATCCAACGAGTATCATTGGTCACGCTAGAAAGCTGCCCATTAGCATTGTTGGTATCGTAAATCGCACGCTCTTGGCTGCTAACTTCACCAGTAAACACTTTGCCCGGTAGTGCATCGAAGGACACCAACACTTCGCGACCATTAGTTAGCTTATCAATGCCTTTTTCGTTGAAGTCAGCACTGATCCACGCATGAGCTTCGTCCACCAGCATCAAAGATGCTGTGCCTTGTGTGATGTAGCTGCCTGATTGCAGTTGTAAGTTAGTCACCACGCCTTCGGTTTGCGCCACGATTTGGGTATGGCTTAAATCCAGCTCCGCACTGGCAAGTTTTGCTTCTGCCAATTCAATAGCCGCTGTGCGGTCTTGCGTAGAAAGCTCTGCCTCAATGCGTTTCACTTCTGCGTTCGCCGCTTCCACCGCGCTGCTGGCGACTTGTGTATTGGTGATCGCGTCATCGAGCTCTTGCTCGGTTGCCAGCCCTTTATTGCGCAGTTTTTGGTTACGCGCCAGTTTTTGCTTGGCGTTGTGGTATTCGAATTCGCGTTGGCTTTGGGTTTGTTTCGCTGCTGCCAATTGTTGCCATTTCGCGGAATCTGATTCACGCGCTTGGCGCAGTTCGGCTTTCGCTTGTGCCACTTTCAATTGGTAACTGCTGGCATCGATAGCAAACAGTGGCTGACCTTTTTCAACCAATTCACCGTTATTCACCATCACATCTGTGATCACGCCAGATACCTCCGGCGCAATGGTTGCGACATTACGATGCAGTGTCGCTTGGGTGGTGAAAGGGGAAACATTGTCTGAGGTGACTAAAAAAGCGGAGAACAAAGCTGCCGCTGAAAAAACAGTGTATATCGCGTATTTATAAAAATTTTCTTTCACGTCTGTACCTAGTATTCATTCGTTATTACGCGCCGCGTTCACGGCATATTCGGGTCTCTTTTCTAAGTGGGCTAGGTTATACTTATCTAAAATTGGAAAAAATAACCAATGGAAGAAGTATGAATTCCATATTTGGAAACGTTGATGATCTGTACCTGTTTTGCTCAGTGGTTGAGCAAGGCTCTCTGCTAGCGGCAGCGAAAAAGCTCGGACTGCCAGTCTCTACCATGTCTCGTCGTTTATCGGCGCTGGAGGCACGTTTAGGATTGAGATTGTTGGAGAAGAAGGGACGTGAGTTGGTGGCAACTGAGACAGGCTTACAGGCGTTTGATCAGCTTAGCAGTGCGATGGCGCAGATTGAATCTGGTATCTTGCAGCTCAACCAACAAAGCCAACAAGTCGAAGGGCGAATTCGATTGGTGATGCCAAGTCGCTTCTATAATGACTTGGTTGATAAGGTGGTTGAGGACTACATCAAAACCTACCCCAAAGTGACCATAGATCTTCTGCTTAGCCAAGTGAATTCGATTCCAGAAACCGATCGTGATCTGGTGGTGACATTCGAATTGGACGGGTTAGACGACATGATCGCTCGCCCGTTGTTTAAAGCGGAACATGCCTTTTTTGTTAGCCCAGAGTACTTAGCGCAAGCGGGTGGAAGTATTGAAAGCTTAGAGGATTTAGCTAAGCAAGATTGGGTCGCCAGCACGCACACTACGCAAGTGCCTATCTACCAACAAGACAAGCTGGTGGACATGCTCAGCTGTAAGCCGCGCTTGGTGGTCAATGACATAACTGCAGTGATCAAAGCGGTGGAAAACGGCTTGGGGATCGCCTCGATTCCCATTCGTCATGTGAAACCTGAGCTGAATCTGGTGCAAGTCGCGCAGTCCTATAACCGTGGAGATCGCCAAGCCTATTTGGTTTATCGCCAACGCAACTACCAGCCTAAGGCTCTCAGCTTAATGATTGAGGCGATATTGCAGGCTGCCGAAACACAAAACCATTCATCCTCTCTCAATACCATTCACTCCGCATAACTGCCATTGGTCGCATGCAAAAGCAGCGTGCGATCTTCTCCCTTAATCTGAAACCATCAAATCACGTTCAACTAAGGACAGTACATGATGGTTTCTCAATCTCGCTCAATCAAAGCTCTTAAACTGGCAAGTACGTTTATCGCCGCATTTGCACTCAGCAGCAATTTGGCTCTGGCTAATCCAAGCGAGCGCACACTCAGTCAATTCAACCAAGCAGCGCAGGGTGACTCTGGCTTAGTTGATACCGTTTACGGTGAATTATCCAAACAACTCGAAGAGCAAGGTGCAACGCCGGTGACCTTGGTGTATTTAGGCAGTGCTGAAACGTTGCAAGGTCGTGAGGCGTTTATGCCTTGGAACAAGATGAAGTTCACCGAGCGCGGTCTTGCCACTATCCAAAAAGGTTTGGATCTAATGGCGAATCAGCCAGTACCACTGCAAGAACAACAACGCTTACAAGGTTTGCCGGAATACCAACTAGCCACCGCCATGGCAGCCACCACATTTACTTCTCTACCTGACATGTTCAATCACTTTGAGCGTGGCTATGAGCTGTACCTTTCATTGCTCGATGAGCCGAGTTTTAGCCAACAACCTTTCGCGGCTACTTCGTGGATTTATCGCTACGCCATTGAAGCAGCACTACGCGCTGAAGATGTCCAACAAGCCAAAACATGGTTAGCGCAAATGGAGAAGTTGGGTGACAGCAATTTAGAAACGCAAACCGCGAAAGCGCTGCTAGCGAAATATTAGGGAGGCGTCATGATCGTTTTTAATCAACTTAGTCGCGATTACGCCCTTGGCAGCCAAACCGTGCGTGCATTGCGAGACGTGTCTGGTGAAGTATTTGCAGGCGAAATGGTGGCATTGTGTGGACCGTCGGGCTCAGGCAAAAGCACCTTACTTAACGTGCTTGGCATGCTGGATACTCAATACCAAGGTCAGGTGACATTTGCAGGTAGCCCATACCCAATTGGGCAAATGCAGGCGGCGAAAATGCGCCGTGAAAAGCTTGGCTTTGTGTTCCAAAAATTCAACCTTGTTCCCGTGATGACAGCGTTAGAGAACGTGGCTTATCCGCTGCATCTCAACGGCTTTTCAAAAGCAGAACAAACCGAGCTCGCCACACAAATGCTAGAACACGTTGGCTTGGGTGAGTTTATTCATCACATGCCCGATAACTTGTCGGGCGGTCAGCAGCAGCGTGTGGCAATTGCTCGTGCGTTAGTACACAAACCGGCGTTGGTGATTGCCGATGAGCCAACCGCAAGTCTTGATAGTCAAACTGCCAACAAGGTCATCGACATTATGAAAGGGCTCGGACACGAGCTTGGCACCACTTTTATCGTCGCCACTCACGACCCTCGTATGGCATCTCGCTGCGATCGCACCATTGAATTGGTGGACGGCAAAATTACCCAAACGCACGCAAGTGTGGAGGAGGTTTCATGGGCAAGCTAATTCCTGTTTCGGTTCGCCTTGCTTGGTTGAACCTGCAACGCAATCGCCGCCGCAGTTTGTTGTCGATGCTGATCATCGCCATTGCCGTGTTTGCGTTAACCTGTGCGGGTGGTTTTGGTCTGTACACCTACGACAGTTTGAAAGAATCGACAGCACGTGACACGGGGCATCTGACGTTAACCACGCCAGGTTATTTCGCTAAAGAAGAAGAGATGCCGCTGAGTAACGGGTTAACTCATGCAGACGACATCACCAAGCAATTGATTGGGTTGAATGAAGTGCGAGGCGTGCAGCCACGAGTTGAGTTCAGTGGTTTGATTTCCAACGGCAACAAGTCCTCGATCTTTATCGGCATTGGCGTGAACGAACGAGAATTTGATATGAAAGGCCCGTTTTTGGACGTGCGCGAAGGGCAAACGCTGTCCAACATTAATGCATCGCGTTATGACCCTACAGAGCCAGAAGTGATGCTTGGCGTTGATTTAGCGAACAACCTAAGCGTGCACGTTGGCGATTGGATTACCTTGCTGGCGACCACAACCGACGGTGCATTGAATGCGTATGACTTCAAAGTGCGTGGCATCTATTCAACCGGCGTGCCTGAGCTTGATAAACGCCAGCTGTACGTGCACATCAACAGTGCGCAATCGTTGTTGGGCTCAGACAAAGTCAGTGCGTTATCTGTCTTCCTGTTCGATACCAGTTTAACGAGCCAAGTCGAGCAACAAGTGGCTTCGGCTCTGAGTAAGCAAAAGCAGAACTTTGGCGAGCAAGATATTGAGATCACGCCTTGGCAAGAACGTGCGTTCTTCTATCTCAAAGTGAAAGATTTGTACGACCGTATCTTCGGCATCATGGGTGCAGTGATGGCGCTGGTGGTATTTGTCGCGCTGTTTAACACCATGACCATGTCGGTAACGGAACGCACCCGTGAAATTGGCACCTTGTCAGCACTTGGTAGCTACCCTCGCGAAATTATTGCTGGGTTCTTGCGCGAAGCAGGGTTACTTGCCGTGATTGGCAGCTTAATCGGTGCTTTGTTTACGGCGCTAGTCACCGTCTTACTGATGGTCGTGGATGTGCAAATGCCGCCACCGCCAGGACGCACAGAAGGTTACCCATTAACGATTTACTTCTCTTGGGAGCTGGTAGCTATAGCGGGATTTGCAGTATTGATGATTTGTTTGGTTGCGGCGTTTTTCTCGGCACGCAAAGGGGTGAACAAGCCAATTACGGAGGCACTGATTTATGTTTAATTTCAAATCACTATTACCAATTGCACTGCTGACGGCAAGCGGCGTTGCAAGCATGAATGCCAGTGCGAATGAAACCGCGCTAGATGCACAGCAAGTCGCGCAATTGATTGAAAAAGCCGACAGCTACCGCTTGCAAGATGACTCCTCCAAAGTGGTGTCACTGGTGCGCCTATATCAAGACCAAGAGTTAGATAAAACCCGCCTTTACCACGTGTACACGCGTCCAAATCGTGAATCGCTGGTGGTGTTCAAATCAGCAGTCGAAGCTGGGCAAAAGATGCTGATGATGGGCGACAACTACTGGCTGCAAATGCCAAAGAGCCGCCGCCCGATTCGCATTACGCCAATGCAGAAGTTGCTTGGGGAAGCGTCTATCGGCGACATCTCAACCCTGACGTGGAGCCAAGATTATCAAGGTGAATGGAAAGCGACAGAAACCGTTTCGGTGAACGGGGAAAGTGTCGCGGCTTATCATCTTGCTTTAACCGCGAAAACCAAAGGGGCGAGTTATCAGAAGATCGACTTATGGTTGTCTGAGCAAGATGCGTTTCCAATCAAAGCTGATCTTTACTTGCGCTCTGGCAAACTCGCCAAGCAAGCGCAATACGGACGTGCAAGCGACAACGGTGAAGACTACGTCAGTGAGATGACCTTGCTTGATAGCATTCAGCCGAGCAAAAAGACCGTTATCGAGTATCAAGAGATCGTGCCTTGGCAGCTGGACAACAAGTTCTACAACCCAAGCTATTTGCCGAAAGCCAATACGACTCAGCTTTAGCCTGAACGCCTTAAATAGAACCATGAAAACGAGCAAGGAAGTCACATGAAATCGCACCAGCCTAACCTTAACAAAAGCACCAGTTTGTTGATTGCTGCGTCGTTGTGTGTGGGCGCAGCAGCCCCAGTTTTTGCCAATGATGAGCTGAGTTTTGAGTGGGATTGGGCTGTCAGTTACGAAACGGCCAAGCAGCGTGATAGCGCATTTATGCAGGCGCAGGGCAGTTCTCGTGATTCACTTAATGCACTCTTGGATGTGCAGGTGAACTATCAAAATTTCAGTGGTTTGTTCGCTCTGTATAGCCAAGGTTTGTACCTCAATCAACAAGGAAAGAGTGATTGGTGGAGTGAAGCTGATAACCAATTGCTGATTAGAGAGTTGGCTTGGCTAGGGGAGTGGCAAGTCGGTGATACCACTCTTGATGTGAGTTTGGGTAAGTTGCGCGTGGATTGGGGCGTGGGTTATGGCTACCGACCTTTGGATCTGTTTAAGCCTTATCGACAAAACCCTGTTGGCTTAGTCGCAGAAGAGGGCGCGGGTGTGTTTTCACTTTCACACTACGATATGGCAGGCGAGTGGACGGTGATTGCAACGGATTCAAGCTGGGGGCAACAAGACCAAAGTGCACTTGATCAAGCCGCAGAGCAACAAGGTGTTGGTATTCGTCGTTATGCGCTGGTGGGTGATACCGAGTATCAACTTATTGGTTATTACGATGATGTGCGCCGAGGTTTACTCGGAGCCAGTGCCATTGCCGTGTGGGATGAATCCATCGCCATGCACGGTTCCATGCTGTGGCAAAAGCAAAGTGTTGGCTATCAGTTTCAGCAGGATGATCTTTACCGACCCGTTTCGGTTGAGGAGCAGGGCAGTGCATTCCAAGCCTTAATTGGATTGAACTGGACAAACCAAGCCGGACACAACGTGATTGCTGAATATTGGTACGACAGCCGTGCATGGTCGAAAGGCGAATGGCAACAAGCAATAGAGCGTGGCGAATTACTCTCTCAGATCCCTGATCCTAACAACTCTTTGTTGGCTAGCAGCGCTCTACTTGCGACAAGCTATGCCCAAGGGTTTCAGCATGCCAATATCGTTCAGCATAACGTAATGCTGCACTGGAGTTGGGATGTGGAAGCGTGGGCTGCATGGAACGGCAAAGCAGATATGGGCTGGCTAAGTGATGTAACCCCCACGTTGGATGTGATGCTGTCGCCACAAGATGGCGGTGTGATTGTCACGCAGTGGCTTAACTACCAATGGATTGATACCGGCGATCAAAGTATAGAAGTGGAAGTTGCCGCACGCTTTTTAACCGGAGACGACCAATCTGCTTACGCACAAATCAATGATAAGCATATGATTGTATTTAATATCAAAGGGAAATTCTAAATGTGTTCAGCAAAATCAGTGGTGAAAAGTGGATGGCCGCGTAGCTTATTAGTGACCACGGCATTTTGTCTCTTTATTGCAGCAATGACGCTCTCGGTTTGGGGCGGTCCATTCTACATTCATGTGGCGGTTAGCTTTGGATTTGGCTATTCGGCTATCTTCTTCTCATGGCTTGTCGACCGCCTGTTTCCTACCATTCCTCGTTTGGCGGAAGTGGCTATCTCACTGACGGCTTGCCTATTGTTTGGTGTGGTGAACGCCCAGCTTTGGCTTGGGGAATACTTCGGTATCTCAAGTATGCTGTCGGTTGGTCTGATGGGATTGTTATTCAGCGCCATGTGCTTTTTCTATTTCTACTCACGCGAGCAACATGCAATCGCTCAACGAGAGTTGGAAGCTATCAAACGCGAGAAAGCAGAGCAAGATCGTGCACTATTACTGAGTCAGCTTAAGCAGATGCAAAGCCAGATTGAGCCGCATTTCTTATTCAATACCTTGGCAAATATCAGCGCGCTCATGTCGCAAGATGTCGATAAAGCCAAGCTGATGCTAGAACAGTTAACCGCGCTGCTGCGTGCAACGCTTAAAAGCTCACGTGAAGAACACACCACCATAGACAATGAAACGGCGTTACTTGAGGCTTACTTAGGCATCCAGCAAACCCGTTTAGGTGACCGACTCAGCTACAAGATTGAGGTGGAAGAGGGACTAGGCAGAACCGAGTTACCGCCGATGATGCTCCAACCTTTAATCGAAAACGCCATCATTCATGGTATTGAGCCAAAGCGAGAGGGCGGCGAAGTCAGTTTGCTCATCAAGCGCGAACAACAGAACTTGCAGATTGAAGTCAGAGACACAGGTGTTGGCTTAAATCACGTGAGTGGTCACATGGGGTCAGGCGTCGGTTTAAGTAATCTCAAGCAGCGAGTTGAAGCTTTGTTCGCCGGGCAAGGAGAGGTTTCTATCAGTGAGTCTGCTCAGGGTGGCGTATGTGTTCGCCTGAGCTGGCCAATGGAATCGTAATCAAGGAAGAAAGGAATGAATACAGGGTTTACTGCCATTATTGCTGATGATGAACCGCTATTGAGGCGTCATCTTGATAAAAGCCTAGCTGAAGTGTGGCCAGAGCTAGAGGTGATCGCTAAGGTCGCGGATGGCGAACAAGCGTTACAAGCCATAGAGCAAAGCCACCCTGACATTGCGTTTCTCGATATTCGTATGCCAGTGTTAGATGGCATGACATTAGCGCAAAAGCTCAACCAACTCGCCAATCCACCTTTGATTGTGTTTGTCACCGCGTACGATGATTACGCCATCAAAGCCTTTGAGCAAAATGCTGCCGACTATCTGCTTAAGCCGATTTCGGATGAGCGCCTGCTGATGACTTGTGAAAGAGTGAAAGCACGCCTTGCCAAGCGAGAGCAAGAAAGCAGCAATGTGCAGATGAGCAGCCTGTTAGAACAGTTGCAGCAATTATCCGCGCCACAAACGCCGCAGTATCTTCAGTGGATCAAAGCGACGCAAGGGGAAGATATTCATCTGATCGCCACATCTGATGTGCTGTATTTCAAAGCGGAAGAAAAATACGTTTCTGTGTATGCCCAACAAGGACAAGGCAAAGTGCAGGAGTATTTGATTCGCACATCGTTGAAAGAGTTGATAGGGCAGCTTAACCCAGAACAGTTCTGGCAAGTGCACCGTTCAAGCGTGGTGCAAGTGTGCAAAATTAGCAAAGTAAACAAAGACTTTGCTGGCAGAATGTTTGTTCACGTTGGAGAAAACAAGCTCGCTGTGAGCCGTGCATCTCAAAGTTTGTTTAAAGGGATGTAATCGCTAGAATTGCTCACTCTTTACACTGTAAACTCGCTGCTTTTAACCCAAACTATCAAGGAAGATAAATGAGTTATCGCGTAACCCTTTTAAATGCGACAGGTGAGTTGTCTCCAATCTCTGAGTATTTGCATCAGAAACTTGATGATCTGAGCTCACCACTTTCTAGTTACTTTGATTTGAGTAACGTCGACCTGACTGTTAGCCCGTTTGATCGCAATGACGTACCGCAGACGGGGATTGGTGGCTATTGCTTAAGTGCCTATCGTGTAGAGATTCTGCTTGATACTCAACGTGCTGATATTAAAAACGTTATTGAGAAAGAACTAGCGGCGGTGTTAGCGCATGAGTTGCATCACCTGTTCCGTATGCGAGCGGGAGAGAATGGCGTTGCACTTGGTGATGTGCTGATTATGGAAGGGTTAGCTTGTCATTTCGAACGTAAGGTGAATGGCGGCGTCACTCCGAGCTTGTTTGAGCAAATCAAAGAGCAAGATTGGCGTCCTTTCTATGCTGAGATGAAAGACAAGCTGACCAGCTTAGATTACAACTTCGACGCTTACTTTCTTGGCAGCGATGAAAGCCGCTGGCCGAAATACATGGGGTATTGGGTTGGGTACAACCTTGTCGCTGAATATCTGGTGGACTTTCAAGGCTCTGAGCTTGATTTAGTCGGAGCAAAAGCCGAGCTTTTCTATCAATAACTCCGGCACAAGCCAAACTAATAGGCTGAGTCATAAAAACAAAAAGCGTCTAACTCATAAGACCTTAGGCGCTTTTATCGTTTTATAGTGACGACTTCTCCAAAGAGGTGAATGTGCTTATTCGCTGATCGTCACTTTCTCGATAATGATTGGATCGCATGGCACATCATCATGTCCAAGCTTAGAAGTTGTTTTCACTTTTGCGATGCGGTTTACGACATCCATACCCGCGGTCACTTTACCAAACACGGCGTAGCCCCAGCCTAGGTTGGTAGTTGCGGTGTGGTCTAGGAAATCATTGTCTTCCAAGTTAATGAAGAACTGTGCCGTTGCAGAGTGCGGTGCATCGGTACGCGCCATTGCGATAGTGCCAACAAGGTTCTTTAGACCACGGTTTGCTTCGTTCGCGATCGGGGCGCGTGTTGGCTTTTCTGCCATGTCTTCGGTGTGACCGCCACCTTGGATCATAAAACCATCGATAACGCGGTGGAAAATGGTGCCGTCGTAGAAGCCATCTTCACAGTATTTTTTGAAGTTCTTTGAACTAACTGGCGCTCGTTCTAGGTTCAGTTCAATTTCGATGTCACCGAAATTGGTGGTCATAATAATCATCTGGTTTTGCCCTTGTAGGTGCTAAGTTGGCGGCATTATACGTTGTCTGATTAATGAAAAATAGAATGCTTAGAAAGAGGTGGAGTGGATGATTTACCTCATCCACTCCTTACTTTAAAGCCGAAAATAGTAGTTGTTGGTAAATAGTTCGTAAGTCAAAACGCGTAAGAAAGGCTGAGGAAATGCAGTCGGTGTGTGGTCATTTTCCCAATATAGTCACTTCCCCCTGTGAATGAATAAGACACATCGGGTGTGCCCAAATCACGGTATTCATACGCTAAACCAATTTTGTGTTTATTGTTGAGTGTGTATTCAAGCCCTGCACCTATTGCCCATTGATCGACGAGCGGTAAATCTGGCTTTGCATCGTAGTCATTCATAGCTTTGCTGTCGTATCTTGCTCCCGCTTGGTACTTCCATGCGCCCTGGGTGTAGTTGACTGCACCGCCGAGGTGGTAAACGTTTTTCATCTTACGACCATCGACTTTGCCATACTCTTTCCACTCTTCGAAGCCCGTTTGTAACTTCATACCCCATTGGTCATCAAATTGATGGCTAAGCCCCAAGGTTAAAATGCTTGGCCATTTGAAATCTTTATTTACCGTTAAATCATCAACATTGAGCCTTAATTTGTGCTTGACCCCATGCTTGTAATTTACGGCTAGGTAGGTTGAAGAATTGAAATCATACATTGCTGATAGCATAAAGGAGGCTTGTGTGGAATCGTCATCGCTGTTCATCAATGATGGAATATCAATCTCAGCACTTAGGTTTTGTACAACCAACGCGCCGCCGAGAGATAACTGGTCACTCAGTTGATATGCTGCCCCCACATGTAGGTTAGCAACTTCAACGGATTGTTCTTTGTAAACACCTCCACCCATCAATCCGTTGCTGTATTTCATTCCGAGGCCGCCCTCTCCGTGGAGAGAAATGCCCATCACAATCTTATCTGTGAGGCGCTGGGCAAAGGCGGCACTTGGTAAAACAGTCCGTTTTTTCCCTCGAGTTGTGACGTACTCTTCGTAAAGCTCACCTTTGTGTGCTGATGCAGCATCAAGATATTGAATGCCAATAGATAAGCTCAAGTCATCGATAGCCGATAAGCCGGCAGGGCTGGTTATTATTGCAGAGGCATCCGAGCGATTGGTTGAATTGGCAATCCCTGCCGAAGAAACACTATCAAAGGTCGCCACTTCAGGCAGCGCGATCGCACCTGAAAAAACATTGCTCGAAAATAAAGTGGATACCACGAGTGCGGTCTTAGAGATTTTCATCGAAAATTCCTCTTAATCTTTGGATTTTGTATGCAGAAAATGAACGTTCAGCAACCAAAGATTAAGAGCATTAAAAGGAAGAAATACAGGAAACTCAAGATTTACCAAATTGGTTTCCTGATGAGATTGCAGGAAAGTTATTGTGAGGTTATCACCGAAGAAATCGTATCAAATAGCCATTGATTGAGGGGGTCATTTTTTTGTGCACGCCTACAACTAACTACGTAGGTGACATCAAATCCCTGAACATTGGGTAGGTCGATAACTCGACAACCTTCAGGAACATTGTCAGTCATGGTTAAACCGAAATGGTCCGATTGCAGAACAATTTTGTGGCTCATTACAGGGTGTTCTACTTCAACTCTTGGGTTGATGTGATAGCCAACATTACTCAGCCTTTCAAGCATTTTATACTTATGATCGTTCCATCCAGGTGTTTTGAGCACCACCATCGGATATTTAACCAAAGTATCGATATCATGTGCGGGGTGGCTGTTTCGAACGAAAAATACCGCTTTGTCACTACCTATTTCTCGTTGCGCTATAGACTGAGGCAATGAGTCATCAAAGCTATGAATTGCAATGGACTTTTCACCATCTATCATGCGATTTTTTGCGCTGTTATCCCAACGTAGGAAAGAAAATTTCGCATGAGGTGCGTTTTGGATTAACGCGAGATAAAGTCTGTCTCCAAATCGGTCCCAGAATAGTGTATTAGCATAAATACAAACAGATTCTCGTAACGTATGTGGGGAGAATTCTCGGTGTTTAATTGAGTCGGCATAACTCAGAATATTTTCAAAGTTATCCATATTTGCTTCAACAAACGCTGTGGGTTCAAATCCTTGCTTGGTTTGAATAAATAAGGGGTCATCAAGTTGTGATTTTAACTTTGTAAGATTCTTACTGATCGCTCCGGATGTTTTTCCTAGCGCTTCTGCAACCAACTTAACATTTCGTAATTCATACATTTTCTTAAGTACGACAATGTTTTGAATATCCAAGTTGAGATTCATCATTTACCTCTCTCAATTTTTCTGTTTTCAGCATAGCGTCATTTTTTTATAGAAAAACACAAAAAACTAAACCGTGAGATAGCGGTAGCAAAACTCCATGAAAGTGAGGTTTCCGATATGGAAATGCTGTGTTTCGTCGCTTACTTTATTCTCAGTTTATATATTGGATTCAACGCAAAGCACACCGTAGAGGTGTTTATTTCGCAACGTTCGAGTTCCAGGTAGAGAGGTTCCTATGAGCAATAAAAGAGTATTGATTACAGGTGTTGGTGGCGTAGGTGTATTTGCAGCGCATTTGGTGGCTGCGTTACCGGGTGTTGATTTGTATCTTGGAGATATTCGAGACAATTTTATCAAGCATAAAGCTTGTTGTATCAAAGACAATGCGATGTGGTCTAATCCTGAAAAGCCATATCCAAATGTGACGCCTGTTGTGATGGATCTAATGGATTTAGAATCGACGACAGCTCAGTTACGTGAAATTAAACCGGATGTTGTTATTCACCTAGCGAGCTTGCTTGCTGCTGGAAAAATTCGTACTTCGGTTCCACTAGAAATAGCGAAAACGATTTATGACGCAAATCCTGTAGGTACAGGATTACGCCCTTGGGCTCCGGGGCATGCGGTGTTGCTAGTGAATTTAATGAAATCATTGCATGCCGCAGGTTTAGAGGAAACCAAGGTTATCAATGGTTCTGGATGTGATTTCTTGCACGTAGCGTTGAAATCTAGAGGATTGGCTCCGACTTGTGGATTAGGAGATTTTGCGCTTGGCGAGCCAGCATTGAAGCGAATCATTGCTCGCAAGTACGGTGTTGAGCAAACTGATGTTCGCATCCATTTAGCTGGTCACCATTCACTCATCATGCCGCTGATGTTTGTTGGTACTAATCAGAACATCCCGTATTACATTGATGTCGCTGTACTAGGGCGCAATGTGACAGAAGAACTTGATTTTGAAAACGATATTTTCCCGCAGATGATTGATGAAAACACATGGCCAGCGGAGGCTGGATTGGCGGATCAAGAACAAACCGCAGCACACGGTGTGGCGATTGCGCGTGCAATTTTATTCGATACCAATGAGGTGATGAATGTCCCTGCACCGCAAGGATTGCCGGGGTGTTATCCTGCACGAGTGGGCTCCTCCGGTGTTGAAGTGATTGTACCAGAGGGAACTACACTCGAAGAAATGGTTAAGGTGAATGAAGCGGGTAATGTGGCGGAAGGGTTTAAGGAGATCCGTGAAGACGGAACGATGATCGCGACGGATTTAACCGTAGAAATCATCGAGCGAACGTTTGGTATAGAGTGGAAGTACAAAGCGTTCACTCCGGATAATGCGCTTGAAGCGTTTAAAGAAATTAACGTCGCATTTAACCGTTTCGTTGAAAATTATCATGCGAATAATCCAGCATGATGAATAGGTTAGATATAAAAAGCAGGCTGAGATAGCCTGCTTTTTTGTTTTAAAATCACTTGTATATAGTGATTTCCGGTTGGTAAATATTGCCTTTCCTCGTTTTGCTATGAGCCATTGTTTAAGATGAATGTAGTTCAAAAATACATCAATCTTGAGGGCAAAACTATGACTCTACTAAGTAATAAAGTAGCAATAATCACGGGTGCAGCATCTGGCATTGGTCTTGACAGTGTTCGTCTCTTCTTGGCTGAGGGCGCGCAAGTGATTGCGGGTGATATCAATGTATCATCTGAGGTTCTTGCAATATGTGAAGATAATAATAACTGCTTTTTTACCACAGCGGATGTGACGTCTGAAAGCGATCACCAAAAGATGATTGATCTGGCTATCGAGAAGTTTGGCAAAGTCGATATTTGTTTCAATAATGCTGGCATCATCGGAGATACAGGTAACTTAGGTGCAGATCAAGATATGAACTTGTTCGATACAGTCTTTAACGTCAATGTCCGTGGGGTGGCATTGGCAATGAACAAGCAAATCAAATACTTCTTGTCGGCTGGCATTGAGAACCCTGCGATCATTAACACGTCATCCATCGCTGGTAAAGCTGCTGTACCTGGTTGTGCTCCTTACATCGCTTCTAAGCACGCTGTGGTTGGTTTAACCAAAACCTATGCGGTGGATTACGCAAAATACGGTATCCGTATCAACATGGTGGCTCCGGGTGTTATTGCTACGCCAATGATTACAGAAGATGCAGATGAAGAGCGTGCAGCTGCAACCCTTGCCGCACATCCTATTGGCCGTATTGGTCAGCCTCGAGAGATCAGCGAATTGGTCGCTTTCCTTGGCTCAGATCGTGCGGGTTTCATCAATGGTGCATACTACAACGTTGATGGTGGTTATCTCGCGATCTAAAGGACGATTAGTTTGGATTTCTAGTTTCATAACAAGCGGTTATTCGCTTCTTTGGTCAGCCGCTGTGCTGACCTTTTTTTATCCGTATTTTAAATATGGAGAGGATACAGGTGGTGGTATGAAAAAAGCGACGCTCATTCTTTTGATTGTTCTTAGTATGGTGTCAGGACCAGTGAATGCGCTTGGTCAGTTTTTGGATTTATCAAAAAATGACTTCACACACGCTTATATCGACAACTTTTCACATTTCTATATTGCCCCTGAGATTTCTACTCAAGAGGACGATTATTTTCAGTGCCTGACACTAAGTGCTTTGCAGAATGAATGGCCTTTTTCTTATTGGTCTTATGGCTTGTTCTCTGCACCGAAATCCACGTTACTTTTCTTTCTAAATGTTTATCCATTGTCTTGTGGTAAATAGATTTAACCTTAATAAACAGCATCTTATATCAAGTTCCAACTGGTAAATCTTGGGTTTCCTCGCTCCTTTTAGTCCTTAAAACTACTATGACTACATCAACAAACAATACGATTTTGCTTCATCCATTTGCGAGGAAAATATTATGAAAATGCTAAATGACAAAGTTGCAGTAGTTACAGGTGCAGGTTCAGGGATCGGACGAAGCATTGCCATCGATTACGCGCAGCAAGGCGCCAAAGTGGTGGTATCGGATATTAACGAACAAGGTGGGATGGATACGGTAAAAGCCATTTTAGCCGCTGGTGGCACAGCTTGTTTCCAATATGCGAACGTTGCGAATTTAGAAGATAACTTGGCGCTAGTTGAGCGAGCTGTCGCGGAGTACGGACGCTTGGATATTGCCTGCAATAATGCTGGTGTGAGCCATGACTTACATCAAACGGGCGATATCTCTGTGGATAGTTGGCAGTTCGTGATGGATGTGAACCTCACCGGTGTATTTTATGGAATGAAAGCACAAATCGAGCAGATGCGAAAGAATGGTGGTGGCAGCATTGTCAACATTGGGTCTGTGCTCAGCCAGCGTGGTTTCCAAGGCGCTGGTGCTTATGTCGCAGCGAAACATGCGGTGGTGGGTTTGACTAAAAATGCAGCTCTAGATCATGCGGCAGAAAATATTCGCGTGAACTGTGTTGGTCCGGCTTACGTGAATACGCCATTAGTGACCGCAGCTCTTAATGATGAACAAGTCGAGGGGCTAAAAGCACTTCATGCAATGGGTCGTTTGGGCGAAGAGCAAGAGATTGCTGACCTGGTTAGTTTTGTAAGTTCAGATAAAGCAAGCTTCATCACTGGTGAATACTACGCAGCAGATGGCGGTTATCTGATTCGTTAATCCTATTTCTTACTCCTAGTTCAGTGCCGCAATCGCGGCACTTTTTTCCTAAAAACATAAGGGGCTTGTTATGAATCCTACTACTCTATCAGCATCGGAAGATGTCGGCATGAAAAAGTGGTTCCCACTGTTTGTTTTGCTCGCAGCTCAATTCTCAACCATGTCAGACAATGCAGGTTTGGCCGTATCGACTGAAGCGATGATCGGCCTATTCAATGCGTCGATGGCTGAGATCCAAATGGCAAATGCGATTTATCCTCTCGTTGCTGCTGCCGGTATGATCACTGGTGGTTTAACTGGACTGATTATTGGTTGGAAACGCCAAATGTTGATTGGTGCTGGCTTAATGGCGGTGTCTGCGTTCGTCAGTGCTGTCGCACCAAATATGATGGTGTTGAATGCCGTGGCCCGTTTTTCTTGTGGTATCGCTGGTTGTTTGCTGATACCTGCTGTTCTTGCCAATGTAGCAGGTATCTATAAAGGGAAAGATCAAGCGATTGCGTTTGCGGCTATTGCGGCATTTCTTGGCGTAGCAAGTGCGCTCGCACCTGTTATTTTTGGTGTCATGATTGACCTTGCTGGATTTAGAGCGGCGTTTGCGGTTCAGGGGCTCTATTGCGTTGCTTTGACTATCGCTGTGTTTGCCATTATTCCAAATATCGATTCAGAAAAGTTTAAAGGTCGAGTTGACGTCGTTGGTATTGCTGCTGCTGCGATAGGCTTGGCGTTTTTCGTTACGGGGCTTTTGAAGATTTCTGAGTGGGGGCTTGTCGAACCGATTGGTGATTTTCAGTTGTTTGGCGTTTCTCCTGCTATCCCATGTGTTCTTTTTGGGGTTGCAATTCTCATCGGTTTGATTAAATGGGAGAAACGTTTTGAGCGATCTGGTGGTACCCCATTGTTGCCACAGGTTTTTCTAACCAACCCACAGGTACTGCGAGGTCTCTACTTGTGTGCGACAGTCTTCCTATTATTTGGATTCACTTCGTTCGTTAACGTGAGTTACATGCAGCTCGTGGCTGGCTTCAATGCAATTGAGTCTGCATCAGCATTGGTGTGTTTTGCGGTCGGGATGATCATTGGTTCGCTTGCAACAACTAAAACTCTGAGTCGTCTATCATGTAAACGTGTCACTCAGTTAGGATTTGTCCTGGTGTCTGCAGGTATTTTACTGATGTTCTTCGGCTTCTCTGTTGAGGGTATTACCGCATGGCAGTATATATCGTTGCTTATTTTCGGCACAGGTTGTGGCATTGTGGCCTCTCAATCATCGTTGGTAGTTACAGATGCATTGCCAGAAAAAGAAGCTCGCCAATCAGGGGGGATTCAAGCGACATTTCGTAACTTTGGACAGGCAATGGGGGTTGCTATTCTAGGCTCTATTATGCTGTTTTCATTTACTGGTGAGATCCAAAAAGGTGCATTACAGGACTCGACGTTGTCAGTGCAAACGCAACACATCATTGCCGATCAAAAACTAATCCCGTTCTCTTCAAACGAAATGGTAGTTGATATGATGGCAAACAGTGTGATTGACCAATCTGAATGGGAGTCAGTGCTCGATATTGTGGCCGACTCAAGGTTGATGTCAGTTCAATATACGATGTTTGTCTTATTGATTTGGATGTCTTTATCCATCTTTATTTGTAATGGCTTACCGACCTATTCTTTGATGCTAGATAAGAAAAAGAACTAAGTTAACCATGAGCACTATAAAAACCATGTTCTTGTGACATGGTTTTTTATGTGAGGTTGAACTCGATTCTGTGGCTTTGTGATTACAATCTATTTAATTACTTTGTTTCTAAAGCACTCAACGTTATAGCGAGCGGCTAGATTGTACGACTCGTTGGCTTTGCTCTTAGGTTGCAGTGGTGATAAATGTGTTTATTTTCATTATTCGCGAGAACAGACACTATTGCTACAACGAGAGGTGCCTGTTAACCAATATGAGACTCGGTAGCGGTTATTGGCAAACTTGAGGTAAAGCCAGTCTGCTGCAGGTTTGAAAATACGCCAACGCAGCGGGGCATATAACCAACCACGACCAACCAATTGCCATGCACGATGAGTCACATCCAACCCAAGCAGCAGTTCGCCTTTCTCGTTGAGGGCATGCAAGATGGTGTTGGCATGCTTGGGATCGATTTGCGGATAGTCGTTGAAAGCCTCGCTGTAGATGTCGATGGTTTTGATCTGTTGTTGAGTATCGCGCAGCTTTAGCGCGTCCATCTCTTTGGTGCACAAGGGGCAAGTGCCATCGTAAAATACGGTCAGTTTTATCATGGTTAGGCCTGTAGTTAACTGTGCCATTTTTTACGTGATTATTTGTCTTTTAGTTCATTGTTTTGCAAGTAATGCAGCCAATTGTCACGGATGTTACGGTAATTGAATTGACAGAACTCTTTACGTTCGCGCAAATAATCTTTTTCCACTTCATCCAGTAACGCTTTGTATTGCTCTGGATCGCTGCCGTAAACCAAACATAAAGTAGAGGAATAGCGTTGTAGATCGAAGCTGTGTTCATCAATGTATTCTCCAAATTCGTAGTAGTCTGGCCTATCGTCAGATTCGAACGCAAACATGTCCGCCGCACTGATCGCCACATCTGATCCGTCTTCGACGTAGTCGATCAGCAAAATGGTGGCAAAGTTATCAACGGCATCTTCTTCTTTGCCCAATATAGGGATGTTTTGATCGGCGATGTAAGCGTGCCCGGCTTCGTGCAATAAAGTATGGAGTAAGGTATCGAGGGCGCCTACTTTTGGTGTTTTGCCATACCGTTCTTGATATTTGTTGTTGGTGAAGTAGTTGAGTGATTCGAGATAAAACGTGTACGGGATATGAATGCTGTGCGTATCGGGATCGTAAAATGGCCCATCTTCACCGCCATAAATGAGGGTTAACGGTGTATTAAACAGGAAGTGTTCTTGAGACAATTGAACAAAAGTGTCATTCACTTCGCTGCTCTCTATCACCTGTGCAGCAAAGCGGTCGTCAGTCGTTTCCGTTGGTAGATATTCTATTTTAATGTTTTCGCTCGCAGATGCTGTGGCAGCAAACAACATCAGGGAGGAAAAGGCTAAGCAAATTTTCATTTCTGCAATCTTGTTGTTTGTTGGTTTGCTTGAAAATTATACATGCTTTTTAAGTCGTTCGTGTCTAACGAAGTGACTGTTTGCGAAAGTAGAAAGAAAACGGTGTAAAAGAAAAGAGCCGACACGACGGCTCTTTGGAGGATGAAATTGTCACGGTTTGATTGAGATTAAAACACTCGTTGTTTTGCTAGATACACTGCCATGGCGCGAATTTCTTCATCATTGAATGGGTGCATCGCCACCTCCATAGGAATGTATAAACCGTTTTTGCGTCGCTTCTCTCGATAGTCGATCATTTGATTGTAGAGGTATTGTTCTGATTGACCGCCAATTTTTGGATACAGCGGCATGACAGGTTCATTACCCGATACGCCATGACACTGCCCACAGCCTCCTCTCCCAGGATTGATATAGAGCGCCTCCCCTTGATCGTAGACTGGATCACTTTGAGCGTGAGCCAAAGACAGCGGAAGCAAGTTGATGGCGATAAGCGCCATAATATGATTAACTTTCACCGATATTTTCCTCTAAGCACAGCAGCCATTGCTGATAATTCTCCATCGACTCGGCAAGGTATCCATTGCCAATGTATCGCACCTCACCTTGGAGCATGATTAAGGTGGCAGGTAATCCGTGAATCCCGATCTGGTTTAACTGGGAAAAGTCATCCATATGGCCTTGATTAAGTTTGGTTGCACCAAGTGTTTCTATGGCGTTGGTCACTTGCTCGTTCATCGCTCCAACGTGAATGGCACTCAATGAGACCTTATCTTCTAGAGCGCGATTCAGTTCCACCAGCATTGGCAGTTCTTTTCTGCATGGTGCGCACCATATTGCCCAGAGGTTAACGACACTCACTGGCGTATGGATTGGCTTTTGTATGGCGTTAGGTAAGTTTTCCGATGCAATGGTCACTGGCGTAAAAGGAGCAGGTGTCGGGCACTGGCTGGCCAAACTGTCAGTATTCACGCCAAAAACCGAAAGCATGATCAAGGTGAACATTGCATACGATCGTTTGAGGTTTTTAGACATACAAGTTACTTCTCTGGCAGTTCTTTGAGCATGGCTTTGGCGATTTTCTCGGAGCCATCACCATAACCATAAACATCGATCAACTCACGATCTGGTCCATACAGGTACAAGTACGTTGAGTGAAAAACTTCGTAGAGCTCCGGCAAAGGGGCATAGACGGGCTTTCCATCACGTGAATAGCCATATGTCGCACGCAGGGATTTTACTACGGCTTTGGTTTGCTCTTCATTGCCCACTAAACCAACTAATTTAGGGTGAAAGTATTGAACGTATTGTGCCAAGTTCTCAGCCGTATCGCGGTTTGGATCGATGGAGATAAACAGAGGAGTGACCAAATCTGCTTTGTTACCGAGCCGATGCATCACGCCTGCCATATCGAGCGCTGTGGTGGGGCAGATTTCTGGACAGGAGGTGTAACCTATTGCCACAAAAAGGTATTGATCTTGATAGCTTCTCTCCGTCACTTGCGTAATGGATCCCTGTTTCGCTTCGCTAAGGGTGAATGTGAGCGGCGCGGCGTAGGCGCTGGCAGCACTGATTGCCAGCGATGCGATAAGAGTGAAAGACGAGATGAGTTTCATGGTCGCTCCTAGTGACAAATGGTGTTGGTTAACCCCATCGCGATGAGGTGTGGTTTTTTCAGACCAGTTTCTAGCGGTGCAAGCAGTGTTTCTTTGCGTAGATCAAGAACCAATAGCGCGCTGCTGTTACCTTGGGTGGCAAATAAGGTTTTGGAGTCCGCAACTACTACGACGTCTCCTAACGGTGCATTAAGCGCAAAGTGTTTGGTCGGTTTGTCATTGGTCAGGTTAAACACGTTAACGCCACTTTTTGTTGCAACTACGCCGATCGATTCGAGCCAGCCTGTGCGGATCTCAGTGGTTTGATCTTTAAAATCGATCGTTTTCACCGTCTGACCGCTCCAGCTGTTGACGACTAATCCTTGGCCATTTTGCGCCGCTAGGATCATATGTTCACTGTCTGAACTCACATAAGGGCGCCAAGGTGTGTCTTCGAGACTGATCTTTGCGAATTCTTGCTCCATAAAGAGATCCCAAACCGTCACGGTGTTTTTGTTGAGATCACCGACCATGACAAGGCGAGCATCAGGAGAAAGAGTCACTTCTGATACTTTGCCACCACTGCCCAGTTGAATTTCTCGCGTTGCGGCATCGTGCACGCGCCAAATGAGTGTGCGTCCACTGTTTTGTTCGGTGATGTAAAGGTTGTAGCCGCCAGTATCGAAGTTAACGCTGTAGGGTTGAGCAAGGTTGGGAATCGTCTCTAGGTAGCGGCCAGTCAGTGGCTCGATCATGACGATTTTGTCTTTGAGAGCAACGGCGAGGCGTGCGCCATCAGGGGCGACAATGATCGCTTCTGGCACAGATTCGACATCCATGCTCCAGTGCTTTTTTACTACTAAATCATAGACGTACACTTTGGTGGTTTTGCCATCGATGTACAACAACATATCTTGGACGTCCGATACTTCCATCATGGTTGGAATAACTTGCATGGATAGGGTGTCGACATGAGCGTGTTCGAATGTATCGACGACCGCCACTTGGTTTGATGTTTGGTCAGTAATGAACGCCCAACGAGCACCGTCATCATAGCGGCCAGGTTCGTCTGCGAATGAGAATGAGCTCACGAGGAGCAATGCACTCAATAGGTGATGATGAAAAGCCATAAGTTTGCCTGTTTAAACTGAAGCGTGAAGTGGGAGATACGCAAATGCCCCCAAGAGGGGGCATTGTGTGGTTAAGGATTGCGAATACAGCGAGCGTAGAACTCTACATCTTTGCTCATGCCAAGACCGGAACCAATTTGGTAGCCTTGCGCCCAGCCTTTGTTACCTTTATCGTTTCGATGATCAAGCATTTCTGGGGTTTGATCTTTCTTACGTGGCGGTAGAGGACGCACAAACAGCGTTGGCCCAGGTAAATCAGTTGAGCTACTCCAGAAGAAGTACTTAATCGGCGTGTTCGGGAAGAACTCTTCATCAATCGCTGGTGAGGTTTTGTTGTAGTTCACGATCGACACGAGCTCTCGGATGTTTGGTAGGCGCCAATCTTCATAGCCTGCATAATCCAAGTTTTCACAGTATTCGATAGAATCAAGCCAATTACGGCGCTTGTAATCGATGTTTTGTTGCCACATACGGTCTGTAATTTTTTCGGTTACCGTACCATCGCCATTGTCGACATAACTCATATTATGGTATGCCGCTCCGTTGTCTGCACGAACACAGCGAACAAGCTTAGTCGACGCCGTGTGCTGACCCATGATGTGGCCCTCAGGGAAGCCGATGTGCCAAGCATGATCGGGATGGTCACTGACCGGGAAGCCCCATACACCAGAGCTTAATCGTGGCATGTTGAGGAACGCTTCGGTGTTAATCGCAGGACGGAATTCACCTAAGTCAGCGATGCTTTGCAGTTCTTTCATCAGTGGGTAACGCCAATCGTCGTAGCCATCTAACTCAAGATTCGCACAGTACTGTTCCCCTTCTTTTGCCGTCATCCAAAGACGAGAGGAATCGCGTTCCCAGACCAATTTGGTGTTGTTGTCGACCACAGTTTTGCCAGACTCACTGATGGTGTAGCTCATCGGGTTTTGTGGGTAGTCATTGTCTTCACCGTGCATGTCGATGAAGTTTTGGATTTGGCCTGTGTCTGGCAGTACGAAGCCCTCAACGGGTGGCATACCTTTACCTGTGATGAACTCTTGGCGCTCAATCGGGGTGTATTCCATTCCCGTTACGTACGCCACGATATCCGCATAATCGTCTTCGCTGAGCATTTTGGCAAACGGTACCATGATAGCCGCTTGACGATTGGTGCGCTTGCCATCGCGGTATGCGGTCATTTGCTCAAATACGTAAGCTGGCATTTGACCTTTTAGTGGTGGGTAAGCAGGATTGGTTGAAGCGCCTTGCTCACCGTGACACATTTTGCAGCTCGCATCGTACTTTTGCTTACCACGAGCGTAGGCTTCACTTTTCACCACGTCGGGGCGCGGATTCCATTTCATTTTACGTTCGCTAAGCACCAGAGATAAATCTGCGATCTCTTTTGGTGGGATTGTGTAAACGTACTCTTTCATTTGAGATGAGACCCCAGCTTGGCGCTCCATGTCCATATCGACAAATTGGTTGTAGAAGTACTGTGGGTCAAAACCTTCTAATTTCGGACTTAAGGTTTCTGGCACTTCTTCAACGGCTGGGCGGTGACAGCCTAAGTAACAAGCATAGATGTTACGGTTAGCCACTTGGCGTTCTTGCGCGGTAAGGTCTGCAGGCGTTCGACGAATGGTGTAATCTTCATAGCCGTTATCGATATCGGTCACTTTTACGCTATCAGCACTTGCACCAAATGCAACCGCACCTAGTGCTAATAGACTGATGGCAAGTTTGTTTGCTTTAAAGCACTTATCCATTGTTTTCTACTCCAAGAAGCGTCGCGATTTCATGCATACGTTCTTCTTCTCGTAAGCGCATTTCGCGTTTTAGGCCAGGGTGGGCAATGTCGTAATGACAGCTAGAACATTGCCAATTGCTGTCTGAATCTTTGCGAGCGAATGCAAGCTGGTGGGTTTGATCTGAAATTGGTGATTCAGTGGTTGCTTCGAGCGCACGGTCTTCAAGTGCTTTGTGGCAGTTCAAACAGCCAGAATCGAATACATACTCAGTACGTTTCGGGTGCAGTTCGTCATAATCGAGCGCTTCCATTTGCAGCACATATTCTCCAAATAAGTGGCGCATGCCTGACGTGCCTTTAACCCAAAGCTCATCGACAACATTGGAATCGGGTAGGTGACAGGAAACACAGTCAGCAACAAAACCTTGGCTGTTGTTGCCGCCATGAATGCTGCGAGCGAATGTCTCAGATGCAGGCTCCATCGTATGGCAAGTGCCACAGTATTCATTGGTACTAAAGGCGTGCAGCACTTCACTTGCAGGCAGAGATGCTAATAAACCTATGCCGGCACCTGCGGTGATTAAGGTGGCAATGACGACCCCTCGCACTGTGCGAATTTGTTTCAATAGTGATTTCATTTCGCTGCCTCTTGCGCCAATTGTGCGGATGTTTTCACTACCGCTTTACAAGTCGCTTCCGGAGCGAATGCTAACCACAATTCAACATCGTACTCTTCTCCTGCCATTGGACGTTGTTTCAAGTCGAACAGCATGACATGGTGTCCGCCGGGTTTCAGAGAAACAGTCGTCCCCGGTTTTAACGGTAACTGCGGGATTCTGGTCATCGTCATGACACCATCGACATGTTTCATGTCATGCAGTTCAGTGTGACTTGTCAGTTGAGGCACAATGGCACCATACAAGGCTTCAGGTGCAGGCAAGCGAAGAGACTGTGTTTCTTCATCTGGCTGGTAGGTCAGTGTGAAATACAGACCAGTTTTGTCTGCACCAGGAGCTGGCTCGCGGATCACACAGTCACTGACGGTGACCGATGCGCTGGCCATGGTGCTACTCAAACCCAGCATGAGGGCGAGAAGAGTACGTTTCATTGTTGAGGTCCTTACAAGGGATTAGAAAGAAACAATCAATCCTAAGTTGACGTTGTCGCCTTTGGCGCTTGTTTCAGGGGTAGTGTTCTCTTCCCCGTAGAAAGCCGTTTCCGCAAAAACAGAGAAGTGAGCGTTGAATTTATGATTCACGTTGGCGATCACCAAAGATTCATCATCGCGATGAGCGTCTTTCCAATCGGCGAATTGGTAGCCCAAACTCATTGAGGTATCACCATAGGTGTATTTACCAGAAATGCCGTACACGTTGCGTTTACCAAACGGTGCGTCATAGTCAAACTCTGCTACGGCACCTAGATAGAATTGATTCCAGTCGTAGCTCGTCGCCACAATGGTGCGTTGGCTGTCTTCTTCTGCGCCGCCAAGCATCTCTTTAGAGGTCAGAGATTGGTTGACAACAAGGCTAAAGTTGCCTTGGTTGTATAGCGCGCGAAGGCCAAGAATGTCGGCATCTTCATCGTTGTGTTCGTCAGGGGAAACGATCGCTGCTTTAAAATGGAAAGGGCCAAAATGAGGAGTGATTAATGCAAACTGATTGGTCGAGTAGCGTTTGCCGCCAAATAGGAGATTGTCGCTATGGCGTTCCATGTTGTTGCTTTCAAAAATGTCGATCTTGCTGTAAAGGTCAGCCCAAGTACCGGTTGTACCTGAACCAATAAACGTTCCCCCCCATTTTTTACTCATCATGATGATGTTTGCTTCACGGACAATCAGATCGTTGTCGTCTGCTTTTTCGCCTTTTGCATTAAGTTTTGGCATTGATTCTGAATATTCCGCTTCCAGTTGGTAGCGCAAATTGAAATCATAAACGGGTACAAAACCGACAAGCCCCGCTTCCGCTTGGTAGATATCGGTGGTGTAGTCATTGCCCTCTTGAAATGCTGCTTGAGCACGAACAGAGCCGTAAAATTCAGGTGTTGAAATTTCCACTGCTTGAGCCGTTGAGCTCAGTAATAAACAACCAATAATGGCCGCACTGCATTTATTAATTTTCATACTTTTGTCATAAGTTGTAATAGTTCTTCACGGGCGAGTATATGAATGACAAATCGTAAGGAAATGACGCTTTATGCATCGTTCTTATTTAGAATCTGCATAAGGTGATGTTGGTTGCAGTATTTTCTTCAATTTAGAAAGTGGGTTGGAGTTAAGTTATTGAATAAATAGGTTTTAACCTAAATTTAAACAAATGGTAGCAAGCTGTTATCTTTAATGTATTTTTGTAGTTTTGCGTTTATCTGGTAGAGTTTTGCTTTCTTTTCTTACTCATTTCTCCCATGTCGTTACAGCTTGATACTTTACGAATGTTTTGCTTATTGGCAGACAAACTTAGCTTCACCGAAGCAGCCGATGCGCTCAACATCAGTCAGCCAACGTTAAGTCGGAAAATTAGTCAATTAGAACAGTCTGTTAAGCTACGATTATTTCATCGTGGAGGGAGTCAGATTCACCTGACGCCTCAAGGCGGGGTCTTTTTGGAAACGTGTCAGCGTATTTTGCAGGATCTCGATAACACCGTAGACGGTCTTCACGATACGTCAGATTCGATTCGCGGGGACATTTCGATTGGTTTGCTTCATCCTATGGCTCGCTGGTTAAGCCAAGGCTTTTTTAGAGAATTTTCCCAGCGTCATCCTAATATTCGTTTGCATTTGACCACTCTTCATCCGACGTTATTACGCGATATGAGCAAATGCGACATCATGATCTCACCACTGCTTCCTGATGATTTGTCATTGATCGCGAAACCTTTGATTAAGTATCGCCGCATCTTTGTAGCTTCGCCGGAATACATTGAGCGATTTGGTCGTCCTCGTCATCCCGAAGAGCTGTCGAAACATCAATGCATTACCAATACTAATTCACCAAAGCCTGAATCCAACTGGTACTGGGAGGGAGAGGGCAAAGAGTGTGGGTTGGTTGAAGTCAATGGTGTAATTTCCACCGATTCTGTCGATGTTGCCAGTAACCTTGCGATGTCTGGGATGGGGATTGCGTTGGTGCCTGAAGACCAAGTAAGGGCTTATATCTCGGAGAATTACCTTGTAGATTTGTTTGATGGACGTTACGGACAGTGGGGACAAATGTATGCGGTATACCGTTCACGGCAGTACCTCCCGTCCAGATTTAGCGTATTTATGGAAGAATTAAGACAGTTCTTAGAGCGTGCAGATGCCAGTTATTTGGTTATTTGGAAAAGCCAGTTTTCGCTCTTGAGTACAAAAGGTACCGAATAAGTCTGCCTATCTGAAACTCGTGTTCGGAATGTTTACTCTTGAATGTGCAATCTTGATACGTCGTTTCTATCCTTATTTACGCCAGAATTATCACTTCAATACCCGGCTAATAAGCGTTTGCTATGGTTACGATAAACCATTGAGTTTGGTTGCCTTTAAATGACCTGTGTACAGTTCGCCCTTTTGTTCTCTTTGAACGATCAGAATGCGCATTGACCGCGGGGTAAATGACCCTGCCTTTATTCATGATTTCACTGATTCGTGATGTCAACGCTGCTTAAGTTCTGCTGTCTGTCCGGTGTTAATAAAGGTTATTCATGAAAATTAGATTCTCTCTTTTATCGCTTGCGATGGTTTCATTACCATCGATGGCTAATTTGGCAAGTGCTCCTGGCTTTAGTGGTGAAGTATCTGCAAGCATCGGTTTTAGTCAAATTAGCTCCAATTTATACACTGGTGGCGATAAATCGATTTCTAGTCCATATCAGCGTGCGGGTGATAAAAACAATGCGTTTCTATTTCCGCTAGGTAACGCGGCGTATACTTTTTCGGGGCTTGATAAGCAAGTTTACTTTGGTGTATCTCGTGATGACTTAGCCGTGGGTGATTTGGCGATTGAGCTGGGTTACCGTCAAGCATTGTCTGATGGTATGGTTCTGGATCTTTCTATCTTACCTACCCTTGTTAATAAAGACGTTTGGGCAGATCCTTACGCGACTAAGGTAAACCGTTCAAAAACGGAAGAGTCGGGTAACGCTTTCCGCTTAAAGTTAACCAATGTCAACGGTACAAATTTTAGTCTTGATACTGCCTTTGCAGTGAAAGATGTAGAAAATGAAAAATCGGGCCAAGCGCAAGAATTAGGATTAAGTGAACAACAACGAGATCTTCTCTCTCGTGATAGTTCTTCATTCTATCTAAAAGGCTCTTACCAGCTTCAGTTAGACAAAACGTCATCTTTACGTCCATCGGTAACGTTAACCAAAATTAATGCTGACGGTGATGCATTCTCTTCGAGTGGTCTTGGGGCGGAAATTTCTTATTTTAAAGTGCTTAACGAGCATCGATTTGCATTGACGGCAAAATACACCAATCGTGATTACGATGAAACCAACCCGCTCTATGGCATTAAACGTGAAAATAGTGAAGCGGGCGTGTTCTTTGCGTATGAGAAAATTGATTTTATGGATTGGAATGATTGGTCACTTGTTGCGTTAGCGGGTTTTAACAACAATGATTCCAATATTGATTTCTATGACGTTCAAGAGTCTTTGATGTCTGTGGGTATGAACTACCGTTTTTAATCATGTAAACAGTCGGCATTAAGCCATTGAACACTGGGGTTAAAGTAAAATGAGCGGCTCAATTGAGGCGCTCTTTTTTTGGCTTGAAGATGGTGTTGTTTTCACTAGAGAGAGCTATTAAATCAAAGCCTCTTGGGTAGCTAATCATATCGATATTTATTCATATATGTGGTGAATGTCACTGAAATGAGGAAAATTATCAGAGATATGATATAATTCGGCTCCGTTGTAACGAGATGACTTGTTACAGGCTTGAGTATTTCCCGGGATTCGGCTCGTTTTAATCACCATGAGTCAGAGTATGTAAACTACGATGGGATACAAGCAAATCGAGCTGTTAGAGCGCCATTTTGGCGCTCTAGTCGTTATAACGGGAAGGAACTTTGTCGATAGTAATGACGCTTTCTGTTTAAGTAAGGGAGCCCGATAGTGGCTCAGAAAGCGTCACGCGAACAATACTCACAACATTATGTCTATCCACAACAAGCCGTCATTTTGCTTTGGATGTGAAGACGACAAGAAGGAGCTGGACAGGCTCCTTTTACATTTTAGGGCTTGCGAATAGCGCGTAAATAAGAACATCGCTTAACGACCGTCCCTTAAACTAGCCTAAGGCGCATTTACACAACCTTTTGAGTATTTTCGTAGAAATATAGCGCTAAAATTTGCTATTGAACGAAGGTTAAACTAACACTCAATCATTACGGAGGATGAAGAGAACAATAATAAGAGGCGATATGAATCATTTAATATCTGTAGGTGCACTGGAGTCCTTTTTGGTTGCGATCAGTGTGCTTTTCCTGGGGCATTTCATTAATGCTAAGCTACCGATCTTAAAGAAATTCAACATACCTGAGCCGATTGTCGGGGGCTTGATTGTTGCCTGCATCATTACTGCTCTTCATTTTAACGGGGTCGATCTGGAGTTCGATTTACCGTTACAAAATACATTTATGCTGATGTTCTTTGCGACTGTTGGTTTGGCCGCAAACTACACTCAGCTGATGAAAGGGGGCGCGAAGGTTTTTATCTTCTTAGCGGTGGCGTCGTTTTACATCATTATTCAAAATGGCGTCGGTGTATCACTTGCGGCGGCATTAGGATTGGATCCACTGATGGGGCTTATCGCAGGGTCGATTACGCTATCTGGTGGGCACGGCACAGGCGCGGCATGGTCACAAACTTTCCAAGACGTTTATGGATTGCATAACGTATTGGAAATTGCGATGGCGTCAGCGACATTCGGCCTGATCATCGGTGGTATCATCGGTAGTCCGGTTGCGCAGCGTCTGGTCGAAAAGAACAACATTGAATCTGAGTATGGTCGTGGTGGTCGAGATGCGAAAACCCACGAGAAATTCCCAGAGTTGGTCACATACAACGAGTACGAAGAAGACAAAGTAACCGCGAAAAAAGTGGTTGAGAAACTGTTCTTCCTATTGATCTGTGTAACAGGTGCTAAGTACGTAGAGCAATGGGTGAGCACTTACGATATTCAATGGCTGATGATCCCTGACTTCGTGTACGCGTTGTTTATCGGTGTGATCATTACCAACTTCTTGGAAGTGACCAAGATTCGTAAGTTGGACGCGGAAACCGTCGACATGTTAGGTACGGTGTCGTTGTCTCTGTTCTTAGCGATGGCTCTGATGAGTTTGAAATTGTGGAACATCTTCGACTTAGCGATCCCATTCTTGGTGATTTTAGGTGTGCAGTCAGTGATTCTGGCTATCTTCACCTACTACGTAACGTTCAAGGTGATGGGTAGCAACTACGACGCTGCAGTTATCGCAGGTGGTCACTGTGGTTTTGGTTTGGGCGCGACCCCAACGGCAGTAATGAACATGGGTTCTATTGTTAATCGCTTTGGTCCGTCGCCACAGGCGTTCATGGTGGTGCCGATTGTGGGTGCATTTTTCATCGACATCGTTAACTTGATCATTTTGCAAGGCTACATTTCGTTCCTTGGTTAAAATGATATTGCTTTAAAAACAAAAACGGTCACAACTTGGTTGTGACCGTTTTTTTATATCTTGATTGTCAACTTAAGTGACATTGCATCACGAAATAGTGCGGCTGAACTTGATACTGGCTGTCCACGTCATCACCCCAATGAACATGTAAATGCCTATATTTGTCCAACCTGCCTCAGGAATGGCACTAAACGGATTAGATGCAAGTATTGCATGCAACGGCAGGGAGAAAATCGCCGAAAAGAATTGGTCCAACCCGTAGAAGTTGAACATCGCAATCGGCATCCAACGCAGTGCGTAGATTCCAATCAGGATAACTAATAATGGTGAGTTTACTTTTTGTGATATTGCCATTGCCGTTAACGCCAGTGGTAACAACAGCACCCCTGCTACCATCATTCTCAGAAAAAACTCTATCCAGTGTATCAGTACGTAACTTAGTGAGGCTTGGCGAGAAAGCATTTCAAATTGATGGTCTGTGACGATATTGAGTACCCACAACATGGTATCGGTTGCCAATACAAGGGGCGAACATACGAGAGGAATTACCAGCAGACCAAATGTCAGCTTCACTAAGTGGGTTCTCACATCACTAATAGGCATACTACGCCAAAACATGATACTACCCTCTGAGCGCTCTTTACGGAGCGTTCTTGGGAAGTATTGTGTACCCAGCAAGATGGATAATAATCCTACCCCGCCAAACACCAATGTATTGATGCCATTTCCTAGATCGGTATGAATGTCACTCACATCGCCACTGATGCTCATTTGGAAGAACACATTGTGTTGTAAGGATGCACTGCTGATTAAACTGACGAACAGCAGCACGCCACAGCCAAACATGAACAACGGTAATCGGATAACGAGCGGGTTTTCTATCCACTCTCTATGTAGCATCGCAATGATAGAACGCATTACACGGCCTCCTTTTGAAGTGCTAAAAAGAGATCCGCTAGTGTCGCGCGTTGCACGTTACCTAGTCCAGTGATGTGCTCTGTGTATTGCGATGATAGCAACCACTTGGTGGTTCCTAACCCTTTCTGTGATGACAGGGGAGACATAGCCTCTATGTGTTGAGCTTGCTGCTCATTGGTTGTCTCTAAGATGAAGTAATCGTTATTCACGTCTTGCATCGAGGTTTGCAGTACACAACGCCCCTGTTTGAGTATCAACACATCCGTGAGCAATGGCTCAATTTCTGCAACTTCATGACTGGTGATGATCATTGCTCGCTTGCCATCTTGAAACCATTCCAAGAGTTGACGATAGAATGTGTCACGATAAATCAGATCTAAGCCCAATGTTGGTTCATCCAAAATGAGAATCTGAGTATCGGTGGCGACCACGATAGCTAAGTGCAACTGCACTTTCATTCCTTTGGAAAGGGACCGGATGCGAGCGCGAGGCTTGATGTCGGTTTGAAGCAACATCGTGTCCGCTTTTCCGCGGTTGAAACGAGGGTGGACGCCTTCGGTGTAGCTTAGCAGTTGAGCTACCGTCATCCAATCAGGCAGAACGTTGACATCGGAAATATAAGATAAGCTCTGCATGATTTTGTCGCGCTGTGTCATTGGCTCAAAACCATTGATACGAACGGTGCCTTGGTAATCATGCACACCAAGCAGGGCATTGATTAGGGTCGATTTACCTGCGCCATTGTGACCCAGTAAGCCAAGTACTTGACCCGGATGTAGTTCAAAACTGATGTCGTGCAGAGCTTCTCCCTGCTGACGATACCGCTTTGATACGTGTTGTACGCGAACTAATGCGCTCATTGTTCACCTTAATATGTAGCCAGAATAGTTAAAATATGAGCCAAGCTCACTCTCTCTTCGGCAGAGTGTATTGGCTTAGCATCTTTGTCAAACCCGACGTGAGTTTGGAGGGGGAGCGCACCATGAGTTCTTATCAAACAAGCTATTACAAACAGAGCTATTACAAAATGGCGTCAACGGATTATTTGCCACTTTTGCTTACCTCGGTAGTTTGTCACGTGACCATCTACATCGATGGTCATCTAGCATGGTTTTTACCGAGTCTTTGCAGCGCAATTTCACGTAAATTTAGAGCGCAATCGCATGCGTATTCACCAAACGATTTTGACTTAAAAATGTCCACTTCTCACGAGCTAAGAATGCTTTAAAAATCAGCAAAAATACTTGTTATACAAGTGAATAAAAGTGTTTTTATCACTGAGTGAGAATTTTGTGAATAAAAATCTCGCTCGTTTCCCGTCAATTGAGAATGAAAGGGTTTTGTAGCCTAGAAAAGTACACGCACAGTAGGCACTCTGACCTGCCTAAATACCGCTCAAATGTTGAGTTGTTACTCATCGGATGAGAAAAAGGAAGCAAAGAGGTTTTATGAATCAGGTTATTTCTGTTGGCCCACAAGAGTCGTTTCTTGTCGCAATCTGTGTGTTGTTCTTGGGGCAATTCATCAACGCTAAACTGCCTATTTTAAGGAAATTTAATATTCCAGAGCCGATCGTAGGTGGTTTGCTTGTGGCTTGTGCGATCACGGCAATGCACTTTAATGGTGTAGATTTGGTCTTCGACTTGCCATTGCAAAATACATTTATGTTGATGTTCTTTGCAACGGTTGGTTTAGCCGCAAATTACACACAGTTGATTAAGGGGGGTGCTAAGGTTTTCATCTTCTTAGCGGTCGCTTCGGTTTACATTCTTATTCAAAACGCAGTGGGTGTTTCTTTGGCAACAGCATTAGGCTTAGATCCGTTAATGGGACTGATCGCTGGTTCGATTACATTGTCGGGTGGTCATGGCACGGGTGCGGCTTGGTCACAAACGTTCCAAGACATATACGGTCTGCACAACGTGCTTGAAGTCGCAATGGCTTCTGCAACCTTTGGTTTGGTTGTCGGTGGCATCATAGGTAGCCCTGTTGCGCAACGTTTGATTGAAAAGCGCAACTTGGAATCGGACTATGGGCGTACCAATCAAACACATGAACGATTCCCGGAATTAGTGACGTACAATGAGCACGAAGAAGATCGCGTAACGGCGAAGAAAGTTGTCGAAGGTCTTTCTATCATTTTGTTGTGTGTGACTGGTGCTGGCTACGTTGGTGATTGGGTAAGTTCGCTAGGCATCAAATGGTTAACCGTTCCGGATTTTGTGTATGCTTTGTTTATTGGTGTAGTGATCACCAACATCATGGAAGTGACCAAAGTTCGTAAAGTGGATGTTGAAACGGTCGACATCCTAGGCACAGTATCACTTTCGCTGTTCTTAGCGATGGCGCTGATGAGTTTGAAACTGTGGAACATCTTCGACTTAGCAGTGCCGTTCCTTATCATCCTCGCGGTGCAATCAGTGATTTTAGCGGTATTCGCTTACTACGTGACATTCCGTGTGATGGGTAGCAACTACGATGCAGCGGTGATTGCGAGCGGTCACTGTGGCTTTGGTCTAGGTGCGACACCAACCGCGGTAATGAACATGGGATCAATCGTTAACCGCTTTGGCCCGTCTCCACAGGCATTCATGGTAGTGCCTATTGTTGGCGCGTTCTTTATCGATATCGTGAACTTAGTGATCCTGCAAGGTTGTATTTCATTTATTAAATAACTTTAGTTCAAGTTTATTGATGCCTCTCTGAGGGTTAACTCAATCACTCGTTTCTAGCTAAGCCAGTCCAATGTGACTGGTTTTTTTCTTTTAAAGGCGAGATTTCGACGCTTTTCTACTTCCATTACTTGAGTTGTATCTAGTACTTCAAGCCCTGAAATCAATGCGCTAATATCATTCCATCTTTAGTTGTAGCGGGAGACATGGAACGTGTCTGAAAAAATCTCAACATCAGCATTAGCAAAGCGGCGCCAAGTTGAAGCAAAGCAGCTGTTTGCTGATCTCAAACGAGCGGGTTACATCACGCGCCAAGAGGATAACTGGGTTCTCACGGAAGAGGGCATCAAGTTTGGAGGGGAGTATGTTGAGCACTCTAAATTTGGCCCGTTCATCGTCTGGCCAACCACGTTACACATCGAATTGTCTCTTTCTTCTGGGCAAACATTCAGCGCTACGCAATTGGGCGACAAGCTTAATCTCAATGCGAAGCGGATGAATCAATTACTCAGTGAGTTAGGTTGGATCAGTAAATCTGAAGAGGGGTGGACACTCACAGAGGCCGGAATACGTGCAGGAGGCCAACAGAGAGCAGATAAAACCTCTCAGAATACCTTTGTCGTTTGGCATGAGATTGTGCTGCGTAATAAGCGTCTGAAGCAGTCTGTGGTGGAATTCTTAGGGCAAGACGCTGAATCCCATTCAACGGATAAATCGTATTCCAGTTTTCGCCAGAAGTTTGAGGCTAAGCATCGAACGTTGGACGGACACTACGTTCGTTCTAAAGGGGAACTGTTGATCGACAATTGGCTTTATCTTGCGGGCATCGTGCACGCGTATGAGCGTCAGTTGCCGATTGAGCAAGATGTCATGAGCGATTTCTACCTGCCAGGTGGCAAAGTCTATTTACAATTTTGGGGTAGTGACACCGGCGAGATGTTAGAAGCGGAGCGAGAAAAGATTCGTGCTGTGTATGAGCAGCACAACTTTAACCTCATTGAGGTCAAACCCAGCGAGTTAGATAAACTCGATGAGGTATTACCAAAACGTCTGCGCCAGTTTGGTATTCAAGCTTACTAAACGCCTCGCTAGCGGTTCTTTGAATTCCTAAACCTTCCAGTCTCTAAAAACGAAAAAACCCGAGATGATTCACGGGTTTTGTGTATTCAGCGTTTATCTTTGGTTAGTACCCGAGGGATTAGAAACCTTTGATGTTTTCTGCTTCTAGCTCAGAGAAGTACTTAACCGTTTTCACTTTAAGTTCTTGTTGTGAAGGCTCGTCACAAACGATCACCGCTTTAGGGTGAAGTTGAAGAGCAGAAACCGTCCATAGGTGGTTTACGCTGCCCTCTACTGCAGCTTGTAGAGCAAGCGCTTTGTTGTGACCTGTTACTAGGATCATCACTTCTTCAGCGTCTAGTAGCGTGCCAACACCGATCGTTAGTGCGTATTTAGGAACTTGGTTGATGTCGCCATCGAAGAAACGAGAGTTCGCGATGCGAGTGTCTTCAGTCAGTGTCTTGATGCGAGTGCGAGAAGACAGAGAAGATGCAGGTTCGTTGAATGCGATGTGGCCGTCGTTGCCTACGCCGCCCATGAATAGGTTGATCTTGCCGTAAGACTTGATTTTGTCTTCGTAGCGTTGACATTCTGCTTCGTGATCTTCCGCGTTACCGTTAAGAAGGTTGATGTTCTCTTCTTTGATGTTCACGTGGTTGAAGAAGTTGCTGTACATGAATGAGCGGTATGATTCAGGGTGATCCGCAGGAATGCCGATGTACTCATCCATGTTGAATGTCACAACGTGTTCGAAACTCACTTCACCCGCTTGGTAAAGTTCGATTAATGCTTTGTAAGTTGCTAGAGGAGTGCCACCAGTTGGTAGACCCAGAACGAAAGGACGCTCAGCTGTTGGTTGGAAGTCGTTGATGCGCTTAGCGATATGTGCTGCTGCCCACTTGCCTACTTGTGCTGCCTGAGCTAACGGGATAAGTCTCATTTTGTGCCCCTAGTTATTGGAATTTAGAATGTGTTGAAACATTAATTCGCATTATAAAATAAGTATTATTGAACCGCCATTGTTTTAGGTCAAAAAATTGTGTTTTCTTTAACCGATGTCGTTTTTGTGACCATTTGTGACGTTTGCTTCAAACTTTTGTCATCTCGTTCATTCAAAGCATCATCTTATATTGACAATAAAATTTACCACTGAAATTAAGTTTTAAAATGACAATAGACCTTAAGATTGAAAGGCGAGGGCTACGTCGAGATGTCTCACTCCTGAACAAATCTAAGCGTGAATGTGGCATGGATGGACTCCATTAACCATACTTATCGTATGTGTACTATGGAGGGACTTGCGATGAAAAATGAACTGGATCCGAGCAAAGTACTGCAAGCGTACGAATGCGTCATGAACAATGGCACACCAACCGAATTTGGTAAGATCTTTGAGGGGGTAGAAGCGTTTTCTGATTATGATGGTTATAACGTGTTTCTGCGAGGAAACGGCGTCGAATTGAAAGTGGGTTTCCACAATACGTATCACTTGGAATACGATCAAGAGCACTTAAAAGAGAGCTTTTTGAAGAAAGTTGCGATGCTGGCTAAATAGAGCATGTTAAACGTAGGGCATGTTAAAACGTGCTTTACTTGCTTTTCTCACTCGTGCTCTAAGTGAAGAGTGCGTGAGTCCACAAGTGCTTTTGGCGAGTTTGAGTATCAACTAAAAAGCCCTTCGGGTAGGTCCAGAGGGCTTTGGAAAAGAAAGGTTGTTCGAGTCACTCTTCAAGAGCGAATCTTTGTTTGTACAAGCGTATGCGCTCAGACATTATTTATTAATCGTCTTCAACCAAAGTCTCTTCTGCATAGTCATCTGACGCTTCAGGTTTGTTGCGACCGTTTAGCGTATGGAAGCGTTTGCGACCTCGAGCCAGTTGAGTGTATTTCAACCATGTGCGCTCAATTTTTGTTTTTGCTTTGCCTGGGTTTTCTAGAACTTTTACGAAGTGTTTTTCTTCGCTGTTCTCAGGAGTCAGCTCGCCTGTTTCTAGGCCGAGCATAGTATCCCCATAAATTGTTAGGATTTCCTCTTCTGAAAGAGTAAAATCGCCAGACTTTGCAAAGCCGCGTGGGAATTTTACGTTGTCGTAAAAACGTTTTTTGCCATGACGAAATTCAGTGTCAGACATATCAACAGCCTCTGTAACCGTTATTGATGAATGTGGTGAATTACGGCAGAAATTAGGCTCAAAGTTATCAAAAGAAAAACAAAACTTTTTTGTCGTCAAAATTTTAATTAGTTGTTAATCTGGTTTTATATTAACCAGGAGATGGTTTATGGATGTAAAGGTCTTTCGAACATTTTTAGAGCTGGCAAAGGTTCGGCACTTCGGACGAGCTGCAGAGAACTTGTATATTACGCAAGCTGCGGTGAGTGCTCGTATCAAACAGTTAGAAAGTTATTTCGATACGCAGTTGTTTATTCGTGATCGGAATAACATAAAATTGACTTCTGCTGGTGAGCGTCTCATCGGTTATGCAGAGGTAATGGTAACAACTTTGCAACAAGCAAAGCTCGAATTGTCACTTGAAGATGGTAAGGCTTTGCAGCTTACTATGGGTGGTACACCAAATATTTGGGATGCGTATTTGCAAAATTGCCTGAGCGTGGTCACGGATTCATTTGGTGGTTATGGCTTCATGGCGGAAGTCATGGGTCGTGAAATGCTCAGCCGCAGCCTTTTAGAGCGCACATTAGATATGGCGTTTGCTTTCGATCAGATTAAAGCGGATGAGCTAAATTGTAAGAAAGTTGCCGATGTGGTCTTGGTATTAGTATCTACCGAGCCTGATTCTCTAGATACGGTGTTTGATAAAAAATACGTATACGTGGACTGGGGGACGCGCTTTGCATCAGAGCACGCAGAACGTCATCCAAAAATTCCAGCACCATACCTAAGAACATCGACTGCACGTATCGCGTTAGACTTCGTTTTGGAAAAAGGTGGCAGTGCTTACTTACCAGCGTCTTTGGTTGAGCCATTTATCGCAAGTGGGCAGCTCTACAAGGTGTCAGGCATCGAAGATTGGTATCGTCCTATTTATTTGAGCTATCGTAAAGCTAGTACGTCTGTAGAAGCAATTAAGCAGGTAGAAGAAATTGTAAAAGATATCGACCCGCTTACCGCTTACAGCTTGCAGCAAATTGCCGATATCCCTGCGGATGAGTAGAAACTGAATGCAAAGAGTAAAAAAGAACCCCTTGGTTTAGTGCCAAGGGGTTTTCTTTTATGGGGTACAGCTAAAGTATGAGAGAAACCAAGACCGTTTATAAATTCATTAGGCTTTCTAGTGATTCTTCTACGCAGTTGTAGTGGTAGGTTCGAATGTTTTTGCCATCGGTAGTGTTGATCTGAATTTCAGAAACTTCCTTGTCAGAATCGCGCTCGAGAATTTCTATTGAGTGCTCCACCGATTTGCTGGTAATGACTTTCTGATTTTTGAGAACGATCACGCAAGTATGTAAGTCCATGCCAATTCCTTTTAGCCAACGTTGTTGTGTTTTTTCCAATATAAAATTGTTTTTTTCTAAATTTAAACTTAGCGTACTGAGTGATGAAAGCCAAAATTTCTCAATATTGATTTCCGAAAATGGCCAGCGCACGCAAAGCGGTCATTTTATACTCAAATGACATTCTCATCGTAAGCTGCCATGTCGAATACTTCAACCGTCAATTGTGATAGTTAAGTCAGTTGTTATAACTAGGACGTTGCGATAGTGAGTTAAGTTGCAATGGTTGGTTAGGTTGCAATAGTTAAGTAAGTTACAACTGTTAGGAACATTCGATGCTTATTCATCCTCACACCATGCTGACCTTTGAACAGTGTCAAAAAGCACGAATAGCTCGTGATAGCCGTTTTGATGGTCGTTTTTATGTTGCGGTAAAAACCACGGGGATCTTTTGTAGACCGATATGCCCGGCGAATATACCCAAGGAAGAAAATGTCGAGTACTTCACTGATAAAACTCAAGCGCTGAAAGCTGGGTATCGTCCGTGTTTGCGTTGTCGTCCTGACAGTGCTCCAGGCTCTTGGGCGTGGAAAGGGGTGGAGACGACATTTCTGCGGGCGATCAAGTTGATCGATCAAGGGGCGCTGCATCAGCAGTCTTTGGTGGCATTATCAGAACGATTAGGGATAACCGACCGCTATCTACGCATGCTGTTTGAAAAATACTTGGGGATGGCACCTAAACAATACGCACAGTACCAACAATTAATGTTTGCTAAGCAATTGTTGCATTCGAGCACTATGTCGGTGACGGAAGTAGGTTTTGCTGCTGGATTCAATAGTACGCGCCGTTTTAATGATGCATTTCAGAAAATCCTTAAGTTGACGCCATCACAAGTGCGCAGAAAAGAGTTTGATGGCCTAGGAACGAATCGTATTGCGTTGCCGTATCGAGGCGAATTGAACTGGCAGCATATGCTCAGATTTTATCAACAGAGAGCCGTCGAAGGAATGGAGAGGATTACCGAAAGTGCCTATCAACGTTATGTTTTGATTGACGGTTGTAAAGCGCATTTCGAGGTCACTCAGAAAGATGGTTATTTGGAGATGGGATTTGAGATTGATGACGTAGCCAAGCTACAGAATTTGGTTTCGGGCGTGCGTCGAATGTTTGATCTTGATGCGGACATTTCCAGTATCGAACAGCACCTTGAGTATATTGCACCAGGCTTGGTAACAACGCGAGGAATACGCATTCCCGGAGTGTGGAACCCGTGGGAAGCCGGAGTTAGGGCGATACTCGGCCAGCAAGTTTCTGTTAAAGCAGCAATCGGGCAACTTAACTTATTGGCAGAAACGCTGAGCCACGATCAACCAGTGCGTCATTTCCCTACACCAGAGGCAATTGCTAATGCGGATGTTAGTTTTTTGCGAATGCCGCAAAGTCGTAAAGAGACCCTTGTTCGTTTTGCGCAATTCATGTTGCAAGAACCAGAAAGCGATCCGCAAAAATGGCTTGCTCTAAAAGGAATTGGCCCATGGACTGTGAGCTACGCACAACTGCGAGGTCAATCTCAGCCAGACTGTTTTTTAGATAAAGATCTCGTCGTTAAGAAAGCGATGCAAAACTACCCGTCATTGAATGCTCACACGGCTTCGCCTTGGGGCAGTTACGCGACGTATCACTTATGGAATCAATCATGAAATCACTTTATACGTTAATGCAAAGTCCGTTAGGCGCTGTGACCATTCAAGCTAATGATCAAGGGCTGTTAGGTATTTGGTTTGAGACTTGTACCACTAAACCCAACGATTTGGGTGAGCGTGATGATCAGCATGTCGTGCTTCGGCAAACGGTGACCCAATTGGAAGAATATTTTGCTGGGCTGCGTAACGAGTTTGATTTACCGCTCGCGGCTACTGGCACTGCTTTTCAAACCCAAGTTTGGCATGCGCTGACCACTATTCCTTATGGCGAAACATGGAGCTATCAAGAGCTTGCGAATGCCATCGGGAATCCTAAAGCAGTGCGGGCAGTCGGCCTAGCGAATGGTAAGAATCCAATATCAATTGTGGTACCTTGTCATCGTGTAATTGGTAAAAGCGGCAAATTGACCGGATATGCGGGTGGCGTGGAGCGCAAGCAGCGTCTACTTGCTTTGGAGCAAGGCAAGCCCTTGTAAGTTGAGGCCACTCCCAGAATCCGGTAAGAGTTGCCTTATTTTCTTAGATTTTATGTAGGGTATAACAGCGATTCAGAGTAATGAAAAAGGATAATAAGGATATGTCTTTCAATACGGATTTTGATGCATTCATTAATCAGAGTTGGCAGCAGCACGAAGCGCAGCCACAACAAACATACAATCAGTTAGAACAAGCGCTTAGCGAGGTGAAAGATACTAGCCATGCTGAGCGCATCTTGCCTTTAATGCTTCACACCGCCATAGGTCATTTACACGATTCAAATCTATTTCTTTTGAGTTTAGATAAGCTCGAAAATGGTGTTGCAACGCAATGTCTTGCGCGTAAACGAGCTAAATCGGTAGCACAGTACTTTGTTGATCAAAATATGGTTCATATTGCTGATCTAGGCGATGTCGATCAGCGTAGGGTATTTGCTCAAATTGCCAATGAGCTGTCGGCGATGAACGAGCTAGAGCAAGCTAGTTCATGGTTAGCGAATGCAGCGGATGGTATCGATTCAAGCACGGTTGCTGAGCCGTTAGCGCGTTCAATTGCGATTACGGGTAACAACCTTGCTTGTCAATATGAAGAGCTTGAAACGCGCTCCGAGGCGCAAGTAGAACATATGCTAGAGGCCGCGACATTGGCACTTGAATATTGGAAAGTCGCTGGGGGGTGGATGCAAGAAGAGCGAGCAGAATATCGACTCGCCATGAGCCTACTTAAAGCGGGTAACCCACAGCAGGCCAAAGTGCATGCTGATTGCTGTGAGGCAATTTGTCGACAAAATGGTGAAGACGCCTTTGAACTCTTCTACGCTCATGATTTATTAATGCTGGTGCACTATCACTTAAGCCAAGTGAGTAAGCAAACACTGACGGCGGATGACCAGAAATATTGTGAGAACTCGCCATTGGCATAATCTTCTCGCTAGCGAACTAGAACGAACACAGAGCCCCGAGTTAATAGCTCGGGGCTCTGTGTTTTTAGGTTTGATTCAACGAGATTAAACAGCTTGTGGCTTCGGCTGATAGCGCCCAGGTTTGTGGTTCATCGCTAATATTAAGTTGGTCGCGATCGCACCAAGTACGGACAGTGCAATTAAGTAAACATCTACGATAAACAGCGACATGACCACGATAGTGCAATCAAGACCCATTTGTACTTTTCCTGCTCGAATGCCAAAGCGTTCTTGGAGGTAGAGTGCCAAGATATTGAATCCACCCAAACTCATCTTATGGCGGAATATGACGAGCATCCCCATGCCAATCAGTCCGCCACCAAGTAGGGCTGCATACACTGGTTCAATACGAGAAATCTCAATCACATGGTGTAGGTGGTCCACCGCAAAAGAAACGATCGAAACGGCGATAAAAGTGTTGATGGTAAAACGCCAACCCATGCGCATTACAGACAGAATGTAGAAAGGTAGGTTCAGTGCAAAGAACACCTGACCAAAACTGAAATCGCTGATTTTGGTGAGGAAGATTGCCAACCCCGCTGTACCGCCAGTAAGTAGTCCAACCTTGTTGAAGAAGATAACCCCAAGTGACACCAACGCGCTACCGAGCGTCAGCGCTAAGAGGTTCTCTCTAAGGCTATGATCTTTATCCATAAAGTATTTTCCTTGGTTTTAAAAACGTGTTAGCTGCGAGCACGCAACCAAAACGGATGCGGTTAGCAAAACGCCAACCAAAGAGGTGCCCAGTCGCCAGAGGCTAAATGGGTTTAATCGCTGAATAAAATGTCGTGAAAATTGACTAATGTCGAGTTTTCAATTGAGATTGCGCAGATGTTAACTGTTTAACACACTTTACACATTATGTTTTAAAATAGACAAAAGGAGAAAAGGGGGGATATGGATGATGTCATCACCATCCATTCGGAGCTAAAAGGTTTCGATTTAGAAGTTATTACGTTATCTAAGTGAATAGGCTACCATTCATCCATAGATGCGCAGCAATGCTGGCGATATACCCAAGTGCAATCACTGGTGCCCACTTTAGATGGCCAAAGAACGTGTATTGTCCTCTTGCCGCCCCCATTAACGCAACACCCGCTGCCGAGCCAATAGACAGTAAGCTACCGCCAACCCCTGCGGTTAAAGTAACGAGTAACCAGTTGCCCATTGACATGCTCGGCTCCATGGTTAACACGGCAAACATGACGGGAATATTATCGACGATGGCTGAGAGAATACCGACCATCACGTTGGCCCAAATAGGGTTCCACTCGGTATACATCACGTTAGAAACTAATCCGAGGTAGCCAAGTAGACTAAGCCCACCGACACACATTACCACGCCATAGAAGAACAGCAGAGTGTCCCACTCGGCACGAGATATACGATTGAAGACGTCAAATGGCACTACCGAGCCTAATCGTTTCAATGCGTAATCATCCCCATTAGCAATCGCCATGGCCGCTTTTTTCGCCAGTGAGTGTTTGAGGGTTTTCCGCAGGAAGTAACCAAAGAATTGTAAGTACGCCAACCCCATCATCATGCCAATCACAGGAGGGAAGTGAAGCACAGCATGAAAAGAAACCGCCGTTGCTATAGTGAGGATGAACAGACCGACGATGCGTCGTGCCCCTCGTTTTAGCTCGATGTGTTCGTGAACTGTGTTGGGTTTAGCATTGGGGACAAACATCGCCATAATGAATGCAGGAATGAGGTAGTTGATCAGTGATGGCACAAAAAGAGGGAGGAACTCAATAAAGTTGACGTGCCCGGCTTGCCAAACCATCAGAGTCGTAATATCACCAAATGGACTGAACGCACCGCCGGCGTTGGCTGCAATCACGATGTTGATGCAAGCAAGGTTGACGAAGCGAGGGTTGTCGCCAGAGACTTTCATCACCACCGCACACATTAACAGTGCTGTTGTTAGGTTATCTGCGATGGGTGAGATAACAAACGCCAGTCCTCCTGTTATCCAAAATAGTTTTTTGAAATTGAAGCCTTTTCCCACCATCCAAGCCTGCAGGGCATCAAACAGCCGACGCTCTTCCATCGCATTGATGTACGTCATCGCGACGAGTAGGAACAACAACAGCTCCGCGTATTCGAGTAAGTTATGTTCTAGTGCCGCTTTGGCTATTTCAGCTTGGTTGTGTTGAGCGAATGTGTAACCAATCAGAATCCATATTAACCCCGCAGCAAGCAATACCGGTTTTGACTTACGCATTTGTAAGTACTCTTCAAGCATTACCAAGATATAGGCAATCGTAAAGAGTATGAGTGCGGCATAGCCGACGGTTGAGTTGATAAGGTTGAGGTCACTTGAGGTCGCTGCAAAGCTCGAACTTGAAACGAACAAACAGCAAAAAGCGACAATAGGATAGATTGACATAGACATTTCTCCTTGTCTGGCTGGAGAAATAGTAGTCACAAATTAGAGGGTTAAGTGTGAGAGAGTTCGAATTAACGTGAGGTGTTAGCGATAGATTTGAGTGTTTGCGATAAAGGTAGCTTGCGCCACTACTTTCTGAGTGACGCAATGCTCGCTGCGCCAAATAAAATTGCTGCAGCGTATAAACCGTAAGTTAGCCAGTGGCTAATTTCTAAAAAAGGAACGAGTCCTTGACCTGCCCACATACTGCCTCCGTTTAATGAGCGGTGATTCATTAAGATTGAATCTAAAGGAAATGAACATTGTTTTTTGTGAGTGAAAGCAAATTACAAAATATTAGAGATAGGAATATTTGTGACTGAGATAGATGTCTCATTTTTAGGAGGCTTGCTCTAACTCGAAAGAGTTAGAGCAAGTGGAAATAAAAACTGAATCGATTTAGCGAAGCCATCTTGCTTTGTAAAGTAACGGCTAGCAAAGCAAGAGTCAGTAGCGCAACAGCGAGTAACTCAATAGCGAGTAAATCAATAGTTAGAAAAGTAATAACTAGCGAAGTAGAAGCTTTTTCAACGGCGTTGCTTCAATACCCTTTACAAGCAGTAGGGTGACGATGATGGTGGCTGAGTAGATAAATGCATCTTTTGCGAGCTGGTTTAGCCCAAACATACCAGCGACGTTCATCATCATGATGATCACCAATAAGTGACTCACGTAAACTCCCAAGATACTTGGTGACCATTTGTAGACCCAAGGCATATTGCCAAAATTTGGATGAGCCAATAGCCACATGAATACGCCAAGTGCCCAAATCACAGTACCAAATAAAAAGTCATGCGAGTTAAAGGCAATGTCGTAATTTATCAGGTAATACGCTTCACCAAAATGGAGTGCCATGCCCGCAAGAATGACGCGAATGGTATTGTTACGTGACCATTTCCATTGATGTGCTCTCGCTAAATAGCCTAACACCACTAATAAGGTGCTAAAAAATGGGCCATTACGGGTAAAGAATGGCGTTGGCAGTTCCGTGATCGTGATGTAACTGCCTGCGAACACGCCGTAGAGATAAAGTAGTACTGCGGTTGGGAGTAGCAGTTGCGCCATGCGGATATGAACCAGAAATGCGATTATTGCTACTGCAATGACCAAGGCAGGAATAAACCACAAATGCACTAACCCCCCCTCTAAGAGTGAGTTGAACGGGTTTAACATCAAGTAGTCCCAGTATGCTTGTCGCTCGACAAGGTAACCAGACTCTGCCACGGCTTGCCAACGAAACGGCACGAGCAAACAAATTGCGCTCCAGACTAGCCAGATTTTAAGTAGAGGTTTAGCATAGTTTTTGAGTGTTTCTATTGGATTGACACTAAGTTTTGGCTGGATTAAAAAACCAGAGATAAGAAAAAACAAAGGAACAGCAAAGCGAGCCAACTGGTTGAGCATATACCCAACCCAAGGAACGCCATCCCATTGCCAATAGGTGAGTGCCATTTGGCAGTGAAGACCGACGATCGCGAACATTGCGATGACGCGGGAAAATTCTAAACTGGCAATTTTATTTGTCGTTGCCATAAGTGCTTACCTAAATAAAATGAAAAATCGCAACGAACCTAACAGTTAGCGGCTTGGTTCGCGCAGGAAAAAATCAATTCATGAGTGATTGAGAGTGTGCAATTTCTCAAATTCAGACATAGGTCAAATTTCGAAAACGTGAGTGTATCTTCGATTTCAATGTATTGAGGCCTAAAGGAGTAACTAAGACTGACTTCCGATAGCTGATAGAGACAAAAATGGTCTAGCGACGGAATTACTCCTTGAATAAAAGCACGATCGTGCTACAAATAGTGTCATGAACAAAGGAAAAGTAACCAAAGAGCTAATTCTGCAACGTGCATTTCAGCTTGCGAGTGAAAACGGCTTAGAGAGCCTTACCATTGGTGAGCTAGCCAAGCAGTGTGGTATGTCGAAAAGCGGTTTATTTGCTCACTTCAATTCCAAACTGAATCTTCAGCTATCGGTGTTGGAGTTTGCCAATCAAGTCTTCGCAGAGCGTGTTATTTCGCCTGCGCGTGAGCTCGGTGACAGTAACATTGAACGTAAACTACGTGGTTTGTTGGACACTTGGATGACGTGGAATCACTCATTTCAAGGCAGTTGTATGTTCTTAGACGCATGGAATGATACGGCTGACGAAGATTGTATGTTGCAAGCTGCATTACGTAAATCGATTGATACTTGGTTGAATTACCTAGAAATTCAGTTCAAGAAAGGCAAAGAAAACCAAGAGTTTGTCGCGGATTTAGATACGAGACAAGCAACCTTTGATTTGTACGGGCAGTATTTAAGTGCGCACGTGTTTTATTCAATCAAAGGTAAAGAGGAAAGCCAGAGGTTGTTCTGGCAAGGCATCGATAACTTGTTTCTTCGATGCAAGCGCTAGCCCCGCTGTAACGGGTATAGTAAAGGATTCATAACAAAGAGCGACAAAGAACGCTCTTTCTTATCCGCTAGAAAAGCACGACCGTTCTATTTTTGTATAAAGCGATTTTGTGCCAGCGGATAGATAAGGAAACGATCATGAGTGAGAAAATCTATTTTAATACTTCACAGCGATTCAGCGTCAAGCGCAGCTTGGTTAACATCAGTACCCGTTTGCACCACACGTTCGCGCCATCACACGCGAAAAATACCGCACGTAAGTTGCTACTCACTCCTGTACGTACCCAGCCGAAAAACACCGAACCACAAGGGCTTATAAAAAGTAAAGTACAAGGCCATGCAGGAGCAATTAAAACTTACCAGCTTGGCAGTGGCCCGGTATGGATTCTGACTCATGGTTGGTCAGGGACAGCGAGTCAATTCTATCCCTTAATGGAACACATTGCAGCGAGTGGCTACACGGCATTGGCTTATGATCATCCCGCGCATGGTGAAAGTGACGGACAATACGGACATATACCAGCATTCGTGCGTGGTTTAGAAGAGATATTGGATTCTGTAGAGGATGTTGTTGGCTTGGTAGGGCACAGTATGGGCACCGCATCGGCGCTAGAGTGTCGTCATAGCAAACTAGAAAACAAGCCATTGCTATTAATTGCGCCGGTTCTTAATTACGTTGAAAACTTGTTTGGTAGCATAGCGCGTTCGGGCTATTCCATGAAGCTATTCGAAGCCGTGGTTTCAGAAGTAGAAGACCAGTTTAACTACCCGCTTCAGTCGATTGACCCAGAGAAACGTCTAGCGGAAAGAGATGCAAAAACCATCATTGTTCATGATGAACAAGACAAATTTACTAAGCACTGTGTCTCTGCCAAAGCGGCGAGTGAGATTGAGCGAGTTGAGCTGGTAACCACGCAAGGTCAAGGGCACGGTCGAGTGATGAAATGTGATGAGGTATTTCAAAGCTTTGATCGCTTAATTAAGGTCAGTGGGTTGAACTCAAAACGAAAACAGTAGTTTGAACTCAATAGGTTGCAATGATTTATGGAATGTCACTTTTTATTAAAGTGTTCACTTAACGCTGTTCGTCTTTGTGATGCGGCGCCAACATTAGAACCTTGTACTGTGTGCTCGAATCCTTTAAGTATAAAACGTTGATTTGGGAGCGCTGGTTTAATTCGTCGAATTTGGGGCGATAGGTGTGATCCTGACAGTTGATAGATTGTGGGACCAACACCTGTCGTAACAGAGATGCGTTTACCATCAAATTCAAACTGAGTTGAAATCAGTCGGTGATTACGAAATACGCCCTCTGGAGTAAAAGAAAGCTGCTCAGTTTTATAAGGCGGTGCACCAATTTCAATCCATTCGCCATAAACTTTGTCCGGATCGATATAGTCGAGGTAAGAGGCATAGAGTTGGTACGCAGTAACAGTGATGAGCGTGCAGCCAAGTAACATAAAGCTGCTTTTGATTATTTTTAGTTGATGTCGACGCCAAAACGATGGCTCAGGCATTGGCTTGCGTTGTTTGCGCCTCTTTGTTGTCATAATCTCTGTATCACTTTCTTTTTGCTTATGGTGAAAAGCTTCTGCTGCAAAAACAAACAATCTCGTCTTTGGAAGCATCAAACTATGATCTGATGTCCACTTTTACAATCCGAAGTAAGGTTGTAGAAAAATATGAACACACGATTGGACTGATATAGATACTTGAGTCACAGAAAGAAACAAGGTAAAAAAGAGCGGAACTTTGATAAGGAAACCATGAATGAGTATTAAGGAAAACAGTTATTTTGCTGGTGGCGTAAAGTCATTGGGTTTTACCCAACAAGATCAGGAAGTGAGTGTTGGTGTCATGTTGCCAGGTGAGTATACTTTTGGCACTCAAGCTCCAGAGCGTATGACGGTGGTAAAAGGCGCACTCATCGTGAAAAAAGCAGGTGAGACCGATTGGGCTACATACAATAGCGGAATGAGTTTCGATGTTGATGGGAATTCATCGTTTGAATTGCAAGTGAAAGACGCCACGGCGTATCTTTGTGAATACTTGTAATTTACGAAAGTGCGACCATTACCAAGACGTGTAAATCGCAGCGAATGTTCCACTTTCAAGCCATATTCTATTAAAGCCACTTTCGAGTGGTTTTTTTATTCATATCATTTAAAAACAAGGACTTTTCTCCATTTAGATGCAATCGAGTCTATACTTATCGTAGGTACTACAATCGATTAAGGGGGAAAAGATGGCCGTTCAACCTAAGCATACTGACCTCCCTCCACGTTATGAGGCTCCGGACTTTACGACCGATCAACGACAACGTTTTACCACGGTTGCAAATGCCGCGGAAAAACGTCGTGATGTTTATCGACGCGCACTTGAAAAAAAAGGGTTCGTTGAGAAGATGACACAGCGTGCATTGACGCCGGTTGTTCGTTCAAGAGCAGAAAAGCCTCGAAAAACACGTCAAGTGATTTGGCTAATCACGTTCCTTATTGCTGGCTTGTGGGCCATGTACATGTTTGCGTGAGCAGTTATATTTTTTGACACACCCTAAGCTCACTCCACCTCTCTACTCCTTTTTTCGTTCTGAAGAAAGTTATTTCTATCGCTTATGAAGTTGTAAATAACTTACAACTCATGAAATATTTCAGGATCGTGAAATATTTCATGGTGTGATGGTTAAAATGCCCAGATTGATTCATTTTTAACGTGACAAAAATTAAACAATTTCGTGAAATGAAAGCGATTTCAAAATCGTTAGTCAAATCTGATGGTATATATGTAGATGATTAATATCAATTTTGTTGAATTTCACTTTCATGCGTTGTTTCATGACATTGTTGTGTCCGGTGGTGTGTGAACCAGCGTCCGATTTTCAAGCCTTTCATTCCTTAATATCCCTACAGCAATAACAAAACATACAAAAATTTAGGGATATGAAATGAAAAACTTGAAAGTTTTACCTCTCTCTCTTGCAGTGGCCGCTTCGCTTGCTTCCATTCCATCTTTTGCAGCTGATACAGATGTTGCTGCACTAGAAAAACGCATCCAAGAGTTAGAAACCAGAATTGAAACGGGTTATGTCTATGACCAACAGCCAGCGGTTCTAACTTCTGAAACAGAAGTGCCACTTGGTATTGTCTTCTCTGGTTATGCTCGTTACGGCGCACACTTCCAAGGCAGCGATGCGCAAACCGTTGGCAGTGCAGGCGCACTAAACGCGAATGCAACCGGTCGTTTGGGTAACGAGGGCAACGGCGGTGAATTCCAATTAGCGAAAGCATTCAAGAGCGATGGCGGCGCGATTTGGGATTTAGTATTGATGCTTGACCACTGGTCAGATGCCTCTTGGGCAGATGACGGCGGCGTCAACGTGAAGAAGATGTACGCAGGTGCAGCAAACTTATTTGAATCTCAACCAGACCTCTACGTATGGGCAGGCCGTGACTTCCATCAACGTCCACAAACCGATTTGAACGACTACTTCTGGATGATGCACGATGGTCAAGGTGCGGGTTTCTATAACCTAGACTTAGGCGGTGTGAAGTTTGACTTTGGTGCGGTTGCACAAGTTGAGGGTGACATGGTGGGTGACAACGGTCGCTACGCAATCACCAGTAAACTGCATGGTATTCAGTTGGGTGAATCCGCTAACCTAAGTCTTTATGCAAACTACGGTTTCACATCAGACAAAGTGAAAGATGAAGACATCAGCAGCGTAAATTCATACCAATTGGCGGGTGAAGCGTCAATGGCAGGTCAGCGCTTGATAGTTCGTTACTCTGATAACGCGAAAGACAGTGTGTTTGATTTAGCGGAAGACCAAACCGCGCTATTAGTAAGCTTTGACGGCAGCACAACGCTGACAGACAAAGCGGGCATTCAATACCTAGCGGCTTACCAATCGTTAGAAGTGGATGGTACGGACAGCCGTGCGAACTACAACGTGATTGTACGCCCGACTTACCAATGGAATGACATTCACTCAACTTGGATTGAGGGTGGTTACAGCGTGGTGGATTACGATGACTTCGATGCAACGAACAGCTCTTGGAAAATGACGTTGTCTCAAAACATGGCGATTGGTCCAGAGACGTGGTCACGTCCGATGCTGCGTTTCTACGCAACAGTGGGTAATGCAGATAATGAATACACAGGTTTTGATAAAGTGACAGGCGAGAAGATTTCATCAGACGTCGATACTGTAACGGTAGGTGCAATGTTCGAAGCTTGGTGGTAACGCCCCCTAGTTAATTACTGTCCATGTTATTGTGATAGGTACTTAAGGCAGAACCATCAAGTACTTATCACTGTTAAATCTTGACTCTATAGTAGTGTTTTGGCCTCCATCTTGGAGGCTTTTTTTATTCGGTCTGGAAGTAATTTTGTGCTTCATGAAACTGTTTCATGAAAAAAGTCTTTTCTGCCACTAGCCTCATTGTTTACCCAATTGCTCAATATAGCCCGCAGCCTGTTGTGATGCTACTCACGCTAACACTCACTTGAATAGGGAATAATCACTTCATGAAAGCGGTTTCGTGAAAGTGCGAAACAGACGTTTGGAGTCAGTGAAGAGGTTTCTTGTGGCGACGATTAAAGATGTATCTGAATACGCAGGCGTTTCTCAGGCGACCGTTTCTAGGGTCATCAATGGCACTTGTCGAGTAAGCCATGATAAGAAACTTAAAGTCGAGAAAGCCATTAAAGAACTCGGTTATCGCCCAAACTCTATCGCCCAAGCGCTGGCATCGAGTCGAACTGGTAGTATTGGAATCATTGTTCCTGAGTTAGGTGGTCCATTTTACTCTGGTATTTTACACAGCATTGAAGAGCGCTTACGTCGCATGGGTTACCACGTTGTGGTGACTGCTGGTTCAAATAGTGAGCAAAGCCAGCGTGAATCGGTCGAGTTTCTGTTAGGCCGTCGCGTTGATGCAATGATTCTTCACACACAAAGTCTTTCTGATGATTACTTAATCGATCTCAATGATAAGGGTGTTCCAGTGGTTCTAGTGAACCGTTATATCCCAGAAATGGCACAAAGCTGCATAGAGATCGATAACGAATTTGGTGGCCGTATGGCGACTGAATATTTGTTGCGAATGGGGCATCGCAACATTGCATGTATTACCGGTCCTCTGGACAGATCTGATGCACGGGGGCGTCTACAAGGTTACCGCAAGGCTCTTGAAGAAGCGGAAATCGAGTATGACGAAGCATTAGTGTCCGAGGCCGGTTTTACTGAAGAGTCAGGCACCAGTGCTATGCGTAAGTTACTTAAACGTGAATGCGCTTTCACTGCGGTGTTTGCCTGTAATGACCATATGGCCTTTGGTGCTTATGAAGTATTAAAAGCAGAGGGAATGCAAGTGCCTGAACAAGTGTCATTAATTGGCTTCGATGATATTTTGTTTGCGCGCTATCTCACGCCAGCCCTTACCACCGTTAACTTCCCTATAGAACAAATGAGCGCAGAAGCCGTTCAACTTGTTATTCAGGCGCTTAACAAAAATAAACGTGATGTGAACTTCAAGCTTACACCAACCTTGGTGCCACGAAGTTCGGTCAAGGAACTCCATACTCTCTAGAACAATAATTAAGGATACAACATGAAACTGAAAACTTTGACGCTTGCCATGACCGCTGCACTCGGAGTTGCAGCAACGGTAAACGCTGCGGATGAGAATAAAATTCGCTTCGATGGCTTCCCTGATTTTGACAGTAGCTTGAAAGTCTTGCTACCAGATTTTGAGAAAGAAACGGGCATTAAGGTTGATTACTTAATGAATAACCACGGGGACCATCATACAAAGTTGACCACCAACTTGGCGACAGGCTCAGGTGCTGGTGATGTGATTGTTGTTGACGTAGAGAAGATTGGTCCATTTGTCGCTTCAGGTGGCCTAGTTAACCTATCTGAAAAATACGGCGCCGATAAATACGCGGAGAGTTTTGCACCTTACGCTTGGGCGCAAGGTAAAGGCGCAGATGGTGATGTGTACGGTATGCC